>CAVPYU010000010.1:0-44291 GCA_963710065.1 uncultured Thermoleophilia bacterium | reverse complement strand
TCAACGTTAAAGACCTACGGTCCTTGACCTTCTCGGACAGGCCGGTTGCGTATCCCTCGAGCTTGAAGCGTACGGTGATGCGCTTGCGCAGCTTCTTGCTCCGCTTCTTCGCCTTTTTCAATTTACTGATCTGCTTCTTGCTGAGCTTCAGTCTCACCTTGGTCGATCGACTGCCGGCCTTGAGATTGCGCTTCCCGAGCCTCTTCGCCTTATTCTTACTTACGCTCTTTGTCGAAAGACGGAGCGCCGACAACGACCTGCCCCACATCGACAGATTGAGCTTGACCGATGTGGGCAGGGACGTGCTCACCGTTACCGGTATTCCCTTCTTGCTCAGTAGCTTCTTCCACGTGAGGCGCTTACTGGCCTTCAACTTGAGGTTGATCGGGCTGGCGCAGGTCGAATATGGAGCAAGCTTCTTGCGACTGACCTTGGTAGAGCCCTTCTTTTGGTTACTCAACTTACGCTCAGCGCGGAAGCTCTTCTTCAACGTTAATGTTACGTAGTCGCTGCTTGAAAGCTGACTGGGCTTGAAGAGAGTCTTTGCGTAGATGCGAAGTCGCAACTTCTTGCCGTACTTTGTCTTGAGCGAGCGGTTCAAACGTTTGCGCACGCTGCTCTTCAACTTTGCGTTCAGTGACTTCGTACCGTTGACTTTGTATGTTTTCCGCACAAGAATCCGGCTCTTCTTGCTACCAAGCAGTCGCTTGGCCGCACCACCGGTGCTGACAAGGACGTCCACTTTTACCTTCGCCGAATGCGACGTGTTTAACTTGAGCGGAACACCCTTCTTTAAGAGACGCTTTGTACCGATCACTCTTGAGGTGGTAACAGATGCCTCGTAGTTGATCCGATCACAGCTTGATCCGCCAGTATTACTTTGGCCTGCGCCTGGGCCGGGATCCGGACCGGGACCCGGACCTGGATCCTCTTCATGTTCTCCGAGAGTGACGATCTGGCTTCCACTCATGCTGGAGAAAAGCAGTCTCTTTGCACCGGTCTTTTCGCGCGTTAAGCCACTGGAAAACATGATGTCACTACCGCCGCTGCGAAATACACGATCTACGTTTCCAGAATTGTCGTACTTGATTACATCCGTGCCGTCCGCGATGATGAGTTTTCCGTCGTTTGGATCGATCGCAAGAGCTCCGCCACCCATGCCGAGCAGACCGGTCGTGAGTTGTAATTCGATGTTTGTGCCTTGACCCGGGATGCCGCACCACTCAAAAGGTGCGCATCGAGCGCCGCTGCCAACCGCGGTCGATATCGTGTCAGTAGGCTCAATTTCGCCGTTTCCGGCAGTGACTTTGCGTACGCGCGCGGAGCCTCCGTCCAGGATATAGAGATTCCCCGATGAGTCGAAGGTAAGGCTGGTCGCCATTCCTAGACCTGCATCTACCGCGTCGCCACCGTCTCCGCAGGAACCTGGAACTTGCACAAGCTCGGCGCAACTTCCAAGAAGCCACTCATCGGGCGCCGTGCCGGTTTGCTCAAAGCTGTTTACAACGTGTGAGACAGCGTTGGTCGAAGCATCGATCTTTAGCACTGTGCTTGTGCCGAACATTGAGAATGGATCGGTGGGATTTGGCACAGGGCTGTTGGGAAGTCCCGAAGCAATAACAAAGAGATCGCCCGAATTATCTACTGCGACGTCGGTGATGAAATACCCGAGCATTGTTTGATTCGCCACCGGGTTAGCGGGAGGAAACCCGCCGTTATCGTCCGGGTCGAGAGATTTACATGTGGGCGATATGAGCGGAGAACAACCTGCAGCCGGCACGATATTCCCGCTGGATCTGTCGTACATCCTTATCTGACTGCCACCCAGCATGGACATCAATGACTCCGCAATGTAGAGGTCATCGTTACTCGGATTGAGTCCAACGCCCCATGGGAAACCAAGTTTTGCCTGTGACGCAGGTCCGTTATCTCCGCACGGGCTGCCCGGAAAGCACAATTGACCATTGCCGACCATCCTTTCGATCCTTCCGCTGGGATCGATTCTGCGGATCTGGTTCGTAAAAAAATCGACTATAACCAGGTTTCCCGCGCTATCCACGACTAGCTCAGTAGGTGCGCCAAGAGAAGCGTTATCGCCAGGACCCGCCGGACCGCCGTTTCCGCAATCACCCGGATCGCTGATGTTGCACTGTTGCCCATTGCCGTAGACCGGTACGAGCTTATGGCTTGACTGGCTCGGTGGCCCAAAGGCAGATGCTGACACCGGTATTAAGGTCAAAAATGCAGCAACAAGGACTGCTGTAGCAAATAACTTTTCGATCGATTTCAAGCGTGCGCTCGTACTCCGTCCAATAAAAGAACCGGGCTTCATACTTCCTCCTCGAAGTGACATGGGGACACTGAGAATCCTTTCTCTATAGGTAATAAGGCCGCGAAGGCACAAAATGGCAGACTTTATGGCGGAAAATATTTCATAGGCGTCTGCCACATCGAATAGAGTTCTGGGCCATGGGTGAGAAAGCAAAAGGATTAGGGCAGAGGATCCTGATAGTTATCGGGATCGTTGTCCTGGCCTACATTCTGCTCAAGCTGGTGTTTGGTGCAGTATCCATCCTTGTCTGGCTTGTATGCATTGCAGTGGTTGCCCTTGGCATCATCTGGCTTGCCAGCAAGCTTTGATCTGAGGACGAGACAGTTGTAGGTTGCAACCGGGCTGGAGCGCGGTACATTCCCTTACATGGCGTTCCTGGTGATCCTCTTCTTCTTCGGTCTGGCGACTGGGATAGTTGCAAAGATCAAGGCAAGCTCGTTCATCGTCTGGTTTTTTGTCGGGTTCTGTCTGCCCCTCATCGGACTGGTCGCGGCACTTCTATACAGATGGGAAAAGGATGAGCCGGATCGTGCCTGCAGTCGCTGCGGCGCACGATTGAAGATGTATGACCAGGTCTGTAAAGCGTGTGGCGAGGATTTACGGCTACCCGAGAGTGTCTGAGCGCTTCATCTGCAGCTTTTCGATAAGCGCAGGCACGACTCCGGCTGCTCCCAGGGCTATTACCAGAGGCATCAAAGGAAGGTTGTATCTAGGAAATGCGACAACAAGAAGATGCATCGCCGTGCCGTATGCGATCACGGTGATCAACACCAGTGCAGAAAAGCGGCGAGTGCCTCGCGCTAGCAACAGAAAGGCACCGATGACACCGATCAACAGGTAACCGATGTGCAGCAGGCGTGGCCCTGTGCTTGCAGGGTAGCGGCCTCCGTCGTACGGCCTATCCCACATCCGTGGCACTTTGCGAGCCATCATCGCGGTAAAGTCGATTGGATCGCCCAGTGCATATCGACGGATGTTCTTGCGAGCCTCTAACGAGATCGCACGGTCACGAGAAAGATCAGGGTGTCGTCTGGCGACTGCATCCATGATGAACTGGGCCGGGATTCTGAATGTCTGCTCACCCTTTATCGATGGATGAATACGCTCAGCCTCGTCTCTCAGCTTCTCTTTGACACCGGCGCGACCTCCGTCACCCGGGAGATAAGTTCCGATGAAGAGAGGTGTGGCGCCACCTGTGGTTACGGGCACAAAGCGGTCTTCGAGCATCGAGTTGCGGATGCTCCACGGCGCCAACGTGAGCGTGAAGGCCAAAAGAAGGGCAAGCGCCGGTAGAAGCCGGGATAACCAAGGCCTTTGCACAACACCACTGGCACTCCAAACGGACGCAACTGCAAAAGGAAAAAGCACAATGGGCAAGAGTAGATAGTCGGCACGGGTGAGCACAGCTAGGCCCAGTGTCAGTCCAGAGAGTGCAAACCACAGGTTGGCTTTCATCAAACCACCGCCGCGGCCGTAGTCTGCGGCAAGCACAAAGAAAAGCGTTCCTGTGGCTAGAAGCAGAGCGCCAAGTGGCTCGCTTAAAAGGTCTCCGGTAATCTTGACGATCGGTGGGTACACGGCAATAAGTGCCGCTGCGACCAGTCCCGCTGATCTACGTCGGGAAAGATTTGTTGCCAGCATGTAGACGATGAAGACAAGTAACGTGCCGACCAAGGCCTGGCTGATTCGAGCTGCGGTTGGGGCGACCCCGCCGCGGACAGCGAAAGACGCTGCAAAAAGGAGAGGCGCGCCTGGCGTCCATCTCTCGGGAGCGGAGGTCTTTGCCGGAGGGCCGCCAAACGAGCCATGTAGATAGATAGTTTCCGCAAGCGACGTATACGCAGCCTCGTCTTGCGAAACATAGTCGTCAGGTGTAAGTGTTTCGTACAGGCGGAGCCCGAAGGCTGTAACCAAAATAACAACCAGGACTGCAGTCACCGAGATCGTTCGTTTATTTTCAGTTAATCCGATCAAGATGGCTCAGTTTGGCGGATTGTCACTGGTACACTGCATTTCCAGGTATTTTGTGAAATTTTCACACCTTGAAAGGAGGTTGGCGCATATGAGAGCTGCAGACGTGATCATCGAATCATTAAAGAACGAGGGCGTTGAGGCCGTATTTGGCATTCCCGGTGGCGCCAACATCCCGACATACGACGCGCTCTACGACGCTGGGATCAGGGATATTCTCTGCAGGCATGAGCAGGGTGCGGGTCATGCCGCCGAAGGTTACGCGAAAGTCTCGGGCAAGGTGGGCGTTGCACTAGTAACGAGCGGGCCGGGAGCGACGAATCTCGTGACGCCCATCGCCGACGCTCACATGGATTCCGTCCCAACAGTCTTTATCACCGGCCAGGTGAGGGCCGAACTGGTTGGGACAGACGGCTTTCAAGAGGCCGACGTCACAGGAATCACTCTTCCGATCGTCAAACACTCATACTTGGTTCAAGATCCGAGAGAGATATCTCACGTGATCCACGAGGCCTTCTATATTGCTCGATCGGGAAGGCCTGGGCCCGTGGTTGTCGATATTCCCATGGACCTGACCAAGGCAGATATCGAGTACGAGCCGGCGCACGATGTTGAACTGCAGGGTTACAAACCCGATTTCGAAGCCAATGCCAAGCAGATAAAGCTGGCCGCCAAGGCACTGGCACACGCCAAATGTCCGGTCTTGTATACAGGCGGTGGCGTGATCAACGCCAACGCTTTCGAGGAATTACGAGAGCTTGCAGCGGTAGAAGGACTACCAGTAACCAGCACTTTGATGGGACTGGGAGGCTTTCCTGCCCCTCATGAGCAGTGGCTCGGAATGCTCGGGATGCACGGAACCAGGGCGGCGAACTATGCGATGGACCAAGCGGACCTGATCTGTGGCATCGGTGTACGCTTTGACGATAGGGTGACTGGAAAGCTCTCCGAGTTTGCGCCGAATGCCAAGTTCATACATATCGATGTCGACCCGGCAGAGATATCGAAGAACGTGCCCGTACATATACCGATAGTCGGCGATTGCAAAGACGTGTTGTCGAAGCTGACAAGTGAATACAGAGCACTGAAGCCTGATCGGTCACGCCTAGATGAGTGGTGGAAGAAGATCAAGGCTTGGTCGGGTGAGTACCCACTCGCGTATGAGGAGTCCAAGGATGGCGAGATCGAGCCTCAGTACATGGTTGAAACACTGTACAAGGTGACAAATGGTGATGCCATCGTGGCTACAGACGTGGGACAGCACCAGATGTGGTGTGCGCAGTTCTACCACTTCAAAGACCCCAGACAGCTGATCACATCCGGAGGACTGGGCACGATGGGGTTCGGGTTGCCTTCGGCGATGGGTGCCAAAGTTGCATGCCCAGATAAAACTGTGGTCAATCTTGCAGGAGACGGCAGCTTCCAGATGACCGCCCAGGAGCTCGCGACCTGTGTTGATAACGACATCCCGATCAAGACATTCATTTTGGATAACGGTTATCTTGGTATGGTCAGGCAGTGGCAGGAGCTCTTCTGGGATAAGCGTTACTCAGGCGTTAATTTGGGCTCCAGCCCCGACTTCGTAAAGCTGGCCGACGCCTACGGTGCGCTTGCAATGAAGGTCACCCATAAAGACGAACTCGAGGATGCGATGGAATCGGCCATGGCGGCCGAGGGATCGGTCGTTGTCGATGTGCACGTGCGCCAAGAGGAAAACTGTTTCCCGATGATTCCAGCCGGAGCGGCTGCAAGAGATATGGTTGGGTGAGGTTGCGATGGGTGAGCCAGGAACACCAGAATTGTTGAAACTGGAAGACCTGCAGGTCTACAGTGGCGGTCACACCGGTCGCCGTCACATCCTCTCAGTTCTGGTGGAAAACAAACCGGGCGTACTCGCACGAGTTTCCGGAATGTTCGCACGTCGTGGGTTCAACATAGACACGCTGTCGGTAGGGCCGACAGAGGATCCGGCCGTATCGAGAATGACGATCACGCTGGACGGGGCAGAGCTTCAGATAGACCAGGTGACGAAACAGCTGCACAAGCTGGTAAACGTGTTGAAGATACGTGACCTAGAGCCAGAAGAAGCAGTCGAGAGGGAACTGGCGCTTTTCAAGGTATCTGCCGACTCTCAGAGAAGAGCGGAAGTTCTGCAGATCGTCCAGATTTTCAGGGCCAAGATAATCGACGTATCGAGCCGTGGAGTGATCGTCGAGGTAACCGGCACCGTGCAGAAGATCGAGGCGATCGAGAACATGCTGAAGCCGTACGGGCTGATCGAGATGGCTCGCACCGGCGAAGTAGCGATCTCGCGCGGGCGAAGCGAGACTTAGGCAAGACAGTCTGCAGTACACGCACCGTTGACGATTCTCGGGTCAGCAAGGACGTCAACAAAATGGCGCTAAGAGTGCGCGGTAAGTCTCAATAAAGACTGGACAGCTGTTTGAGGGTATCTTCCTGGAGTGGAACTGCCGTCTGTCTGTAGAGCTCTACTGGAATAGAAGTCAAACCCGAAAAACCCTTGTTTAAAGGCAAAACAGACGTTGGCATCACGGTGGAAGATCGGCTGCGGCGTATATTGGTCCTGGAAGCCTGGACGCGTGTACTAGCGGGCTGAAAAAAGAATTTCACAAATCTGTGCCATCTGTTGGTCTTTATGCCTTTGCACATATAGAGGGTTACATTTAACCCGTCCCCAATATGTCCAGTCGAACAAGGAGGTTCTCAATGTTTGATCTGATTGCCCGGAGTGGATCAATACGTTGTGCAACGCAAGTTACACGCATAAGAACTAAACGAGCCATGCTATCTGCAGCTTTTGCCGTAGCGTTGACAGGTGTGTTTTCTGCAGCTGCGATGGCAGCACCAGTCACCGTTGGAACATCGGGGCCGCAGAACTTCGACATCTCACAGGCTATTAATGAATGTAACAATAAGGATAAGAAAAGTCAGACAGAATTAAGGACCGACTTTGAAGGATCCATCGATATCGCCTTGGACACGGCCACAGCTCTTGGCTCAGGATCCAAAGACGACGGCCCGGAAGAAGTTCTCAAACAGCTAATACCGATGACGCTATTCACATCTCCAGGGCCTAACAGCGGCTATTCAGGCAGCGCGGGCGGTAGCGGCACTCTTACAAACATGTCTGTTGGAGTAGACAATGCTTACAAAATCTCAGATAATGGGTGCAGGCGCCTTGGAAGCAACGAGGTGTTTAGGGTGCACGTCAGCGTGTTGAGTCCCATCTCCCGACACTCCTTCAACGTCAAGTACACACAGGAGGTTTGGCTACGTCCGAATCGGGTCAATGTCGTATCAACTCCTGCAATCCCAGTAGCGCCTGGTGATATCCCTGCACTTCATATGACGATGGACGACGTGATGCAACAGGTTGTTCCGATGATCCTGACAGAGGGCACGCGAGAAGATGGAGTATTTGCCTGTCCACACTCAACATATCCGATCGACTGCGTTGGGCCTGCTCACACAGTTCTCGATGTAGTCCTGAAAGTTATGGAGGAGGACCAGAACAGGCCGGAAAGAGATTATTGGGAAGACAAAGACGGTGACGGTTTGTATGGCCTGGATGATAACTGTCCGTATGAACCTAACCCAGGTCAAGAAGACACCGATGGAGATGGTGCAGGGGATGCATGTGAGAATCCTTATGACCCTGACGATAACGACGGAGACGGTGTTAACAACGATGTAGACAACTGCCTGTCCAATGGAAACAGTGACCAGAGAGACGATGACGGTGATGGCATGGGGGACGCATGTGACGATCACCACAATGGTGATGACGGTCCCCCACCATGGGCAATCCAACTGATGCGAAAACTGTCTCATGCACGTGTTGCTGTGAGTCTCACGTACGACGATGGCGTAAATCCTCAAGGGGCTACCGTAGACCCCTTCAAGATCGAGTTCTTGAGCACCAAGGCCTTGAAGAAAAAGTCGCATAAGCGCAGCGCTAAGCGGTGGATCAAGCTGAACGCCAAGGCAAACCGGCCTTTAAAGAAGGTGAACGCAGACCTTATAAAGGGCAAGAAGAAGGTGGCAACGTGCAGCTCGAAGCTCGTCAAGAGGAAGACGAAAGCCAGCAAGAAGGGCAAAAAGAGCAAGAAGGCACACAAGGCGGCAAAGAGCAAGAAAAGCAAGCCTAAGAAGAGCAAGTACGCCTGGCGAATGAAGTGCAAAAAGGCCAGCAAGAAGAATAGGAAGAACTACAGGCTGAGCCTGCGTGTCAGCAAAGACAACAAGCTGATAAAGCCCAAGGTGAAGATAAGGCAAAAAGGCAGCAAGTACAGCCTGGTCTTGAGCGGTTATGCGAAAAACAAAAAAGACGGCAACAAAGCAAAGGTAACCCACAAGTTCAAAGTCAGATAAAGAGACCTCCCCTGCAAGGGACGGACTGGCGCCGGGCAGGAGGCCCGGCGCCAGTTTTATTTAAAGCCGTCTTTATACGTAGCTACACACGGCGCTCGTTTACTAGAGTCATGGACCATGTACTACGACAAAGATGCTGATCTAGGAAAGCTCGAGGGAAAGACAGTCGCGATTCTGGGTTACGGCTCGCAGGGCCATGCACATGCGCTAAACCTGAAGGAATCCGGCGTAGACGTTGTTGTCGGCTTGAGATCTGACTCGTCGAGCCGAGAGGCTGCAGAAAGCCATGGCCTAGAAGTGCTTGGTGTAGCCGATGCAGCCAGCAAGGGTGATCTGGTTATGATCCTACTGCCTGATGAAAAGCAGGCAGATGTATATGTATTGGAGATTAAAGATGGACTGAAGCCCGGCGACATGCTGCTTTTTGCGCACGGCTTCACGATCCACTTCGGACAGATCGAGCCCCCCGAGGGAGTCGATGTGGCGATGGTCGCCCCAAAGGGCCCAGGTCACTTGGTCCGCAGGCAGTTTGAGGCAGGGAAGGGCGTTCCGGCCTTACTCGCCATATATAAGGATGCGACAGGAAACGCCAAAGAGCTAGCGCTGGCGTACGCAAAAGGGATAGGCGCAACTAGGGCCGGCGTTATCGAGACAACTTTCAAGGACGAGACCGAGACCGACCTGTTTGGAGAGCAGTCGGTCCTCTGCGGTGGGTTGACGGAGCTTGTCAGAGCGGGATTTGAGACGCTGGTAGGGGCCGGTTATGAACCTCAACTTGCTTACTTCGAGTGCCTACACGAGGTAAAGCTGATAGTCGATCTGATGTACGAGAAGGGCATCACCGGTATGCGTGACTCGATATCGAACACAGCCGAGTACGGAGACCTCACCCGTGGTCCGAAAGTCATCGGCGAGGAGACTCGCGCCGCGATGAAGAAGATCCTGAAAGACATCCAGTCAGGCGAGTTTGCCAAGGAGTGGATAGCGGAGAACAGGGCAGGACAAGAGAACTTCCAGCGCATGCGAGCAGAGCAAAAAGAGCATCAGGTCGAGCAGATAGGCAAGGAACTACGCTCGATGATGGACTGGATCGGCTCCGACGACTAGCCGACAGCGCCTCGATCGAGCACTCCTATTGTCTCTATAACTCCTGTACTGTCTGTGCGAACGGCTGATCAGGCCTTCGCTCTATCTCATCCTCACCCTTAAGCGGCGGCCACTCCTCAACCAGTAGGTAGGTGTACGCATTTATGCGTTGGGTCATTGCAAATGCATCGGCCATCGGTCTTCTACACCAGTCAGGCAGCCTACCAACAAAGATGATCGCCCAGAAGCCCAAAAACCAGAAGATCATTGAGTAGTAGACGATTCCTACGGAAAGCACCATCAGAGGAATGGCGAGGAAGATCCTGAACCCGGTCTTCCATCGGTTGTAGCGGTCCTTCATCTCCAAGTTCAGTATCAGTCCGTAGTCGTCATCGGGTCGTCCGTGCCAGGGAGGCCAGACATCTGTCAAGTTCATCATCCAGGCGCTGGCCCTAACCGAGTAACGGAAGTAGGACTCTGCGAAGGAGAAAAACTCCTTCGGCCATTTAGCTGTGAAGAGCAGAACGAACCAGGCCAGAACCAGCAGTATCTGGAAAGCGATGCCCCAGAGGTACAGCCAGATCACCCAAGGGATCGCCAGCAGCCACTTAAAAAAAGTGATCAGCCGATTCTGCCGGTCCGGACAGGGGAGCTTTATATGTAGAGGAAACTCACTCACTCAGCAGTCTTTTCATCGGAGATCGGCGGATAGTGCTCGGTCAGCAGGAACGCGTACGCGTTGGCACGAGCGATAAAGCGAAGTGAAAAGACCATCTGATCGTGGATTCCCTGCGGAAGTCTGCCCGTAAATAGCACGACAAACCAAGCTGCGATCGCCATGATCTCTGCCCAGAGCATGAAGAGGTACGCAAGGATGAGAAGTGGAATTATCAGGATGAAGCGAAAGAAAGCCTTAGCCCGGCTGTATTGCTCCTTCGGTGGGCCAACTGTGATCTGAAGTGGAAAGTCACCTTGTTCCTCGCTACCCGAAAACGGGGGGTACTTGTCGGTAAGAAAGAAGCAGTACGCATAAACTCGGGATCCGTATCTGAGGAATCCGGCTGCCAGGTTGTATAGCCCCTCCGGGTATTTACCCGTGAATACAAGTGCGAACCATCCTAAAAGGATCGCGATCCCGGCTGCGATTTCATACAAAAACGCAAACAACATCAACGGTATTGCCAGGATCATGCGAAAGAACACAGTAAGTCGAGAATGCTCCTCCTGATACGGAATCTCATATGTGACCGGATACATACTCATCTCATTCCCCCCTTTGTATTGATATGTACGAACTTTGGATACCTCAGTATCCGTTGATTGTGTGACTTTAGTCAAGGGGGGCCGTACATTTGCACCCCACATATATACTCAGCAGACTGCCGGGTCATTCCGGCTCAGATCGTCATATTCGACGACCGATGCGAGCGTTAGGAGCAGCATATGATGGGCAAGGCAGTCACGCCATATATCAAGGAATACCTGATGACCGCTGGACCGACGCCGGTTCCGCCGAGCGTAATGGCAGCAGCCTCAGAGCCGATCGTTTATCACAGGGCCCCGGCCTTCTTGGAGCTGTACGAGCGGGTGCTGCGACGCCTGAAACAATTATTTCAAACCGAAAATGAGGTTCTGGTCTTCGCTGCGTCCGGCTCAGGGGCGATGGAGTCTGCTGTTGCGAACATCGTCTCGCCAGGGCAAACGGTACTCGTCGCGTCGTGCGGGAAGTTCGGTGAGCGCTGGAAGGAGCTATGCGATGCGTACGGGGCTGAGACTATCCATCTCAAGTCGGAGTGGGGGGAGAAGATCGACCCTGGAAGCATTGAGAAGGCCTTAGCAGGAGCCGACGGCGTTGAGGCAGTCTTCACAACTCAGAGTGAGACATCGACCGGTGTCGTCAACGATATTGAAGCGATCGCCGAGGTCTGTCGCCAGCACGACGCTGTTTTGTGCGTGGATGCAGTCTCAGGAATGGGAGTTGTAGACCTTCCCACAGACGATTGGGGTATCGATGTTGTCGTATCGGGTTCGCAGAAGGCGCTGATGTGCCCTCCGGGCTTGGGCTTCGCATCGGTTAGTGAGAAAGCGCTCCAGCTCGCTTCGAAAAAGCAGGGAGGGCGCTACTACTTCGACTGGGAAAAGACTGCCAAAGCGCAAAAGAAGTCACCTCCGTCCACGCCATTTACACCCGCAGTGTCACTGATGGCTGCCTTGGATGCGGCTCTCGAGTTAATAGAGGACGAAGGGCTTGAAAATGTGTTCGCGAGACACGCCATGTTGGGCAGAGCGGCGAGGGCAGCTGTGCAAGGTGCGGGTCTCGAGCTCTTTGGGCTCGAGGACGAGAACGCGAACGTAGTTACAACGGTGAAGGTGCCGGACGGTGTCGACGGGAAAGATCTCGTCAAGTTGATCCGAGACAAGTACGGCATCACACTTGCCGGTGGGCAAGGCCACCTAAAAGGCGAGATCGTGCGTATAGCTCACTGCGGCCACTACGGCGCATTTGACATACTGACCGCTATCGCGGCACTGGAAATGGCGCTCGAGGAGCTCGGCGCAGGTATCGATCTAGGCTCGGGAGTCGCCTGTGCGCAGAAGGTATTTGTTGAGTCCGGAGAGCGTGCGGCGGCATAGGTATGGGCGAAGAAAAGACAAGAGTATTGGTAAAGGAAAAGATCGCTGACTCTGGAATAGATCTCCTTCGCGAGAACTTTGAGGTCGACGTCATTACAGATATGGACCAGGACCAGCTTGCAGAAGAGATCGGCAAGTACGACGGGATCATTATTCGCTCAGCGACTCAGATGACGGCCGATGTGATCGAGAATGCTGACCGGTTGAAGGTGATTGGAAGGGCAGGAATCGGTGTAGACAACATAGACATAGACGCCGCAACCAAGAGGGGAATAATCGTCGCCAACGCGCCCGAGTCGAATATGGTGGCAGCGGCAGAGCATGCGGTGGCGTTGATGCTCGCTCAGTGCCGAAACATTCCACAGGCACACGGTTCACTAACTGCAGGCAAGTGGGAGCGATCCAAGTTCGGAGGGGTAGAGGTTTTTGAGAAAACGCTCGGTGTGATCGGGTTCGGGCGGATAGGCCAGCTGGTTGCAAAAAGAGCGTTGGGTTTCGGTATGACTGTGGTTGCCTACGACCCGTATGTATCCGCAGAGCGTTATCGAGAGCTGGGAGTCGATCGTGCCGAGTCGCTGGACGAGGTCTATAAAAGCGCTGACATAATCACATTGCACTTGCCGAAGACGCCAGAGACCGAGGGGATCATCAACGATGAGTCACTGGCGAAGATGCGTGACGGTGTGCGGATCATCAATGCAGCAAGGGGTGTGTTGATCGACCACGATGCGCTGGGGCGGGCGCTCGAATCGGGCAAGGTTGCTGCAGCCAGCCTCGATGTCTATCCAGAAGAGCCGTGCACAGATCTTCCACTTTTCAAGTTGGACAACGTAGTCGTTACACCACATCTTGGAGCATCGACGATCGAGGCCCAGGATCGAGCGGGAGTTATAACGGCGGAACAGGTCACGGCGGCACTCAAGAGCAAGTTTGTGTCAAACGCGGTGAATATTCCGTCGATCGGCGCCGAGGACATGGAGATATTGAGCCCGTTCATCGAGCTGTGCAAAAACTTAGGGAGGCTGGGCACGGCTCTCGCAAGCTCAAAATCGATAGACCACATTGGAGTGGAGATGCGAGGCGACATCGCAGCGCACGACACTCGAATTCTGACGCTTTCGGTACTTCAAGGAGCGTTTATGGGAAGGGTGGAGGAGAACGTAAACCTTGTCAACGCGGAGGCCATCGCTGAGAGACGTGGTATCGGCACGTCGGAGCTAAAGGATGCAGAGTCATTTGACTTCACCGATCTTGTGCTGGTGAAGGTCAAGTCCGATGGATCGACCATTACGGTGGGTGGGACGACGTTCGGTCCGAACCACCTTCCGCACCTGGTATACGCATACGGTCAAAGCTTCAACTTAGAACTTGCCGAGCATATGGCTTTCTTCCGATACGCGGACCAGCCTGGGATGGTCGGCAAGATAGGAACGATACTGGGAGAGCGCAAGATAAACATCGCCTCGACAGCCGTTGGCCGAGACCACGACGCAGATATTGGAGAGGATGAAGGAGGCGCATCTGAAAGACTGGCAGTAATGGCGCTTACCGTGGACACCGCCGTTCCAGAAGACGCTGTTAAAGAGATAACGGATTTGGATGGCTTTCGCGAGGGTCGCGCGGTAACTCTTTAGATGAAGGCTCTAGTTCAAACCGGCAATGGTGGGACCGATGTGCTTCAGGTCAAGGACTGGCTGGAGCCAACTACGGGTAGAGGCCAAGTACGTATCAGAGTACATGCCTGTGGGCTCAACTATGCAGACGTGCAGGCCAGGGTGGGTTTCTACCCAGATGCGCCCAAACCTCCATCGGTGCTCGGCTATGAGGTCGCAGGAGAAATTGAGTCGGTCGGAGAGGGAGTGCGGAAGTTAAGTGAGGGACAGCGAGTGATGGCAGGTACGCGATTCGGCGGGTTCGCTGAGCTGGCGGTAACTGACGAGAGTAACGTTATTCAAATGCCGGACGACATGAGCTATGAAAAAGGAGCCTCGATACCGGTTGCGTACTGCACCGCGTATGCAGCCCTGATCCTCGGTGCAAATATTCAACCACGTGAAAGGGTGCTGATCCACGCAGCAGCTGGTGGTGTGGGTATCGCTGCAACACAGATGGCGCGACATAAGAGTGCGGAGATCTTCGGTACGTCATCTGCACAAAAGCACGAAGCTATTCGTGAGCAGGGGGTGGAGCACCCTATCGACTACCGAACTCAAGACGTGAAGGAGGCGGTACTCGAGATCACCGGAGGCGAGAAGCTTGACGTGATTCTCGATCCACGTGGTGGGAAGGCTTTTAAGGAGAGCTACAAGCTCCTGCGATCAGGCGGAAGGCTTGTTCCGTACGGCGTAAACCAAGTCCTGACTGGAGAGAAGAGAAATCTGGCCAAGGCTGCAAAGGTGATGGCTCAGATGCCACGATTCAATGCGGTACGGCTGATGTCGGACAGCAAGTCGGTGATTGGAATAAACATGCTTCGCATCTGGGATGACCAGGGCTCGCTTGAAAGATTGATCGATCCACTTAAATCGATGATCGAGGAGAAGATAATCGATCCTGTTGTATCTGAGACGTTTGCCTTGGAAGATGCTGCAGACGCACACCACTACATTCAGGATCGGAAGAACATCGGGAAAGTAATACTAACGGTGAGTTAAGCATCGCTTAACAAAGTTGACTTCTCACTACAAAAGACTGTAGTAATATGAGCTCGAGATGATGTCGAGCTTCATAAAAAGAAAAATAAAGCTTAACAGCCCAATGGAACTCGGCCTGCCTGCTCTGCTCGCACTCCTTCTCCTCCCCTTCGGGGGAAAATAATCGTGTCGCGGCGAACGCCGCAAGACAAACCTACAGGACCTCTTTAAACTTCCATAGAAGAAGGAGCACGACAATGGCGAAGGTAGATAACGAAAATATGAAAGGGCAAGCCGAAGACCGGGTTTTCATCTTCGACACCACCCTACGAGATGGCGAGCAGTCTCCTGGAATCTCGCTGAACGCTCAGGAGAAGCTCGAGATCGCCCAGCAGCTGACTCGGATGGGTGTCGACATAATAGAGGCGGGTTTTCCGATCACCTCACCTGGGGACTTTGAAGCCGTGAAGCTGATCGCCCGTGAGGTCGAGGGCCCGGTTATATGTGGCCTGGCTAGGACAAATTTTCAGGACATAGATAGAGCGTGGGAGGCGGTAAAGGACTCAGCCAGGCCGCGGATTCATACGTTTATCGCGACGTCAGACATCCATATAGAGAGGAAGCTTCAGACAACACGCGAAGACGTGAAGGGACAGACAAAGGCCGCAGTCGCACACGCGAAAAGCCTCACCGATGACGTTGAGTTTTCACCCGAGGATGGATCCCGGTCCAACATCGAATATATGGCCGAGGTCATTCAGGTTGCCATTGACGAGGGAGCGACGACGATCAACGTTCCAGACACCGTTGGCTACACGATGCCTAACGAGTATGCGGCGATGTTCGCAGATCTTTACAAGCTGGTCCCTTGTCTGAAAGATGTCGTTGTCTCGGTCCATTGCCACGACGATTTGGGGCTGGCAGTTGCCAATTCGTTTGCCGGGCTGCAAGCGGGATGCAGGCAAGTCGAATGTGCGGTGAACGGCATCGGAGAAAGGGCGGGCAACGCATCACTCGAAGAGATCGTCATGCTGCTGAGAACGAGAAAGTCGAGCGTAGGCCTCTGGACGGAGATCAACACGAAGGAGATCGCTCGAACCAGTCGCATGGTTTCGCGTCTTACCGGCTACTCGGTTCAACCGAACAAGGCGATAGTAGGGCGTAACGCGTTTGCGCATGAGGCGGGGATCCATCAGGACGGGATCCTAAAAGAGCGAACGACATATGAGATCATGGATGCGACAACGATCGGCCTGGAGACCAACGCTCTGGTGCTTGGAAAGCACTCTGGTCGTCACGCATTAAAGGAAGCTCTTAACGAGCTCGGATTCGAAGTCGACGGCGCGGCGCTTAACCAAGCCTTCAAGCACTTCAAGGAGGTAGCCGACAAGAAGAAGACGGTGACAGCACTCGATCTAGAGGCGATCGTCTCCGACGATCTTCGCCGGACAAGCGAAAGCTTCAATCTCGCTTGGTTCGACGTAGAGGCTTCATCGAGGAGACCTCCTATTGCAAAGGTTGCGGTTACGGTACCGAGTGGCGAAGAGGTCGTCTCTGAATCAAGCGGCGATGGCCCAGTCGATGCGATCTTCAAAGCGATCGATGAGGCGACAGGAAAAAGCTGTGATTTGAAGGAGTACAACGTAGGTGCCGTCACCTCTGGGCAGGATGCGCTCGGCGAAGCGAAAGTAATGCTCGAGGTCGACGGAAAAGTTGCTTCAGGTCAAGGAGTAGCGACGGATGTTCTTGAGGCATCGGCTCGAGCATATGTAAGGGCGATTGCTAATGCAGATAGAGGAAAAGCGGTAGGTGAGATCAAGGAGTTAACTCCTTGATAGCATACATACGTATGTGATAACATACGTTCCCAATGGGGACAATAAAAAAATCCAACGCGGGCAATGCCGTAGGGCTGGGCGGGCGCATACGGACGGTGAGGGAGGCAATGGGTCTTTCTCTAAGAGACCTATCGAACAGGTGTGACGTGAGTGCTCCAATGCTCTCACAGGTAGAGAGGGACGAGACATCACCGACGTTAGCTATCGCCGATCGCATCGCCTTGGGGCTCGGTCTGAGTCTCTCGCAGCTACTCAGGCTAGGAGAGGGAGCGCCTCATACGGTCATTAGAAAAAAAGAGCGGCAGAAAGGCCGTGGGAAGGCTGGTCACAGCTTCGAGGTTTTGACACCCCAGACTGCAGGACAGCGTTACATAGTGTCTGTGCATAGATTAAAGAAGGGTGCATCCACAGGTGGAATGGACGACCCACCGATGCATGGCCCGGGTAGCAGGGAGACATTGATAGTTAAACAAGGCAATGTCGCTCTAGTGATAGATGAAGAAGAACACGTATTGAGCAGCGGGGACTCTGTGACATTCGAAGCAGATATGCCTCACTCAATTAAAAACAGTGGTAGCGGTGAGGCGGAGTTCATGGCGGTTGTCAGCGCCGGGTTGAGGCAGGTTCAATGAAGACCTTATTCGAGAAGATATGGGACGCGCACGTAGTTCACGAGGGAGAGCAAGGTCAGCCTGATCTTCTATACATCGATTTTCAGTTCGTTCATGAGGTCACCTCACCTCAGGCGTTCGAGGGTTTGCGGCTATCGGGAAGGACGGTGCGCAGACCAGACCTAAAGCTCGCAACGGCAGATCACAACGTTCCCACGACAGACAGATCGCTGCCCATGTCGGACCCTCTTGCTGCTAAGCAGATCGAGACATTAGAGAAAAACTGCGAGGAGTTTGGAATAGAACTTCACGGACTAGGGTCGGACAGTCATGGGATAGTTCATGTGATAGGCCCAGAACTCGGAATAACAAAACCGGGAATGACGATCGTCTGCGGGGACTCCCACACCTCGACTCATGGAGCCTTTGGGGCGCTCGCGTTTGGGATCGGCACAAGTGAGGTGGAGCACGTCCTTGCGACTCAGTGTCTGTGGCAGAAGAAGCCCAAGGCTATGAGAATCAACTACGTGGGGGAAAGACCCAAAGGTGTGACGGCAAAGGACATGATCTTGGCAACGATAGGAGAGATCGGCACCGATGGTGGGGCGGGCCACATAATCGAGTTTGCAGGAGGGCCGATCGAGCAACTCTCGATGGAGGAGAGGATGACGGTCTGCAACATGTCGATCGAGGCCGGTGCCAGGGCGGGTCTGATCGCTCCCGATACGACGACATTTGAATACCTGAAGGGCAGACCAAGGGCGCGGGAGGACTTCGAAGCCGAGGTCGAGCGGTGGAGAGAATTAAAAACGGAGCCTGGGGCAGTCTTCGATATCGAGTACAGAATGGACGTGTCTGAGATGAGCCCGATGGTCACATGGGGGACGACGCCGGAGATGGTAGTACCCGTCTCGGGAAAAGTTCCTGATCCAGGAGAGTTTGACGAAGAAGCCGAATCAGAGGCAGCGACCAGGGCATTGAAGTACATGGACCTCGAGCCCGGTATGCCGGTTGTGGATATCGAGTTGGACAAAGTGTTCATAGGTTCTTGTACGAACGCACGCATCGAGGATCTACGAGCAGCTGCGACGATAGTCGAGGGTGAAAAAGTCGCTTCAACGGTAAGTGCGATGGTTGTGCCAGGATCGCAACAGGTAAAGATGCAGGCAGAAGACGAGAAGCTGGACGAAGTCTTCAAAGAAGCCGGCTTTGAGTGGCGTGAGGCGGGATGCTCGATGTGTTTGGCCATGAACCAAGATGTTCTTGCCGAGGGCGAACGTTGCGCATCGACATCGAACAGGAACTTCGAAGGTCGTCAGGGCAAAGGCGGCAGAACCCACCTGGTGAGCCCGCAGATGGCTGCAGCATCAGCAATTGAGGGCCACTTTGTAGATATAAGAGGCTGGAAGGAATAGTCGTGGATCCGTTCAAACCGCATAAAGGAAAGGCGTACGTGTTGGATCGGGCCGATGTCGATACCGACCAGATCATTCCGAAGCAGTTTCTAAAGAGGGTGGAGCGCTCTGGATTCGGTAAGTACCTCTTCTATGACTGGGTCAAGAGCGGTGAGATAGAGCTTGACGAAGAAGCCACGATCCTTGTCACCGGACGCAATTTTGGCTGCGGATCATCACGCGAGCACGCTCCCTGGGCGATACAAGACTTCGGCTTCAAAGTGATCATCGCTCCGTCGTTTGCGGATATCTTCTATACGAACTGCACAAAGATCGGGCTGTTGCCGGTTGTGCTTGCCGAGGATCAAATTAGTGAGTTGATGGACGTAGAAGAGGCGGCCGTGGACCTTGAAAGAAAGGTCGTAGGCTTTTCGGGCGATGAGTACGAATTCGAGATCGATCCACACGTTCACGAACGCTTACTTAAAGGGCTCGATGACATTGCGTTAACGCTCAAGCACGCCGATAAGATTGAGCAACACGAGAAGCGACAAGACAGATAGTCACTTAAAAAGCGTAATAAAAAGCCGTTGAGTAGCTCTTAACTAGTGAAGGCAACGATTGCCCACTACACTTGTATTTAGGGATTGGGAGGATGAGTTGCGAACCCATTTAAAAATGATGGCACCTATCATCGGGTGCGTGGCGCTTTTATCGGCCGCGTTAACACAGTCGATTACAGGTGCAGCGGGGGCAAAAAGCAACGACAAACGGATCTCCGTAAAGCTCAACAATAAGAAAGCCGGAGCGAGGACCGGCGGAACGATCAAGCTGCGACCCCGTGGAACCAACTCGATAAAGGGGAACGGCCTAGTCGGGTCGTCTTTTTATCTTCCGAAAGGCGCGCTCGTGAGCGCAGAGAACCTAGGACGTTGTGACAAGAAAAAGCTCGAGAAAGCTGGTCGATGCTCGAAAAAAGCGCTTATCTCAACCGGTAGCACGAAAATCAGAACCACCTACGAGGGTATGGATAACCTCAACGCGTCGATACGCCTTTACTCTGGAAAGACGTTGGGCGATCTTCTTATGAGGATCCACGAACCCCAGACCGATATCGCGATGATTGTCGAGGGAACCATCAATGGAGCAGGGGCGAAAGGCTACGGCTACGAGTTCAAGTTCAACGATCTTCCTGTCGAGCCGCTCGGTGCTGGAAGTGGCGTGTACATCTACCCGTCGCAGATGAATCTAAAGATCGCGGGTAAAAGTCTTTACAGGAATCCGCTTAAATGCAACAAGCAGGGCTGGCGATTCGGTATTCAGTTTCAGTATCAGAAGGACGGAACCTCACCGATCTACAGCAAGCGTGTACGTTGCCGCGGTTGATGGGCGTCAAGCAACTCATTTGAGACCCGTGCGCGGCTAGACTGCTGCGTGATGGCTGAAACTACATACAAGATCACGGTTTTGCCGGGTGACGGGATAGGTCCGGAGATAACCGCCGCCGCCGTTGTGTTGCTTGAAACGGTATCGAGACGATTTGAGATCGAATTCGAGTTTGAAACGCTGCCGATAGGCGGTGAGTCGATCGATCAGTTTGGGACGCCTCTAAAGGATGAGGTGGTTGAAAGATGTCGTACCTCAAGCGCTGTGCTCCTAGGTGCGGTAGGCGGGCCAAGGTGGGATTCGACCGACCCTGACGATCCTAGGCCCGAGCAGGGGCTCTTGGGTTTGCGTAAGGGCCTTCAATTATTTGCAAACTTGAGGCCGGTAAAACCGTTCTCAGCATTGATCGACGCGAGTCCGTTGAAGCACGAGTTGATCGAAGGTACCGATCTCCTCGTTGTTCGCGAGCTCACTGGCGGTATCTATTTCGGCGAGAGGGGTCGCCGTGACGGCGAAGCGTTTGACACTTGCATATATTCAGTTGAGGAGATAGAGCGAATAGCTCGTGTTGCTTTCGAAACGGCAGAGAGGAAAGTTACGTCTGTCGACAAGGCAAACGTGTTGGAAAGCTCGAGACTGTGGAGAGAGACGGTTAACAGAGTTGCCTCGGACTACGAGACAGAGCTCGAGCACATGCTTGTAGACAACGCCGCCATGCAACTCATCGCCGAACCGACTCAGTTCGACGTTCTCCTAACAGAGAATATGTTTGGCGACATCCTTTCGGATGAAGCGGCGATGATAACTGGATCGATAGGGATGTTGCCGTCGGCGAGTATCGGCAAAGATGGACCGGGAGTTTTCGAGCCGGTGCACGGGTCGGCGCCCGACATCGCAGGATCTGGCAAAGCAAACCCTCTTGCGACATTTCTTTCTGTGGCGATGATGCTCCAACACGGGCTCGGCAGGAGTGAAGAGGCGGCGGAGGTAGAATTAGCCGTTAGTCGAGCGCTTGAGCAAGGTTTGAGAACACCAGACATTGCCGATCCCGGTGAAGCCTCAGTTGTAGGAACAGAGGAGATGACAGACGCAGTTGTAGCCGAGATCTAGGTACGGAGCAAAGATGGAAGAGGCAGAATACATTTGGATGAACGGCAAAGTAGTGCCTTGGAATGAAGCTAAGGTGCACGTGCTGACGCACGCGCTGCACTATGGAAGCGGAGTGTTCGAGGGGATACGCGCGTACAAGACCGATCGAGGTCCTGCGGTCTTCAGACATAAGGACCACTTGGAGAGACTGGAGCGCTCTGCCGAGCACTATCACATGGATATTCCTTACAGCGTTGATCAGCTTCGGCGAGCAACGCACGACCTGATCAAACGAAACGGGTTGGAATCGTGCTACATAAGGCCTCTTGCCTTTCGTGGCTACGGTGAGATGGGGCTGAACCCACTCAATGCGCCGGTAGACGTAGTAGTAGCGGTTTGGCCGTGGGGCGCGTACCTTGGTGAGGACGGTAAAAAGAACGGGATCAGGGCGAAAGTTTCATCTTGGCACCGCATTGGACCAGGAAGCCTTATCCCTTGGGCAAAGGCGTCTGGGCAGTACTTGAACTCGATACTTGCAAAGGTGGAAACGGCTAATGCCGGGTATCAGGAGGCGATACTGCTGGATGAGAATGGAAATGTCTGCGAGGCTACCGGTGAGAACATATTTCTTGTCAAGGACGGCAAGGTGTGCACGCCACATCTTGACTCGTCAATTCTGGCGGGGATCACTCGAGACTCGGTGATAAAGATCTTGGACGATCTTGACGTTGAGTTTGAAGAGCGCAGCATTCCGCGCAAGGAGCTGGATCTTGCAGACGAAGTGTTCTTGACGGGGACCGCTGCAGAGATCGTGCCTGTAAGAGAAATAGACGATCAAGAGGTGGGTGAACCTGGCGAGATAACCAGAGCCGTGCAACAGCGATACGAAGATGCGATATACGGGCGACGCGACGAGTACATGGATTGGCTCGATGTAGTAGTGCAGGAAGATCCGAGCAAAGCGGTCTAGATGGCAGATCTAAGGCTTTACGACACCACTCTGCGGGACGGTATGCAGGGCGAAGGCATGTCGTTATCGGTGAACGAAAAACTGAGAGTAGTTCATGTTCTGGACGAGCTTGGTGTCAGCTTTATCGAGGCGGGATTTCCGAGTTCGAACCCAAAAGAGATGGAACTCTTCGATCTACTTGAAAAAGAGAGCCTAAAACAGGCCGAGATATGTGCCTTTGGCATGACACGTAGGCGGGGTGTTACAGCATCGGAGGATGAGGCACTAAAGGTTCTCCTAGAGTGCTTTGCACCGGTTTGCACCCTTGTAGGAAAGACCTGGTCCCTACACCTCGAGAAGGTAACAAAGGTGGATCCCGAGGAGAATCTGAGCATGATCGAGGATTCGGTCTCGTATCTGATCGAAAACGGCAAGAGAGTGATCTACGACGCCGAACACTTCTTCGATGCTTATAACGAGGATTCTGAATACGCCTTGAAATGCCTCAAAGTGGCGGCCGAAAGCGGGGCGGAGAATCTCACGATATGCGATACCAATGGTGCAACTCTTCCGGGCAGGGTGAATGAGATAACCGCGCACGTCGTTAAAGAGCTTGGAAAGCAGGCGGAGATAGGCATTCACGCTCACAACGACTCTGACTGCGGTACGGCAAACTCGATAGCAGCTGTCGAAGCCGGGGCGAAGCTCGTTCAAGGAACGATAAACGGATACGGGGAGAGAACCGGAAACGCAAACCTCATCTCGATACTTCCCGCGCTGCAACTGAAGCTTGGAAATGAGGTTGTGAGTGACGAACAGCTGGCGTCAATAACCGAGGTTTCACACTATGTAGACGAGATCTGCAACATGACGCAGTACCCGAACTCGCCGTACGTCGGACGAAATGCGTTCGCACATGGTGGTGGCATGCATGTTGCCGGCGTACTCGAGGACGCGAGCACATTCGAGCATTTGAACCCGAGCGTTGTTGGTAACAAGAGAGAGATGCTCGTTTCAGAGCTCTCAGGCAAAGGAACAGTCCTGGGGCGTGCCAACGACGCAGGTGTCCAACTGGACGCCTCACAGGCTTCGGGAGTTGTTGAGAAGCTGAAGGAACTTGAGCACCGTGGATATCACTTTGAGGCAGCCGACGCCTCCTTCGATTTACTACTAAGGCGTGAAACGGGTAGTCACGAGCGTCTTTTCCAGTTGGAGTCGTTCCGTGTAGTTACCGATAAACGTGAGGACGGCAAAGTACAGACGGAAGCCACGATCAAGATAGTCGTCGATGGAAAGAGGTACATCCGTACAGCGGAAGGTAACGGCCCCGTGAATGCGCTGGACAGTGCATTGAGGGACGCGATCGTGGATCGCTACCCACACTTGAAAGATATCGAGTTGGTCAACTACAAGGTCCGTATCCTCGACGAGCACAAAGGAACTGCCGCAGTGACCCGTGTTCTAATCGACGCAAGCGACGGTCAGGACACTTGGGGCGCGATTGGAGTCTCGGAAAACATCATCGAAGCGAGCTGGGATGCGCTTGTCGATTCACTCGAGTACCCAATGCAGTCGGGCCGCGAGCAGCACGAGCGGGCCACGCGTGCCGATAAAGAGAGTTGATATGCCAGCGGACTACCTTGTGGGCCAGACATTCAAGTTGGAAAGTTGAACGACCAGACGATCCCAATGTCAAAGCCGTCGATCGGTGGTAGGGAAGAAGAGCTCGTCTTGGAGGTTCTGCGCTCGGGAACGCTTGCGCTTGGTGATCTTGGCAGGAAGTTAGAAGAGCTATTCGCAAACTACGTCGGGGCCAGCCATGCAGTCGCGGTATCAAGTGGTACGGTCGCTCTTCATCTGGGTGTGCGTGCACTGGGTGTATCTGAAGGCGACGAGGTGATAACAACACCTTACAGCTTCATATCTTCCGCCAACTGCGTCGTGTACGAGAACGCCACGCCGGTGTTCGTGGATATCGATCCTGAGACTTTGAACATCGATACCGACGCTGTGGAAGCAGCAGTCACAGAAAAAACAAAGGCGATATTGCCTGTACACATATATGGATACCCAGCGAATCTTAAACGCATTGGGGAGATCGCAGACTCACATGGACTGGGTGTATTAGAAGACGCCTGCGAAGCGCTGGGAAGTGTTGACGAAGACGGCACAGCGATAGGCGCAGGTAGAAACATCGCCTGCTTTGGCTTCTACCCGAACAAGCAGATGACTACTGCGGAGGGCGGAATGATTACCTGCCACAGCGAGGATCTTCGCGACCGCTTCTTGAGTGAGAGAAACCAGGGACGAGTGGGGGGAATGGAGAGGGTTGAACACGGAATGCTCGGCTTCAACTATCGCATGAGCGAGCTGTCGGCTGCCCTGGGTGTCGCCCAACTTGAACGTATTGATGAGCTGCTTGATGCTCGAGCGCAGGTGGCATCTTTGTACAACCAGCGGTTAGCCACGATGGAGGGCATTCGAATGCCGTGCGCCGACCGTGGCAACGCAAAAAGGAGCTGGTTCATCTACGTCGTTCAGCTACAGAAAGGCGTTGATCGTGAAAGAGTTATCAAAGAGCTTGCACAAAAAGGAATCGCGTCAAAGGCGTACATGCCCGCCATACACCTGCAGCCCTACTACCGCGAGAGGTACGGCTTTAAGGGTGGCGAGTTCCCGGTGTGCGAAGACATCGCCGAGCGATCACTCGCGCTTCCATTTTTCCCAGGTTTAAAAGAATCAGAGGTAGATCGGGTGTGTGAAGAGCTCGAATCCGCTCTTAGGTCAGCGTAAAGCGTCCCAACCCCTTCTATTTCTTTCGGCGCTTTGTCTTTTTCGCGCGACTCAACTTGACCGTACTCTTGGCCTTCATTGAAGAGTCCTTGTAGGGCTTGGAGGTCGCGGAGAAGGTGACCTTCTTTACCTTCGGATTCTTTAGAACTCCACCACGCTTGCCTGCCAGGCGGATCATCACCCGTTTGAACTTGAGTGTCTTTGACGAGATGCGGATCGACTCGGGGATACGGGTTACCGTGAGCTTTCTGCTTTGTAGCTTGCCCTTTATCTTCTTTGTTATCTGTCTTTCAAACCGCCTGTAGGCAGAGAGGTTCTTCTTGGCGCGTGTGTAGCTTTTCTTGGCGCTCTTTCTCTTTTTACCTTTGGCTTTTCTGTATCTCTTCTTTGCTTTGGATACTGCACTCGTGTACTTGCGCTTCTGGGCACGGTTTGCAGAGACTCTCAGTGTTCCTGTCTTCTTTGCTCTAAGCGTGAACTTGTACGACTTACCCTTGGTCGGTGTGAGGGTCAGCCTGCCGAAGGAGGCTCCCCTTCTTCTTGCCGATCTCTTTCTTGTAAGTCTCTTTAGGCGCTTACGAGAGAACTTAAGCGATGTCTTCTTTGTTCTACCCAGCCCTACGGTCAGGTTCTTGATCGGCTGGGAGACCTTCTTGTCTTTGTGGAGCACTGTGAAGAGCGCATCGGCGGAGGTCCTACTTCGCTGGCTCAGTTGGTGGTGCTCCCCTGGAAGTTTTAAAACTTACCGAGTCTGGCCTAGCCGACAACCTCGGACGGAGAACCATCAGGATCAACATTTAACTGATCATCAGGGGAGGTTTGAGTATCGCCGATCGAACGTCTGGAGCCTGGCAATGAAGGCCGACCGACAGCCAGTGGCTCCTGACTATCAACGGCATTCGCTTCGGATGGTTTAGGGACAATGAGTTGGGGAGGCTCAGCCGGCCTATCTATCGATGGCGAGATATTAATAGGTAGATGAGGTATTTCAAGGCTGTTTTGATCGCCGAGCGGTGCCGTATTCGTGCATTGCGGAAATGGCTGGCAGGGGCCGGGTGGTTGCACTGGTGGCTTGGGTTTATGTGGAGGGAAAGATCCACCGTTAACATTTATACCCGGTGGAGTCATTCGGGGTGTCATGTGTCGGGCATGGCGAGGGCCCTTCTTTTTGAAGGCCACTCTTATCAAGTGTTTATTTTTACGTTTTCCGAGACGATTCGTTTTGCGACCCGTTCGGTCGCAGTTACCGCGCCTAGAGAAAGCAGCCAAGCTACCACAGGCTCTCTGGGCTCTCTGTATCCTTTTGCAGCGATCAGGGACTGCTTTTTGCAACCCGTCCCCCGGGCCGTCTATGCATCGCCAAGGTCTGGCTAGATACTCTCGGATATCGGTATTGGAAGCCGTTTTTTCGTTAATAATTTCACCATTGATGGCCTGAGTGTCGTTCACGGTAACTAGCCGTTGAGTCGGAGTAATTACTGGGCTATCAGACGCAGTGTTAACGTCAGATGCAGGACTTGGGTTAACCACAAGCCCCGCAGCAACAACCGCTGCGATCACGTTTGCAGCCAGCTGAGGCAATATCTGGTCCGGCGTACCCGCCGTTGACCCCATCTGTAAGACTCCTGATACTTTGGCCAATACCTTCTGTTGCACGAGCCGTACAGAGAAAGCAGCTTTCGCAAACAGCCCAAACTCGATTGGCGGAGTGAAGTTTCCAAATACATCCTTGTCGTAAATCTTGCGAACTTTTGCTCTGGCCCTGAAGAGAATCTGTGCCGTTGAAGTCACAGACCGATTCATCAGATCAGCGATTTCACGGTAATTATAGCCGTGCACCTCTGCAAGCAGGAAAGCCGCTCGTAGATGATTTGGCAGTGTGTCAATGGTCGTCATCAGGGCGTTGAGCTTTTCTTGAGCGTCAAGAGCTAGCTCTGGTTGATCAACATTTGCTTGAGTGCCAAACTCTTCCAACTCTTCTTGATCGTCCATGGGGTCAGGCTTGGTTCGTCTAAGCTGATTGAGTGCGAGGTTATGGACACAACGATGGGTCCAGGCGGAGTAGCTGCTGATCTCAACTCCCCTCCTTAGGGCGCCGATCGTATTAACAAATGTCTGCTGTACGATGTCTTCTGAGAGATGGTGGTCGTTGAGAATCACATTGGCGTAGCCGAGCAGGGCCTCTTGACGTTCGCTGAAGTACTGGCCAGACGCCTCAATCTCGTCGGCAAGACCTTGAGATAACTTTCCGTCATCTTCGCAACCAGCATCTGTTCCATGCTTTACAAAGAGATCCGTAGAGTCACTGGCTACGACTCTACTCATGCCGATCGCTCCGCCACTGTATTACCAGATGTCCATCCGTGCATCCTTGCCACCATCATGCCCTCTCTGAGCCAGCCCAAGTTTGACGGACACCTCGAAGGGACAATCTGTCCTGTTGAGGGGAGATCATCAGACTATGCAGACAAGAAAGAAGTATCCCGTCGAACTACGCGAGCGAGCTGTTCGCATCGTCTTTGAATCCGGCCACCCAGTTGCCCAAGTAGCCCGTGACCTGGGCATTAACTATAAATCCTTAAGCCTTTGGGTCCGCCAGGCCCGGGCAGATGCGGGCGAACGCAAGGACATGTTGACAACTTCAGAACGTGAACGCCTCAAGATACTCGAGCGTGAGAACAGGCAGCTGCGCAAGGCCAATGAGATCCTAAAGGCCGCCTCGGTTTTTTTTGCGACGGAGCTCGATACGACCCGACCAAAGTGAGCGCATTCATAGACGGGTATCGGCTGCGCTTCGGGGTAAAGCCAATCTGCCTGACCCTGGGCGTGTCTGCCTCTGCTTACTACCAGCGTGCCACAGGCAAGCGCTCGGCCCGGGAAGTAGAAGACGAAAGACTGCTTGAACGCATCAGGCAAATACACGCCTCCAACTACTTTGCCTACGGCTACCGCCGGATGTGGAAGGCTCTCATCCGCACCGGCGAGAAGGTCGGCCGTGGCAGAGTGCAAAGACTGATGCGCCAAAACAGTATCTGCGGCGCCAAGCGTCGCGGTAAGGCCTGGCGCACCACCAAGCCCTGCCTGGAGGCCAAAAGACGCCCAGATCTGGTCTGCCGTGACTTTACGGCCGATCATCCCAACCGGCTCTGGGTCGCAGACCTGTCTTACCTACGCTCATGGGAGGGCCTCTCGTTTCTGGCCTTCATCATCGACGTTTTCTCTCGCATGGTGGTTGGTTGGCAGCTTGCTTGTCACATGCGCACCGATCTGGTCGTAGATGCGCTCAAGATGGCCTTGGCTCAACGTCAATCCGGGGCCGACCTCGCGCTTGTCCATCACTCCGACCAGGGCAGTCAATACACGAGCATCGACTACAGCCAAGAGCTTGACGACCACAAGGTACTGGCCTCTGTCGGCTCCGTAGGAGATGCCTACGACAATGCTCTAGCCGAATCCTTTGTCGACAGCTTCAAAACCGAGCTTATAGCCGATCGAATCTGGCGCACACGCACCCAGCTGGAATTGGCAACAGTCGAATACATAAGTTGGTTTAACAACAGCCGCCTGCATGAGAGCCTTGGCGACATCCCACCGATCGAATTCGAGCAGCTCTACCACGAACGCGCCAGCCCCCTTCCTGCTCGCCCTACGGGCTCGCATGAAGGGGGCTCCTACGATCTACTACACTTCATTCCCGACACTTAGCAATGGAAATAAACTGGTGTCCGTGGAACCTGGGTCACCTCACGACGCCTGTGACGGGCAAGACAACAGAACGACTACGCCCATCGTTGAACCCATCGTTGGTACAAACTCCTGCGCCGCCGAGCAGTACTCGCTTACCGCCAACGGCAAGCGCTACCTGAAAAGTTCCAAGTTAAACAAGAAGGTGGAGGTAAAGCTTTACTCATCCCACGCAAGCAGTGCCGATATAAAGCTCACAGTATCGAAGAAGGAGTTGAAAAAACTCGGCCTTTCCCAGAAAAAGACCACCGTAGGAAAGCTCTCCAACTTTAGCCTCAAGGCAGGGGAGAAGCGCAAGGCGAAGATAAGTGTCACCTCAAAGCTGCGCCGTGCCTTGAAGAAAAAGACGCCCAAGCAGATAAAGCTGAAGCTCTCGGTCACATCCACCGCTTCGGGCATAGAAAGCTGGCGCAAGATGGAGAGCACTGTCAGCAGAAACATTGTTGTTAAAGGCAGAGGCTCGGTATCCGGTAAGACTTACACATCCACCGCCTCAGTGCTCGGCGTGTCAACCTGCACCACTACAAGTTGAGCAGGATCCAGCTCAAGCTGGTGGCAACGATCGAGGGCTCAGACGGTCAGGAGGTGCGCAAGTCCAAGACGGCGAGGGTTACGCGGTAGGTGAAGAGCTAAAAAAAGCATCTCCCACGTGTCTCAACTTATAACCCAGCCAAGTGAAAGGAAATCACAGATGAGAACAACGAGAGTACACATGAGAGCGAGACAAGCTTTTGTCCTATCAGCACTTTTTGCGTGCCTTCTAATTTTGGCTTTCTCTGCCTCTGCTGGCGGTGCTGTGAGTGTGGACTACATGGGACAATGGGGTGGAAATGGCAATGGCGCGGGTGAATTTATAGATCCCTATGGAGTGGCGAAAAATGATGATGACAGGGTCTTTGTCTCTGATTATGGCAATAAACGCATTCAGGTATTTAAACCAAACGGAGTTTTTTTAATTGAATTTCCAGTTGAATCCACATCCGGTACCGGTATTGCAACATATGCCAACAATGTCTATTCCGTCGACAGCATAGAAAACCGCATAAATGTACACGACTCGACAGGCACCTTTATAACGTATTGGGGCGTGACAGGAGCGGGTGACGGCCAGTTCGTTTTGCCGTATGGCATTCATGTTGACGACTCTGCCGACATCTACGGCTTCTCTGCAATAACTTACGTCGCTGATATAAATAACAGCCGGATCCAGGTCTTTAGCCCAGGTGGAGCATACTTGAGCCAGTGGGGTTCGAATGGATCAGGCAACGGTGAGTTCAGTGATCCAATGGGCATAGCGGTTGATGGCTCTGGAAGGGTTTATGTCTCAGATACCTTGAACAGCCGAATCCAGGTCTTCGACTCCGATGGCACTTATATAACCAAATGGGGCACGTTAGGAGTGGGCAACGGTGAGTTCAATCAACCCAGAGACATAGATGTTGACGACTCAGGAAAGGTCTACGTAGCCGACAGCGGCAACCACCGCATCCAGGTCTTCTCTTTAACCTTCGACACCGACGATGACGGCGCACCCGATGACACCGACAACTGCCCTGACGTTGACAACCCAGACCAGGCGGATACAGATGGTGATGGTATTGGCGACGCCTGTGACGGGCAAGACAACAGTACAACCACACCCATAGTTGGTACTTACGCAGACCCCTGCTCCGCCGAGCAGTACTCGCTTACCGCCACCGGCAAGCGCTACCTGAAAAGCTCCAAGTTAAGCAAGAAGGTGGAGGTAGGGCTTTACTCATCCCACGCAAGCAGTGCCGATATAAAGCTCACAGTATCGAAAAAGGAGTTAAAAAAGCTAGGTCTTTCCCAGAAAAAGACCACCGTAGGCAAGCTCTCCAACTTTAGCCTCAAGGCAGGGGAGAAGCGCAAGGCGAAGATAAGTGTCACCTCAAAGCTGCGCCGTGCCTTGAAGAAAAAGAAGCTCAAGCAGATAAAGCTGAAGCTCTCGGTCACATCCGCCGCCTCGGGCGTAGACACCTGGCGCAAGATGGAGCGCAGAGTCAGTCGCAACATAGTTGTCAAAGCAAGAGGCTCGGTCTCGGGTAAGACATACACATCGACTTCCTCTGTACAGGGCATCTCATCCTGCGCAGCTCAACTCACACTCAGCCTCAACGCACCCAAGACCGTGAAACTCAGTAAAAAGGCAGAGGTGACACTCAAGGCAAGCGCCGATGCAAATGCCAAGGTAGAGATCCAGCTAAACGGATCAGACCTCTCCAGGCTGGGCCTTTCAAGGAAGCTTAAAAAGAGCGCCTACTCCACAAAGACCACACTGAAGGCGGGCGAGAAGGAAACCAAGAAGATAAGCCTGACATCAACGTACACCTCGAAGCTAAAGAGTGCCATGCGCCGCCACAGAAAGAGAACTGTCCGCATAAAGCTTGTGGCAACGATTGAAGGCAAAGACGGCCAGAGGGTGCGCAAGGCGAAGACGGTACAAGTCAAGCGGTAATACGTATTACGATCATGCGACGCTTGATGAGATGGCGTTGTTTTGGACTGCGAGGAGTAAGAAGATGGTACCGGGAGCGACAGATGGCCAAGACGGCCAAGGAGTGCGCAAGGCAAGACGGTTATAGGGCAAGCTGTCACTAACCTAGTTCTGGCGGTGGGTGGGTATGTGTGACATAATGATCCAGGATGAGGAACCGGGAAGACATTTTAGCGGCGCTCGCACGTTTGAAGCCGCAACTTGAGGAAGAGTATGGTGTCCACAGTGTTGCCCTTTTCGGCTCGGTGGCTCGAGGTGATGTAACAGACAAAAGCGACATTGACATCATGGTCAATGTTGATCCCACAATCGGTATGCGGTTTGTGACGCTTGCGAGTGAGCTGGAATCGTCACTGGGCAGCAAGGTGGATCTCGTTTCTTCCCGCGCTGTCAAGCCGAAAGCCTTGGAACTAATATCTGAAGACGCGATCTATGTCGAGTAGACCTTCCGATCTTCTCATTGAGGATATTTTAGCTGCGATCGGGAAGGTTGAGCATTACACACATGGTTTGAGCAAGCTCGAATTTCTGTCTGACGATAAGACAGTCGATGCAGTCGTCAGGAACCTGGAGATCATTGGTGAGGCAGCGAGCAGGCTCCCAACGGAATTCAAAGAAGCAACTTCGCAGATCCCCTGGGTCGAGATAGTCGGCCTTAGGCATCGAATAGTTCATGAGTACTTTGGCGTTGACGATGAGATCGTCTGGCATATTGTACAAAATGACCTGCCCAATCTTAGAGTCGAGCTTGGCGAAACTGATTGCAGGTAGTAGTGCTAGCCACATGCAGGAAATCGCTTATGCCTGTCCTTCGTCAACTTTGCCTGCCGAAAGATGCTTAAAATAGTTCCCATCTTCAACTCAGCACCGCTATTGCCTGCAACTGTAACCGTACCGCTTTTTGTCTTGTGCTGCAACCCACTTCAGTGAACCCAGCAACTTACGGCTCGCGCCAGAGCCGTCCACAGATTCAGGGCCCACTGGTCGTCCGTTGCTAGCCGGAGCTCTCGCCAGAGTTGTTGCCCGGCCCCGAGCTACCGCCGGTCTTGTTGGTCGTGGTTGTGTGATTGCCGTTCGTGTCGGTATTTGTCGTGGTGCTCGTCGTTGTACCGTCGCCGGTACGGGTCGTGGTCGTCGTCGAGTTCGTCCTATCGGAGTACGTGATGATCGTCACGACAGAGTTACCGGCCTTATATGTAAATGAGGTGGTGATTGTGATAGTTGTAGGTTCGTCGGCGCTCTTCTTAACCTGGGCTGAGGATATGGATGACAGGCAGTCGACCATTGGCGAATTGCAGTCTGTGCCGCCCGTGCCGGTGTAGTAGCCGAGCGCGCTCGAGCTGCTTATCCCGACACCGACGGCGACGGCATAGGCGATGCCTGTGACGACCAAGAAAACAGCATAACATCCCCAATCGTCGGCACCTACACAGCCCCAACAGACCCCTGCTCCACCGAGAAGTACTCGCTTACCGCCACCGGCAAGCGCTACCTGAAAAGCTCCAAGTTAAGCAAGAAGGTGGAGGTAGGGCTTTACTCAACCCACGCAAGCAGTGCCGATATAAAGCTCACAGTATCGAAAAAGGAGTTAAAAAAGCTAGGTCTTTCCCAGAAAAAGACCACCGTAGGCAAGCTCTCCAACTTTAGCCTCAAGGCAGGGGAGAAGCGCAAGGCGAAGATAAGTGTCACCTCAAAGCTGCGCCGTGCCTTGAAGAAAAAGAAGCTCAAGCAGATAAAGCTGAAGCTCTCGGTCACATCCGCCGCCTCGGGCGTAGAAAGCTGGCGCAAGATGGAGAGCACTGTCAGCCGAAACATAGTCGTAAAAGGCAGAGGCTCGGTATCCGGCAAGACATACACATCCACCGCCTCAGTACAGGGCATCTCATCCTGCGCAGAGCGGCTCACACTTACCCTCGATGTACCAAAGACCGTGAATCTCAGTAAAAAGGCAGAGGTGACACTCAAGGCAAGTGCAGATGCAAATGCCAAGGTAGAGATCCAGCTAAACGAATCAGACCTCTCCAGGCTGGGCCTTTCAAGGAAGCTTAAAAAGAGCTCCTACTCCACAAAGACCACACTGAAGGCAGGCGAGAAGGAAACCAAGAAGCTACGCCTGACATCAACGTACAGGTCGAAGCTAAAGAGTGCCATGCGCCGCCACGGAAAGAGAGCTGTCCGCATAAAGCTTATGGCAACGATTGAGGGCAAAGACGGCCAGAGGGTGCACAAGGCGAAGATGGTTAGGGTCAAGCGGTAGTGCGTGAGATAAATGCCATTCCTCCTGTGGCTCGAACGTAACCCGACGTTACAGAGAAGACTATTTCCGCCGATGCAGCGGATAATGTAATTTAGAGCTCTCAGGCTGCATCTGAGATCTCCGATACATAGGCCTCTGCGCTCGAGGGTTCAGGAACCGGCTCATCGGCATCGCGCAAGCCCTGAATATGCATCTGGACTGCCTCGTCCATAAGTCTCTTGACTTGGTCAACTGTCTCGGCTGCAGCTACACAGCCGGGTAGGTCGGGGCTATAGGCAGAGTAAGATCCGCTGCTTCCCTCTATTACAACTGCATAGCCTTTCATCGCATGTCCTTCGTCAACTTTGCTTGCCGGAAGATGCTTAAAATAGTTCCCATCTTCAACTCAGCACCGCTCTTGCCTGCAACTGTAACCGTACCGCTTTTTGTCTTGTGCTGCAACTGTCTGTGGCTACCGCTTTGACGGACCGTATACCAGCCATCTTCTCTGAGAATCTTTAAAATCTCTCTCACCTTCACTTGCGGCACAGTAGAGGTATTACTGACACGAAACTGTTGAAAAGGTAAAAATACTGCAACATTAAAGCTCTGCGACCAGCTATTTATCGAGTCGTTGGCGATCGATCCCAGTCGGTCCGTGTCAGTACCTTAAGTGAACCCACCTCAATGAACCCAGCAACTTACGGCTCGCGCCAGATCCATCCTCCGATCCAGGGCCCACAGGCCGTCCGGGACCTAGTCGGAGCCCTCGCCTGAGTTGTTGCCCTATCCCTAGTTACCGCCGGTCTTGCTGGTTGTTGTCGTGTGATTGCCGCTCGAGTTGGTGTTTGTCGTGGTGCTCGTCGTTGTACCGTCGCCGGTACGGGTCGTGGTCGTCGTCGAGGTCGTCCCATCGGAGTACGTGATGATCGTCACGACAGAGTGACCGGCCTTATATGTATTTGTGCTGGTGACATTGACCGATTCGTCGGTGCTCTCCTTAGTCTGTGCTAAGGATTGCAGGCAGTCGATCGTTGGCGTACTGCAGTCGGTGCCGCTGTAGCCGAGCGCGCTTGAGCTGCTCATCCCGAGAGTGACAAGGCATACTGCGACGGTAACAATTATCTTGTGCATGGCTGAGTTATCAACCATGCGTCGTGGATTGAGACATTTCATTTTCTGATATTTCTCCCTTCATAATTATTTGCGTATGTGGTTTAGACACATGAGTTGTGACTTTTTTCTTTTTTCTCTTGCTTTGTGCCTTTGTTCATGAGAAGAAAAAGGTTCCTGTGCGGCCTCAAGCTGAGCAGCATCCACCTCCAATGAGTTCACGACGCTCTCTTTCGGGCTTTATGCAGCCCGACGGTCGTCCACAGGGCTCTTTTGGGACAAGCTCCACACCGACAGCGCGAATTTCACGCTATTCGAGTGTCTTGACGTCCTTTCTCCTCAATGTTGGAAATAAACGGTGGATTCAGGCTTAAGTGGTCGGTGCAAAGAAAAGAGGTGTTTTTATTGGAATAACAGGAACGAGTATATGACGACAATAAGAGCTAAAAATCCCAAGTAACGGTTCATAAGTGTGCTCGATCCAGACATCAGTGTTATCCCCATTCTGTTTTGAAGGACTACTCGCCAAAACGACCGCGTACAGATTCTCGGGTTACGAAAATACTTTGGGAAAAAGAGACCAATGGGGTAATCAATCTTCAGATTGTGTCCCTTCTTTCATGCACGTTGAATAGACTCAAGTCCATGGCTCGCATAGACAACGCACAGGACAACCTGTTCAAGGCTCTGAACAGCTCAATAGGGTTTGATTGGCGCCTAGCTCCATATGACATAGCCCAATCGATCGCACATGCAAAGATGTTGGCTAAATGCGATGCGATAAGTGCTGAAGATTGCACGCATCTGGGGAAGGGGCTCAACCAGGTGGGTGAGGAGTTTGAGGCCGACGAGTTCAAGTTTGACGCAGACGACGAAGACATCCATATGGCGATCGAGCGCAGGTTGACCGAGATCGTTGGGCCGGTTGGTGGCAAGCTGCATACAGCTAGGTCACGCAACGATCAGGTCGTGACCGATCTGGCGATGTACGTTCGTGGTCACGCAAACGCAGCGCAAGAGAAACTGGTGGAGCTGATGGCTGCGTTGATAGCGAGCGCCGATCAGAACCCGGAAGTTGTGATGCCTGGATACACGCACTTGCAGAGAGCACAGCCGGTCTATCTTGCCCATCATTTGCTGGCCTACTTCTGGATGTTTGTGCGCGATCACAGACGTATGAGTATCTGCGAGGACTCGACATCTAAGCTGCCGCTTGGATCGGGTGCGCTTGCTGGAGTCGGTTGGGATGTAGATCGTGAGTTTCTCGCGGGTGAGCTTGGATTTGATGGGATCTCAGAGAACTCGATGGACGCCGTTGCAAGTCGTGACTTCGTTCTCGACTATCTGGCAGCTGCGGCTACCTGTGCGACTCACCTTTCGCGCTTGGGGTCGGAGATAGTTCTATGGTCAAGCGAGGAGTTTGGCTTCTGTGAGGTAGGGGACGAGTTTGCTTCTACTTCGAGCATCATGCCACAAAAGAAAAATCCAGATGCCGCGGAGCTCATGAGAGCCAAGGCGCCAAGGATTGTAGGTAGCCTTACAGCGATGTACGGCGTGCTGCACGGTTTGCCTCTCACATATAACAAGGATCTACAGGAAGACAAAGAAGGGCTATTTGATGCGGTCGATACTCTTGAATTGAGTCTCGAAGTCGCAGCCGAGATGATACGTGGAATCAGTTTTAACAAGAAGGCGATGAGCGCGGCGGCAACCGATGAGTTCATGGCGGCAACGGATATTGCCGACTTTCTTGTAAGACGTGGTGTTCCATTTCGCGAGGCTCATGGGATTGTGGGAACGATCGTCAGATCCGCGCTCGAACAGGGGAAAGCCCTTAGCGAGCTCGATCTCGATCAGCTACAGAAGCATTCAGAGCATTTTGACGATGAGTACTACGGAATACTTGACGCAAAGAGTTGTATGGAATCGAAGGTCTCGGCTGGAGGCACCTCAAGAAGAGGATGGGCCGAGCAGATATCTCTGGCCTGGGAAGCGTTCAACTCATTTAAGAAGTGAAGCTGCCTAGCGAATTCTTTTCCAGATCTGCACTCGAGGTAGGGCGTGGTCTGGTTGGTTGCGAGCTTGTTTGTGACGGCATAGGCGGTGTGATCGTGGAGACCCGAAAGCTATCGGGAGAACGATCCTGCATGCCACGCGTTCAACGGCAAGACCAAGCGAAACAGCGTTCTCTTTGGCAAGCCAGGATCAGTCTACGTCTACCTTTCTTACGGTGTACACAACCTGCTCAATTTTGTAGCAGAGGAGGAAGGCGTTGCAGCGGCGGTACTCATCAGGGCGCTACAGCCCACAATCGGCATCGAGAAGATGATGGAGCGCAGGACACTGAACGAAGAGACTCAACTTTGTTCAGGCCCGGTAAATTGACCGAGGCGCTGGGGATAACTCTTGAAAGACAATGGATCAAATGTCTCTAATAAAAGGTTTGAAGTTCGCTCTCGAACCGAATGAATGGCTTGGACAGAAGATTGACACAGGCTCCCGAATTGGTATTAGCGTAGGCACCGACAAGCCGTGGAGGTTCTATGCCGCTGAGAACGATCACGTTTCCAGAAGGTAGATAGCCGAGCGCTAGCTACATGTCGTCCGGTGTAGCGCCCCCCGGATCTGCCTGCTCGGACTGCGGAACTTCAGGAAGAGGCTCGGGCTCTGTGTTATCGGGCTTGGATGGCTGCGATGGAGGTGTTTTGCTCTTCGGAGGCGAACTGGGCTTCTTTGTGTTCGACTTAGATCTTGTCGCTTTTCTTATCGCTACTGCCGGAGTCCGTTTCAGTTCCTTTTACCGGTGCCTCAGACGGCTCCTGCACTGTGCTCGAAGTATCGGAATCGTTGTCCTTCTTATCCTTATCCCTCTTCTTCTTATCGCGTTCTTTCTCAAGGTCAGAAAGCACGTTCGACATGAACGTCGCAAAGATCGAAGCGGGCAGTGTTCCGCCCTCGACCGGCTTCCCACCGAACTCGGTAAGCATCGGTTTGAACCGTGATGCGTATCCAACCCAAATACAGACCGTGAGACGCTCGTTCATACCCGCAGAACCAGGCGTCCGTTGAATCGTCTGTAGTTCCTGTCTTTCCTGAGATATCTTCACCGTCAACCTGTGCTCTTTTGCCGGTTCCGCTGGACACGACACCTGCCATCGCCGCCTTTGTTCCGGTAGCAACAGATGCGGGAAGAACCCTTGTCTCCCTAATCTTGTTCCTATCGATAACTCTGCCCTTGATGTTTCTGACATCTCAGCAACGTAACTGGACCACCCATTCGAGCAGCCAAGGTTCCTGAAGCGCGCTTTCCGTTCCTCGCGAACGTTGAGAACGCGTGCGTCATCTGGAAGGTAGTGACTCCTTGCTTCAGGCCGCCAATGATCATCGCAGTGTTGGTGCTGATCGGGTTCTCGATCCCCATCTGTCGGGCAGTACGCGCAACTTTGTCTGTGCCGACTTTTTGGCCGACCTGCACCATTACTGAGTTATTCGGAGTACACCAGCCCGTTATACATAGAAGCCGCTCCCAGATAAGAATCATCGTAGTTCTTGATCTCTTCGCCGTTTGAGAGGGTCAGTGGCTGAGAGATGAAAGTGGAATTTGCCGTCAAACCGTTCATAAGGCCCGCGGCGTAGACAAACGGCTTGAATGCGGACCCAGGCTGGCGTTGCGCGTTAGTTGCAAGGTTGAACGGCCTCTTGTCAAAATCGGGGCCACCGACCATCGCTCGAACCGACCCGTCACGGTTGTTGATGGCAACAAGTGCGGCCGCCGGGCCGAGCCCGGACAGGTGGCGCTGGACGGCCTCTTCGGCGCGCCGTTGGGTGCTTAGGTTGATCGACGTGCGGATCTTGAGACCGCCACCGAATGCAGTGCCGGCTCCATACTCGTCGACAAGCTGTTGTTTCACATAGTCGGTGAAGTACGGTGCCAGACTGTGCTCTTTAGGCGGACTGATCGCTGCATTACTTGGTAGAGCGGTTTTGATTGCAGATCTGTAATCCTGGTCCTCTAAAAGTCCCTCGTCGCGCATGTACTTTAGAACCAGATCCCTACGACGCTTTGATCGCTCTGGATATCGGGATGGGTCGTAGTAGGCTGGTGATGCGACCAGGCCGGCAAGCAACGCTGCCTCGGGAGCGGACAAACTGTTAGCTGTTTTTCCGAAGTATGTTCGGGCGGCTGACTCTATCCCGTGAGCACCGTTTCCGAAATATGCCGCATTCAAGTATTGAGTCAAGATCTTGTCCTTGGACCAACTGCGCTCCAGGTTGTAGGCAAGTGAGGCCTCGCGGAGCTTTTGGAGCACGGTCCGCTCCTTCTGCGCGTGAAGCGCATTCTTCACAAACTGTTGAGGGATTGTTGAAGCACCCTCTCGAGCCTCGCCACTGCGCAGGTCGGCCCATATTGCGCGGCCGATTCCTCTATAGTCAACGCCTGAATGCTCGTAGTAGCGGCGGTCCTCGATCGCGACGATTGCGTGCTTTACAACAGGCGCAACTTGATCAGAATCAACCAGGATCCGATTCGTTCGATCCGGTCAACTCTGCAATCTTCTTGCCCTGCGCGTCGTATACGACAGAGTTCTTTGCGGCCTTGTACTCATTGCGATTCTCAAGGCTGGGAAGTTCGCGAGCTACTCGCCATCATCATTCCAAATACAGTAGAGATCACCGCTAGGACAAGAAGTCCAAGAAGTACGAGCCCCACGCGAAACTTGTCGATCCGAGGCTTTCGCCTCTTCTCATCAGATGCATGCACAGAGCTTTCTTGACCTGCCTTATCTAGCAGGCTTTTGCCATCTTCTGTTTCGATGTCGTTGCCCTTGTCCATCGCAAAAGTCCGATCTAAAGGGGCTTGACGTCGATATCTGTGTGGACCGCTGTAGCCGAGATCGTTAAGCAGGCCCCGTTTAGACTGACCCGAAGTCTACCATTGTCGATATGCCAAACATTTCAGATATAGCGACATATGTGAAAAGAAACGCAGTTGAAGTTCTGCCCGAAGGAGGACTGGATAAGAAGTTCGAGTTAGCGGAAAAAGAAAACCGGCCACTTCGTGTGAAGCTTGGAATCGACCCAACTGCGCCAGACATTCACCTTGGCCACACGGTAGTCCTTCAAAAACTGAGAGAGTTTCAAGACGCAGGCCATCTAGTCGTGTTGATTATCGGTGACTTCACGGCACAAGTCGGCGACCCAAGCGGTCGGTCAGCGGCACGTCCCGTACTGGATGCGCAAGAGATAGAGAGCAATGCGAAGACATTTCAGGAGCAGGCGTTCAAGGTGCTTGACGAAGAGAGAACCGAGGTACGTCACAACAGTGAGTGGCTTGACATGCCGATGGACGAACTGTTCAAACTTGCACGCACCGTGACCGTCGCCCAGGTTTTGGAGCGCGACGACTTCGACAAGAGGTACAAGGAGGGAAAGCCGATATCGCTTCTTGAGACCCTCTACCCGGTTCTCCAGGGTTACGACTCGGTTGCGATCGATGCAGACATAGAGCTAGGGGGTACCGATCAGAAGTTCAACCTGCTGATGGGCCGCCAACTCCAACAGACGTTTGAAAAGCAGGCTCAGGCGATACTGACCATGCCGACTCCTCCCTGGAACCGATGGGCATATGAGAATGAGTAAGAGTGCGGGAAACTACATAGGCGTAACCGAACCCCCAGAGGAGATGTTCGGCAAGGTGATGAGCATCCCAGACGAGACAATGCCTATCTACTATGAGCTTCTTCTTGGCGAGAGCGAGCCAGACTGTCCGACCCCAACGCGGCGAAGCGCGCGTTGGGCAGGGCGTTGGTGATGCGTTTCTGCTCACAAGCAGACGCAGAGAAGGCCGAGGAGCACTTTAATCGCCTACACAAGCGATAAGAAGGAGCCGGAAGATATTGCGGTGGAAGATATCTCCGGCGACCAGGTGGACGGAGGGAGAGTTCACGTTCCTGGCCCTATAGCGGGTACGTTTGATATCTCTCGCAGCGATGCCAGGCGGTTGTATAGCTCAAGGCGCTGTACGTCTTGACGGTGAGCCACTCACCAGCGATGAGCTGGATGTCGAAGTTGAGCGACTCGATGGAAAGGTTCTCCAAGCGGGAAAGCGACGCTTTATCGTTTATCGCGTTCCCGCTTGACCTACTAGCAGGTTTTTTCATCTTGGGACCATTGAGTTCCGCTTCAGCGAGCGCTATACTCGTTAAGCCTTGAGAGGGCGTATGTTGAAATACGATCCGGACAAACGGAGTGATTCTTAAGCAGGTAGCGAATTTAAGCTGCGTGGTTTATAGCCTCTCCGCCGGAGAGGTTTTTTTTCGCTCTCACATGGGAACAGGTGTTGAGATAAGCGCCACGGTCTTTGAAAACTGAACAGTATGAACGGGTCACGGTCCCAGCCGGGTACTGTGATCTGTGCCGATGTTCGACCTATTGTCGATCTATTTGTAATTAGGTCGGCTCAGGTTCATTTAGTAAATTGAAACCTGTCATAACCTTTAGTCCTAAGTGGGCTTTTGAGTATGACGGCTCTTCACAACAGCAAGTATTGCTGTTGGATTCAGATTGGTAGAGGACCACCGTCTTTTTAGGCGGAGGATGAAACCTCAAAGATCTTTTTTTGGAGAGTTTGATCCTGGCTCAGGACGAACGCTGGCGGCGTGCTTAACACATGCAAGTGGAGCGACGAACCAGGCTTTGCCTGGGGCTAAGCCGCGAACGGGTGAGTAACACGTGGGTAACCTGCCCCAAAGATTGGGACAACTCGAGGAAACTTGAGCTAATACCGAATGTGATCGTCAATCACAAGGTTGGCGATTAAAGGAAGCTTCGGCCTCCGCATTGGGATGGGCCCGCGGACCATTAGCCAGTTGGTGGGGTAAGGGCCTACCAAAGCAACGATGGATAGCTGGTCTGAGAGGACGATCAGCCACACTGGGACTGAGATACGGCCCAGACTCCTACGGGAGGCAGCAGTGGGGAATCTTGCGCAATGCGCGACAGCGTGACGCAGCAACGCCGCGTGAGGGAAGAAGGCCTTCGGGTTGTAAACCTCTTTCAGTAGGGACGAGCTTCGACTGTGAATAGCTGATCGGAGTGACGGTACCTACAGAAGAAGCCCCGGCTAACTACGTGCCAGCAGCCGCGGTAATACGTAGGGGGCAAGCGTTGTCCGGAATTATTGGGCGTAAAGAGCACGTAGGCGGTCGGATAAGTCTTGTGTGAAAGTCAAAGGCTCAACCTTTGAATGTCACTGGATACTGTCCGACTAGAGTCCGGAAGAGGCGAGTGGAATTCCTGGTGTAGCGGTGAAATGCGCAGATATCAGGAGGAACACCTATGGCGAAGGCAGCTCGCTGGTACGGTACTGACGCTGAGGTGCGAAAGCGTGGGGAGCAAACAGGATTAGATACCCTGGTAGTCCACGCCGTAAACGATGGGCACTAGGTGCGGGGGGTGTCGACTCCCTCCGTGCCGGAGCTAACGCATTAAGTGCCCCGCCTGGGGAGTACGGCCGCAAGGCTAAAACTCAAAGGAATTGACGGGGGCCCGCACAAGCAGCGGAGCATGTGGTTTAATTCGACGAAACGCGAAGAACCTTACCTGAGCTTGACATGTTGGTGACCGCCGTGGAAACACGGCTTTCCTTCGGGACACCATCACAGGTGGTGCATGGCTGTCGTCAGCTCGTGTCGTGAGATGTTGGGTTAAGTCCCGCAACGAGCGCAACCCTCGTCCTATGTTGCCAGCGGGTAATGCCGGGGACTCATGGGAGACTGCCGGTGACAAACCGGAGGAAGGTGGGGATGACGTCAAGTCATCATGCCCCTTATGTTCAGGGCTACACACGTGCTACATTGGCCGGTACAGAGGGCTGCGATACCGCGAGGTGGAGCTAATCCCATAAAGCCGGCCTTGGTTCGGATTGGAGGCTGAAACTCGCCTCCATGAAGCTGGAGTTGCTAGTAATCGCGGATCAGCAATGCCGCGGTGAATACGTTCCCGGGCCTTGTACACACCGCCCGTCACACCACGAAAGCAGGCAACACCCGAAGCCGGTGTCCCAACCTTTTGGAGGGAGCCGTCGAAGGTGGGGCTTGTGATTGGGGTGAAGTCGTAACAAGGTAGCCGTACCGGAAGGTGCGGCTGGATCACCTCCTTTCTAGGGAGCTCTACGGCTGGGTATTCTTACTACCCTGCCTAGGGTCACCGGCGGCAAATAGCCACCGGTTTCCTGGAACGTCGACCGAACATAGGAGTGGCTCTTTGGAGCCTGCATACTGTTCAGTTTTGAGAGACCGGCGCTTTGCTCGGAAGGGCTTAAGCGCTAGGCGCTCCTCGAGCGGACCTTGAAAACTACACAGTTGGCCAATATCGGCATCATGCACAGACCGCTTAATGCGGGCTGTGTTAATACCGTCAAGATAATAAGGGCATGCGGTGGATGCCTTGGCACCAGGAGCCGAAGAAGGACGTGGACGGCTGCGATAAGCCACGGTTAGGCGCTGAACAGCCTTTGATCCGTGGATTTCCGAATAGGGAAACCTGACGTCGGTAATGCGGCGTCATCCAGAGCTGAATACATAGGCGCTGGAAGACAACCGGGGGAATTGAAACATCTAAGTACCCCGAGGAAAGTAAATCAATTGAGACTCCCCGAGTAGTGGCGAGCGAAAGGGGATCAGCCTAAACCTGGCAGATGCAAGCGGGTACGCGTTGTCTGTTGGGGGTTGTAGGACATTTGACCGGACGGTACCCTGTCCGGCGGGAGTTACAAAACTTTGTGTTAGCCGAAGTGCGTGGAACCGCACACCATAGAGGGCAAGCGTCCCGTAGGTGAAAACACGAAGCCTCCCGATGATGTTCCTAAGTAGTGCCGCACCCGTGAAACGCGGTACGAATCTGGGGGGACCATCCTCCAAGGCTAAGTACTCCCTGGTGACCGATAGTGAACTAGTACCGTGAGGGAAAGGTGAAAAGTACCCCGGAAGGGGAGTGAAATAGCACCTGAAACCGCGTGCCTACAAGCGGTCGGAGCAGCGTTCGCGCTGTGACGGCGTGCTTTTTGCAGAACGAGCCGGCGAGTTACTCGTCTGCAGCAAGGTTAAGCGATGAGCGGAGCCGCAGCGAAAGCGAGTCTTAATAGGGCGACATAGTTGCAGGCGGTAGACCCGAAACCGGGCGATCTATCCATGGGCAGGCTGAAGTGGGGGTAAGACTCCGTGGAGGGCCGAACCGACCTAGGTTGAAAACTGGGCGGATGACCTGTGGATCGGAGTGAAAGGCTAATCAAGCCCGGCGATATCTGGTTCTCTCCGAAATATATTTAGGTATAGCCTCCGGTTATTACCTATCGGCTGTACAGCAATGCCCGGACTAGGGGCCCTACCAGGTTACCGACTTCAGGCAAACTTCGAAGACCGATAGGCGAACCCGGGGAGTCAGACAGTGGGGGATAAGCTTCATTGTCGAAAGGGAAACAGCCCAGACCACCGGTTAAGGTCCCTAAGTACTAGCTAAGTGGGAAACGATGTTCGAGTGCACAGACAACCAGGAGGTTGGCTTAGAAGTAGCCA
>CAVPYU010000009.1:0-337544 GCA_963710065.1 uncultured Thermoleophilia bacterium | reverse complement strand
CTAACTGTGTGACTAGACCTTCAATCCGATCCCTGATTTCGCGAACTTCTTCCGGATCACGCCCTTTCGGATCGGGTAGCTCCCACTCTATATAACGCTTGCCAGGCAGCACCGGGCACTTGTCACCGCAGCCCATGGTGACGACCACGTTCGCCCACTCGACCAGATCTTGAGACAACTTTTTCGGGGTTCGATCGGCAATGTCGATACTGAGCTCGCGCATGGCTTCGACAACAACCGGGCTGACCTCGACAGAGGGATCGGTACCGGCGGAGTCGGCGGCGTGCATTCCCCCTGCTGTCAGTTCAAAAAGCCCGCGACTCATCTGCGAGCGGCCGGCGTTGTGTATGCATACAAAAAGTACGTTTGACATCTTTCAACGGTAGAGAATATCTACAGCGTGTCATCATCACAGACGTAGGTACGCTGCACACGGATAATCGGTAGAGTCTTTGACCAGAGCAGCAGGCTCAGTCACTCAAAACATAGAGAGAAAGTAAGGTGAGTATCCTGATGGAGGTAAAGCTGTACGTGGTCCCAGGTTCGCATCCCGGTTATACAGGTAGGCTGATGCTCGAGTTCAAGGGCATCGAGTACAAGAGAGTCGATCTCATCCCGATGGTAGCGAAGGCGTATCTACGACTGCTTGGTTTTCCACGCGCGACAGTTCCGGCACTCAAGATCGACGGACGTAAGATTCAGGGCACCCTTAACATCTCTCAAGAGCTGGAACGTATCAAGCCACTGCCGTCGCTCTATCCCAAGGATCCGGATCAGCGAGCGAAGGTTGAGGAGGCCGAACGTTGGGGAGAAGAGTTCCTGCAACCGATTCCACGCAGGATCATCTGGTGGTGCCTGAAACGAGATCGGACTCCCTTGACCGGCTTTGCAGAGGGGGCTCGGCTTGGAGTTCCGATCGGCCTGGCGGTCAAGACGGCAGCTCCCATCGCTGCTGTAACTGCTAGGTACAACCGGTCAACCGATGGGGCGGTGCAGGCTGATCTTGCCCGGCTTCCTGGACTGCTCGACCATGTCGATAACTTGATCGAAGAGGGCGTGATCGGAGGCGAGGTACCGAACGCCGCTGACTTTCAGATTGCGACAAGTGTGAGATTGTGTCTATGTTTCGATGACCTGAGACCGTTCTTGGTACGAAGGCCCGCGAAAGATCTCGCCATGCGGATCCTTCCTGAGTTCAGTGGCAATATAGGCATGTCTTTTCCCAACGAATGGCTAGAACCGTTTATCGCTTCGAGCTCAACATCGGAAGAAAAAACCAAGTAGAGATCGCCAACTGGCAAGAAGAAGCTCTTGCGGAAGAAGAGGCTCGCAGGCATCAGCGCTTCTAGTTTTTGAACTTAAAGCATTTAACCTGCGTTTCTCGCTCTAGCGGAGGCGTGCTGCTTTTGAAGACCAGTGACGAGCCAAACGAGAGTTTTTTAGAGGCGGGACACTTGGGATCTGAGAACAGCGAGACCTTCTTCCTCGTGGTGCGTTTGGATATGCACTTGCCGTTCGAGCGCTTGAGACATTTAACCTTGCGCACGGTTCGGGTCAACCCCTTGATCGTCAGGTTGATCTCGGGGACGTTGATCACCAGGGTCGGGAAGGGTGTATCTATTTTTAGCTCCTGCTTCATCCGGTAGCCAAATCTGTGGTCAGGTGAAGGATCGTTGACAACCGGGCCGATAAGGACCGGCTTGATGCCGCTGATCAGGGGATTTGAGCTTTGCGGAAGGGCTAGGGTGACGAAAGACGCTACAGACTTCTTACTGGAGGGCTTTCCAAGGAACAGGTACACCTTTGATGAGATCGGTTCTGCAAAGAGAGGTCGGGCATCGGTCAGTGCAGTCCCACTACCGATCTGTGACTTCCTACAGGTCTTGCGATCTCTTGTCTTTTCTAGCTTGTTGACGTTACAGACTGGAAAGCCTTTGCTGCGGATCCGAAGGCCGTACGGGAGACGAGTCTGGATCTCATCGAGCGCCTCGATCTTGCCTCCTCCGGTTTCGTAGGTACGTGAGTTGAGCACCACCTTGTAGGTCCCATCCTTCTTCGAGTCCTTTACCTGAACGGTGAAGTTGAACATGATCTCCGCACGGGCAGATGTAACAATCACAAGAAGCATTGCAAGGGCTACGACCGCCACAAATGGCAACTCGGTTTTAGCTCTTGCAGATGATCTCTCTCGGCCCATATTAGATGGAACACATTAGCGACGACAGTGGTTGCTGTCCTCAGTTAAAAGGTGGAAGCTGTATCTTGCGCACGGGCGCAAATATCTACATACGTTGTTGAACGGACATGCTCTCGTTGTTAAAAAATTGTCGTTACTCCCAAAGCTATCTGTTAATCTACACAAGGAGGGTTGGAGAGCGACAGACCGAGAGGGTAATGCCGCGCTATCAGTGTCTACGTTGCCGGACGTCGTACTACTCGGCAAGTTCTAGCGAGTATATGGTTGTGCATGCCTGTGAATCGTGCGGCAGCATGCAGTTCCGTAAAGTCAAGTCGCCGTTCCTGGCGGGCATCGCCACAGATCTGGAGCTCGACACAACCGAGCGTGCCATTGAACGAGGAGAACATGCCAGCCTTCCGTACCGCGATGAGCAGCACTTCCTACAGGTAGCGGTGCCGTTTGTGCTTGAAGGGATCGCCGACTGCGGAACTGTCATCTGCGTTCTCGATCTCACGCTTGACTTCAAATTGAGAGAGCGTCTTCCGGTGGATATGCGCAGCAGTGTCTTGAGCATCCCGGCAGCAGAACAGTACGGGCCACAGTTTGACCCCGATCGAACGATCCGTCGTTATCGATCAACTCTGGCAAACGTCGGTGGGCCGTCGTGGTTGATAGGTGGAATGGATCGGAGCAGCGCAAAGCATCTGACACCGGAAGTTCTACAAAGTTTCGAGATAGAAGCACACGAGTTGCTGGAAGATTTCGACACGACCGCGCTGTGTGTGTACGACATGAATCTGTGTGAAGATGCAATTCTAGGCGTAATGAGACAGACGCACCCGATTGTTGCTGGAGAGTACGGGTTCATCTCCAACCCGGCCTACACTGGCCCGGCAGTAGCCGCGTAAATAGACGCAGTAGAAACTCAGAACCCGAGTCTGTCCGAAGAATCAGTTAATAATCAAATCGACGTTCCGATCAAGAAGCTTGCCCTTCGCATCGAATGTGCCGTCTTCTCCGGTGTCCCCCTGCGGGTCGTTGAGCGAGATCTCTCGGCTGATCGAGGCAAGAGCAAGAGGGTCATTTAGGTCTGGAGAGTTGCCGATGTCTGGAACAGCAGCATGGTCGATGATCGTTCTGAAGATCGAGAAAGTACCGTTGCCGTTATCGAGCACCTCCAGCATTCCGTTCTGCTGTGGCCAGTCGCTCTCGGACGCCAACACTATCTCCCAGAAGCTACCGCTACTACCCTGCTCCTTGCGCGGTGCTATTCGGTTATTGTGCTCGTGGCCGGCGACATGGGCGATGACACTATTGTGTTTGTAGTAGAGCTCCTCTAAAGACTCATTGCCTAGTGTGTTACACAACGACGATGAGGTCGCTAGCCCACAGTGGTTGCTCGTCAAGCCGGCTGGGTTGTCCATGGTGACAAGACTGTGGTGAGAGTAGACGATCACTTTCTCACCTTTGCGATCGGCCTTGTCGAGCTCTTGGTTGAGCCAGTCGAACTGAGTGTCATCGACGGTCCCGGCAGCTCCGCCCGCCTGGTTTACGCTGTCGAGCCCGATCAGGCGAAGCTCGCGCTTCTTCACCGAGTAGTAGCCGATATCGGGCTGCGCGGCGCTAAAGCCGTGACCAGCGGGCCCGGGAGTTGCCGGGCTCTGCAGGTGCTTCGCGATCCACTCTTGGTGCGTTGCTATGTGTCGCTTGGGGTCGGGCTGTACCGTCTTTAGCCCGTCGCCTACAAGACCTTTGATTTTCTTACAGCCGGTGGCGAGGTTTTCGATGAAGTTCGTCGAGGCGACATTACCCTGCACGAGGTTATCGTGGTCGCCGAGCACGGTGAGCCACGGCACGTTCAAGCCCATGGCTATGAACGGCTGCTGGGCCTTGTCCAGCAGACCCTGGAAGTCGCGAGAGGCTATGTGTCGCTGGATGTCGGGGTGGTTGAAGTTGGTCGCCTCGTCAGGCGAGTAACCCGGGCCGTCGGGATCGCCTGCCTGCCCGGGACTAGAGCTGTCCGGCTCGTACCACTTGCCGTTTCCGCGAACGCCCTGATATGTGTCTGTTGGATAAAAGATGGGAATGCAGACTATGCCCAGGAGACCAGGATCGGGATCAAAGCTTGGGTTGCCCGAGTTCGGATTGACAGCGCCACCGTCGAGCAGCGTGATGTACTGCTCGGTCTCGTTCTCGTGAGAGTTGTCCGCATTGTCTCCGGTCACAATGGCCAACGCTCCGCTTTTACCGGTGATTGGTGAACGTACTCTGTTGAGCTGTCGCACTGCTGCATCCACAGTCTGTGACTGCAGCGACTCCTGTGGTCGGTAGGCACCGAACACGCCAGGGATTGTCGTATCAAAGTGCTCAAGGCGGGCCGGCGATTCCTCGTCGGCGAGCTGGAAGTCTGATAGTTGCAGAATCGGGCGGAACAGCTCTTTGGGCGGAGCGAAGACGAACTTCGGTTTCTTGACAAGATCCTCGCGCACTTTGTATGGCTCACCGGGACCAAACTCGAGGCGATTGTCCCCGTTACTGTCAGCGATCGTTTTATCTACCGTAGTTCCACTGCCGGCAGCGTAAGCAACCGCAGTAAAGGCACCCAACGTAGCGATGATCGCAACGGAAACGCAACTGAAACTCTTCCACATATAGCCCTCCCATGTCTTTAGCTCACTAACGGGACAGGAGAGGCACTAAATAGTGCCGTTTGTCGGCAAATAGTTTTTCGTAAATCTCAGCGAGGTTGGGTCGGTGCCAGACCTGAATAAATCGAGACGACTAATCGAGATCCTCACCGTTCAGTTGCTCAGAGTCGATCTCATGTGTGCCCAACGCGCTGCCGAATTCCACTTGTTCGTGTCGATCATCCGTAGGTCTGTACTTAGACCATGGAAGCTCCCTCAGTTTGAAGTAGGCGGTGATCACCACCAGAAGAACTCCGACTCCGGCGATGAAAAACCCCAGTCGAATAGAGAACAAAGACCCGATTAGGCCGCCGAGGATAAATCCGATCCCCGGCATGAACTTATCCACCGATTCGAGTACAGACATTACTCTCACCTGGAACCTGTCATCCGTTACTTCTTGGACAAGCGTGATTAAAGCAACCCACTGGAAGCCATTACCGAAGCCACCGATAACCTGGACCGAGCCCGCTACATAGATGTTAGGGGACAATGCAGTGCCAATGAATGCGACCCCCATCAGCACCATTGAAATCAATAGGAGCACCTCCAGTCGCCGCGATCTTGAGAGCGCAAACCAGATACCTCCAATAGCCATCCCCGCACTCCACGCTGCCAGGAAGAGCCCGAACGCTGCATCGCCCTGCCCAAGTGTCTCCTTGACGAATATGACCTCCAGTGGCAAGACAAGATCCGAGAGCATAACTGTCACTCCCAGGGTAATCAACAACGGCATTAGAAGATCGTGATGACGGACGTAGGCGAAGCCTTCTTTCAACCTGTATCTCCAGGCGGCCGCAGAGGCGACACGGCCGGGCAGTCCGGCAACATTTAATAGAGTTAAACCGGCAACTAAGAACGTTGCAGCGTTAATCAGTAACGCATCTCGAACTCCAACTGCTGCAACCAGGCCTCCACCGGCTGCCTCGCCGAGAACGTAGCCTCCCACAAACGCAAGATTTATCAGTGAGTTCCCTGACCTCAGTTCTCCGCGCGGCTTGAGCACTGATGCGGCCGATGATCTAAGTACTGCTCTAGCGCTCATCGCGATAGTGCCGTCAAAGAAAGCGATCAAGGTAACAAGTGACAACATAAAGTTGTCGGCTAGAAGTGCTAGCACCACAAACAACACTGCTTCGACAAAATAGGCCACAGACAGGCTAAGGCGTGCAGGCAAGCCTTCTATGCGAGCGCTGAGTGCCGGTGCGACGATCGCAGGCAGAAACTTTTTCGCAATAAAGATGAGAGCGGTTGCCAGAGCGCTACTGGTCTGATCGAAAACGAGCACGAGAATCGCTACGTCGCCTATGCCGTTGCCAACGATGTTCACCGTCTCGGCGGACCACAGCCGCCGGAAAGCTCTAAGGCGAAACGGCTTTAGATCGATTTTCACCGGCGGGAGATTAGTCGGTGAGACACAGATAAACTTTAATCAGGAGACACCAGTTGCAAAGTAACCGTTCAGGGAGTTCAATCGCCTTAAACCCCGAAGGCCCTAATTCATCCCCTCACTTCTTGGTAGTCGCTTACGCTCGCGGGTCCTGTCACGGGTGGGGCCCCATCCCCTGCGGGCAAGTATGTCCTCGGGCATACACCCACCCGCGCCACCCGCTCGATCAACCGTTCTTTTGCGTGAGGAAAAGACCGCTTTAGATACTCGTACAGTAACTACTCGCAGCTTGCAGAAGCTGGACCGACGATGGGTAAGCGGTGGGTCTGGGGTTTGGATTGAAAAGGCTCTGGGACGACTGCACATGGATGCGCAAGCCAGGGAAGGCTTGCGTGGCGTCCCAGGAGTGGCGGGACGAAGCGCTCTTTTCAAGCTGAACCCCAGACCCACTATGAGACTACGTGAACGGTTACGTTGCAAACGTCATGGATCTCTGTTGCTTTTTGTCCCGCTTGAAGTTGTGAAATTTGTAATTAACCGAAGCAAGTCCGGACGAATAAGAAACCTTGCAGCAACTATTCCTTTCAACATCCGGTTCAATCCCGAAACTTACTAAAACCTATAAAAAGTTATAAATACTTAATAGAACCTGCCAAAACCTACAGAAACCTCCAGCTCAAGTTGAGACTTGTGGGCGCTATGAAAGCGGGTGCCGTGGTGGTTGCCCTGGCTAAAAGGGGAGTCAACCATGGATGGGTTAACCGCAGGCAATAGCGTGTGCATCGGTAGCGAGAGCTCCAGCACACACAGGGAGGTTCGATCATGGGTCGCAAGAACGGTTAATGACCTTGATCAATAGATTTACCCCATAGGCCGGCGAGAGCTTCTGGGTTCGTCGGCCTAATGGGTTCTAGGCTCCCATGCAGCCTATTTTAAGGGTATGCATTCGTTGAACGACTCTCTTGCATTTAAGCTTTTTCCACAGCTGCCGATACTGTCTCACTCGTAAGAGTTAGCCATTTTCTACGCTTTGGGGGCGGATGGCGTCGTCTGCATGGCGGGAGTGATGGTCGGCAGGTTTCGCGGTTTATCAAAGCGCTATAAGGTTGTTTTAATTTTTCAGCTGGCAATGCTTGTTGCAGGGGCGGGTTGCGATCGCGGCTAGCTCGAGTGCCGACCAGTGGAAGCCGCGCTTCTCTTGTTCTGATTTTCTTCTCGCTCGCCGTATACGCGCGTTTTTTAAGAGTCGAAGTCCAGCACAACTTTGGATTTACGGCAGACCTGGTTGTGACACTCATTGCCGCGGTTCAACTTGGCCCTGCGCCCGCGGCGGTCATAGGCGTGTCGGTGGAGGCGATCGCTGAGATACGGCGTCAGGTCAGAATACGGTTGCTGCGTACCAGAAAGCGACCGGCCGACGCGAAGAACACGAGGGATGCACAGCGAATTGTGAACAGAGAAACTCAACCGCGAGCACGCGTCCAGCTTTATATCGATGGGTCGATCCCGTGGCATCGATCTGGGGCCCGCTGTTGGCCGGTTTGACATTTCAGTACTTTTCGGGGCTTTGGAGTCTCGACTATCTCGACCCCCGCTACTACGTTCTATTCCTTGCAGTCTTCAGCCTAAACATCGCGGTTAACCTGGGTATCTATGACATCTTTGACACTGTCATCGATCGCTACGAGCTTGGCTCGAGCTTGAGGATCGAGGCGTTTCTCATTCCGATCGAGCTTGTTGCCAGCACGGCAGCGATGGCGGTGCTGTACGTGTACAACAGATTTGGCGAAGTTGCGTTGGCCGTGGTAGTGCCGATCATGGCTGGAATTCTTCTCTACTACTGGGCAGCGCAAAAGAGCAAGATCGCAACCGAGAGAAATGCGTTCGACACTTTGACTTCGCAGGTCCGTGCGCTGCACGAACGAGACAACCGCACTGGAACTCACTGTGCCGCTGTCGCTACCTACGCATATGCGATCGCCTGCGGATCCGGCATGTCTACCAAGCAACGGTTCCTCGCGTACCGCGCTGGCCTGGTCCACGACGTGGGTAAGACCGGTTGGCCCGAGGGCTTGCTCGATGGCAGCAAGGGGCGGAACGATCTCACCGATCTAGACAGCTGGTATATAAAGAACCACCCACTGGCCGGGGCCGACAAGATGGCCGGTGCGGGCTTCGACGAGCTTGAGGAGATCGTCCGCTGCCATCACGAGAACCTGGATGGCACTGGATATCCCCGTGGATACATGGGCCATCGGATAGCCGAGATCTCCAAGATCATTCGTGTGGCAGATACGTACGACGTGATAACCGCTCGCGATACCTACCAGAACCGCCGTAGTAAAAGCGAGGCGATTGCAGAACTTTGCAGTAAACCCAAACTCTTCGAACAGCGTTACGTTGAGGCTCTTGTCGCTGCACTTGAGAAGGACCCTGATCTGAGCTATCGACATGAAGATCGCCGTTCGTACAATGCAGCGATCGACTTTTATCAGAACGGGCTGTTGCGGAAGAAGAGACCGCCCAAAGGCCTACCAAAGTTGGAATTTCCTAAAGAGGGTGTACGCTCAACCGGGCGCGAGTCAGCCATCTAGAGGCGAGAATGCCTCGCTAAAAAACGGCACCTTCATCGCTCTCACTTGTCCTGTGATAGCAAACATCGGCTCGCAGGGGGCCGTCGCTACATACTAAAAGAGGTTTAGACGGGGCACCGGTTTTCACATACGTCGTTGATGCGCACAGTGCTGATTGTCTTCTTTTTAGGCATTCAAAGTTTCGCATCAGCGCAGGCAGCAACAGACAGGCCGTTTACGGCAGCGCTGAAAGAACTGAGCGTGTCCAATACTCAGGCGGGTGCGCCCGTCGATCTGACCGTGCATATGAAGCGGTTGGCTATGGATCACTGCACAAAGCCGGATGTCAATCCCAGCGGAGTTCCAGTGTGCCTCGAGCTCTATCTCGAACAGCACTTAAAAAGACTGAGGATTACTTTGCCTCAGGGCGCCACTCCTGATCCGCAAGCGGCACCTTATTGCGGAGTAAATTTCGTTAAAGATGTCGAGGTCATTGGAGTCATATTTACGCGTGATGGATGGATCTGCACAAACCCGAAATCGAGGGTCGGAAGTGTGGATATCTCCTCTACCGCATGTGGCGATAGCCTATTTTTCGCTTCTTTTGCCGGGTGCTTTGATGATGTTGTGCCCGGCGTACCTCCCTTCACGGTACCGCCAGGGGTGGCAATTCACGAGCCTGGCATCGTCTACAACGAGAAGCCCGGGCCAGATGAGCAGGGGCACCTGGTGATACTCTGGCCTAAGCTAAACGATTACCCGGGGTACATGTCACCGTTTTACATCGATGCATCTTCACCGGCCATAGTGAAGAGCGATGTCAGCATCACATACGACAAGAAGACCGGCAAGGTAATTGCCGATGGAGACAATATCCCCGATAAAGCCGAACTGCTTCCACCGCTACCGGGTTTCAAACTAGGGGAGCTCCCGGCCGGTATTTTCGACATGAAAATGAAACTCGACGGAGATACGGGCGTCGAGAATGGGCATCCGCTACTGACCAACTCGGGTCTCTGCACACCGCAGCAGACCGATGTTTTGTTTCAGGGGTATCTGTTCCAAGCAAACCTCAACCCGGGAGGCAATGATCCGGTAACGGGCGACCCTTTCCCCGGCCACGGCGACGGCAAGACAGTAACCGCCACCGCCCCCTACCAGACAACCGGATGTGAGCTGGTCCCTTACGCACCAAAGCTGGACTTCACACTAGACAAGAAAACGCCTGGTGCGGTACCGGGTATCAGTACCACGATCACCCAGGCCTCACCGGCCAGCCCTCAGTTCATCGACGAGCAGACATCGAGCAAGATAGAAGTGAACTTTCCCAAGGGCTTCGGCGTCAATATCAAAAGTAAGGTAAGTCCATGTTTAAAGACCGCTGTTGCCGACGGGACCTGTCCGGCCTCTGCCAAGCTCGGTACGATGAGTGCCGAATCGCGGCTCCTGCCACCGGGACAGTCTCTTAACGGAGACGTCTACCTAACCGAGGCCCAGGGCTCGTCCTTCGGCATCTCGACCCAGCTATCGGGATCACTGCAACCAGGTACCAAGCCGATCAAGATAATGATCAACGGCACTGCCAAGGTATTTGCGCAAGGCGGGATAGATGTCAGCTTTACCGATCTCCCGGCACTACCGATCAAAAAGCTCGATCTGTCCTTAAGTGGCGGTATCAGCCAAGGGCTAATAAAGACACCACAGATCTGCGATAAATATCCGATCAACACAATCTTTACCAGTCACTCCGGCAGAAAGGTCACGACTAGCCCCACCGTGCAGATAAAAGACTGTGGCGAGTCAAGCTTCGATGTCGATCTCACAGAAAACGGTGCCGGCAAGAAAACAGCGGTACAGCTGGATATGTCCTCACCGGGTAAGCCGATCGAGAAGTTGAGCTTCGGTCTTGATAGAGGATATAGGCCGTCACTCAAGGGATTGGGTAAAAGAAAGAAGGTGGCAACGATCTCGGTTGGGTCGGCATCTGGACTCAAACAGGTATCACTCAAACGGGCAAAGAAAAAGAAAAAGGCCAAGAAGGCCTTGAAGCTCACCGGTGGCTCAGCACTTGGCAATCTCAGCGCAAACATCTTTCGCAAGCGCTTCACAAGATCGGCCAACAAGGTCTTCAAACGCCCCAAGAACAAGAAGAACAAGAAGTTAAAGACCAAGACCGTGATAAAGAACCGCGTAACCCTCAAGTCTCTACCGCAAGACGACGTTACTCGGGTCTCCGTATCGCTCAATCCAGCAGAGACCGCCTATCTCAAAAACCCCCGCTGCAAGGGCAAGCGCAAATTGAACTTCGTTGCTTTGATCACCACTACCGATGGGGCAAAGCACGCCATCTCACGCAAGGTGAAGTTGCGGTGTAGCAAGAGTTCGAAATCGCGCTAGGTGAGGTTGGAGCATAGGAGCTGTAAGACTTCTTCGGCAAGTTCCCAAACACAACTGTCGACCTGGGCTCGTTGGGCCCACAGGGCTTCCGCATCGACGGGGGGCCGCTTTCGGCGACTACGCGGGCTACTCGGTTGCAAGCGCCGGAGACTTTAATGGTGACGACCGACCGGACGTTCTGGTCGGTGCTCCATACGCTGACAACAACGGCAAATCCAACTCAGGCTCGGCCTACATTGTCTTCGGTCCGAACGGTCCGTGCAAGACCGAGCCTCATTTCAAGGTGTGCTGGGGTAGCAAGTAACCTCGGTCGCCACTTGCGAGTTGACTTGATATTTCGCTTCATCACATCAGCGCCCCTTCCAATCGGCGCTTGTGCTCATGTGCATTGGCTTAAATTGCGTCGAAAATTACGAAGAGCGTTAGCCAGTATGAACGGCACTTTTTATACCCTCAAATGTCCTGTGTAAGAACGCAAATAACTGGAACTTGAAAAAGACCAGACAAAGCGGCGTCGACAAGGATATGCGCTTTGCGTCGTCACAACAAGGAGGTTGTCGTGTTTGGAACCGAAGCACCAAGAAACAAAGGATTAATAGCACTGTTCACACCAGTGGTTGTCGCGCTGGCTTTATTTGTACCTACCGTTGCACGTGCCGACTACGTCTACGTTCCGAGCTTTAACGTGCTGGACATCTACGTTTTCGGTTCATACACGCCCGGGGAGATATCGGCGTTCAACTTCGATCCTTCTGCACCGGCGCCAATTACGAACATGTCGAGCTCACCGTTTGGCGGGGGATATACACCCCAGAGGGCGGTAATTACCCCGGATGGGAAGTTCTTGTATGTCACGAATCTGGCCGTCGGCACAAAGCTTGGCACAAAAGATACACATGGTGACATTGCCGGCTATCGCATAGATCCCGAAACCGGTGAACTTGAACCCCTCTGGGATCCTGTAGGAGACAAGTTTGAGTTGCTAACTCAGCACATTATCGATGTATTCGGAAATGGTGATGAAGCTCCAGTGGGTGCGCAGGAAATTACTATAACCCCTGACGGTAAGTATCTGTACATCAGTGCTCGAACCGCGCTTGGAGATGGCCAAGTCTGGGCGCTCGAGATAATGTCTGACGGTAGTCTGAAGCACGTCACCGACCCGGGAGACGACACGGGGCAGACGGCTGAGTTCGTCGATCCGGACTCACCAAGTCATCCAAACGGTGTCTTCGCCGCATCGAACGGTTATCTGTATGTCGTAAACGGAGGCGAAGAAGTGTGTCCTTTTACGGATCCATGTGGTGCCAATCCTGAATCTGGAAGCGTGACAACCTACAAGATCTCAAGCGACGGGAGATTGTCCAATGTTGGTATGTCCATGACGGGAACAACTGTGTCGGATGGACTAACGCCAAAGTCGATCGTCGTCACTAAAGATGCCACTCGTGCCTACGTAGCTAATACCCAGTCGGACCCAATCGCCAACATCTCGGCTTTTAACATAAAGTCTGATGGCACACTACAGGCGGTAGGCGGTTCACCTTTCGATATGCCAGTTGGTTCGGGCAAGCAGTTCGAGATCGGCCTGGCTCTGGCAAGGGACGAAAGCATACTCTTCGCAACGGCAGGAGATGCGGATATGATCGCCGTTTTCGCGATCGACGAACCAACTGGTGCTCTGGATGAGCTCATGACAGTGCCTGCAGGGGATCAGCCGACTAGGCTCGCGGTATCGTCCGACGGCAAGTACTTGTTCGCGACCAACCTTTTCTCCAAAGACGTATCTACTTACGAGATCGACGAGGCGAGCAAGATGGTCACGCCGATCCCGGGAGGCCCGAGCGTAGGATCGTTCAACCCGTCTGACATAGTCGTCACTCCATCCAGCGCCGGTGACACTCCACCCACACCTCCCGGGCCTCAACCCCAACCACAGCCGACTCCTAGCCCATCTAGTTCTAGCGCACCGGCACCTGCTCCCGTCGCCGACGTTGGAGACACGGTCACAGAGACACTCAACCTCAAGCTTACGGGCAGTCGCAGTCAGCGGATCTCTAGTAGAGGTATCACTGTGCTAGCGAGTTGCAGCTCAGCCTGCGTACTGCGGGTAAGCGGCAAGGTGAGCGAGAAGAAGAGCAAGAAGGCAAGCACCTCAGCCAAGAAGAAGGCGAAGAAGAGCAAGAGCTTCCGGCTTAGATCGCTAAAGCGCTCACTCGGCACGGCTAAGACGGTAAAGCTTCGCCTCAAGCTCAAAGGCCGTGATTACAAGCGTCTGAAAAGAGCGTTGGCTCGCGGGCGTAGCTACGTTGCCCGGATCACCGTGGTCGCCACTCGGGGCGGTCAGAAGGTGAAGTCGAAGCGAACGGTGAGGCTGAAGGTTCAGAAGAAGAAGGCGGGCAAGCGCAACAAGAAGTCTTGAAGCTCAGCGGCGCGATCTGTTTAGGACGCTATGGCCGACGGAGTTAAAATAATGGAAACCTCATCATTTGCAGCTGAAGGGTATTCCGGGCGACGGAGACTGACCGTAGTTGCTTTGGTAGTCGCTGCCCTTATATTGGCTTTTTTAGCTGTGCCTGCTTCCGCATCCTCTCAACCTGAAAAGGACGAAGCCTCTGTGATCGCCCAGCTCAGGCTGGATAGCTTCCGGCCCGAGGGTAGGCTGAACGATCGGCAGATCGCTATCCAGCGCCAGAGGATTTCTGGACTGCAACGTGAGGCACTTTCGAGCCTTGCTGCGGAGGAAGCAACTGACATCAAGAGATTCAAGTACGTACCGGGCCTGGCGGTCACCGTCGACGGGGAGGGAATACGCCGTCTGCGCGAAAGCCCGGCCGTTCGCAGCGTCCGCCCCGATCGCCACTTCCAACTCGCTCTCGAAGACAGCGTACCGCTGATCGGTGCCGATCAGGCCGCGGCCGCAGGCTATACCGGCAAGGGGCAGACGGTCGCCGTGCTGGATACGGGTATAGACAAATATCACCCGGCGCTTGCTGGCAAGGTCGTGGCTGAGGCATGTTACTCGCTCAACCTATGCACGTCCGGCAAAGGCGCCTACATCGGTGCCGGTGATCCGTGTCCAGCAGCGTTCTCTGGCTGCATGCACGGAACATCAATTGCAGGGATAGCGACCGGCAGCGGCAGCATTCCTGGTATAGCCCCCGAGGCCAACCTGATCTCGGTCAAGGTCTACTCAGTGGGGGTGGTGGAGTATGAGGGGCTGTCTTTCGCCCACTTCGGTATAACGTTGGAGTCCGACGTAATAGATGGCTTGAACTACGTCTACGGCCTGAAGGCTGAAGGAACGATCCCGGTGGACGCCGTAAACATGAGCCTCGGCACGGGCGTACCGATCCCGGGGGTCTGTGACTCCACCAGTCAGGTGTTGAAAGACATCATGGGAAACTTGAAGTCAGTGGGTGTGCCCTCGTTCGTTGCCGCGGGAAACGCTGGCAATAAAACCGGCATTAGCCCTCCGGCCTGCACCTCGACAGCGGTTGCCGTTGGCGCCACGACCAAGCAGGATGCAGTCGCGGTCTTCTCCAACAGCAGTCCGGAGGTCGATTTTCTGGCTCCCGGTCAGGGTATCGTGGCGCCCTTCCCGGGAGGCACGTTCGAGGACACGATCTCTGGCACCTCGTTCGCCACGCCGCACGTCGCCGGGGCTTGGGCCGTAATACAGGCAGCCGATCCATCGCTCAGCTTCGATGAGATCCACTCGCTGTTGTCGAGCACTGGAGCGCAGATCACCGATCCCGACAACGGTGTTACAAAGCCCCGCATTCAGCTCGACGCCGCTCTCCAGGCAATAGACCAAGAGCTTGACGGCACCATCGACAAGAAAGACAACTGTCCGGCGATACCAAATCCGGCGCAGACAGACTCCGACGGCGACGGGCTGGGCGATGCCTGTGACAGCACACCGCAGCCTGACAGTGGCAGCTCCTCTGCTTCGGCTCCCACTCCGGGTTCACCGCCCGCCCCGCAAGTGCCGGATGACGTTACCGACGTGATAAAGCCGAAAGTGACCAAATTCAGCGTACGGCATAGGGTCTCAACCAAAGTGTTCAGAAGGCTGCTGAAGAAGACCTTCCTGCGTCTGCGATTCTCCGAGAAGGTGGTGCGCGTGCAGGTCAACATTGAGCGGAAAAGGGGCAAACGCTTCCGGCGAGTGTTGCGGATTACCAAAAAGAGAGTTGACGCGAAAAAGCTCAACCTCAAGTTGACACGCAAGCAGCGACGGGCACTTGGCAAGCTTATCCGTAAGGGTAGGCAGTTCAGGATCAAGGTCGTGGTCTTCGACACGGCAGGCAATAGATCCAGAATCAAAACGAAGAGAGTCAGCATCCGGTAATTCTTCGCCGGTGGATCTCACTACGAGCCCTGGTTGCATATGGCGCTGGTAGCGAATCAAGCATTGCACTGTATTGCCTATCATGGAATTGAACGCATCTTGATATTTAGGATGGCGTACAGCCAGGAGAGGTGTCCGAGTGGCTGAAGGAGCGCGACTGGAAATCGCGTAGGCGGGTTGAACTCGTCTCGAGGGTTCGAATCCCTCCCTCTCCCGTCGCTTGGGGATCTTTTTGAGAGGGCGGTTCGTCCGGCCACTACTTACGGTGGCACGCGAGCCATCCTGGCTCGCGCATCCATGTAGATGCCACCTTGAGCCTCTCAAAAAGACCCCCGGCGCTCCGGTAGAAAAGAGCCCTCGTTTCTAAATGGATCTTTGCATGGGGGAGGGATGAGGGCCCGAGAAGAGGGTTTCAGGCATTTGCTATTTCAAGCAAATGCAGGTACGGAGCAGTCACGTCTTTTGACTTGGTTGTGATGCCTCACTTCTCCGTCAAACATCAGCGCAGAATTGTCACAAAGTCTTTAAGTTGGGTCTGGTCCCTATCCCTAGACTGCGATCATGTCAAGGTTTCAGTGCGTCTTCTATAAGGACTGTAAGGGTAGTCAGCCTGTGAATGACTTCCTTGATCGGCTTGACGAAAGAAGACGCATCAGATTAAAGATTCAGTTAGATCGTCTAAACGAATTAACTCATCAACATCCTCACCTTCCATTTCCACACAGCTCTCAGATACAGGGTGAGCTTAGGGAGCTGCGGTGCCACTTCGGCAGTGAGCTTTACCGCGTCCTCTACAGACGCTCACGCAATCTCCTCGTGCTGTTACACATGTTCCGCAAGACCCAAGCTAAGGTGCCTCCCAAAGAGATCGAGATAGCAAACAAGAGATGGCTCAGCTTCAAGAAACGTATGGATACGCAGTCAAGAAAGCCCCCGAGGCCAGTCGGTAGAGATGCGCCGTAGGAGGAACGCACTGTGACAAATTTCGCAATATTGCTAAACTAGACAAGCAATGGGTACAAAGAATCACAGCCCAATAGGAGACTCCATAAGCGATAGCTTGCGGCGTGAGGTTGAAACCACACCGGTTGCCGCTACAGAGCTTGAGCAAATACTTCCCTTTGAACATATTGCCCGGCAGGTGATCTTGCGCAGAGGTCAGCTTAAACTCACTCAAAAACAGCTTGCTGAGCGAATTGGCACCAGCCACTCTGTTATCTCCAGAATTGAAAGCGGGCAACACTCCACAAGCGTTACAACTCTTCAACGTCTAGCCAAAGCTCTTGATTTAAAGCTCATCATTGACTTCGAAGAAGGGGAACAACCCGAGAACAAGAAACAACGCAAGGTGGCGGCTTAGCCATTCTATTTATCTAGCTTTTTGGCTTGTCGGTCGCCTTCTTGCCTTTGTCCACCGCCGCCTTCGTCTTCTCAGCTGTCTTCTTCTCTTCCGAGTATGCAAGACGCAGTAGCGCGGCTAGCAGGATCGTCAGCGCCGCGACTATGAAGAAGGTGAAGAGGCCAAGGAAGATGGAGTCCGCGTCGTTGATGTCGAGTATGTGATTCAGCAGGTGCAGGAAGTACTGGATCGTTACAAGGAACAGGATTGGGACTCTCCAGCTCGACTTTGCTGCAGAGACAAGCAGCGCTATGCCCATGGCGATGTTGTAAGTGCTCAAGTCACGGATGAAGTGGTCGTTATCGGCTCCGAAGGTCGCGATCGATTCGTAGAAGTTGGTTGGGGAGATTGCCATCCAAGCGCCAACCAAGAGCTGTAATGCTGCCAGAAGAAGCAGCGATAAGGGGAGAAACTTGGGGCTTATCATCTAGTCACCTCTACTTGATTTGTGGCCTGGCTGACCGTAGCTTATGCAAGAGCCTACGATGCCCTTGAGCAATATTCAACTTACAAAGTCGCTTACGTGAGCTTCCGGTTGTGAAGATTCGAAACACGAAACCAAAGAAATCCTACGCGCGCAGCGAGCGCCAACTTGAATTTACAAGAATTCTCGCCTTCAGCGACGGCGTGTTTGCGATAGCAATGACCTTGTTGGTTGTGACGATCCAGATCCCTGATATTCCCAGCGGGCTGGTTGCAGAGGAGTTGCCAGGTGACGTTGCCGATCTTTGGACAGACCTTTTCAGCTACTTTCTGAGCTTCGCGGTCATCGGTCTGTTCTGGGTTATACATCACCGCATGTTTGCGCGAATTGGTCGATTCGACATGGGTCTTGCGGCGATTAACCTTGCCTTTCTCGCCTTTGTTGCTCTGCTTCCTTTTCCGACAGAGCTTCTTGGAGAGCACGGCGATCAAGCGATCGCGGTGGTTGTCTATGCCTCGAACCTTGCGACAATCGGCTTCTTGCAAGTTTGGCTGTATCTGCATGCGGTAAAGAGGAATCTGTTACGAGATTCAGAGGGCATCTTAGAGATCAGGGCATGGGTTGCGAACCTGTTGGTTAGTCCCATCGTGTTTTCGCTATCGATACCGATTGCGTTGTTCGTTGACAGCGGGGTAGCACAGTACTTCTGGATCCTCGCATTTCTATTAAGGCCACCTCTTGACCGATGGTTGGAATGGGCAGCAAACAAATGAGCGAACAGAACGTAGGAAAACTCAAGTCTTATAAGCGCTCGGAGAGTGAACTCGAATTCGGGCGCATCCTCGCTTTCAGCGACGCGGTATTTGCCATCGCGATGACGATTCTGGTCCTGACCATAACCGTTCCCAATATCCCCGATCGGCTTGTAGCTGATGAGCTGCCTGGGAAAATCGCGGACCTCTGGCCACATCTGTTCAGCTACCTGTTGAGCTTTGCGGTGATCGGCGTTCACTGGATTGGACATCATGTGATCTTCTCACGCATTGTTCGCTATGACATGAGGCTGGTGGCGATAAATCTTGCCTTTCTGTGTTTTATCGCTCTGCTCCCATTCCCGACGGAGCTTCTGGGCGAGTACGGCGATCAGGCGATCTCGGTCGTTATATACGCAACGAACTTGACGATTCTGGGAGTGTTGCAGACCTGGTTGTTTGTACATGCAATAAGACGAGGGTTGCTCCGTGAATCGATATCGGATGAGGAGGAAAAGCACTGGATAGCCAACCTGGTCTTCAAGCCGATAATTTTCGGCGCGTCGATACCGATAGCTATATTTGTTAGCCCCTCGCTGGCACAGTATTCCTGGATCTTGCTCCTAGTTCTTAGGCCGTTTCTACGGCGCTATCTATCCATACCGGACGATCAAGATGGAGACGACACAGGTTCGAAACCCGCCAACAATCGTTGACTTTCCATGAAGAGTGGGCGCGGCGGCTTCGACTGTCCAAGTTCGCTTCGCTCACTTGACAGCCTCAGAACGGATTTGCTTTAGATAGCAAATCCTGGTCACCTGCTTCGCGGTTCGAAACCCGCCAACAATCGTTGACTTTCCATGAAGAGTGGGCGCGGCGGGTTTCGAACCTGCGACCTCACGGATGTGAACCGTGCGCTCTCCCACTGAGCTACGCGCCCTCTTACGGGATCATATCTTCCTCGAGATACCGCTATTGCTCAGCTCCTCAAGTAGAATTCTGTCTGGATCGTGCTAGGCGGGGAAGTAGCGGTGCCCTATACCCGCAATCCGCTCTAGCGGGGCTTAATTCCCGTCTTAGGGGTTTTGGTCTTCAAGGTCAGTACGCCGCAAGTGGTGTTGATGATCAGGTCCCGCGCGATGGAAGCTCGTGAACCAGGTCAGGTCCGGAAGGAAGCAGCCTTAAGCGGATTTTTCCAGGCGCCGCGGGGAAGCCTGATCGGAGCTGGCTACGACGGGCACGCTTGGGGGTCGGCAACGACGACGGGTGCACGGTCCATTAATAATGTTTAAAATACAGGGCTTTTGAACGGCTTCTTGCCACCCTTTTTGTGGGAGCCGTGGTCTGCGTCTTTCCCCGAGCCACCATCACCGTTCGTATCGTCCGGCTGCCCATCATCCGATCCAGATTGAGGATCGTCTTCAATAGGGTCATCTGCTTCCGATGATCCTTTGGGTTCACGATCGGAATCTGGATCATCGTTGCGCATAATTACAACACCTGCTCCTGAGTACGCTGGACTATCCGACGGAGCAAGATCCAGATCGCTTCCATCGAAGCTATCGCCTTCGCTGGAGTAGCTGTACTGGTTTCCTACATGTGCAACGCTGAGATCGTCGGGCTCTCCGGTACCTGTGCCGCCAGCTTGGCCGCTACCTGAGTCTTCATCTTCACGACGCCGAGTCTCTCTCGCGTTGGAATCATTCGATGCCGGGTCAGAACTCGTAGCAGACTCTCCCTCGCTACCGCTTTTCTTTCCATCACTACCAGCACCATCCGTAGGGTGCAGGGACTTATTCGAGTCGCTGGATATATCGGCACCGAGAGAACCACTACTTGGGTAGGGAAGTCCCTCGGAGGCATGATCGGGGTTAAAACTCATTTTATAAGTTTGAGATCGAGACTCATGTTGAAACACTCTGTCTGCAGCAGGCGCTGGAGCGCCGGTTGAGCCCTGACTCTGACTGTCTGAATGAGGTAGTGAAACCGACGTCAAGGCGACTATCGCTATTCCTACAACCACCGATGCGCTGTGTTGCAGTAAAGCATTCGTACTGTCAGGCCAAGAGTTTCCGATCCAGCTCTGCATCGCAGAGACCTTGCTCTTTATCCAGGTAGATATGTTGGCGTTCACCGATTGAGTCTCTGCTACCCACGCCTCTTTGCCCAGGATTGGAATCGATCCACCAAGCCAGTCCGAGCCTAAGTCCGTTCTCGCCCGGACCTTGTTACGGGCGCGGCTTAAAAGCTGACGCACCGACTCAACCGATCGGCCCAGATCGTTGGCGATGTCTTCGTAGCGGTGCCCGCGAACATCGACCATAATGAAGGCGTACCGTTGACTCGGCGGCATCTTCCGGACGATCTTGGAGATCTCACGCCAACGCTCTCGTAGATCGACCGAGATCTCTGCGGACTTCTCGGTCAGCTCGTTGAGCTCCTCGTTTAGCTCGATGGGGTGGTCCCGGGTGGTGTGGTTTACGCACAGGTTGTGTACGCACCTAAAAAGGAATCCGTGCACGTTATCGATTTGACCACCGCGTTCTACTGCAGTGAGAGTGTTGGTGAACGCCTGCTGAATTATGTCCTGCGCGGTCTCCATCGAACAGACTCTACGCAGTGAGTAGCGGAGAAGATCTTTATAGTTATCGTCGTAGATTCTGCGAATCGCTGCAACGTTGCCATTGAGCTCATGTTCTGGATACTCGCGCTCCAGGATAGCTTGGCCGGTGCTTGAGCCTGAATCGCCGTTCAGGTCTGCATCTAATAGCTGTTGTTTCGCGTTTGACATTTCGATTGACCCACCTTTACCCATCATCAATGGCCTGGCCATGCCCGACTCGAAACTGTTCTTATGTTCAAAGCTGCTGGGGACAAGTTAAGCCTTCCTTGACTTTCATATGTTCGTTAGTTTTGACAGTACCCAATCATGACTGCACTTATAGGACTACTGGGCAAGACAAAAGTGCCGAACTTTTTTTCAACTTTTTTTGGTGTCTTCCGAACCCATTTCTACACAAGCCATATCCAGCAAAACAAGTAGAAAAATTTCGGCACTTTTTGCCCCTTCTCCTGTCCCGTGTGTATCGATGCCGGTCCAACCCGGACCGGTGGGGAAACGAAACGAGGAGGAGTATCCATGTTACGCAAGTTTTACCTTGCAATCGCAGGAGCGGCGACGTTGGTCGCGATTATGGGGTTGAGTACCCAGGCGCTGGCCAACCATGTGGCGTTTCAGAAGCACGACCCGGATTGTGACGGGCCGACTGCTAAATACCCGAATACATCTGACATTCACGAGTTCAAGCTCGACACGCGCACCAAGTTGCAATATGCACCAGGTGCGGTGCGTGGCGGGGCGCTTGCCTGCGGTTCGACGTTAAAGACGTTTGATCTCACCAGTGATCTCACGCTGTATCAGCGGGCGGATGTCAAGGTGCCCAAGGGCGTGATCATCAACCAAACATCGACTGGCATTCAGGGCCGTTTCGTCGGCAGGGCTACGATCAACGTCCTAGCGAGAGTTGCTGGTTCTGCGCAGTTCTTTGGGAACCAGCTGGCAAAAATAACCGTTGATCATAACGCGGCGGGTTGTCAATCGCTGGTGCCGGCAGGCTCAACGTTGGAGGCTTGCTACTTCGCTACCTCTACTTTAGGGGACGCACATACTGCGACGTACACAGACAATGTTACGAAGAGGTATACGTTCACAATCGGCCCAATCACACCTGCGGTAGGAAACGGTGCCACTGGACTGACGCGGTTTACCGTCAACCTCTGCCAGAACTACGGCCAGCCGTTGAGCGGCCCGCTCGACCCCGGTAGTTGTGGAACATCAATCGATCCAGTAATCCAGAAAAACGGCAAGGCGCCTTCACCCAACTGCGCTCTTCAGCCCAAGGAGCTGGGAACCTATAAGGCAACCGCGACCCAGCTGGGTGGCACAGTTACGCCTGAGGTGAAGACCTGTGTTGACTGGGTGCCCTTTAAGTCCATACCGTAGGAAAGCAGCTGAAATGACTTACAACAAAAGATTGATTGTGAGTCGCTTTCTTGTAAGAAAGGAACGGTCCCATAGCTGGGACCGTTCCGCTTGCAAGCGCTTACGAGGCCCTACAGGAGTGACCAAGGTATTGGCGGCGGTTGTTGCCTGCCTTGCATACCTGGCTATTGCTGTCCCGACAGCTCCAGCCGATCCTGACTCCCCATTTACGCCAAAGCTTGAGAATTTCGAGGTCTCAACAACTCAGGCCGGTGCGAATCCAGATCTCACCTTCCATGTGACACAGCCGCTTGCGAACTGCGCAGAGCCGCCAAACCCAAGTCCCTCCAATCCTTGTTCGAAGTTGGATCTCCAGCAGAGTCTGAAAAAGCTAGAGCTTCAGATGCCGGCTGGCTTGATGGCCGATGCTCAGGCGGCTCCCTATTGTGATGCGCAGCTAATCGATGCTGACCCTAGTGGTACGTGGGGTCTTCCACCTGAAGTAACGGTCTGTAAAAACGAGGAGGCGCGAATTGGTACGGTTACACTGATCGCGAGTATTTGCGAGATCGCACTCCAACAGATTGATGGATGTTTACAAGGTAGTGAGGAGTTCCCCGGCTTCCCGCTCCCAGACAACGCTTATTACCATCTACCAGGCACTGTTTATAACGAGAAGCCCGAACCCGGCGAGCAGGGCCGCTTGGTCATCATCTGGCCTACAAATGAGTTCCTAGTACCGATTATTGGCGAAGAGATATATAAAACGCTCCCGCCAGGCTTTATAAACGGCTATATCAGATCGGATGTGAGCGTTACAGTCGAAGGTCCGGATCTACGCATCAAGGCGGTGGCAGATAAAATACCGGATCGTCTCTTCCTTGGTGCGAACCCCGTCGCCCAGAGCAAAGATGGCTACTTCCCAGGACAGCTGTTTGATCTGACGATGACACTCAAGGGAGACACCGGGCTCGATGATGGACACCCCCTTCTTGCTAACTCCACCTTCTGTAATCCGCAGAGCTTCGAGATCGGGCTGCAGGGGTATGCCTTTAATGCCTTCTTTGATTTCGCCACTGGCGCTACATCAAACGGTTTCGAGGTGCCCAATGGACACGGCGATGGTAAGACTTTCAGTTTTTCGCCTCCCTATCAGCCAACGGGCTGCGAAAAACTCCCCTACAACCCCACCTTTTCTGCAGCCGCTAATCCCACAACCGCGGGCGCCGCACCTGCACTGACGACCAACATCACCCAGCAAGATGACGAGGCAACAACAAAGAAGGTACAGGTGGACTTTCCAAAGGGCACAGGGGTAAACATAAATACCACACTCCAACCCTGCGATTCCACCGCACTTTCTGATAAGTGCAAGATGGGCGCTGCAACGGCCGACTCGAGGCTTCTGCCTGCGGGCGAAAGCCTGAGCGGGGGAGTGTTCCTAACCGGATTCCAGGGGAACAAGCTAGCGCTGACCATGCGCCTCAAAGGCTTCATCGATCTGACCATTGACGGTACCGCCGGGATAAGCCAAGACGGCTCGCTCACCGCAAGCTTTGACAACCTGCCGTCTGTCCCATTAAGTGCCTTCACCCTGGCGCTGGACGGCGGTGTCAAGAGCCTTATTAATAACTCCAAGGACTGCGGCACCAGCACAACAAAAGCCACCTTCACAAGCCACTCCGGAAAAACCCACCAGGCGAAGGCTCCGATCGAGATATCGGGCTGCGTAGAAGCTACCGGGCTGCCAACCTTCGAGGCATCCCTCAGCGCTGAGCGTCCCGGTGAGCGCACGAACCTGGAGCTTGAGGTTCAGTCGGATAAGAAACAGATCAAAGAGTTGAAGTTTGGCATCGACCGTCATATCAAGCTCTCTCCAAATTCCTTGGGCAACAAGCGCCGGCTCGGCTCGATGGAGGTGAAGAGCGATAAGGGAACTAACGACAGCGGCCTGCTTCGGCCAAAGAAGGGCAAGAAGGTCGCATCGGTCAAGAAGGGCAAAGCCCTAAAGCTCCTCACTGGCGTAGATGTACTGGGAGCCGCCTCGATAAATATCTACAGGGAGCGCTTCAAGCGGATAAAGGCAAAAAGCTTCAAGAAGGCGAAGAATAAAAAGACTAAGGCACTAAAGAAAAAGACCGTTCCTAAAAACAGGATATCGGTTACGCACTTGCCTGCAGAGGACAATGTGGAGAGGGTCTCACTTGAGCTGAATCCGGATGAGCTTTCCTTCATAAAGACGCCCACCGGTTGCAAGCGAGCGCTCAAGTTCCTGGCGATCGTAAAGACCACCGATGGAAAGAAATATCACCTGACGCAGAAGGTCAAGCTCAAGGGCAAGGGCTGCGCCGGAAGCAAGAAGAAGAAGTAACTAATCGTAGAGAGCTGACTTCATATAAGTAGCAGAGAGGGTGACTCAGACGGACTCAAGTCGGTAGCCCACTCTATTGGGAAAGGTGGATCGGTCGCCCCTTCGTAGGATCGATCCACCTTTGTCTTTTCATACTTGACCGAGCATTGAACGCTGCAAATTCATCTCAACGAAACTTATTACAGGTTACTTACCCTTCGTGGAAAGAGTAATTCGGGAAAGAAAGAAAGTAGTGATTACAACAAATCATTATCATTAACCACCCACACAGCCTCATTAGTAGGGCGAGCACCGAAGTGGGAGTTACATCTTGGCACTAACTTCTCTAAAGGGATGGGTCGAATCTGCGGCACGTAGGCTGATCGCTGTGATCGTGTTCTCGCTTGTATTTGCTCTGGGCATGCAGTCGGAGATTGCGCTGGCCGTTGAGCCGCCTGTCTGTGATGACTCGACGGTGACAGTCCAGAGGGATAAGCCGACGTCGATAAACTTTGCCTGCCACGATGCGTGGGGCGCGAAGCTGGCCATCCAATTTGTTAGTGGGCTTGAGCATGGCACCGTTTTGGGACACCCGAATCCCTTAGTGTACGAACAGGTAACGCAGTTTGGCTCGTTACAGACGGCCTACACTCCTGGAAGGGCGTTCGTCGGTAAAGATACGCTGAAATTTCGCGCGGTGAAGCTATACATGCCACCGTGTCCAGAGCATCAGTTCTGTTCGCAGGTCATGTCTGAAAGCTACTCGAATGAAGCGACGGTCAGCATACAGGTGCGGTCGTCGGTCGGTACAGGGGAGCTGGAGGGTTTTTCGTTTCAGAGGTCATGTGCTAACGGCAATGTAAAAAAACTGCGAACTAAGTTACAAAGGTCTCGCAAGAGGTATAGGAATCTGAAACGAAAATATAGAAGCCTGAGCAAGAAGGCCAGGGCTGCAAGAAATAGCGAGTCCCGTCGCCGGTATAAAAGCAGTGCACGCAGAGTGAGGGCTAGCTATAAGAAAACGATGAAACGCTCCAATCGCTTACGAGCGTGGATCATCGCCTGCAACACCGCAGGCTATTGATCGGATAGGTTTGCCGAGAAGATAGACTGCAAACGGTTCACCGAAAGCTATCGCTCATCGGAGGTTCGGTCATTGGCTGAAAAAGAAAACGCAAAAACGATCCCAGCGATCGATATGTGGGCTCCGGTACCACCGACAAAGGAGTTGATGGAGCACGCAGCCAAGAACTTTCCTGACGAGATGCTCGGCTACCTTCGCGTCTTTTGGAAGATCGAGCCATCGCAGGAGATGATCGAACAGCAGATGCCGTCGTTTGCCATCGACGACGACGAAATAATCGCAGGGCTAGATGAGGCAAACGTTAGTCATAGCTTGATAACCGGATTTGACGAAGGCAGTAGCTGTGGCAAGACATTCTCTCCGAACGAACTGATTGCACCGCTTGTGGAGAGCTATCCCGACAGGTTTATTCCGTTTGCAGGAATAGACGTCTTCAAGGGGATGGAGGGTGTGCGAGAGCTCGAGCATTGGATCAAGGACAGGGGCTTCAAGGGTTTAAGTTTGAGGCCTTTCATGATCGGTTTGCCGGCAGATGACCGACGCTACTACCCGCTCTATGCAAAGTGCGTCGAGCTCGATGTGCCTCTGAGTATTCACACGTCGGCCAACTGGACGACGGTTGCTAGTAACGATCTCGGGCACCCGCGTCACATAGACGTGGTCGCGGCCGATTTCCCCGAGCTGAAGTTGATCATGAGCCATGCGGGCTATCCCTGGGTTCTGGAGGCTTGTCTTCTGGCCTGGAAGTACCCAAACGTCTACCTGGAACTCGCTGCCCACAGGCCGAAATACTTCGCTGTTCCCGGTACCGGATGGGAACCGCTTATGCGCTTTGGACAGACGACGATCAAGGACAAGGTGCTGTTTGGTACCGGCACATTTCTGCTGGGAAGGGCGCCAACCGAGCTGCTCGATGAGTTCCGGTCTTTGCCGGTGAAGCCGGAGGTCATGGAGATGTGGCTGCATGGGAATGCGGAAAGGTTGTTCGGTCTTGTCGATCAAGCGTGACCAGATAATGGACAATGAGAAAGTAAAAGAGCTCTTAAACGCCGGGATGAAGGGCCGTTTGCCGGAGATGTTTGGGATGGAGATCGTTTCAGTAGAGCACGGTGCGATCGATGCGAGAATGGATCTCAAGCCGGAGCATCTGGCGCCCAATGACTTCATCCACGCCGCGACGGTTGTAGCGCTCGCCGACACCGCTGCCGGCATGGGCTGCATCGCCACTCTGCCGGAGCTCGCTGCCGGCTTTACGACGATCGAGTTAAAGCTCAACTTTTTACGAACGACAACGAGTGGAGCACTGACCTGCCAGGCAAGAATGGTGCACGGTGGCAGGCGCACTCAGATTTGGGACAGTGAAGTCTTTCGCGAGGAAGACGGGAAGAAACTGGCGATGTTTAGATGCACGCAGATGTTGCTGGATACTAAAGACCCGAGAACGAAACGCGAAGAGGAGCGGAGAAAGGCTGTAGCCGGCGAGTAGTTGGGCTTAAGCGGCAAGCGATCGACAAACGCTTCATCTCAAGTGGAAGGTCTCGTTCCAGGACAGGATTACCGGGCGGTCGCGTTCGTAGCTGAGTTTGCAGATAGCTCCGGTTGAAAGGGCGAACATCCTGCCGTCGCCAGGCGGTAGACCTAGCCACCTGGCCGTTAGGATCCGTAAAAGGTGCCCGTGAGCGAAGATCAGAGTGTTACCTGACGTCTCTCCTCTCAGTTCCCCGATAATCTTGTCGGCTCTCACGCCGACATGTTCCACGCTTTCGCCTCCCGGCGCGCCGTTGTCCCAAATCAGCCAGCCTGGCTTTTGTTCACGGATGTCAACGAGCTTTAGGCCCTCATAATCACCGTAGTCCCACTCCATCAGATCGTCTCGCTTTTGGGCCTGATCGCCAAAGCCGGCGAGCTGGCAAGTTTCAAGCGCGCGCTTTAGCGGGCTGGTCAGCACGGTTGAGAAAGTTAGTCCGGAGAGCCTTATACCGACGAGCTCCGCATCCTTGCGGCCCTTCTCGGTAAGAGGCTTATCTGTGCGACCGGTGTGCAGCATATCCCGGCTCCACTCCGTCTCGCCGTGACGTACTAAACAGACCTCAGGTCTCTTTTTTGCTATCTCATCCCGGTCGTTGCTCATCTCGGCAAGGCTACCAAGAAGTCATAGGTCTATCTCAATGGCTACTTCTCAACAAGAAGCTCGACGTTTCTATCCTGCAGCGTTCCACGCGCATCGGAAGTTCCGTCCTCGCCGGTCGATCCCTGCGGGTCGTTGAAGGCGATCTCACGGCTGATCGATGCCAGGGTGAGCGGGTTGGTGAGATCTGGCGAATGACCGACATTCGGCACCGGAGAGTGATCGATCACCGTGCGGAAGATCGAGAAGGTGCCGTCCTGATTGTTGAAGATCTCCAGCATGCCGCTCTGCTGCGGCCAGTCGCTTTCACTTGCCAAGACGATCTCCCAGAAGCTTCCCGGCCCTGCCTGCTCGTCACGTGGGGTGACCCGGTTCACGTGCTCATGCCCGGATACGTAGCCGATCACGCTGGGGTGGCGGTAGAAGAGCTCTTCCAGGGACTCGTTTCCGCTCTGGCTCAACTCATCACAGGAGATCGCCCCCGGTGTCTGGCTGGCGCCGCTTTTCAGGCCGCAGTGTTGGTCACCGGAGCCGAAGATATCGGTGTTGTTCATCGATGTCAGGCTGTGGTGCGTATAGACGATCACCGTCTCATCCGATTGATCTGCTGCGGTCAGCTCTTGGTCGAGCCAGCCGAACTGGTTGGGCTCACCTAAAGAGTTGTCGCGAATGATGCCGTTTGACAGCCCATCCTGATTTACGCTGTCTAAGCCGATCACACGCAGGCCGTCCGGTCCTGAGGCCGAGTAGTAACCGGTATCGGGCTGGTTGGGATCGAAGCCGTGGCCGTCACCGTCGGCCAAGTGCGCCTCGATCCATTGCTGGTGGCTTACCAGCGCGCGCTCCTGATCGGGCTGGACCAAGTCTGTGGCTATCAGATTGCCATCTAGGTCCTTGAAGCAGTCGGTAGGCGAGGGGGCGATGGTGACCCCCGTAAAGTTCCCCTGAAACAGGGCGTCGTGGTTTCCAAAGACCGCCAGCCACTTGTGCCTGAGGCCTTCGGCGGTAAAAGAGGTGTTTGCCGCATCGAAGAGCCCCGGGAAGTCGCGTGTCGCGACGTGTCTTCCCGTGTCGCTGAAGTTCTGAGACTCGGAGTTTGAGTAGCCTGGTCCGTCGCCATCTCCGTCTGGCTCGTAATAAGTGCCTCCGCCGCGCACGCCCTGATAGATATCGTCCGGATACAGGGAGGGAAAGCAGAGCAGGCCGGGATCAAAATCTGGATCGCCGGAGTTGGGATCAACGCGGCCGCCATTGAGTAAGTCTATATATAACTCGGTCTCGTTTTGCTGGTTGCTGTCCGCGCTGTCGCCGCTGACCAGTGTCAGGCTGGGCCGCCGTTCGGTTACCGGAGAGCGGACTCTGTTCACGCGGCGCACGGCGATGTCGATTGTCCGTGATTCCAGCGACTCCTGTGGGCGGTAGGCGCCGTTTACGTCTACCGTGCCGCCGATGGAATCCAGGCCCTCAATTCTGGCCGGCGACTCCTCATCGGTAAGTTGGAAGTCGGAGAGTTGAATGATCGGGCGGAAGACCGGAGTTCGGGTCTGCTCGCGTGCGGGGTTGGCGGCGGCCAGGTCCTCGCGCACGGTGTACGGCTCTGCGGATCCAAACTCGAGTAGGTTGTCGCCGTTTGCATCGAGAATGGTTCTATCGACCGTCGTTCCTGCTCCCAGTGCAGTCCCACTTACAAGCAGTAGCGTTGAAAACGATGCAATGCCGATCCACCGAAACGCGTTTCTCATAGTTACCCTCTCGCCTTGTTAATAGCTCTCACCCTCTGACGATCGGGCGGCACGATAGTTCCAATTAATAAATTTCGGTTTCTTTCTCTGAGATTATGCGGGAAGCTCGAAAGGTGGCGGTTGATGCAGTGACGAACGGCAACCCTTCGTAGTAAAAATAGGCGATCCGTCAACGCGGGACTGCTAGAACGGCGACGGTGTCTGCAAGCTCGACGTCACCCTCAGGTGGGGCAACCGCTTCTTCCGCAACTTGGTCTTCTATATCAACAGGAGGGATATTCGTTGACAACCCGATACCGTCCAGCGCCGCAGCCTTTGGCCTCTCAGCGCCCTCCGGTGGAACATCCGGCGGTTCATCATGGATTTCCCCTCCCATACCGTCAGGTACTTCAACCTTCGGCCTCTCACTGCCCCCCGGTGGAACACCCGGATCTTCACCGGCTTCCTCGATACCGTTTGAGCCCGGGTCAGGCAGAGCCTCCTCGCTCGCGGCGTCTACGTTTGGCGCCTCACCCGTGCCTGTTGTTCCCCGTTCGATCGGTGTGTCTGTCCGTATGTCTGTGTTGTTTCCCGACCCCGCGTTGCTCGGCGCCAAATGAGTATTGTTTTTTGGTTCCCACATTGCTGGCTTCGTGGATGTGCCGGAGTCGGCTGTTGGGGGCCGAGCCTGCGTATCGGCGTGCTCCACGGCGTTTGTAGCGCTTATCGGCCCAGGCTCAGGGCTGCCCGGACCGAATGGCCCGGTCGCTATCACGATTGCGATGGCGCCGACGATAAACGATGCGGAGGGCATCAATGCGGGATCGACTGTTTGCTGGGCCAGGTTGCCGAGCCACGATTGCACCCCAAAGATCCCCTCTTTAATCTGGGCGAGCGAGCGCTCCAGGAACGTCTCCCTACCGGGCGACAAGATTCGGTCGGCGCCAAGTACTGGTAATGCCCCGCTCCATTCGCTGCTGTTACCTACCGTCGTTCTGACTTGTTGGCGCGCTCGGTAAAGCAGCTGCCTCACCGAGTCGATCGAACTGTCCAAGACGTCGGCGACCTCTTCGTATCTCAGTCCTCTCAGCTCCACAAGAAGAAACACGGAACGCTGACTTGGCGGCAGCTCGTCGATGATGCGCTCGACCTTGCGGCAGCGATCCCTGATCTCGGCTACAGAGCCGGTCGATCTCTCAATCAGAATATCGTGCTCTTTATTGTCGAATACGTCTTGCTCGAGAGAGACGAGATGCTCTCGCCTCATTGAATCGAGGCAGATGTTGCGCACGCAACGCTTCAAGAACCCGCTGATGTTGTCAACCCGGTGACCTCGCTCGACCGTTGATAGCGTGTTTGTGAATGCCTGCTGAACGATGTCGTGAGCCAGTTCCTGCGATCCAATCAAGCTTACGGCGTAGCGGAAGAAATTAATGTAGTTCTCTCTGTGGGCGGTATTTAGAGCTATCACACGCTCGTCAATGCAGGCCGATCGCCCGTCTGTGCGGCATAACTCATCATCTCCATCTGTGAATCTGTCTGAGCCGTCAACCGCCCAGCTCGTCTTCCGGTGCTGTCCAGTGTTTGGGGACACCTTAGGGGACATACTTGCCTCGACCTCCATGTACGTGCAATGCTTTTTCCATCCGTATTATCTACATCTAATTCCAAAAACTCGACAGTCAGAAAGTTTCAGGGCCTCTACCTGACTTGCTGACTTTAACCCTCTAGCCCATGGACGTATGAAGACCCTAAAAGTTCCGAATTTGTTGAGGGTTTTCTTGGCGATTCCAGGTTCCGGTTCAAAAACGCATCCATTTGGAACGAATTACAGGCCGATCCGTCATAGCCTCAGGAATGTTCGTCCAATCTGACGGGCAGAAAAAACCAAATGAGGAGGAGGATCAATATGTTACGTAAGACATATCTTGCGATTGCAAGCTGTGTGGCGTTGGTGGCGTTTATGGGGTTGAGTTCGACTGCGTACGGTCTTGATGACCCGCACTGTGCGGGTATCGGCAACCCGACCGCAATCGATGAGTTTTCGATAACAACGCCCGACAGCAACGTGGAGCACCAGGTCTCAGGCGTACACGGCAGCGCCTATGCGTGTGGCTCAAACCTCACGCTCTTTGGCGGAGATGGCACCCTGTACAACCACGCCGACATAGGTGTGCCGCCGGGGGTCGAGATCGCAGACAGCGACTTGGTGCCTAACGGCAGCTACGCCGCCGGCGCGAGTACGAACGTGCTATACCGTGCAGTGACCCCCTTCTTCCAGGGGGGTGTGCCCAGCGTGGTGACGACGGCTCCCAAGCCGGGTTGCCAGAACGAGCTGGACAACGAGATCGTTGGCTCGACCCCAGGCAACTTGCCCGGAAGCGTGCTCGTCGCATGCCTGTACGGCGAGAATCCCTTGGGTAACAACTACAACTGGTCTGTCCGCGATGCGGACGGGAAGTTGTGGACGACCATAGGCCCGATGCACGGCATCGCTGGGATCGAGCCCGGCCTTACGTTCGTCGACATGAACCTCTGCGGCTACTACGGTCCCGTGGGCATTGAGGAGTGCGGCACCAGTGGTCAGTTCCAGCAGAAGAACGGTGATGCATCGGAACCGGACTGCTTAAACGGCAACGGCATCTACACGGTAACCGCGACGATGGAAAATGGCACGGTTACACCTGGAGCCTCGGTCTGTGCAAGGTGGGTAAGCGGTGGGTTGCAGCCAAATCCTCGGCCCAAAGTGTATTACCCAGGAGGACAAGTTGGGCCTGAACCTCGGCACCCCCAGGATATCTCGGGTGAGTTGCACGGAGGTTGAACGAATCTGCGTGAGTCTGCCTGTGTGTTGCCGCCGGTAGTTGCGAGGGGCTGTGACACAAGCGGACCGCTATGTTGCTTAGGGCTCAACGTGGAGCTCAAAAGCACAAACTGGTGGAGGGGCCCCGATATCGGGGCCCCTCTCTGGTTTCACCGCAAGTGTCCGAGGTGTCTGTCGAACACCACTTTAGAACGATCACCATCGCCATACGTCAGAGGGATATTGATGTCATAGACAGGGAGGATGAAGACTGTGACCAGCAGACCGATTACAGAAAGACCCAGAAGCGTTGCATTTGCAGCCGTATTTATGGCAGGCCTGGCACTCTTGCTATTCACCGCCACACAGGCCAAGGCTGACTCCGTAGACGCTTTCGACTCCGAGATCTTCACGCCTGATCTCTCGGTCTGTACCTCAAGCGACCCGTGCGACGTTCCCTTCGGCGTCGACGATCAGGGAAACATCATCATGATCGAGGACGAACATGGCGGCTTGCTCGACGTAACCCACGCCAGCACCACCCGGGCGGGTGCCAACCCCCAGCTTACGATCCGGATGGAGAAGGCATCTGCCAACCACTGCCTGGACTGGTCGACTATTTGTCCCGCAGATCAGATGTACATCGAGCAGACCTTGAAGAAGATGGCGATCCACCTGCCCCCCGGGCTCTTGGGCGACGTGAACGCTGCCCCCTACTGTGACCCCGAGCAGCGATGGATACCACGAGGTGTAGGGGACAGGATGCAAAGCTTGAGATGGTTCTGCAAGGATCACGACGCCTTCGTCGGCGCCGGCTCCGTCCTCGCTAGCCAGTGCTTTCTGTTATCGGCGGTGAACCCGGATTCGGATGTTGCGTGCTTGGGTAGCGCTCCCGGTGAGGAGGGCTATCTTCCGCCCGGAATCGCAATGCCCGCCCGCTTCCTCATCTACAACGACCGCCCCCGCCTCGGCGAGCAGGGCCACTTGGTTTCTGTTCATACCGGACTTCGAAAGGGATGAAAACTACAACCTAGTCGCAAACAGGTTCAACCCGCAGGGATGGGTCAAGGTGGACATAGGCATCACCGTGCGCGACGATTTGACCATAGACGCCGTCGTCGACGACCTTCCCGACCCGATTGAGGATATCTACAGAATACAGGGGGGCTGCGGCTTTGGGGACGAGCCGCCCTGCGCGGTGCGTGGCTTAACCCAGATCGTCGACATGGTGATCACCTTAAACGGCTCCACCGGGAAGGAGAAGGGGCATCCTTTCTTGGAAAACCCCACCTACTGTGATTCTCAGGAGGTGGAGGCGGAGTTTCAAGGTTATGCCCATAACGGCATAACCATGCTTAACGGCGACATAGAGAGGTTTGCCTCCGGTGTGGGTGACACGAAGTCTCTCTCCGCTCCCTACCAGGCAACCGACTGCGATTCGGTCCCCTACGCACCGGCCTTCACCGCCACTTCAGACACTAACGTCTCGGGAGCGGCGCCTGCACTGACCACCACCATCACTCAAGGCCCCGACGAGGCGACAACCAAGAAGGTCCAGGTTGACTTTCCCAAAGGAATGGGCGTCAACATCGCCTCCACCTTGACCCCCTGCTCGGCAGATGCGCTTACTACACAGAGCTGCCCGGCAGAGTCACGCATGGGCTCGGTCGTTGCCGAGTCACGCCTGCTACCGGCAGACGGAGGCCCAATGGTGGGAGATGTCTATCTCACTGGCAACCAGGGCGACAAGATTACGCTCTCTATGTTTCTAAACACAGCATCCAAGTTCCTGAACTCTGACCTGAGGATCGACGGCACCGCATCAGTTAACGCAACCGAGGGCACGATATCGGCCATCTTTGACGATCTGCCAAAGGTGCCGATGTCGAGCTTTACCTTGAGCCTTGATGGAGGCAACAAAAGTCTGCTTAAAAACCCCAGAAAGTGCGGCACCCACTTCACAACCACCACACTCACCAGCCACTCAGGGAAAACCCAGAAGGTCTCGACCCCTATGGATGTCACAGGCTGTGCCAAGCCCACCTTCGAGGTTGAGCTATCTGAGACGCGTGCCGGCAAGGCCACCACGGTTGAGCTGGACGTTAGCTCAAACGAGACGGCGATCAAGAAAGTTACCTTCGCACTGCCACAGCACCTGCGTGTAACCGGGAAGAAGCTGGGTAAGAAGCCTGACTACGGCCAGGTAAGCCTCACGACCACGGCAAGCACCGATGAGCACAAGCTGAGCTTGGGCAAGCGCATAAAGGCCAAGGGCAAGAAGAAAGAGAGGATCGGCACTGCGCTTCAACGCTGGTGCGAGCCTGAGCAACTTCAGGGCCAACCTCTTCACCAAGAAGGTCAAGTCAAAGAAGAAGAAGGTAAGAGTGAGTGGCAAGTTGCGCGCCAAGACCAACAACAAGCGCCGGCTGAACTTCAAGAATCTTCCCACAGACAATCTGACCAGGGTGAATGTTGAGCTGAACCCGGACGAGACACGCTTCATCCGCAACCCCAGGCAGACCAAGAGACCTCTCAGGGCGCTTAAGTTCCTGGCCTTCGTGACCATGGAGGACGGCACCAAGCAGGTGCTAACGCAGAAGGTCAAGCTGAAGCGTAAGAAGTCGAAGAAGAAGAAGTCCGGGTCGAAGAAAACTATGCGTTAGATGTTGCTTGTCCAGTCAGTGCCAGTAGCGCTCCCGAAGCGCGGTCGAGCCGCTTACAGCACTACTGAAACACGAACTTGGCAATACGTGCATTTTGGGGCTTGCGCTTTCCCCGGAATCGACCGATAATGAGTGTGTAGCAGCTTGCATGAGCTGTTGCAGGCAAGTGGAGGCGGCGTCGAAAAGCCGACCGATACGGGTCAAGTCCAAGGCAAGGAGCCGGGGACACTTTACATGGGCGGAAATACGATGGATCGTACTAAGGCAGGAACGCTACGGATATGGCCAGTTACGCTCGGCCTGGGCGCAGTCGTTGCGCTTTTCTTCTGGCAGCCGCTTGTGAGCCCTGCCGACGCACCGACTATCTCTACCGTGCCGGATGCCGCCTATTCCGATGCATTTGTTACGAACGGTGATGTCAACGCCATTGTGCGCTCGGGAGACACTACTTTTATTGGTGGTAGCTTTACGCTGGTCGGTCCGCGCACCGGCCACGGCGTGCCGATCTCGGCCGCAACCGGAGCGCCAACCTCCGGGTTCCCCGACGTTGCGGGAGGTGATGTGCTGGCGGCAGTGTCCGATGGAAGTGGGGGCTGGGTGATCGGCGGTGACTTCACCGTGATCGGTGGGGTAAGCCGGAACCGTGTCGCACACTTCAACTCCGATGGCAGTCTCGATACGAGCTGGGACCTTGACGTAAACGACACCGTGAGAACGATTGTGGTCTCGGCCGGAGTAGTCTTCATTGGTGGAGACTTTACGACCGTAAAGGGAGGCACGACGCGTAACCACATAGCAGCGTTTAACCTAGGCGACGGCTCGCTGCGAAGTTGGAATCCGAACGTCACCGGTATATCTGTGAACACCATCTACGTCAATGGTTCAGATGTCACTATCGGAGGAGACTTCAGCCAGATACTGGGCACTGCGCGCAACAAAATAGGGGTAGTAGACAACACTGAACCGACACCCAACTTGGGAATCTGGGACCCAAATGCCGACGGCTCTGTCAACGCTCTTGCCGTTTACGGCAACTTCCTCTTCGTAGGCGGTGGGTTTTCAAACATAGGTGGGCAGGCACGCACCCGGTTCGCTGTGTTTAGAATATCGACTGGAGATCTTCTTGCCCCGGCTCCAGTTTTCAACGGCAGCATCAATGCATTTCGGCTATCGGGCACGGGGGGCACAACTCTTTACGTAGGCGGCGTTTTCACCAGCATTGACGCCACATCAAGAAACCGGTTGGCCGCGTTCGACGCAAATACCGGCACGGTACTCGGCTGGAATCCCGATGTGGACGGTACCACCGTGCATGCATTGTCGGCCTCCGCCGTTGGCAGCACTGTATATGTGGGTGGGGATTTCAGCACGGTAAATGGTGAATCGGTTGATCGCAACAGGATCGCCGCATTTGACAGTACTTCCGCTACCACAACCAGCTGGAACCCAAGTGCAAGCCATGACGTAAAGGCGCTCGCAGCATCGGGCTCTGACGTCTTTGCCGGAGGGACATTTGCCAGCATCGGGGCTCGGGAGCGAAACAGACTTGCGGCACTGGACTCCAACGGACAGCTGACCTCTTGGAACCCGAACGCAAACGCAACGGTCCACGCACTTACTGCCTCAACGGATGGAAACACGATGTATGCAGGAGGCGAGTTCACCACTGTTAACGGCTCAACCACCCGCAACGGGATTGCAGCACTCAGCGCATCGACCGGCACGGCAACCGGTTGGAACCCGAACGCGAACAACTTCGTGCGAGCGCTGGCAGTGTCGGGGACGACCGTATTTGCAGGCGGCGACTTCACAACGATCGGAGGTGCCTCGCGTGGACGATTCTCAGCGTTGGATGGGTCTTCCGGCGCAGCGCTTGGTGGAAACGTCAATGCTGATAATTCGGTAAACACAGTGGGGATCTCGGGTGGCAGTGTCGTTACTGGCGGTGCGTTTACATCGATTGGCGGCCAGACACGTAACCGCTTGGCTGCATTCAACCTAAGCAACGGATCACTGCAAAGTTGGAACCCCAACGCAAATGACGTTGTCGAGGCAGTCGCTTTTACCGACAACGCTGTTATCGCAGGTGGTGACTTCACCACTATCGGAGGTCAAGCTCGCAGGCGACTGGCAGCTATTGACCCAAATTCCGGCGCAGCGGTTGGCGTAGACCCGGATGCAAACGGCGGCGTTGCCTCACTGGCAGTAGGAGGAAATTCGATTCTTATAGGAGGAGCCTTCACATCGATAGGCGGGCAGTCGCGCAGCGGGCTGGCAGCTACAAACCTGGAAGGCACCCAGGTTCTCGATTGGAACCCGAGCGTGGATGCGCGGGTAAACGCTCTGGCCTACTCGGGCTCTACCGTACACGCGGGTGGCGCGTTCAACACTGTTGGCACACAGAGCAACGAGGGCTACGCCCAGTTCACAGCTGCTCCCACAAACAGCGCCGCACCTTCGATATCGGGCTCAAACGTTGCAGGCAGCACACTTACTTGCAGCAGTGGCACCTGGGACGACACCAATGCCACACTTGCTTATCAATGGCTGAAAGACGGTGCGTCTATCAGCGGCGCTACAAATTCGACACACATGACGTCGGACGCAGATGTTGGAGTCGCAATCACCTGTCAGGTTACGGCAACAAATATTGGTGGGTCTAGCTCTGCGACAAGCGCCTCAGTTACCGTCGAGGCTACGCCCGTATCACCCGCTCAACCAGTAACACCGGCACCGTCGACCGGTGAAAGCAGCGCGCCAAGTCTGACCAACGCAAAAGCCAGTCCAAGGTGCGTACGCAATAAATCTTCAAAGTTCACTTCCAAGAAAATGTCCAGAAAGAGCAAGCGAGCATCAAAGGCCGACAAGTCCCGAAAGAGGAAGCACAGCTCGAAACGCACCAAGGCAAATAGAAAAGTTGGCTCGAAATTGAAGCTCAAGTTCACTCTTTCAGAGAGATCCGAGGTAACCATCTCGATCAGAAAGAGAGAGGGCTCTCATCGGCCGTCGAAGAGCTGTCCCTCAAAGAAGAAAAAAGGTAATGCAACTGAGCAACCTGGCCAGTATGAAGAAGTTGAGACGATAACTCAGTCGGTCGACGCGGGCTCAGCCAGCAAATCGCTTTCTCTGCGAAGTGAATCGAGCAACAGGAAAAGCCGCTCAAAAGACAGGGGTGCGGCAAAGAGCAGCAAGACGATCGCGTTTCAATACTCCCTCAAAGTACCCGACATGACAAACGGTCAAAACGTATCTCCACCGCCCAGCGCTGCACAATCGGAAAAACAAACAGCGGTAAAGAAAAAGCATGCAATCGAGACTGGTACTAAGAGCAAGGGATCTCAAGGCGTTCGCAGCCAGGTAAGTACGTCTTTCAGCCGAAACGCCAGCGCAGGAAATAACTCGGTCGATGCGTCCGGTAGTTCGGTATTGAAAAACCTAAAACCCGGAACCTATAAGGCCTACATCTCAGCTAAAAATTCAGCAGGGCTTGAATCCACGACGCAGGCAGTTAAGTTCTGGGTGCTGTCGCGCTAGCAAGCAGTAGTTATCTCAATCAGAAAGCAGCGGGCGCATTAGTAATGATCGGTGTCAGTCGCGATCAACGCTTATTGTCAGAGGGGGTTGATCTTCGGCCAAAAGTGCCGATAATTAGTAAACAGGGTGTGCATTTGCGCACTGGAAGTGTGTGTCCGCATACAGGCGAAACATGTGTTACTTCCTCGGATGGAGCAGGGATGCGAAAAGCAACAATTGGTGGCCAAATTATTGGACTGAACCGGGCCGGTCCAATCGCAGCCTTCATAGTTGTTGCTGCCATTCTGCTGATGTGGCAGCCACCGATCCTGACCGCCGACTCCCCGCCTGTATCGGTGAGCACACCGCCTGCGACAGCGGATTCAGCTGCGTACGTTACAAACGGTACGGTCAACGCGATCGCCCACTACGGCAGCAAAACCTATATCGGCGGCATCTTCACAATGGTCGGCCCGCGCATCGGTCACGGTGTGGCGATATCGACCGGGGACGGCACGGCAACCTCCGGCTTTCCCGATGTCGCTGGTGGCAGCGTGTTTGCAGCGATGTCAGACGGCAGCGGTGGCTGGTACATCGGTGGTAGCTTTACTCAGGTCGGAGGAGTTGCGCGCAACAGAATTGCACATGTAAACGCCGATATGAGCGTCGATTCTTCCTGGAACCCGAACGCGGACGGCCCCATCTATGCGCTCACCATATCGGGCACTACTGTCATTGCCGGAGGGGACTTTGTCACTGTAGATAGCGAGACACGCAAGCGCATCGCTGCAATAGATTCAGACGGCAACGTAACCGCTTGGGACCCGAACGCCAAGAACTCCATCGTCTATGCAGTAGCCATCTCTGGATCTACCGTCTACGCTGGTGGCACCTTCACCAACATCGGCGGTCAGGATCGCAACCGCGTAGCCGCAATTGACGCACGAACCGGAGCGGCGACTGCATGGGATCCGAACGCAGATAACACTGTTCGCGCCGTTTCCGTATCTGGGAGCACCGTCTATATCGGTGGGGACTTCACAACCGTGAACGGCGCCACAACTCGTAATCGTGCCGCCGCCTTTTCAACTGCCAGCGACACCGCGACCGCCTGGGACCCAAACGCAAACGGCGTCGTCCATTCGGTTGCGCCATCGTGCGATGGCAGCACCGTATATCTGGGCGGCGAATTTACAACCCTTACCTTTGGAGCCGCTGTCTTCATTCGCAGATATCTTGCCGAGACCAACGCCAGTGATGGCAGTAAGACAGTTTGGAGTCCCAATGGTCTTAGCGGCGGCGGCACCGTTCGCTCGCTTGAGCTTTCTTGTACGGGCAGTACGACGAATGCGATCTACGCCGGTGGAGACTTCACCGATATCGGTGGCACTACACGCAACCATGTTGCTGAGATCGATACAAGTGGTAACGGAACCGGTTGGAATCCAAGTGCCAACAAAATCGTGCGTGCCCTTGGGCTGTCGGGAAGCTCAGTCTTTGCCGGAGGAGATTTTACAAGTGTCGGCGCTCAGACGCGCAACAATATCGCCGAGCTTGACAGTTCCGGCCAGCTCACCAGCTGCAATCCAAACGCAGATAACGAATTGCTCACAGTTGCAGTTGCGCCAGATGGCAACACCGTCTACTTAGGCGGCAGCTTCACCCAAGTAGGCGGTCAATCTCGCAATGCTATTGCGGCTATCGATTCTTCCTGCCAGCTAACTGCATGGGATCCAAACGCAAGCGGTAACGTACAGGTGCTTGCGGTTTCAGGCAACACCGTCTATGCAGGCGGAAACTTCAACGGTGTAAACAGCATCGGCGGTGCCGATCGCAACCGTATAGCGGCACTCGATGCGTCCAGCGGAGCTGCGACAAGCTGGGATCCAGATGCAAGCGGTAACGTACAGGTGCTTGCGGTTTCCGGCAACACCGTCTATGCAGGCGGAAACTTCAACGGTGTAAACAGCATCGGCGGCGCCGATCGCAACCGTATAGCGGCACTCGATGCATCCAGCGGAGCTGCGACAAGCTGGGATCCGAATGCCGACGGCATTACGCGTGCGCTTGCGCTCTCACCAGACAGCAACACCGTATACGCTGGGGGAAATTTCACAACCGTCGGTGGCCAAACCCGCAACAGTATTGCTGCGATCGATGCGTCCAGTGGGACACCTACCAGCTGGGACCCGAATGCCGACGCCACCGTTCGTACGTTTGCAGTTGCAGTCGACGGCAACACTGTCTACGCAGGAGGCAACTTCACCACGATCGGAGGGCAGACACGCAATCGTCTTGCCGCCCTCGACTCGTCGACGGGTAGTGCAACCAGCTGGGATCCAAGTGCCGACAACGTCATATATGCACTCCTTGCCTCAGGGCCGACCGTCTATGCAGGTGGTGAGTTCGACACGATAGGCACACAGAGCAACGAAGGCTACGCCCAGTTCACAGCAGCTCCCACAAACAGCACTGTGCCTTCGATATCCGGCTCGAACGTTGCAGGCAACACACTTACTTGCGATAGCGGCACCTGGGACGACGCTAATGCCACGCTTAGCTATCAGTGGCTTAAAGACGGTGCATTTATAAGCGGCGCTACAAGCACGACACACACGACCTCGGACGTAGATGTTGGAGCTTCGATCACCTGTCAGGTTACGGCAACAAATATCGGTGGGTCCAGCTCTGCAATAGCTCCTCCGGTCACAATTGCAGCTACTCCGTCACCCGATCTGCCCGTAGCTCCAGCTCCGTCGACAGGCGAAGGTAGCGGGCCAAATCTGACCAACGCGAAAGCCAGCCCAAGATGCGTTCGTAGTAGATATTCAAAATCCACTACCAAGAAAAAGTCCAAGAAAAGCAAGCGAACATCAAAAGCCGACAAGTCCCGAAAGAGGAAGCACGGCTCGAAACGCACCAAGGCAAATAGAAAAGTTGGCTCTAAACTGAAGCTCAAGTTCACTCTTTCAGAGAGATCCGAGGTAACCATCTCGATAAGAAAGAGAAAGGGCTCTCATCGGCCGTCGAAGAGCTGTCCCTCAAAGAAGAAAAAAGGTAATGCAACTGAGCAACCTGGCCAGTATGAAGAAGTTGAGACGATAACTCAGTCGGTCGACGCAGGCTCAGCCAGCAAATCGCTTTCTCTGCGAAGTGAATCGAGCAAGAGGAAAAGCCGCTCAAAAGACAGGGGTGCGGCAAAGAGCAGCAAGACGATCGCGTTTCAATACTCCCTCAAAGTACCCGACATGACAAACGGTCAAAACGTATCTCCACCGCCCAGCGCTGCACAATCGGAAAAACAAAAAGTGGTAAAGAAAAAGCATGCAATCGAGACTGGTACTAAGAGCAAGGGATCTCAAGGCGTTCGCAGCCAGGTAAGTACGTCTTTCAGCCGAAACGCCAGCGCAGGAAATAACTCGGTCGATGCGTCCGGTAGTTCGGTATTGAAAAACCTAAAACCCGGAACCTATAAGGCCTACATCTCAGCTAAAAATTCAGCAGGGCTTGAATCCACGACGCAGGCAGTTAAGTTCTGGGTGCTGTCGCGCTAGAGCTACCCTCGTTACTTACAAGCTCGCGCTCGCCTCGCCTTTTTGTTCCATCTGTGGATCCAGATTGTCCAGAGCGTCTTCTTGATTATTTTCTACCTCAGGTAGTGGCTGGTCCGAGTTTTCGACCTGCTCTTCTCCAAGAGGATCCTCAGGAGGCACCCCTCCGCCCTGGTTGCCTGTTGAATTGTCCCCGGTGCTGGGGATCGAGACCTCCGGCGATTCCTTGTCACACGGTTCTTGGGCTCGTTCCAAACCGCACTCACCTTCAGGCTGTCCCGAACCGCCGGGGTTTTCGGTCTGACCCAGACTTGCACTCGGGGTAGAACTTTCAGGGTCGTCGGAATCACTTGCAATTATTGATTCCGGTTCTTCTCTATCGCGCTTTTTAGCCGGAGCCTCTCTGCGGTTTCTGTCTATTTCATCGGCGCCATTCCTCACGTTTCCTAGTGGCAATCTAGATACGACCGGCTGCCCTACATCAACAGTGTTTGCAATTGCCGTGCTTGTAATAGGCCGGGAGGCCGAGTGCTTAGACCTTTGTGTAACGCTTGGTCCTGCTTCTTCACTGTTCGAATCAACCTCAGTGAGAGGGCCCGGTGATACGGTTGCCAGCGCGACAACTACTGCTCCGGTGACAACTGAGACGCCGGGCTGGAGCAACGCGTCCGTACTCCCCTGGCAGATGCTTGCAAGCCAGGTATGAAAATCCGACGCTTTTTCCCGTACCCAACCACCGATTTTGAATGCGTTGCCCGAGCAGTTGGCATCGAATACTTGATCCAATCCAAAAACCGGTAATGGCCCCACGGCCCAGCCGGTGTCTGTATCTCCTTTTGTGCGAACTATCCGACGCGCTCTGTAAAGGAGCTGCCGGACCGAATCTACTGAACGGTCCGTTGTCTGTGCGATCTCTTCATAGCTGCACCCTCTGATTTCGGCAAGCACGAACACATCGCGTTGGCTCGGTACCAGACGGCTAAGGACCCTCTCCAACTCGCCCCAGCGTACCCGGTGCTCGGCAGAGGCAGCCGTTGAGCTGTCATTCATTCCGAGGATCTCTCCGTGTAGCGAGACCTGAGGTTCTCGCAAGGTGTGATTTACACAGAGATTGTGCACACATCGCTGCACGAACCCGCCTATGTTGCGAATATCGGCACCTCGTTCAAGCGACATCAGCGTGTTAGTGAAGCCCTGTTGGACGATGTCCTGTGCAACTTCTGTAGAGCCTACGCGACTGTTCGCGTAGCGTAAAAGGTCCGCATAATTCTCGCGATAGGCTTGGCGAAAAGCCACCACGTAGCTATCGAAATCGGAGCTTCCCCCCAACTTCGATCGACCATGATCCTCAGGCAGAGCAGGGTCGCTGCGATCTATTTGTGCATTGGGACCGTTTGGCGCCATCCTTGACTCCTTGCATTCATCTATGTGTTCTCAAAAAGAAACTAATAGCTTTCACCACCAGACCGACATTTGAGCGGTAGAAAAGTTCCGTTTTTTTAAACGTTTATTTCGCGCGCTTCAGGCAACCACAAAGAAATGTGGATAGCCGTGGAACGATTTTGCTCCTCCCCTGTCGAGGTTGGGTGCACAAGTCGGTTAAGAAAGAACCGGCGAAACAACTTAAATAAGGAGGAGGAGTAGATAATGCGTAAGCTTTATCTTGTAGTAGCAAGCTGCGCCGCACTGGCGGCCTTTATGGGCTTCAGCTCGAACGCGTTTGCCGCCGAAGTACACGACCCGGGCTGCAATCCGTATGGAAACCAGGTGGGCATGTATGAGTTCAGTGTCGATACGCCCGGAACCCACATGGGGCGTGAGGTCTCGAATATTATCGGCAGTGCACGTGCCTGCGGCTCGTCTCTTCAGACGGACATCTTTGGGATAACCTGCGTCAGTGGCTACGGCACGCTATACAACCACGCCGACGTCACCGTGCCGGGCAGCGCCCGGATCGCCGACAACAGTACGGTGGCGGTCGACAGTTATGCCGGTTCGGCATCGGTGAACGTCATGGCCGACCTAGGCATTGCTGGGTGTCTCCAGAGTTCGGGGATAGACAGCGTCGTGACTGTAAAACCGATATCGGATTGCGAGTGGCAGAGAACAAACCGTATCGTTGGCGCGACGCCACAGGGCCCGATAGTCTCATGCTTGAGAGGCGACAGCGCTCTCGGATACAACTACAGCTGGTCGACTCTCACCAACGGCGACAAGGCGCTCACGATCGGTCCGATGCGCAATGACACGTTTAATGTCAATCCCGGCCTCACGTACGTCGATCTCGACCTCTGCGACTACTACGGCAACCCAGGCGGGGGAGTATGCGGCAGCGCAGTGGAGGGCGACCAGTGGCAGCAGAAAAACGGCTGCTTGACGGGGACCTACACGGCGACCGCGACGATGAATAACGGGACGGTGACGCCGGTGGTCCAAGACACCATTCAGTGGACGCGTGCGGCCCGACCCTACCTAGGTAGAGAACAGTGCTAGGTGCCGTGCCATCCATTAAGGATAGGCGGCTGCAGGGACCAACGGCAGTAGAAAGCCACGGCCCTAAGCGGCAGGAACAGGCAAGTAGATAGACAGGGAAGGCTGAGGGAGAAATAGGGAGGGGCGCCAACGCTCCTCCCTATCCCCTCGAAAAGGTGAAGGGAGTTTCAAAGATGTATGTGGGAGAGAGAAGGCTTGACGGCAGAGAGGGAGAGAAGATGAAGATCAATGACGACAGGACAGGAGGATCTACCGCATACGTGTTGGCGTTCATCGTAGCGCTGGTGCTGCTTGTGCCATCGGCGGCGAGCGCATGGCCCGACTCTCTGTTCACGCCGGAGCTGACCTTCAACTCCACCACGAATGAGGCCGGCGCGCATCCCGACCTCACCTTCGAGATGCACAAGGGAACGCGTACCGGCTGCAACCCCCCGGGCTTTGGCACCGACCCCCCGTACTATGTCGGCAGCTGCAATATAGACGCCGAGGAGGGCGAAGAGGACTTCTTCTACGTCGACCAGGATCTGAAGAAGATGGGTGTGCACCTGTCTCCCGGCCTGATGGGCGACGTCAACGCCGCCCCCTACTGCGAGGCGACCCGGTCATGGGTCAAGGGCCTCACGGAACCGAACAATGGTTTTTTATATGAAAAGTGGGAATGTGCCGACCAGAGCACCTTCCCGGATGCCCTGGTCGGGCACGTGTGGATAGACAACTATCTCTGCTACGAAATAGGGTGGGGTGACAACGTAGATTGCCCTACGTACCCTATGCCCATTAGTGGCATTGGGGCCGTATACAACGAGCGCCCACGGAGGGACGCCAACGGGCGCCTGCTGGAACAGGGGCGCTTGGTCGTCATATGGCAAGACATCAGAGGATTATTGGTGCTGTACCCCCCGGGCGATCCGATGCATGAGCTGGCGCTGGAAGTTGTAAGCCAGACGCTGGAGTCAAACAATACGTTTGCTGGCATGATCAAGTCCGACATCAGCATCAGGGTGCGCGACGGCACCGGCGGCGACTTTGGCATTGACTCTATCGCCGACGATATCCCCGACTTAGTAAACCCGGGTGTTCTTGAAATCAGCACAGGCGAAATTACGAGGGAACCCGTAGCGGGCCAGATCTCGGACCTAGAGATGGGCCTCGGCGGCAGCTGGGTGGGCGCCGACAAGGGCCATACGTTTCTTTCCAATCCCACCTTCTGCGACCCCCAGACGATCGGCGTCGAGTTCCAGGGCTACGCACATAACTCTACCGACGGCTGGGTCTATTACCCTGGTACCTGGCCCGACAACGGCTGGGGTGACGGCGGGGAGAGATTCCCCGACCCGGTCCCCTACCAGATGACCGGCTGCGAGGCAGTGACCTACGCACCGACCTTTGCCGCCTCGGCTGACACAGAGGCCCCGGGAGCGGCACCAGCGCTTTCGACGGTGATCACCCAGGCTGACGACGAGGCAACGACAAAGAAGGTGCACGTGGAGTTCCCGAAGGGGATGGGGGTGAACATCAACTCGACTCTGACGGCCTGCAGTGCTGCCGACCTGGCGGCAAAGAGCTGTCCCGAGGTATCGAAGATGGGAACCGTTTCCGCCGAGTCGAAGCTTCTGCCCAAGCGAGAGTTCTTGGGAGACAGCGTAAAGCCCGAAGATGAGGTGTTGAAGGGTGAGGTCTTCCTAACTGGCCGAGAAGGAAACAAGCTGACCTTGTCTGCACTCCTATCGGGCTTTGTCGACGTAAGGCTTGATGCAAAGGCAGGAGTTAGTTCGGATGGCACGCTTACCGCAACCTTCGAGGATCTACCCTCACTCCCATACAACAAGTTCACCTTGAACCTCTTCGGAGGAGACAGAAGCCTGCTGCAAAACCCCAGAAGGTGCGGCACTCACACAACCAAAGCCACCTTCACCTCACACTCAGGCAAGACCCACACTGTTGAGACCACATCGCAGGTCAAGGACTGTGACGAGCCGACCTTCGACGCAGAGCTATCGGAGCTCGGCAAGGGCAAGCGCACCGGCCTGGAGCTGGAGGTTAGATCGGATCAGAAGCCGATCAAGGAGGTCAAGTTCGGCATCGACCGAAATATGTCGCTCACATCCAGGGGCCTGGGCAAGAAGCGCAAGTTCGGTGAGGTATCTGCCACCTCGGCATCGGGAACCCAAGAGGCGGCGTTGAAGCGCTCCGTCGGCGCAAGCCAGAAGGAAAAGAAGGCCTTTTCCTTAAAGGTAAGCGCCCTAGAGGGCATGGGGGTAAATATCTATCGCAAGCGCTTTACCAGGAAGGGCGTGAAGACCTTCAAGCGTAAGAGCAACAGAGAGAAGAAGGTACTCAAGAAAAAGACCGTCCCTAAAAACAGGATGTCTTTGAAGAACCTGCCGGGCGACGATCTCACCAGGGTTTCTGTCTCTTTAAACCCGGACGAGACCAAGCTGCTGCGCAACCTCAGAGGCAGAAAGACCTGCCATGCCCGCTTTATAGCGCTCGTCAAGACAGAGGACGGCACCAAGTACGCCTTGAAGCAGAGGCTGAGGTTGAGGGGCAAGGGGTGTGGGAAGAAGAAGTCTAAGAGGAGTAAGTAAGCGTGTATTTTGGCGCCGACGTACTTATGTCGGCTTAAAGAAAAGAAATTGGGGGAGGAAAGGGGAGGAGTAGTTATGTTGAACAACGAGATCAGAGGCGCGACCCCCGGCAATGAGGAAGGAAGCGTGCTCGTCACATGCCTGAAGGTCACGAATCCCATAATGGGATACTGGATCTGGGCCGTTCGCGATACTAACGGCAAGCTGTGGCTCACCATCGGCCCGATCCACGCCCTTATGGGAATGGAGCCCGGCCTCACCTACATCAATCTGGATGTCTGCGCCTACTACGGTGCTGTCGGCAGCACCAAGTGCGGTACGACGCTCGGTCAGAATCCCGTGCAGTACCAGCAGGCGAATGGCGATGCGGCCTATCCAGCCTGGGGCTCTGACGCGAGATGCGTCGACAGTGGTCAGTGGACAGGAAAAGGCATATACACCGTCACTGCCACCATGGAGAACGGAACCGTCACACCGGCAGCCTCGACCTGCGTACCTTGGGGCACCTCGGTGAGCCCCTTTTCATCCGTACGAGCAACGCGATCTCTGGTCAGACAGCCTATGCAGTAGAACGATCGACACGCCCATCTGTCGGTTTAGTGAGGGAGATTGATTCAAGATCAAGCTCATGGGCAACGGGCGTACGATGAAAAATTCCAAGAAGCAGAAGAAGTAATAAGCGGTAGCTCAGGCGACGGTAAAAGCCTGTCTTGCACGGTCAATTCAAGGAGGAAAAAGCAATGAACAGATGTAAACAGAACATAGCTCGAGTTGTTTCTCTTATCACGGTTTTTCTCGCGGTGGGTGCGGTGGCAGCGGTGACAGGGGTCGGGTCCAACATTCAGACGGAGACGTCCGGCGCCAACCTAACAGCAGCCGGCGATACACCCTCCATTGGCGATCATTACCCATCCACCGGTAATCATCAAACTTCAGGCGGTAATACTCCGTCCATCGGCAACCATCTACCTTCGACTGGCAATCATCAACCCTCAAGCGACGATTCTTACCCCTCCACCAGCAATCACCAACCTTCGACCGGAAACAAGGGTCCCGGCGGCTCAACAGGATGCGAGGGTGTTCACACTCCGACCAATCGCTGCGGAGGCACCGAAGAAAATCCGAAAGAGGAAGATACACCCAACCTAGCAGGTGACTTGCCTTCAACGAGTACTTCCAAAGGGCAAACATCGGCTTCGGTACCTGACGTTGGCACTAAGCGAAAGAAGCGTCGCTCGAACAAGAGACCTACCGACTCGAAAAAGCGAAGCACCAACGAAGACAAAACACCCCCGACGGGAGCCAGTGAGACAGGGGCAGGTAACTCGGTTCTCGAGACACCTGGACTGGGATCGACAGACCCACTTCTAGTCCTTACATCTCCGAAGCTCAATGACTCGGAGGTCCACCGGGTAAGCCAGGAATGCACTGCTGAGCAGACTGGTGATCGGATACAAGGGTTACATCAAGGGCGCAGCCGACACGGCGAACCTGGAGGCATCGCTTCTGAGGAAAGAAGGAGATCGTTGTTACCTTCCCTACCCGGCTGGTAGGTCCGCTGACTGCGACGCCTTCAACGGTCGTGGGCGCCTGCACTTGCTGCGATCATCCGGCAAGCTGCGCTTTGCCTATCGCCCGCTGGCGGCTGCGGGAGGCTCACACTCCGCTCAGGTAAAACGAGCGATTCAACAGCTGCGTTCAGATAGTGGCGTGCGCCAAGGCAGATACGTGTTGCGGTTTAGGTTCCGCTCTACCGGAGGCAGCTCACACGTATACAAGCACCTCTTTGAGGCAGGCTAGAAGGATCATATAGACGAGTAAACGGAGAGAGATGATAAGGCTCCGCCGAAAGAGGACCGGCATGAGGCAGTTGATCCTTATCGCCGGCGTCGTCCTGGTCGCGGCGATCTCGGCAGTGCCGACCGCGCAGGCCAGGGTGGACGATCCTTTCACGCCAGAGCTTTTCGTCCCCACTATGCCGATCGAGCCCGATCCCATTTGGTCTTTCCCCGGCGCCTATCCGAACTCCGCCGCTGGCGCCCATCCCGACCTTGTTATCGGAATGCGAAAGCCTGAGAACCGCTGTCCGGATGCGGACGGAGACGGCATTCCTGACCAGCAGTGTAGGGCCATAGATCTTTTCATGGAGCAGAATCTGAAGAAGCAAGTGATCCACTTTCCCCCCGGCCTTATGGCCGACTTCAATGCCACCCCCCACTGTGTGCCCGAACAGCGCTGGAGCCCAATGCCCGCGATGAACGACTCGCTCGGGCTGGAGTCACTTGTGTGGTTCTGCGATGCGGATTCCGTTGTCGGAACCGTCAAAGCCGACATCGCTGCCTGTTACAGAAACCCGAACCTTCCGGAGGAAGAGTATGGGAGTGGCGAATGCCTCGCCGGTCTGAACGGTGATGACAGTATTTTGCTGCGAGACTGGCCCGGCGCCGTCTACAACGCACACCCCCGTCCGGGTGAGCAGGGACACCTGATAGCGCTGGTGCCGAATGACCCTTATTTACCGGAGGAGGATCAGAGTTTTTTCGGTGGATGGCTGATGATCGACTTCAGTGTGCCCGTGCGCATGCCAGGCACCGGTGTCGATCTGGTCGCCGACAGTATCCCTGACATGCTGGACATCGCCATGAGGAACGAAAATGGTGATCCCTTGAACCGCTTCCAATTTCCTATCCAGATCGCCAGGCTGGATATGGCGCTATACGGTTCCACCGGCGAGGAGACAGGTCACCCGTTTTTGACCAACTCAACCTTTTGCAAACCTCAGTCAATCGATGTCTTGTTCCAGGGATACAAACGCAATTCGGCCGATCCGCCGGGAGATCTGGGAAAACCAATCCCCGGCTCTGGTGATGGCAAGATAGTCATCGACTCCGCTCCATCTATGGCAACGAACTGCGAGGCGTTTTCATACAACCATGCCCCGATCACATCGGCAGGTACCAATCCTTCACCCGGACCCTCTGCTGCACCGAAATTCAATGTGAAGCTATCCGACCGACGCAAGGGAAAGCTGACGGCATTGGAGCTTGATCTCTCAACAAAAGAGAGGCATATAAAGAAGGTCTCATTTGGCCTGCCCCGGGATATGAGTTTCTCCACCAGGCGCTTGGGTGGGAGAAGGAGCGTGGGCAGGCTACGTCTAGTCACCCGAAAAGGCAAGCTTGAAAGCCCACTTCGTTTAAGCAAGACCCGGTGGAAGAAAAGTACCAAGAAGGTCATTCGGTTCAGCACCAAGGGTGCTCTGTCTGCCTTGAAGCTGAGACTCTTCAAAAAAGTGCGGCCCAAGAAGAAAAAGAAAAAACGGGTGTTTGAGAACAGGCTTTCTCTTAAGCCCTTGCCCAAGCGAGAGATCAAGGGCCTAATCCTCGAGCTAAACGATCAAGAATTGCGTTTTATCCGCAACCCTAGGATCTGCAAGAGGCCACTCAAGTTCCTGGCCTTTGTCAAAACTTCTGATGGCAAACGCCATGTGCTCATACAGAGAGTAAGGCTTAAGGGCAAGGGGTGCGGCAAGAAGGGAAAGTCGAAGAAAGGTAGATAATCCAGTCTTATAGGTTGTTAGAGCCTTGCTCCTCTGTAGTCTGGCCGGTTAAACCACTGGAGTCGTCGTTTTCTCCTGCGTCCTCGCCGTCATCTGAGTGACCTACGCCGTCGTCAACGCCGCCTATACCAATATCGAGGCCTTCCTCATCGCCAGCTCCTGAAACATCTCTTTGGTCGCCGCCTTCGCCCAAACCCATCCCAGGTTTATCATCGTCATCGACGAAGATAGTGCCTTCTCCATCTAACGGTACACCACCATCGCTTTCACCAGCAGACGTACCGCCCCCGTTCGGTACCGGAGGAGGCGAATCGTTTCCAGGGAATAACGGTAACCCTCCAGAACCTGCTGCGGATTCTCCTGCCGGAATCGTTGCTGGGATCATGCCTTCCGATATGTCGCTGCCATCTTCCGCGCCGTCTTCTTTTCCGTCAGTGTCTCTCTCTACACCCGTATCCGCATGCTCATTAGATTCAGGCTTTGGTTGCGTAATGTGTGATATTGGGTCGTGAGTTGCTTCGTCTGATCGTGTTTCATCTGTACCTGGGTCAATCACCACCACTGAGTGGCCTGATTCACTGACGTTGCTCACACTGTGTCCAGTCGCTGGTGGGATTTGCTCCGCCGTGGGTGGTGACTGCACGGCAACAACTGCCACCACCGCCACCCCGGCGATAACTGACGTGCTTGGTTGTACCAGCGCCTCGAGCGACCTCTGTAGATAGCTGCCAAACCATGTCTGCATTTCTGTAGCTTTGTTCCTGACCCAAGTTGCTGCGCCCGTTGTCCTGCCAGACAATCTGGGAGCGAGAGTTTTGCTTAGGCCAGGTAGCGCGATCGTGCCTCCAAGCCAATCTGATGCTCCGTCTGCCTTCGCCCTGATAATCCGGCGTGCGCGACTCAGAAGCTGTCGCACAGATTCGACGGAGCGGTCCATCGATTGAGCAATCTCATCGTAGCCATAGCCCTTGACCTCTGCCATAAGGAACGCGTAGCGCTGGCTTGGTGCCAGCTGGTCAACGACACCCTCGACCTCGCGCCACCGTTCTTGTTCCTCGACCGAAGCCGCCGCCGACCTCTCTGTCAGAAGGCAGAGCTCTTCATCGAGTGCAAGTGGCGGGTCTCGGCGAGATGCGTTAATACATAGGTTGTGCACGCAGCGGTGCAAGAAGCCGCTCATGCTTCGGATCTCGGCACCACGTTCGATCGCGATCAGAGTGTTTGTAAAAGCTTGCTGGACGATGTCTTGGGCGCCCTCTAGGGAGTCAACACGGTTTCGTGCGTACTGCACCAGATAGCGGTAGTTCTCTCCGTATACCCGGCGGATCTCCTTGACTTTGCGCTCGACTTCAGCCGAACTACTGGTTTCGAATAACTTCTGCCCGTTTAACCCAGTTGCCTCGTTATGCCTTGTTAATGCATCAGGTGTGCATTGGTCCATCCGTGACACCTCGATCCGCCTTTCCCCGTAGGTACAGGTGCTTCCCGGTCAGTAACTGCCGACTTCACTTTCATCTTTAATCGCTTTAACTTTGAGGACATGTACAGCCTTCCTTGACCTTCTGTTCAAGCGCTACACCAATGGCAAATATAAGCCACCGTAAGTAAACGACTACGAATGCCTACGAAAGTGCCGCTTTTTTTCAGCAGAAAAAATAAGTCGGATCCAGCTATCGATCGATCGATTCCAGATTACTGGATTAGAGCGGCACTAAAGCCACCTTTCGTTGTCTGAGACAGGTGCACAAGTCGGTCCAAGTGGGGCCGGCAAAACTTCAAATAAGGAGGAGTAGATAATGCGCAAGTTTTATCTAACAGTGGCAAGCTGCGTGGCGCTTGTGGCCTTTATAGGCTTCAGCTGCGTCGGCGTTTGGCACTAGCCGATCCAGACGTGTGACGGTGACGCAGTACAACAACGATGCGAGATACAGACTTCTCAGCATGGCATCGACGGACAGCAACGGTGGAGCCGTCTCGGGCATACTCGGAAGCGGTTTGGCATGTGGCACTGAGGTTACTGTTGCCGGAGTTACGAGGCCGGCGGATCTGGCTCACAGTACGTGCTCGCCGAGATAGGTGTACCGCTGGGTGTCGAGATCAACTCGACTGATGGCATGGCCGTGAGTTCCTAATCGGCGTCGCAAGAGTGAACGCGCTGACTTGGCTCGGCACACCTTTGCTTCCATTCTTCATCGATGGGGACACTGTCGCGGAGGCGGTGATAAGAGTGGCCCCTGATGGAGACGGGGAACTGCCCAGGCGGCGAAGTTGCCTGCTACAAGGGTGTCCTGGACGGCGCTCTGGTGGACGCCCACAACTGGAACTGGGTGACCGGCAGCAAAGAAGAGGGCTACACCATGTCGATCGGTGAGATGTACAACGATTCGTTCCCCGGAACACCCGCTGGGCTCACACATATCAAGAGGTTCGAGCTGTGTGGCTACGCCGGTGATGTAGGAGATGAAGGTGTTCCCGGAGAGTGCGGCGATGACTCGCAGCCGTACCTGCAGAAGAACGGCAACGGTGGAACCAACATCTACACGGCGAAAGCTACCAATAGGGATGGAGAGTCAACTCCCACGGTGGAGGCAGAAGTCGAGTGGGATGATTAACTCCCCCCGAGACAACGATCACGAAGGCTCCGGACAACGGGCCAGACACCTCGGTTAGGTTCAAGTTCGAAAGCAGCGAGGAAGGGAGCACGTTCAAGTGCACACTCGACGGTGATCGCAAGAGCTGCACCTCACCGCAGGATTACGATGACCTTAGCCAGGGCGAACATGTATTCGAAGTGTTCGCTACCGATCAGTCCGGTAACCGCGACCAGTCGCCTGCAACGCACACCTGGATAGTGACAATTCCTGTCTTTGAAGGGACTGCGCACATTGGTGGACAGGGAGTCGAGATACCTCGTCCGTAGCTAACTTATCTTGGCTTGGTGTTGTTAAACACCGGATAAGTAGCAAAAGATGTAAAGGGGTCCCTGAAGTTTGGGGCCTCTTTGCTTTTCCAAAAAGCGGCAAGCTCGCAGCAGCAGACGCCATAAGCAGAGCGGCATTTTCACAAGCTTTTTTGTCATTTGTCAATTAGAAGGCGTTTGTAGAACTACAGATCCACGGACATGGAAAGACGGGAGAGCAATGAATACTTGGGAAGTGAGTGATGCTGTTAGATCGGGATTAGCGTTACTTGTGTGTTTCGGAGCGCTGCTCATAAGCGCGCTGCTGGTACCAACGCCGGCCAGGGCCTTCCCGGTGATCCCTTCACGCCGAAATTCACCTTCAAGTCCTCGACCCCTAGTGCGGGCGCCCACCCCGATCTGACCTTCACGATGCGCAAGATGCGCGGCCACTGTGCCGGCTGGAAGGACGATACCCCGCAGTTTACTTGTAATCCAGAAGGCGAGCACAAGTACAAGGGCGAGGACGAGGCCGATCACGAGGTGAGAGCTTTGGCAACCCCGAGGGCCTCTACATGCAGCAGGATCTGAAGAAGATGGCGATCAGCCTGCCCTCGGGCTTGTGGCCGACGCCAACGCTGCCCCCTACTGTGACGCATTCAGAGCCCCATTTGGACCCAGTCAACAGCTGAGACGGCAGTGTGAGAGATCCGACTCGATGGTCGGCAGTGTCATGATCACGGTTAGTGGCTGCCAGATCTGGAGTGAGGATTTTGCGGCCTGCATTCCTGGATCGGATCTTGGTTACGGTAATCCGCCCGGCTCTTTAATTCACCATCCGGGTGTTGTCTACAACGAGCGTCCACAGCCCGGCGAGCAGGGTCGGTTGGTCGATCTTCTGGATGGACTTCCAGAAGATCCAGGCCGATACGCATTGCACCGAAAACCGATGTCGTAATAACCGTGCGCGAGGGTGACCTTGGCATCGACGCGGTCGCCGACATGATCCCTGACTATATTCCAATTTACTGACGGTGGCTCCACCACCGGTGCGCAGATCTCGGACATGGTGATGACACTTAACGGTGAGACGGGTACCGAGAAGGGCCACCCGCTCGTGGCAAACCCCAGCTTCTGCGCCCCCCAGACGATAGATGTCCTTTTCCAGGGCTATGAGTTCAACTCCGTGGACGGCATCTTTCAGGGAGACGATGCTATCCCCGGCCACGGCGATGGCAAGATCGTCGACCCGCCAGTCCGTCCCCTACCCAGCAACCGACTGCGAGCGATTCCCTACGCACCAACCTTTGCCGCCTCAGCAGACACAGAGGCCTCAGGAGCGCACCGGCACTGTCAACCGTGATAACCCAGAAAGACGACGAGGCAACCACCAAGAAGATAGAGGTCGAGTTCCCTAAGGGCATGGGAGTAAACATAAACTCATCCCTCACTCCATGCTCTGCAGCAGACCTAGCTGCAAAGAGCTGTCCCGATAGTCTCGAAGATGGGAGACAGTACGGGCAGAGTCGAGACTGCTCCCGCGGAGTCATGGGAGACGCGTTAACCCGAAGATGAGGTATAAGGGTGCGTATCCTGACAGGTCTCAAAGGAAACGAGCTGACTCTATCTGCTCTTCTTTCGGGCTTCGTAGACGTAAAGCTAGATGCAACAGCAGGAGTAAGACCAGATGGAACACTGAAAGCCACTTTCGACAACCTACCCTCACTCCCATACAACAAGTTCACACTCAACCTCTATGGAGGAGAAAGAGCCTGCTTCACAACCCGAGGAAGTGCGGATCGCATACAACAACTGCCACCTTTACCTCTCACTCAGGGAAGACCCACATAGATCAGAGTGCCTCCGCAGTCAGAGGCTGTGACAAACCCTCATTCGATGTTGATCTGTCTGAGACCGGGAAACGTAAGAGAACCGCAGTTGAGCTGGACGTATCTACTCAGGGACACTCCATAAAGAGCCTAAAGTTCGGCCTACCCAGATACCTCAAGTGGACTACCAAGCGCCTGGGCAAGAGAAAGAAGTTCGGCACACTCTCATTCAGCGCCGCAGGTAATAAGCTGGAGAGCCAACTGCGCCTAGGCCAGAGCCTGCTTCGAAAGAGAAAGAAAAAGAAGGCTCTCAAGTTCGGCACACTGGGTGCACTCAGCAGCTCCAAGGTAAGCCTTTACAAGAAGAAGGTAAAGACAAAGACGGTAAAGGTACGTGGCAAGAAAAAGAAGAAATCGGTGTTAAAAAGCCGTCTCTCCCTCAAGTCACTGCCAAAGGACCTAGACAAGGTAACCGTAGAGCTAAACCCCTCAGAGTCACGCTTCATCCGAAACCCCAAGGGCTGCAAGAACCCGATGAAGTTCCTTGCATTTGTCACGACCGACGACGGAAAGAAGCATGTGCTTTCACAGAAGGTCAAGCTCACCGGCAAGGGGTGCAGCAAGAAGAAGAAGTCGAAGAAGCAGAAGTAGAGCTGCTGCCCCCATCTTTAAGTGTATGCCTAATTTCTGCGGCACGACTGATGCATTCCGTTGTCTTAAACCGATGCACCGATCGGTCCTAGCGGGCCGTGAATCAACAACAGGAGGAGCGATAAAGATGCGCAGGTTATTAATTGCAGCGGCAAGCTGTGCAGCACTGGTCTCTGTGGTGGGATTTAGTGCTGTGGCTTATGCCGAAGAAGAAGATTGGGTGAGCGAGTACTGCGAGCGGGACAACTCGGTCAGGGCGTTCGATTTCAGCGTCCGTACTGACAACTCGTCGGCGAACGCAGTCTCTGGTGTTGCCTTTGAGGGGAAGCTATGTGGCACTGCCTTGGGATCGGCCGAGACCTATGAAGAGGCGGGATCCGGCACCCAATATGTCGATATCAGAGTTAGGACGGCCAGGGGAGTTGAGTACAACTCGACCGACGAGATGGCCGATGGCGCATATGTCGGCAAGCTCACCATAACGACGTTCTTCTGGCTCTTCTCAGCGCAGTACCCATGGGCTATCGGGACATACAAGTTAAATCTACTGGTTGACAAAAGTGGCAACGGCGACTGTCGGACCCGAGCGAGAGCATGCTACAGGGGCGTGGTAGATCCCACCCAGAAGGAGTACTACAGATGGTACGACCTGTACAACTCAGTCTGGGTGACCGAGAGGGACAGCAAGTACTCCGTCCACATCGGCGAGATCCGCAGCAACAACAAGGATTTCTTCGAAGTTCCGTTCGGGATTACAACGATCAGAGATATGACCGTCTGTGCATATGCAGGCACGAATGAAAGTGAGTGCGGTGACAGCAGTCAACCGTTCGTGAGAAAGAACGGTGACGCAACGCTGCAAAGTTGTAAGGGCAGGAACGGCACGTATAAGCTCAAAGCCGGCAACAGAGGTGGCGTAACAACAAATTCGGACCATGCGTGCGTTAAGTGGGACTCATAGTCGCTAGCAAGAGCGTACAAAGCTAAATAAGGACCAAATTAAGGAGGGGTTCACAGTCGAACCCCTCTATTTCTTTCATTGACCGCGTGCGGCACTATTGCCGCCCTCAGATGTACATATCTATTGAACGGATCGGCCCAGTTGGGCCGATGGATATTTGAAAAGGAGCTTTTTATGTTTGGCAGGCTCAGACTTGCGCTTTTTACTTGCACGGCGATAGTTGGCGTTTTTACCTTCAGCAATGCTGCCCTGGCACTGACAGACCCGGACTGTGACGGAAGCCCGTATCCAAACGATCCTCTGATCCACGAGCTATTTGTCGACACCACCGACACATACGTCGCTTTTCAGCCGTCGAGCGTGGTGATAGAAGGACTTGTATGTGGTTCCAATCTGGGGACATTTTTTGGCGATCGGACTCTCTACGACAAGATAGATATTGGCATCGCTCAGGGTGTCTGGATCCACCCGACCGATGGGTTCAGAGAGGCACCGTTCTCAGGCGACGTTGTCTACGGCGGCTTGGTGCGCTTCGGTGGACCTCATTTCTTCGAGGGCGTGCGCACCGACCGACCTATACGCAGTCGATCCAGGTGGTGAGACGGACTGTCCAAGAACTGCGGTTGCCTGTTACAGCGCCTCAAACTCGTTTAGTCAAAGTTGGCTCTGGGCTGTGGAGAACAACTTCGGCGTGCCAGGTGACTACATATTTACAGTCGGTCCCATTCACTGGCGGACCGGTCACAGGCCCGGTATCACGCGGTTCCGCGTAAACCTTTGCCAGACATACGGTTTTCGTGGTAGGGCTGAATGTGGTGTAGAACATGAAATACCGGTACAGAAAAACGGAGATCCATCCAAATGCAGCGACGGTAACGGCAGGCTTGGTATCTACACGGTGGAGGCTACTCAAAGAGGTGGTCTGGTCACACCCCGCGAGAAGACATGTGTTGATTGGACATCGCCGTTTCGAGTGCAGAAGCTCGGCACTCCATAAGGACCGGCATTTTGACGCCGGAAGAGTGTCGAGACTAGTAGTGCCGCTTATGGAATGAGTCGAGGCACAGATAGATAGGGAAGCACCAATCGGGGTCATGCAGGTTAGTTAGGGAAGTGGCACAGGACGGTTCAAGGAGGAATGATCGATTTGATTTCGACGGCAAGGATAGGTCGATGTTCGGTAAGGATGTTGGCTGTGGCTATTGCAGTTCTGCTTCTAACAATCAGTGGCGCAGGTGGAGCAGCAGCCGACGCAAAAAACACAGGAAAGCGATTGGTCGGCACAGCCTCTAACAATTTTCTCAACGGTGGTAAGAAGAACGATCGGCTCTACGGACGCGCAGGCTCGGACAAGCTATTTGGCGGCAGTGGACACGATCGACTCTATGGCGGGAATGGACGGGACGTACTCAAGGGAGGGTCAGGCAAAGACCGCCTTTACGGTGGTTCCGGCAAAGACAGGCTCTACGGTCAGGGTGGTCACGATCTGGTAAAAGGCGGCGCAGGCAAAGACTTAATAAGCGGCGGCAGGGGTAACGATCGCCTCTACGGCGGCCCCGGCCGGGACAGGATCTACGGCGGCAGGGGCAACGACCGCATCTATATTGCCGGGGGTGGCAGGGACCGTGTTGACTGCGGAGCCGGCAAGGATACCGTCTACGCGGATCCCTCCGATCGTGTAAAGCGGTGTGAGAAGGTACGCAGGGAAAAGGCAGGCAAGACCTTTTCAAGTAACGGTTCAACAGAAAGTCCAAACACTCCATCCCCACCACCCGATGACTCATCTGACGATCAGGGTGACGGTGGTGATGGGCCGGATCAGACAGGTAAACGACCCAACATCGTTCTGATCCTCTCCGACGATCAACGTCTTGACTCTTTTACACGTGAGTTCATGCCCAACGTTTGGTCATTACTCGTCGATCAGGGGCTCACGTTCAACAATGCTTTCACCACTCGATCGCAGTGCTGCCCGGCGCGTGCTTCGATACTGACCGGCCAGTATCCCCACAACACTGGGGTCTTCACCAATAACTACCCGTACGGTGGATTCGGTGGCTACATGGGCAATGGCAAGGAGGAGTCAAACATTGCCTACTGGTTGAAAGATGCCGGCTACCGGACCGGCCTGATCGGCAAATATCTAAACGGATACGGTGGAGGCGGAGATGGGGGAGCATGGTTGGGAGATACATATGTTCCCAAGGGCTGGGACACCTTCCACGCGTTTACGCACGGAGCCGGACACAAGGGCCCGGACTACTACTGCTACTGGCTTAACGAAGACGGCGAGGCACACTTTTATGCCGGCGACCCTGAATATAAGGGCGACCCTCAAAACTGCGATGAAAAGGGCGATAACAGTGATCTCGCAGACTACGATCGGCGACAGTACTCGACAAATGTGCTGGCCCGGCATTCACTGGAGTTCATCGAAAAAGCCAGTTCGGATAGTCGGCCCTTCTTCCTTCACTTCTCACCGTTCGCTCCCCACTCTCCCTCAACGCCGGCGCCGGATGATGTGGATAGATTCGAAGGTAACAGAGACTACCGTCAAGACTCGTTCAACGAAGAAGACGTATCGGACAAGCCTGCATGGGTTCAGGACAGACATGTAATAGATGAAGAGGGTGAAGCCGACCTCGACAGGAAGTGGTTGAAGCAGCTGCGCTCAACTTGGGCAGTTGATCAGGCAGTTGGAGGCATTGTCGGCAAGCTTGACGATGTCGGTGAGCTGGATAACACAGTTATCGTCTATATCTCAGACAACGGATACCTGCTTGGTGAACACCGTGCGGAGAAGAAACGAGCAGCGTATGAAGAGTCGATCCGTGTGCCACTGACGGTGCGCGGCCCCGGAGTTCAACGAGGCAGTTCCGACCTGATCGCGTCCAACATTGACCTGGCACCCACCTTTGCCGAACTGGCCGGTATCACACCCGATGATCCCACATTCGACCTGATCGATGGCCGTTCACTTGCGCCGATACTTGAGGGAAGGGCAGTCAACTGGCGCAGCGATCTACTGGTTGAGCACTGGTGGTATGAAGGTGACAGCAAGATTCCAACGTTCAAGGCCCTGTATACGCAGGACGGCTCGCAGCCAGGGTACAAGTACGTGCGCTATGAAAGCCCCGGCAAGCCGGAGCTTGCGGGAGTGGGGGTGGCTACACAGCAGTATCCAAGTGGCAGCTTCGGCTGGAGCCATTCTCAAGAACAGAGAAGTCAAAACAGGCAGTTTGGTCAGCTTGATAACTCAGGAGGTGGCCTCGATGCGGATGCCAACCCGTATGACGAAGGCGATGATATTGAGCTGGAGCTTTACGACCTTGTTAGCGATGAGTACGAGATGGGCAGCCTTCATGAAGATCGTTCGCGCCGACAGTTAATCGGCACTCTGGACGCTCGACTGGATGAGCTTGCGCACTGCCAGGGAGTGACCTGCCGCTGATCGGTTAGCGTGCCCGATCTTATGTAGCAAGCCATACCTGCACGGTTACAAGGAATGTGGAAGATTTTCCACTTTTCACCAAGCAGAGCAGCACTATTGCAACTCCGTTTTGTCTGAGACTGTCAGCGGCACACAATTTTGGGAGGTCCACCTTGAGCAAAGTAGTCCGTATTCTCGGTATCGCAGCACTGCCCGCAATACTGCTGTCTCTTTCATTGTCACCGGCGGCAATAGCGAGCACCGGCACGACTTTCGACAAGACAATCGGAGACTTTGATGGCAACAACCGCCTCGAGTACGGTGCCGGAGAGGGCTACACGGTGCGCGAGGAGTTAGCCGACGCAAATCCCAACCGTGAAAATACGCGCAGGCGCGTCTTCAGCCCTATCATCCAACTGTCCGACTTCCAGCTTGTCGACGAGGAGTCGCCGGCCAGGCTCGAAGGTATCGACGCCATCGGCGGAGAGGTCGATGTAAATGGCGCGTATCGCCCGCAAGAGTCGCTTGTATCCCAGACAGTCGATGCCGCCGTACGCAGCGTAAACAAGGTGAAATCGCCGGTTACGAGAAGGACGCCCAAGCTGACACTGGTCACCGGCGACAACGCCGACAGCCAGCAGCAGAACGAGACCGACTTGTACATAGACATCCTCAACGGTGGCACCGTCGATCCAAACTCCGGCGACCCCACCTACAAGCCCGGTCCCTGTGGCGACTGGCCATTTGAGTACCCGACCGATCTCTACCAAGGTGTGCGCGGAAACAACAAGTGGTATGAGCCGGACGGCAGTGGCGACGGCGATGGCTACTCGTCCTCCGAGTCAGAGAACTTCAATGAGACAGGCAGGCGTGTGGCCTCTCGTGACTTCCCAGGGCTGTTCGATAAGGCAAACACGGCATTTATTGCAAAGGGCCTGAGGTCCAAGTGGCTGACGGTGTTCGGAAACCACGATGCCCTTTGGCAGGGAAACTTTACGTTTACCCCGGTTTCACCCACCGGCTGCCTCAAAGACCTCGACGGTAACCTGGTACCAACCGATGTTGTTGAGCCTGATCGGAAGCGTAAGCTGTTGAGCCACCAGGAGTGGATCGATGCACACTTGAAAGACGGCGACGGCCACGGCTTTAGCGCCGATCGGCCCGACACCGGCTACTACTCGGTGAAAAAGAAGAACGGCCTTCGTCTTATCGGCCTGGATAGTGTAAATCTCGACGGCCTGTCAAACGGCACCATCCGTGACGGTACTCGGGGAGAGCCCGACCAGTTCGGCTGGCTCGACAGTGAGCTGACCGCTGCAGATAGGGCGGGCGAAACGGTGATCGTCCTCGCCCACCACAGCCTGGAGACGATGAACAACGTCGACTGGGATGGCTATGAAGACCAGCACTGCGGCCTGATCGATCAGGACGGAGAGCCACCGGGAGCGCCTCAGTGCGAGGACCTGGGCAACGAGTCGCTGGAGGCGCTCTTCTACCGCCATCCGAGCGCGGTTGCATACGTCTCCGGTCACGAACACAACAATCGCATTACGCCGCGCAAGCAGGACGGTGGCCCGGGCAGCTTCTGGGAGATGGTGCTGGCCTCGGAGAACGACTGGCCGCAGCAGAGTGGAATGCTGGAGGTCTTCGATAACCGCGACGGTACTTTCTCGATCTTCCGCACCGTGATCGATCACTCCGGCATTCCCGATCCCGGCGAAGATCCCGATCTGGACAATCCACGCAAACTGGCATCGATCAGCCGCGAGATCTCCTTCAACGATCCACAAGGCCAGACTGGGGAGAATGGCACCGATGATGCAAGGGGTACGATTACAGACCGAAACGTGGAGCTGATAATAGAGAAGTGATTGTCAATTTTCTCTCTGGATTCTCTTGATCTCCTCGAGCTCGAGTATCTGAGCGACGTCTTTCGCTCTGCCGGCCTTACGCTTCATTAGAAGTAGGTCATCGATGCTGGCAACGGCAACCTTGAAATCACCCAGGTCGATCATGAGGGCCTTCTTGGCCAATGAATCGAAGTCGGATGTTCCTCCTGGCCATGCAATGCAGTCAAGATCGCCCAAGTTCGTCTTGAATGTGAAGTTCCCGCCCGCCTGGATTGACCGGGCATCGAGTTGAAACGGCATCGGCTCATCATCGCTGGCGCCGCCAACTCTCAGCTCGGCGTCGAGTTTTTTCAACAAGACAACCAGTTTTTCTATGTTGCGCTCTTCCCGGTCGTAACAGATATCGGTGTCGTAGGTTACGATGGCAGATCCCTGCAGGTTAGCCGCGACTCCGCCGATTAAAATGAACCTAACATCTGCGCTGGATAACGAACGAAGCAGTTCCAAGAATTCCGTCGGCTCAGCCATCGACTTGACCGGCTGCCTTTCTCAATTCGAGTATGGAGCGACAGGCGCTTTCAAGCTTAAGCAGCCTGTCTTTCGGGCTAAGTCGTAGGTTCTCATAGATCAGGCTGGAGTCGACCCCTGACTCAAGCGCATCCAACGGAGCAGTCTCAAATTTCAGAGACTTGCCCATTATCGCCAGCAAGTGCTGCACGTTGCGCAGAGACGGCTTGTTCGCACCCGCTTCTATACGCGCGATAGCCGGCTGCTTTGTATCCGCAAGAGCTGCCAACTCAGCCTGGGTGAGCCCACACTCCATTCGGGCACTCTCCAGCAAGGAGGAAATCTCAGTCATAAAAAGAGTATAACAATAATGTTATCTCTCTTTAAGAGCCCTCTGTGAGATAGTTGATTCCTGACTACTTTTCAACAAGAAGCTCGACGTTTCTATCCTCCAGCGTCCCACGCGCATCGGATGTGCCGTCTTCGCCGGTCGATCCCTGCGGGTCATTGAAGGCGATCTCACGGCTGATCGATGCCAGGGTGAGCGGGTTGGTGAGATCTGGCGAATGACCCACATTCGGCACCGGAGAGTGATCGATCACCGTACGGAAGATCGAGAAGGTGCCGTCCTGGTTGTTAAAGATCTCAAGCATGCCGCTCTGCTGCGGCCAGTCGCTTTCGCTTGCCAGGACGATCTCCCAGAAGCTTCCCGGCCCTGCCTGCTCTTCACGTGGGGTGGCACGGCTCTCCTTGGCCTCGCGAATGGGCAAAAGCTCAGGCGCGAGAAGAAACGCGCCTGAGCTTTCAAAGAACCGAATACAGATATCTACTTGATATGGACCGTCTCACACGAGCCGTTCTGGTTCTCCGGTGTGGCGTCGGTGATTACGTCTCTTGGACTGATTATTGCCACATCGTTTCCATCGCCGCAGGTTATAGCGTCAGCCTTGGGAAGACGGGCGCGCAGAATGTCGTCTCCAGGTCCGCCGTCAAGCTTGTCACTACCTCTGCCGCCTGCGAGCCGGTCATTTCCGGCGCCTCCGATCAGGGTGTCGGCGCCTTGGTTGCCGTAGAGGCGATCGTTACCTTCGCCACCGTCCAACGTGTCATTTCCGGAGCCGCCATGAAGCCGGTCGTTACCAATCCCACCTTCGAGGCTGTCTTTTTGCCTATTACCTCTGAGCCGGTCATTACCGTCGCCGCCGGTAAGTGTATCTGCGCCAAATCCGCCGAACAGACGGTCGGCTCCGGGACCGCCGTCAAGATTGTCGTTACCCCTGTTGCCTCTCAATACATCTCTGCCTTCTCCACCCAAAAGCGTGTCATCGCCACGATATCCATGTAAGCGATCGTGGCCGGCCAGCCCATCTATCGTATCGCTAGCAGATGTGCCTCTCAGTACATCGCGTCCTGCGGTTCCGGTGATAGTTGCTGCAAATGCTACTGCCGTGACAACGCCGGTAATTATCAACAGTGCACTCGTGAGTGTGGTGAGTTTCTTGAATTGCGGTTTCATTTGGTCCTCCAGTCCTTGTAACAACGTCAATATCGTCGTATTAAACAAATAGAAGACAAAAAGTTGCGCTTTTAATAATTAATTAATTAATTTAATAGTAAATTGTTAATAACAAAACCAAAAAGCACAGCCGAACACATAGACCGTATTGGATGATTTTGGGGTATTAATTAAACAACCACTATTGTGAAGTGCAAATTCTGCACAACCGTGATTCATAACATACAGACGTATGAGCGGTAAGATAATGCCGGTTTAATTATGAGAATACTTCTACGTAGTCAGAGAGGATCCTTGCAAGCGAAGTCGACTGGCCCCAGCATAACGGCATGATCGAGATCTTCGACAACCGGGACGGATGTAAGCAGTAGCTTCTTGGATACACCCGGTCAGAACACTAGACTTCTCCTGTTTACAAATGAGGAGGCGTGGCATGAACGAAGACTATCCAGTAGCTGAAAGCACAGGTGGCACAGGCGATAGCTACCCGGTCACATTCTCGGTCGAGTATCCCGACCGTGAGTTGAACAGGGTGAGCAGTGCCTTCAGGATCTTTGCTGTGATCCCGATCGCGATCGTGCTGGGTGCAGTCAGCGGTGCTAACGGCGGGTCGTATGACGCTGACGGCTACACAACGACTGCCGCAATTGGCGCGGGCGGCATGCTCTTCTTTGGCCCGCTGCTGATGATCCTATTCCGGCAGAAGTACCCGCGCTGGTGGTTTGACTGGAATCAGCAACTGCTTCGATTTAGCAACCGGGTCGGCATCTACTTGGCGCTTATGGACGATCAATATCCCTCTACCGACGAGGAGCAGGCTGTCAAACTCGACTTCGCATATCCGGATGCCAAAGAAGATCTGAACCGTTGGTTACCCCTGGTTAAGTGGTTCCTGGCGATCCCTCACTACATAGTGCTTCTGTTTCTTGGGATCGCCGTGTTTATTGTAGTGGTCCTAACCTGGTTTACAGTTCTTTTTACGGGCAGATACCCGCGTCAATTCTTCGATTTTGTAGAAGGCGTAATCCGATGGCAGAACCGCGTTTCCTGTTATGCATTTCTACTTGTGACCGATCAGTATCCTCCGTTTCAGCTGAAGCCGTAGGAAAGGGCGGTCAGTGCTTTCACAGTTCTTTACCCGGCGGTTTCGACTGAACTGACACACCCCGGGCTCGCATAAAGCGCCCACGAGCGATTTTTGGCAACCTTGCGGAAACCCTCAGGCACGCGGACGTTTAAGTTTTCCCGGTCGCGGGGGTCGAGCACGAACAGGCGTCTGACTTGCGGTGTGTTTGCGGCAAGCATCACTCCCTTTTGAGGTGGGCCGTCGAGAGTTTGGGCTGATATAACGGCGTTGGCAGGGGCTTCAAGCCAGTAGCGCATCATCGGCACCGGTCTGTGGTTGGGCGTGTATATCGGGCGGCATGTCCCAAGATAACTCTTCGCATCTTTCTGCTCGGTCAACCCTCTTATATCCTCCGACATCTGTCCGCGGCTTATCGTCGTTGCGCGCAGCTTCGAGAGTCGTGAGTACTGGGCCGGGATGAAAGCGACGAGCAATGCGATGACGACTGCGCCGACTATCGTCCAGTTGCGCCGGTCCTTGCCGTGGGGGAGACCCAACCATCCAAGTGCACCGGCGGATGCAAAGATCGCAGTCGCTGTTGCAGCGATAATCAAGTACCGAGCTAGCAATGGTAACCCAGCGATCGACAGGCCGGTAAACGTTGCAGCGTTCAGAACGATCAGGGCGGCGAGCAGAGATGCCTTACGTCTTGCGTAAAACCAGGAAAACAAAACACCAGCAACTGCACCTATGAGCACCGGCACTCGCAGCACGTAACCAAGCGACTCTGGCATCGCGACCGGTACGTCCAGAAGTGATCGTCTCCGCTCCAGTTCATCGGCGAGTGAACTGGTGCCGTGCAGTGAGTGCAGCGGGTCACCGGTAATTATCAGGTCCGTCAGTGACCATAGCAGGGGAGCGGACAAGGTGAGTGCAGCGAGCCCGACAGCGCCTGGGCCAGTCAGCGTCCCAGGCAACATAGAGAAAGTAGACCCCGGCGATAAGCCATGCCTCGGGGCGTAAAAGACCGGCCAGCGCCAGCAGCACAAGTACTGGTGCTCCGCGCTTAGGAACCCGGGCCTCAAGCACCGCTGCGTAGACAACTAAGGCCGCAAATGGAATATCGACATAGGCCCGGATGGTGAACGAGTCGAGCGGCTGGCGGGTTGCGATGATCGCGGCTGCAAGCAGGCCGACGTGCCAGCCGAAGGTGAGCGAACCGAGCTGGTATACGGCCCAAACAAGCGCTGCAAAGGCTAAAAAAGAGATTCCAATCAGTATGTCGTCTGCGGCGCTGCCGAACGGTACTGCTGTCATCGATACAAGTGTGACCAGCGGGTGAGGTGTAGGTGCAATCGCGAACTCATAGTTGGGCAAGCGGCCGTGAAGGATGTCCTGGCCCCAGAGCATCGCGTAGAAGGTGTCGTAGTTGAGATACGCCCTCGGGTAGGCAAGCCGGAAGCCGATTGCACCTACAACTATCCACACCGGGGCCGGAATCCGTTTGACTATCTCTTTCATGGACGGGCCAAGCCTAGCGACGTAGAGGTAAAATGATCTCCGTGACCTCGCTATACCGCCGCCATCGCCCTCAAACCCTTGACGAGGTTGTGGGGCAACAGCACGTCGTAAAAACGCTTCGCAACGCGATCAAGGTCGAAAAAGTCAACCACGCCTACCTTTTCGTAGGCTCGCGGGGCACCGGTAAGACAAGCGTCGCCAAGATCCTTGCCAGGTCGCTGAACTGCGTCGAGGGGCCCACTACAGAGCCCTGCGGCAAATGTGATTCGTGCATAGCTATAGCCGCAGGCACGTCGATGGACGTGATAGAGATGGACGCTGCCTCGCACAACTCGGTAGAAGACATCCGCGACCTACGTGAAAACGTCAACCTGGTTCCAACGGGGGGGAAGTGGAAGGTCTACATCCTGGACGAGGCACACATGCTCTCTACTGCTGCCTGGAACGCGTTTTTAAAGACACTAGAGGAGCCACCTCCGCGCACTATCTTTGTACTCGCGACGACTGAGTCACACAAAGTGATGCCGACCATCGTCGATCGCTGCCAGAGGTTTGATTTCCGCCAGCCTTCTCTCGATCAGATCGGCGAGGTTCTAACGCGAGTCGTATCGGCGGAAAGCCTGAAAGTGTCGGACCAAGCGCTGGGTCTGATCGCTAGATCGGCGACCGGCAGCTTCCGTGACGCGATATCGACGCTCGATCAGTTGCTCACCTACTGCGGTGCAGAGATCTCGCACGAGGACGTTGTAAATGTGCTCGGAGTGTCGGACATCGAGCTTCTGTACGCGGCCACTGAGTCGATTGCTGCGAGCGACGCTGCTGCAGCACTGAATGCAGTTGAGCGAGTCGTTAACTCCGGAATCGATCCTGTGCAGTTCATACGCGATCTTGTCTCACACTTGCGTCAGATCATGGTCGTGCAGGCAGCAGGAGAAGCTCCTCACGATTTCGGTATGACGGAAGATCAGGCCGAACGTTTGGCGGAGCAGGCGCATTCTTTAAATAGAGAGCAACCGTTGTATGCACTTGACTTGCTGACTGCAGCACACAGTGCTATCCGCGACGGCGCTGATCCGCGCATCCAGCTCGAGTTGGCACTGGTCAAGGCAGCACTGTCCGAATCTGGAAGCTCGCCCAATGTTGGCGCAGGTAGGTCTTTGCGGACCGAGGCCGACCCGGGAGGAAAACCTCAAAAAAAAGAACTGAAAACGAAAGTCACAGACAAGGGATCGAATGCGCCGTCTGAGCCAGGCGAACCAAGCATCGATCAATTCAAGAAGATCTGGCCGAAGGTCATACAGCAGCTGCATAGCACTGACGATGGACCACTGCTTGCGGCCCTACTGTCAGAGGCTGTGCCCTGGAAGCTTGAGGACAAGCGGCTCACGGTGGCGTATCCACAATCGGCGTCATTTCAAAAACGCAAGGCCGAGACGAATGAGAACCGGCAGAAGCTCGAGTTGGCGATCACCGAGGCCACAGGATTCAAGTTTGGGTTGAGCTTCGAGTTGGATCCAGACTTGGATGGAGAAACTCAGGAACAGTCGGAGCTATCTGAGGTCGAAATTGTGGAGTTGATAAAGAGCAAGTTTGACGCGGAAGAAATTACTGAAGAAAGGTAAGGAGCGCAGGGTATGAAACAGCCGAACATGGGTCAGATGATGAAGCAGATGCAGAAGATGCAGGGTGAGATGCTAAAGGCGCAGGAAGAGCTTAAAGGTGAGGTCGTTGAAGCAAGCGCCGGCGGAGGCATGGTCAAAGTGAAAATCGGGGGAGACCTGGAGATAAAGGAGATCGTCATCGATCCAGGAGCGATCGATCCGGACGATCCCGAGATTCTGCAGGACATGACGCTTGCAGCGATAAATGAGGCGATCCGTTCTGCGCAAGATCTGGCAAACAGCAAGATGGGTGGGCTTACTGGCGGCTTAGGGGATCTCGGCCTGCCTGGCGCCTAGATAGATCACACTGATGTTTTCACCACCGATCGAGCATCTCATAACCGAGCTTGCGCGGCTGCCCGGCATCGGGCGGCGCACCGCACAGAGGCTTGCTTTCCATATTCTGCGCTCGTCGAACGAAGATGCGCTCCAACTTGCGCAGGCGATATCGGAGGTCAAGGAGAAGATCGGCTTCTGTGAGGTCTGTTTCAATCTCGCCGATGCGCCAAAGTGTCGTATCTGCTCAGATGAGCGTCGCGACCGTAGTCTCGTATGTGTGGTTGAAGAGGCGCAGGACATGATCCCGATCGAGCAGACCCACGAATACCATGGCCTCTACCACGTACTCGGCGGAGCGCTCTCACCGATCGACGGCGTCGGTCCTGAGGATCTGCATATCTCGGAACTTCTTGGACGGATAAAAGATGGTGGAGTGGGGGAAGTCGTTCTTGCGACGAACCCAAATACAACCGGCGAAGCTACCGCGCTCTACTTGGCCGAGGTGATAAAAGAAGCAGACGAGAGCGTCATCGTCACCAAACTGGCGAGCGGCCTACCGATGGGAGCCGATATCGAGTACGCAGACGAGGTCACCGTTGGCCGAGCGCTATCTGGTCGCAGAGCTGTTTGACTATTCAGTTCAACTACTCGACGACCTAAAACCTCAGCTTCACTCTCGCCGTCTTCTCATCCGCACCGCTCTTGCCGTCTTCGGTGCGCGCCTCGATCAAGTACTTAACCTTGACTCTGTCGTAACGTTTGTTGCTTGCACCACGGACAAGCAGCTTTCTGAGTTTTTTTGAGGAGACACCTTTTAAAGTGAGAGTCTTTGCCTCGCCGCCCCTTAGCTTCACTGTGCGGGAAGACAACCATCGGTTCTTTGTCTGCCCAGTCTTTCTGAACTTCAACCCGATCTCATAGCGGCCCCACATTCTGAGACCCACTAGTGCCGTGCAGTCCTCCGAGCAGCTCACTTGGACCTTTATTCCACGGCCCCTCTTTGCCCTTTTTGTAGCGAGAGAGCTCAGCTTTGTCTCACTTGGGCCTTCTATTTTCGCTTTAAGAGGTGTACCACAGAGGCTGTAGTCGATAACCTGTCGTACTTTTTTATATGAGTCTGTACGACGGAGACTTCCCTTTCTCAAAGCCCTTACCGTCTGTGCGTTCAAGCGTTTTAAGCTCTTGCTTGAATCGGCAGTCGATACCAGGCTTACCTTCAACTTTGTCCGTTTGGGCGCCCTCTTCAGTCGCAGAGCGCGCTTGATCAGCTTACGAGCCTTGCTATTTGCAGAGAGGCTGATCTCTTTGGGTGTGCTTCCCACTTGCACTTTGGCAGATGCCAGGAGCTTGTTCTTCTGGCTACTAGTCTTTTTATATAACTTGAAATGACGGGCGTTTCTGCCGGTGATCTCGACCTTGACCGTTCCACTGCTCGGTTTGCTGGCGGAGGCTTTAACCTTGATTCCCTTGCCGTTTACCAGATCAGCGAGGCGAACTTCGCGCGGCACCTCTAGCTCGTTCTCATACAGCACCCGCTCACAACGCTCTGGTGGTTGCGTTGCTGACTGGACTTTTTGTTTTGGTTTTTCAGGTGGCACGGGAGGGGGAGGATCCTGGGGAGTATCTACCGGAATGCAGTATCGACCCACTTCATCATTGACCAATGATTGTTGCCCGTCATCGCATGGCGGTGGGTCAGGACGATCGAAAGAGAATGGATATATTCCTAGGCCGGTTGGATTTCCACCAACGTCCGTTTCCCTGATCTGTCGGCCGACCTCGGTGTCTACGGTTGAAACTGTATTGGAGCCCTCGTTGCTGATATACGCAAGGCCGTCGTCTGCCACTTCGATGTCGCTGGGGTCACCGCCCACTTCAATCGGGGCTCCCACGATAGCCCCCTGACGAGCGTCTATCACGCTGACGCTGTTTGAGTTTCTACTTGCCACCAGAATCTGAGCGTTGCCGGCGGCATTGTCCTGCACTGCTGTGATGGCCTTGGGGGTCGAAAAACAAGACCAGCCGTCTTCCTCATTTCCGCTCCATCTGGGGCAACTGGGATGTTCCTGCCCCGGTTCCACCACTGTTGGCACCATCGGTAACCCAATCCTGTCGATGATCTCAAGAGTTTCAGCGTTGATGACTGTAACCGAGTAGCTGCTCCAGTTTGTGACGTACATATATTCCTCATCTCCAACGTATGCCTTGGCAATGTCAGTTGGGGAGTCTGTACTTAAAGGCAAGTTGATCGTGTCTACGACTGTGCCGTAACTGGGGCTGAATTCCTCGATATCGATGACCGATACATTGTTTGAGCCACCGTTTGTAACGAAGATACGGTTATGTCGCTTCGATACGGCTAGCCCTGACGGGTCCGAACCAACTACCGTCTCTATGGTCTCGTTTTGACCGGAGACATCGATGATCGACAACGAACCGTTTGCCGGTTCGCCTGGAGCAGGGCCACGATTGACGACGTAAAGTTGATCCCAATCTATCTCGATGGGACCGGGGCGCTTGCCAGTGCCGAGGTCAATATCGCCGAGACCAATATCACGACCTAGGTCCAGGTTTCGAACTCGGCTGTCTGACTCGAGCGTAAAAAAAGCAGTGAGCGCGTATCGGCTGAATCGTCCGTATACAAAGTCGGTTGGCCCATCACCGACGTTTTCAACCAGTACCGGCTCTTCATCCGGTCGTGCACTGTCGATTAACGAGATCGAGTCATCGCCGTTGTTTGCAACCATCACTCTGTACGCGTGCGCATCCGGCGATTGATAGGCGATCAGGGTGGCTGCCGCCACGAGTAGAAGAAGTAAGGGACGTTTGAGTGTGCCTAGGGTGCTGCATCTAGTAGCCATGATTCGGTGCTCCATTCGTGGTTCATTTACTTTGCGTTTATGTGACTGACAGACCAGCCGTTTCTTACGGCTTGACGTCGTCTTTCCTACGGACGCATCTTTTTACTCAAAGCTAAACCTTGAGCTCTTCGTATCGCTGTGTTTGGAGTTCGTTGAAGCCCGCTTCTCTCTGCCACCATCGGAGTTGTCCTGGCAGGAGATGCACTCAGGTAACCGACTATCTTCACGTATCCTGTCCGGTAGGTCGATCGCTCCACTGGAGCTTCGATCCATGTCGGGGATATTGTTGGCGCCGATCGGCCCCACATTGATTCCTCTGATCCGATCTGTGGCTCTTCTCTGCTCGCGATACATCTGACGCCTCATCGCGCCCTGTGCACCCTGACAGGCGTCACCTGTACCGTTGCCGTCCGCGTCCCTCTGGTCGCGGTTAGGTAAGTCTGGGCAGTTATCGGCGTTGTCGCCGACACTGTCTTCATCCCAGTCGGCTTGCTCGTAGGGATCGTCGGGGAAGCTGTCGTCTGCATCGGGAGTACCGTCACTGTCACGATCACCTTCGCAGGCGTCACCTATATCGTCAGCATCGCGGTCGCTCTGATTGGCGTTTGCCTCCCAGGGACAGTTATCTGAGCGGTCACGAACGCCGTCGCCATCGTCGTCCGAGTCACAGGCGTCGCCGCGGCCGTCGTTGTCAAAATCATTCTGGTCTGCATTTCGGTCATCTCGGCAGTTGTCTCTACCGTCGACGACACCGTCTGCGTCACTGTCCAGTGCCTTGACGTAGACCTGCTGCTTGCCATCAGGCGATCTTCTCTCACTCCAGGTTACGTATGGGACACCGTTCACGTTGGTGATCTTCGGGTCATATGCGCCCCAGGAGCTGACGTTCAGGACGGAACCGACCTGTATCCAGCTCTCCGAGCCTGCATCCCACCGTTTTACTCTCAAGCGGTGGTTTTCCGAGAAGGCGATATATGGAACTCCACCAATATCTGCAATATCTGGGGTGGTCCAGACATTTTTGTCAAGTTCTGAGTTAACTGTTGCGCGCTGCCCTCGGAAACGGGTACGTGGCTGTATCACTCTCTCCCAAGAGTCGCCGTCCAACTTACTCACATACACCCGCCAGATGTCATCGTCGCCACGACCGTTCTCGTCGCGATCGATATGCTCGCGCCAGGTAATGTACAGAGTGTCTCCAACCTTGGTCATAGCGGGGTCACGGACATCGTGATGGGCGTCGACATTCAACATTTCACGGTCGTCACCAGGCGTAGTTGCCCAAAGCCGCCAGTAGATATCCTCGCCTAGGACTGCACTGTGCAATTCGTTATTCAGAAGTGCAAGCACGGGCTGCTTGGCTCTCTGTTCGTGTGCAAGCTCACCCCCTCCGCCAAGCCATGTGAGCTGACAATTGTTATTTCTGCAAAAGTCAAGATTGGCGCGTCCCAGCCGCCCATGCGTGAAAGCTACGACTGTAGTTCCTCCAACTTCAGCGATATCTGGATCTGAATATGGTCCATTTGGCCTGCCATTAATAGGGGCGCCGAACCCACGCAAATATGATCGGGACCAGCTTTCTCTACCGATCTCTCCTCGCATGTCATAAACCTCGAGTTGACCAGTGGTGACATCGTCGTCAGCACGTCTACTGACAACCAGGCGGATATGCCCGTTGAGATTTGCGATCTTGCTGTGCTCGGAGAGCGTCGTTAGATCTCCACCGTTAGTGCGAACCACCGGGTTGAGCTGCCGATTATTGCGAACGACCGACCAGTTGTCCTGTGCTAGCTTTTTAACGACGATAGGCCGCCTGCTCCCCCATCTGTCCTGGTTGCCACCGGCGTCTTGGGAGAAAGAAACGTAGGGAACTCCATCAAGGCTAGTAATCGATGGAAACCTTGCATTGTCGTCTACTACGTTCAGTGAACAGGCCGAGGGCTCACACCCTGTTGGATCGACCCAGTTGGCGGCATCGGCACGCGCGCTAATTATCGCGGCACAGATGAAAATAAATAATGAAACACGTAATATTCGGAAATTCAGGTGCTTGCTAGCCACGTTTTCCTCCCTTGCTCTTACCCTTTTTCTTAGATTTCTTTTTAGACTTTTTCTTTGCGCAGCTGCTGCGCTTTTTCTTTGCTGCAAATGCCTTCTTGCTGCCTTTCTTCTTGCTCTTCTTCCGCGTTTTTTTAATACGTTTTTTAAGTGTGTATTTCGCGTTTATCTTTTTCTTTTGCGAGGTCGTGATGCTGCCCTTGAATGTCATGCAGCGCCACCGTCTTGGCTCGACGATCGGTCCCTTGCTTCGTAGTCGTATCTTCATCTTGGTAAACGGTCTCTTCGTAGTTACCTTCAGGTAAGCGCTCTTCTTCTTGCGGACCAGTTTGACGTTCACCTTCAACTTCTTCGAAACCTTGAGCGAACGGCTTTTCTCAGGTCGGTTCTTACTCTTGGAGCTTTTACTCTTTTTACTGATCAAGGCCTTTTTCGTCTTTCGCTTGCCCGAACTGCGCTTTTGTTTCTTAATACCGCGCGATACTTTTGAGCTGATCGATTTGCTTCCATCGGCTTCGACGTCGATCTTTCCTGGCTTCCAGCGCTTCGGCCAACTTTTTGACATCCGTAGTGTGCCGAGCCTGACATATGCACTCTTCACGGGGTAACCACTTGTCAGCGTTACCGATACCGAGGAACGCCTTCCCCTCTTTGGCTTCTTTACACTTGCTCTCAAGCGTGTCTTGCACGGGTTGATTGCAACACGGCTGGTCGAGGCCGAGGTCTTACCGCTGTGGCTTTTAAAGTCCGCACTAAACGCCAGGTATTTACAGATCGGCGCCGTGCGCAACATTCCCTTATTGCCGCCCTCGAGCGTTAACTCAAACCTGCTGACCGGAACCGACGGTGCCGAAACATTTGCGTTCAGGCCGCCTAACGGGTTGACAGCTGCATCGACCGGTAGATCGATGTTCACCAGGCCTCTCAGTTGGGCGACGATACGGATGTTCGAGCCGAGGCCGCCGGTGGTCATATAGACAGGCCCACGAAGCGGTTCGTTATCTGCAAGCAGAGGCGAATGCGCAACGGCAGAACCGAGTCGGGAGGCCTCGGAACACGCACCGATCGCAAGCAGCTCCTGTGAGCAGAGAGGTGGAACCTTGGCGATGTTCAGCTTCAGCTCTTTAGGGAATTTTACGTTTGCCTCCGCCAGCGTCGCCTCTCCTGGCTTCTGTGTGACGACCGTCTTGATTGCAGGTGTCGTGTTTGGCTTAGCCGGTGCAAGCGAAACACCCAGCTTTGGATCAAAGCTTTGACTCTCGCACCCGGTCGCCTGATATGGGGCCTCTGATGAGGATGCAGCTCCATACTCACTTGTGAAGCTGGCACCCGCAGGATTCGGAGTGCAGAATGTTGAGTTCGTCAAGAACGGCTTACCGCCATGCTCGCCCGTGCGCCCATAGAGCTTTAGCTTGATCTGCCTGATATCGAAATCGGTCGGCATGTTGACGACCTTTGCATCGACGCCTTTGTCCGTGTCGCGCAGACTCACTCTTGTAACCAGACGTAACCTGCCACCGCCGGCGACTTCCGGAAGGTTTAGCACGGCGTGCATGCGCGCGGGGTCGTTCTCGCGCGGGGCCATGAAACACCTCTCCAGAGACGGTCAGCGGCTCCAGGAACCCGAAGATCTGAACCTTTGCCTCGATATCGCCGAGCTTGGTAGACGCCGGACACTGACCGGCGTCGGCTGCCGCCGCTGAACAGGGCGGTGCCGATTGGGGGTTGCCCATAAAGCCGGTGGGCAGGTTGAACTTCATATTCTTGATCGGCTGCTGGCCTGCAGGCTTGTCAACGGCGATCGTCAGATCGGGATGGCTACCTGCAAGGTTGGTTGAAGGGGCGAAGCCGAGCTGCGGGCCAAAGGCCCCGAGGGTGTGGATCTGATCACAACTATCTATCGTCACCGATGAACTACCACTGATCAATCTGTCAGATCTGTGGTGTCCAAGAAACTCACCCTCAAAAGTCTTGGGTCCACACTCAGTTGGATTGGTGACAAGCTCTCTGGTCAGGTCCAACTCGAACTGCGTAACCGGTACCTCCGGCATCTCGTTGAAGTCGGCCTCTATCCGGAACCTGCCATCCGGGTCGCGTCTTGCAAGTACCTTGCCCTCGATCTTCACATCGACCAAGCCCTTCAAGAAGACAACCAACTCCATCGGCCTATCGAGCGCGGTGTCTTTTAAATGGACTGTGCCGGTCAGCTCATCGCCAGCTTCAAGTATCGGCGACTCCGCACGGGCGGCTCCAATCACGGTACCTGCATCATCGTCGCAGCCCCGGCCTGCTTGACGCCATTCGTTGACCTGGTCCTGACTGCAGCGGCGCAGGCTTGTCAGATTGCTGTTAACTCTGAAGCCACGCGGGAATTTGATTCTTGCCCTACGCAGATGCGCGTCATTGCGGTTCAGCGTGACCGTTGTTTTCAGTTTTGAAGGTGTTGCTGCGCGCGTCGGGTCTATCGATACTTCTAGACTGTGGCGAGAAGTCAAGATGCGTCACACCCACGTACTCTGTAGGGTGCCGAGGCGCTGCGGCTACCTCCCTCGTCGCCCGTGAAGTGGGCATTTGCAGTCTTTCCCTGATCGCAGCTTGTCGGGTTTGTGATCAGCGCTCGGTCGTCATCTTCGCCAGCGTTTCCGTCATAGCGACATGTCGATCCGGCGGATATCGAACTCAGTCGGCAGGCCGGTGACGATCGCCTCGATGCGGTTGTCGTCGTTCAGCACCAGGCGGACATTCAGAATCATGTACCCACCGCCTGCAACCTCAGGTAGATCGAGGATTAGGAAGGCTCCACCTGGATCACCATCAAGGAACGGTTCGGCCATGTACAGCTTGCCGTCTACGTCGAGGTCTTCGCCTAAGAACTCAAAGATTCTCGCAGACGCTCTCACCTTGCCGATCTTGGAATTTGCTGGGCACATGTCGATGTTTGCCTGTATCTGACTGCACTTTGGAGCGGCGTTCGGATTGCCCATCATCCCCTTGGGGAGGACCAACCGCATGCTACTCAGTACCTGCTGGCCCGCGGGTTTGTCGACGACTGCCCTAACCGTTTCGGGATGAGCAGCAGCTTGATTGTCTGAGGAAGTAAATTCGAGACTTGGATTGAACGCGGGCACATCGCGCTGTCTGTCGCACATGTCGATGGTTGTCTGCGACGAAGTTTCACGATCATCATCGTTGTGTCCCGATAGAAGGCCTATGAATGTATGTCTGCCACAGGTTGCCGGGTTTCGCAGCAGTTTCCTGGTCATAGATAGCTCGAAGTATGTGACTGGAAGCTCAGGAAGGTCGTCGAAGACCGCCTTGATGCGGAAGTTGCCGTGGTTGTCGCGATAGGTCTGTAACTTTCCGTTAAGCCTTAGATCGACAAGTCCCTTCAGGAATATAACCATCTCCATAGGCTTATCGAGCGGGGTCTCTTTGAAGTGAGCGGTACCGGTCAGTAGATCGCCCTGTTCGAGCAGCGGGGAGCCCGCGTGGACGGTTGCCAACCGACTCTTCCTTGTCGTCACAGCCCCAGTCAGCCGGACGCCAGTTTTCGATCACTCGCTTGGTGCAACGCTCGATTCCATCGAGCGGGCTGTTTACCCTCACACCTTCTGGGAAGTCGATCTGTGCCCGTCGAAGATGGGCTTCACCCTCGTCCTGGGTGATCACGGTGCGCAGGCGGGATGCCTCGTGAGAGCGCATATCAGGAAGCCTTGTGGATAGTCTCGGGTTGAAGTCAAGCTGGTCGCACCCTCTCACCTCGTACGGTGCCGCGGCGCGTGGCCTGGGATCGATCTGTCCATCAGGTACGTACTCGTTACCGGTAAACCGGCAATGAAACGCTTGTCGTTCCCGCAGCTCGTCGGGTTGGTGAGGACCTTGTGGTGGTCGTTTCCAGCGCTACCGAAGAGGGTCATGCTTATCCGTCGGACATCGAACTCGGTCGGGAGGTCGGAGATCGTTGTGTTAATCCGTGATCGGAGTCGACGGAGCTGCATTCGCAAATCGAGTAGCAGCGTTCCACCGCCTGCTATCTCAGGTAGGTCGAGAATAACGAACATCACGCCGGGATCGTCTCTGTACGGGACGTCCATGGTCTCTTGATCTCCCATGTAGACCTTGCCCCGTATCTCGAGCGGGTCGAGGAAGCCGAAAACCTGTACTCGGGTCGTCACCTCACCGATCTTCGAACCGGAAGGTCCGTCGACGTCCCGATCGTGGGGACAGGTGTTGGTTCTGGCTTGGATAAATGAGCACTTGGGGACTGCCTCTGGATTGCCGATTAGTCCTGGGGGCAAGCCGATCTCCATCCGATCAAACGTCTGTTCATCTCGTCCGCGGTCGATGTTGAAAGTCAAATTTGGATTGGCGCCGGCCCGGTTTGTCGATGTCTGCACGCCCAACGTTGGTGCAAACGGCGCGGGCTGATGGTTGGCATCGCATAAGACATTTACAAATGGGTGTGTTATCGCATTTCGATCGTTGTGTCCGTCAAAACGAGTTGAAAACCTGGCCTGCCCGCAGGACGGCGGGTTTTTGATCAGACGCTCATCGATATCCAAATCGAACGAGCTGATCGGAACCTGAGGCAGATCGTCGAACTCGGCTTCAATGTAGAACTCACCGTCGCCGTTGCGTTTCATCTGCATAGTTCCATAGATCTGAAACTCGAGGTCGAAAGTACGGTGGGTTAGATAGACACCCAACGTCAGCGGCTCTGTCGGAGGTGCATCTGCGTCTTGCATCATCAGGTGGACACGGCCGGTGAGTGTTCTGTCACGGACATCGGGCGCACCAGAGAGCACGGGCGAGGCAGCCTCCGTCTCACCGATCGCATCGTCTGGATCACATCTCTTCACTTCACGTTCATCGCAGACACCGACGTTGTTCAGTGCGCTGTTAACTGTAAAACCAGGCGGAAAATTGATCCTCGCAGTCTTCAAATGTGATTCACCGAGGTCCTGCTCGATCATCGTCGAGAGACCGGCTGGCTGCCAATTTCGAGCGCTGTGAATCAGCCCGATCGAAAGTGAGGGTGAAAATGGCTGCCTCCCGCAGTTGGTTATAGGACCGTTGGCCGGATAACGCGTTGTTATCTCTCTCTCAGTACGTGCGGCATTACTGGCAGTAAAAATGGTGCCCGATCTGTCCCTGTACACAGTTCGTTGGGTTGGTGAGAAACGGGTTTGAGCGGTTAGTGCCGGCTCGGCCGTCCAGTTCGATCTGCATCTCGGTGATCTCGACCAGATTGATGATGTCGCGCACCTGAGTAACGACCCGATAGTCACCGGGGCCGAGTTCACGGAGTCTGATTCGACCGGGTATCGCAAATGATTCACCGTTGTTAAGCGCACGTGGTGGGTTACGAATCAGAGAACTGGAGTGCGGCCGGATCCGCCCGGTTGGCTGCCGTGGGTTCCTGCAAGTAGACATCACCGTTAACACAGACCCGGTTATTCTGGCGTCGATCGGCGGGACAACCGCTGTTTGCGGCCTGAACGGCGGGACAACGGCAATTGCGGTCAAGCTGCCTACTCGCTGCTACCCCCGTTTTCTCGCCCGCAGTCGACTCTACCGGCTGGGCAGCGTGGTCAGGGCGTACGGATTGCCAGTAAACCCTTGAGGCATCGTGAGCTCCATCCGGTCCAGCCGGTCGTCTCCTGCGCGGGCGCTCACCGTTAGCGATAGATTGGGATGACCTCCAGCGTCCGTATTGTCGGTCTCGACTCGATCGATGGGCGGAAGGCCGCATCAGTAGACGTGGTGACCAGCGAGAGTAACGAGATAAGGCCGACAACAACGGCAGTGCCGATCCGTAACTTGTTCGACATCCGATAGATACTCGCGTCGGTTCTGTGCACCAGATCGCTCATCGGAAACGAACCACCTTCGACTTCCCATGACGGGATTTCGATCTATCTTTGGAGGTGCTTTTTCTGTTTTTCTGCTCATGCTTGCCCGATCCATTATCTATCGAACTGAACGGTTCGTTAGAGCTGTTCTTGTCTCCCGACTTGCCGGAGCCAGCGTCTGAGCTATCCGAGCCGGAGTCAGATCCGTTACCCTGTCTGACCGTCGTCGGGGAAGCGCGGGAAATTCAATGGCAGCGGAATACGGGCGTCTCTGAACCTTTCCGGTAACTGGTAGTTCGGAAGCCTGTAATCGCTTAGTCCATCGCCTGGCCCAAGTATCAGGAGACCGTCTCGGTTGACCCAGTTGAGCGAGATCGCATTGGGGTCGATTTCGATCCCCTGTCCGTTGGCCTGCTCTCGCAGCATCCTTGCGAGAGGCGGGTCTTCCTCGTCCGGATCGTGGCCGTGGCAGCCCTCGTTAATCTCGTAATTGACTCTGCCTCTCTGCTGGAGACCGCTGTGGGATTGGAACTCCGCATCCAGCCTTGCCGCCCGGCAGATCGGGTCGAACTGGATCAGGCCACGGTCTCCGCCCTGCAGGTACATGTAGAATGGATGAGATCGGTACCTTCGGCAGGTCGTCAAAAGTCGCGGTAAGTCGATCATCGACGAAGCCGATATCGCCGTAAAGCTTCAGGTCTATCAACGCCATGTAGGTTCATACGGATCTGGAAGAGGTCGTTTCTAGGATCGGCGTTCTCCATCAGATAGACATTGCCGCGCAGGGGGTGCTCAAGTAGCGGAGCACCTACCTCGGCGGCTCCAATCACGTTCTCCGCCGTGCATCTCGGCGCTGGGTGGTCCCGAAGACACGGCTCCACCGTCGGGTCTGCCGCTCTGAACGATCTCGGCAGCTTGATCTGGGCCCGGCGCATGTGGGCCTCCCCGTAGTTCTGTGTGATTGTTGTAGATAGCGCTGGACATTCGGCAACCTGTCGCTGGTCGATATTGACTTGCAGATGTGGCTCGAAGGACATCTGATTGCAGCCGTTGACCTCGGGGAGTGGCTCATCTTCCCATAGGCCTCTCTCCGTCCAGCCCGCGCTATGGTCGGGAAATCGGCCGTGTAGTAAAAGTGATCGTCACCGCAGGTGGTCGGATTGGTCAGAAGGTGCCGTCGTCTCTCACCGCCAACCGCACCCGTTTAAAGAGATGCCTACGGTGTTCGGCATCCACATGTACTTCCAGGGGATATCGCAGTCGGCGTTCACGCCCAAGTCGTCCTGTGCTTTCGAAACTAGATCGTCGCCGCGGACGGTCGCCTTGCAGCTGAAGCGCAACCATTTCTTTGGGGATATCCTTTTCTGCCATCCACTCCGCAAAGTCGGTCGTATCGCCCTCAAATGAGTCCGGCACGTGGATAGCGTCCTCCGGGATCGCCCGTACCTCGAAGTAGAAGCGAGCCTTTACGCTGTTTGGGTCATCTGCGCGGTCTCACCGAGGTAGACCTTGCCTCGCAAGTTGTTCAGCGCGTCCTCATCGACAAGCGCATCGACGGAGAGGTTGGTGCCCTCGATCACTACCGTGTAAATAAACGTGCAAGCCTACAGTAATAAGATCGACGTACCAGTGGCAGACCTTGGTGCGACTCGCGCGGTTACTCCTTTTAATTTGGGCGACGACGCGGTCACCTGCGCCCCTGATACGGAAGCTCCCGATCTCGGATTCACCGCCGCAGTCGGACCTGGCTGTTGGAAGTCTGTCGTTGATCTAAAAACTCGTCACGGAGGCACTTACGCTGGAGTGCAAAAGGATTGCCGGCTACTCCCTCCGGGAACCTGATCAGCATCCGGTTGAGCTTGGACGTAAAGCCTTTGAGATGAAAGTCCCAGTTGGGGTGAGCCCCTGCTCTGGTATGTGGAGTGGGTTACGTCGAACCTGGAGTCGTAGCTGCGCGCGGCAGACTGAGACGGGAAGATCGCCGCTACTAAGACCAAACCGGTAAGTAGTTTCTTTGCTCCGGACATCTAATCGCACCTCCCGCTCGTTTCACCTGCTCCTAAGTGACTTGGATAGCGGGGCTTTATTACGGCACGTCCACCAAGTTGCCGGAGGCGCCGTAACAAATGCCTTTGATCGAAGTCAAAAGACAAAAGACAGGTAGACCTAAACCCGAGGTGGATGATGGGCTTCTCGAAGAAAACCCTTACCAATATAAAGCCAAATGCAAGGTGGGGAGCTGTGAGCATGTTCGGTATTGCCCTCCTACTGGCCGCGATATTCGCAAATGGGCCAAGCAGGGCGTATGCCGAAGAGGAAAGCTGTGAAAACAGCTGCAGCGAGGTGCAGTCAGTGGTGCTGTCTGTGTGTGTAGAAAGCTGTTCTTTACTTTTTGAGTGGGGAGAGGAGATCGCTAAGAGGGCAGAGATGGATGCCGGCCAGGTACGTGAGCATCTTAGGAGGCTTGACGATGAGCTGAGCCAGGAAAATTATGCAAGTGAAGGCATACGAAATGAAATCTCAGAAGTCATTAAGGAGTTAGAAAGAATTAATGAGAGGCTGCGGGAAATAGAAAGACAATCCGGACCCGATGAGGAAATAGACATTATAGAAGCGGCGCTTGATGAGGAGTTGTCAAAGTTACTCGATGAACACATGGGTGAAAACTACTGGTTTCTGGCTTTTCAATCTGAGTTGCAGAGCTTGGAGGATGAAGACTGCAAAGTAAGAGAGAAAATATCTCAACTTCAAGGAAAGAAAGAATTTGCAGGACAGGTGCTTGAAGAATATAGAAAGTTGATCCGGCGCATACGCGAACAAAATGCCAATCTGAACCGGGCATGCATTGGTCTCTGCGACTTGATAGAAAATTCAGCGACCGGCGATAGAGGAGATATCAGCAGAAGAGATATCGGTGGTCAAGTAACCCGGCGCTGATACACCGACACCATCCCCGTCAAGCGAAAGTGACTCAAATTCAGATGATCCATCGTATCAAGTGGGAAGCGATAGAGCTGGAGGAAGGACCCGCGGGTCGTCAAACTCGAGCTCATCGGGTAGCTGGTTAGGCGACCTATGGCAGTCGGTCATAGACTTCTTCAGCGGAAGCGACGATGACGATCCTCCGTGCCCTCCCGCAGGATGCGATCCCGGCGGAGGCGAGCAGCCATCGGGCGGCAGCACCGAGGAAGAGGAGAAGAGCACTCCGGAGGAAGAGAAGAAGAAAGAGGAGGAAGAGAAGAAGAAGCAAGAGGAGGAAGAGAAGAAGAAAGAGGAAGAGAAAAAGAAAGACAAAAGCTCGTGCCCAAGCAGCTCACTTACGGTATGCGATTCAACGACGGTTGAGGACGAGCGCTGCGTGGACGACCAGCAAAGCTGCGGCAAATCACGGACGCGACAGGCTACACCCGAGCAGAGAAGGCGTGCAGCGGAACGAATAGGGCTGCAACGCGCAGGTTGCGGCCCAAACTCCAACCAGGGCCGGAAGGTGACTGCTCAGGCTCACGGACAAGCTCCGGCAATCGTTCCAACACACCGTTGCCCGGCTCCGGCTGCGGGCCGAATGAGCAACCTGGGCCAGACGGAAACTGCAGAAGCTCAGAGCAGTCAGGCATTCGCACAAATATGCCGCCACGCGGCTCCGGCTGTGGCATGGCAGAGAGCCCCGGTCCCGACGGCTGCCGGTCACCGGCCGTCCGTCAAGGCGACACGCCCTTCGTGCCACCAGAGTGCCTTGCCTGTGGGCTGTCGGGTACACGCGGTTCTGTAGGTGCTGTCTCCAATGGAGTGCGTGGGCTTGACAAGGACAGGGTGCGTGGGGTTGACGTGCAAGTCAGGGTCCGGGTGAAAGTGAACCTGCCGAAGCTAGGTGAGTAACGCCAGCAAAACCTGCGTTTTCATGCCCCGTAATTAAAGCCGCACTTATCAGTCACAGCTACACAGTCAATCAGGCTGGAACACCAGCCACCGAGAATGGAGTGAGTAATGGAAAGCAAGATGGAAATTACAAAGCATCCCCTGATCGAGGGCGTGGAAAGCGTTATCGGGGAGCCGGTTCAGCAGGCGATCTTCTTCCAAAGGGTGGATGCCGATACCGCACGGCATGTTATGTCGAAGGGGCACGGCGCCAGCGGCGGAGGACTTCTACCCGGACTGATCTTTCGCTTTGTCGGCAAAAAGAAGGCCGGTGGCCTGCCGAACACAGGAATACTTGCTGTCACCGAAGACAAAGTGCGTGCATTTAAAATGAAGGGCTTTGGCCCAAGCTTCAAGCCGAAGGAAGAGGTTGCGGTCTGGGATCGTTCAGGTTTGAAGGCAAGTTTCGAAGTCAAAGGCAAGTTGACGAAGAAAACTCAAGTGACACTTGAGTCACCGGCCGAAGGCGAGAAGGTGACGGTTGAGGCGATGCGTCAGTATGAGCAGATGGCAGAGGAGTTCGTGCGCCTGATCGAGGCTGAGGATGTCGCCTAGATGATCTACAAGAAGCGTCCCAACTGGCCGTACTACCTCTACTTTGGGTTTGCGATCGCGCTCGTCCTGATTGCAATCGTCACGGTTCAGTTCGCATAACGCATGGAGATATGTAGGTGCATTTCAGGTGGCGCGCGAAGAAGACAGAAAGTTTGTGATGAAGCTGGACGGTAAGCGGGGTAAGATGATTACAGGCCCCCGGAAGGGGGAGATCGTATTCGATGCGATCGCAAGGCCGAGTAGAGGTGGTGACCTAAAAGCGCAGTACAGGCTGAAACTTTAGGCCAGTAGATCTGTTTATATAGGTGCAATTGCGCTTCGAGTAGAAGGAATAAGACAGGTAATGACAGGGAAAGTCATAAAAGGCCGGTTCCGGCCTAAATTGGTAGTGGTCACTGCTGCACTGTGGCTGCTTGTGCCCGCTGCAATCTCGCTCGCTGCCACAAACGGCAGGATTGCGTACCAGACGAACACGAACGGGACAAGCCAGATATACACGATGAATCCTGACGGCAGCGATAAGACCAGAGTCGCTGCGCATGTAGGGAATATAGATCAGTCCCCAGGCTTTGCTCCGAACGGGCTGAGTGTTGCGTTTGTCTCCGACCTGAGCCCAGTTGGAAGCTTCAATCTTTTCACAATGGGCGTTGACGGTTCGAACCTACTACAGCTGTCAGGTACCGATAAACAAATCGGTGATCCCGAGTTTTCACCCGATGGTACAAAGATCACGTTCTGGTCAACGTTGGATGGAATAGGCGTCAATGCGATAGAGATCTACACAATGCCTGCTACCGGTGGCGTAGCAACACGTCTGACATTTAACGACGTGCCCGACGACGATCCCTCGTTTTCACCAGATGGTCAGACAGTGATCTATTCTTGCGGCAACGATGAACCTGCCAGTGACTACGATCTCTGCACCGTAGGCGCTGACGGATCGAACCCAGATGTAAAGCTTAGAGATACTGATGCGTTCGATTCATCGCCTAAATACTCGCCCGATGGAACGAGGGTCGTCTTTACTTCCAGACCGGCTATTGAAGGAAATAACAGTAACGAGATATACACAATGCCTGTCGTGGCTGGCGCAGAAACACGCCTAACAACCAACGTCGTGGACGATGCTAATCCAGTCTACTCTCCTGACGGAACACGAATAGCATTCGACACAAACCGTAATGACAACTTCTACGACATCTACACGATGGATAAAAATGGGGGGATTCAGACACAGTTGACGCTAGGAAAGGCCAACGAGCAACACCCCTCCTGGGCCAACGCGATACCCACACCACCCGAGCCACCGATCGCTGACCCGCCGGAAGCAAAGCTCTCAATCAGCTGCACATCACCAAAGATGGAGACCGGCAAGACCAAACGAGTGAGCAAGAAGAGACTGTCCCGCTACATGAAGTCGGGCTTCAAGTGCGTTATCAAGAATCCATCGAGCGTCAATGCGATCGGTGCGTCGCTGGTGCTCGAGAAGAAGGTAAGAAAAAAGAGCAAGAGCAAGAAGGCCTTCGTCTCGAAAAAGAAGAAGAAAAAGACATTCACGCGCTGTTATCGAGCCGATAAGCCCAAGACAAAGATGAAGTGCGGCACAACCAAGAGCCACGGGCTGGTACTGAAGGCAGCGTCGAACGGCGATATCAAGATCAACTACAAGCCACTCGCACGGAAGCGGAAGGGCAAGGTAAAGCACTCCAAGAGCGCTAGGCGCCTACTCAAACGGATGTCGAAGGGCAAGGTCTTGAGGCGCGGCAAGTATAGACTGACGTTCGCAGCCCACGTTCAGACCCAGAGCAGCCCTAAAAAGACAACCAAGAAGTACTTCAAGTTCTACTTTAGGGTTAAAAAGTAGTCTCGACGCGAATCGCAAGACGTTATATGACCGGCAATCGGGCCACTTGGGCTTTCCGGCAGGTTATGCTCTACCCATATGCCTGAGTCTGACCGCACGACAGTTGTTATGAAGTTTGGGGGTACGTCCGTCGCCGATGCCGACAGGACCAGGAAAGCGGCCGCGCGGATCGTGGAGGCGGCAAAGGAGGGCAAGCATGTTGTTGCAGTCCTTTCAGCCAGGGGCAAGACGACCGACGAGTTGATCGAGATGGCGGGTGAGATCAGCGACGACCCTAAACCGCGTGAGCTCGACATGCTTCTCTCAAGCGGAGAGAGGATCTCTGCTGCCCTGTGCGCGATGGCGATAAACGACCTGGGATTCGAGGCGATCTCCCTAACCGGCTCTCAGGCTGGGATAATGACCGACCCCTCGCACAGCAGGGCGAAAATCATGGACATCCGTGCCGACAGGATCACCGATGCGCTTAACCAGGAAAAGATTGTTCTGGTAGCGGGCTTCCAAGGTATCTCGGGCAAGACCAAGGACATCACGACACTTGGCAGAGGCGGCTCGGACACGACGGCGGTGGCGCTCGCGGCAGAGCTCGGTGCCGATGTCTGCGAGATCTACACGGATGTGGAAGGTGTTTTCAGCGCCGACCCACGTGTTGTTGACGATGCGCGGCTGCTTCCTTTTGTTTCGTTCGAGGAGATGCTGGAGATGGCAGCGTCCGGCGCACAGGTGCTACAACTACGTGCGGTTGAGTACGCACGAGGCAGCGGTGTGCGCATACGTTGTCGTTCGAGCTTCGGCCAAGAAGCAGGTACTCTGGTTATGTCAGAGGAAGAAACGATGGAAAGACCACTAGTAACAGCAGTGACACACTCAACAGACGAGGCGCGTCTGACCCTCACCGGCGTTCCGGACAGGCCCGGGATCGCGGGTCGCATCTTCAGTGCGCTAGCGGAGGCCAATATAAACGTAGACATGATCATCCAGAACGAGCCGGTCGACAAGAATGTTCAGGCAGAGCTCTCCTTCTCGGTGCCGAGCGACGATCTTAACCAGGCCATGAAAGCGGTCGAACCTGTGGCCGCTGAACTCGGTATCAAAGGGATCGAGACCGACGAGAAGATCGGAAGAGTTTCGATCGTGGGTGCGGGGATGCGCTCCTATCCAGGCGTGGCTGCGAAGGTCTTCAATACCCTTGGAGAGAACGGGATCAATATAGAGATGATCTCCACCTCTACGATCAAGATATCCTGTGCCATCCGTGCCGATCGGGTGAAGAAAGCTACACAGGTGTTGCACCAGGCGTTTGAACTGGATAAAGGTACGGTCAGGCCCGAGTCGGAGGAGATCGCCGGTAGACCGGGAGATTCTTGATGACTGGTGAGTTGAAAATTGCAGTCGTCGGTGCAACTGGCGCGGTCGGCTCTACGATGCTCGAGATAATCGAGGAGCGTGAACTGGCGGCTTCGGAAGTTACCCCTTTCGCTAGCCAGAAGTCGACCGGCAAGCTGGTCGATCATCGTGGGCAGAGCCTTACAGTGCAACCGCTCGACGAGAAGTCGATCGAGGGTTTTGATATCGCCCTTTTTTCTGCCGGGGGCAGCTTGAGCAGGGAGTGGGCGCCCAGATTCGTTGAGGCCGGCGCGGTTGTCGTCGACAACTCCAGCGCTTGGCGAATGGAACCCGATGTGCCGCTGGTCATTGCAGAGGTAAACCCCGAAGACCTCGACAAGCACGGCGGAATTGTCGCAAATCCAAACTGTACGGCGATGCAGATGATCGTCGCGCTTGCGCCGATCTACAAGGCGGTGGGGATTGAGCGGATTGTTGTATCCACATACCAGTCGACCTCCGGGACCGGCAAGAAAGCGACAGAAGAGCTCTTCTTCCAGTCAAGGGCGGTTCTTGAGGGAAGGGAGTTCGAGCCGAAGGTCTATCCGCACCAGATCGCTTTCAACATCCTGCCTCAGGTTGAGGTCTTCCTGGAGGGTGACGACCACTCAACAGAGGAGCGCAAGGTTGCCGATGAGACGCGCAAGATACTGCACGACGAGACGATAGGAATATCGGCAACGTGCGTACGAGTGCCTGTGTACAACTGCCACTCCGAGTCGATAAACATCCAAACACGTGAGCCACTGTCCGCAGATCAATGTCGAGAGATCTTGAACGAGGCGCCTGCTGTGATCGTTGAGGATGAGCCCTACTCTGGCACCTACCCATTGGCTGTAAATGTGAGCGGTCGCGACGAGGTCTTTGTTGGGCGCATCCGCGAGGACGCCTCAGCCGAACGTTGCCTGAACATGTGGGTCGTAGGCGACAACCTACGCAAGGGTGCAGCTACAAACGCAGTTCAACTGGCGGAGCTGCTGATTCAGCGAGACCTGTTAGGAAAAAAGTAGGAATCAGCTACAGGGCAGAGCAACCGAGGGGTCAGGTCTTGCATTTTGCAGTCTTGCAAAATGCAAGACCTGACCCCTCTCACTCAGGCGGTTCGATGGTGTCTTTGAGCCTCTGCCTCGACTCGTCCAGTCTTCTGGCAATTTCGTCTTTGTTGGTCGGCGGATGATCGGTCCGCTGATCGGTAGGTTCGCCCGCCTTCGCCCGCCGAGGATTGGCTGAACTCCTTCTGAGCATACGCCTTGCCACCGCGACCGTTGCCGCCGCTGCTCCTGAGAAGAAGAGCCCCCTGCGCATCGGGGTGGGCGGTTAGGAAACCGCTGCAGGCGCCTCAAGGCGCTCTTCGACGGCAGATGTCTTAATAACGTGCATCTTCATTCCCAGCTCTTTTGGCTCGAATCCCAGGGCAAGCCCAACCAGTTGCGGCAGATGCAGAATCGGAAGGTCGAGGTCGCGGCCGACCTCTTTGGCTGCACTGGGCTGTTGCAGGTCTAGGTTCAGGTGACACAAGGGACAGGGGGTGACAAGACAGTCGGCCTCTGCATCGAGCGCGTCGCCAATGTGTCTCCCGGCCTGCGTAAGTGAGGTCGTGCGGTTCATAGTTATGACCGGGAAACCACAGCACTTGCGGGCGCCTTCGTAGTCAACATTCTGGCCACCGATGGTCTCGACCACGCGCTCGAGGTAGTACTCACGCTCCGGCTTTTCGTCGAAACCGAGTCTCGACGCTGGCCTCGCTATATAGCAGCCATAGAACGGGCCGACTCGCAGCTCGTCGAGCGGTCGAACGACCTGTTCGGAGAGCTTGTCAAGACCGTAGTCCTCGACCAAAAGCCAGAGGAAGTTCTTATTCGATAGCCCCTGTTCGTAGGTCAGTCCCTCAGGCGCCAGCTGCTCGTTTATATGCTCCCGGTAGCTAGCGTCGGCATCCAGTCGTTGCTGGGACTCCGACATCGCTCCCTGACATGTCGAGCAGATGTTCATCATCGGAAGGTTCTTCTGCTGGGCAAGCCCGAAAGTTCGCGCGTTTAATGTGTCTGCGAGTTCGGGATTGTGCTCGTGGATGACACCGGCTCCACAGCAGCTTGCTCGCTCCAGCTCAACCAGCTCTATACCCAACTTCTCGGCGACGAGCGCCATCGAGCCGTGAAGCTCTGGCGTAAACCCTCGCGATACGCACCCTGGCCAGTAGGCGACCTTCATTTTGAGTCCACCACCTCGATGTCGGCCTCGACACTTTCCTTGTCGGGTCCATCGTCTGTTGCACCGTTGTTTCCTTCGCCGGAAATATAGAGGTTCAGCTCCTCGCCGTGTGCCTCTGCATGCTCGTAGATCCGTTTGATCTCTTTCTGGTCGGCCAACTTGTGATGTACGCCGGGAATCAGTTTGGGAAGCGAGCGCATCTTTCCAGACTTCACTCCACGAAAAGCTGTGGGTAGAGATTTAATTAACGGCAGGATGTTCTTCGGGTTGAGCTTGCCCTTAATACCTGGCGCAATGGAGTCCTGCAGAATCTGTCGACTCATCGAGTGTACCCTTCTTCTCGATGACATCGACAAAGGCCTCCTCGTGGCTACGGCCGTGATTCGGATCAGTTATATCGTGCTCCTTTATCGCCTTGCGGCGCAGGCGCATGATCTGGTCCATCGGCGCGACTTCCTTGGGGCACGCATCGACACACATAAAGCAGTGGGTGCAGTCGAAGATGCCGTGAGGGTCGTCCGCAAGATCCTGCAGACGTTCCCTGTGTTGACCGTCACGTGGGTCACCGACGAAGCGATAGGCCTTGGCCAGCGCCGCGGGGCCGATGAACTCGGGGTCGACCTCCATCGCCAAGCAGTCTGAGACGCAGGAACCACACTGGATGCACGCGACCGTCTGAGTGATGTCGAGCATCGACTCGATCGGCACTATGTACTCTCGCTCGGGTGGATCGCCCGCGGGCAGAAGCCACGGGGTCACTCGCTTCATCTTCTTCCAGTGAACACTCTCCATGTCGACTATCAGATCCTTGATCACCGGCATGTTGCCCAATGGTTCGACCGTGATCTCGTCACTGCCATCCTTACAGTCGCCGACCTGGTTGTTACAAGCCAAGCAGGGCTTTCCATTTATCTTGACACCACAGGAGCCGCAAATTGCCCCTCTACATGAGTGACGGAAGCCGATGGTGCCGTCGACATCTTCCTTTAGTTTGACGATTGCGTCAAGAACGCTGCGCTCGGGTGTCAGTTCTAAATCAAATTTCTGCCAGTACGGAGGCTCATCGGTTTCCGGGTTGAATCGGCGGATTTTAAACGTGTAATTTGACATGGCTCCTAGTACTTGCGCTCCTCAGGCTGGTACTTTGTGACCGTCACGTCGGTGTATCCGATCTTCGACTCACCGTCCGGTGCCCTTCTTACGTTTACGTGCTTCATCCACTCTTCGTCGTTTCTCTCCGGGTAGTCTGAGCGGAAGTGCCCGCCGCGGCTCTCTGTACGGTCGATTGCAGCGACAAGCATCGGTTCAGCTATGTCGAGCATATAGCCAAGCTCGATCGCCGAGATCAGGTCCTGATTGAAGATCTCTGCCTTGTCGTCGATCGCTACGGTCTTGTACTCGTCTTGCAGCCTGTTTACTATCTCAAGGCCTTCCTTCAGTCCAGCATCGTCTCTGAACACGGCGGCCTTGTCGTTCATCATCGTACCGAGTTCGTCCTTCAGTTCGCTTACGCGCCTTTTCCCGTTCTTCGTCCTTCCGAGCAGATCGTTGATCATCTTTTCCTCATCTTCAAAGTAATTCTGCGAGGGGGGGCTTAGCGGCTTCTGCTTGGCCTCGAGCGCCGCATGTGCACCGGCGCGGCGTCCGAATACCAGCGCATCGAGCAGCGAGTTTGCGCCCAGGCGGTTACCGCCGTGTACGGAGAGGCAAGCACACTCCCCCGCGGCGTAGAGGCCCGGGATCTCAGTTGCACAATCGACGTTCGCCTTCACACCGCCCATCATGTAGTGCATGCCTGGCTTGATCGGCACCGGCTCCTTGGTGATATCGATCCCGGCGAAGTCGCGGGCGACATTGATTATCTCTCGTAGCGACTCATGAATGCGTTTAACGCCGACCGGAGTTATGTCTAGGTGTACGGTTCCCTCAGGTGCAAAACCGCGCCCCTCGTTTATCTCGGTCTGTTCGGCTCGTGAGACAACGTCACGGGATGCCAGCTCCATCTTGTTTGGGGCGTATTTCTCCATAAAGCGTTCACCGTTTGCGTTGTATAGATGACCGCCTTCGCCTCTTGCACCCTCGGTTATCAAGAGCCCACTGCCTGCGAGGGTGGTGGGGTGGTACTGGATCATCTCCATGTCCATCAGTGGCGCACCGGCGCGGTATGCCATAGCCATGCCGTCGCCGGTACACACGGTTGCGTTGGTTGTCGGTTTGTAGACACGTCCGGCTCCACCGGTTGCAAGGATCACACACTTGGCGCTAAAAAGCTCCATCTCACCATCGCGAATGTTGCGAGTGATGGCACCGGAACAGTTGCCATCTTCATCTAGTGCCAGCCCGGTTACGAACCACTCCTCGTACCGCGCGACCTCTTCGTGCTTTGTGAGCTGTTCGTAGAGTACGTGCAGGATTGCCTGGCCGGTTATATCGGCTATGTAGTAGGCACGGGGGAAGGATGCTCCGCCAAACTGTCGTGCAAGCATCTCACCATCCTTAGTACGGTGGAAAGCGACGCCTCTGTGCTCGAGGTCCAGCAGTCCTTCGGGAGCTTCCTTGCACAGGGTCTCGATTATGTCCTGATCGCCGAGATAGTCCGAGCCCTTGACCGTGTCGAAGGTATGCGACTCGACACTGTCTTCTAAGTGAAGTGCTGCATTTATACCGCCCTGGGCTGCGTTTGAGTGAGATCTGACGGGGTGGATCTTGCTGATTATGCCCACGTCCGCACCGGCCTCAGTGGCAGCTACCGCTGCCCTCTGTCCCGCCAGTCCGGCACCTATTATGAGTACGTCGTGAGTCGGCAAAGTTCGTTGATTCTAGTCTCGACCTTCGCCTATCGTGCTGATAGAAAACGGTTATGCCCGTAATAACTTGGATGCTCGGGGCCCCCCATCCCAATAAATTAGTTGAGAAAGTTTCGTAATTAAGCCCTGTTTGGCGGATCGCGCATAGTGGAAGGCCAGATTTCATACAAGGAGGGCCGGTCGCTACATGGGTATTCAGCTGGTAAAAGCGCGCCGTTGCGAGGATGCGCGCGATCGCGTGTTGACAAGGGAGGCATCACGCGGAGACAAGCCTGCTATTGAGGCGCTGTACAAGCGTTACTGTGACCGCATCTACCAGTCATGTCTGAGGATCTGCAGAGAGCCAGAAGACGCAATCGACGCGACGCAGGACACCTTCCTCAAGGTATTCAGAAGACTTGAGGAGCTGGATCCAGAGACGCTCAGCTTTCGTGACTACCTCTTTGCCTCAGCGCGTAATGCCTGCTTCAAAGTGGTTTCAAAGCGCAAGCGCGTCGATCTCAAGGAGAAGATGCCTGAGCCAAGGATCAAGATGGTTGACGATGCTCATGCGGACCCTGAACGGTCGCTGATGATCGAAGACCAGCAGAAGATGGTTCGCCATGCCAGCACAGAGCTCTCTACCAGGCACTACCAGGCGTTGGTGATGTACGAACTTGACGGTCTGGGATATGCGGAGATCGGTAAGCAACTCGATCTGGATGCCAACGCAGTTGGACAACTGATAATGAGGGCACGTCAGCGGCTACGTTTAGAGGTGCGACGGCGTGCGGTGCTTCAAACGGACGAAGGAAAGCAGTGCGCCAGAGCACTTGCACTACTGCCGAGAAAGGCAGATGGGAGGCTGGGCAAGCGCGAAGCTCAGTGGCTCGATCCGCATCTGGAAAACTGCGAGGCATGCACTACAAACCTGTCGTTAATGCAGGAGGTTGGGGCCGGCTATAGGGCAGTCTTACCACCGGCACTTATTGGGCTTCTGTGGTTGCGTACCAGCGACGCCTTGGCAAATGCGGGTCACCCGTTTAGCGATCGAGCAGTGACGGCAGATGAGTCGAGGGATGTTTCGGCAAACGGCGGGAGCGGGCAAGGTCAAGGTACGGCCGGCGAGTTGAGATCAATCAACGCAATTTCCCGCCGCGATAGGTCAAAGAAAGTGGTTGTACTTGCGTGCCTGATGTTCGGGCTGCTCGCAGTAGTTGTGGCCGGTAGTGAGTATCTGCCGAAAGAGGATTTTCGAACCGTCAATGGCGATGAGTTGAGTCTGTTACAGCCAGGCATCGATCAGTATTATGCGCCTTCCGGTACAGATGACGCCGAAAGTCTGGGTCTAACTGAAACTGGCAAGACAAGCTCTTCTAAATATTGGAAGCATTCGGGATCCGAGAGGAGCGATGACGGTTCTGTGTCTGGCAAAACGCGATCCGATTCGCAAGGGAGTCGGTCAAAGACCGGAACCGACAATGGCGCAGAGGGCTGGCAGAGCAAGCCGAGAGGGAATCCACGCTTATCCAGCGAGGGTAGTTCGGGTACGCATCCTGCACAGGGCGCAGATCAGCAGGCAGGTGTGCAGCACGGTGTTCAACAGACATCCAACAGTTCCAGGTCGAGCAATCAAGGAAGTAGTAGCGAACAACAAGAGTCGAACGACACCGATACGACCGGGTTTGTACCTAAGGCGAGCTCCTCACCAGGTAGCTGGCCCACTCCCAAGCAGATTCCAGGAAATACCCCCCCGCTTCCATCGATCAAAGATTTAACGAAGCTGAAGATCCCAGCCAGCTTCAAAGTCAAGCCCAAAGAAGAGATATTGGCTCCTTGCACTCCCTGGCCCCAGTGTCTACGTCGAGATAACTAATCGTTGTTTACATTGAGCCCGGTGTCATGCAGCGCTCTACGTATGTCATCGATCGTGACTATGCCGCGCAGCTGTCCGGCTGCATCGACCGCAAACAGTGCTCCGATTCGGCCAAGTGCCTGATTTCCTAACAGTGACTCCAGGTTTTCGTCTTCGTCAACCCTGAGATGGCCCTCGATGTCCTTGGTCATGATCTCGTCCACCGTGGTTACTCCCATTTCGGGAGCGCTGAGGGCATCGACCTGGCCTCTGTCAAGCACACCTAAATAGAGCTGTGCTCCGGTGACGACCGGAAACCATGGATAGCGGTAGCGTGAGAAGTAGTTACGAGCCGCTTCTTCGACGCTGGTGCCCGAGTAGATCGGAACTGGATCCGAATCCATGACGTCTGCCACAGTTATCCCTTCGATCTTCGACGATACGACGCTCTGTTGCTCGGCGCTGCGAGCGGCTTGATTTAAAAAGAAGCCCAGGAAGGCAAGCCAGAGGCCGCCGATAACGTCTCCCATTACAAAACGCCAGATCCCAACAGCGATCATGATGTATGCAAACACGCGTCCCATCTGCGCCGCAAACTTGGTCGCGCGTCCCTTATTGCCCAGGATCTTCCATGCAATCGATCGCGCAACGCGGCCGCCGTCGAGTGGAAATGCAGGAATCAGGTTGAAGACGAAGACGATGAAGTTGATCGATGCGAGATAGGCGAGCATCGCAAGCCCCCCGTTGTTCAGTGCATCGGGGTCGAGTCTCATTGCGGCCAGAAAGTCGTCCCAGCCCGCGGCCAGAATTCCTATTGCAACGCAGGCAGCAGTGATCAGCAAGGTCACGATTGGGCCCGCTATCGCAACCTTGAACTCAACGCCGGGCGAGTCGGTATCACGGGTCATCTTCGCCACGCCACCGAACATCCAAAGATCGATACCGGAGATGCCGATCTTGTTTCGGATCGCGACCAGCGCGTGGCCCAGCTCATGCAGCACGATCGAGAGAAAGAAGATCAGGGCACTGGCCGTCGCAAGCAGATATGCAGCCAGAGTCGTAGAGTCCGGCATCACATCCCTGAAATAGTCGCTCAAGATCCAGATGATCAGGGCGAGTACAATGAAAAAGGTAGGGTCGAGCCCGATGCGGATGCCAAATACGTTGGCAAGACGGATGGAGCCGCCACGACCCATTTTCAGAGTTTCGGCCTGAACCGGTCGATAATCGACGTGCAATCGATCTCTGACGACAGTGTGCCAAATGACCGTCCGCGGGTACCAAGTCGTGACGCGCAGTAGCCCGTCGCGGTTGCTTCGAGGTCTGAGTCATCTTGCGCAGACAGAACCAGAAGCGCTCCCTGAAGCGTCATCGCCATCTTCTCAACCAAGCTGCGACCACCGAACTGGGCATCCTGGTCTGCCAGCGATTTGAAGGTCGCCCTCAAGTCACCGATCGCTTCGTCAACGTGGGAATTGAGCCCTTGTGCCAGCTCAAGCTCGGCGAAGTATGTGTCCAGCGAGCCTGTCTCCTTTACTAGAGCCCTCAGTACGTCGAGCACGATCACGTTGCCCGATCCCTCCCAAGTTGAGTTCACCTGGCTGTCTCTATAAATGCAAGGCATCGGAGAGTCCTCGACAAATCCGTTTCCACCGAGGCATTCGAGTGCTTCGGTTGCGACTGCCGGGCCCTGCTTGCATATCTGGTACTTGAGCACCGCGGTTGCAAGTCGCTTGAACTGCTGCTGGTCTTCCTCGCCGTATGCCCGCGCAAGGCGCATCGCAGCGACCGTTGCGGCCTCCGACTCTATGCAAAGATCGGCCAGTACGTTCTGCATCAGCGGCTGATCTATTAGGGGCTTGCCGAATGCATCACGATAGGCTGTGTAGTGAGTTGCTTCAGCAACAGCCCTTCTCATGCCACCGGTCGAGCCGAGCACACAGTCGAGACGTGTATGGTTGATCATCTCGAGAACGATTCGCATTCCATCGCCTTCATCTCCGATAAGTTGTGCCCGAGCCCGGTCGTACTCGACCTCTCCAGTGGGCAGCGACCTGGTTCCCAGCTTGTCCTTCAACTTCAAGATGAACAGGTTGTTGAGCTCACCGACCGGCATGACTCTCGGCATCAAGAAGCACGAAAGTCCTCTGGTTCCTGGCGGTGCGTCCGGTGTGCGCGCAGTGACAAGAACGGCGTCAGCGACAGGGTATGAGCAAAACCACTTATGCCCGGTGAGCTCGTACCAGCCATCTCCGACAGGGCGCGCTTCGGTGGTGTTAGCACCGACATCGGAGCCGCCCTGTTTCTCAGTCAGTGCCATGCCGGCGATGGCTCCATTCTCATAGTCCGGCATTGTCAGCTTCGGTCGCCATTCCGCCTCAACTTCTGCAGAGTTGGCTATCGCTGGGATCGCGGCGTAGGTCATCGAGATCGGACACATCACTCCTGCCTCGACCTGGCACAGCTGAGTGAAAAGCCCAGCCCTTACAACATGCGCTCCAGGCCTGTCATCGGTCCATGGGAGCGAGGAAAGCTCGTTTTCGATTCCAAGCTTCAGCAGTGAGTGCCAGGCAGGGTGAAACTCAACCTCGTCGATACGACGACCGAAGCGATCGTGGGTGTGAAGCTCCGGCAGGTGTCTGTTGGCGAGTTCGCCCCATTCTATGGGCTCACCACCAAGTTTCTGTCCGAACTCCTGCAGGCGCGACTCGCCCCAGTCCCCTCCCTCGCGTCGCAGTGCGGACTGGAGAGTGGGATCCTCTGTATAGAGGTTGTAGCCACTAAGAGGCGGTGGCTGATTGAAAACTTCGTGTGTACCAGTTGTGTATGTATCGGTCTGTTGCAGCAATGTTCCCTCCTGGTAATTATCCTCAATAGTTCGAGTTTAGAGGCTTAGACAGAAAAACCGCATTTTCAAGTCATATTTTCAAGTCAATTCAAGTAAGGATGGTACGAAGTGGCATACAGCGTAACGATGATTCCGGGCGACGGTACCGGACCAGAGATCACCGAGGCCGTGCGCCGGGTACTGGAGGGAACCGGCGTTGAGTTCGAATGGGACTACCAGGAGGCCGGCAGTGACATTATGGAGAAGTACGGCACGCCCCTGCCGGAACAGGTACTCGATTCTGTCAGGAAGAATAAAGTTGCACTAAAAGGGCCGATAACGACACCGATCGGATCGGGTTTCAGATCTATAAACGTTGCCCTGCGACAAGAGCTGGATCTGTATGCGTGCATCAGGCCGTGCAAGGCGTACGAGGGTGTTCGCACCAGATTCCCAGACACGGATATCGTCGTCGTCCGCGAAAACCATGAAGACCTTTACGCGGGCATCGAGTTCGAGCTAGGCGCCGAGGACACGAAACGACTTCGCGAGTTCGTGGCCGAGACCGAAGGTACCGAGATGCGCGAGGACATCGGGGTTTCTCTAAAGCCGATCTCAGTATTCGGTACCGAACGGATCGTGCGGGCGGCGTTCGAATACGCTCGAGAGAACGATCGAAAGAAAGTGACAGCGGCGCATAAGGCAAACATCATGAAGTTCACCGACGGCCTTTTCCTTAAAACGGCCGAGTCCGTTGCGCAGGGATACACCGATATCGAATTTGAAGATCGGATCATCGACAACCTGTGCAACCAGCTGGTATCGAGGCCGGAGGAATATGACGTTCTGGTTCTACCGAACCTCTACGGCGATATCGTCTCGGACCTTGGCGCCGGGCTGATCGGTGGTCTAGGTATGGCTCCCGGTGCGAATATCGGCGATGAGTACGCCGTTTTCGAGGCTGTACACGGATCGGCGCCGAAATACACCGGTCAAAACAAGATAAACCCGATGGCGATGATGCTCTCAGGCGTGATGATGTTGCGGCATCTGGATGAGACTGAGGCTGCCGACAGTGTTGAAGCAGCGATCGCAGCAGTAATTAAAGAAGGAAAGTCGGTCACATACGACATGAAGCCAACCCGTGACGATCCGACCGCGGTTGGTACATCCGACGTTGCCGACGCCATCATTGAGAAAATAAAAGCGGGAGTTGCGGCCTGATTTGCCGCAACACCCGCCGTTTATCTCTCTGAATAGTTAAATAATCTCAGCCAAAATGTACTAGGCCGACTGTCTACTTCTTGGTGGCGGCTTTTTTTGGCCTACCTGGTCCACGCTTCTTGGGCCTTCCGGGTCCACGTTTTGCAGTCGTCGCTTTCTTGGTTGAAACCCTTTGGCCTGCCTGGACCTCTTTTCTTCGGTCTTCCCGGACCGCGCTTCGCTGCAGTCTTTTTCTTAGTTGAGCCCTTGGGCCGTCCTCGGCCACGCTTTTTAGGTCTGCCCGGCCCACGCTTTGAACCTGTTGCTTTTCTGACTTGTTTTTCGCCTTCGCCTATTACGGAAGCACCGAATCCCTTGAGAGCCTCAGCCGCCTTTTCCAGGGTTAAATACTCTTCGTAAAGCGGCCTCAACTCCTTAATCCTCTTCTCCAATTCGGAGCGTTGTTTCCTCAACAGGTTGCTTGGTGGCATGAAATCCTCCTAGATCTCTTAAAGTGTAAGGGCTAAGTCTTGCAAAAAAACGATAAAAAGTCACCCGGAGGTGTCTATGCGCAAAAAAATAACAGTAGTTGGAGCTGGAAATGTAGGTGCAACATGTGCGCAGAGGTTGGCGGAAAGGGACTACGCCGACGTAGTGCTGGTAGATATTGTTGATGGCCTGCCTCAGGGTAAAGCTCTCGATGTAAACCAGTCCGGGCCGATCATCGGTTACGAGCCGAACATGACGGGAACAATCGGTTACGAGGAAACATCGGGGTCGGATATCGTTGTAATCACCTCGGGATTTCCGCGAAAGCCGGGGATGAGTCGCGACGATCTCTTGAGTAAAAACGTTGAGGTTGTCGGTGGTGTAACCGACGAGATCGCTAAAAGATCCCCAGACGCAATAATAATTGTGGTTACAAATCCACTCGACGCAATGTGCCACGTCGCTCTTGACCGGTCGAAGTTTCCGCGTCAAAGAGTGATCGGAATGGCGGGAATACTCGACTCCGCACGTCTAAGGACGTTCTTGGCCTGGGAGCTCGGTGTTTCTGCACGCGATGTGACCGGATTTGTACTCGGTGGCCACGGGGACACGATGGTTCCGGTCGTCAGCTACAGCAACGTCGCAGGCGTTCCTGTAACGCAAAAAATAGCACCGGACAAACTCGAGGAAATTGTCCAGCGCACGCGTGACGGTGGTGCCGAGGTCGGCAAGCTACTGCAGAAGGGATCGGCTTATTACGCGCCGTCTGCAGCAGTTGCGGAGATGATCGACTCGATCGTTAACGATCAGGGAAGGGTTCTTCCCTGTGCCGCATACTGTGAAGGTGAGTACGGCATTGACAACCTGTTCGTAGGACTGCCCGTACGTCTTGGCCAGAACGGGATCGAGGAAATCGTCGAGATCGAACTGTCCGACGAAGAACAGAGCCAACTGAAGAAATCGGCCGATGCTGTGACTGAGCTGGTCGATGCGATGAAGGCGTTGGCATAGATCACGGACCAGAAGTAAACAAGGAAGTCATTAAGCATGAATAAAAAGAAAAACCCGCCACCCGGCGGGTTTTTCGTTGTCCTTGCATTTGAGCTGCCCGAGGCCGGACAGCGTCTGCTTCCTGAGCACATGAAATTGTATCCTTGTCCACAAGGAGAAACCCGTGAGGACTTTCTCAAGCGCGTCTCAGGGGCGGACGCAATCGTTGCGGACCTAAGGACACGAATTGACTCTGAGGTTTTAGACAGTGCCGGGCAGCAACTCAAAGTGGTCGCAAACTATGCGGTTGGGTTTGACAATATCGACATAGAGGCGTGCAGATCACGGGATATCGTGGTTACAAATACCCCAGACGTATTGACTGACGCAACGGCAGAGCTGGCGATGGCACTCGGGCTTGCAGCGGGAAGACATCTCGTGCAGTCGGACTCACTGGTACGCAGTGGAAAATGGCACGGATGGGCGCCCGATCAGTTTCTCGGCCTACAACTGACCAATGCAACAATCGGAATCGTTGGCTTAGGAAGAATAGGCACGCGATTTGCAGAGCTTGCACGTGGATTCACACCCAATTTGATCTATACGAGTCAAAGCGAAAAACCTGAAGAAGAAGATCGTCTCGGGCTTCAGAGGCGAACGTTAGAAGAGCTTCTATCGGAGGCAGATCTTGTAAGCCTGCACGTTCCACTGAGCAAAGAAACTTACAGAATTATCGATAAGGAAGCGCTAAAAAAGATGAAACCCGGCGCAGTGCTCGTAAATACGGGAAGGGGAGAGTTGATTGACTCCGATGCTCTAGTCGAGGCTTTGCAGTCGGGAGGTCTACGGGCGGCAGGGCTCGACGTGTACGAAAACGAGCCTGACGTGCCGGATGGACTGAAGAAGCTGGAAAATGTGGTTCTGGCCTCACACATAGGCTCAGCCACCGAAAAAGCACGCAATGAGATGGCGGAACTCGCGGCACGAAATGTTGTCGGTGCTTTAAATGGGAGCGGGCCCGTTACGCCTGTTACGTAAAAATCTGCTGACGACGCAGAAGGGGCTTCCGGCATAAAAGCTTTTCAGCCTGCCAAGCAAGCCCCACCTACAGTCGTCAGGATTTTGGAACGCTTCTCGCTGATTACCAGTTAATTAAACTCAGGTAAAATATCGTCGAGAGAGCCAGTTTGTGTATCGATACACAGCGTATTGACCGGATCAACTAAGCCGCTGCCGATGATCTTGCTACTTCGACCTGCTCCACCGATTAGTACGGTTGGAAGCCTACGCTCCTCAAGCTGTTCGTAATCAAGTGTGAACTCCTGTTTTGTGTGGATCATTACTTTGTGTGCTCCCTTCATTTTCAGTTTCATAAAGATGCATGTCTAGGCAGAAACATGCCTACCTGCTTAGTTAGATAGAAAACACCGACAAACCTGACACAGTTCAAAGAGAAAGTTCAGGTGTAAAGAAGGCCACGCGAACATACCGCTCGCGTGGCCTGAATAACATCAGTCGATATCAACTGCCCATATGTCTTCTTAAATCTTTGTAAGAAACATATCTAGACAGAAAACATCAGAATATCCGATGCTTGAGATTCCAAGGTTTCAGACGGTCTTCAAGATCCCTATTGGTTGGGGGTTGGGTAGACATCTAGGAGCTCAAAACCTTCGTCATCGGTACATAGAGCATTGACAGGATCAACCAACCCACCACCGATGATCTTGCGGCTTCGCCCCACTCCACCGATCAGAACGGTCGGAAGCCTACGCTCCTCAAGCTGTTCGTAATCAAGTGTGAACTCTTGCTTTGTATGCATCATTATTTTGTGTGCTCCTTTCTCCTTCAGTTTTATAAAGATCTATGTCTAGGCAAAACATACCTACTAGATAGATAGATAACTTCGAGATTTCTGACGCAATTTATTTAGAAAATTCAGGTAAAGGCCACGCGAGCGTTAAGCTCGCGTTAAGCTCGCGTTGCCTATTTTGCTCTACTCAAGGTCGGGCGTAGCCCAAATGTCGTCTTCCCACAGCCAGCTAAACCAGCAGTCTGGTTTGACACTGCGGCCCGCAGCGGAAAGAAGCGTAGGAAGACGCCGCTCTTCTAGTCGCTCAATATCCAACATGAATTCATCTCTTGGTGCTTGCATTATGCACCTCCCTTCTATCTGTCAATTTAGGGTTTTGAATCTAGAGCCGAAAAGAACTCATTTTTCTAGTGAGCCCTTATCTTGGTTACGTGAGCAAAATATTCATACAGCCCGTACTGGATTAATCGAGGTCAAAAGCCCAGATGTCTTCTTCGACGAGGACTTCGTATATGCTGCAAGCCCCAGCTTTGCTGCCCTTTCGAGCAATAGTTAGTACCGTCGGCAATTGACGTGCCTCCAGTCGCTCAACATCCAGCATGAACTCTTCTCTTAATGCTTTCATTACACACCTCCCTTCACATTTTCATGTTTAAAAAGAAAAATACGTCCCTGCGTAGAAATCCTTAGGACAATGAACACAAATCAACTACATGTCTCAACCACCGGGTACCGGCACAGTCCTGTCGGTCGGTTCTTCTGCGCCGAGCATCATGCGAATCGCCTCGATTACTGCTACGCCGCTTGAGGCTTGGTCATTTACTGTGCAAATGTCGCTATCTGGTGACGCTGCAAGTCTTCCTTCTTGAATCGAAACGAATTTCACACCTGCCTCGGTCATTGAAATACGAAAACCGTTGAGCTGTTTTGAGGAAATCCAGCTCAGCAACTCTGGTTGTGGAGCACAGGCCAAGATCAGAAGATCTAGTTCATGATTGGTCAGCTTCTGTGCATCCAATCGAATAACGGGAGAATCAGGCCTGAATTGATCGAGCCAACCTTGATCAAAGGGAGGGCCACTGCCAGCGGTTCGTGGATCACTCTCATCGGCGCATACGAGAACCTGTTTTACACCGGAAGCACAGAGATGGAGCGCTGCCCATTCGCACCACCCAGCATCTCCGACAATCGCGACCGTCGATTGCGTTAGGTCTGCCTGTGACTGCCATGGATCCCCATCGTTTAAATAGCTCAAGTAGACGAGGTTTCGGTCGTAGCGCTCCTCTATCGAGTCCTTTGCCTCGTCGGACGGTGTCACCTGTAAGAAGCCCGACCAAGCCAACGGACGAAGCAGGAACTTAAGGCGAGATTTCGTAACTCCGAGCGACTTAGCGACATTCTTTAACGATCTGCCATCAAGCTCTGGGAGCATCTTCTCTGTTAGTCCACCGTCGTGGGGCAAAAGCACGCTTTCTCCTGTGTGGCGGAAAAGCTCTCTGTCACCTCCAGGCAGGCGTATCCCCAAGGCACCTGGACGTACGATCGGCCTCTTCGGTATTCGTCTTCCCCAACCTCGGGAGACCATGTCTCTCCTCAGGCTTATATAGCCTGCCGTCAGCATCGCAAGGATCGCAATCGGCCCCAGGATATAGCCCAGGAAAGAAATCGCGATATACGTCATCAATAAAAGGATCCCACCCGTATAAGTAATGGAAGCCGTACCGAAGACGAGATAGAAGCCGCGCTTTTCTTTCACCCTGCGGGCATCGCCTTTTCTTCTGTGGAATATATCGGTCACCGCCATGATCGCGTTGGGACGCAAGTTGGCAACGCCGACAAGGTCCATCAATGCAAAATATCCGTCGAAGGGCAGAAGCGGGTTTAGGTTTACAAACGTGCTCAGTGTGACAAATACCGCCGCAGTCATAAATACGGCACCTATCTCAGGTGCGACTAAGGCCCAAGCTGTCAATAGAAGCCCGACAACCAGCAGGTTCCACAGGACTCCTGCTAGGCCTATCCAAACCCTTGCAGCGCGAGGTAAGCGCCAAGCATCAGATACATCCGTGTAGAGGCAGGGCTGAAAGAATAAAAGCATGAAACCCATCTCCTTGACCCGTGCGCCGTATCGGGTGGCGACGACTGCGTGGGCTACCTCGTGCAAGGCAAAGGCGAAAAGCATTATCACCCAGGCAGCGACATACTTGGGTGCCGAAGAAAGGCTTGCCATCGCCGCCGTTGTATCTCCAAATTTTTCAGAATGCGTGATAAAAAGAGAAAGCCCAATTGCAAGCGACGCAAAGACCATCGCAAGGCCGATTGGCCCGCCAAGAAACATGGAGAGCCACCTGTGTCTTTCTAGAAATGCGCTTGGGTCTTTCAGTGGACGTACGACTTTGAAGATCGATCTGCCCGAGGCAGGTGGTTGTGGTACACGAGAGTTCCCGCTGGGGCGCTCAAGTAGCCTGAGCTGTCCCAGTTGGGCTGATGCATAGGCAACGTCGGTCGTGTCGTAGACGGCGCTTTCGTGTTCTCCGAGCTGGTCAGCGATCTCAGAGATCGTGCGCGTGCCATCTGCGAGCTCTAGAAGCTTTAGCTCTTTTATACCGATGCGGTAGTTCTCACCGGTCGATGTACTTGCAACCGCATATCCATCCTGGTCTGGTCGTCCCAAGACAACGCCGTCAAGGAGGCGAGGTTTTGTTTCAGGCTGTGGCATAGCTCGTTTTCTTGGCCGCGTCTTTTGATGCATCTTCATTTACCGACTGTTTTTCGATAGATCTACAGGTCTCGCAGAGCTCAAGGTTTTCCAAGGAACGCGTCTCATGCTCCCAAGAGGAAAAATCGACCTGCAGATACGCCTGCCATAGTGAAGGTGTCTGACCTGTTACAAGTTGAGTAACTTGTTCCACAAGGTGAGCGGAGATAACCGAAAAACAAGCTGAGAGCGCCGTGCCCATATAGCTTCCATAGTCGTGGTTGCGTCGCATCCACGGCGTGTGGTGCATATCGGCTTCGCGGAAGCAGTCCGGACAGCCCGGGCGCTGAGGCAAGACGGTGGGGCCGATGCGGTTGACCGGAAGTCCGTGACCTATGAAAAACCCTGGCGTACGCGCCTGGTGCAGTGCTTCGGTCATTATCTTGTGGATAGAGAGCAGCGGTAGGTCAACTGCGCAAACGGCAAAGTCTGCTCCGGAAAGAGCTTTAGCTGCGTCCTCAGGTTCCTCGATACGCTGATCGAACGTCTCGACCTCTGCTCCTACCCACGTCTTCAGCCTCTCCGCCAGTACATCGATCTTCGGCCTGCCGATGTCGGCAGGGCAGAAGGCGACCTGCCTGTTTAAGTTGGTTGCCTCAACTCTGTCCATGTCAAGAATGCGAAAACGTCTGACTCCGGCTGCAGCCAGAGCAAGGCACGCCCAACTACCCCCACCACCGGCACCGATACTGGTTATCAGAGGGTCCTTTTGGCGAAGCAGATTGCTCTGTTTGGATCGCCCATCTTTTTCATTGCTCGCTTCTGAGTTTGAAGGTCTTGAATCCAACATCTATAACTAATTTGACTGGAAACTCTCAATAATATGACTCAAATAGTCCAGATAACCTGGCGGCCGTAGCTGGCCCATGTAACAAAGTGGACATCAAAAAGAAATGAAAACCACTATGTCGTTAGCGTGCCGGAGGACTAACTAAGTGGCAATCACAACGTGCAGCTCTTTGGGAGAATGCACGCCAACAATCGTTGTGAGTCCGATATCGGCGGTCTTGCTCGGGCCGGTTACGAGTGCAATATTTGTCGGCACGTCGGTCGGGTTTTTCCCTGAATAGATCTCGATAAAAACTTCATGGAGCGCGTTCTTTATTTTTTTAGCCTCGACAAGGATGATCTGCCGTGGCGGTAGTAGTCCTTCGGCGGTTGGACGACCAGGTCCGTGAACGAGCCCGATCGTGCCGCTCTCTGCAACGGCAAAGTCTGCGACAACCAGAGACAGATCGGCGTGTTTTGCAGCCACAACCTCAATATCTATTTTTCTAAATAAGGGATGTTGCCAGTGACATACTGGTGACTCTCCGGCCAGTTCGATGACCTTGGCGACCGCCTTTTTGCTGCCTTGTTCCAGATCGGAATCGACTCCGATCTCGCCGAGACGGGTCTGGAAGAGACCGACTCGTTCAGCCACGGAGTCTTTTGCCGTACTCATTTCCGTTTCCTCCGCCAACGCTCGTGAAACGACTCATTTGCCGGTGCGCGGATATCACGATCTTTCGTCCATATAGAAACAGGGAATGGCGCTTTCGAGATCCACTCGTTTTCGTTTTCACCATCGACCGATACGTCCGTCTGTTTTCGGAGCCGTTTCAATATCGGTGCTAATACCTTGCCCGCCATCATCGCCAGTGCGCGATACCTTGTCGGGCTAGACCAAAGCTTGGACCAAGCTCTAAACAAGGCCCTTTCTGAGTTTTTCGGATCGAGTCTGCGCGAATCGTTTCTGATTCTGACAAGAAAATCATCGAGCGGAATGTCGACCGGGCAGACCTCGCGACAGGCGCCACACAGTGACGAGAGCTCTGCAATCTCACCCGAGCCACCCTTGAAATCATTGAGCAGAGGAGTGAGTACCGCCCCGATCGGCCCGCTGTATGTCGAGCCGTAGGTGTGGCCACCGACCTGCCGGTAGGCCGGACAGGCGGCGACACAGGCGGCACAGCGAATGCAGTGCAAGACCTCTTTGTAAGATCCCTTCCTGATTCTCAGGCGGCCATTGTCGACCAGAACGACGTGCACCTGCCTCGGGCCCGTTTCACCCTTTTTTGCAGGGCCGGTGATCAACGAGACATTGGCCGGCATACGAGTGCCATGGGCTGCCATCGGCAGCATCTGTATGAGGTGCGAGGCCGCCTCCCAATCTCGCACCAAGCGCTCCATTCCCACAATTGCGATATGTACGTCCACCTGTGTTGTACACATACGGATGTTGCCCTCGCTTTCAACGATGGCAAGCGTTCCGGTCTCGGCGATTGCGAAGTTTGCGCCGCTGATGCCAACCTCGGCGGTCAGGAACTTATCCCGCAGTCTGTCACGTGCGAATCTCACCAGACCTTCAGTGTCATCGGCCGGAATATCTCCGCTGCCAAGCTCAGAGAAGAGCTCAGCTACTTGCGCAGCGTTCAAGTGGACGGCAGGTGCCAGTATGTGTGATGGGTGTTCGTCTCGCTGCTGGACTATGTACTCACCTAGGTCAGTCTCGATCGGTGTGACCCCGATCGCCTCGAGCGCTTTGTTGATGCCGATCTCTTCGCTCAGCATCGATTTTCCCTTGACTACAAAATCGGCGCCGTTTTGCTCGCAGGTATCTGCTACGTATCGGACGGCATCCACGGCAGAAGTTGCCCTGAATACACTGCAGCCGGCTTTTTTCAGACTGGTCTCCAGCTGATCGGTCAGCTCGGGCAGATTTTCGATCACATCTTCGCGAAAGAAACGGGCCCTTTCACGCATCTGCTGCCACGGCAGTTCGTCCTCGAGCGCTCGACGCCCCGCTCGCTCGTGGTCTGCCGCTTTATCGAGGTTCTTTTGGAGGATTGCATCTGACACCGCCTCACTTGAGCGAGCACGAACTCTTTCTGGGCTGTCCCATATAAGACCCATCTAACTAAAGCCCTCCTCCCGGCTCCAGAAGATCGAGCAGGTGATAGACCTGGATGTTCTCGTCTCTGCGGCGCACGCGCCCCTCCAGATGCATCAGGCAGCCAACGTCGGTCGAGACGATCGCATCGGCGCCCGCTGCCACGTAGCGGTCGATCTTTTCATCGGCCATCGCAACTGAAACCTCCGGGAGTTTTAGTGAGAAGGTTCCGCCGAAACCACAGCAAAGCTCATCACTATCCAACTCTACGATCTCGCATCGCTCCACACCTCCAAGAAGCTGCCTGGGCTGCTCGAAGACCCCGAGGCCTCGCCGTAGATGGCACTCATCGTGATAGACGACCTTCGCGCCGTCTGGGCCCGGAAAACTTCCACCTACGTTTTTCTTTCCCAATTGATCCACAATAAAAGAGCTGAAGTCATAGGTTCTTTCCGCGACCTCAGTCGCTGCGGCAAGCTCCGATCGGTGATCGGCAAGCAGCTCTGGATACCGGTGCTTGATCGTGTGTACGCAGGAGCCAAAAGGAGCGACTATCGGCCCTTCAGTTTTGGCGAACGTCTCTACCAGCTGGAGCGCTGGTGGCTGTGCGCAGTCCTCATACCCGCTATTTAGACCCGGCTGTCCACAACAGGTCTGTCCCTCAGGGAACTCCACAGAACAGCCCAGCCGTTCTAGAAGCGACACCAGGCGCTCGCCAACTTCGGGGTAAAAGATGTCTGCGAGGCAGGTGACGAAGATATTTACGTTCATAGATCGCTCTACATTACCGGAGCGAAGAGGACCATCTTGAGAATGCCCGACATTGCGCGGAAAAGACGCTCAATGCCCCAATTTGCAGATGTTGAAAATTGTTACAAAGTTTCAGCGATTTGCGTAAAACGTACAGATGTTCCTCTAGCGGTTCGCACTCTCATGCTGTACAAATCCGATTCGTTGTTCAAAGTGGTGAAGATGTAAGGGGTTGGGTTAGTGGCAAAAAAGCAGGGCAGAAAGAAGAAGTGCGCAAGTTGTGACAACTGCTATTTTCGAGCGAACATGCTCTGCGCGCTGAAGCTCGATGCGCCCTGCACCACATACCGAGAATCCAAGCCAGAAGGGTTGGCGCCTCCTCGACAACTCTCCATCTTTTTCCGTGAGCACCGCGCTCAGGTGCTGCACGCTTTCCGCGCCCCCAACTAAACTGGTCACTGTTCCAGGTACGAAGATCCTGCTGGGAGCGGCGGGAGGCTGTGTGGTAGATAGATGTTGCTAGCGATTGTCATATTCGTCGCGGCTCTGGCCGTGATATTTACCGAAAAGGTCCATCGGACCAAGGTCGCAGTAACCGCCGCCGTATTGGTGGTTGTAACTGGGACACTTTCGCAAGACCAGGCGATAGAGGCGATCGATTTCAACACGATCGGCCTTCTGGCAGGGATGATGATCGTCGTTCGCCAGGCGGAGAAAAGTGGGCTTTTCAACTTTATGGCGATCAGAGCGGGGCAGCTCTCACACGGTAAGCCGTTCAGGCTGCTTGTGTACCTGTGCCTGATTACCGCAGTGCTGTCGGCACTGCTCGACAACCTGACAACGATCCTGCTTGTGGTGCCGATCACCTTCCTGTTGGCTGACACCCTCGATCTGCCGCCCATGCCTCTGATCATCGCCGAAGTCATGGCGTCGAACATCGGCGGTACAGCGACTCTTATCGGTGACCCCCCGAACATTTTGATCGCAGGTGCCACCGATCTGAGCTTCATGGAGTTTCTGACCAACATGGGGCCTATCGCGGTCGTTGCGTTGGTATTTGTTGTGCTCGGCATATATGTTTTCTACCGTAAAAAACTTCAGATACCGGAAGAGAAACGTGAGGCGCTGATGCTGCTCGATGCCCGCGCCAGTATCCACGATCGCAAACTGCTGCGCATGCACCTACCTGTGCTGGGGTTGATCCTTGTTGGGTTTTTCCTTCATGGACTTTTAAACGTTGAACCGGCAACGGTTGCGCTGGCTGGGGCGGCGGTCATGTTGCTTATCTCAACCCAACCGGTCGAGCAGGCACTTGAAGAGATCGAGTGGTCGACACTCTTCTTCTTCTTCGGACTGTTCGTGCTGGTTGGAGGTCTAGAGCAAACCGGTGCACTTGAAAAAGTCGCTATCGGTATCACAGACGTAACCGAGGGTAACTTCACCGCCACGATACTTGGGATCGCCTGGATTAGCGCTCTCGCTTCATCAGCAGTGGACAACATTCCCTTCACTGCGACGATGATTCCTGTCGTCCAGCAGGTCCAGGAGATAACCGATAACTCGAGTAACACCTTCTGGTGGGCACTGGCGTTGGCTTCCGGGTTCGGCGGCAACGGAACCATAATTGCCGCTGCTGCAAATGTTGCTGCTTCTGGGCTGTCCGAAAGAGCCGGATATCCGATCAGCTTTTGGAACTTCTTGAAGATCGGCTTCCCGGTGATGATCGGCTCGATGATTCTCGCCACCGCCTATCTGTATTTTCGTTATCTAATGTGACAAAGATCACAATCTCAGCGTGTGGGCATGAAAGAATCTCTTTGAGAGGCCTTGAAGTTAACAATCCTAGGAAAATCGCCCTCGTGGGAGGACGCGGGGGGTGCATGTAGTGGGTATTTAATTGAGGAGGGGGAGACCGCTCTTCTGCTTGACTGTGGCAACGGTGTGTTTTCCAAGCTTCGCTGCTTTCACGACTACTGCGATGTGTCCGCTGTCGTTATCTCACACATGCACGCGGACCACATTCTCGATCTTATTCCCTACGCATACGGTCTGACCTACTCACCGAGGCAGCAGCCGGTACCGGTCGACCGCTGGGACGGAACCGACTCTCCTGCCTCACCCAAGCTTTTTCTACCGGAGTATGGCTGTGAGATCATGCGGAGAATCGTGGAGACCTGGGGAAACGGCGATCTGATCGAAAACGCCTTTGAAGTGAGCGAGTACGAAGCCAAGGATGAGCTCGAAGTCGGGCCTTTGAAAATCCGATTCCAAGAGGTACCACACTTCTGCAAGACCCATGCCGTTGAAATCTCATCGAAAGATAGTGACAGCAGGCTGACCTATGGATCCGATCACGCTCCCGACGAAGGCATTGTCGAGTTCGCAAAGGACACGGACCTACTGATACTCGAATCGACCCTGCCCAGGCCCGAACGCGACGGAGTCCGCGGACATCTCACCCCGGAGGAGGCGGGTGAGCATGCTCGCAAGGCCGGCGCCAAGAGGCTGGTGCTGACCCACATATCAGACGAGCTCGACCAGCTTGCGGTGATGCGTCGCGCAAGCTCTAGTTTCGAACGGCCGGTAGAGATCGCCCACGAGGGCGCGGTGTACGAGGTTTAGGTCGTAATCCGATATTGCTGAGTTGACAACTTTCTTTTCGATGGCATTTGAGGAAGCGTGGCTCGTGCGGTGACGCTACGCTTTTAGGTAGGAATGACCAAAGAGAGCGACCTATTTGCAAACTTCGAGCGGATGCGCCGTCAGATCGACGAGCTTTTCGGTGATGTCTGGCAGCGTGCCGGCTACGTGCCGCACGGCCGTCCAACCTTCAGTCCCAGGGTAGATATCTATCAGTGTGGCGAGCCGCTCTGCGTGGTCGTAAAGATCGATATCTCCGGTGTCAATGTGGAAAACGTGAACCTGGAGGTTCAGGGGCGTGAACTGGTGATAAACGGTGAGCGCGAAACTCGCGAGAGCGAGACAAAGACATATCAGCAAATCGAGATCGAGAGTGGATACTTCGAGCGCCAGATCGATCTAGGAGTTGAGGTGGAGCCGGCACAGGCACGCGCTACATACGAGGAAGGCATACTCAAGGTGGAGCTACCGGTTGCTGAGCAGAACGAGAGATCGTCATCCGTCCCGATCAACGAACCGAACGACGGGTAAAAAGGAAAAAATGATCGAGATCATCAATCAAGCACCCGACCAGATCGAAGAGCTAGAGATCCACTCGTCTGAGAAGTTGCCGGACGCGCTTCCGGTGTTACCGCTCAAGGACACCGTCACCTTCCCGGAAACGGTGACCCCGCTCGCTGTCGGGCAGGAACGCTCGATCCAGCTAGTTGACGACGTGCTTGCGGCAAACCGCTTACTGGTTATGGTCGCATCCAAGAACCCCGATCTCGACTTACCAGGGCCAGATGAGCTCTACCGAGTCGGAGTCGTCGGCACGGTGGCGAGGATGCTGAAGATGCCGGACGGCACGCTGCGCATCTTGGTTCAGGGCGCCCAAAGGGTAAGGATCCAGGACTTTGTCTCGACAGATCCATATCTCATTGCGCGAATAGATGAGGTGCCCGACGTTATCGAGCCGTCGCAGAAGCTGGAGGCGCTCGTCAGGACCGTTCAGCAGTCATTTTCGAGGATAATCGAGTTTGGCGACTACCTACCGGACGAGCTGCACGTCGCAGTTGCAAACATCGATGACCCGAGTGCTCTTGCACACATGATCGCCGGTGCTCTTCGCGTCAAGAGCGAGGAAAAACAGGAGCTCCTGGAGGAGGTGGATGTTGCCAAACGCCTGATGCGCCTATCGGAGATTCTTGCACGCGAGTTGGAGGTGGTAGAGCTTGGCTCGAAGATTCAGTCTCAGGTCCAGTCAGAGGTAGACAAGAGTCAACGTGAGTACTTCTTGCGCCAGCAGCTAAAGGCTATCCAGGACGAGTTGGGCGAAGGTGACGAGCAACAATCGGAGATCAATGAGCTACGGAAGCAGATAGAAGAAGCGGAACTTCCAGAGGTAGCTCTAAAGCAGGCCGAGCGGGAACTGGGACGGCTGGAGACCTTGCCACCTGCCGCCGCAGAGCACGGTGTGATCCGCACATACCTGGAGTGGATCGTTTCACTACCGTGGAACAACGTGACAGAGGACAACCTCGACTTAAAACATGCCCACAAGGTCTTGAACGAGGACCACTACGATCTTGAGAAGGTAAAGGAGCGGATTCTGGAGTATCTGGCCGTTCGACGCCTGAAAAGCGAGGCTGTGGGACCTATTCTCTGTTTCGTCGGTCCCCCGGGCGTCGGCAAGACCTCGCTGGGCAAGTCGATTGCCAGGGCGCTGGGACGAGAGTTTGCCCGTATCTCAGTCGGCGGCGTACGAGATGAAGCTGAGATAAGAGGCCATAGGCGCACATATATAGGTGCGATGCCAGGAACGATCTTGCGGGCGATAAGGGACGCGGGGACCAAGAACCCGGTTTTCATGATCGATGAGATCGACAAGATGGGTGCTGACTTCCGCGGCGATCCGTCCAGCGCGATGCTCGAAGTGCTAGATCCCGAGCAGCACGATACGTTTCGGGACCACTATCTGGACCTTCCCTACGATCTTTCCAAGATCCTGTTTATTACGACCGCGAACATTCCGGAACCGATACCCGGGCCTTTGAGGGACAGGATGGAAGTAATAGATATCTCTGGCTACACAGAGGAAGAGAAGCTCCACATCGCGCGGAAGTTCTTAGTCAAGAGACAGATTGAGCGAAACGGCCTAACCAGCAAACAGATCCAGATAACCGATAAGGCGATCGACGTGGTGATAGAGGAGTACACGCGGGAGGCGGGGGTCAGGAATCTCGAGCGCGAGATCGGGTCGATCTGTCGCAAGGTAGCCAGAGACATCGCCGAGGGCAAGCAGAAAAAGCGAGTCGTGGTTGGTGCTAGTAAGGCTCGTGAGCTTTTAGGGAAACGGAAATACTTTTCAGAATCAAAGCGTCGCACCGAGACTCCAGGTGTCGCGACGGGTCTCGCCTGGACACCTTCCGGCGGGGACATACTCTTCATCGAGGCATCGATCATGCCTGGCAAGGGCAACCTCAGCATCACCGGTCAGCTTGGCGATGTAATGAAGGAGTCGGCCGAGGCTGCGCTTTCCTACGTGCGTGCGAACGTTGATAAGTGGGGTGTCGACCTGCCACAGGACTTCTTCCAACAGCACGATATCCACCTGCATGTACCGGCCGGCGCAATCCCTAAGGACGGGCCCTCCGCCGGGACCGCAATGGCGACAGCATTGGTGTCGCTGGTCTCTGGAAAAACGGTTCGAGACGACGTGGCAATGACCGGGGAGCTCACACTGACAGGGAAAGTGCTACCGATCGGTGGCTTGAAGGAGAAGGCGCTGGCCGCACAGCGTGCCGGTATCGGGACGGTCATCGCTCCAGAGCTAAATGAGCAGGATATCGACGACATCCCAAAGCATCTGCGCAGGGACATCAAATTCGTATTTGTCAAGGAGCTGGATGAGGTCTTGGAAGACGCGCTTGAAGGAAACTCTGGCGGCCCAAAGAGATCGCGAAAGACTGCCCGTAAAACCAAGCAGAAAGCCAAGGCCAAGCCGAAAGCGAAATCCCGTCGCACCTGATCTGTCGTAAGCGTTCAGGCCCCCTCGCCATATAAACGTTTCCGCTCCCCGACCGGCGTACACGCCGCCGGCCGGTGTGGGTTTGTGCCAGATAACCCATACAACTTGGGCTTTCGCTTAGTTCCGGACACGCTCAAGCCCAGATTACATGGATGTTTGGTAGGGGGTGAACACTTACAATCTGTCCGATTGATGCTTCCAATAATGGCCGAGGCCGTATATCCTCTAGCCAGCAACGAAAACAAGGAGAGGCATGCCAAGCAAAGCAAAGGTAAAGATGGGTGCACAGAAAGCGGGCTTCGCCGCTCTTTCGGCACGTGATAACCCCTATGTCCGTCGCATCATGGAGGACGAGGACTTGCGGGAGAACATAGTCGGTGGTTTCATCGCAGCACGCGATGCCTACCGCAGAATGTCAAACGGCAAGGGCGCTGCGAAGGCGATAACCGAAGACAAAAAGGTCCAAAAAGACTTGAAGAAGGCCGCAGAGTCGTTGAAGGCTGCCTCCGAACAACTCAAGGGCAAGTCACGGCGCAAGTGTCTGTGCAGGGGCAGGTGCAAGTGCGGGCACAAGAAGGGCCGTCGCAGGAAGGTCTTCATGCTCATGCTGGTTACTGGTGGCCTGGTTCTGGCTTTCAACGAGAGCGCACGTAAAGCGGTGCTCGATCTGATATTCGGCTCCGAGGAAGAGTTTGAGTACAGCTCGACTACCACCCCGACTTCGTAAGCGCCAAAGAGGGGTCAGGTCTTGAATGGTGCGATATTGCACAGCAAGACCTGACCCCGTTCTGGTTCTCGCGCACCATTCAAGACCTGACCCCGTTCTGGTTCAGCTTAGGCGACTGCCAGTCTTCCTTCAGCTTCTTGTCTAGCAACTCAGGTAGCTGTGCAATGGCTACCCGCTCTTGTTCCAGCGAGTCACGGTCACGCAGGGTGACCGTCTGGTCGTCCTTCGTCTCGTAGTCGATAGTTATTCCGAACGGCGTGCCGATCTCGTCCTGCCTGCGATAGCGGCGGCCGATTGAGCCTCCTTCATCGAACTCGGCAGGGCAGACCTTCCGCACCTCCGCGTAGACGTCTCTGGCTATCTCGGATAGGCCGTCCTTGCTTACCAGTGGCAGCACCGAAGCCTTGACCGGTGCCAACCTGGGGTGCAGCCGCAATACTGTGCGCTTACGGCCCTCGATCTCCTCCTCGTCGTAGGCGTCCACGAAAAACGCAAGGGTCGCTCTGTCTGCTCCGGCTGACGGCTCGATCACATAGGGGACATAGCGTTCGCCTGACTGCTGATCGAAGTACTCGAGCTTTTCGCCTGAAAACTCGGCGTGGCGGCTTAGGTCGTAGTCGGTTCTGTTTGCGATCCCTTCAAGCTCCGACCAGCCGATAGGGAAGAGGTACTCGACGTCAGACGTACCGGTCGAGTAGTGGGAGAGCTCTTCATCGTCATGCTTGCGCATGCGCAGATAGTCGGGTCTTATACCAAGATCCGAATACCATCGTTCCCGCTCCTCGAGCCAATGCTTGAACCATCCCTCCGCTTCGTCCGGTGGAACGAAGAACTCGATCTCCATCTGCTCGAACTCGCGTGTACGGAAGATGAAATGTCCAGGTGTTATCTCGTTGCGGAATGCCTTACCGACCTGTGCGATACCGAAAGGCGGCTTTTTCCGCGTTGTCTGCATGACGTTCTTAAAGTTGACAAATATTCCTTGAGCTGTCTCAGGTCTCATGTAGATCCGTGCTTGGTCGTCCTGGACCGGGCCCATGAATGTCTGGAACATCAGGTTGAACTCCCTCGGATCGGACAGCTCGCCACCACACTCTGGGCAGCGAAGCTCTTCGCCCTCGCCAAGGTTCTCTTGCAAGTGGTCTTCGCGCCACCTGCGCTTACACTTTCCGTTGCACTGCACAAGCGGGTCCGAGAAGCTATCGAGGTGTCCCGAGGCCTCCCATGTTTTGGGATGCATCAGGATCGCCGCATCCAGTCCGACCACGTCGTCACGTTCCTGTACAACCGAGCGCCACCACTCCGCCTTGACGTTGTTCTTTAGAAGCGTTCCGTAATGGCCATAGTCGTAGGTAGAGGCCAGGCCGCCGTAGATCTCTGACGACTGGAAGATAAAGCCGCGTCGCTTGCTCAAAGCGACGATCTTCTCCATGGTTGCTGCGTCTTCTGCCGGTTTCAACTTTGCGTCTGTCTGGTTCGCGATACCTGTATCAACTCCCCTTAAAGCTCGCCCTAGAAGCAAAGCATATGTTAAGGAACGGAATATTTTTCTACTAAAAACGTCAATTAAAGTAGAACCTGGGGTATATTGTAACTATAAGCACAAGGAGGATGAGCACTATGCTTGGCCTGGTTAAGACATATGTTCGCACTGGGCAACATCTGGCAAGTTGGGTCGTGTGGCATGCGATACACGTCTCGTTCCTGCCTGACCTAGACGCGAAAGCCGAATCACGGACGGCAAAGAGTCGTAACGACACAGGCAGATCTCGTAAGAAAGCTGCCTAGCGGCCATCGCTGCAGATGCTTAATCGCATTCTCGATGACGCCTGAATTGGCCTGGAGATGGACAATTACCGTCTACCATGTAAAAGGGGGAAGCAAACCTGGAACGGATAATTGATGCCGATATATGGATACAAATGCAGTAACGGTCACACCTTCGAGGTGATGAAGCGCATGAGCGATACCCCCGTTGATAAATGCGAAGTTTGTGATGCCCCAGTTGAGCGTGTCTATCACCCTGTCGCGATCCACTTTAAGGGTTCGGGCTTTCACAATACCGACTACAAGAAGTCAAAGAACGGCGCCAGAAGTTCGGATCGAGACGCAGAAAGTGGCAAAGACTCTGGTAAAAAAACAAGCGAGACCGGTTCCGAGAAGCCCAAGGACAAGGACTCCGCTAAATCCAGCGACACCTCAGGCGATAAGAAGGCCGCTAAGAAGTAGAACAACCTGCCGGTACTGTCTAGCGAGCTTTCTGGAAGCGTTGGATCGCGGTCTTGTACTCAGGATCGCGTACTACAAGCTGTGTTCCGAGCCCCGACGGCTTTACCGGTAGGACCTCAGGTTTCGACGAGCTTGATCGTTGCATCTCCAAGAACATGGCAGTGAGGCTGAGTCCCTTCATATCGCTCTCGAACGCACCAGGCGCCTCCCATGCAACCCAGGGCAGCCGGAAGAAGGTGAGTGGACTTCGGAACTTGGATTTGACTGCGTCGAGGAACTGTTGCTGACGGCGGGCACGGGTTAGATCTGTCTCATTTGGCGCACATCGGTTCTTTCTGGTGCGTACGACCCCGAGCGCGTCTTTTCCGTTCAAGTTGTGAGTGCCCTTTTTAACCCTCAGAGTTCTGCCCTCGAAACGCGAGACGATGCACTTGCCCAGTGTCATCTTCACACCGCCGAGTGCATCTACCAGATCGGCGAATCCGTCGAATTTGATCATCATTACGTGGTTGATCTCGATCGGCGGAAAGTTGAACTCGATCGTCTCTATCGTCAACTTCGGCCCACCCACGGCGAAGGCTGCGTTGATCTTGTCCTGGCCAAAACCGGGAATGGTCACTCTTGTGTCTCTCGGTATAGACAGCTTGCTGGAGCCACCGCCATCGAACCGCCATAGAAGGATCGTGTCTGAGCGACCGCGGCCGGCCTCGCCCTTGCGTTTGTCCGACCCCAAGACCAGGACCGTATTTGGCTTGGTTAAAAAGTTGCCACTCTTGCTGAGCGCATTTTTTGCGTCACCGTCCAGTTCAGAGCTCGATATCTGAGCGGAGATCAGAAAGAGAACAAAACTGAGTCCAATCCAGCCGATGACGGCGATCACTCCCCACTTGGCGATACGAAACCACGGCGGTCGGCGATGACATTCTTTTTCCGGTTTTTCCTTCTTGTGCTTTTCCGGTTTTCTATCCGGCATCCGAAAACGGTCGCGGATCCACCTGAAAGGCGAACGGCGACTCTTGTAGACAGTGAAATCTGGTCTTTCTTCGGGCATCTAGATCGATCCAATGTATAGTGGGTTGGTGTCAGAAGATAGCCTTAATAATGGCCGTCTGGCTATCTGTCCTACCCCACTGGGCAATCTTGACGACGTAACCATGCGTGTCCAGCGGGTCCTGCAAGAGGCAGATGTGGTTGCCTGTGAAGACACCCGACACAGCCGAAAGCTGCTGGCACGGCATGGAATAAAGGCAAAGCTGGTCTCTTACCACGAGCACAACGAAAAAAGGCGGGCGCCCTATCTGGTAGAGCGAATAAAGCAGGGCCAGCTGGTGGCGTTGGTTACCGATGCCGGCATGCCTGCAATCTCCGATCCCGGGGCTTTGCTGATTAGGTTGTGTATCGAGGCCAACTTAGCTGTCGAGGTTCTTCCCGGCCCCTCGGCGGTAACAACGGCGCTAGTTGCGTCCGGCATCGAAGCGGAGATGTGGAAGTTTGTTGGGTTTTTACCGAGAAAGCAGGGCGCGTTGAGGAAGTTGCTTGCAGAGCAGGGGGAGGAGACCGTCGTCTGTTTTGAATCGCCCAACAGACTGAAGCGGACCCTCTCAGTACTAGCCGGAGACGACCCTGACAGACGCGTTGCTGTCTGCCGCGAACTTACGAAGATCCACGAGGAGGTCGTACGGGGTCATCTTCAAGAGGTTGCCGAGGAGTTCTCGGCAAGATCGGAGATAAAGGGTGAGGTCGTTATCGTCATCTCCGGAAAACTGACGGATAAAGCAAAAGGCACTTCGATGACCACTTGCGTGGGTGCCGTAAAGGACCTGGTCGACGCCGGTGCCAAACCGCGCGGCGCGGCAAAGGTCATTGCCAAGCTTGCGGGATCAGGCATAAGCGCAAACTCGATCTACAAAGCCTGGTTGAAACAGAAGTGAGAACAAACGTAAAAGATCTGTAACAATCGGGGCCATCTGCTTTGCGGATGCAGATGACTCACATATCTTGTTGATCCGTGTGTTTGCGTCTTACAGTTCTGGTTGTTTCATCTCTCTGGCTATCTGCAGCTATCGCAGGTGAGCAAGCGGTGGCGATTGCCGCCGACGGAGATAACGGTTGGGTCTGGCCGGTGGACGGCGAAGTGATCACCCAGTACACGAACGACAACAACAAGCCCTACTCCGGTGGTATGCACCGCGGCATCGACATTGCAGCTCAGACCGGTGCAAGAGTAGCCGCCGCCAGTGGGGGAACGGTCAGATATGCAGGGCATCTTGGCAGCTCGGGACTCGTTGTCTCAATTTCCGACTCTAAAGGGGACTACGTTCAGAGTTATCTGCACCTGGTTGACGCAGCGGTTAGCCGTGGTGAGACGGTCAGAGCCGGGCAGACGATCGGACAGGTGGGGACGAGTGGCAGACGCTCAGCTGAACAACCACATCTCCACTTTGGGATTCGTGACGCGACGGACGAGCACTTCTATTACGACCCGTCGTACTTCCTGTCGCCGAGTACTTCAGGGGACAAGTACTCGGTACCCCCGGTCACTTCACGATCACCTCTTCCATCGCCCCAGCCGGTACCGGTAGTGTCTACTTCGGGAAGCGCTCGCACTTTTACCAAGAAAGCGCAACCCAAACTCAATCCAGTCCCACACCCAGCACTCATTGTGCAACCAACGCAGGTGAGATCAAGCGCAGCCCCGGGTCGTGACAGAAGCTATGCAAGGGTGACAGGAGCGGAGCGCCAACTGGAGCCGCGAGTGGCGACCGGTATGAAACCGGTGGCTGGTACCAGGTATCGGAATGCACCTTTTCGCAGTGAGGACCGATCGGAAAAAATCTCTCGTAAACCACAGCGCTCGGCGAATCGTTTGACCACGATGCCCGCAGGCAGAGGTGTGCCGATCTCTCACGCGCCGGGTAAGCCGTTCTCTCAAACCTTTACCTTGATTGGGGCGGCGCTTCTTCTTACGGCAGGGCTCGGCAGTCCGCTGATACGCGCTCTCCGATCGGTGTACTACTTCTTGCCGCGGGCTTCCGCTGCCTTCTTCGCAGCTCTGCGCATAGCTCTTACTTTGGCGGCGCGTGCTTTAGAGGCTCTTGGTGTCAGAACCTTGAATCTGCTCCAACGCTTCCGCTTCCTTCCACTCTTGTCGCGTCCTTCGGCAAGGCGCGAACGGTTCTTGCTGATAACCGCCCGTACCGACCAGCGATAGGTCCCCGCGCGTACGTTCAGAGCCGTTGAAGTCTTCGGAGCCCGTGACTTTTTGCCACGAATTTCCTTGCGTCGCTTACCGTCGATGTAGAGGATGTAGCGCTTTGCTCGCTTGACCTTTTTCCACGAGAAGCGGACGCGCCGTTGCTTCTTAAATGTGCTCAAGACCGCATTCGGTGCAGGGGAGAGGAGCGTGAACTTTGACGTGTTTTCACGCTCCTTTCTAGGTGGACGGACCGGATCGGGGTCCGTACGAGTAGGCGGTGTAACTCTCGGTGGTTCTGCAGGTGGTTGAGCCTGCCGATCGGTGAATATGCTGTCCAGGTTCAGCCTACCGTTGCTGACCGTTTTTCCACTGTACGCCGCTTTGTCTTCCGCCGCGTCGATCAGGTGCTGGCGTACGGCGCTCGGTGAGGCGCCCGGATTTTGACCCAGGTACATCGCGGCTGCACCGGCGACGTGAGGCGACGCCATCGAGGTGCCACTGAGCGTTTGGTAAGAGTTGCCCGGCGTGGTGCTCAGGATGCTCTGGCCGGGTGCGGCCAAGTCCACGGTCGTTTTACCGTAGTTTGAGAAGTAGGCAAGTCTCTCGTAGCCGTTCGAGGCGGCGACCGAGACTACGTTGTCAACGTTGTAGGCGGCAGGATACGCGGGTGAGTAGTCAGTGTTCATGCCGGAGTTACCGGCTGCCGCGACAAAGACGACACCCATCCGTTCCGCGCGCTGGATCGCGGAGTAGAGCGAGTAGCTGTAGCCACCGCCACCCCAGCTCGCGTTCATAACGTTGGCACCGTTGTCTGCCGCGTAGTTGATTGAGCTGACTGCGTTTGAGAGGTATCCCCAACCTCCAGCGCTCAAGAACTTGACGGCCATCAGCTTGGTGTTCCAGTTGACGCCGACTACACCGGTTCCGTTGTTACCCTCTGCCCCGATTGTGCCGGCGACGTGCGTTCCATGGATGTTGTCGTCGACTGGGTCAGAGTCTTGGTTGTGGAAGTCGAAGCCATAGACATCGTCTGCAAAACCGTTTCCGTCATCGTCTTGGCAGTTGTCTGGGATCTCGCCGGAGTTTCGCCACATGTTGCCGTTCAAATCCGAGTGGTTGTAGTCGATACCGGTGTCTATCACCGCAACGACCACATCGCCGCTTCCAGTGTGCGTGTTCCAGGCCTCCGGAGCGTCGATGTCGGCATCGTTTGACGGGTTCTCCATACCCCACAGTTGTGGGAGCAGGGGATCGTTCGGTGCTCTGAAAGCTTTCATGCGGTAGTTTGGCTCTGCGTACTCGACCGTGTCCGACTTCTCCATCTGATTTGCGACTTCGGTGCGACTCTGATCCTCACCCACATCTACGACGGCTGCGTCTATCTCGTCGATCCGATCGGCGATGTTGGCATCGACACTGGCGACGGCAGTTTGCTCCTGTTTCGACGTTGCGCCCTTCTTGAAGCCAACGACCAGTTGGTGGGAAGCCTTCTCAGCAGTGATATCTGAGCCTTCTGAGCGGTTTGCCATCGAACAGGGCTCGTCATATTCGATACCGAGAAGTTTGGGAAGGTTAAGCCTGCCACCGCTTACAGTCTTTCCCTCGTAGGCCGGCTTGTCGTCGGCGGTCTCGACCAGACGCGCCTTTACCTGGCTGGGAATCGCGTTGGGGTTCTGCCCCAAGTACATAGCAACCGCTCCGGCCACATGTGGAGCTGCCATCGAGGTTCCGCTCATGCTCGCATACCGATTGTTGTAGTAGGTGCTGAAGACGCTGTAGCCAGGCGCCACGAGCTCTACCGAGCTGGCGCCGTAGTTAGAGAAGTATGGCATCGCTTCATAGACGGTCGATGCTCCGACCGAGATCACGTTGGGCACGTCGTAACCGGCGGGGTAGGCGTTGTAGTAGTCGGTGTTGAGGCCGCTGTTTCCAGCCGCCGCGACGAACACCACACCTTGATCGTTGGCGGCGCTGATCGAGTCTTTCAGGGCCTGGCTGTAACCCCCGCCTCCCCAACTTGCGTTGATAACCTTGGCGCCGTTTGCAACGGCGTAGTCGATCGTTTCGATCGCATCTGAGGTGTAGCCGTAACCGTAACGGCTCAAGAACTTGACGCCCATGATCTTTGTGTCCCAGGCGACTCCGGCGACGCCGATGGCGTTGTTGCCCTCGGCGCCGATGGTTCCTGACACGTGGGTTCCGTGACCGTGGTCGTCTAACGGGTCGCCATCGTCGTTGTATGCGTCCATGCCGTGGATGTCGTCGACGAAGCCGTTACAGTCGTCGTCGATGCCGTTGTTCGGCGTCTCGGCGGTGTTCGTCCACATGTTGTCGTCCAAGTCCGAGTGGTTGTAGTCGACGCCGGTGTCTGAGACCGCGACCACAACGTCACCTGTGTCCGTGACCTGGTCCCAGGCTTCGGGAGCGTCGATGTCCGCATCCCTTCGACCGTATGGAGCACCGTCGTTATCCAGACCCCAAAGTTGCGAGAAGTAGAAATCGTTGGGGGTGCGTAGACGCCTTATCTTGTAGTCGGGCTCCACGTACTCGATAATTGAGGAGCGGTGCAGACGATTCTCCACAACCCTTCGACTCTCATCCGGGTCGGCCTTCACGACGGCCAAGTTGTTGTCGCTCGCGATCCGCTCCTCAAACTTTGCACCTGCAGCCGCAACTACTGAGCGCTCCTGGCGAGCGCTCGCATCGTCTTCGAACTTGACGATCAGCTGCCGCTTTCCCTCCGCTGCTGTTGTTGCGCCGTTGCCGCCGACCAACGCAGATCCCGCGCCTCCGCCATCGGTGGGACAGCTGTCATCAGGAGGCGCGGGATCTGGGTCAGCCGGTGGCGGCTGAGTTCCGTCGTACTGCAGCAGACTGTCCGCATTGAGCCTGCCACCACTTACAGTCTTTCCGTTGTATGCGGGCTTGTCATCGGCCGATGCGATCAGTGCCACTCGGACCTGGGAAGGTGTCAGGCCCGGGTTGGCTACTCTGTACAGTGCGGACGCTCCGGCGACGTGCGGCGATGCCATCGAGGTACCGCTGTACGATGCGTACGAGTTACTTGGGGTGGTGCTGTAAATCGAATATCCTGGGGCTGCGAGGTCGACCGAGGTGGTGCCGTAGTTGGAGAAGTATGCCAGGGTCTCGCTTCTCGTCGAAGCAGCGACCGAGACGATGTTGTCCAGATCGTACGCTGCCGGGTACATCGGTGTCTGATCTGCGTTGTAGCCGCTGTTGCCTGCCGCAGCGACGAATAGGACGCCGCTGTCTCCGGCCCGTTCAATCGAATCCCTGAGGGCCTGGCTGTAGCCACCGCCTCCCCAACTTGCGTTGATCACCTTGGCGCCATTATTAGTTGCATAGTCGATCGACTGGATTGCTGCAGAGTAGGATCCCGAACCTCCGGCGCTCAAGAACTTGACTCCCATCAGCTTTGTGGTCCAAGAGACGCCGGCAACTCCGGTTGCATTGTTGCCGACTCCGCCGATCGTCCCTGAAACGTGTGTGCCGTGGCTGTTGTCATCGAAGGGATCGCCATCTTCGTTGTAGTAGTCGTAGCCGTGGATGTCATCAATTGAGCCGTTTGAATCGTCGTCGATTCCGTTGCCGGGGATCTCACCCGTATTGGTCCAGACATTGCCTGCAAGGTCAGGATGGTTGTAGTCGATTCCGGTATCGGATACAGCGACGATCAGGTTCGCGTCGGTCGAGGTATCCCAAGCCTCCGGCGCATCGATATCGGCATCGGCTATCCCGCCGGATTGGCCGGTGTTGTGTATGCCCCACAGCGTTGCGAACGAGGGATCGTTAGGAGTCTGTAGTAGCTCAGCACGGTAGTTTGGCTCCACGTATCTGACGGAGCTCGAGCTACGCAGACTTTGGGCCAGCTGATCGAGACTTTGAGAGCCATCGGGGCTGACTACGGCGGCGTCGATCGAGCTTAGTCTCTGATCGATTCGACCATCCGCTGCGTTGACTGCCGCGTTCTCCTGAGACGACGATGCGCTGCTGTGGAAACCGACTATCAGATCGTCGTAGGATGCGGGTCCAGCGGTATCTCCTGTCAGCGGATTGGAGAGTGAAAATGGTGAGGTCTGAAGGGATGCATAGGCAGTGCCTGCGAAAAGAAATACTGCTGCAACGGATACGGGTAGGATCAGCCCTTTGCATGCGGCGTAAACGCCAAGCATCCGTGCTCGCATCGATCCGGTTTTCTGCGATCCGTCCATGGATCCTTCCTCGCAGATCCGGCACTTATTGCCGTCAACTGTCCTAATTGAAACTTTACGGGTAGGTTGGCCTAAAAGCCATACGTATCGACAAATGATGTAGGGTTGGTAAGTGCAGTCTCAGCGCCGTTTTGAGGTGTTTGAACGGACGACTCTGAAGTTCACCGAAGCAACTACCCTTTCCTCTTTTTTCGGGATATAGTGGCCTCGAGTCTTGTCGCCATCATTCGTTACTGCGACGACGAGATAGCGGTACTTCCCGACCTTGAGACGAAGTGAAGCATTTCTTTTAGCCAGAACTGGGCCTGTACCGTCGGAGTCGCGCAGGGTCTTCTTCAACCTGTAGCAGGTGCGACTCCTCTTCTTTGACTGCTTACTCTTGTTTGAGCGGTAACACTTTCCCTTCTTCACTCGTTTACCTCTCAGATAGAGCCGATACTCACGTACATCCTCAATGCGACTCCACTTGAAGCTGACTCGGCGGCTCGTCCTATTGGCTTTGATGGAGAATGAGGTGTTCGGCTTCGGTCTAAGAAGTTTGAACTGCTCCACTTGCTCTTCTGGCTCTTCGGTGACCGGCGGTACCGCCGGGGCGATATCGGGTGGGGTCGGTGTCGGCACATTCATATCTTTATTAAAGAGCCGGTTCACGTTCAGGCGCCCACCGCTAGCTGTAACACCCGCATAGGCGGTGCCGAGGTCTGCGGTCCGAACCAGCATCTCACGCAAAGCGCTTGGCTGTGTGCCAGGATTTGCAGCAAGATATAGCGCAGCAGCCCCCGTCACATAAGGCGCGGCCATCGATGTACCGCTGCGGCTTCCGTACGTGGCGCCAGGCAAGGTGCTGAGGATGTCCGAACCGGGGGCAGCGATATCCACGTTGGACGCGCCGTAGTTGGAAAAGGAGGAGAGGGTGTTGTAGCGTGTGTGTGAGGCGACCGAGACGATGTTATCGAGGTCGTAGCTGGCCGGATAGACTGGGCTTGAATCGTTGTTGGAGGCGTCGTTGCCTGCGCTGGCAACAAACAGAAACTCCCTGGTCACGGGCGTTCTGTATCGCGTTGTAGAGAGACTGGCTAAAGCTGGAGATTCTCCAACTCGCATTTATTACGCTCGCACCGTTTGCCACCGAGTAGTTGACCGAGCTAATAGCGTCCGCCACTGAGCCAAATCCGCCGGCGTTCATGAACTTCAACGCCATCAGTTTCGTGGTCCACGCGACCCCGGTCGTACCGACGGCGTTGTTGCCCTGGGCACCGACAATGCCGGCCACGTGCGTTCCGTGCTCGTGGTCGTCGTGCGGGTCGCCATCGTTGTTTGCGAAGTCGTATCCGTAGACGTCATCTATATAGCCGTTCGCGTCGTCATCGATGGCGTTACTGGGGATTTCGCCCGAGTTTGTCCAGATGCTTCCCGCTAGATCTGGATGGTTGTCATCGATGCCGGTATCGATGATGGAGACCACCAGGTCTCCGGTGCTGGTGAGACTGTCCCAGGCGTCGGTTGCATCGATATCGGCATCGGCTGTGCCTCCATGTTGTCCTGTGTTGTAGAGACCCCAGAGATCGCCGAAGGATGGATCATTGGGTGCCTGCAACAGTTCGGCTCGGTAGTTCGGCTCTACGAAAGATACGTCGTCTCTGTCTTCGAGTTTCCGTTCGAGCCTGGTTCGATCGATACCTCTGCCGGTACGAACTACGGCCGTGTCGATCTCATCGAAACGCTCCGTGATTCGTCCGCCCGCACCGTTAACTGCGGCAGACTGCTGGGTTTTTGTTGCACTCTGCTTGAACCCGACAAGAAGCTCGTCTTGATACTCCTTTGCAGTTGCACTGCTGTGGGCGACCGTCAACAGAGCCAACGCAAGGCATACCGCGACAAAAGGAGCAACAGAAACCCTTAGACAGATATTTCTGCCATACCAACCATGCGCGCAACAAAACGGAACCCGTTCATCCATGAACCAAAGTCCTTCCTTGGACTTGCCTCTATATAACAAAGAATAAGGCCAAAAAGCCGCATGTAAAGATACGAATTTTATTTGCCCCGTACTTTTTACAAAAAGAGGCTCTATAGTGCGTGAGGAAAACCTATGCCATACTACGTAACAACACCGATCTACTACGTGAACGCCAAGCCTCACCTGGGCCACGCGTACACGACAGTGGGCGCCGACATTCTTGCAAGGCATATGCGTCAGCGAGGCAAAGAGGTCTTTTTCCTGACCGGCACCGACGAGCATGGCGAGTCAGTTGTTCAGGCTGCCGAGAAAGAGGGCGTGACACCACGGGAACTAGCTGACAAGAATGCGGTCCATTTCAAAGATATGGTTGCTCAGCTAGAGGCCTCGAACGACTTTTTCATCAGAACGACTGATAGTGAGCATGTGGCTCATGTGCAGAAATTTATCTCAGAGTTACACGAACGAGGTGAGATCTACTCAGGAATCTATGAAGGCTGGTACTGCCCGAACTGCAGCGATTTCAAGTCCGAAAAGGACCTGGAAGAGGGACGCTGCCCTATTCACAAGCTGAAGCTTGAGCTCGAGAAAGAGGAAAACTACTTCTTCAAGCTGTCTGGCTATCAGGACCGGCTGGAAAAATTCTATGAAGACAACCCAGAGTTCATTTTGCCACGTCATCGCTACAACGAGGCGAAGTCTTTTATCAAGCAGGGGCTTGAAGACGTATCGATCAGCCGATCGAAGATCAGTTGGGGGGTTCCGGTGCCGTGGGACGAGAGCCAGGTTCTGTATGTCTGGTTCGATGCGCTTCTGAACTATGTATCGGCGCTCACCTATGCGACAGACACTGACTTGAGTGAGAAGTTTTGGCCAGCGACGGTCCACGTGATGGCAAAGGACATCCTCAAGTTCCACGCCGTTATCTGGCCGGCGATGTTGATGGCGAACGACTACGAGTTGCCTGAGCAGATGTTCATTCACGGTTACCTGCTGATGGGCGGAGAGAAGATGTCGAAGACACTGGGTAACGTACTCGATCCCCTAAAGGTGATCGAGACGTACGGAGCAGATGCACTCCGCTACTACTGCATGCGCGAGGTCAACTTCGGCCAGGACGGTTCGGTCTCTACGACAGGATTCGAGACCAGGTACAACACCGAGCTCGCCAACGAGTTGGGCAATCTGGCAAACCGGTCACTGGCGATGATCGACCGCTATCGCGACGGTGTCGTGCCGCCAAAGCCAGACGGTGACATCGAGTTTGCGAAGAAGTACGGAGGCGACTTTGTAGATCACATCTGCGAGCACTTTGATCGAGTGGAGATATCAACAGCGTTGGAGGAGATCTGGGGGTTGGTCAGAGAGTTGAACCGATACATAGAGGAGCAGGCTCCATGGAAACTTGCCAAAGACGACGCTCAAGCTGAACAGCTTGGCCAAGTCCTGTACACGCTTGCCGAAGGTCTCCGAACTCTGGGTGTCCTTTTATATCCATATCTTCCAGCGACCAGTGCGAAGATGCTTGAAGCACTGGGTGAGGCAGTGGATCCTCCAAACCTGGAGACCGCTGCTATGGGAACAGAGGCTGGTGGCCAGCGAGTAAAAGAACTTCCTCCCCTCTTCCCAAAGATTGAGACTGACTAAGTGGTTGACACTCATGCTCACCTTGAAATGTGTGATCGGCCTCTCGATCAGCTCGTCGGTGAGGCAGAGGCGGCCGGCGTGGGACGTATCCTCACTGTTGGCACTGATCCAGCCTCCAACATCAAGGCAGTCGAGATTTCAGCGCTCAACAGCACGGTCTTTGCATCGCTCGGGCACCATCCCCACTCGGCGTCTGTATACGATGACGAAGTTGCTGAGGAGATCGAGAGACTTGCACAGAATGAAAATGTAAGGGCGATCGGTGAGGCCGGGCTTGATTTTTACCGCGACCTCTCACCGCGCGCCGACCAGGAGCGCGCATTCATTTCGCAGATCGAGCTTGCACGTTCGTTAGAAAAGCCGTTGGTGGTCCATACTCGTTCTGCGGCTGCCGAGACTATGAAGATACTGAAAGAATTCGCTGAGGATGTGACCGTTGTCGTACACTGCTTTTCTGCGACTGATCACGTGGATGAGTGCGTGGAGAGGGGCTATTACTGCTCGTTTGCAGGCAACGTTACTTATCCGAAAACGAACGAGCTACGGACTGCCTGTTCACGCATTCCCGATACGTTGCTATTGGTCGAGACGGACTCGCCATATCTCTCCCCACAGGCATACAGAGGCAAGCCAAACTCCCCGGCCAAAGTCGTTGATACTGCGCACTGTGTGGCCGAGGAGAGAGGCCAAACCTATGATGAGCTTGAGGAAGTGGTTGAAAAAAACGCAGCAACCGTGTTCGGCTGGTAAAGGACAATGCGTCAAGCAAGCTTAAGGAGGTTGAAGAAGCTTGGGTTGAGGCCCAGGCGAAAACTGGGTCAGAACTTCCTGATCGACGACAACTTCCTCGGAGTTATAGATTCTCAGGCTGAGCTTTCCAGCGATGACGTGGTTCTTGAGATCGGTGGCGGCCTCGGAATATTGAGCGAATATCTGGCCGCACGGGTAGAACACCTTCATGTATATGAGATCGACGAGCGGTTGAGGCCGGCGATGGAGGAGGCGGTGGGCAGCTACGAAAATACGACAGTTATATATGAGGATGCAGTTAAAGCCGATTTTCGGAGGCTACGACCGGAACCGAATAAGATGGTCTCAAACCTGCCATACAGCGTCGCAGCACCAGTAATTCTGCAATCGATCCAGACCCTGGAGTCGATCGGGATTTGGGTCGTTATGGTGCAGAGAGAGATCGCCGACCGGTTCTGCGCTTCACCCGGTGGCAAGGATTACGGAGCGCCATCGGTACTGGCACAGCTTGTTTGTACGGTCAAGCGGACCAGGTCCATACCTCGCACCGTTTTTACACCCCAACCCAACGTAGAATCAGCGCTCTTGAAGCTGTGCCGGATCGGACCACCTTTGGATGAGCGGTTGAGACTGTTTGTCAGAGCGTCTTTTGCACACCGCCGCAAGGCACTGCCTCGCTCTATCGGTACTGTGGCCGAATCCGACCAAACGCTCCGCGATATCTTTGGGCTCACGCCAGATGAGCTTCGGCTAGCGGCCCAGCGGTCGCTCGTGCACATAGGTGAATCCGACAATGCTCGTGCCGAGCAACTTGCACCAGAGCAGTTCGTCGAGCTTGTAAAGGCGGTGGATGGGTGAACGTGCTTCCAAAGAAGGTCATGGCCTACGCCAAGGTGAACCTGAGCCTCCACATAGGCGCGTTGAGGCCGGACGGACTCCACGAGATCCACTCGATCTTTCAATCGGTGTCGCTTGCCGATGAACTTACTTTTGAGGAGGAGCAGGACAATCGGGTCGATACCGTTGTCTGCTTAGGGGTAGATGGACCGAACATTATCGGCGATGCACTTGCCAAGTTTCGTGGGATTACCGGGTGGAAAGGGCCCGCTCTTAGGGTTTCGGTCGACAAACGGATTCCAGTGGCCGCAGGACTCGGAGGCGGCAGCGCGGACGCAGCTGCAACACTGCGAGCTGTGAACGAAATTGCAGGGGATATCTTGGACATCGATGGCCTACGTCGGTTAGGTGCAGCGGTTGGCGCGGACGTACCCTCACAGATTGTGCCGGGCCTCTATCTAGCCACCGGGGCCGGTGAGAGGCTTGAGGCAATGAGGCTTGTCGATGAGTTTGCGTTGGTTCTTCTACCTGGCAACAGGTTGCTTTCAACTGCTGATGTGTATAGGGAGTTTGACCGTCACATAAACCGTGAACAGATCGATGAGGAATCCGGTGTCATCCTGAGCTCCGAAGGGGCGAAGGATCTAGGCGAGGTCGACCTTAAAATGCTTATAGACGAGACGAACGAATTGGAGGAGACCGTCATCGAGATTGCTCCAGACGTGTCTATCGCACTCGAGGAATTGAAAGACGCCGGGGCGCTTGCCACTCGCGTTACCGGGAGTGGCCCTACCACAATCGGGATCTTTAAAAGCTTTGGTAGCGCTGAAACCGCGGCCAAGAAACTCGTGGCTAGTGGTGCGATGGCCGTAAAACCAATTGGCGTTGGGAGCATCGGCTAAGTGATAGAGAACCTTGTAGAGGAACTTGCGCGAACGCTGGGCTCATGGGCGTACGTTCTCGTCGGCCTGATGGCATTTCTTGAGACCGCTTTTTTTGTCGGGCTGGTAGCTCCAGGAGAGTTCGCCATGGTGCTCGGTGGCGTACTGGCGGGAGAGGGCACGATCTCCGTCTACATCCTTATCGGAGTTGTCTGGTTCTGCGCGATCGCTGGAGATAGTGTCAGTTTTTTACTGGGTTGCAAGCTGGGTAGGGGTTTCATACTCAAACATGGGCCGAGAGTGCGCATCACACGGGATCGATTGGCGCAAGTAGAGGCGTACTTTTCGCGTCACGGTGGAAAGACGATCCTGGTTGGCCGCTTCATCGGCATTGTGAGGGCGATGGCGCCGTTCATCGCAGGAACTTCCGGTATGCCCTATCGACGCTTTCTGCCGTACGACATACTTGGAACAGGTCTCTGGGGCGCCGCGTTTGTCCTTCTCGGCTTCTTCTTCTGGCAGAGTTTCGGCCAAGTTGTGGAGGTCGCAGGAACGAGCACCTTGTTGTTCGGAGTCCTCGTTTTCGCGGTGATTGCAGCGGTCGTCGCAAAGAAGCAACTCCGCGATCCGGTTAAAAGGCTGAAATGCAAGAATTTTTTAAAGCTAGCTGCTTCCAAACCACCGCTCAAGCAGCTGATAACGCTCTGCCGGCCGGCCGTACGCTACGTATTTGTTCCTACATACCGGCTGATTCTGCGACCTGCGTGGGTCGCGATCAGGGTGCAGGCAAAATTTCTCTTCGATCGCGTCACTCCCGGGGGACTCGGCCTTGAGTTCACAACCCTTCTTGCTGTTGCAGCGGTTGGAATCTATGTCGTAGCGCTCTACATGAGCCTGTTGAGTGGAGATCTTGGGCCGACGACAGGTGACAGAGCGGCATCGGATATAGCGACTGGCCTACAGACGCCGTGGCTTACCGAGGTAATGAAAATCGTAACCGTTTTCGGCAGTGTAGAAGTAGTTGCTGCAGCATCGTTCGTGGCGGTTGTGGTCTTTCTATGGCGCAGGTTCACAATCGAGGCGATCACTCTGGTCACTGGGCTGGCCATTACCTGGGGAGGCGTCTTCTTGATCAAGGCCGCATACGACAGGCCCAGGCCGGTCGATACCTTGATCGAAGTGACTGGGGATAGCTTTCCATCGGGGCACGCGGCCCTTGCATGTGCCTACGTCGCTATCGCGATCATGGCAGTAAGGGCTGGGCTTGGCCCTTGGAGTGGAACCGCGGTTGTCACAACAGCCGTATGTCTCGCCGTAGCAATAAGTCTCACACGAGTCTACCTTGGGGTTCACTACCTAAGTGACGTTACATCGGGCCTGGCTTTTGGTGCTGCTGCCTTTTCTGTCGCAGGTATGGGTGGTCTGTTGACCGGATATATACGGGGCCATAAAAGGTCGGTAACGAAAAATGCCGAGCCTGACGGTAATCTGTAGCAGATGATCTACGCGCTGAGCAGTGTGGGCACCCAGTATCTAATCATCGGGATTGCTGCGGCCTTCGCATTTGCAGCGTTTTTTGTGTTTCTCTTGACACCGGCGCTTGCAGCTTTCGGACGTTCATGGGAGAAACTTGTTGCAGCCGTACTGAGCGTTTATGTGTTGCTCGCACTGGCCACGATCGGGGTAGGGATCGGTCTGATTGTTGTTTACTACTGGGACTCGATCACCGACATAATTTAACTCTGCCTACAATTCTTTAGTGGCTAAAAGCAAGGGCTCAGATGACAAGCGCGGCCGTTCCTCAGAGAAAGCTGCGCTTAAAAGAGAACTAGAGGCGATCTCCATCGCTCTTTTTGATGCAGTGGAGGTCGGTGCCGGCCTGCCTGAGATGGCGAGAATTGCGAACAGGGCGCTCGGTGCGAGTACGGCGATCCTCAATTCTTCGGGATCGGTTCTTGCTATTGCCGGAGCGTCCAGCGCAGATGAGAAAGAGCTGCTGGGCCGTAAATCCGCAACCTCAGTGGAACTGCTCGCGGCGCAGAAGAAGGTCGGGGAGCTGCGCTTTCTTCCACGCAAGGTTAAACCAGACCAGTACCTTGTACGGATTCTCGCGACGGTTATAGCATTGGAAGTTGAGAGGTTGTCAGCGCCAAGCAGCCAGCGCGCAGATGCAGTCGCCTTCTTTTTAAAAGACGTTGCCGCCGGCAAGGTGTCCAGCACGGAAGAACTACGGGCACGGGCCGACGATATAGAAATGGATTTTTCTCAGGGATCAAAGATAGTTGCAGTAAGTGTTAGATCACATGCACCCGCAGAGGCTGGCTGGCGTGACGAGGTGGTGGAGGCGGTAAAGCTGGGAGCGCGAAGCGTTGAACCGAACAGTCATGTCTGCATCCACGAAGATCTGATCTTCGTGCTCGTCTCCGGCCAAGACGCCGAAACCGGCCGCCGTGCAGCGGATCGGATCCGTACAGAGGCAGAGTCTGCTCGAAAGGGCACAACCGCAACAGTAGGCCTGGCGCGCATATTCCGTGAGGTAACAGATCTACCCAAGGCTCTCGATGAGGCAAGACTGGCAATGAACGTCGCACTATCAGAGGGAGCTGGGAAACTTGCGTTCGCGGATGCCGGCGCGTACAAACTGCTTCTTCCATCACTTAGCGAGGATCGAGGAGAACTGAACCAGTTCTTTTCGGAGACGGTGAAACCGTTGATCGAATACGACGAGCAGTACAGAACCGGTCTAGTATCTACTCTTGAGATCTACTTGAAGCTTGATGGCAAAGTTGAGGCGACCGCCAAAGAGCTGTTCGCGCACCGCCACACCATCCGATATCGGCTGGAGCGGATCAAGGAGCTCACCGATCTGGATGTTGGCTCAACAGAGGGCAGGGAGAAGTTGAGCTTGGGTCTGAAGTCGATGCGAGTACTGGGTATCACCCCACCAAGCACCGACGAGCAGAAAAAGCCGGGCACGTGACGGGGGTACTCACTGGGGCGGGAGGACTCGAACCTCCGGTCACGGGACCAAAACCCGTTGCCTTACCACTTGGCTACGCCCCAATTCCGACAACTGTGAAGCTTAACGCCAACGTTACAGCTATGCCGCGCAATATTCGCTTACGGACGCGTTAAACTCACGGCGTGGACGTAACTGCACTGATCATGGCTGCGGGCATGGGCACTCGCATGCGCTCGAAAACCCCGAAGGTACTCCACCCGATCTGCGGTCGGGCACTGCTGCACTGGCCGATCGCGGCGGCTAAAGAGGCAGGTATCACAAATGTTGTCGTGATTTGCAGTCCAGATGAACGTGTCAAGGAGTCGTTGCCAGACTGGGTCAAGGCCGTTGAACAAACGCAGGCTTTGGGTACTGGAGATGCGATCAAATGCGCCCGAGACCATATTTCCGCAGGCTCCGACATCGTCATCATGTCCGGAGATCACCCGCTTGTTAGCTCCGAGACGGTCAAACTACTCATCGATGAGCATCGAGAGAGCAAGGCCATTGTGACCCTGGCGACGGCGGAGCTTGACGACCCATCGGGCTATGGCCGGATAGTCAGGGGATCAAAAGGTGAGTTTCTAAAGATTGTCGAGACCAAAGTTTCAGGCGATGCGTCGGAGTCCGAGCTTGGGATAAGAGAGATAAATGCCGGGCTGTACTGCTTTAAAGGTGGAAAGCTCTTGGACGAGTTAGGGAAGCTTGAGGCGGGCAACGCCCAAAATGAGATCTATCTTGGGGATGTTCTACCTCCACTCATCGAGTCAGGCGAGAAGGTCGTTGCAGTTCAGATGGAGGACTCTCAGTTTGCGCTAGGCGTTAATACAAGAGTGGGTCTAGCGGAGGTGAGAGATCGTGCACAGCGGAGGATCCTGCGAGACCTGATGCTCGAAGGAGTGACCGTCGTTGATCCCTACAGTACTCAGATCGACGTCGATGTGAGGATCGGCGCCGACACCGTAATAGAGCCTTTTTCCAGCATCAAGGGAGTTAGCGAGATCGGCAGCGATGCCATGATCGGGCCGGCGACGAGCGTTCAGGACTCACGCATCGGCGACGGCAGCAGCGTCGCCCACTCGTATTTAGTGGAGTGCGACGTTGGGCGCGGGTGCAGTGTTGGTCCCTTCGCATACTTGAGGCCGGGGGCTGAGCTCGGCGACGGGGCAAAGGCCGGCACGTTCGTCGAGATCAAGAATTCACAGATCGGGGCCGGTGCGAAGGTTCCGCATCTTTCCTACATCGGCGATGCGGACGTCGGTAACGAAACGAACATCGGTGCGGGAAACATCACAGCAAACTACGATGGCGTAAAGAAGCACAGAACCAAGATCGGTGACAGGGTCAAGACCGGGGTCGATACCTCGTTCATTGCGCCAGTAGCTGTCGGAGACGATGCGTACACTGGCGCAGGGTCTGTAATCGACGAGGACGTGCCGGAAGGGGCGTTAGGGATTTCCAGGGCGGAACAGAAAAACGTTGACGGGTATGCTGAACGTAAGGAAAAAAAGGAGCAAGAAGAGTGAGCGTTGAGCAGATGACCAGACTCCAAGCCAGCAGCATCACGAGCGAAAGCGACAAACGGTTGATGCTTTTCGCGGGTCGTGCCAGTGCTGAGCTCGGTACGAAGATCTCGCAGAAGCTACAGATCGACCTCGGCGAGGTTCAGTTGAAGACTTTTTCAAACGGCGAGGTCTACTGCAGGTATGGCGAATCGATAAGAGGAGCCGATGTGTTCATTGTCCAGTCTCCTGCCGTCAACCAACGTGCGGGACTTTCACCGAACGATGCACTTTTGGAGCTCATGGTGATGATCGATGCAGCAGTCGGTGCCTCAGCACACAGAGTTGTGGCTGTGATGCCCTGGTTCGCATACTCCAGGCAGGACAAAAAATCTGCCCCGCGGGAGCCGATAAGCGCCAGGCTGGTTGCAAAGATGGTCGAACAGGCAGGTATAGATCGAGTGCTGACCATGGACCTACACACCGGTCAGGTCCAGGGGTTCTTTGAAAAGCCCGTCGATCACATGACAGCGATGCCGATGCTCGCGCAGTTCTTCCTTGACCTGGATTTAAAGGAGGAGCTGGTTGTCGTCTCTCCCGATGCAGGTGGCGTGAAGTTGGCGCGCAACTTCTCTCGTAAGCTGGGCGTCTCGTTTGCTGTTCTGGAAAAAGAACGGCCTGCGCAGCAGGTAGCCAAGATCGGATACGTGGTCGGAGACGTAAAGGGGAAGACGGCGATCTTGGTCGATGACATGATCGACACTGCGGGAACTCTCTGTGCCTCTGCCCGGACCTTGCTTGATGAGGGCGCGGCCAAGGTTTTGGCGACAGCGACGCACGGGGTCTTCTCCGGTAACGCATTTGAGAATCTGGAGAACTCGGATATCGAAGAGGTTGTCGTTACCGACACGATTCCGCTTCTCGAGGGAGCGCCCGAGAAGATAAACGTTCTGAGTTGTGCGCAAATACTTGCTGATTCGATCCGTCGCATCTTCATCGACGAGTCGGTCTCGGAGATATTCTCAGGCGAGAACCAGCTTTTCTAGTGTAACCGTTCACGTAATCTCATAGTGTGTCTGGGATTCAGCTTGAAAAGAGCGCTTCGTCCCGCCACTCCTGGGACGCCACGCAAGCCTTCCCTGGCTTGCGCATCCATGTGCAGTCGTCCCAGAGCCTTTTCAATCCAAACCCCAGACCCACCGCTTACACACTCAACCCCAGATTCCATTGATGATTGGCGGGGGGTGAACGGTTACGTGTGGTGTAGATAGTTTGTTCTACACGACAAGAGGGCTCACGAAGTAAGCGTTCAGGGGGTTTAAAGCAGGACTGATCTCCTTCGCAATGAGTCTTGCAGTGTGCAACAAGCAGAACCTGAAGCGGTTGCTATGGCAGGTGGAGAGCCAGCAAGGAAGCTGCTTGTAGAGCTTCAAGCATCAATTAAAAGCCTCCAGTCAAAAGTACAAGAGCTAGAGCACCGCATAAACCAAAACTCCAAGAACTCATCCAAGCCGCCATCGTCGGATCCACCTTTAAGCCGCAAGGAACGCCGTGCGCTTGAACGTAAGCGTAAAAAGCGCTCATCGCACGAAGCCGGCGGTCAGCCGGGACACGAGGGCAAACACAGACAGATGGCTCCCCCAGAGTGTGTCGATGAGCGCTTTGAGCATCTGCCCGAGTGCTGCTCTGGCTGCGGAGAGAGCTTCGAAGGCATCGAAGAGCAGGTCGGCGATCCAGTAGTCCACCAACAGTGGGAGCTACCGGAGATCGAGAGGATCTGCTCGGTAAGGGAGACCTGCCGACTACAGAGGCGCTCAGTACTTACTTACCTCACCGAGGCTGCATATGCGGCCCACCATGGACAGCAGGTACCTTCGCTGGTTCCTCCTTAAGTATCTAAAGCGGTCTTTTCCTCACGCAAAAGAACGGTTGATCGAGCGGGTGGCGCGGGTGGGTGTATGCCCGAGGACATACTTGCCCGCAGGGGATGGGCCCCCACCCGTGACAGGACCCGCGAGCGTAGAGCCTACGAAGAAGCGAGGGGTGAACTAGGGCCTTCTTCTGAGCGTTAAGGCGATCGGGCTCCGTGAATGCTTACTTTCTAGTTTAAGCGTTCAGCACGTATCTACAGACGCCTTGAGAAGGTACGCTAACGCTTACCGGCAAGCGGCGCCCAGAGCTCACCCTTAGCTTCGAAAAACTCACGTTCCTCAACGCCCAGTTCGGTAGCTGGGGGGTCGCCGAACCACCACTCACTGGCGATGCGGTGCCAGTTACGCTTGGCCTGTAACTTGCCTAAAACTGCCAGAACTCCTGTCTCCATTCGTCGGCCCATCAGCTCGTTGGCGGGAATGTTCTGCTTGCGCATCATGTCGAAGAACTCCGAGCGTGGGTCCGATGTTGCCATCAGGACATCCATCACGAACTGCGGCGTAATCCGGACCTGGTCATCGGCAAGATACCAGCCGCCGATTGTTTTCACCTGATCCATAAGCCGTTCGGCGTCCATCTTCTTCGGGTTTCTTACAAAGCCAAGTGTGTGTAAGGCTTCGCGCAGCTTCTCCGGGTTTTCGTCTATCACCGCCTGGATCACTCTCGCTTCAAGCTCGATCTGCTCGCTGTCAACCTGCTTTGTCATTCCGAAATCAATAAACGCAGCTCTACCATCGTCGAGCAGCAGATAGTTACCAGGGTGAGCGTCGGCGTTGAAGTGCTGCAAGTGACAGATGGAGCCGAAGTGGAATCGGAAGACGATCTCTCCGAACCGACTTCGCGCCTCCTCATCCATATCCCTGATCTGTTCGAAGCCTGAGCCCTCTATGTACTCGGTGACCAGCACGCGGGGGCGAGACAGTCTTGTCACAACGTCGGGGACAAAGATGAATGGATGTCCACGGTAGGCACGGGCGAAGTCACGGTGGTTTTGGGCCTCATACTCGTAGTCGAGCTCCTCCAACACGCGCTCCTTCAGCTCGGCCGCCACAGCTTTGCTGTCCAGTCCCGGTGCGATCGCTTTGGCCATACGGAGGATCATGCCGGCGTTCGATACATCGGCGCGCAGAGCGGCAGCGACTCCCGGGTACTGAATCTTGACCGCCACGCGCCGGCCGTCGTGAAGACACGCCCGGTGTACCTGGCCGATCGATGCGGCTGCGAATGCATCGTGCTCGAAGCTCTCAAAAAGCTCCTCGAGAGGCTCCTCATACTCCTCGTCGAGTACCTTCTTGACTTTGGACCAGGGCATGGAAGGCGCCGACGTACGGAGCTCGGCAAGCTTTTTCTGGTAGAGCTCGCGGTACTCGTCAGGCAGAAAGTCGATATCGACGAATGAGGCGAGCTGTCCCATCTTCATAGCGGCGCCCTTCATCGTTCCCAGCGTGTCCAGCAGGTTCTCCGCCGTATCGAGATGACGCTGCTCCAGCTTCTCTGTGCGCTTTGTCTTCTTTCTGGCGATGTTAGAGGTCACTGTGCCCGCATAACGCACACTCTCGCTTCCCAGGACGGTTCCAAGCTTTGCAGAGCGCCGAATACGGCTCTTCGGTATCGGCTTGTCCTTTCTTTTCCCGTCTTTTTTTTCTTCTGACATGGGCCGGATAATGGTAGGCGCTAACGGGTAACAATGTCCCCTGGGCCAAACGATCGTTAAACTTAGGTGCCATGGCTAAGTCTGACCGAACAGTTTTAAACGTAGAAAAGCGCACCGACAGAGGAACGCGCGCTGCGAAACGCCTGCGCAGAACAGGTTTTGTTCCGGGAATCTTCTATGGCTCGGATTCAGAATCGTTGGCGATCAAACTGGATGAGAAAGAGCTTCGCAAGGCACTTGCAACCGGTAGCCAGCTGTTTGATGTGACGGTAGAGAGCGGCAACGCCGAGCCTGCCGTGATAAAGGAACATCAGCGGCATCCGATCAATGGGGCCTCTCTGCATTTGGATCTCATGAAGGTGAAGATGGACGAGGAGATCCAGGCTTCGGTGCCGATAGTTCTTGAAGGTGGAGAGGAAGCTCCTGGTGTAAAGGAAGGTGGCATCATCGAGCACGTGACGCGTGAGCTCAACGTCGAGGCTCTGCCGTCAGACATGCCAGAGCAGATAACCGTGGACGTGTCAGGCATGGAGGCCGCAGAGACTTTCTTGCTCGATCAGCTGCCAGAACAGCCGAACTGCAAAATTCTCGACGACCCTGAGTTGGTTATTGCGACAATCACTGTTCCAAAGGAAGAGGAAGAGCCGGAGCCCGAGATAGAAGAAGAGGCCGAGCTGATCGGCGAGGAGGTTCCGGAAGGCGAGGAAGGGGCCGAAGTCCCAGAAGAGGGCGAGGAGGGCGTGTCGTCCGAGGAGCAGCCCGAAGAGGGCAAATAATTGGGACTATTCGGGCGCGACGCGGGAAAGAGCAGCGGCCGAGTCGATTTTCTTATCGTCGGTCTTGGAAACCCGGACGTAAAGCACGCAAAGGACCGTCACAACATCGGTTTCGAAGTTGCCAGTGCATTGGCCGTTCGTTGGCAACTCCCTAAGTTCAAGAAGAAGTTTGCCGGACTTGTCTCCGAAGGTCGAACAGGCCCCGGAGGGCCGAAGGTGGCCGTTCTAAAGCCTCAGACCTACATGAACGAGGCGGGGAGGTCCGTCGGCCCTGCTGCAGGCACATTCAAACTGCAGCCAGAGAGAGTGGTGGTCGTTCACGATGAGATCGATCTCCCATTCGGTGAGGTGCGCGCGCGTACCGGTGGAGGAATGGCGGGCCACAACGGGCTCAAGAGCGTCAGGGTAGGTCTTGCGAGCGGTAACTTCGAACGGGTGCGAGTAGGTGTCGGCAGACCGGACTCGACCGACCCAGAGATCGTCTCTGCGTACGTGCTTTCCAAGTTCAAGGAGCCGGCCGACGAGGTTGAGGCCTTGGTAGCGAGCGCCTGCGATGCCGTTGAAGAGTACGTTGGATCGACTTAGCAGCTAACCGAAATTCTTTTTCTCCTCCACCGTCTATATAAGTAAGAAGGTAACCGTTCACCCCCTACCATGATCGATGGAATCTTGGCTTGAGCGTACGGAACTAAGCGAAAGCCCAAGTTGTATGGCTGATTTGACATAAAACTCAGGCCAGCCGGCGGCGTGTACGCCGGCTGGAGAGCTGAAACGTTGATTATGAGATATGGCCTGAACGCTTACGTAAGAAGCACGCTAATTTTCACAACTTGACGGGTTGTTATCTAATAGTTATGTTTGACTACAGGCCAGGGTACAAGAGACTTTTGAGAACGGCACTGGTTCTGACGAGCTTGGTTGCCTTTCTTTCATTATCTGCAACCGCTGGAGCGGTGCCGCAGACTTTCTGGGCACAGGGCGCCGGTGACTTCGGCGCCGATGTCAGACAGTCAGGCGGGGGTGAAATGGTGCTCTCTCAGGTGACTGCCGGGGTCGTACGGTGGAAGGACACAAGCTCTGCCAAGGATCTCACCTTCACAGTCTCTACAGGGCAACAGCCGGTTTCAGAAAACGGCTGGCAGACGCTGTACATCAACTTGACACCTACCGACATCACGTTGAAAGGCTCCAAATTCAGAGTCAAGGGCGATGCGAGTTTCACCGCGTCTATCCACGGACATGGACGTGTGCGTACGTTGGGCGGCAAAGGCCTGTACGGGGTGGGGGACGATGGGAACGGCAATCCCATCATCCAGTGGTCGTACAACGTCAAACGTGTGAAGGTTGGCGTCGTCACGACCAGGGCACTGACAATAACCGGTCGCGGCCAGATGATCGGTGACTTTGACACCCTGGGAAAGTGGCTCAACTTCCGTGGCAGGCGATTCGGAGGCGGACGCTTTGTCGATAAAAGCACAGGACAGGACATGGAAGTCAACTGCCGCGGTGTGGGCGCCAAGAAGCGACGCACGAACAGCAAGGGTAGGCAGGTAATCCGTTGTCTTGGCCGACGTGGCAGGGCAAAAGTGAAGGGCAGCAACGTTCGTTTCAGGGTAAGCGCTGGGCGCTTGGTCGCTAGCTTCCCCAAGGATATCGCCGGGCACTTACGTGGCAGGGTCGGCGCCAAGTATCACGGGTTCTTCTCACCGTTCTAAGACACATAAAATAAACTAGTAAATGAGCCGAGCACATATTAGTGGTCGGCCGTTTGTCGTGCGCGGAGGGCTTTCTTGTCGCTTAAACCACTACTTGAATATGCGATCGAAAGCGAGGAGCTTGCCTCGCTTGGGTTAGCGTTGCAGAAAGGCCGGCAGCGTGCCTTTGTGTCGGCGTCACTGAGGCCCTACCTTTTAGCAAGTCTGATCGAGGCAGACTACGGCGCTGTCACAAAGCCAGCGATCGTGATAACCGGTGACGATCTTGCTGCGCGAGATCTCTCACTCGATCTCGAGACACTTTTGGCACCCAGGCCTGTGCGCTACTACCCGTCCCGAGGTGTCACCTACGAGTCCCATCTGGCTCCACCACCGCATCTTGTAGGCCTTCGCATAGGAGCACTGGATGTTCTGGACGATTGGAGTGATAGGGCTACCTTGCCGCCCGTCGTCACCATAAGCTCTGCCGCTCTCTCCGAGAGAGTTCCCGATCCGCAACTTCGACCACACGGGATGCACATCCACCAGGGTGGCGAGATCGATCTGGACGAAACGGTCGAGAAGCTTGTAACAAGTGGCTACGAGCGGGTAGGCCAAGTGGAGGAGCGTGGTCATTTCGCTGTGCGTGGGGGAATCCTCGACCTCTATCCGGCAACCGAAGCCCGTGCCGTACGTTGTGAGCTTTTCGGTGACGAAGTCGAGCGCTTGACCTGGCTTTCCACTTTCAGTCAGCGTTCTCTTGGGGATGTGGAGTCGGTCGAGGTAGCTCCCGCCGCTGAGCTGGGGCTTGAATACCGTGAACTCGTCGAGCTTGCGGCAGAAGAGGCCAAGGCCGGTGAGCGTGTCGATGTCGCAGACGTTCTACCTCTGGATAGCTTCACCGATCTGGCAACGCTTTTACCGGACAACGCATTCGGAGTGGTGGCGGAGGAGGAGGAGATCGATCAGGCACTCGATGATCGCTGGCAGGACGTAAGCGCAACCCTTGACGAGTCAGAGATACAAAGTCTCTACATAGAGCCGGAGGTTATTCAAAGGACGGTTATCGATATGACAACGCTGGCTGTCAGCGCTGTCTCGCAAGACCAGCCACATGAATTCCGAGCCCAGCGCGCCGAACCGGCAGCACGCTCGATCGAGAAGGCTCGTCCAGAGCTTGAGAAGCTCATTACGTCCGGATACACGACGGTCGTTGCCTGGGCGAGGAGAAGCGAAGCTGAGCGTGCATCACACAACCTGGCGGGTTTGAAGCCGTCCGAGCTGACAGACAGGCCGCCAAAGGAGGGCGAGCTTGTATTTACCCACGCCAATCTAAACGAGGGCTTTATCGCACCTCAGTTCAAGTTGGCGCTGATACCCGATCACAGGCTGTTGCGTAAAAGCCGAGCCGAGCGTCCGGCTCCCAGCCACAAGGTCCTTCAAGAGATGAGTACGCTCAAAGTGGGCGACTACGTCACCCACGAAGATCACGGTATCGCCAGGCTTGCCGGATTCGATACGAAAACCGTTGACGAGGTGACCCGCGACTACTTCTTTCTCGAATTTGGGGACAGTGCCAGCGTCTACGTCCCCTTCGACCAGATGGCGAAAGTTAGTCGTTACGTGGGTGCAGACGGATCACCGCCGGTGCTCTCGAAACTGGGTGGAAAGCGATGGGATATGGCCAAGTCGCGTGCGCGCAAGGTTGCCCAAGAGCTTGCGGGTGAGCTGATCAATCTCTACGCCGAGCGCAAGTCGAAGAAGGGCACACAGTTCGAGCCGGACTCTTCCTGGCAACGTCAGTTCGAGCAGGCGTTTTCCTATCACGAAACGGACGACCAGGTCGCGGTGATCGAGGACGTCAAAGCAGACATGGAATCGGAACAGCCGATGGACCGCCTGCTATGCGGCGATGTCGGCTACGGCAAGACAGAGGTGGCGTTACGTGCGGCGTTCAAGTGTGCCTCCCAAGGCAAGCAGGTGATGATGTTGGTACCTACGACGGTACTTGCCCAGCAGCACCTGGGTACCTTCGAGGAGCGGCTACACGATTTTCCTATAAACGTTGAGTCGGTGTCCCGCTTCAACTCGCAGGCGCATAACAGCGCTGTCTTGAAGGGGCTGTCCGAAGGCAAGGTAGATGTGTTGATCGGAACTCACCGGTTGCTCTCCAGGGACGTTGTGCCAAAAGACGTCGGTCTTTTAATCATTGATGAAGAACAGCGATTCGGTGTCAAACAGAAGGAGCTTCTGCGACAGCTCAAGTTGAAGGTGGATGTACTGACCATGACAGCAACACCGATTCCGCGAACTTTGCAGATGGCGGTTGAAGGTCTACGCGATATCTCGGTTATCGATACACCTCCAGAAGGGCGCAGGCCGGTTAAGACCTACGTAGGCGCCTACGACGAGGAACTGGTAAAAAGAGCGCTTAAGCGCGAGAAGAAGCGGGGTGGACAGTCGTTTTTTCTACACAACAGAGTGGGGACGATCGAAGAAACAGCGGAGCGCTTGAGGGCTCTTTGCCCTGAGATCAGGTTCGAGGTTGCACACGGTCAGATGGACGAGACAGTGCTCGAGATGACGATGCTCGAGTTTCTCCAGGGTGGTGCCGACTGTCTCGTCTGCACGACGATCGTGGAGTCCGGTCTAGATATTCCGCAGGCAAACACCTTGATCATCGACACAGCAGACAAGCTGGGTCTCGCACAGCTCTATCAGATCCGCGGTCGTGTCGGTCGCTCACGCGCAACGGCGTATGCATACCTCTTATACCCATCGGCCAGATCGTTGACACATGAGGCCTCAGCGCGACTGGCAGCACTTTCAGACTACACCGAGCTCGGATCTGGCTTTCGCGTCGCGATGCGCGATATGGAGATCAGAGGCGCTGGGAGCTTGCTTGGAGATGAGCAGTCGGGCCATGTTGCAGCGATCGGTTTCGAGCTTTACTACGAGATGCTCGAGCAGGAGATCGAGAAGAGATCCGGGGATCAAACAACGACAGAGCCCGACGCGGAGCTGGTGCGACTGGACGTAGCGGTCGACGCTTACCTGCCATCCGACTACATTCCTTTCGAGGCGGCAAAGGTCGACATACACCGTCGTGTGGCAGGAACTACCGAGGTCGTTGAGATAAAGAGGATTCGCGACGAGATGAAGGATCGGTTTGGACAGCCGCCTCCATCGGCTCAAAACCTTTTGCTCCTGCAAGAGGTGAGGTTGAAGTTGGGGCTATCCGGTGCTCTGAGTGTCACCATCAGAGCTGACAGGTTCGCGGCTGCGCCGATCGAGATGGACTCGACACAGGTCAAGGCGCTGCGCAAGAAACTGCCTCGATGTATCTATAAGAGCAGCGAAAGAACGGTCAGTTTGCAGATTTCGGATCAGTCCAACCGGCAGCTGGCGGAGGTTCTAGAGGTCGCCGATGCGATTCTTGAGGCAAAAGCTTCTATTTAAAAAGTTGCTAAAAACGCAAGCAGGGTTGCAGATTATGCCTTCACTTGGTTTATACTCGCTCAAGCGCGTAGGTTAAGGCCACGCGTTTTTTACTTGTGATGGAAAAAAAGTCAGACAACAAACCTAAAATTTTTGCAGCGATCGTTATCGGGTTGGTCATCGCTGCCGTTGCCCTGATAACGATTTTTGTCTCGACCGACAGCAAGAACATACCCAAAGACGCAGTCGCAAGAGCCGGCAACCTCTCAATAAGCACTGCAGCATTCGACCACTGGCTTGAAATTGCCGCGAAGAGTCAGGAACAGGCCCAGCCCGACGATAAGAAGAAGAAGAAGAAAGACCCAATTCCAAAGAAGGGAACGCAGGAGTACAACCAGCTGCGTGACCAGGTTATGCAGTTCCTAATCAACGCTGCATGGATAGAGCAAGAGGCAGCCGACAAAGATATAAAGATCAACGAGAAGGACATCGACAAAGAGTTTGCCAAGACTAAAAAGCAGTTCTTCCCCAAGAAGAAAGACTTTGACAAGTTCCTAAAGAACAGTGGCATGAGCGTGGAAGACGTGCAGCTCCGTGTGAAGTTGCAGCTGCTCTCCAACAAGATTCGGGAGAAGGTAACCAAGGAAGCCAGCAAGGTCTCCAGCGATGACATCGACAAGTACTACAAGAAGAATAAGAAGCAGTTCACCACACCTGCAACGGTCGATGTAAAGCTGGTGCTGACGAAGAAGAAGTCACAAGCGGAGGCTGCTAAGAAAGCGCTTGAGAAGGGGGACAGCTTTAAAGCAGTCGCCAAGAAGTATTCAACAGACGAGGCTTCCAAGAACAACGGCGGCAAGCTCAACGGCGTCACAGAGGGTCAATTCGGAAAGAAGTTCGATGAAGAAGTATTTAAGAAAGCCAAGAAGGGCGTGATTGTCGGTCCCTTCAAGACCTCTCTCGGTTACTACGTAGTCGAAGTAACCAAGAAGACGAAGAAAAAGACGACCGCTTTGAATAAGGCGACCCGCAAGCAGATCAAGGGCATACTCGAATCCCAGGGTCAGCAGGAAGCGCTACAGAAATTCATTGAGGACTTCCGCGAAGAGTGGAAGTCACGCACCGAATGTCGTAAGGGCTACGTAGTTCAGGAGTGCGGAAACGCTCCGAAGCCAAAGACGACAGCACCGCCTGCCGGCGGAGGCGCACCACCTCAGCAGGGTGGCGGCTCAGCACCACCACCGCAGCAGGGCGGCGGCTCAGCACCACCACCGCAGCAAGGTGGAGGCTCAGCACCACCACCATCCGGCGGCCAGTAGAAGCTGCAAGATCAGAATAAAAGCTCGGATCAAGCAGGCTCTTTAGAGCGGCTTGACCAAGTAAGTCGAAGGCTGAGGCGCGAATGCCCATGGGACCGAGAGCAGGATGCCCGCTCAATCGTTCCCCACACTATCGAGGAAGCGTACGAGCTTGCGGACGCTGTGCAGAGTGCAGATACCGCAAAGATGCTCGATGAGCTGGGAGATGTCCTTTTCCAAGTCGTATTTCTGTCGCTGCTTCTAGAGGAGGAAGGCGAGGGATCGCTAGAACAGGTCGCAGAGCACTGCACACAGAAGCTCATACGGCGCCATCCGCACGTATTTGGCGACGAGCAGGCCGAAACGGCTGACGAGGTCCTAAAGAAGTGGGACCGGGTAAAGATGTCGAGAAGAAGATGGTGACGAAGGCATATTCTCCGATCTACCCGAGGTGTTCCCGGCGCTTCTGTACGCACGGAAGACTCAGCGAAAGGCGGCAAGCCGCGGGTTCGATTGGTCGGACGTAAGAGGACCACTGAAAAAGGTGCACGAAGAACTGGCTGAGCTTAAGGAGGAGATCGAGTCTGCAGATGATGGGTCTGACGACAGATTGCATGCGAGCCGAAGACTCAACGAAGAGGTCGGGGACGTCCTCTTTGCCGCTACTAACGTTGCACGAAAACTTCAGGTTGACCCTGAGATTGCGCTGCGACAATGCTCGAATCGCTTTATCCAGCGTGTTGAGCAGGCAGAGAAGGAAGCCAAGAAGGACGGAAAGGACTGGTGCGAACTCGACCTGGACGAGCAAGAGCACTACTACCGTACAGCGAAGAGCCAGTCTCAGTAGGCATGGCTGCCATCACCGCATTTTCTATAACGAGCTAACCGTAATAGTCACGCTAGGGTTCCCAGCGATATGAGTGAGATAAAAGCGGTTCAGGCAAGACAGATACTTGACTCGCGAGGCAATCCAACCGTCGAAGTGGAGGTTTCGCTCGAGTCGGGACAGATGGGTAGAGCAGCAGTCCCCTCCGGTGCCTCGACCGGCGAGTTCGAAGCGGTCGAGTTGCGTGATGGTGGCGATAGATGGTTAGGCAAAGGCGTTAAGGACGCTGTGGACAACGTAAACAAAAAGATTGCCGGCGCGGTGATCGGAATGGACGCCGAGGATCAGGAAGCTTTGGATCGAGCCTTGATTGCGCTTGACGGCACCGACAACAAGGGCGTGCTGGGCGCAAATGCGATTCTGGGCGTCTCGATTGCAAACGCAAAAGCTGCGGCGACTGAGCTCAGGCTCCCTCTCTACCTTTACCTTGGGGGAGAATCGGCGACAACGTTGCCGGTGCCGATGATGAACGTACTCAACGGCGGCGTACACGCCGACAATCTGGTTGACTTCCAGGAGTTCATGATCGTGCCCGCAGGTGCGAACAGTTTCTCCGAAAGTCTGAGGATAGGGTCAGAGATCTATCACGCTCTGAAGGGGACGTTGAAGGACAAGGGCCTTTCAACCGCGATCGGTGACGAGGGTGGGTTTGCACCCGATCTCGACTCCAATGAGGCCGCTTTAAGCACCGTTGTCGAGGCCGTATCGGCGGCCGGTTACGAGCCGGGAGACGATGTCGTCATCGCCCTCGATCCTGCCGTGAGCGAGATATATGAAGGCGGCAAGTACGAACTCAAAAGCGAGGGTCGTTCACTCAACTCGGACGAGCTTGCCTCCTACTGGGCAGATCTTGCCGACCGGTATCCGATCGTCTCGATCGAAGACGGCATGGATGAGGAGGACTGGTCTGGCTGGAAGACGCTTACAGACAAGCTAGGCGAGCGTCTGCAGCTTGTCGGGGACGATCTCTTCGTGACCAACCCAGAGCGGCTGAAGCGCGGAATCAAAGAGGGTGTGGCCAACTCGATCCTGATAAAGCTGAACCAGATCGGCACGCTAACAGAGACACTCGAAGCGATGAAGATTGCGCGTGAAGCAGGCTACACGACCGTGATATCACACAGATCCGGCGAGACCGAGGATGTAACCATCGCCGATCTGGCTGTCGCTACCTCTGCAGGTCAGATAAAGACAGGGGCGCCGTGCAGAACGGACCGCGTAGCAAAGTACAACCAACTTCTGCGAATCGAAGAGGAGTTGGGAAATAAGGCAATCTACCCAGGCATGGAGGTTTTCAAGCGGAGCTGACGAAGTGACCACTAGTGCCCCGCTCGGCTAGAAAATCCACCAGATCGCGTCGACCCGCCGTACGGCGCAAGCGTTCTACCGGCAAACGAAGCCGAACGCGCAAACCAAGGATCAACTGGCAGCGGTTCGGTCGTGTCGTTCTTGTGGTGGCTATCGCAGCAGTACTCGTCAGCTATATCCAGCCCATCTCCTCATACTGGACCCAGCGCAAAGCGGACCAACGTGCAAGTGCGCAGTTGGGACAGCTGAGGCAGCAGAACCGTGATCTCAAACAAAGGGTCAAGGGGTTAAACGACTCACGTACTTTCGAGGCCCAGGCTCGACGCATGGGTATGGTCAAGCCAGGAGAGAGGCTCTTTATTATCGAGGGATTAGAGCGTCGATAGCCCTACTTTTCTTTTGCACTTGTTTTAACGACGAATGCGTAGCACTATGTAGGTAAGGAGGAGTACCCAGTGTTATGAGCAGATCGTCACTTTTATCGATAACCGCAGTCCTCACATCGCTCACTGCTTTATCGGCGATCGGAGCGGTCACAGCACAGGTTGCAGGTGCTGCTACGTACTACGTTGCGACTGGTGGCAACGATGCAAACCCTGGCACCTTAGAACGCCCCTGGCGCTCGCCACAGCACGCTGCAGAGCGTGTCAGGGCCGGTGACACTGTGTTTGTGCGCGGCGGTACCTATAGAGAGGGAGTCGAGGTTGAGGCAGCAGGTACAAAACGAAAGCCGATCAGATTCTCGGCGTATCAAAAAGAGAAAGTCGTACTCAACGGAAAAGGGGCTGAGCAGAGCCACGGTTTCAACATCCATTCCGACACGACAGTCGATGGGTTCGAGATAAAGAGCTTTCGCGACTACGGCGTTGTCGGCGCAGCGACCGCAGATCGCCTGACGATGAAGAACTTGACCATCGCAGACAACGGTGGCACGGGCATCCGGCTCTGGAGCGGAACCGGAACGCGGGTGCAAGACGTTTCATTAAAAAACAACGCAACAGGGGGCTTCGACTGTTCCCCAATGCCGGGCGACGCCGGCTGCAAGCGTCTTCGAATAACCCGCGTGCATGCAACTGAAAACGGCTCAGGTAACGACACAGCAGTCGACGCGTTCGCGGTCGAGAAGGGATCGGACATCGTCGCCAGAGACTCATCTGCCAAAGGGGGTCCAGGAGACGGTTTTGACTTCAAATCGGATAAAACAACTCTCCGTAGGGTGATAAGTCTCGACACGACCCGTGACGGCATCAAACTCTGGGGTCGTGACAGCAAGCTGGAGAACTCGATCAGCGCGGGGCACGGCATGGACAGCGTTTCCATGCCCCCGGGCGGTTCCGTAACCGTCATAAATAGCCTGGTTGCAAACACTCGCAGCTATGGCTATACGGCGGTCTTCGGTGGATATGGTGAGAGTAAGGCTATGACGGTCAAGATCCGAAACACGATCTTCGCGAACGCGGTGCCGGAAAACGGCGGTGCGCTCGTCTACTTCAGCCCCGGTGTGAAGTTGACGTCAGACCACAATCTCTTCTACGACCCGTACCGGGAAGACTGCATAATCGACGCCAGCTTCCTATCGGGCGAGAACTGTTTTTCAAAAACCGATATCGATTCGGGCCTCTGGCAGAGGCGAACCGGGCAGGGAGGGGACAGCTTCTATGCAAACCCACGCTTTGTATCTGCGCTTTCTGACTTTCACCTCGAGGACTCGAGCCCGGCGATCGACGCCGGTACATCGGTCGGCGCCCCAGCAAACGACCTGGAATGCAGGACAAGGCCACAGGGCAAGACGGTCGATATCGGCCCGTACGAGAACGGCGCCGTAGCGGGATCGTGCGTGAAAAAGGATCTTTGTAGTACAACAGCGGGTAGAGCTCTTGCCTCTTCATCGAGGTTGCTAGGAAAAAAAGGGCGACGAGCCAAGGTCAGCAAGCTTAAGGCGAGGGTGAAACGGGTGACGGTGCGAGGCAGGAACGGAAGCAAAAGGCGCCGGCTTCGACTCGTTGTCCGATTCAATCTCAGCGGTGAGGCTCGGGTAAGAATCGTCACATGCAGGCACGGAGGGGAGAAAAGCGGCCAGAGTAAGGTACAGGCATCGCGCAAGATAGTCAGTGGCAAGCGGGGACTCAATAGGTACTTATTGAGTGTGCCAAAAGATAGAGGCTTGTACAAAGTGATAGCCGGCGTTGTTCCAGGAAAAAGCCGAGCGGAAACTAATTTTAGTCGCTAGCTGGCGGCGGCGGATATTTTAACCGTAATTAGTTGGTACTTTGAAGCTCGCTATTTATACAAGGAAGTGTTTTAGTGATGGATGCGTACAAGGACAATCAGCTACGAGCGTTGAGGACGGCGGTCTCGGCGTTGCTGCTTGCTCTGCTTGTATGTGCAATGCCAGGACTGCAAACTGTCGACGCCGTTGCAGACGAGACGAAGCAGGTAACCGTACGTGGAATAGAGCGTCAATACATAGTTCACCTGCCAACAGGTCTCGACCCAACCAAGCCGACTCCATTGCTTTTCATGTTTCACGGCTTCGGCAGCAGCGCAGATGCAGCAGCGTCAGCCACATACGATTGGCAGAGCATCGCCGATAACGAGAACTTCATCGTCGTCTTCCCCGATTCGCTGGTTCTGCCGGAGCAGAGCATCGGCAACTATGTCTATGTCAATGCCGGCAAGCACTGGGATATTCCACATGTACTTGCCAGCGATCGCACCGATTCTCAGGATCTCGACTTTGTGACCGCGGTAATAGATCTGATCGACCAAAACTACAACGTCGACCGCTGTGCCATCTACACGACAGGTCACTCGTTCGGCGCGAGCTTCAGCTACTACGCGGCTACGGTGCTAAATGACCAGATCGCAGCATTCGGATTCCACTCGGGGGGCTTTGTCGAGTTCGGTATCTATACATGGCCGATCCCGGTGCCACAGGCACCACCGGAAGTGAACGGGATGTTAATCCACTCGACCGACGACCCGAGCGACGCGAAATACGAACACAGCCAGTCACTTGTGTCCCAACTGCAGCTCAACGGCCACAGCGAGAGCACGCTCATTACGCTCAACGGCATGGGACACAGCTGGGACAAGAGCAAGAACCCGGTCCAGTGGGCTTTCTTTGAAAACCAACGTGATTGTCAGCCAGAAGGCTCACCATCCAGTACGCCGAACCCGATCAACCTGCCACCTGATGCATCAGAATCGACGGTTCCGTCGACAGTTCCAAGGGCTAGGGCAAAGTCTGCGCACGGTAAAACTAGAACCTTGAAGATGCGTAGACATAGGGTGAAATTGCGTAATTAATACGCCGCTCAGGAGTTTATTAAGTAGAGGGGCGAATTGTTATCTTTTTATCTTCAAACGAAACAACGACGGACTTACGCTTGGCCCAGTGTTTTTTGTACACGGGGTCGTCCTGCACCGCCGGGTCTAGCCAGAGGCCGTATCCGTCTGTCTCGCCGTGCTCGAAAGACGCTTCATACTCTTTAACCGCCGCCGGTTTTTCTGACCTGTCCTTGGCTGGCGGCTTCTCTGGCTTGTCAGCGGCTGCCGGTTCAGGCTCGCTGACGGGCTCGTCAGTTGGTTCATCCTCATCGAGGCTCTCTTCGACAGGTGGTGGCACAGCTAGGCCCAGTTTGATCTTGTGTTCGAGCAGCTCTGTACCCGAGATTTCTAGGCTGTGCGCGATCCACGCGTCCGTGCGACCCTGTTCAACCAACTCCTTGATCTGCTCTATGTTTGGCGATTTTGACAAACTAGCGGCGAGTCTACCAGTTAGCGTTAGAAAAGATTTAAGAAAACACCTTGCAAAGTTAGCTGCAAGCTGCTTTAGTATAAAAACAACGACTTGGCCAGGGAGGCGCCCAAGTGCTTGTATTAACACGTAAGCCTAATCAGAGCATCATGATCGGAGACGAGATAGAGATATCCGTGCTTTCGGTCATGGGCGAAAAGGTCCGCATCGGTATCGAGGCGAGACGCGACATCCCCGTTTTCCGTAAGGAGGTCTATCTTGAGATTCAACGAGAGAAGGCTGACGAGAACAGTCGGGAACAGGTAGATGAAGCGCTCGAGCAGATGTCGACGGGTGACCAATAGAGGCGGCTTAAAAAAATTGGCAAGGGAAGAAAACCCAATGATTTGGGTTTTCTATGCATGCGCGGTAGCAAGCGGCACTGTTCGAAGTTCACTACGAACCCCGCTTCCGTAACCCAATGATTTGGGAAGAAATTCCAACGATTTGGAATTTCTATGCTGGGGCGGTAGTAAACGGCACTGCCGTACCCTAACTACGAAACCCGCTTCCACGATCCAATAAAATAATGACATGGCCTCCAAGGGCCGAGGCAAAGCGTTGATGCACCTGACGACTACTTATGACGCTTAGCCAAGCAGTCTGGCAAGTGTCTCAAACATGGCCAGAGTCACTAATACAGCGGTTGCGACGATCGTTGTCATAAGCGCCAAGAACCGGAGAAGCCCGTGCTTTTTAACCCGCTCGACGCGCCTTTTCCTTGACCGGTGATGAACTTGCTCATGCAAGTTTTCCCGGCGGCTACGTTCGCGGACCACTTCTTGTTTGAAATCACGCTCCAACTGCTGGAGGCTATGTCGTGTGGCCATGGTGCTCACCGTAGCAAAGGCCGGTTTTACATATGGTAAAGAGAGGACCAAAATGGTGCCGTTTAAGGGTAAGCTATTGGTTGAAGGATGATTGACAAAACTCGTCTTCGTGAGCTAGCGAACATCAAAGCACCGGGTTCTGTGGTGCTGAGCGTCTATATAAACCTGGATCCGAGCATGTTCGCAACAGGCAGGAATCGCAGTATCGAGGTTCGGTCGCTGCTCGATGAAGTGGATAAAGATGCTTGCGCTAACGGTCAACTAAGTGACGATCAGCACAAGCAGTTGCGAACGGACGTTCAGAAAGTTCGCGAATACCTTGGTGAAGATTTCGATGCGAAGGGGGCCCACGGAGTGGCACTGTTCTGTTCCGGGTCGCTGGATCTGTTCGAGGTCGTAAAGCTGGTACGCAGCGTCAACAGCGAGGCTGTGGTAGGGGAGTCGCCGTTTATCGAGCCGCTCCTCTCTCACACGGAAGACGATGGGTATAGCGTGCTTGCAGTAACGCGCAGGTCGGCTCGAGTGCTAGAAGGTGGAGCCGGAGGATTGAGCGAGGTTCTGACTATTCAGAACGACGTTCACAGGTGGCATAGCCAGGGCGGCTGGTCGCAAGCAAGGTTTCAAAGGGGTATAGAAAAAGAGACGCATGACCACTTAAAGAAAGCAGCCAACGTTGTGTTCGAGCTATATAAGCGAGGTCAGATACAGCGGCTGATCTTGTCTGTGACGAAGGAGCTGAAGAGCGAAATCGAGCAAACGCTTCATCCCTACCTTCGGGAGCGTACGGCGGCAGTTCTGGACTTGGATCTAGAGCATGCAACGGTTGAAGAGATAGTCGAAACGGTCCGCCCAGCGATCGAGGAGGACGAGCGCCAAAGAGAGCGTGAGCGGCTGGATAGGCTGCAGGCCGGAGTTGGAGGTCGCGGTCGCGGTGTCACTGGGCTGTCCGACACCCTCGACGTGCTGAATGAGAAAAGAGTGGAAGTGCTGCTAGTGCAGTCCGGTTATCGCGTTACAGGAGCGGCCTGTCACCAGTGCGGCTACCTAGGAAGTACAAACGGCGACTGCCCGATCGACGGCGAAGGCATGATGCACCACGAGGACATAGTTGAATCTGCAGTCGAGTCAGCGCTCGGTCAATCAGCCGAAGTCCTATTTGTCCGACACCATGACGACATGGAGCAGATGGGCTCTATCGGCGCTGTACTTCGGTACTAGAGCAGGGGCTTGCCGCTAACTTAGCCACCGCCTGTGCTCGGTCTGCAGTGAAGCCATGTGTTGTGATGGTAATACTCCATCGTAACTAGACTTGCAATCAAGTACTCGGCGTATCTGGCATTATTGCCGTTGTGAGAGGAGAGCTTTTCAGACTGGACCATGTATCGGCCTCCCGGAGGGGACGGCTGGTTCTGGACGACCTTGCCCTCTGTGTAAATCAGGGAATTACCTGCATTCTGGGGCCATCGGGGGCAGGGAAGTCCACGCTGCTGCGGTTGCTGAACCGGCTTGCCGAGCCGGACGAGGGTGCGATCTACTTTGAAGGGCAACCGATTAAAAACCTGGGTGTTCTTGACCTACGCCGGCGAGCGGTTTATATGCCACAGATACCGACACCGTTTACGGGCACGGTACACAGCAATGTTACCTTTGGCACCGAGTTGGCAGCTCGATCTGTCAATGTGTCAGAGGTACTTGAGCTGGTCGCACTCGACCCGTCGTTTGCCGAGCGGGAAGCAACTCAGCTCTCTGTAGGGGAGCAGCAGCGCGTAACACTTGCGAGGGCAATCGCGCTACGCCCAGATGTGCTCCTACTCGATGAGCCCACCGCATCCCTTGATGAACAAACGACATCGGCCGTTGAAGGAACACTGATCGACCTTGCCGGCAAGCTGTCACTACCGATGGTGCTCGTTACACACGATCAGGCCCAGACCGAAAGGATCGCTGATTCGGTGGTGAAACTTGAGGGCGGGAAAGCTTATACCGTAAAGGCGTTGAACCGGCTGACCGAAGCAGAGATCGTGCAGTGAGGGGATCGCAGATAGACATCTGGCAGATTGTCGCATCGCTGGCCCTGGTTGCGATCGCGCTGCTGATAGCAGTGTGGCAGCGGACAAAACTGGAAGTTGACATCGTTACAGCGACTGCGCGTGCGTTTGTCCAACTGACCGCTATCGGCTTTGCGATCCAGTTCATCTTCGATCGGGACGAAATCTGGTTTGTTCTGATTCTGCTTGCGGTAATGGTCGGCTTCGGCACCTATACGGCCAGGCACCGGGCTCGTGCCGTACCGGCTTGTGTCATCCCAATTGCATTGGCATTGACCCTGGCAGCCGTAACCACACTTGGCTTGGTGGTTGTGCTCGGTGTGTTCGCGCCTGAGCCACGCTTCCTCATTCCGGTTGGGGGGATGGTGATCGGTAACGCAATGAATGCTGCCTCGGTTGCTTTGAACCGGATGGCCGACGAAGTTGAAACCGGCCGTGCTGAGATCGAAGCGAAACTGTCTTTGGGAGCGACCAGCAGGCGTGCATCGGAGGGGGTCATCGTTAGAAGTCTGCGTTCAGGCACGATACCCCTGATCGATTCGACAAAAACCGCTGGACTGGTCTTCTTTCCCGGAGCTATGGTTGGTATGCTGATGGCCGGCGCAAGCCCTCTCGATGCGGTTAAGCTACAGCTGATTCTCCTGTACGCGCTGCTGGGTAGCGTCACGATATCGGCGATGACAGCGTCGCTGCTTGCCTACAGGGGCTTCTTCACTTCTGATCATCAGCTACGTGAGCTCTGAATGCATCTGATATAGATAATTCAAGTAATCTATTGATTACTTGAATTATCTGCTATCTTGATGGTCCATGGAATCAGCGCGTGGCTTCAAAGACGCCATCTACGAACAGCTTGCCCTTATCGGCAAGGCAGTCTCCAGCCCCCGCAGACTCGAGCTGATCGACCTGCTCTGTCAGGGTCCGCGCACGGTTGAGGCACTGGCCGAGGAGACCAATCAGACCCTTGCAAACACGTCGCAGCATCTCCAGGTTCTGCGCTCTGCACGACTTGTTGATGCAACAAAGGAAGGGCACTACGTCACATACAGCCTGGTTGACGATGAGGTTTGCCAGTTCTTCCGATCACTGAGGAACATCGCCGAATCCCATCTTGCGGATATCGAACGCACCACAAGGGAGTTCTTTAAAGATCGCGACGTGATGGAGCCGGTCGAGGGAGCAGATCTGCTTGAGAGAGTACGCAGTGGCGAGGCTACGGTCATCGATGTCCGGCCACCCGACGAGTACCGTTCAGGTCATATTCCCGGGGCGATCTCGCTTCCGCTGACGGAATTGGAGCGGAGGCTAAAAGAACTTCCACACGAAAGTGAGATCGTTGCTTACTGTCGCGGCCCGTATTGCTTGCTGGCGGTCGAGGCAGTTGAGCTGCTTCATGCACACGGCTATGAAGCGTCGAGGCTAAAGGAAGGTGTACCCGACTGGAAGGCTCAAGGACTCGATATTGAAGTAGGAGACAAGGCCGTCTGATGGGCCGGATTGAGGCAGTAGCTTGAAACGATTTAGAGAAGATAATAATCCATCGTGGCTCAGTTCTGCCGGCAACGCCATCGTCGGGTTGGGGTTGCGGCGGCCCAAGAGCGTCATCTTTGCTGCCGTAGTGATAACGCTTGCGCTTGGAGCGCTCATTACCGGAGTCGAAATCGATACCGACCCGGAGAACATGCTCAAAAGCGACGATCCTACGCGCGTTCTCAACAGCTCAGTGAGCGATGACTTCGGCACTCGGAACATGATCATGTTGGGGATCATCAGTGATCGAGGCAAACTCACTCCCAAGCAGTTCGCAGCAACGGCGCAACTGATCGACGATATCAAGACGATCGACGGAACCGTGCCGGATGGAGTCATCAGTTTCATGTCGACTGCGAAGACTCCACCCGGTCCACTTTCAAATACCGATATTGCCACGATCGAGAGTTCCGTGGAAGAAAATGCACTCTTGGCCGGACGTGTGATTTCGGCCAACGGAACCGGGCTCGCCGTCTTTATCCCGTTGAAGAGCAAAGGCGAGGCAAATAACGTTGCATCGTCGATCAACGAGCTGGTGGACAAGAGTCGTGGTCTTGACGGTACGGAGCATTATCTTGCCGGGCTACCTCTTGCGGAGGAGGCCTTTGGACATGACATGTTTCTCCAGATGGCGGTGCTCGCTCCCCTGGCCGGCATGCTGATCTTTCTCCTCATGTTCTACTTCTTTCGCAAGATCTCGTTTGCAGCGGCCGCCATGGCCCTGACCATGCTCAGCGTTATCTGGACCATGGGTCTCCTGATCGGTTCGGGCTTCAGCTTGCACATCATGAGCTCGATGATCCCGATCTTTCTCATGCCGATCGCGATCCTCGACAGCGTCCATGTTCTCAGTGAGTTCTTTGATCGCTATCCCCGCTACAAGGACAGACACGAAACGCTTCGTGCCGTCTATAAAGAGCTTTTCCTGCCGATCACATTCACCTCGCTTACCACCGCAGTTGCCTTTGTGTCGCTTACCCTCGCGCCTATCCCACCGGTGCAGGTATTTGGTGCCTTCATCGCAATCGGAGTGTTTTTTGCATGGGCGCTGACTATGCTGTTTCTCCCGGCGTTTGTGATGCTGTTGAGCGAGGATAGTCTACAGCGCATCTCGACAGAAGGGATCGCGGGAGGCAATCGTATACTGACAGGCGGGCTGAAGCAGATAGGCCGATTGACCACCAACCGACCGTGGATATTTGTAGTCGGCTTCATCTTGATATTGCTAATAGCCGTACCCGGCGTCACACAAATCTCAGTGAACGACAACCCGGTTCGATGGTTCAAGAGTGGAAGCGAGATTCGTAAAGCAACTGAAGAACTTACTCGCGAGTTCAACGGAACATACAACGCCAGCCTGATACTCAAAGCCGAGCGCCCAGGAACCCTTACGAATTCCACAACGATAGACGCTGTCACTGGCCTGCAGAGGCACTGGACGCGCATCGATGTGGTCGGCCAAACAACTACGTATGCAGATTTACCCGTAGCTCAATTGTCTTCCAAGTATGGGCCTATCCGGAATCTGATCACCCCAGACCATCGCGAGGCCAACCTTCAATTGACGATGAAGGAAGGGGACAACCAGGCGATGCAGCGAGTCGTTGACAGGACAAACACCTATCTGGACGAGCACCCCTTGCCTGTCGGGATAAGTACTGCGTGGGCCGGGGAGACATACCTCAATCTCGTCTGGCAGGACAAGATGGTCTCGGGAATGTTGAAGGCCTTTCTCTCGACCCTGGGTGTGGTTTTGTTGCTCATGCTCGTGCTGTTTCGTTCTCTACGTTGGGCTGCGTTGTCGATGCTGCCGGTGCTTGGAACAATCTTGGTTGTATACGGGGTAGCTGGCTATGGCGGTAAGGACTACGACATGCCGATGGCGGTTCTTTCCACCCTTGTGCTCGGCATCGGCGTCGACTTCGCCATTCACTTCGTACAGCGCTATCGTGAGTTGCGACCTGAATTCGGCTCAACTGCTGCCGCTCTACAGAAGTTCTTTGAAGAGCCTGCCCGAGCTTTGACCAGGAATGCCTTGATCATCGTCATTGGATTTATTCCACTGTTTTTTGCCACGCTGGTGCCCTATCTGGTTGTCGGAGCACTGCTCACGTCGATCATCATCGTTAGCTGGATTGCAACGCTGCTGGTGTTGCCGGCCTTGGTCACACTGTTCTCGCGGGCTCGCAAACCCTCCAGAACGTCCAGGATAAAGTCATTCAGGCTCGCGTCACAGAGCTGAAATCACGGGCACTCGGTCCAAAGCCCTAGCCCCTTTTCCCTGGCGCGCCTCTCCAGTCTGTCCAGGCGCTTGCCAAGTCGAGTGTTCGGCTCGATCGTCAAGGTGCGGGCATATCCCCTCTGCACGAGAACCTCGTTGATGGACTTGCCAGGGGATGAGTGTAAATAGATATACGCAAGCAGCCTGCCGAAGCGGTCCCGCCTCTCTGAATCGAAGTCAAGACGTACCTCCTTGCCCTCAACGAGTCCCTCGTTGTATTTGCCAGCCTCTTCGCCATAGCACTCGACAGGCTCATCCGGCTTGACAGATTCCGGGGTATCGATCCCTATGTAGCGCACTGTCTCGGTCCTGCCATCAACAGAGACCTTGACAGTGTCCCCGTCGACAACGCGGGTCACCTTGGCATCGACGCTCTCAGCGCTCTCCAGATTGCCACGGCCGGCGCAGCCAACCGCGACCAAGGCCAAGGCTGCGGTTACTGCGATCAAGAAAAGAAAAAAACGGCCCCTTCGGCCAGATACCTGAACCTGGCTGAAGGGACGGTCGAACTCTTGCGTGTTTTTTGATCAGGGGATACGTACCCTGTTCTTTTGCAGGATCTCCTTGATCTGGCCCACGATCTGGCTGGCGTCACTCCACTCACGCTGCCAGACGTTGCGGCCGAAGATACAACCAGAGCCACCTGCCTCCATAATCATCTTCGCCTGACCCAGCAGGGTCTCGTCGTCAACCTTTGAGCCACCGGACAGTATGACCAGGGACCTGCCCGCAGAGGCAACACATTGACGGATGGCCTCCTCTTGGGTGATCTCCATCTCGTTGTACGGGGCGGGAGCATCCTTGTCCGTTTCCGGATTCACCTTCGGCATGTTGAGCTTGATTACGTCTGCGCCCATCTCCATGGCCATGCGTGCGGCATAGTCGATTGCGTAGAAGCTTTCCTTTCCGCCCTTGGCATCCACTGCTTTTCCGCGCGGGTAGCTCCAAACCACAAGGGGCATCCCGTAGCGGTCGCAGTCCTCGCGAACGCTCTGCAGCTGTCTCAGGTCCTCATCTTGCCTGGGAGAACCTACATAGAGCGTGTAGCCGACGGCATCCGCACCCAGGCGCACCGCGTCTTCGACAGAGGCGTTCAGAGATGAGAAGGCCTCGTCCGAGGATGGAATATCGGTCTTGCCGTTGATCTTCAAAAGCAAAGGCAGCTGGCCGGCATAGGCCGGGTAGTACTTGGTTGCCATGCCTATCTGGCAGGCAATCGCAGAGTAACCAGACTCTGCAGCAAACCGGAATTCGTACTCAGGATCCTTGGAGTCCGGGTTGGGGAAAAAGTCGCGTGGACCGTGCTCGATCCCCTGATCTAGAGGTAGAAACAGCAGGAAGCCGCCATCGCCGGGGCCAAACTCATAGAGCAGGCGCCTAAGCCTGGTTCGCTTGCCGGCGGGCAGGGTTGCCAGAAGTGACTGTTGTTCGGCGGTCTGAACTTCCATCTTGAATACATCCTCCTTAGAAGGTTAAGCCGTACGGAGTATATGGAAGAAATCCGGCGGTGGCAGTAGGCTCTCAAACCGTGGAGCATAGATTTACCGGTCCCCTCTACACGATTGGTGTGGAGGAAGAGCTAATGATCATAGATAGCCAGACGATGGGTCTGGTCAACCGCGTTGAGGAGATGCTAGAAGCGGCGCCGTCTAATGCCGCGGGCGAGATCAAACCAGAGCTGATGGAGTCGGTGCTCGAAATCGCAACGCGCCCGTGTTCAAAGCTCGACGAGAACTACGAGCAGCTGTCGATTCTTCGTCGACAGGTGGGTAAAACCGCGGTGGAAAGAGATCTTCTGATCGGCTCGGCAGGCACACATCCGTTCTCCAAGTGGGAGGAACAACGAATTGTCGCACGGGAGCGTTATCGAGATCTGGTCAAGTCGCTCCGTTTCATCGCTCGCCAGGAGCTTCTGTTCGGAATGCACGTGCATGTCGGTGTAGATGATCCTGAGAAGGCGATACACGTTGCAAACGGAATGCGAGTACATCTGCCGGTTTTGCTGGCGCTATCGGCGAACTCACCTTTCTGGCGAGGCGAGCCGACCGGCATACTTTCGACCAGAACACCGATATTCCGTACCTTTCCCAGGGTCGGTATTCCTCCCAGGTACGAGAACTACGAAGATTTCAGCGATCGGGTGGATTTCATGGTTCGCTCGGGTGTGATCGACGATTACACGTATCTGTGGTGGGATGTGCGACCCCATCCCAACTTCGGAACCGTAGAGATCAGGGTCCTCGATGCTCAGACGAGGCTTGAGCAGACCATGGCGCTCACGGCGCTGGTTCTGGCCATGGTCAAGGAGATCTGCGAGCACTTCGATGACGGTAAGGAGCTTTCTCGATATCCGTACGAGCTGCTCGATGAAAATAAATGGCTTGCGGCCCGTTATGGCCTGGAGGGCGAGCTGGTGGACCTTCCGTACAGCAAACGGGTATCTGCGGTCGATCTGGCAAGGCGGCTGGTGAAAAGACTTACACCGCACGCGAAAGAGCTCGGTGCCGACCGTGAGTTGGAGGGCATTGAGGACATGATCGCAAACGGCTCGGGAGGGCAGCGGCAACTGAAGCTCTGGCAGAAAAAACAGGATCTACGGGATCTTGTACGCGAGATCGTCAAGATAACTGGTGCGAGCCCGACTGCAGGCCCTGAATGAGGAGATAACCGAGCCGCATGGCTGTCATCACGCAAGCGTCAGTCCCAAAGTGACCTGAGCTTTAGTAGCGTTGCGTGAGGGTATAGGTTAAAGGAGGCGGTATCAGTGGAAATTACATGGCATGGTCATTCGTGCTTTCAGATATCGAACAACGGGACCGAGATTCTGATAGACCCATTTCTCTCGGAAAACCCAAAGGCGTCGGCATCGCATGATGAGTTGAATCCGACGCAGATTCTGGTGACTCATGGTCACTTCGATCACTTGGGCGACACGATCGAGATAGCCAAGCGAACCGGTGCACCGATCGCCGGGACCGTTGAACTAACTGGATGGTGTGAGTCCGAGGGTGCTACCGGTGGCAACCAGGGAGCCAACATCGGCGGTACGGTGGAGTTCGATGGTGGTTGGGCGAAGCTTGTTCCAGCGATCCACACCTCTCAGATAGAGGGTGGCCCATGCACGGTTGCACACGGCTTTGTGGTGGGCATCGACGGCAAGACGATCTATCACTTGGGCGATACGGCGCTGACTTCAGATTTCAAGCTGGTTGCAGATCGTACGCCGATCGATTTGGCCCTCGTCCCGATCGGTGGCTTCTACACCATGGATAGCGTAGATGCAGCTACAGCCGTTGAGCTGATACGGCCGAAGCAGGTCATCCCGATGCACTTCGACACCTTCCCACCGATCGAGAGCGATCCGAACGCGTTCAAGTCGGACGTTGAGTCAAAGGGATCGACCAAGGTCGTAGTGTTGGAGCCGGGCCAGTCACATTCGATATAGGACTGTTATCGAGAACATAGGTCGAACAGCTGTCAATTGGAGCAACTTCGCTTGAGCAGTAGAACGCGGACGGTTCTTGCGACGGTACCGCTGGTGGCTGCTTGCGCGATGCTTTTTGGCTCTGCGACAGAGCTTCTACCGATCGACAGCGTATTCAAGATAACCCTTGCGCGCCTGCTGATTATCATGGGGCTTGGGTCGATACTGATACTGCACGGCCTGAAATGGAAGATCTTTGTGACTGGGCTGGAGATCCCGATCGCGCTTCTATGTATCTTCGCTTTGCTGGCGACGATCAAGGCAGGCATGGGAGGAGCGCAGTTTCGTTTCCTGATTGAGTCTGTTGCACTCTTTTACCTGGTCGTCGCCCTTTGTAGAACCGATGTGAACGCCATGGACGCACTTGCGCTTGTTGCGCTGGTGGGTGTCGCTGCGGCGGCCTCGGAAGGCGTCGCACAGTTCGCACAGGGTGAGCACACCGGCTTCTACCGGGTCGGCTTCACGCCAGTTACCGACCTGGCAGGGCCGCCGGATGGATCGATCACCAGGGCGATAGGATCGTTTGCCAACCCCAACCTGCTGGCAACCTGCGTTCTACTTCTGGCACCGATCGCTGCACTCAGTGCCCGAGTCGTTCGTACTCTGCAACTCAAAGTCGTGGTCTGGGGCCTTGTCGGTCTTGCATGCCTGGGTCTGGTTCTCACCTTCTCCAGAGCGGGGATAGGCGCCGCGATCCTTGGCATACTGGTCGCTCTCTATGCCACCAAGCCCAGTCTGCGGCCTCGCATCCTGATGGTGTTCGGTGTGGCGGTTGCCGCGCTGCTTGTCGGCGTCCTTCTGTCTTCAGGCAAGCTGGTCAGCGGCTTTGGTCGCCCACGCGCCTACAGCACCGCGTTCGAAGTGATCGACTTGAACAGGTTGTTCGGTGTCGGCCTCGGCCGCGCTGCAGATGCCCTCAACGCGGCGTATCCAAAGTCGTCGTTCAGGCACGCCCACAACTTCTGGCTGACATGGTGGGTCGAGGCCGGTCCGGTCGCCTTTTTATCGCTCCTTTGGATATCAATTGCTCTGATTGTGAAATCTCTGCGCGGTGCGCTTGATAGAAACCGGTATTCGGTTGCTGCCCTTATTGCTCTGGTCGGGTTCTTTGCATTTAGCATGCTCGACAACCCGGCGAACGTAAACCGGATCGCGACAATATTCTGGGTCGTTGCGGCGATCGCGGTCGCAGCGCCGTCGATGAGTCGGACGATCCGGATCTAGGTGATATCTCGAATATGAAGAGTTCACAGCTAGAACCAATAAAGATAATCACTCTCCCTGGGTTGGGGTTGCTGGCAAGCTTCTTTATAGTTGTCGCGGCTTTCACCGGCTGTGGCATCTCAAACAACGCGAGCTTCAAGATGACCGCCGATCGGGCCGACGATCTAGGGATGCCGCAGATCAGCTTCAAGTTCGACTATTCGAAGAAGTTCCAAAAAAAGACCGGGGTGGACGTAGGCGACGAGCGCAACTACGTTGTCCTCACGTCCAAACGCGACGGCAAACTGCGTGAGCAAGTGAGTTTCGGCTATCTGGAAACAGACGGTGATGCAAGTTTGAAGGTCGCCGAGTTGCCGATACTGATGGAGCGCTACAGACAGAGAACCGAGCGCGAATACCCTGGATACAGATTTCTGCAGGAAGGCTGGACAAAGGTCGGCAACATGAACGCCTATCAACTCTTTTTCACGGCCACCGCCGCACCTATGCCAGGCGTAGAATTCAAGAAGGGCAAGATCCTGGGCCGCTTGATACTCCTTCCTAGGCCCGACGCGTCGGGTGGAGTTGTGATCACAGCTCTGGCCGGCAAATCCGCCGACTTCGATCGTGCGACGCAGGTCGGTGCAAAGGGTCTGGCAAAGACCGTTCTCGAGAGCTTCCGCTTCTAGAAAAATTTCTCACTGCCATTTGTGCCAAAAGTTGCCTTCTACTAAGTAGGGGAGTTACTGCAGTCATCCAATGGAGGAAGTCAGCAGTGGCTCTTGTCAATTTTCCTTAAAAGCAAACAACTTTTTACGGGGAGGTAAAAAGATGCAAAGGAATCGCACTCTATACGGCTTTATCGTGGCCGGTCTAACGGTGGGGCTGATGATCGCTCCTGCTGCGCAGGCAGGTAAGTTCACGAGCAAGCAAAAGCCTGTTCAAAAGAACAACAAGGTAATAAAGAAGAACATCTCTGTTCCTGAAAAGGGCGAGGCTGTCTCGGCGCCGGACGAAACGGTTTCCGGTGACAAGCCGGTTGCTTCCAAGGGCCAGCCTTCAAAGAGCGCGCTGAAGAAGCTAAACCGCCTGTCAAAGTACCTTGGCCAGACACCGACGACGAAGAAGATCAGTCGCTTAGGTGGCAAGGTCAAAAATAGCGGTCAGCGTACAAGTAGCGTTCGTTCCCTCGACTGCTCGAGCGTTCCGGCAAACACACGCTGTTGGTACTGGGACTGGATCAGGTCGGGCTCGACCGGCAAGTCTGAGAGGAGTATTGGAAAGCTATCGTGCGGTTCTTCGTCGAGTGGCGACTACCTGTTGCAGACCAATACCGGATTCCAACGCAACCCGGGCGGACCGGACGTCGACTACAGGACATCGGACTACGAGTTACCGTTCGAGTGGGTAGACCAAGCGTCGATTCAGTTGAACAATACATCGGACTGTGTATTCCAGCCGAAAGTCTTGTTCGATGTTGACAGCTTGCAGGCCGGTCAGAGCACGGGTGATGTCACGATTACGACGGACTACTCGGCGCACACAGACGATGCTCCGATCAAGGATGTCTACTTCAACTTTCCAAGGGGTATGACACTTGACCCCGGTGTTACGAGCAGTACTGGTACACCGTTTGGTGGTCAAAACTCCAAGGAGAGCTGTGACGCATCGCCTGCAAAGGTTGGAACCGTAAGCTCATTGACCAGTTTCTACCTGAAGGACTGGCCGCAGCTCAACTTTCAAGATCAGCCGATCAGTGGGTCGGTATGTGTAACCAGCGTTGGTTCAGGTAGCCAGATCGGTACATTGCATGCATACATCGATTCAAGGCTGCTTGGAGCACAGACCGGGGATGACCTGGTTCTTGAGATTGGCTTGGAGCAGGCCAATGGTTACGTAAAGGGCACGATGCTCGACCTACCCAGGAACAAGGACGATGTAGACATCGGCGGCGGTTCGCTCGGTGTCTGGATTCAGCTGAAGCGGTTCGAGCTCAATTTCAACGGTGGCATCGGCTCCGGTGGCAGGCACCTGATTACCAATCCTGCACCTGGCCAATGCTCTAATGGTGACAAGGCAACCTACTCAGCAATCCACATTAGCTGGCTTGACAGTGTCCCTGTCCACAACAAGTGGAACCCGTTAAACGGGCGTCACACAACCAACCGTGACTACGGACAGATCGTCTGGAAATCGGCAGGTGAATACCAAGGTTGCTAGTTAGATAAAGAAAAAAGTGGTATGTCCACGTCGTCGTTTGTTGGGCGACGTGGACACCACTTATTAGGCAACAAAGAGCAAGCAAAATAGGGGTAAAGCAAGGAGAGACAGATGAGAAGGATTTCGACACCAGTTGCACTACGGGGACACCGACGAGCGATTGGCGCTACGACCACCGCAGTCCTCCTTCTATTTACAGTTGGCCTGACCGGAGTGTCACGAGCAGCAGAACCTACCTTTGAGCCATCACTGTCAGTTAGATCTGACGATCTTCGTGCCGGTGCATCTCCAGACAAGCTTTCATTCAAGATCGACAAACCGAGCGACAATGCAGGATGGCGGGTCGAGGACGAGCTTCAAGTACGAACGGTGTCGATCAAGATGGACCGCGGTGTTATGGGTAATCCTCAGGCAGCAACTATCTGTGACTTCGTAAGTGCCCAAAACGACTCTTGTGCATCCACCAGCGAGATCGGCACGATCGATGCAAAGATCGATGCACAGATATACAGGGTGATCGGCGGGTCGAATGTAAGGACCTGGACATTTCCCAACTTTCCCACTACTGGCAAGGTCTACATGGCTCCTCCACATCAAAGTGCAGCAGCGAGCCTATGGATGGTGATCGATCCTCAAATTCAGCGCATTGGTTGGACCGGTTGCTACACCGCGTACCCGATAGGCGAGGTCTGCAAACAAGCATTAGGTGACGGTAGTCCCACGGATAGCTCCACATACGATGTCTCCGAGTTTGAAAACGACATCCCAAGTGGTGCCAATACCGAAGAAGTGGTGAGTGTTTCCTCATTGGAGGTAAAGGCCGATCCTGTCGTTGTGAGGGTGGATATCTCAGTCGATGGTGACTTGAGCGTCAGGACCGAGGTATCCGAGGCTCCAAGACAGATACAGGCCGAGGCGCAGGCCCGAATTTGGAATAGAAAACCGTATCTTGGCCAAGGGGGAATAGTTAGATACACGGGTGCAACCGAGCGCTATAAACGAGGTTGGGATCCCGATGGTGGATTTCCATGGGTGCCGGCGAATGCCTACTTCGACATTCGTGAGATGGACCTGGCCTTAAATGGCAAGAAGGGCGCCTCACTGAACAGACACTTCCTCACCAACTCGACAGATTGCGGCCCCGATGTCTTCAATGCAACCTTTACCAGTTGGCCGCTGTTACCGGAAGCTACTGCGACCTTTCCTGGTACGAAGTCCAAGTTTGGCTCAACTTCCCTGAACATAACCGACTGTGCCGCACTTCCCTTCGCACCCCAATCACCGATTAGTTTAAGCACATACAACACAGGAGACGTGCCGAAGATAGATATCGCAATAAGGCAAAGCTACGGCGAGGCACACATGAAGAGCGTCTCTATGACCCTACCCAAGTTCTTTGTAAACATCGACAACCTGGTGACCTGCGACGACTCACTCGCCGTACACCAGTGCCCTGCAGGGTCAAACCTGGGCACAGCAGTCGCTAAATCACCGATATCACCCAACGCATTCACAGGGAACCTTTATCTACGGAGTCCACGCTCAGACGGCACACTGGGTATGACGATCTCTCTTAACGGACGGGTCGGAAATCAAGCGATCCCGATCGAGATCCCTTTGAGTGCACGGATAGATGCAGCAAACGGTGTCGTCTCTGCCACCTCGGGCGAGCTACCACAGGTACCGATATCTGAGTTTCAGATATCGATCGACGACAAACAAGGAGGGAGCATCTTCAGAAACGCTCTTCCGGGAAGATATCCCTACTCGGTCTCCTTTGAGGGTTGGAATGGAGCAACCCATACATACAGCTCATCTATAGACATAGGAGGCACTGTAAGGACGCTTGAGACACCAGATGCAGATCTATCCATAGATCTATCTACCAGCCGCACAAAAGCATATACAGCCCTCGATGCAGAGTATGAGCTTAAAGACCCACAGAAGCTAAAGACGTTCAAACTGAAGCTGGGCAACTCAAAGAAGAAGACTCTCAAGGCATCTACCAAGCAGATTATGCGCTTGAGCAGGACACGCAGATACAAGAAGAGGGGCTTTGAGATAGGAACTCTTCTCATTAAACGCAAGAAAGAAAGCAGAAGAGTAAGGCTTCTAGCCAAGCGTGGCCGTATCAAGGCATATCCAAGCAAAGGCACAGCAAAGAGCTTCAAGCGCAAGATACGCAAGGCAAAAGGTAAAAAGAAGGCCAGTCTGAAGCGCGCCTACAGTCGCTACAAAAAAGACGTAAAGAAGCTGCAATTCAAGATCAAGTCTCGTTATCTTCAAATCAAGCGTCTACCGACTAAGTACGCACTTAAGAAGATTGAGCTCTCACTCACAGACAGAGGGAAGTTCCTGCGCAACCCTTCAAAGAAGAGCACTGTCACCTTCACCGCCTCGACCGATCGCAAGAACAAAGCCACCGATGAGGCGAAGATCAAGAAGGCGAAGAAGAAGAGGAGCAAGAAGTAACTGCAGTTGAGCTGTTTCGGCCTGTCGCTAGCTGGAGCTGCCGACCGGGTGCTTGGAAAAGAAACCTCCAAGGTCTGCACAGACTTCAGTAGCTTTCTCGATGAAGAACGCGTGTCCGGTATCTGGGTAGCTCTTGAGATGGGCGTCGGGGATTGCGGTCGCGATCTCGTTTGAGATATTCGAGGGAGTCAACATATCTGCTTGGCCACAGAGAACCTGTGTCGGTATATTGATCTCCTTCAGCAGGTCGGTTGCGTTGTGAGAAACTGCTGCTTTGGTCTGTCGATCCAGTGCATCTGCATCGGGGGCATCCGGATTGTCGATCGTGAACTGCATAAGTTCTTCGATCGTTTCAGGATTTTCAACCCAGAACTTGCGGTTGTAGATCAACGGGAACCAGGCGCGGAAGAACTGTTCACGGGTCACCGCTCGATAGATGTCTGCCCAGGCGTCGAACGCTGACCTCATGCTTGGATCGACGCTGTGGTAGGTGCCAAGAAGTGAGAGCGATGCAAGCTTTTCTGGCGCAGACAGTGCGACAACTTGTGCGATCGCGCCTCCCATCGAGGATCCAACAAGATGGAAACGCTTTAACTTGAGGGCTTCGATCAGTCCAAGTGTGTCATCGGCTAGTTGCCTAATGTCGTAGTTTTTCGGGCTGCGCGAGCTTTTGCCGGCGTCGCGGTTGTCGAAAACGATCAGCTGGTGCCGATCACTCATCTGCTTTACCTGGAACATCCAGGACTGGCGGTCTGCGCCCAAGCCGTGAACGAAGAGAACAGGCTCTCCAGAGCCGTGGAACTCGTAGTAGAGGTCGATGTCGCCTACGTTAACCGTCTTGCCCATACAACCCCCTATCGTAGTCTGCTAAAAGACAAACTACTTGAAAGGCCTACTCGGCCGGAGGGGTGTCGGGGTCGGATTCTGAACCTGGGTCCGATTCTGGCGCCGCGCCTCCATCGCCGTCACCTTCAGCAGGCGGATCCGGCGGTGGCGGGCTTGGCCCTCCTTGTGGCGGTGGGGCTGGAGTTGTCTCGGGCGGTGTTGCCGTACCTTTGCCGGTTCCTTCGGCTGGAGGGATCGGCTCTGCGGTCTCTTCGGCCGGCTCATTATCAAGCTCTGCCTCACCCTTTTCCTCGGCAACCTTTTTGTCGTCATTCTCGTCAGCCGGGGCAGGAGCAGTATCGCCAGCAGGTGGTACTTGGCTCTCAGCCGGTTGGACCGGTGTCTGTGGAACCTCGGGCGGTGCGGGTTGAACGGTTGCCTCTGAGACCTCCACCTGAGGTGCTGCCGTCGTCACCGTTGCGCTACTCACCTTGACCTGGGCAACCTTAGACTTGGTTTGTTTTACGGCGTGTTGGTCAGCGGTTGGTGAATTATTCGTAACTCCAGCAACACCCGCGGTAGCGATCGCAGCTGCCGCAGCTGTCGCTGCGATCTTGGTTCCGATCGCCGCGCCGCCGACTCCAGTAGCCACACTACCGGCCGTTGCGCCGCCCAGCGCAGCGCCTCCGGCTGCGGCGCCAATTCCGGCAGCAGCGCTTCCGCCTATGGCAGTACCGCCACCCGCAACAGCGCCTCCTCCGACCGTGGCTCCTCCACCGGTCGCGGCGCCACCACCCGTAAGAGCGGCCAGTTTGGCAGCGATGACATTCTTGAACAAGATAAGCGTGCTCGCTGGAAACAGCGCATGCATATCTCTGGTTGTCCTCTTAAGCTTCGATTTGAACTTCGCGCACTGTTCGCACTGACGTACGTGTCGGCGAACCGGTGGCGTTGTCTTTTTCAACCCTTCGGCAACCTCGCCCAGCTCAATCCTGACCTCATCACACGTCATCTCACGCGCTTCGGCCGCCTCTGCGAGTGAGACTCGTGCTCTGACCAGCAGTGACTTAATGCTTGGAATCGTCGTCTCCATCGCATCGGCGATCTGATCGTAGGAGAGGTCGTCTATCTCTCTAAGTAGCAAGGCGGAGCGCTGTGACTCTGGCAGTTCACCGACATCGGCAACCAGGTTGCGGAAGACGGCACGGTTCTGTACGCGGTCATCGGTCGTTCCGTTGCCGTCGCTGCGGGCATCGATCGTATCCTGACCCTCGTGGACCGGTCGGCGTAGATGGTTGAGGCATCTGTTCCTGGAGATCCTGTATAGCCATGGCCGAACCTGAATCTTACGATCGTCAGCGCGCATAGCGTTGTAGGCAGAGGCAAAAACCTCCTGCAGGACGTCTTCTGCATCCTCCTGTGATCGCAGCATATGCCTGCAGAAGGCGAGTAGCCTGGACCGATATCTCTCGAACAGGTTCTCAAACGCTGCAACGTTGCCATCTCGGACAAGCGCTACCAGCCGGTCATCCGACTGTAGCCGCAGTAGCGGCGAACGGCCCGCGAATATTCCTCGTCGGGCGCTTTCTTTTAGCGTCGTTGAACCCACGTGGTCCTTTCTACTTATAACAACACCGTACCATGCCGAAGGTTCCTGTCTAATTGAAATTTAGGCAGCTCTCTATATAGGTACGCTAGATGTATCGTCATGTTACGCCTGCAGCCTTATACTGGATGTTGCCGCGCCCGGGTGGTGGAACGGTATACACGGGTGACTTAAAATCACCTGCCCTAGCGGTATGCGGGTTCGACTCCCGCCCCGGGCATGTCTATAGCCGCTTCTGAGAGCGGTTGATACTTAGCGTAAGAGCTTGCCTTGGTACGGCTTACTCGTTTGCTGCTTCTTTTTCTCTCGCCTTTTTCGCTGCTGCTGCAAAGAGTGCTGTGTATACGATGTTTACTGTCGGCGTGAAGCCGATCAACGTCCCAAGGCCTCGCGGCTTCAGTCGTTTCCTGTTACGCAGGGCCCATATAGGATCTGCGGGTATCTCCATCGCACGCATCCAGGCAAGCGTAGTCCAGTCACCACTGCGTCCCCTGGAAAAGGCTACACAGTGAGCTGCTGAGTACGCAAGCCAGATGATTCCTGTCCTCTGCAACATCGCACGGCCACTCTCGTCTTGCTCAAGACCGAGCAGTTTTTCCAGCAGCTCGGGCTTGAAAAGCGAGACCGCTCCCAGGCCAGCATCGAACGCTGACATCATCGCGGTGGTCATACGGGCTAACTTCATGGTGTTATCAGTTTCACTCATATCGGGATTCTTATCACAATATGCGTAACAATATGGGGGTATGCGTCAACGAATACTGACAGCGGCATTGGATTGGCTTGGGCCCAGATACCCTGTGGCCTTTGTCGTTCTGGAGCTTCAGGCGGCTTTTTTGATAACCGCCGGAGCCTGTTTGTTCCTGACGGCATACGTGGATTTTCCCAGTGGCGAGTTCGTTCGCTTCTTGATCTTCTCGGAAGCGGTGGTCGCCTTGACGATGCTGGTGGCAACCATCCGCATCGCGTCGTATCTGCGCTCAGTTAAAAGTTGGCTAGCTGGAAGCAAAGGTCCCGCGCAGACGATCGAAGCCTGGCAGTCGGCTATCTCGATGCCGGCCAACTTTCTTAAAAAGGCAAAGATTGTGCCGTTCATATCGATTGCGTTGCCGGTCGCGATCTACGCCTATTTCGCGCTCAACTTGAGCATCACCGAGACAGCGATTCTCTACGTTGCCACCTGCGCATCGGTCGCCTACGCCTTCGTCCTGCACTACTTTGCGTTGGAGTTGGGGATGCGACCGGTCGTAGTTCGGATCTCACAGTCGATGCCCGGTGAGCTACCGGGGGGACCGAGTGTTCTACCGCTCAAGTGGAAGCTCTTGATGAGTCTGCCAATGATCAGCGTAATAACAGGGTTGGTGGTTGCCAGTCTGTCGGCAAACGAACAGGGTGGAATCCTTGGCTTGGGAGTAGATGTACTGATCGTCGTTGCCGTGGCTTTCACCATTGCCTTGGAGATGACCATTCTGCTGATGAGATCGATACTGGTTCCGGTACATGAACTGGTACGAGCTACACAGAGCGTGTCGAAAGGCGATCTCGACGTGCGTGTTCCGATTACATCGAGCGATGAGATCGGCACACTTGCCAGAAACTTCAACGAGATGGTCGCCGGCATAGCTGAGCGCGAGCGCCTGCGCGAGGCCTTTGGAAGCTACGTCGGCACCAGGGTTGCCGAACGTGTGATGGAGAAGGGTGAGTTGCTTGAGGGCGAGGAGATAGATGTGTCGGTTCTCTTTGCCGATATCCGCGACTTCACTGCGATCGCGTCCAATTCAAGCCCACGTGAGGTCGTCAACCTGCTAAACAGCTTCTACGAGTGCATCGTGCCGGTGCTGCACAAGCACGGTGGGCACGCCAACAAGTTCATCGGTGACGGTCTGCTGGCGGTCTTCGGCGCACCCGAAAGACATGCAGATCATGCAGACCGGGCCTTGCGTGCGGCGCAGGAGATACTTCACGAGATAAGCGACCAGTTCGGTGACGAGCTGGAAGTAGGCATGGGTATCAACTCAGGCAAAGTAATTGCGGGCAGCGTCGGTGGTGGTGGGAGGCTGGAGTTCAGTGTTATCGGTGACACCGTGAATGTTGCCTCTCGCATCGAGGAGTTCACCCGCAAGACAGGCGATCGGCTCCTGATCTCGGCAGAGACCTACCAACGGTTGAACGACAGCACGATTCTCCAGCCAAGAGAGCCTGTGATGCTCAAGGGCAAGGACGAGCCAGTTGAGCTCTACGCGATGCCAGTTGCGGTTGCGGAAAGCACTGCGCACAAATCCTGACTCTTGTAAGTTACGCCGGTCTTGTATCGGCGAGGCGTGGCTTGCCCAAGCGGGCCGCAAAGGGAAGCCCTAGAACGATGCAGATCGCGGCTGCAATGAGCAGGGCGCTCTTGACGTTATCTGCGGTTACACCGGTAGAGACGGCAGCTCCCGCGAGGATCGACCCGACTGCGGCGCCGAACAATCGAGCGGCAGACAGCACCGCCGAGATGCGACCGTGTTGTCTCTGGGAAACAGCGTTTAGAGCGGCTCGCGACGCCGGCGTAAATAGAAGTCCCAGCCCTACCCCCACCAGGGCGAGCAAGGGAAGTGCTTCGATGCCGGCCAGAGGAACCCCCGGGATGCCGAGCACCAGGAAACCGGTTGCAGTAAGCAAGAATCCTGCCACCGCGGGCCACCGCTCGCCGACGCGATCACACAGCCGTCCCGCGACTGGAGCTGCTACCACAACCAACAGTGCAACGATCATCAGAACTGCACCGGCGCCCAGCGCGGAGTAGTCTGCCACCTGCTGGAGGTACTGCTGTGCGAGGAAGAATGCGCCGATCATGACTGTGAAGGTCAGCCCTGCGACGACCGCCCCGGCTGCCACCACACGCTTACGCAGATCCTCGACATCGGGAGTCTCGTCGAAGTGGACAGTACCGGGAACGCTTTGCCAGACAAGGTATATGGCGATCACGCTCAACGGTACCAGCGCCCACCAGCAGGCACGCCAACCGCTGATCACAACGAGCGCACCCCCGAGCAGTGGCCCAGCCAGGTTCGATGCACCGGAGGCCGCTCCCCATATTCCAAGCGCCGAGCCCCGCCGCTCTGGGGGAAAACCGCTCACCGCTCCCGCGAGGGTTGCCGGGCTTACCAGTCCCGCGCCCATACCTTGGACAACACGGGAGACTATTAGTACCGTGAAGCTCTGAGCGACTGCTCCGATCAGGGCGCCGAGCGCGAACAGTACAAGGCCAAAGAGTGCGACTGAGCGTGATCCAATCTTGTCGGTCAGCCTACCTCCGGGGAAGAGCGCAACTGCGTAGGATGCAAAATAAGCAGTCAGGACCCAGGCAACCGTGTCGGAGCTGACATTAAGCGATGTTTCAACCGACGGTAGAGCTACCGTGATCAGCGTACCGTCGATCTGTAACAGTGCTGCAGCAGCGGTGCAGGCTGCCAACCGCTTCCACGCGCTGCTTGATATCGCTGGCAATTTGTCGTTTGTCCGTTGCATGAAGGAAGAGCATTCTTGCATAGAAAAAGACGGGGCGGTTTCCCGCCCCGTCTTTAATCGCGCTTATTTACTTGGCTAGGGCTTTGTGGCCGAGAAGTAGAAGTTAGAATCCGCAGCGACGCCGGTAGTGACGTTGCGGCAGGTGATCGATGTCAGCCCACTGGTGTTGAGCACCAGGCTCACCTGGCAGGTGCTGGCGAGAATGGAGTCCGCGGTGACCTGGATCAGGTACTGGTCGGATGGGCTGGGCAGCCAGACCGAATAGGTCCCGACTCCGGTGCGAGCAACTCCGGTACCGCCACCCTGAGCGGTGTCCAGTCCGTATGAGCCCGGATTGAGCACGGCGCCGGCGGTTGATACACGAACTCCGGCCGATGCGTAGTGCTCCGGTCCCTGTCCTTCCAGCTGCCCCGAGTTAGAAGCGTGTAGATTGGTGACCCTCACACTCGAGTTGACGGTCATCGGCGCTTTTGTCGTATCGGCGTTTGAGATCTCCAGTGGAACTCCCTTGTCAGACCGTGCCTTTACACCCGGTCCACCTGTACTGCTTTTGTTGGTTCCGTAGAAGCAGCCGGCGTCCGGCGTGTAGCACGACATCAACGCTCCTCCACCGTTTTTCTTCGCCTTGTTTTGGACCCTGAAGCCGTAGCCGTTGAAACCTGACTTGTCGTTGTTTGATTTCAGGACGGTCTGCCTGTCGGACCCCGCGGTGACAGTTTTTCCGGCCCGCAGCGCATCGCCAGTGGAACCGACCGCAAATCCTGAGATCAAAAAGCCCAGTATCGCTGCAGCGATCACTACCTGTTTGGTCTTGCTTTGAGATTTCATCTTTCCTCCTTCGCCTGTGAGCGCTCTATGGCTCTCCTACCTGAGCTCCTAAACTAACCCGAGAATCAGACGCTTACAAGAGGGCAACAATAGGGAAAGAAAACGGGGCGGTTGCCCGCCCCGTAATCGATTACCTGATGTTTTTCTATCTACGGCTGGGTGGCCGAGAAGTAGAATCCGGTGTCGGCTGCGACGCCACCATCGTTCGTACAGTCGATCGTCACATTGCCAGCGACGTTCGACACCGCAGTTACGGCACACCTTATGTTGACAGTGGTTGGTGTTACCTGGACCAGGTACTGATCCGACGGGCTGGTCAGGAACACTGTGTAGTTTCCGGCTGCGTTTCTCTGAACGCCGCCTCCGCCGCCCAGGGTCGTGTCGAGCCCATATGCGGTGGGTGTTGCTAGGGCGTTACCGTTGAGGTCAACTTTGGCGCCGGCGGCCGCATAACGCTGCGGTCTCTGGCCTTCCAGCTGCCCCGAGTTCGACACGTTCAGGTTTGAGACCCTGACGCTCGAGTTGGTCTTGATCGGTGCCTTGGTTGTGTCGGCATTGATGATGTCCAAGGGGATACCCTTGTCCGACCTTGCCCTCACACCGGGACCACCGTTTGTGGCGGTGCTTTTATTCGTCCCGTAAAAGCAGCCTGCATCCGGTGTGTAACAGGACATCAACGCGCCACCGCCGTGGCTGGTAGCTTTGTTCTGGACCCTGAACCCGTAACCGTTGAAGCCCGACTTGTCGTTGTTGGTCTTCAACACGGTCTGCTTGTCGGTACCGGCTGTAGTCGATTTTCCTACCAGCAACGGGTCTCCGGTGGCACCAACCGCGTACCCCGAGATTAATAGCCCCAGAATTCCCGCCGCCAATACCACATTTGTAGTTTTGCCTGATCGTTTAAACATTTTACTTTGACCTCCCAACGGGTCTTGTTAGACCTAAACGCTTCGACACTCACCCGTAGTAAACCTCTTGCAACAGAGTAAGTTGCGCTTGCATCAATTCGATGCGGTAGTCTCGCAAGATGGCGACCGAGGAAGAAACCGAAGAGAAAACGGCGCAGCTACACGGCGGCAGGTTGATCGCAAAAAGGCTGGCTGCTGCCGGTGTTAACAAGCTTTTCACACTGTCCGGTGGACACCTCTTTTCGATCTACGACGGCTGTCGCGAAGAGGGCATAGATTTCGTCGATACGCGCCACGAATCGACGGCGGCCTTTGCTGCAGAGGGCTGGGCCAAGGTCACTCGTGAACCCGGTGTCTGTGCCTTGACGGCGGGCCCAGGGGTCACCAACGGAATGAGCGCGATCGCAAGCGCAAGCGAAAACAACTCACCGATGCTGGTGTTGGGAGGACGTGCTCCGCAGATGAGGTGGGGCGCAGGATCGCTTCAGGAGATCGACCACATCCCCTTTGTACGGCCTCTGACCAAGCTGGCCGAGACGGCGTTTGTGACTGGGGAGATCCCCTCGATGGTCGATGAGGCGCTGCAGTGCGCCTCGACTGCGCCGACCGGTCCAACATTCCTCGACTTTCCACTTGACATTGTTTTCTCGGAAGCAGACGAACCGGAGGAGGAATCGCCTGTGGCCCACAAGGCCTCTCAGGCGGATCCGACCGCGCTGGAGAAGGCGGCGCTGCTTCTTGCCCAGGCAGAGCGCCCGGCGATCATGGCCGGTACAAACCTTTACTGGAGCCACGGCGAGACGGCCTTGAAAGAGCTGGCCGAGGCAGTTGGAATTCCTGTTTTTTTGAACGGACTCGCCCGCGGCTGTTTACCGGCCGACCATGAGTGCTTTTTCTCTAGAGCCCGCTCGATGGCCTTGAAGGGTGCCGATGTGGCACTGGTCATCGGTGTGCCGATGGACTTCCGCCTCGGTTTCGGTGGTGCGTTCGGTGACCAGACAGAGATAGTGGTGATCGATTTTGCCGAGCCCGACCGTCAGCTCCAGCGTGAGCCTGCTATCGAGGCATACGGCGACATCGGTGGGTCACTGGAGAAGATCCGCGAGGTCGCGGTCTCTTCCGGTACAGGCAGAGACCGCACCAGCGAATGGCTGAAAGAGATCGACAGCGAGGAGAGATCACGACGTGCGAAAGAGGAAGACGATCTATTGGACGATCGAGCGCCGCTCCACCCGTTGCGTATATACAAAGAGCTGAACGAGATACTCGACAGGGACGCAGTTGTTGTCGGCGATGGTGGCGATTTCGTCTCCTACGCCGGTAAGGCGATCGAGACCTACGAGCCGGGTTGCTGGCTGGACCCCGGCCCCTTCGGCTGTCTTGGCTCGGGCCCGGGCTACGCGATAGCAGCCAAGATTGCCAGGCCCGATTCCCAGGTCTGCCTGCTGCAGGGAGACGGTGCATTCGGATTCTCCGGTATGGAGTTCGACACCATGGTACGACACGGGCTGCCGATCGTCTCGGTGATCGGAAACAACGGAATTTGGGCGCTGGAGAAGCATCCGATGGAGTTCCTCTACGGCTATTCGGTGGTTGCGGAGCTGAGGCCGAAGACCCGATACGACAAGGTTGTCGAGGCGCTGGGAGGACACGGCGAGCTGGTCGAGAAGCCGGACGAGCTGCGGCCCGCCCTGGAACGAGCATTTGAGTCCGGCCTCCCGGCCTGTGTCAACGTTCTGACCGATCCGGAAGTCGCATATCCACGCAAGGCCAACCTGGCCTAACCGGTGGGGACCGGTGCCGTCCCTTTTAGAGATATCTGCAAACAAAACGACCGGCACCTCATGTGCCGGTCGTTCTTTCTCAGGTCCCAACAGGACGGGCAGGGGTACGTGCCTTGAGGGGACCCTGTACAACTCGAGCGGCGGGAGGCGCCGATTATTTCACGGCAATCGCTCGAGCCTATGTAGCGGGTGCAAGCTCTCCGCTTTCGTGGATTACTGCTCCCGCTATTACTGAGTATCCGCAGAAATGGAACAAAATCCATCGAACATGCGTCTAGGACACAATTTCCGCTGCATTTGCGAGTGCGGCGCCGTGCAGCATGTCGTGCTCGCTGGCCTCAACCGAGCCTAGCCCAAGCACCTCCATCGAGGCGGTAAGGATCGCCGTTCCGGCAACTATCGTGGGTGCCCGATCGGGGTGCAGGCCGACGATCTCTGCTCGCTCGGCAAGCGGAACGGCCACAAGGCATTCAAGTATCGATCTGCATGTCTCCAGCGTGATCCTATAGCCGTGCACGTGGCTGGGGTCGTAGGGGTGCAGCCTCTGGTCTATCGCCGCAAGCGAGGTGGCGGTGCCGGCGACGGCGATCGCGTTGGATATGGGCTGTTTCAGATGGTCGGCCGCGCTTGATTGGACGATCTCTTTTGCCTCCGTGGCCAGTCGGTTGAGCTGATCTGTGCTTGGTGGATCGTCCAACAGCGAGCGCTCGCTGTGGCGGACGCAACCGAGTTGGGTGGATGTGTGGAATGAGACATCTGCGCCCGAGCCGGCGATGAACTCGGTGGAGCCACCACCGATATCGATAACCAGCGTCTGTCCATTTGAGCCGCTCTTTGCATCGTGCCCGTGTGTTGCACCTCTATAGGTAAGGAGTGATTCACGTTCGCCGCTTAGGACAACGACGTCCAATCCGAAGCGGCTCCTTACCTGATCGACAAATTCATCCCGGTTTACCGCATCACGTACGGCGCTGGTCGCAACTGTCAAAGTTCGCTCACAGTGGTGCGCGGAAATCCTCTCTGTGTAGTCCTCAAGCGCTGACATGACCCTGGCAACGGCGTCTGCATCAAGCCTTCCGCTTCTGTCTACGTCGTGGCCGAGTCTTGTAACTCTTGTTGTGCGCTCGATCTCTTCTAGCTTCATACCTTCCACGTCTGCGACGAGTAAGCGGGTGGAGTTGGTGCCTATGTCGATGACAGAAACGCGCACAGTCGATCGATCGTACTAGAGCTTTCGGTATTTGAACGGTCTTGTGCGGGTCTTGCCGAAGGTTGAGCTCGGCTTCTTGTCGCCGCTTGTCTCATGCTCAGCATGCGACGGGCGATCACTTGGTCCAGGGCCCTGCTTTGTGATCGAGATCGGCTGCCAGCTTGGGTACAGACCGAAGTTGGTCGATGAGACCTGGGTCGCGTTGCCGCCGGTGTCTGCATCGGCAAAGTAGACAGTCCAATCTTGCGAGTACGACGAGCTGCTTTGCGAAAACACGATCTTCTGTCCATCGGGCGACCAGTCGGGGTGGATTCCTTGATGGAACGGGGTCTGGCCGGTGCCGTCAGCGTTCATCACGTGGATAGTCCTGCCCCATGTGAACGCGATCTTCGACCCGTCAGGCGACCACGCGGGCTCCTTGCCGTTGTCTGCGAGCTTTGTCTGGTTGGAGCCGTCCGTGTCCATCACGTAGATTTCGTCCCTGTTGACTGGAGCGCCTGCCGAGTAGACGATCTTCGTCCCATCGGGCGACCAGTCGGGATCTTGCGCGCCCAGCCAGTGATCGGTCAACTGCTGCAGGCCGGAACCATCGCTTGCGCTGATCGTGAAAATCTGGCTGGCCTTTCTCTCTTCGCCGGTCAGCCTTCTGATAAAGGCGAGCTTGGCGCCATCCGGCGACCAGCTCGGCTCGTAGTCGAGAGTATCGCCGATGGTCATCGACTCCGTTAACCTGGTGATGGCCGAGGTCCGGGTGTTGAGCGAGTAGATATTTACATCGTCACCGCGATCAGACGCGTAGGCGAGCTTCTCACCGTCCGGCGACCAGCTTGGCTCGTAGTTTGCACCCCGGTGATCGGTCAGTTTTCTCTTCACCGATTCAGTAAAGGAGCCGTAGTAGCTATCGAGGATGTAGATCTCACCGGTACCTGTCCTGTATGAAGTAAAGGCGATCTTGGTACCGTCCGGCGACCAGTTGGGCATCCAGTCGAGTTGTTCGTCGCGGGTGATGTCTCGATTGATCCAGCTCCAGGAGATCCCTTGGCTCAGGTCTCTGTCCGAATCGACCAGATAGAGATCGACGTTTCCGAAAACGCTGGCGGTCGCCAATATCTTTGTCCCGTCTGGTGACCAATCTATGCCCCAGATCGAGCTTGTGGATGAATCGTTGCTGGGCAACCTCACAACAAGCTCATCGTCAGTACCGTCCGTGTTCATCTTTCGAACCTCGCCCTGTGTGTAGATCGGCGCATCTTGGCAGAGCCAGGAATCCGGGCAGCCCGGCACATCGGGCGGCCAAGGTGCGTCGGGCCACAATGCGCTGGGGCTGTCCTTTGATGTCTCATACGCGATTTTCGACCCGTCAGGAGAAAAGACTGGCCTCTGTTCGTTTTCTGGGTAGTCGGTTATCTGCGTCTCGTTTGAGGCCGATGAATCGACCGTGTAGATATCTGCATTCCCGGACCGAGATGACGTATAAACGATCGTTGTTCCATCGGGAGACCAGTTTGGATCGGAATCGGTACCGGTGCCACTTGAAACCTTCAGCTCGTCAGATCCGTAGCTATCGATCGTATAGATCTCATTGTCAGTGCCCGTTGTTCTGGAAAACAGGATCTTTGGGTCAGAGACATCCGGGGCCCAGATCGGCTTCATGTCACGCCCCGAGTCGGTCGTTACTCTGGTCGCTGCAGACGAGCCGTCAGCACTTACTACATAGATATCTTCATTTCCACCACGGAGCGAGCCAAATGCGATCTTTGTGCCGTCCGGAGACCACGACGGGCTCAGATCCGGTCCGGGATTGGTCGTCAGCCTCGTTTGGTTGGTGCCGTCTGCCGAAGAGACGTAGATGTCGCTGTTTCCGTTGCGGTACGAGATGTATGCGACCTTGGTGTTGTCGGGCGAGAAGACAGGTTGACTGCTGACCCTGAACTCCTGATCAGTAATTTTCGTTGTGTTAGACCCGTCGGGCTCCACGGTGTAGAGATCGAGCTGCAGGTTCTCCCCATACGAGTAGGCGATCTTTCCGTTGCCGATCGCACCAGCAGCCTGTGCGGTCGCAACCATCGCAAGTAAAACAGCTGCCACAAGCAGAGCTGCCGACAGGTTTATCGCATGCCTTTTAGTACCCGTAGTTGACATAGTTCCCCAGACTTGGCGCTTTTAGTGCCCCTACTAATAATAATGGGACTTCGAGGCTAAATAGCAGTAAAAACTTGGGGCACAAGCTCACTGTGTGTCCGGTGATTCTCCAAGTGTCGGGCCCTTTGTAAGCACTTCCGGGCGAGGTGGGGTGGAGGAGTGGTGCGAGCGCAAGTTATCCGGGCTGATCGTGCCCTGCTTGGTCGCCATGTCGTAGGCGATGACCGCGAACGCCGATGCGACGTTTAGCGACTCCTTCTTGCCGGCCATAGGGATCTCGGCGACAACGTCTGCCCGTGCGACAAGCTCATCCGGGACACCGAATAACTCCTCGCCTAAAACAACGGTTACCGGTTTTAAAGAGTCGATCTCCATCTCGGAGTAAAGGACAGAGTCAGGGTGCTGCTCGAGCAGCACCACATGATGGCCTTTCAAAGCCTCCAAAAGGGCATCGACGTCGTTAATGCGCTCGAACGGGATCTCTTCCTCGGCGCCGAGTGCCACCTTGCTTATCCGCCTTTCCGGTGGGGCGCCGGTATATCCGGAAAGATACAGACGCTCAAAACCGGCGCCGGAAGCCGTACGGAACACCGAGCCGACGTTGTAGAGGCTACGGAAGTTGTGTAGGGCGGCACAAAGCACCTATCTAAGCTATCAGCTATCAGAGCAACTGTTATTTATTCGTGGCCATTGCATCAAAAACAGCTTCGCAGTAATCTCTAAACAGAGATGAAGCGATCGTTTGCAGTCGTATGTGTGGCAGTGGTCGGCGTAGCGTTTGTCGCCACCGCTTCTGCACAGTCAAAGATCGTTGTCCAAGACAGCGTGCTTGGCGACGAGTCGCTGGGACAGCTGGGAGTGACCTTTGCTTCAGCCGCACAGGCCGGTACGGACGTGGATATGGCGGCACTCCGCAAATGCAAGAACGTGACGGTCAGGCTAAAGCCCGAAGGTGAAGGCGGGGCGATCGATATCCTTGCAAAGAAGGTCGGCTGTAAGAAGACTCGCCGGATCGTCAAACGCTGCATCAGGGGCAAGGTCAACTCAGGCTGGAAGGGAAAGTGGAAGGATCCACGCATCGTACTCAGCTCGCACAAGAACAACCGCAGAATCGGCTTCACACCAGTCGGTGGCGGCGGGTGCGTAAGTCTTTAGAGCCGATCCCAATGGGGATAGGTTCTTAGCCAGCGCGTGAAGTTGTCCGATCACCAACTTAAAGTGATACCTCTAGTACGAAACTATCGACGAGTGGTGTTGTTGCCACAGTAGGGGGTTATGGATGACTGTCATGGTTCACCAAGCAGAACACGATTATTTTGAAGCGTCGGGAGCTTCGACAGGTGGGATTAGGCACCAGCTGCAGCACCTGAACTCTGGCCTAGAAGGATGTGCATTACGACTGAGTGGGTCTATCGATATCAGATCGTTACAGGCGTTACGCAAGCTTCTGCGCGACTGTCTGGAGCAAGCGGTCGGCCTGGTGGTCGTAGATCTATCCGATGTTGACTACTTCGACTCCACAGTACTCAGCGCTCTTGTTGGATTCAAACGCGACGCAGAACAGAGGGAGCTAAGGCTGGCGATAGTGCGCCCAAAAGGCCCAGCCAGCAACATGTTTGGCCTGACCTCAACAGATCGCGTGTTTGATATTTACGAAGACCTAGACTGTGCATTAAACACCAGCGGCTAAAGACCGAAGGCGAAACCCAGGCCTCCAGACGGCGAACGACAGCGAGAGCACCCTTGCAACCCCGATCCCGAACGATCGCCACCACCTTTCACTGCTATATTTCCCATAGCGACGCGGGGTGGAGCAGTCTGGTAGCTCGTCGGGCTCATAACCCGAAGGTCGCAGGTTCGAATCCTGCCCCCGCTATCAAGTTTTCTGCAGTTGTGATGTGTCGGGACATCGTGGACACATGTCTCAAGATATAGTGGACAGTTTAGACCGATGTCATAGGCTGGTAATCACGGTTGTGACCCAGAGCAAAGTGACGGAACAGCTCTCCTCGTAGGCTGACAACCCGCACGTCAAAGTCAGCGACAAGGACGGTGACAGCTTGCTCCACACTCATCAATAGGCGATTATTTGCCACCGCCTCGTCCAAGCACTTCGAGAATTTCAGCCACTCGGCCTTCAACGATGGTTGCTCGATCCGCAGCGAGTTGCCCGTAACCCCGAACGGTACTCTGGATGACATAGTCGAAGTAGGGGTCGTTGCGGAGCGAGGCAAGCTCGAGTGCGACGTATTCGCGCAACTTTGGCGACTGAGCAGCGAGTTCGTCTGTGAGCTGTGGGCGACCGTCGATCAGGACGACGATGTCGTGCACGTCAAGGCTCTTTAGTACGTCACCCCGACCGCGTCCCTTCCAGGCAGCAAGCTTGGTCGCAAAGATTACTGGCGGGAGTACGACACGGATCCGCGCCCCTGACGGCAGCTCGCATTTGACGGCTCCCTCCATGGCAAGCTCGTACCATGGGTTGGAGAAACCGAGCACAGTCTCCTCGGTCGGCATCAAGTCGAGCATGAGTCCGGTCTCTCGGTGTTGCCAGCGGCATACCACGGGCTCCTCCATGACTTCGGCGAAGCCGTGTTCCCGGAGCTGTTCGGCGAGCTTGTAGTAATCGACGATGCTCGCGACGTTGCAGATAACGTCGACATCGTCAGTCGAGCGCGTTGGTGGCCCGCCAGGCTCAGTTAGCCATAGGTGGATCGTCGCTCCACCGACGAACACGACGTCATCTACGAGTGACCCGAGTGCAGACGCTGCGAGCTCAAGGAGTTCGGCGCTCACGCGACCGCCTGCCGTGGAACAGGGTTGCGTCGAAGAATGTCGTGTAACTCTTTAGCTGCGACGCGGCGAACTCGTAGATCGCCCGCGCGCAGAGAGTCGATCACCGACATGAGCTCGCCAAGGCTTGGGAACGTGGCGACCGCCTCAACGCAAGCTGGATGGAGCGGCCTGAGAGATTGGCCGCGGATGCGGCTTTCAGGGCTGGGCCAGACGAGTGGAGGATCACTCGAAGCTTCATGGATGAGCGATCGCATCGGCTCTGCCGCCCATGCGGCCGGCACTCCGGGAACTAGCGCGCCCGGCCTTGCCGGTGCGAGGAACCGTCCGCCGTGCACGAGCAGTTCCTCGAAGTTAGGCCGATGCACCATTTTCTTGGAGGATGAGTAGAGATCAGAGGCTTCGGCTCGCCTGAGTGCGCGGTGGACTAGCGTGTGGTCGACGAAGAGTTTCCCGGCAAGCTCGCGCAGCGTCCACTTCTCACTCTCGTTGGCGATGACGCCGGCGAGGATGTAGATATCGGCAGGTTGAATCATTAGTAGTGATTGTAGCGTGTTGTGCAACATGAAACAAGACGAATCAGACGATGCCGGAGGGGCAGGGAGGGGTTTCGTCAGGGGCAAGTTCGAAAAGTCTGTGCAGCAGCCATCCCCGGCGTCGTCCCTGGGGTCATCCCTGGGGTCAGGTCTGGTCACGTATGTATAAGTGGTGTAACGGCGCCCGCGTAGGAGCTGTCATTTAGTTCCGACCACCGTGGGCCCCAAACTCGTCGGTTGATGACAAATCGACTAACGAGAGGAGCACACCACGATGGCCAAAGACAAGATATCGACCTTAGCCGATGTAGTTACCGATGCGCTGCAAAGCGAGCACGGAGACTTCCTGCGCCAAGCGGTAGAGGTAGTCGTTCGCGAATTGATGGAAGCCGAGATCTCGACCGAGATAGGGGCTGGACTGGGTGAGATCTCACCCGAACGGACCTCGCACAGAAACGGCTATCGGCCGAGAGGCTGGGAGACCCGTGTAGGTGAGATCGAGGTTGCGATCCCCAAGAAACGTCGGGGATCCGCCTACTTCCCAAGCTTCCTTGAACCTCGACGCCGGTCGGAGCATGCAATCGTGAGTGTGGTGATGGAGGCATACGTCAACGGAGTATCCACACGCAAGGTGGATCGCCTTGTGGAGCAGCTGGGCATCCAGGGCATGACCAAGGATCGCGTATCCGCACTTTGCAAGGGGCTCGATGAACAGGTGGAGGTCTTTAACAGCCGACCACTTGAGGGCGAGTACCCATACCTATGGCTGGATGCTAAGCAGGTCAAGGTACGAGACAGGGGTCATGTCTATCCCAAGGCGCTGGTAGTCGCCTACGGAGTCCATGAGACAGGAAGGCGAGAGGTAATAAGCATTGACTTGGGCGAGGTGGAGTCGAAGGCCTTCTGGATGGAGTTCTTACGATCGCTCAAGACTCGCGGCCTTACCGGAGTACGTCTTTGCACATCAGACCACCACGAGGGCTTGAAGAACGCTATAGCCCAGGTTCTGAGCTGTCCCTGGCAGCGATGCACCGTTCATTTTGTCAGAGACATGCATCAGCACTGCCGAGTATCGGAACGTGGTCTGGTGTCGGCTGCCTTGCGAGAGGTCTTCAACGCGGTAGATCGCAAGCAGGCAAGCGAACGTGTGGGCCAAGTGCTCGAGCGGCTCAAGAGAGCGGCTCCCAAGGTGGCCGAGCTGCTTGAAGCTGCAGAGGAAGACCTGCTTGCGTTCTACGCATTTCCCAAGGCGCACTGGAGAAAACTGAGGTCCACCAATCCACTTGAGAGGGTTAACCGCGAGATCGGCAGAAGAACCGATGTCGTTGGAATTTTTCCCAACGACCAATCGGTGATCCGTCTTGTTGGATCACTACTTATCGAGCAGAACGATGAGTGGCTTGTCAGTCGACGCTATCTGTCGCTTGATTCGCTCGCCTCTGTCTACGACAGAGGCGATACAGATAAACATGGAGAGGAGGTGAGAGAGCTAGAGCTAGAAGCCGTTACTACCGACGATGAGAAGTTACACCACTAGGTTCTACTTGACTTCAGGTCTGAAATGGTGCATGATCAGTTATTCGGCCCGTATCTAATCCGTGCTACTTGGGATTTTGCTTTGAACAGGGGTGAGACAACTCGAGGTAAGGACTTTTAGAAGCGTGGCTCGATCTTTGCGTATAGCGATTCCCGACGGTTAGTCGCAGACTCACTCAAAGTGATAGCTCCACGGAGAAAATCTGACAATACCTGCCCAAGTAGCGCACCAGATTAGACCTGACCCTGGTGATATGCCAAACCTCGATCAAACGGACGTCGTCATAAAACCGATATACTTTAATATATCAGATGATCGGTTCGGCTATACGTAGCTATCGCGAACGAGCAGGGATAGGCCAGCGATCGCTGGCACGTAGAGCTGGCATGACCCAAGCTGCAGTGAGCAGAATCGAGCGGGGCTTAACAGATCCGCGCTGGGATACCGTTTGCGCGCTGTTTATGGCTATGGGTTATGTCTTAAAGCCTCAGCCTCGGCCGCTTGAAAGCAGAGCCGACTCAATCCATCTTGCCGACCTCAGACGTCGTTCACTTACAGATCGCATGCAAATCGCACTATCGGCAAACCGGCTTGCTGGCGAACTGCGAAGGGCGGGACAGGAAGCGGTTCGTGGACACTGACACTCCACTAGACGCTGAGCAGATTCTCCAGGCTCTTGCCGAACACGACGTTGACTACGTTCTTGTTGGTGGCATGGCGGTACAGACGCACGGGCATATGCGCACGACGGTAGACATCGATGTAATTCCCAAGCCAGACCGATCAAATCTTCAACGACTTGCGGACGCTCTCAATGCACTTGAAGCTCAAGTTCTGAATCCGGGCCACGAGGGAGAAGAAATTGACGCAACAATGCTCCCGCGAGCGACCCTATGGCAGTTCTCTTCAAAACATGGCCCTATCGACGTGCTCCATGATGCCCCGGGTGCTCCACCGTACGACGAGTTGCGTCAACATTCACTGCAGGTCAAGCTTGGCAAGATGGACATTGCGGTTGTCGGCCTCGACGATCTGATATCCATGAAGCGAGCAAGCGGTCGGCCAGAAGATCTCGAGGATATTGCTGCACTAACGGAAGAGGAGCGGAGAAGCGGCTGATTTCAATACTTCAGCAGGCCCTCCGGAACTCGAACATCAACGGGGTCAGGTCTGAAATGGTGCGTTGATAGTTGTTCGGCTGGGCTCATGACCGCGCTGCTTGGGTTTTACTTTGAACAGGGGTGAAACCGCTTGGGGTAACGACTTATAGAGGTTGCACACATAGAGTACGGACACTCGATGCGTCAGGTGGCCTCAGCGTTAGGTTGTCACCACTCGACGGTTAGCCGTAGACTCAAAGTGATTGCCTCGCGCAGGAATATCTGACAAGACCTAAGTAGAGCACCGTTTGGGACCTGACCCCAGTGATGACCTCAGTGACGTGCTGAACTCTTACCATTGACTCAACCTTTCGACGCCGGGATAGGTGTCGAATCCTCGGTCGAATGACATGATTCGATCGATGCCATGTCTGTGCATGACGGCAGTATGCATTGCGTCCCGTGAGGAAAGTGACGTGTATCGTAGGACGATGTCCTTCGCAGCTTCTGCATCGATGCGATCGATGGGAAGAACCTCGTCAATAACGCCGAGGATCGCGTCGAATGCGGGCTGGATCGCCTCACGCCGGTCGATCGCGGTGTAACGATGGCAGATCTCCTGGAGTACTTCCGCATCGGTCACCAGCCGCTCATCTTTGGACAACGCCCTTTCCAGTAGGCGCTGGGCGTCTATCTTGTGACGATGTTCCGCGCCAATCAAATACATCGGAATGTTGGAGTCGACGAGGATCATCCAGAAACGTGTTTACCGTGTCCCCGCTCGATCTCCGTCAACATTTGGTCAATCTCTGCAGTTGGGAACTCATGTCGAGCCGCATCACGGACTGCACGCAACTTGCTGTCAATATCGCCTCTGGGCTCACGCCTACGTTCTTCTCGCAGCGCACGCCGTACCCACTCCGATACCGGGACTCCCTGTCGCCGGGCGGCCTCTCGTAGGTCGTCGAACTCCGACTCTTCAAGTAAAACCTGTAATCGCTTACTCATATCATGAGTATAGTAGCAGTAACCATTGAGTTAAGGCCGGAAGGGTTACTATCTTAGGCTACGCCGGTTAGAGTACGCGGATGGCTAAAGGTCGAAAACCAAAGCCAAAGCAGCGTAAGCGTAAGTCACCGAACAAGGGTAAGCGCCGGGCGGCTAAGAAGGATAAGACAACGCTTCGCGGTGCCAATCATCCTCGGTCGGATCCAGCCGGCGGAGTGGACGAAGTGGCCACAGCGATCTGCCGGGATATGGCGCTTGCCAAATCCTCGCTTGAGGCGGAGATATTCATGGCCAGCTGGTTGCCAAGAAAGGCCACCTGTGAGACGGAGTTCTTCAAATGTGTGCCAAACATTCTTCGGGCTTGGATTGAGTATGCGGGTGAGCGTCGCAACATCCCTCAGGCGGCGACCGACGAGACAGTTGCCTCTGTAGAGAGTTGGACCGATGAGATGCTTCAAGCTGCAGGTGATAGCGGTCTGTGGGGCCCGAGTAAATCGTTCGTTATGGCAATGAAGCAGGCTGGAGTTGACATGACCGACCAAGCGGCTGTGGATGGATTCATGGATCAGTACAACTCACAGCTATCTGAACAAGAAGCTAATCCGGGTTGAGTTTCACTGTAGCCGGAAGCGAAGGATTGAGGTCCTGTCTCAACGATCAAGGGGAGTTATTCGAGGCCCTTATGGATTTCGCCAGCTATCCAGAATCGTCTCAACCTCGGATCGTACCTGTGTACGTGCCTGCTCCCGGCCGAGCCCGGACATCAGTAGCTCGTCATATGGCGTATCGCTATGGCGCACTGACGCAGTAACCGCCAGCTCTATCACCTTGGGGTCGAGGGCGCGTGCTGCTGCTGTCCGTCCCACCCTGCCACTGCTGCGTGCGCCGGCGTGGTGCGCGATGGCTTCCGCTCGCCTACCGGGGCAACCGGGAAAGATAGCCGTCTCCTCGACCAGGATTCCCTGGCGTTCATACCGTTTGCGTGAGCGACTGAAACGCACCACCACCGCAGATAGGCAACTCGCCTTTTTCGCGCGCCTGGTGAGTGCGGCATCCCCGGAGGGAAGGAATATCAGATGGCCCATGTCCGCGCAGCCAAGGCATACCGGCCCCGGTTCCTCCATAATCAGGAAGTCCCCGGTACCGTCACACTCCGAGCAGGACCACTCATTGACTGGTGAGACAACGACAAGACCCGGTGGCCGGCTTTCTCGAGCCAGCAGCTGCTCCCGCCTCTTCTTGCTCAGATCTGGCGACACCCAGTGCGTCCGGTAAGCGCGCTCAATGCTGGGGTCGCCGCTCTTGCTGAAACGAAGTTGCCGCCGGTCGCGTGTGCGTGCGACATAAGCTGTCTCGCTTGGCTTGAGACCACGTTGTTCGGCCCAGCGACGGAAGAACTTCATCGCCTTGGATATTTTGTTGAGGTTTGCCTGTGCCGCTCGTTCCAGGCAAGGGGATCGTCCCTGATACCACTCGCCTACATGTCGCGGCGTCAACCAACCGATGCCGACGAGTATGTCAATGGAGGTAACGTACTTCTTCTCAGCAAGGGCCGCCTCCGCCGCCTCAACGACGCGCCGCTCAAGTTTCTGAACCGCAAGCGTGGTCACGGCTACGTCGCTCTCATTCCTTGCTCACTCCTGGTGTCGTTGCCTTGATTTATGCAGTGCGATTTTAGTCCCCGGACGGATTCATTAGCTCAATCGGTCTCAACAGGTAGCACCAAACCGCCTATTTGCATGTCGCTACGAAACAGGAACTCCACCACTTCATGAACGTCGATCGACGTCTTTTCAAATAACCATACGGTTCATGAGGTTGTTGCCGTCGGAATAAGCTGTGCTCTGCTCCCACTATCGGAAGTTGTGGTTTAGTGTGATGGTGCCTGAGCGGCGCCTACTTGAAATGTCGAGAGACTTGTGCTATAAGTAGCACTATGGCAACGAGGTCAATTGGCGTGCGGGAATTGCGTCAGCAGGCGAGCAAGTACCTTCGCGAGGTCCAGCGCGGAGAGACGATTGAAGTGACGGATCATGGCCGGCCGGTCGCGCTGCTCACTCCCATTCCGAACGGGAGTCGACTGGAAAGGTTGGCCGCAAGCGGGCGCCTCACCCCTGCAGCGGGCGATCTACTCGATCTGGGCAAGCCACTCAAGCCCGCGGCGCGAGTGCAGCTGCCGAGTGAGGCGCTCTCCAAGGCTCGTGAGGATGAACGCTGAGCCGGTTGTCTACCTAGACTCGTCCGCGATAGTGAAGCTGGTCGTCGATGAAACGGAGTCTGACGTTCTTCGGCGCTATCTGTCTCGGAGACCGGAGCGGGTGTCGTGTGCCCTGGCGCGCGTTGAGGTTGTCCGTGCCGTACGGCCGCATGGAACCGCTGCTACGAAGCGTGCCAGGCAGCTGCTCGACCACGTGGACATCATCCACTTGGACGACGATCTCTTGGACGCGGCTGCAATGCTCGATATCGAGGCAATTCGTAGCCTCGATGCGATCCACATTGCTTCGGGTCTCGCGCTCGGCGACGAGCTCTCGGTGCTCGTGACCTATGATCGACGGATGGCGGAAGCGGCGAAGCTTGTCGGTCTCCAAGTCGAAAGTCCATGCTGAACGGAACATCCCCGGGTCGCTCATCTTTAGCCGCAGATTCAAAGAGATCGCCTCGCGAAGGAATATCTGATAGGACCTACCTAAGTAGCGCACCGTTTGGGACCTGACCCCGGTGGCTGACCCCGGTGGTGCATACCCCTACGCTATTACTTTCGCTTTCCGCCAGACTTTTTGCGGCCAGATTTCTTGCGCTTTATTGTCACAGTTGCGGTTGAAACCTGCTTGCCGATAGTTGCCTTGACGCGCAGCCGCACCTTTGTGCGCCGGCGTAACTTCTTCTTACCGGCCTTTGTGAGTTTGACTTTGATATTTCGCTTTTTATTAGCCGGGATCTTGAACTTGACGCGGCCATAGACAACTGTCTTCTTTGTCCCCTTACCCCTCTTTTTCTTCGCGGTCGTCGCGACATTTTTCCCCTGACTCAGCAGCCGCAGCAGTCCTTTGCAGGTTTCATCAAGTGCGCATGTGACCGGCAGGACCACTTTGTTACCTACAACTCGGCCATTGCCAAACTTCAGAGGGCCAATCTGACCGTCACCTGCGCCTCCTCCGTCGCCACCTGCGTCTCCGTCTCCACCGCCTCCACCGTTCGGGTTGACTATCAGCTCAGCTTGCATCAGAACCTCGCCGAGGACGGGCCAGGCTCCCGTAACGTAGAACGGGTATGGACCGAAGCCACAGCAGCCCACGCCCTGCCGATCGGCCGGCAGAGGCACAGTGAGGTCGCCCTGGGATGACGGGATGTCGACGTACGGGCTGATCCACCCCGAGAGGAAAGTGCTATTGAGGTCTGCCGGGATCGGTGTGGTGTTGTCGAGCATCGAGAGGAAGAGAGCGTCAAAGCGATAAGAGTTGTCGTTTGCGTTGTACAGCGAGCGAGCGGGCAGGTTTGTCGCGACATGCACCAGGCCGTCTGCGCCCGGCGCCATCGTGAAGTTCGCGCTATCGGCGATGTCCTGCGCTAAGCCGGGGTTTGCGGTGCTGTTGGCGTCTCGGATGTATTCAACGACGCTGAGTCGGGCCGGGCCGGCGGGGGCACCCGGGGCCGGCTTAAAAGTAACCTGGGTGATTGTGCCGTACTGGTCGCCGTTTGCACGTGGGTCGGCGAATGGAATGACATGTGAGGCCGATGTATCGCCCGGGTTTACGGAGTTACCGCTCGTTCCTGAGCTGCAACCGACCCTGCCGGCATATTGATAGATATTGACGGCTCCACAGGTCACGTTTGAGTTCGACTGATGTGCGTTTAGATCTGAGCCAAATGTGACTGCACCAGCAGTCGAGGGCAGCATCAGTACGATCACCGTGATGATCACTGATAAAAATACAGATCTGGGTCGTCCATGTCCCATGGTTTTAAGTCGCTCTACTTCTAAGATATACCGATTTTCGGCTGTGTCAAACATCTTTGGGATTGGATTGCGCTCCTCATCGGGGTCAGATCTCATCGGGGTCAGATCTGAAATGGTGCGTTGTTAGTTCTTCGGCCGGTCTCAAGCTTGCGCTGCTTGGTTTTTGCCTTGAACCGGGGTGAAACCGTTCGAGGTAAGGAATTGCAGAGATTGCATTGAGTACGAATATTGGATGTGCCAACTGGCCGCTGCGCTCGGTTGTCACCACTCGACGGTCAGTCGCAGGCTCAAAGTGAGCGCCCCGCACAGGAATATCTGATAGGACCTACCTAAGTAGCGCACCGTTTGGGACCTGACCCCTGAGATATAGCGCACCGTTTGGGACCTGACCCCTGAGACGGACAGGCAACTCGCCTTTTTCGCGCGCCTGGTGAGTGCGGCATCCCCGGAGGGAAGGAATATCAGATGGCCCATGTCCGCGCAGCCAAGGCATACCGGCCCCTGTTCCTCCATAATCAGGAAGTCCCCGGTACCGTCACACTCCGAGCAGGACCACTCATTGACTGGTGAGACAACGACAAGACCCGGTGGCCGGCTTTCTCGAGCCAGCAGCTGCTCCCGCCTCTTCTTGCTCAGATCTGGCGACACCCAGTGCGTCCGGTAAGCGCGCTCAATGCTGGGGTCGCCGCTCTTGCTGAAACGAAGTTGCCGCCGGTCGCGTGTGCGTGCGACATAAGCTGTCTCGCTTGGCTTGAGACCACGTTGTTCGGCCCAGCGACGGAAGAACTTCATCGCCTTGGATATTTTGTTGAGGTTTGCCTGTGCCGCTCGTTCCAGGCAAGGGGATCGTCCCTGATACCACTCGCCTACATGTCGCGGCGTCAACCAACCGATGCCGACGAGTATGTCAATGGAGGTAACGTACTTCTTCTCAGCAAGGGCCGCCTCCGCCGCCTCAACGACGCGCCGCTCAAGTATGCAGTGCGATTTTAGTCCCCGGACGGATTCATTAGCTCAATCGGTCTCAACAAGCAATACCAAACCGATTTTTCTTAGCTCGTCACTGCTAGAAGGCGATGTAGCTTGCCAACGAGTGACCGGATCGGGCAGACTGTGCGCATGCCGATAGAACTATCGCCGGAGACCGTCAGGTACGCTCTCGCCAAGCTGGGCGAGCATGATCTCGATGCGGCACGCGACGTCGAGGGGGCGCTTGAGTGGATCGCACCCCGAGAGGACCCTGAGGCGCCGGTCGCGATCAGCCGCTACCGGCTGCAGATCTTCCTCTGGTACCAGCTCCCTTGCAAGTGGCTCACGTCGGTCGAACGCAAACGTGCTGTGGCGGCGAGACTGGGACGCTTCCTTGAGTCGATGGGCGGGCGGGCCGCCGCCTATGCCAAGCTCTGCACCTCCGAGGACACGATGCGGTTGCTCAAAGCGTGGGAAGACGAGGACGGCGCCGGCGAGCTGCTGCGGGATAGCCTCGAAGCCTCGGGGATCGAGCCACCGGACACCGATGCGATCAAGTGGGGCTCGGTGATGGGGTTGGAGGAGGCAAGGCTGCGCAACGTGGTTGCGCTGGAGCTCGAGCGGGCCGTGGAGGCGGGGCGTCTGGTTCCCGAAGAGCGCGGCTTCAAGCGGCGCCAAGCAGAGTTCGTCTCCGCGCTCCTGTGCCGGCCGAGCGCCGAGCTCGGCGCGCGTACCCCACTCGAAATAATTGCCGAGGAGCGGCTGGAGAGCTGGGCCCGCCGAGGCAGCGAAGAGCGGCGGGCGATCGTGGCGGAGGTCGAGCCCCTGTTGCGGGGGCCCGAGTCGCCCGGAGGGGCGGCCGCGATGGATAGGGAGGCGCTGGAGCCGCTCACCTGGCTGCTCGATGTGGCCGCGGAGGGCCTCGCCCTGACGCAAACGGGTGCGCTCAGCCGTGCCCTTGTCCGCGCAGCCGTCGAGCGGTTCCCGGAGTGGTGGAGCAACGCCGACCTCTTCGGGCCGCCGTACCGCGAGGGCGAAGTAATCGCGCTCTGCGAGGTCCACGAGCTGGTTCGGCGGATGCGCCTCTTGCGGCGCAGCGGGCGCAAGCTTGTCCTAACCAGGCGTGGCGAAACACTGCGTCACGATCCCGAGGCGCTGCTCCACGCCGGCGCCCCCCATCTGCTTGCAGGTGACGGCTTCGAGGGTACGGTTCAGGAACTGGCCGCCGCGGTACTGCTCAGCCACGAGACCATCGACCGGCACGAGATGGAAGCGGCCGTCCACGCGGCGATCGTAGCCGATGGCTGGAACACTGACGGAGAGCCGCCCTGGGTGGAAGACGTCGCTGGCGCCGCCGCCGGGCTCATCAGGGTAACTGACGCCCTCGGACTAGTTCGTTACGATCATGAGTACGATCACGAGACCGGATTCACCCGCCGCGACCTGACGCTGATGCGAGCGGGCCGCGAGGCGTTGCGGCTGGCGCTCCGATCGCGAGCCCTGGCACCGGCGAAGCCGATGTGAGGCGGGCGTCGGAACACCCCTTGTGCCCCGGGAGCCACCACCGGGGTCGCCACCAGGGTCAGGTCCCAAGAGAATCTGTGGCGCGCCCCCTTACTGATACACGCCATTGAGGGCACTTCACAGCGTACTTCGCACGTCAGTAGCCGCTGCTAAAGTCAATTAATATGGTGGTTGCGACAAGACCAGAGCGAGGTAAGTCAATACTCTTGCACCATCACCCAATCGGCGCCTCGACCGGGTATATGGAGGAGCTGCGAGGTGACTGGAAGGCCCTGATTGCAAAAGCATGGAAGGTTTCCCCGTTTGCGGTGGAGCTGTCTGCTCTGTCGGAGACGGAACTCTCTCCGCTCCGCGATTACATTTGCAAGGCTCCTAGATTGCCGTTCCGTTACCTGAGCATCCACGGCCCATCCAAGGATCGCCAAATGGACGAGGAAGAGCTTGTGACAGTCCTATGCGAGCTGGCGCAGTGGGCGGGTGGAATCGTTATGCACCCGGGCACGATCGAAAGGCCAGATCGATACCGGATCCTGGGGCGGAAGCTTCTGCTTGAGAACTTGGACGCTCGCAAAGATTCAGGTCGAACTCGCGAAGAACTGGCTGCCGTATTTGCGGAACTTCCCAAGGCGGGATTCTGCTTCGACATCGCACATGCCTGGTCGATCAAGCCGGACATGTCGGTTGCGACCGATTTGCTTGACGGTTTCAGCGATCGCCTCCGGAATGTTCATGTGAGTTCCCTTTCGCCGGATCTTCGCCACATCCCACTGACAGAGGATCACGAGGAGTTATTCCGCCCTCTCCTGGAGCGCTGCGTAGACGTCCCGTGGATCCTGGAGGCGCCGCTGCGGGCGGTGGCGTAACTTCCGTGGCGTCCAGCGGCAAGAGCCCGCTTGAGCGACTCGGTGCCAAGAGTGGCCGAGACTTTCCGAACTTGCTAAGTGGTCCTATTCACAAATACTGCAACATATTGCCGGCTGCAAATCTTCGCATCTCGTCGTCCTCAGTCGCCGAAATAGTCACTACTATTCCGGCTCCTTGCGTCCTAGACCTGCTCGATTTTCGCTCGGCAATACGTCACCGTACTTATGAACAGGACCACTAAGAGCACGAAAGCGGACCGCGGAGGAACTTGATACGCTGAGTGAGAGCCTCACTTCGCTCCATCATCGTCGGGGTCAGGCTTAAAATGGTGCGTTGTTAGTTGTTCGGCTGGGCTCAAACCCGGGCTGCTTGGGTTTTGCTTTTAAACAGGGGTGAAATCGCTCGAGGTAAGGACTTATAGAGGTTGCACACATTGAGTACGGATACTCGGTGTGTCAACTGGCCCCAGCGCTAGGTTGTCACCACTCGACGGTTAGTCGTAGACTCAAAGAGATCGCCTCGCACAGGAATATCTGATAGGACCTACCTATGTAGCGCACCGTTTGGGACCTGACCCCGGTGACGATTCCAACCTGCTCGGCATCGATCCTGGCGGAGTCGTTCACATCTCCCGGCGGCTGCTCAAACAGTCCGATGGGCAGATGCTGAAAACCGGCCTACAGGGATTCGACGGCAGCCCCATCAACCAGCCAAGGCAGGTAAGCGAGCGCCCAGATCCGCTGCGGCTTGAAGTAAGGTTTTCGGAGTACACGCGGGCAGCTTGACCAACCTCCATCAGGCTGAACCTCAAGAGCCTTCTTCGAGCTTAAGCGCTCGGGGGAATAGGATGTTGTTTTCTTTGTGTATATGTAGGTGAAGATCCTTCTCAAGCTCTTGCAGTGCGTCCAACATCGCACGGTAGGTGTTGCATGCCCACCCGGGAGGGGTATAGCCGTCGCAAAGATCATTCAACCGTTCAAGCGCTTCTCCTGCTTGATCGTGCTCCAACTCCATCTGGGCGATCGGGCCGGCAATCGTTGGAGGACCGATATCTGACGGCCTCTCGTTCGCCTCAAGACTCCTGATTAACGGGAAAAGGATCTGCTCCTCCTTCATCATGTGTGTCGTCAACTCCTCAGCCAGCTCTGCGAAGGTGTCTCTAACTTCGGCAAGCCGCGGCTCGCGATCGCCGTGTGCCTCCTCAACCTTGCGGGTCATCCGATCGAGGCGCGGAAACTCCGACCGAAGGTAGGCATGATGGGTCCGGACGATGTGATCGGCAAGTTCGGACAGGCTTAGATCGGAGGGGTTGGGCCCCTCTTCGGCCGGGGAGGACGAGATCGCTTCTCTGAGCCGCTCGATAAGGGCGTCAGTCTCCACTCCTTTCTCCTCGCTGGCCTCGCGGAGCGTCTTGCCACCGCCGCAGCAGTAGTCAATTCCGCTCTCTTCGAACAGGCGCGAAAGCGACGGCTCTCGGGTGACGATATCCCCGACGGTATCGGTTGCTTCGATTGTGGGCACTGTTCGGATCCTTTCGCTCTATTCTTTCACAGTAGCTTACCCACAACGAGCACCACCTAGCCAAATCTTTATTGGTGAGTATGCACCAGTGAGCCACGCTGCTAGAGCCACGCTACTTCAATAAGGAGCAAGGAGCCAAGTTTTTATGCGCCTTAAATAAGTAACTACTGGTCAGTTTGCTCTCACGAACGAATCAACTGGGAAAAAACGATACATTCTCGCAGTCGAAGTACTGGTCGCTTGCGTCTACGACTACAGTGTCTGTACCGTCGCCGCAGTAGATCTTGTCATTTCCACTATCGCCGGCAGCATAGATTAAATCATCACCACCGTCTCCGTACACCAGGTCATTGCCTTCACCGGGGTAGACAGCATCGTTTCCTTCTCCGGCCTCGATCGTGTCAATGCCTGCATAGCCGTTGATACTGTCTCTGCCGCCGTTTCCGTATATGCGGTCACGGCCTGAGTCGCCATCGAGCCTATCCATGTCTGAGCCACCTTTTAGCAGGTTATCAATCGACGCGCCCGCTGGAGTTTCAGGGAGGCAGCTGCGAGGTAGTCGGCCGCCTTTGAATGAACTGATCAAAGCACGGACTCGTGACGATGCGATCGAGGTTGCACACATTGAGTACGGATATTCGATGCGTCAGGTGGCCTCAGCGCTCGGTTGCCACCACTCGACGGTTAGTCGCAGACTCAAAGTGAGCGCCCCGCACAGGAATATCTGATAGGACCTACCTATGTAGCGCACCGTTTGGGACCTGACCCCTGAGATGGCTAAGAATTTCCGCGATCTTGAGCGTGAGGCTCTTGCAGATCCGAAGCGTCGTGCAAATATCGAGCGCGAGAAGGCGCTTTTGCTCGGGGCCATCCGGCTGTATGAGCTGCGTAAGGCTCGGGGTTTGTCGCAGACAGAGCTTGCGAAGCGCCTTGGAGTAACACAGAAGCGGGTGTCGGCGATCAAGCGGGCTCAGGACCTCAACATCTCGACGTTGCAACGCTACGTAGCCGCGTTGGGCGGACGGCTGCGAGCGGATGTCGAGTTCAACGACGAGACAATTTCGTTCACACCGCGCGGGCCAAAGCGGCAGAGCAAGCGGGTTACCGCCTGACCTTGTGTGCTTGTCAAACACATGTCAATCGAACCACGACGTGATCGCGGATACGAGGGTGGATTCCGCGACATTTGGAACCCCGCGAGGCCGCAACGCTCTCGCCAAGCTGGGCGAGCATGATCTCGATGCGGCACGCGACGTCGAGGGGGCGCTTGAGTGGATCGCACCCCGCGAGGACCCTGAGGCGCCGGTCGCGATCAGCCGCTACCGGCTGCAGATCTTCCTCTGGTACCAGCTCCCTTGCAAGTGGCTCACGTCGGTCCGGTCGAGCGCAAACGTGCTGTGGCGGCGAGACTGGGACGCTTCCTTGAGTCGATGGGCGGGCGGGCCGCCACCTATGCCAAGCTCTGCACCTCCGAGGACACGATGCGTTTGCTCAAGGCGTGGGAAGACGAGGACGGCGCCGGCGAGTCAAGGTCAGATCACATGACTCAGCCTCCATCTTTGCCAAGCGCAGCACAGTAACGATCTATCCGCTCCGCGTCCTCGTTTTCTCTGTCACCCTTGAAGTAGAGCTCGATAAACACAATCGTTTTCTGGTCCCGTCGCCAGGCATACACTATTCACAGAGACTTCCCCTTGAGGTACCGGCAAAACAAACGAGTCTTGATAATTACAGAGGTATTCTTTCTTCTCAGTTGTGCAAAGTACCTGCTATTGCCCTCCGGTATCTGGGCTACTACTCGTTTGAACACAGAAAGATCGTCGTCAAGAGACCGATATTTCTTTGCCAGCCGCTTGAAATCTTTTTTGAACTCAGGAGTTTCACTAAAGCTGATCGTCATCTGAACGCACGGAGTACTTTTCGTCGCGATACAAAACACTCTCGTAACTCAGCTTCTCGCCGGCCTTCTGTGAGATCCAGGGGATATCGCCGTGGGAGTACTTACTTATCTCGGTTGCATTTTTATCGGCCAAGCGAGCCAGGACTTCGTCTATATGCTCCAGTTCACGGCCCGTCAGCGCAGAAAGGTCGGGATTCACACGGGGCAAATACTTTTTCTGTGGATAATGGAAGTACTGATCCTTTACTTCAATCAACTCATTCTCGGCTTTCATTTTCTCCACAACTTCAGTAAACCCGGCCGGTGTAGGGCCGTGGTGGTTCTTGATATGTTGCACCCATCAAGCTCTCCTCGTATTTTTCGTAGTAGTCAAAATGTCTGGAGTAAAGGAGCTTGTAAATAACTGTCTCACCTACGTTTGGCTTGGCGCCTACCTTCTGTAACACGTACAGCAGAACCTGCTTTAACTTGTTCACACGATACTCTGGGATACGAATACTGATATCGTGTCTGGGCTCTGGCCTGGCCGGCTCCAATATCACCTCGGGGTCAAGCTCACGCTCCTCGCGCAGGAAGCTATCCATGGAGATACCTAAGACCTCAGCCAACTTTGATGCTTCGGGGATCGTAAGATCGCGCGACCCTGCCTCAACCTGAACGTAAGTAGGGCGAGAGAAGCCCAGCCGGGACGCCACGTGCTCCTGGGTCATGCCCCGTTCTTTGCGCAATTGTTGTATGAATTCTGACAGCACGTCGGCCTCCTTTATCGCAGAACCAAGTCAATTCTACGACACCCCTACAATAGTCGATGTCAGTATTCTTATCAAGTAGTAGTTAGATATCTTGCCATAGCCGCCGGGGTCAGTTCCCCCTCAATAAAGGAGAACCGAGGGAGAAAATCGAGATCGTGGGCATGAAAAACGCAATGATTCCAACATGAAATATGCTTCGTTGATGGCATGGGCTCCTTCGTGACGCTCGACGATGAAACCGAGTTGGCCGCCTGCCTTGCCGACCCTCGGACGTTCCTCGATCGTCCTGGCCCTGTAGTCGTCGACGAATTTCAGCATGCGGGAGACCATCTACTGCGAGCGGTCACGCAACGCGACGTGCCCGAGTTCAGTCATATTCGGCATGTCGAGGAACTGCCACGCATCCAAAAAGCTACTTGGTCAATACAGGACTGGCTGCCTATCTGGTGGGGACGACCCCGAGTAAGCTTGCCGAGCCGACCTCTGTCAGCACCGGTGCACTCCTGGAGACATTCGCGGTCAATGAGCTGATCCGCCAAGCGGCCCGATTCGCTGACAATCTCGGCATAAGTCTCTATCACTACCGAGCGCACACAGGTAGCGAGATCGATATCATCGCCGAGACGGACGATGGACGCATAGTTGGGATCGAGATCAAGGCTGTTACAACTGTCGATAGCGGCGACTTCTCGCATCTTGCTGCTGTATTTGGGTAGATCTAAACGCCTCTCGTAGCGGGCTTTGGGCCAAACACACGCCAAACGAATCCCACCGCAACCACCCCTCCCAAGCCGCAAACCACGACACATGCAACTCCGTTAACCCGCATCAAAATCGACAATCCCGGACTCCCCAACGCAAACCAACAAACCAAAATGTGGCTCATAACCCAAAGGTCTTAAGGGAGAATCCTGCCCCCGCTATAGCGAAAGACCCGCCGGATATGGCGGGTTTTTTCGTGTGTAGAAATATTTTCAGGGTGTCCAAAAACGGGCTTGGGTCAACGCATGGGTCAACAGACCGCAAAGCGGGTGTGCTCGTCCTACTTAGATCCGCTTGCGAGTCATGTAGCTCAAGCTCGGCGGGGATTTGGAGTGGCGATCTACCGTGAAAGTATGGTGGTCGCCATTAGCCATCTTGCGAATCGCGTGAGCATGGCGATGAAGAATCTCAGCCTTCGCTTGTTCAACCTGCGCGCCACTTAGACCTTCGTGTGGACGGATCCAAGCGATCGTGTACCGGCTCCAGTCGAACCCTGGGTAATCCTCCACGATGGTCAGGTCCATTGTTACGAGGATCCAACGGCCTCTGCGCTCAGAATCGATGCTGCGGACGACATCGGCGTCAGGTCGGCCAGACACGCCGAAGTCGCCTACTGTGGCGACGTCCATACCGCGATCCCGAAGGGCATCAACTAGTTGACTCCGCTCAAGCTGTTCGTCAAGAACTAGTAGCGGCATGTCGCCAGACCGTTTAGTGAACGAGAGCGGTAGCCGCTTTGACCCAGCTCATTGATTCGTCCAGGTCGCGCTTGTCGAGTCCGTAGTCATCGACGAGGATTGTGCATCCCTCCTTGTCCGCTGCGATCTGCGCGACGCTCTCGATCAGCCATCGATGTCCCCTCAAAGTCGGCGCTCCGCCTAACTTCTCCGGGTTCACCTCTATCCGCTTGAGGTTGAGTTCACTGGCAATCCATCCGCCCGTCCGCAGCATAATCGCAACGTCATGAAAGAACTGCGGCTTCAATGTGATCTGATCACCGGGGCGACTCACATCGATGTAGACGCCCCTCTTGGTTTCCTGAGCAATTATTCCGCGAGGATCGCCTTCGTCGTCAGCATGCTGCGCAACTCCGAGCGGCGCCTTGAGCAACGGCCACTCAGGGTACTCCTCACGCGCATGATTTATGGCCATGTGAATCTGCTCATAGGTAAATTCCTTATTTAGCAGCCAGTGGACCACGATAGCTTCAGCAATGTCGTTGAATGTGTATAGATGCGCTGGTCGTCCCTTGTAGTAGGTGGGCCGGATGAACCTATATCGCGCCCATTGACCAATCGTGTATCCTGAGACGCCAGCAAGAGCTCCGACACGATGCGCAGGGTAGATGCCCAGGGACTCCGGGGTCTGTGGGTAGTTCTTATATCTTCTTCCTACTGCGGTCATCGTATAGTGGCTATTTTCGGGTTATTCTTGGAATTTTCCTCCCTGTGGCAGGCACTAACGAGTGTCTGCTCAGGAAGCGCTCTCTGACAATCACAGCTCATCATGACCTGAGTGTAGACACCCACTGTAGCTCGTGCGTCTCCGCGATCCAATCGCTCGAACGCCGCTTGGCTACATAATAAGGGAGTGTTCGACGAATGTCAGTTCCGAACGCCAGATTGAGCCAATGCACTTGTGCGGCGGGATTACAGACTCTTTACTGCATAGGTAGCGTGGGAACGGAGAGTTAAAGGGTCAGGTCTTGGAGCGCCGGGATAAACCGGCATGGAGAAGGGGATGAAAGTGCCCTACATTGAAGGAGTAGCAACCCACAGTGGCCTTGAGTCACGCGTTGGCGTCCGCAAGGACGTCGGCGAAGCATTGACAAAGGTACGTGCAGGCTTAGGCTATAGAGCCGCGAAATGACCACACCCGGAGTGCCAACGCCCTCAAGACAGGCGGAAGGCAATACCGAAGGCCGAGCTATATGCGAGCTGCCATCGAACTCCGCGCGGTCGAAGAACCCACAGCAAGCACGTGAGATCTCCATGCGCGAGAACCGGGAGATCCCATGATCGCCCGTCCTGATAATGGTAAGGACGGGCCGCGAGGGAAAGGCCAAGACCGCAAGCCCTCGATGCACGATCATGGGAAATCTGATGGTTCCGTAGTACCTGCGAAGCTACCGAACAAAGCCGCGCAAGCAGCAGAGGGGGTAGTGGAGGAAAGGGGACCGGCCAAGGAAAACACGGTAAGCAAAAAACGCTCCGGACTCAGTGCTGGCTTGAGTCAAGTCAAGTGCGCTTGACCGTGTGCGACTAGCAGCACAGACGCTCGCTTTGACGTTCGCATCCAAGGCTGGAGCCCAGTGCATTAAACGCGCACGCTGGGATCTGTGCGGGGGGCCGCCGGTGATGGCGGTCCCCACCGCGATCAACAACATATGAAACCCTTACTAAAGGTGGAGGATACAACCAGGCCAAGGACGACCGCACTTGTTGAATGCTTGATATCAGCTGCAAAACACTGGAACAGATACGACTGGACTGTGCGGCAACTGGTATGGTGAAACGAAGTTTGTTAATAACAAGGAAAATTACTGTGAACTTAGCTAACACTTGACATTAGTTGAGTAGTGTGTCACACTCTGGCTATGAAAGATACACACATAAACCAGATGGCGTTACACGTGACGCCCCCTGAACTAAGGTCCAGAGGACGGACCATGCATCTCATCGATATTGAAAATCTCATGGGAAAAACCGCATTTACGATTCAGGAGGTTGCTTGGCTCGAGCAGCGCTACGTGGAAGTTGCGAACCTTGGTCCAAAAGATCAAGTAGTAATCGCGTCAAGTCACTTTGCCGCACCTCCGACCTGGATGGGCTGGGACAGAACTGCGCGCAGGTTGGTCGGATCAGGACCGGACGGTGCCGACATAGCGCTCATCGATGTACTCGAGCGTGAGCACCTCGCCAACAGATTTGATCATGTTGTGCTTGGCTCCGGCGACGGTATCTTCTCGGTCCACTGCGCAAAGCTGCAAGCTGCAGGCTGCGGGGTATCAGTTGTCTCTCGACGAGAATCGATTTCGAGGCGTTTGCGGTTGGCGGTACGAGACATCAATTTTCTCGACCTCGAAATCCCTGCTGTAGTATCGCCTCGTAGCTTAGAGGCGGCATGACACCTGACAAGCAATCTCAGAAGACGGAACCAAACATCAGCGTGTCACAAATTGCCGATCTTGCCGGAGTCAGGCCTTCGGCTGTTAGCAATTGGCGGCGTCGCCACAAGGATTTCCCTAGCCCTAGTCGGAAGACCGAAGGAGGCAGAGACCTATTTTATCTTGCCGAGGTTCAAGAATGGCTCTCCGAACATGACCGGAAGCAAGAGCCGCTAGGCGAGCAGCTCAGGCTGTGGACTGCTGCCGAATTGCTGCGCAGCGAGGTGCCACTTGAGCTCCATGCAGAAATTGTTTGTTCAGGCCTTTCCCTAACTTACTTCTGGAGATCGCAAGAACAGGACTCGCTCCGCGAAACTCCAACGAAGGCCCCTGCGCTCGACGACGTTCGCGGGTTGGTTGCCGCTATCGAGGGGCACCATCCCAACCTTATAAATGTGTTCACACCGATTGTTGAAATCGAATCAGCGACGGCAAGCAAACTTCTTGATCTCACCTTCGCGACCAGGCAAGACAAGATTTCTCAAATATTCGAGCTCGCTCTGACAATGCTGACAATGCGTCACGGCACCGGCCACAGGGGGTCAGAAGCAACAAGTGGTCCCCAATTGACCCAGCTGCTCATGACGTTAGCTGGGGACCAAGCAAGGACGGTATTTGATCCGGCCGCAGGCTGGGCCGGCATCTTGCTCGAATTCGCCAAAAAGCAACGAAAGCAACCGACGCTCGTGGGGCAGGAACTCAATCTGCACGCGTGGCGAATCGCAAGACAGCGACTGCTTGTGCACGACATCGATGCCGAGCTGATCTGCGGCAACAGCCTTCTCGCTGATGCGTTTCCTCGACTTCACGCGGATCTGGTGGTCTGCGATCCGCCTTACGGCGTCAAACTTAGATTGCCTGCAGAATCAATGACTGATCCGAGGTGGAAATTTGGCGCACCCCCCGCGACCAATACCGACTTCGCCTGGATTCAGCATGTCATATACCACTTGGCGCCCGGTGGTTCTGGATATATTGTATCCCCGGCTGGCACTCTGTTTCGCGGAGGCAAGGAGGCAGAGATACGTAGCGAACTAGTTCGCCAAGGAGCGGTTGAAGCGGTGGTGAGCCTACCGCCAGGTATAGCTGCCAGCACTTCTATTCCGCTTGCCCTATGGGTAGTGCGCCAACCAAAAGCCGGCACGGGATCAGTCCTTTTCATTGACGCAAATGCGAGTACCGGGGAGGACCGTGTGTCCCTGAACGCACAGCTCTCAGATGAAATAGCGAGCGTCTTGGAGAGTTGGCGGCAGCAAGGTACCATCCCGCAGGAAAGTCACAGGATCGCACGTGCAATACCCACGCTTGAACTCCTGCGACGAGACACAAACCTCACCCCTGTACGCTGGGTCTACGAGGAACCCGATGCCGCGACCCTCGAACAAGTGCGGCAGAGGCTTGCGGAAGCCAGCAAGCAATTTGAGCGTGCCGGTAGGCGTTTGGGCAAAGCGAAGGCACCGAACCAGCAGCACTTTACTGCGACTGGGGAACCCAGATGGGTTCGAGTGGAAGATTTAGTATCCGACGATCTTGCGCAAGTCATTCGGGGCGTGCATGTGAAGTCTGAGCACCGCCTCGGCAAAGGTGTACGCATATTGCGCGCGCGAGATATCCGTGAAGGGATCAAGACCGCTAGCAAACCGTGCTACGCAGCCGCGACGGGTATCAAGCCGAAGCCCACTCTGACCATGCCAGGCGACATCATCATGTCGCCTGGGAGTGGAGAGCAGATTGCGGTGGTGGATGAAGAGGGCGGACACGTGCTAGCCCAGCCGCTACAAGCGCTGCGCATTAAGGGAGAATGGGCACGCCCCGAGGTCCTAGCGGCATTCCTACAAAGTCCTCGCAACCGACGCTTTGTAAAGATGTCATCCTTGGGATCAGCCTCCCGTGCACGAGTAAACATCCGTGAGCTTGAGATCCCAGTCATTCCGCTGGAGGCGGCCGACCGGCTCTGGGATATGCTTCAAGAGATTGAGCAGGCAGAGTCTTATGCCAAGGAAGTTGAGCAAAGTTCGCAAGCTATTCGTGAAGCGCTGCTTGATCTGGCCTCGTCCGATCTGAGCGGGTCTAAAGAGCACATAAACGGAGAGGACTGACCAAATGCCACCCAGCGCTGCGAAGGCAAAGTCGTCAATACCGTCGGGCAAGGCTGCTTCCACTCGAGTGGGTCCCTCCGAACTCGAAGCCCATCTCTGGGAGTTCGCCAACATACTCGGTGGGCCTATCGACCGGACTGACTTTAAGAGCTGCATCTTCACGCTGCTGTTCTTCAAGCGCCACGCAATGCGACTTGACTGGCATTCCAATATGATCCACACGGATCTTCACGCCCATGTTTGAGCAAGCCTTCAAGAACATCGATGACGTGCTCCGGAACGAAGCTGGCTGCACAACCGAGCTTGATTACACCGAGCAGACCTCTTGGATCCTCTTCCTGAAGTATCTCGACGAACTGGAACAGGAAAAAGCGATAGAAGCGGAGCTGAAAGGCAATCAGTACATATACATACTCGAAGAGCCCTATCGCTGGGAGAGCTGGGCTGCGCCGAAAGACAAGGATGGCGAGATCGATCACAACACCGCAATAACCGGCGACGACCTCACCGACTTTGTAGATAACAAACTGTTTCCATATTTAAGCGGATTTGTCCAGAGGGCAAGTGGGTCTAACACGATCGAATACAAGATCGGGCAGATATTTTCGGAACTCAAAAACAAGATAGCCAGTGGCTACAACCTGCGGGATGTCATCGATTACGTCGATGAGTTGCGCTTCGGATCCCAAGAAGAAAAGCATGAGCTATCCGATTTGTACGAACAGAAGATCAACAAGATGGGTAATGCGGGGCGCAACGGGGGCGAGTACTACACACCGCGGCCCCTGATCCGCGCGATCGTTAAGGTCGTTCAGCCTATAATCGGCGAGAGTATTTACGACGGCGCTGTCGGCTCCGCGGGCTTCCTCTGCGAGTCCTTCGAATACCTAAAATCACAAGGAAAGCTCACAACAAGAGACCTTGATGTGCTCCAGACCGACACTTTCTACGGCAAGGAGAAAAAGGCCCTCGCCTACGTCATCGGTGTCATGAACATGATTCTGCACGGCATCCAGGCGCCCAACATCGTCCATACAAACACACTGACTGAGAACCTCGCTGACATACAGGAAAGGGATCGCTATGACGTAGTGCTGGCCAATCCGCCCTTCGGTGGCAGTGAGCGAAAGGAGGTGCAGCAGAACTTCCCAATACGTACTGGCGAGACGGCCTTCCTGTTCCTTCAGCACTTCATCAAGATGATCAAGGCCGGTGGGCGCGGCGGCGTCGTTATAAAAAACACCTTTCTCTCCAATACCGACAACGCCTCAGTGAGTCTGCGCACGATGCTGCTTGAAAGCTGCAACTTGCACACAGTACTCGACTGCCCTGGCGGCACGTTTCAGGGCGCGGGCGTCAAGACCGTGGTTCTATTCTTTGACAAAGGTGCGCCCACGCGCAAGATCTGGTTCTACCAGCTCAATCCCGGCCGCAACCTCGGCAAGACCAACCCGCTCAACGACGCCGACCTGGCCGATTTCGTCCAGCTGCAGAAGACCTTCGCCAATTCACCGAAGTCCTGGAGTGTCAATGTCAATACCATCGACCAGACTACCTATGACCTCTCGGTTAAAAATCCAAACAATGCTGAGGAAATCTCGCACCGTAGTCCGGAGGAGATCATGAAGGAGATCGCCGCTCTGGATGCGGAGAGTGCGAAGGTGATGGAGGGCATCAAGGATCTTCTATGAAGACAGCGTGGCCGTTGAAGACACTGGGTGAAGCATGCCAGATCAAGCCGCCGAAAAGCGAAGCTCGCGACAAGGTCTCCGGCGATGAGTTGGTTTCCTTTCTGCCGATGGAGGATATGGGCATTGACGAAAAGTTTGTGCGAGCGAATCACGCGAAACCTCTCTCCACAGTCGCCGGGAATTACACCTATTTTACGGAACGCGATGTCTTACTCGCCAAGATCACGCCCTGTTTCGAAAACGGAAAGCTTGGGATAGCGCAAGGACTGACAAATGGGATCGGTTTCGGGTCCAGCGAATACATCGTGCTGCGCGCCGACGAGACTCTCCGCGATGAATGGCTTTACTACTACCTATCTCGTGAGGCCTTCCGGAAAGAAGGCGCAGCGCGTATGTCGGGCGCTGTTGGGCACAAGCGTGTTGCAAAAGAGTTCATCGAACGCTACCCAATCCCGGTCCCTCCGCTTGCAGAACAGCAACAGATCGTCGGCATCCTCGACGAAGCGTTTGAGGGCATCGCCACCGCCAAAGCCAACGCCGAAAAGAACCTCCAAAATGCACGTGCCCTCTTCGATAGCCATCTTCAGTCTGTATTCAGTGAGCGCAGAGAGGGGTGGGTTGAGAGCGAGCTGAAGCCTCTGACTACAAAGATCGGCAGCGGCGCGACCCCGCGCGGCGGAAAAAAGTCCTACAAATCGGAAGGAATCTCACTAATTCGAAGTTTGAACGTTCACGATCCGGGCTTCCAGTATCCCAAACTCGCCTTCCTCAGCGAGCAACAAGCCAACGATTTGAGGAACGTTGAAGTACAGTGCGACGACGTTCTACTCAACATTACTGGCGCCTCAGTGGCTCGCTGTTGTGTCGTCCCACAAGATGTGCTGCCCGCCCGGGTCAATCAGCACGTTGCGATTATTAGACCAATTGTCCGAAGGTTGGACCCCGGTTTTCTGCATTACCTTCTGATCTCGAAACCGTACAAGGACCGATTGCTGCGCACGAGCGAAGAAGGCGGTTCAACGAGGCAGGCAATCACCAAGGCACAGATCGAAAACTTCGACATTAGATACCCCGAGGCCATGGAAGAACAGGAAGCCATCGTCACCAGGCTGGACTCCTATCGCACTGAGACACTGCGTCTTGAATCCCTCAATATGAGTAAGATCGCCGCGCTGGATGCATTGAAAGAGTCGCTCTTGGCCCAGGCCTTCGCGGGACGGCTCTAGAAGGGGAAAATGAACGAAGCCGAGACCAGAGCTGAGCACATCGATCCCGCGTTGAAGGCTGCAGGGTGGGGCGTCGTCGAGGGCAGCAGGATTCGCCGTGAATATCCGATCACGCTTGGCCGGATCGAAGCCCACGGCAAACGCGGTGAGCTGCTCACCGCGGACTACGTATTGATCTATCGCAATCACAGGTTGGCGGTGGTTGAGGCGAAAGCCTGGAACAGACAATTGACCGAGGGTGTCGCCCAAGCTAAAAACTACGCCGACAAGATGGGTATCCGCTTTGCCTACGCCACTAACGGGCAAGGCATCTACGGCATCGATATGGAGAGCGGCTTGGAAAGCGTCTTACCGTGCTATCAGACGCCGGATGAACTCTGGGACATAGCGTTCGAGGAAGCGAACGACTGGCGAGATCATTTCGCTGCTGTGCCGTTCGAGGACAAGGGTGGCACATATGGCCCGCGGTGCTACCAGGACATCGCTATCGATCGCGTAATGGAGGCCATCACCGAGAACAAGCAGCGGATCTTGTTGACTCTGGCTACAGGAACGGGAAAGACCTTCATTGCTTTTCAGATAGCGTGGAAACTCTTCCACAGCCGGTGGAACTTAAGCCGAGAGACATCACGTCGCCCACGCATTCTGTTTCTTGCCGACCGAAATATCCTCGCCAACCAGGCTTTCAACACCTTTTCCCCGTTCCCGGAAGATGCCATGATTCGCATCGAACCTAAGGACATCCGCAACAAAGGCAGGGTGCCTAAGAATGGCAGCCTGTTTTTCACCATCTTCCAAACCTTCATGAGCGGCCCGCCTAAAGAGGGCGAGCCCAGTCCCTACTTTGGCCAATACCCGCCCGACTTTTTCGATTTCATCGTCATCGACGAATGCCACCGCGGTGGTGCAAACGATGAAAGCAACTGGCGCTTCATTCTCGACTACTTCGCTCCGGCCGTACAGCTTGGCCTTACCGCCACGCCCAAACGCCAAGACAATGCCGACACCTACACCTATTTCGGCGAACCCGTTTATGTCTATTCTCTCAAGGATGGCATTAACGATGGCTTCCTGACTCCGTTCAAGGTCAAACAGTTTTCCACGACTCTCGACGAGTATGTTTACACCCCTGACGATCAGCTGATTGAGGGCGAGATCGAAACCAGCAGGCTCTACACTGAAACCGATTTCAACAAGATCATCGAGATCAAGGAGCGTGAAGCACATCGCGTAAAACTGTTCATGGAGCAGATCAACCAGAATGAGAAGACGTTGGTGTTTTGCGCAACCCAAGATCACGCCCTGGCTGTGCGCGATCTGATCAACCAGATGAAGACAGGCAAGGACTCGAACTACTGCCATCGCGTCACGGCCAACGATGGCACTCTTGGAGATCAATACCTTCGGGAGTTTCAGGACAACGAGAAAACTATTCCTACCGTGTTGACTACCTCGCAAAAACTATCCACGGGCGTTGATGCACGCAACATCCGCAACATCGTCCTAATGCGCCCGATTAACTCGATGATTGAGTTCAAACAGATCATTGGACGCGGAACACGGCTCTACGATGGCAAGAACTACTTCACCATCTACGACTTTGTAAATGCTCACCACCACTTCAGCGATCCTGAGTGGGATGGCGAGCCACTTGAACCCGAACCAACGTACCCTCCGGCAGGCCCTCAGACCCCCGCACCGCCTGAACCCCCAAACGAATACCCCGAGCCAGTGCCACGTAGGCCGAAGATCAAAGTCAAGCTTGCCGATGGTAGGGCTCGCAATATCCAACACACGATGGCCACCAGCTTTTGGCACCCCGACGGCACGCCGATGTCTTCAGAGCAGTTCCTTGAACTGCTCTTCGGTGAGTTGCCGCAGTTCTTCAAAAATGAAGCAGAGCTTCGCGAACTGTGGTGCGTTCCAAAGACCCGTGCCAAGCTATTACAAGGCCTTGCCGAAAAGGGGTTCTGCAAAGAACAGATGGTTGAGATGAGAAGAATCATCGATGCCGAAGACAGCGATCTCTTCGACGTGCTCGCGAACGTAGCCTATGCGCTGCCAACGCTCACCCGCGAGCAACGTGCGATGAAGGCAAAGGTAGCCATCAGCACACATTTCAACAGCAGACAACAGGTCTTCCTCGACTTTGTTTTGTCGCACTATGTGAACATTGGGGTCGAGGAGCTCGACGAGAACAAGCTGGGAGCATTGATACGGATTAAGTACCACGACTCTTTTTCTGATGCCGTGGCTGATCTCGGTGAACCCGAGGAAATCGGGAAAGTCTTCACGGGCTTCCAGAAATACCTCTACCAAGAGGCGGTGTGAGAGAGTGCCGACGTTGCAAGTTCCACCTACTCCGTATTTGTGGGAGAAACTGCATAAAAGGCCGCTGCCTAAACACTCGATCACGCCGTTGGTATTGACACGAAACCAAGAATCTAGCTATGAATAGATCTGCGATTGAGCCTTTACCTGACGAGTTGCATCCAGCAATCCGGAAGTTGCATGAGGTAGCTCAGCTCTTAGACGTTAACGAGGTGCGATCGAGAGATCTATTTAACGAAAGCTCGGTACTAAAGCTTCTCCCAGAATCGGCTCAGGGTGAACTAAGTCAGGTCGGGGACCTACTCGCTATCAACCAAAACTTCCGAGAACTAGTTGATCCTAAAAACTGGCTAGTGCACCCGACTGGTATGGCAATCAACATTGGTCATTTGAATGTCGGAGCGGCGATCCTTTTCCTTGCATTAGGCCGATTCAAATGGTCAGAAAAAGAAGACCTCAGCCCCTTCGTTGATGAGGCGGTATGTACGGCATTTGATATGACGCGCGAGGTACCAGTGAGACTCACGTGGAGTATTGGGGTCCAAGGTATATCTTTTGTCCGTCCTATTGATCTTGGTGTGGCTAGGCTGCGCTCCCCCAGGCCAGGAAGGGAGAAGGACCTGTTTGAAGGTGCAGACATCGACACGTGTGCAGTGCTGGAAGGATCGTTTGAAGCAAGGCATTCGGTTTCTAGAGACCCAACGAAAGCCAGGTGGAATGACAAACTGTGGCGACGTGATTTCGACCAAGCCCTACTCGCACTATTAATGCACGCCGAAGCGAACGTGCGGATAGCAGAGACTTGGGAGTCAGTTGAGTCACCCTTGTCGAACCCCTCAATGCGTAGCGCAATCGAAGGCAGATCCCAGATCCGCAACGTCCTCGACTTGACTGAAGATATGGCGAGCAAAGTCGAGAGCAATGCAGCCCGAATAGCCAAGATCCTACGAGATGATCGGATTCGCGAAGAACTAATTCCAGGAGTTCACAGGTTCATCTGGGCACAGGGTCGGAGGCTCGATCCGACGGATCGGTTTATCGATCTCTCAATCGCACTTGAGAATCTGTATGGATCGAAAGAGGGTGAACTAAGTTTTCGTATATCAAGAGGGGCTGCCCGCGTGTTGAAGAACGATCTTGATGGTCGGAGAGAGCTAGCTGACCGACTTAAAAAAACCCTCTACCCTAAAAGAAGTAGGATCGTACATGGAGACCCACCGGGTGATCATGGCGAGATAGTTGGTTTAGGTGACGAGTTATTCGTAATAGTCCGAGATACATACTGTTCTTTCTTGATCGATCATCCCGATCTGGCTAGTGGAAATGTTCGTTCGAGCGAGATATTTCTGTCAAGTCGTTTTGACCTCAACACCGCATCTAGAACTGACTAGGTTTGTATTCATATCGCTTGAATAGCTCTTCGATGTGATTTTGAACGTAGCATCCCGCTTGAACTTGTGTTTTGTTGACATAAGCGCGCTCAATTCATAACCGTAAAACATTACGCAATCGCTTAAATAATCCGTTATCGGGTGAGCGATCAATGTGATCTTCGCCGTATCGATCTTTTAAACCCTTCAACGCCGGATTTACTTCGTCGCGAATCATCGGGGTCATCATCGGGGTCATCATAGGGGTCAGGTCTGAAATGGTGGAGCGCCGGGATAAACCGGCATCCCCGGGGTCAGGTCTGAAATGGCGCGTTGTTAGTTGTTCGGCTAGGCTCAAACCTGCGCTGCTTGGGTTTTGCCTTGAACAGGGGTGAAACCGCTCGAGGTAAGGACTTATGTAGACGTGGCTCGACCTTTGCGTATCGCGATTCCCGACTGTGTTTATCATGTAATGGCGCGTGGAAACTGGCGGCGACCAATTTTTCGCGACGACTCTGATCGCGTCGGGTTCACGGATCTCCTCGCGAACGTACTGTCTCGTTTCGGTTGGAGCTGCCCTACTGATCGCCTCGCGAAGGAATATCTGACAAGACCTACCTAAGTAGCGCACCGTTTGGGACCTGACCCTGGTGACGGTGATGTAGGGTGGCGGTACTGTGAGCGACCGCACAACTATCCTCGCCCAGCCAGAACCATTTTTCGGCTGGCTCGATTACGACGCCGAAGAAGCCCAGCGCATGCGTGAGGTGCTTGCGGCCTTTGACGATAAACAGACGGTCGACTCGCTAGGACTTGGAGTGATTCGCGACGCGATTTCCGACCAGCTGTTCCCTGGCGTCAGTACCATTCAAACTCGAGCGCGGTACTTCCTTTTTGTTCCGTGGGTGTGCCGGGTTCTCGAATCTAAGAATCTTGCCCAGGGCGATTTCAATCGCGAGCTTCGGTCGCTTGAGGTGGCGCTCATCGAATCATTGCGCAAGGAGTGTTCTTCCAATGAAGGCGTCATCGGGTACGAAGCGCGCAAGAGTCTTGTCCGTATGCCGTCAAGCGTCTACTGGAACGGCATCGAGGTCTTTGGCATCCGCCATCTAGGCGTCTCGATAACTCAATATCGGTCAATGTTCGCCGGCGGCGCCACGATGTCCCGCCCCGTCTTTACTGACGATGAAGGCTCGTCACAAGCGAACGCTCGCGGCATGTGGGATCTTGACTTGCCCGAGGCGCCAGAAGGGTTCCCGCGCAAAGCGCTTGGACTTCAACTCTCCAGCGAGGAAAGCGAGTATCTCACTTCCAAGATCACGACGCATGTTCCCGAAACCATGATCGCCGAACTCGCGCGCGACTTGACGATCGATAGGTCAGGAGAGTATCCATGGGATGTCCCCCTAGCAAGCCCGCCCCCGCGACTGGCGACCGCGCTTGTAGACGCACGCGCTTTTTCGGAGCTGATGCAGGGTGCGCAGGCTCTCTACAACCTCTTACTCGCTCGGCGCGCCGAACAGGAACTCGGTCGGGAAACCGCCGAAAGCCTGGCAGAATCGGAACACGAATTGGAAGGATGGGGCGAGCTCATCAAGTCGCGTCATGGAGATCTTCAAGCTTGGGCTGACGATGGTTCGTTCTGGCACTCCATCGCAGGCACGGCCCGCGTTCCCTTTCGGAGCCGCCGGTTTGTGGAAAGCTGGATCGCGCGTGCACTAGAGGATCCGAAAACGATCGGGACGCGGGCCGCCGCCGAAAAGTTAGTCGTCGAGCGAGAGCGTGAACTCAAGCGCAAATTGGCCCGGTTGACCTCGGATCGAGCGCTCGAAACTTGGGGAGGGAGTAGGTTTAGCCCCGGGCAGATGAACTTTCGCTGGCAGTATGCCCGCATCATCTTGAATGATCTTCAGAATCATCGGGAGGCATCGGTTGCTCAACCCTGATTCGCGTCAAACACTCATCGACGCTTTGAAACCGTCGCTCGGATATCGCCTTGGTTATGCGGTGGGGACGACGTACTCATTGAATCTCGACGCCGCGCTTACCGCGCCAGCTGCGTTTGCCCTTCATTCAGTCTCAGTGGATCGAGAGCCGGGGACGGACATCGAGCCACTCGAGCTGCTCGATGCGATCCGGCGTCATGCCAGCTTGTTCACGGTCTTCCTCCAGTCCGGGCAGATTCCGATTCCTGTCAACCGAAAGCTCTTCGCCTATCTCGAAGGTGCGCTTGTGCCGGTGACCGCTCCCAACGGTGGTGTGTTTCACCCAAAGGTCTGGGTGCTGAGGTTCGACTCACATACCTCAGAGTCAGTGTTCAGGTTGCTGTGTGCCTCGCGCAACTTGACTCATGACCGGTCGTGGGACACCATGCTCAGGCTCGATTCGACGATCGAGAAAGGGAAATCGCGGATCAAGCCAGGCGGCTTGGCGGAAATGGTCAGAGCGCTGCCTGAACTTGCAATCACTCCAATCAGCAAGCAAAGGAACGACGAGATTCTGCGTCTTGCCGATCAGCTGACCTCTGTCAAGTGGACACTGCCGGCCGGCATGACCTCTGGTCGCTTTCGTCCAATCGGGTTGGATGCGACCTCGCGGCTCCCGTTCCCCAAGCGCGCAGACCGAATGGCCGTTATCTCCCCATTTCTGAATCCTGGGTTGTTGAATCGACTTCCCTCCGCCGACAAGCGTGCGGCGCTCGTGTCGAATCCTGACCAACTTGACATTTGCGGCGATTCCGTCTCAGCGAAGTTTCGCGAAGCATTCATGCTTGATCCCGACGCATCGCCTCTCGGCGGTGATCTCGAGGTCGAAGGCAGCGACGGCCCCAATGTGAAGCAATCGCGTGATGATCCGAGCGTGCCGTTCCGCGGACTGCACGCCAAGCTTTTCGTGTTCGACAACGGAGCAGACACGACGCTTCTCACCGGATCTGCAAATGCGACTGCTGCAGCCTTCGGAAAGAACGTTGAGTTCTTGACTGAGCTTGTGGGTCCCTCAAAGCAGTTTGGCGTTAAGTCGCTCCTCGCTGAACCCGCCGGTGGCGTTCAAACACTGCTCAGCTTTCTCGTACCGGTCGAACTAAACGGATTCTCCTCTGCTGACGGCGAAGATACTCAGGCCGAGGACGTGCTGGACAAGCTTCGACGTGAGATCGCGTGCGTGCCGCTCGAGGCTCGCGCCGTCGAAGACGGATCCGAAGATCGATATAAATTGACATTCCAGAGTACGTCCGCGATTCCATGTCTTCCCGACGGAATCAAATGGCGCACCTGGCCCGTAACCCTGGACGAACACTTCGCGACGGGCGTGCTCGGATCAGAGAATCTCGACGTTTCATTCACTGCCACGTTCGAGGGCATCACCTCGTTTCTTGCAAATGAGCTTCGACTAGGTGACGTGACCACTAGGTTCGTGCTGTGCGCCGAACTGCGCGAAGCGCCGAACAACAGGGACACGCGTCTGCTGCGACTCCTGCTTGAAAACACGGAGAGGTTCCTCCGCTACCTGTTGATGCTGCTCTCCGATGAGTCGGACGACCCATACGGGCTCGCCGACTTGCTCATCGCGATTGGACAAGACGGCGATGGCGAGTGGCGAGTTGCCCACGACACCCTTCCGCTGCTTGAAGTGCTGCTTCTAGCTCTCGCGAGAGACCCCAATCGACTCAACGACGCTCACAACTTGATCACTGATTTGCGACGCGCCACGGAAGACGAAGACCCGCTGCTCGACGAGCTGGACCGAATCTGGGATCCGATCTGGTCGGCAGCCAAGGAGATCGAAAGGTGACGGACTCTGTCGCGTCATCCGACGAGGTACTTCGAGGCCTCAAAGAGTTTCAGCGCGTAACCGCCAAGTACGCATATTCCCGACTCTACGACGACGAGGACAGTGGTGTCCGGTTCCTTGTCGCCGACGAAGTTGGCCTCGGCAAGACCCTCGTCGCGCGCGGAGTGATTGCACAGATGATCGAGAAGCACGCTGCCATTGGGGATGACCGTGTGGACATTGTCTACATCTGCTCGAACGCAGCGATCGCCCGGCAGAACTTGCGCAAGCTCAACATCGCAGGTGAGGACGCGATCACGCAGGCCGACCGATTCACGATGCTCACTGGCGAGGTGAAACGGCTCCAAAGTCGATCGATCAACCTGATCGCTGTCACGCCCGGCACGAGTTTCGATTTTGGTCAACGGGCCGGCAAGTTCTCCGAACGTGCCCTCCTGTATGCAGTCCTCCAGCGTGTCTGGGGGAAAGACGCGATGAAAGGAAGTGGCCAGGAGCGCGTTTTCTACCGCGGGATCGACGACAATCGCAGCTCCGGGCGGAGGCTTCGGGAGCAAGCGGCTGAATTCAAGCCGACGGTCGCGGTGGTTGAAGCGTTCAAGAGAGAGCTTCGTAAGCTTAATGCTGAACGCCAAGAGATCGGGCAGCGGCGTATGCGTCCTGAGTTCAAACGCTTGGCGGAGGCGTTCAAGTACAAGGACAAGTTCAGCGATCAAGACGCGCACGACCGCAACCAATTCATGATCGAGCTGCGCCGCACGTTGTCGACCGTCGGCATCGAGGCTCTGGAGCCCGACCTAGTGATCCTTGATGAGTTTCAGCGTTTTCGGAACCTGCTCGATCCTCGCAACCAGGATTGGTCGGCCACGCTCGCGCGGCAACTCTTCAACTACCGCGAAAAAACTCAGAAGCGCCGAACCCGAACGCTGCTGCTTTCCGCGACACCGTACCGCCCGTATACGATGGCAGACGACGCAGAGGGCGACGACCATTTCGAGGACTTCGTTCAAACCGCACGCTTTCTGTTTAACGACGACGCAGAAGCTGAGGCGCTGCGGGTCGAACTGCTCGAGCTACGGCATTCGCTGCTCGTGCTCGACCATGATGGCGGTGACAGTGCCGAACAGGCATGTCGGAGAGTCTCCGCGCGACTGCGGCCCGTCATGGCGCGCACAGAACGGTTGGCGTCAACCCCGGATCGGAATGGAATGCTAGAGCCGAAGCCCGTGCCGACGACACTCGAGCGTGCGGACATCGATGGCTTTCTGGCCGCGTCAACGGCGGCTGAGCTGCTGGGTCACCGAGATATCGCCGAGTATTGGAAATCGGGCCCCTATTTGCTCAATTTCATGGAGGGCTACGAGCTGAAGAGGGCATTCGACAGCGCTGCGGCAAGCGTGCGGGCTCCAGACGGATTGGCCGAGCTTGTCGCTTCCGGCAAGGGATTGCTCGACTGGGACGAGGTGTCGCAATACCAATCGATCGACCCGGCTAACGCGCGCCTTCGTGCACTCGTAAGAGACACAACAGGCCAGGGGTTGTGGCAGCTTCTTTGGCTTCCGCCAGCTCTCCCGTACTACACAACTGGCGGCATTTTTGAAACCGCGGAAGCCAAGACGTTCACGAAGCGACTCGTTTTCTCCGCTTGGCATCTTGTGCCCAAGATCGTCTCGGCGATGCTCAGCTTCGAGGCGGAACGAGAGGTGTTTACGCACGCGACGACGACCGAATCGCGGTCCTACGAGGAGTTCGGCCAACGCTCCGATCGCTTGCTCGATTTTCGCACCGAGGGAGACCGCCCCCAAGCACTGGCGAATCTCAACGTTATCGTGCCGCATGTAGCACTTGCACGCCTCGCTGATCCGCTTGAGCTCACAGTCGCCGCTCGGAAGAAGGGCCAGAAATCAACTCTTCATCAAGTTCAAAATGCCGCACGAAAGCGGATACGACAGGAGCTAAAGCCCATCACGAACGGTGCGCCCAAAGCCGGCGCAGTTGATCAGCGTTGGTACTGGGCCGCGCCTTTGCTGATGGACCTCCATGTCGACGAGGATGCAACAAAGGCGTGGTGGCAGAGCGAGGCCAAGGTTGCCACGTGGACGGCCGAGGAGTCCGATCACGAATCAAACAGCCGGCTCGCTCAGCACCTTCAGGCTGCTCGCGGCTTGGTGAAGGACTCGTCGTCGCTCGAACTTGGACGTGTTCCAGGCGATCTCGCCGACGTGATGGTCGATTGTGCCTTTGGAAGCCCTGCGACATGCGCACTTCGCTCGCTCGCTCGCGTCTCGGGCGAGGCGACAGTCGATACCGCCGAGCTGCGAAACGCGGCGGCGCGAATCGCGTGGGGCTTCAGGTCTCTTTTCAACGGCCCCCTCGATACCGCGATTGTGCGGTCGGCCACCGACTCGGATCCTTACTGGCGTGCCGTTCTCGAATACGGGACAATCGGCAATCTCCAGGCGATGCTGGACGAGTACTTGCACATATTGAAGAGTTGGCGCGGATTTGTTGACACCGATAACGCGGCGATGGCCGTTGATCTAGCCGAAACGGCCCTTGGCGCGTTGAGCATGAGGACTGTCAGCTACGGAGTGGACATTCTTAAGGCTGAAAATGGGAGCATCCAAGTTGAGCGACCGACGATGCGCGGCAAGTTCGCAATCCGCTTCGGAGACCAATCTATTGAGAGCGATCAAAACGTAAAGCGCGCCGAGACTGCGAGCCAGGCTTTCAACTCACCGTTCTGGCCGTTCGTTCTTTCGACCACATCGGTCGGCCAAGAGGGGCTCGACTTCCATCTCTACTCGCATGCCGTCGTGCACTGGAACCTGCCGAGCAATCCGGCCGATTTCGAACAGCGCGAGGGGCGGGTTCATCGCTATAAGGGCCATGCTATTCGTAAGAACGTTGCGACGACTTGTGGAGACGTTGCCTTCGATGGTGGAGCTGACAGCGATCCATGGGAAGCGTTGTTTGATGCGGCAGTGAGCATGACAGACGACGACGGTGAACTTTCCCCCTATTGGATATTCAATCCACCATTCGCAACTGCCCGCATCGAACGACATGTACCGGTATTGCCACTGAGCCGCGATGTCGGCAAGCTCAAGCGACTTCTTGCCGGCGTCGCTTCGTACAGGCTCTCGTTTGGTCAGCCGCGGCAAGAGGAGTTGCTCGAGTACTTGTCAGGGCTGATTCCCGAAGATCAACTCGCCGACATCGTGAAGCGGTTGCGAGTAAACCTCTCGCCACCGGCTTAACAGGCTGATGGAACGTGTTTCCGCTGATCATCGGATCCAAATTCATCACACCATGATCCCGTCGGCCGATCCAATTAGCTCACCCCCGCCCTACGTCGTAAATATTGTCATTCATGCGGCCAGGTTTTGCATCGCCAGATGAATGTCACCACGGATCTCATACTGCAAGACCCGACCCCATCGAGAACTTTTAGAGCAATCCAGCTTCACGCAGGACGACTGTTGCACGTCCAATGATCGTGAAGTCTTTGATGCCTTTTTTGATAAGTCTGCGAGTTTCCTTCTTAGACTTACCGCGAGCACCAATCCAACCCAGAATCTCTTCCACAGTAGGATCACGCGAAGGCGGATCTGCTGGTTCAGTGAAACGGCTGAGTCTTTCAGGAGTAATAGTCATAGCTATATTATATTCTGTCCACCATTCATTTATTGCAACGAACGCATTAGGAACCTTCTTGGAAACTCTTGATTGGATTCTGATCGAACTGAAAAGTGCGTCAGGATGAAAACACGTTCCATTTAGATGAAGAAACTGAAAACAGCGCACAATTGCATCTCACTGGCCGAGCAGTTCACTGCACTTCATCAGCGCGCCTTCCGGGGAGAGCTGTGAGATGAGCACCGCCACTCATATACTCAGCTTCAACGGCGAACTCCTTCGGCGCGGCTTCTGGCTCTACGTCTGGGAGATTACGACGTCAGAACACACGCATCTTTACTACGTGGGACGCACAGGAGACAGTTCGTCAAGCAACGCACAGTCGCCGTTCAATCGCCTGGGACAGCATCTCAGCTTTAACAAAAAGGCCAACGTGCTTCGCCGCCATTTATTAGGCAAAGGTGTTGATCCAGAGAAGTGTGACTTCCAGCTGGTGGCGAACGGACCCATCTTGGAAGAGGCCGAGACACAAGACGAGCACAGCGAGCGCCGAGACATCGTCGCCGCGCTAGAGAAGGCGCTTGCCGAGGCCATGAGCGAGGCCGGCTACACGGTCATCAACACTGTCCACTCTCGCAAGCCGTTGGACGTGGATTTGTTTGCCGGTGTTCGAGTCGCGTTCACCGCTCAGTTTCCGAAACTCAAAAACGCGAAGGGTTCCCCATGAAAGCCGCCAAGATCAATCTGCTCGACTTTTTCGAGTCGAATACCAACCGTGGTATAAAACGCTGAACTATAGAAAGCTGATAAGGGGATTCGAAACTCTGCTCTCAGGTTTACAAAACCCGCGTCGTCGGGGTTAGGTCTGAAATGGTGTGTTGTTAGTTGTTCGGCTGGTCTCAAGCCCGCGCTGCTTGGGTTTTGCCTTGAACAGGGGTGAAACCGCTTGAAGTAAGGACTTATAGAGGTGTGGCTCGACCTTTACGTATAGCCATTTTTGACGGTACCTATCATGTGATGGCGCGTGGAAACGGTCGCCAGCCCATCTTTGATCACCAGCCTCAGGACGAGGCCATCAACGTCGCATATGTGAAGCATGGCTACCGGCTTACGCGAAATAGCAGACGTAATTGGTTGCCACTATTCGACCGTAAGCCGAAGGCTCAGAAAGTTCGAGAGCAGGCGAAATGAGAGGTTGCAAAGGTAGGGTGAGAGAAATGTGTCATTGCAAGACCTGAGAGCGCCGGGATAAACCGGCATGGAGAAAGGGATGAAAGTGCCCTACATTGAAGGAGTAGCGAACCACAGTGGCCCCGAGTCATGCGTCGGCGCTCGTAAGGGCGCGGGCGAAGCGTTGACAGGGGTACGTGCAGGCAGGACTATTGAGCCGCGAAATTGCATATTCCGGGATGCCGACGCCGTTCAGGTAGGCGGAAGGCAACATCGAAGGCCGCGCTATATGCGAGCTGCCTTCGAACTCCGCGCGGTCGAAGAACCCAGGCATGCACGCAAATCTCCATGCGCGAGAACCGGGAGGTCCCATGATCGCCCGTCCTGATAATGGTAAGGACGAGCCGCGAGGGAAAGGCCAAGGCCGCAAGCCCTCGATGCACGATCATGGGAAATCTGACGGTCCCGTAGTACCTGCGAAACCGCCGAACAACGCCGACTCGTCGGTCGCGGAGGTGGTTGAGGAAAGGGGGCCGGCCAAGAGGGTGACGGCAGGCAAAACAGGTCCCAGACACAGTGCTGGATTGAACCTGTCAAATGCGCTTGACCGTGTGCGAAAGGCAGCACGAAAGGACAAGGATGCGCAGTTCACGGCGCTTCTGCATCACGTCACTGTTGATCGACTGGAGGTGGCTTACCGGGCAATACGCCCAAAAGCTGCACCGGGAGTAGACGGGGTGACGTGGCAGACGTACGGGCAGCAGTTGGAGGATAACCTCTGCAGTCTGCACGCACGACTGCACAGAGGGGCGTACCGGGCGAAACCAACTCGAAGAGCGTACATACCAAAGACCGACGGGCAGCTACGGCCGCTCGGCATCGCTGCTTTGGAGGACAAGATTGTCCAAAGAGCAGTCGTCGAGGTATTAAACGCAATCTACGAGGAGGACTTCCTCGGATTCTCCTACGGCTTTCGACCCAAGCGCAGTGCGCACGACGCACTGGATGCGCTTGCGGTCGCGGTCAGAAGGAAGAAGGTCAACTGGGTACTCGATGCAGACATCCGTGGGTTCTTTGATGCCATTGACCACGAATGGCTTATGAAGTTCATCGAGCACCGTATCGCAGACAGGCGGATCCTGCGTCTGATCCAGAAATGGCTCAATGCAGGCGTCATCGAAGACGGGATCTGGTCGAAGAGCGCAGAGGGCACTCCGCAGGGAGCGTCGATCTCGACGATGCTTGCAAACGTCTATCTGCACTATGTCTTCGACCTGTGGGCACACCAGTGGAGAGATCGCAAGGCGTGCGGTGAAGTAGTCATCGTGCGTTACGCCGACGACTTCGTGGTGGGCTTTACGCATCAAAGCGATGCGCAGCAGTTCCTCAGTGATCTACGCCGACGGTTGGCAAGGTTCGCACTGGAGCTGGCCGAAGACAAGACACGCCTTATCGAGTTTGGGCGGTTTGCCGCTCAAAACCGTAATAGGCGTGGCAAAGGCAAGCCTGATACGTTCGATTTCCTGGGCTTTACGCATATCTGCGCAAAGACCCGCAAGGGGCGTTTCAAGCTCAAGCGTATCTCAAGCAAGAAGAAGATGAAGGTGAAACTACGCGAGGTCAAGACTGAGCTTAGGCAACACCGGCATTTGCCCGTTCCCGAACAGGGACGCTGGCTGGCAAGCGTGGTGCAAGGTCACTGCGCCTACTACAGCGTTCCTGACAACAGCCAAGCGGTTAAAGCGTTTCGCTTGCAGGCACTGCGCCACTGGTGGCGTGCGCTACGGCGTCGCAGCCAGCGCGACAGCCTGTCCTGGCAACGCATGGGCCGCTTGGAAGCGCGATGGCTACCCGCCGTTCGCATCTTGCATCCCTGGCCCGACGATCGCTTTTATCGCCATCACTCAAGGCAGGAGCCCAGTGCGTTAAACGCGCACGCTGGGATCTGCGCGGGGGGCTGCTAGCAATGGTGGTCCCTACCGCGATCCCCTTAAATAGCCCGAAGCTCTACCAGTGAGTTCCACCCTCTGTTCCAGAAAATACACTGTTTCCGCAAATAGTGGAATATGCCAAAATCTGGAACTCTATTACTACGCCAAGTACGTATATACCCTATTAAGACTGGCTTTTCGGCGTCTAGATCTAAGTTATATGGCTGGGACTTATCTCTATGTTCCAGAATGCAGGTAGTTTCCGCTATGCAGAACAGCTACTATAATTAATAATAGACTGTCCCGATGCGTAACAAAATCATGCAAACAGAGACCCCCGACCTACGTCGTAGTAGCGACGTCCTTCAATACGTGTATGAAGATCTGTGCTCACGGATACCCACTTCGTGGACAGTATCGCTAGACATTGAGCAAAACTTCGGGCCCTTTGTGGCAGACGCGATGCTTGAGGTGAGCGCGCCTGACGGTACGAAATCGGTGCTTCCTGTCGAGGTAAAACTCGGCCTGGATCCACGAGAGGTTCCTGCGGTACTAGAGAAATTGAAGCGCATCATGATCGACGCCGATACACCTGCTGAGACAAGGGGGCCGCCACTCATTATGACGCGTTATATTTCGCCCAGAACGCAGGAGATGCTGACTCAAGCCGGTGCGTGCTACGCCGACTCCACTGGAAATGTTGGCCTAGAGCTTGAACACCCAGCCCTATACATCCGGTCAGAGGGAGCATTAAAAAATCCCTGGAGAGAGGAACGAGAGACTCGCTCCTTGAAAGGTCGTCCAGCGGGGAAGGTTGTCCGTGCGCTTTGCGACTTTCTGCCGCCGGTCGGCATTCGTGAGCTATCCGAGCGCTCAGGTGCATCGTTGGGCTCAACCTACCGGGCCGTAGACTTTCTGGACCGGGAGGCACTCATCACGCGCCAAGAACGGGGACCCGTCACCGAGGTCGACTGGCAAATGCTGATCCGGAGGTGGAGTGAAGACTACTCCTTTAGCAAGTCCAACACAGTTAAAACGTTCATTGAGCCTCGGGGTCTGAAAGAGCTGTTGAAAAAGTTGGAGAACGCATCCTGGCGCTACGCGATAACCGGATCTCTCGCCGCGAGCAAAGTCGCGCCGTACGCCGAATCCCGTGTGGCGATGATCTACGTTGACCAGGCGGATATGGCCGCAAGTGATTTAGGTTTACGTTCTGCGAAAGAGGGATCAAACGTCATGCTTGCACAGCCGTTCGATCGTGTTGCATTTGACCGAATCTGGACTAGCGATGGCAATACTTACGCAGCTCTCAGCCAGGTGGCCGTCGATCTGCTCGCCAGCCCAGGACGAGGACCTGCCGAGGCGGACGAGCTTATTGGATGGATGGAACAGAATCAGCGTGAGTGGCGAACCTGAGATCTACATTGCAGCTCGCCGAGCGTTACTCGATGCGCTGGTAGCTCTGGATGAACACATTGACTCTCTGATCCTTGTTGGTGCCCAGGCAATCTACCTCCACACGGGTGAAGCGGATATTGCTGTGGCTGCTACGACGAAGGACAGTGACATTGTGTTGAACCCCACTGAACTTAAAACGGATCCCAAACTGGGGGTTGCTATGGAGAACGCAGGATTTCAACACAGCCCCCGAAGTGGGCAGCCAGGTGAGTGGGTCAGTAAAGAAGGAATTCCCGTAGATCTACTTGTGCCCTCGTCGCTTGGTGGACCCGGAAGAAGAGGCGCCAGAATCCCGCCCCACGAAAAAACAGCTGCGCGCAAAGTACTTGGTCTTGAAGCGTCCTTGATTGATAACGATGGAATGGCGATTACAGCACTAGACAATAACGACGAGCGCCGCATTGAGATGAAAGTCGCCGGTCCTACTGCGCTATTAATCGCAAAACTGCATAAGCTGGGCGAGAGAAAGGACGAACCAAAAAGACTCAACGATAAGGACGCACACGATATTTACCGTTTGCTGCGCGAGTTTCCAACGACAACATTTGTTGGCAAGTTTCGAATGCTGTCTCACAACGATCTCTCGAGTCACGTTACGCTTGTTGCAATGGACTATCTGCGCGAGTTATTCATGACTCCAAGTGCGCAAGGAGCGATGATGGCCGGTCGCGCTGAAGAGGGGATCGGTCGCCCCGAAGAGGTCGCACTATCCTCGTCGGTGTTAGCCGAAGACATTATGAAGGAGTTTGACGATTCGCAAGACTCATGACCTGAGGTACGTCTTCGGGGTCAGTCTTCGGGGTCAGGTCCCAAATGGTGCGTTGTTAGTTGTTCGGCTGGGCTCAAGCCCGGGCTGCTTGGGTTTTGCCTTGAACAGGGGTGAAACCGCCCGAGGTAAGGACTTATAGAGGTTGCACACATTGAGTACGGATACTCGGTGTGTCAGGTGGCCTCAGCGCTAGGTTGTCACCACTCGACGGTTAGTCGCAGACTCAAAGTGATCGCCTCGCGGAGGAATATCTGACAAGACCTACCTAAGTAGCGCACCGTTTGGGAGCTGACACCGGTGATTGGCCGATCACAGGACAGAGTTCCAGAACTTTGCAAGCTGTTGATAGGCATCCTCGACGGTTAGGTCGTAGTCGATCCTGGCCTTGATCTCAGTTGCACCTTCTGGCGGCACTGGTGGGAAGCACTCGGGAATTGGTAGCTTAATCATCGGGTGTTGCTCAAAAACGATCTTGACGGCCTCGCGGATTCTTTCAATCGAGATGCCCTCTTCCCGAGCCAACTCAGTGAGGATCAGCATGTCGGGGACATCTTGAGTCCGGCTCAGTGTCTTGCCAGGCTTGTTGTGCCTTTCGTGAGCATGTAGCTTCTCTGCAAGAGCGAACTCGACAGGTTGTGCCTTCACCGTGTTAAGGGGATTGTCGTCTAGGTCGTGACCGAGGTCGGCTGTTCCAAGCGATGAGGTCTCTAGAGGTTCCAAAACGCCGACGTCCAACTTGAAGTCCACCCACCTTCGCCCAGATATCCTCGCTCCGATTCAACCGGAATGTTTTGTTCCCGAGCAAGGTGCTTGCTCCGGTCGACAAGGGATTTGCGGTAGTCCTCCGGGTCTTTGTGTTTGTTAGGCATTTAGGAAGTGCTTCCTTACCTCGTCATCAATCCACTCATCGTCCAGATCTTTGCGGCCGAGTAGGCCCTTCGATATTGCCCCTTTGACGACCTCACCGATTTGTGCGGGGCCGTAGTTTGTGTAATGGGAAGTGGTGGCGATGGCGCTGCCCACTGGCTCGATAGGCACGCCGTCTCTCACTACCGGATGAACTGTTCGTTCGTCCCGAATCAGTTCTGTGATCGCTCCGATTGACTTAGGTAGTCTCGGTAGTCTGGCGTAAGAGGGGATGCGGATGAAGATCTTCTTCGGCTCAAGATGCCCGAGACCCCAAACGCTAAGTGCGCTCGGCCCGGCAGCTGAGGACTCAGGGCCGGAAGCGAGGACAGAGATGAGGATCTGTTCGTGTGGACTCTCGAGCGTGAACTTTGAGCGGTAGATGCCGCGCTCAATCCTCTCAAGGTTGCCGACCTTGACGTGGTGCGAAAGGAGCTGCCTACTGACTCCGTGTTCTTCAGCTTCCCTAGTGGTGAAGAGGCCACCACGAAGAGAAGCTCCTTCCAGAAGGCCATTGAGATCTGGTTTATGTCCTGTGGCATAGCTAGGCATATGTCAAATCCTATTTGACTTATCCCCGGGGTCAGGTCTGAAATGGTGCGTTGTTAGTTGTTCTACTGGGTTCAATACCGCGCTGCTTGGGTTTTTGCTTTAAGCAGGGGTGAAATAGCTCGAGGTAGGAACTTATAGAGGTGTGGCACGATCTTTGCGTATAGCGATTCCCGACGGTGTTTATCATGTAATGGCGCGTGGAAGCTGGCGACAGCCAATTATTCGCGATGACTCTGATCGCGTCGGGTTCACGGATCTCCTCGCGAACGTACTGTCTCGTTTCGGCTGGAGCTGTCTTACTGATTGGCTCGCGGAGGAATATCTGACAAGACCTACCTAAGTAGCGCACCGTTTGGGACCTGACCCCGGGGATGACCCCGGTGAAGACTTGGTGTCAACGCTTGCGTGACGAGCTCGGCCTCAAGAATGTGGCGCTCGACCTACATCGCCAGGCCAAGGTGACCGCTGCCGTCATTGTTCAGGGCCCATCCGATCCGTGGCATGACGTGAGGCTTCTCACCGTCGCTCACAGAGCGATTGACTTCAAACACCTGTCCGCTATCGCAGTTCAGTGCGACGCTTGCAGGATGGTCTTCGAACCTGGCCAGCATGCCCGCGCCCTAGTCGACGGCCGCGTTCTTCGATCCGCTGATGCAGTCGATGTGACCCGCTTGCGCGAGATCGAACATCAGGGTGGCTCGTGGGCTGACCTGTTGGACGTGCCGACTGCTGCAGCGGTCTGAGTCTACGAGCACAAGGCGAGCAACGCCTGCGATCCCGTGGAACCCGCATGTCGCGTGAGACTGCCGGGTCATATCCCCGCTTGGCTGCTGCGGGGTGGTGGTCTGGTGAGAGCGCGAGCAAACGATGCCTCGAAATTCTTCTGTTGGCCACTGCCGGGGAATGGCACTCTCTCGTCAATAACGGGAAGGCCAGCGTTATTGAGCGCCTTGTAGGCTACGTCGTAGACCATGGCCTTCATAAGGACGATCTTCTCAGGCCCAAGTTGCTTGAAACGTTGTAGCGCACCGTTTGGGACCTGACCCCGGTGGCTCGCTACACCAACAACGCTCGTCAGGGTATCGCAAGCGAGTCCGACGGATCGCGGGCTGCCTACTACATCTCCGGCCCCGATGGAGGGCTTGTCTCACAAATCACATCGGAAGGCAACTTCTACTACGTATTCGACGGCCAGGGCTCAGTGGTGGCGCTCACCGATGAGCAAGGCGAAGTCGCTGCCTCCTACAAATACGACCCCTACGGCAATCTCACAGAAGAGACCGGCGAGGTGCAAAACCCCTGGCTATACACCGGCGCCTACCTCGACCGAGAGACCGGCCTCTACAAGATGGACCAGCGCTACTACGACCCCTCGACCGGCCGCTGGACCCAGCAGGACCCGGTCTACGACCCGGCAGACCCGGCCCAGTCAAATCTCTATGCCTACGTAGGCAACAACCCGGTCAACTACTCGGATCATGAGGGGGAAAAGCGGAAGCGGAGCAAAAAGGCCGAGAGGCGTGCGCGCAAGCGCGCTGCTAGACGCGGTAGGGCGGTTGCGAGCGTTGCGTCTTTTAAAGGGACATGGAGAGGGGTTAAAAAGAGTGTCCGTCGGGTGTGGCGCGCAACCCGTTATGCGCGGCGATACAATCCGTACAGGTTACATAAGACGGCTCAATGTGGGTGGTACCGAACTATTGACAGTTGCACAATAGATTTAGTGCCATTTCTCGGTGACCCGGATTCAGCCTATTAGTGTGGCAGATACAAATATTATTACGCATTGCGTAATCGGCACCCTCAATTATGATGAAACTACTAATATTTATTTGGGATAACCTGATTGTCGTAGCTGCCACTGGCTTTGGCTTGGGAATTGTCGTTCTTGGCATAGCTCGAGCAAGTCTTACAACTATTGTTGTTGGCCTCGCAGTAGCGATTGTGTCGGGTGCTTTGGCAATGCTTGGGCTCGACTAGTTGTGATCATGTTATAAAAGCTACGGCCATCCTTTTTGTTTTTGGCCTTTTCTTCGTAAGCTTCGCGCCGCTCATAGTCTTGTTCTTGAAGCGCCAGCATGCGCTGTTCCTGGGCGGAATGATTGCCGGAGGGCTTCTGTGGTTTCCCCTTGCATTTCGGCTGGCGAAGCCGAACTCGTGGTGGGCACGCCAATTCTATGGGGACAAGAAGATGCAACGTGCCCGGGATCGATATCCATATGACAGAGACCCGCTACCTCGAATGCGCGACTGTGACCTCGCAGAGCTACTTGCTTGGTTTGCAGTGTTATCTATCCCTGTCATCTTCGGTGATTAGATCAAAGTCAGTACCGCGAATGTCGAGCTTGCGTATGCGCTCTCGCAAATACATCAAGACAGCCCTTTTGTCTGTGTGGTTAACGGGGATCAAAACACAACTCAACCTCGACAGGATTAGCAGCCAAGCTGCCAGCATCAACCACAAAATCATCAGCGTTATACATTCCGGTAGACACGGCAGCACCAACCACTTCAGAAATCTGGGCTGGGTCATAAAGTTTCATAGAAGCGGTAGCAGATAAAGAGGCGGGAATGGTTTCAACCGGGACACCTTGAAAAGTATCTACATCAAGTGGATAGCTACTGTGATAGACGACTGTTCCGGGCGGATGGTGATGCGGCTCGACATCATCAGGCACACGTACATACACAGCATCAGGTCGCAGATTCCCAATATCTTGTACCTGCATGTTTGTTGGACCGCCGGCAACCGCTCTTTCATCAACCGCTAAAACCTTGGTAAGAACGTCTTCATAGCGATGAGGGGGAAAGATCGTTGCACGATAGATTCCACGCCTTAGGCGCTCTATCTTCTTCTCATTTAGGTAGTAAGACAGAAGTTGACGACTCACATTGAAGCGCTCAGCCCCACGAGTCGTAAAGATACCCCCACGTTCGGCAACAGAACGCAATAAACCATCAAAATCAGGCCGTACACCATCTTTTCGATATCTAGGCATTGTAAAAATCATTTTAACATAAACAGAAGTATAATTCATTTTTACATTGCCAGACCCCAGACCTGGCATACAGCAAAGTGAGAGCCCTCAGCAGTCCGAACGCACGCGCACCGAGCGCGGTATCTACCGTTCGTTAGACGAGCCTCGTTACGCCACCATCGACCAGTAACGCCGTACCGGTGATGTAACTGGCGCGCGCAGAGCACAGAAACGCGGCTGCCGAGGCGAACTCCTCAACTGTTCCAAGCCGGCCGGCAGGCACATTGTGCAGCAGCTCTGAGCCGTTCACGCCGAGCTCGCGCTGCCGATCGGTGGCGATCAACCCGGGAAGCAAGGAGTTCACTGTGACCCCATCTCCGGCGACCTGTCTCGCGATCGTCTTCAACGCCGCCAGAAGCCCGGCACGATGCGCGCTTGAGAGGACCAGAATCGGGTTCGGCTCCCTGACCACACTCGAAGACAGCGAGAGCACACGACCCCATCCGCGCTCACGCATCCCCGGGATGACCTCCCGCACCAACGTTAGCGCTCCGAGCAGCAGCAGCTCGTAGGCCGAGCGCCACTGTTGTTCCGTAAAGGACAGCGCGTCAGCGTTGGCCGGTGGGCCGCCACTGTTGGCGACAAGAATGTCAACCGGCCCGAGCTCCTCTTCGACCGCGCGCACCATTCCCGCGGTAGCGTGGATGTCTCCGGCGTCGTGAACAAACGGACTGGCGCCGATCTGTTCCGCAGCCCGATCGATTCGCTCGCGGGAGCGAGAGCTGATCGCGAGCTTGGCGCCCTCACTCGCAAGGGCAGACGCGACACCTAGGCCGAGACCCTTCGAGGCTCCAGTCACCAGCGCCACCTTGCCGTCAATGCCGAGATTCATTCAACTCCTACGGGGCTGTCGCAAGCACGGATCGCTCCCGCCTCGCGAGCATACCATGCTCCTTCTTCTCTAAGGGGCCAGGTCTTGGAGCGCCGGGATAAGCCGGCATGGAGAAGGGGATGAAAGAGCCCTACATTGAAGGGATAGCGAACCACAGTGGCCTTGAGTCATGCGTAGGCGCCCGTAAGGGTGTAGACGAAGCGTTGACAAAGGTGCGTGCAGGCGGTGCTATTGAGCCGCGAAATGACCACACACGGAGTGCCGATGCTCTCACCATTGGCAGAAGGCAAGCTCAAAGCCGGCGATATACGCAACATTCTCTACCATATCGATATAGTTGACAATATCGACAATCTCGACAATCTCTCTATACTGAAAGCAGGATGCATACTCTCTTACAAGTCCGTCAGTCTGCTCGTGCTCTAGGAGTGCATGAGAACACTCTTCGCCGTTGGGAGGAGCAAGGCTACATTCGTGCGATTCGATTACCCAGTGGAGTGCGTCGGTTTCGGGCCGAGGACGTAGAAAATTTGCGCAAGCGTATCTACGATGATCAACTGCCAGTAGATACCGGAGAAGAATTAGATCCGGCAAAAGTTCAGCCGATTGACTAAACGCAATTAGAGCGGAGGCTGTTCTATTCTTCGAGTATGTCAGCTGGAAAGCGTCGACCCTCGAATGATCGGTACTGGCAAAAAGCCTGGTCAAAGAGCCTCTTTCAAGGTGACTTATTTAAGGCGATACCTTTTGGTGATCAGCCGATCGTTGTGGTCGAATCTCCAGATCAAGGAAAGCACTATCTAGGAGAGATTGCTTTCGGATATCATCGTCATCATCGGGGTCAGGTCTGAAATGGTGTGTTGCTAGTTGTTCGGCAGGGCTCAAGCACGAACTGCTTGTTCCCGGGGTCATCACAAGGTTTCAATGGCATTAATCAATCCTCACCCATGAGTCAACCAGCTGTGCAGGTTAGTTGTTCCGTCCGATCCGTTCTTCAATATTATTCGCTGGATGACTGAGCATCAGCCTAAACCCAGGGAAAATAAAGTCCCAGAGCAAGAACTGTCGCGACCTAGCACGGCTGAGTATGGGCTCTTGGTCGACAGAATGGTGGAGACCGTTCGTTCCTGGCCGCCTGAGTATCAGCGCTCTGTGGACATTCATGGCAGTGATTCGGCCGCTAGCTCATCCGACATCACCGAAGCTTCGGCCTAGTCAGCCCGGTGCATGCACAGTGAAAGCGCCACCGTCGGATCCTCTAGTTTAACTTCGAAGCCACGCCAAGATAATGAACTCGTGATCGGGTTAGTCGGCGCTGTCGGTGTTGACCTTGCATCAGTCGCCAACCAGCTGCGGGCTGAATTGGCTGACTTTGGGTACTTCGCGCCTGATCTTCATCTCACCGATGCATTCGACGCGCTGCCGTGGCCGGAACCTTTAATTGAGGAGCCTTTCGATGAGCGAATCTGGTCCTACATGGATTCTGGAAACGTGCTTCGGGAGAAGTGGGGGTGTAACGCGATGGCACTCCTCGGGATCAATCGGATTGCGTTGGCCCGCGATAAGCACACCGGTAGCAAGGAGATCCCCTCCAACCGCGTTGCATACGTGGTTAGGTCCATGAAACGACCCGAAGAGGTAAAGCTATTCAGGGAAGTTTACGGCGGGCGGTTCTTATTGATCGGGGCGGCTGCTTCAGAAAAGGAACGGACTAAGTATTTGAGTCGCCGAATACGCGAGACGCGAGTGCCTCCGCACGATCTGCATCCTGTCCACTCACCCGAAGATCTGATGGAGCGCGATGAACGCGAGGACCAAGTACCTCATGGCCAGCTCCTGGGCGACACGTTCCACCGCGCCGATTGTTTTGTGCGCATCGGCCCCGATCTGGCTAAGGACTTAAAGCGTTTGCTCGATATCTGGTTTCGGGATCCGACGCGCTCTCCATCGCGTGAAGAGTTCGGAATGTTTCAGGCTGCAGTAGCAGCTCGACGCTCTGCCGATCTAGGCCGGCAGGTGGGGGCGGCATCGGACAACTGACGGTGAGGTGGTGGCGGTCGGCACGAACGAGGTGCCAAAGCCAGGCGGGGGACTCTATTGGGAGGGAGACGAAGGGGATGCCCGCGAAGTACGGCGCAAAGAAGACACGAATCGAAAGTTCCGACGACTTGTGGCTCAGGACATCGCGGAACGGCTCGGCACATTATCAACTGACAACGCACCTCCCATCGATGATCTCTTAGAGATTCTTGAAGCCTCAGCATTCGGCGACATCTTGGAGTTCGTGCGAGCTGTTCACGCTGAGATGGCGGCGTTGATGTACGCATCGCGAAGGGGGGTTGAAGTCGAGGGTCGTACGCTCTACACGACCAGCTTTCCATGTCACTATTGTGCTCGTCACATCGTCGCGGCAGGAATCGCCAAAGTCATCTATGTCGCACCCTATCCGAAGAGCAGAGCGAAGGAGCTTCACGGAGATGCGATTAGTCTTGGACCAGCTGTCGCCGAGCGAATTCCCTTCGAGGCATTTGTCGGAGTGGGTCCACGGCGATACCTCGACTGGTTTGAGTACTCAACTCGCAAGGGGGAGGACGGGAAGCTTCTCCCTTACAACAGGAAAACTGCTGAGCCAGAGATCGCCGACCGAGATCCACGGGAACTCCGCAGCGATCGACTTCCATACATTGATCGCGAATACCGGGCAGCCGTATTGCTGAAAAAACAAGAAGATGAGTCGAGCTTCCCAATGACCCGAGACTAGTACGCATCAGCCTAACCCAGCACTCGGCCACCCTGCGATGATCGGCGATACATACCCCGTGCCGTCCCTAAGTTCGTGCTGATTACTCCACGGGGTCAGGTCTGAAGTCCACGGGGTCAGGTCTGAAGTGGTGCGTTGTTAGTTGTTCGGCTAGTTTCAAGCCCGCGCTGCTTGGGTTTTGCTTTGTAACAGGGGTGAAATAGCTCGAGGTAGGAACTTATAGAGGTGTGGCACGACCTTTGCGTATCGCGATTCCCGACTGTGTTTATCATGTAATGGCGCGTGGAAACTGGTGGCAGCCAATTTTTCGCGATGACTCTGATCGCGTCGGGTTCAGGGATCTCCTCGCGAACGTACTGTCTCGTTTCGGCTGGAGCTGCCTTACTGATCGACTCGCGGAGAAATATTTGACAAGACCTAGCTAAGTCGCGCACCATTTGGGACCTGATCCCGGTGCTGTCAGCGGGCACGACGGTTCGGTATCATTCTGTTCAGTCAACGTGATCAGAAGTATTGTGTAAGTATGACTGTGCAAGAACAAGTAAAGGCGGAAGAAGCTCTCAGCCGCAAGTTGAACGAGTTTGTCGGTGAGTGGGTTGCCGTTAGAGAGCACAAGGTAGCTGCACACGCCAAGACGCTCAAGGCTCTGGTCAACAAGGTTGATATAGATACAGTCGAAGGAGTTTTCCGCGTCCCGGAAGAGAAAAACGCAGTCTGCCTCTTCTAGAAAGAGGGCCAAGAGCTCTCGGCTGGCAGCAACTTATCCGTACAGAGCACTTGCAGGCGGCGGTGCGCTAGCACCGATCCTAGACTCTAAGATCGTTGGCCCGAGTGGGCGGGAGTTTCCAGTCGCGGGAATAATTGACAGCGGCGCAGATACAACCAATCTTCCCAAGGAGTTCGCAGCATACCTAGGCATTGATGAGCAGGACTGCAAAACTGGTGAGATAGTCACCGCCGGAGGGAAGACGAAGACGTTTTCGTTGAAGGGTTACTAAGTGTCAAACTTTTCAATTAGCAATTGCACTGAGGCATTTAAACCGCCTCGCCATGCACTCGGATACGCTCGTCCTTCAATCAGCAGGCATCCTCTCACGTGCTCGACCTTAAACCGCAAAATCAACAGTCGCTCGCTCGCCCCCGGGTTCTTGACGGGCAAATATGAATAGGCATTCTCGAACGGCCTCTCCGCTCGCCGATTGCAATCCCTGCATGTATGCGTGCGCCTGGGGTGAGTACTTGGCCGTCAAGTCCTGCTCCTCGGTGACGCGATCTGTCTTGTAGTCGACAACCACCAGCCCGTCGCCCTCTCTGAACACAAGATCCACGCGCCCGACATCGAACCCGCCTTCTTTGCGCGGTACGGTGAAGCTCACTTCTCGCCAGTACTTGCCGCCGGCGACCGCTCGCTTCACGGGCTCGCTGTCTAAGCAGTGTTGCGCCATCTGCACCACGTCGTCGACTTGGTCGGGCACGGCGGCCTCTACGCACATTGCCGCAGCGACTGCCTCCAGCTCGGCGCCGGTCGCCAGGTCGATGACCTCCATCACGCGGTGAAGAGCGTCTCCGATGGCGCGGGCGGTCGGGCGAGCGATGCGCACGACGGGCTCGCCACCGTCACCGCCGGGAGTGCCGTCGTCTGCCGCAAGCGGCCTCTCCCACCTCTCCGCGCTGCTGGCCGACACCCACGCGAGGCCTCGGTCGGCCGACTCGACAACCTCGTTGCGCTCGGCCAGCCACTGCTCACGCTTCGCCAGCGCTGCATCCACGTCCACCTTGGACGGCACGACTCTTTTCTCGCGGCCGGCTGCTTTTGCGACCTTCAGCAGTGCCCGGTCATACAGGTGGCAGCCGTCCACGTCGTGGCCGGCCCGGTCGTCCTCCCAGTCCGGCAGGTCTGGCGCCAGCTCGCCTGCCAGGCCCTTCATGTCACCGCTCTGCCTCTCGATCACAGGCAGGACCAGGTGGTCGCGAGCGCGTGTGGTGGCGACGTAAAGCATCCGCCGGCGCTCGGCGTCGTGGTGCCGATCCTCATCCTCCCAGGCGTCGTCGAAGCCGGGCGTCACCCACTCTTTTTTCGCATAAACCTGCAGACGGCCGCTGGCATGGTCACAGAACGATCCCTTGCGGCTTGCGGCATTGGAGTTCAGGTTGGCGAGCGCCACGATCGGGAACTCAAGCCCCTTCGCCCCGTGGATCGTCAGCAGGTGCACCACGTCGTCGGTTTCGTCAACGACGCTCGCCTCGGTCTCTTCCTGATCGGGGTCGCTGCTCGACTCAAGCCAGCGAGCGAAGGAGCGCAGGCCGCCACCGCCAACACCGGCGAACGCACGCGCCTGGTCCACCACCTTCAGGAGGTTGCCTGCCGCCTGCACGCCACCGGCCCGGTCGGTCAGCGCGAACTCGATCAGGTTGGTACGATGAAGCAGCGCGTGAACGAGTTCCGGCAGGGATGTCTGGCGGCGATCTTTGTGCAGCTCGTGCAGCACCGGCAGGGCAGCAGACACTCCGTCGTGGCCGCTCGGCGGATTCTTCTCCCGGTAGTCGAGCTTGCCGCCGGCGGACTTGAAGAGGAATATCTCCTCGTCGGAGCAGCCGAACGCGCTCGACCGCAGCGCGGCGACCAGGCTCAGTTTGTTGGTCGGGTCATCGATCGCGTAGAGGCAGTTGGCCAGGTCGCGCACCTCTTGGCGCTGGAAGAAGGAGCGGGTGCTCTCGTAGCGGTAGGGCAGGCGTGTGTTCTCGAAGGCCTCCTCGTACAGCTCTATCCCGGTGCGAGCCGGAACGATCACGGCCACATCGCGCCACTGGGCGTCACGCAGCTCGTCGTTGCGCGGGTCGCGCACCTGCCAGTGCTCCTCGTCCACCGCCCTCTTGATCAGCGCCGCAAGTGACTCGGCCTCCGCGATGCGGAGCTCCTCCTGATTTTGCACGGGCGACTGGCCGTGCAGCACGATCACGGCGGCGCGCCCGTTTGCATCGCTCCACGCGCGGGTCTGCAATCAGGCCTGCATTTTCCGGCTGCACGCCCTCAACCGGCACGAACAGGCGGTCGAACACCTTGTTCACCCAGCCGAGCACGCCGTCAACGGAGCGGAAGTTCTGGCGCAGCTCACGAACGCGCTCGTCGAACAGGCGGTTCTTCACCTCGTCGTAGTTGGTCATGTCAGCTCGGCGGAAGCGGTAGATCGACTGCTTGGGATCGCCCACCACGAACAGTGCGCCCGGGCGCAGCGGCAGCGTGAGCCACTCTCCCTTCGACCCCTGCTCGCTGCAGATGAGAGTGATCAGCTCGCTCTGGATCGGGTCGGTGTCCTGAAACTCGTCGACCAGCAGGCAGCGAAAGCGACCCTGGAAGTAGCGGCGCACCTCCTCGTTGTCGCGCACGAGATTGCGTGCCCAGAGGAGGAGGTCGGTGAACTCGGCGCTGCCGTCCATGCGTCGCCGGCGCTCGTAGCGCGACACGAAGTCCGATACCTTGGGCAGCAGATCCGCCATCGCCTGCCGGCGCAGAGCAGACTTCGTCACGGTGATGGCGTTCGTCAGCTCCGAAAAGCACCGTTTCATGCGGCGGCAGTCCTCGACGTCTGCAAAGCTCGATTGGCGGCCACTATTCTTCTTGACGGGCGGCGCACGATGGAGGATCAGGCGCTCCAGCCGTTGCGTGTCGCCGCTAGCCGCCGCTATCTCGTCGCCGAATGCCAGAATCCCGGGGATCTGGAGATATCCGTTATCGGCCTCATCGATGCACCTCGCCTCGACCTCGCGCAGTTCCTTGCAGGCATCTTCCAGCAGAACGGTGAAGCCGTCGAGATCCGGTGACTGCGTCGTCTCGTAGGGCTCCAGTGGCAGCATCTCACGGTGCTCGTGCACCTCGCGGGCGCAGTCCTCGATCTGTGCGAGGTCAAGCCCGCGATTGAGGATGCGGTGTAGGGCCTCGTCTTGCGCGCCGTCTACTCCAAGTAACTCCTCCAGCCAGGTGTCGCAGGCACGCTTGAATGCCAGCTTGGCGGCGAGCCCTTGAAGTACCTCGAAGTTGGGGTCGAGTGACGCCTCCACCGGACGCTCTCGAAGCAGGTTGGCGGCAAACGCGTGGATCGTCTCGATGTGGGCGCGGTGGAGACCGAGCATGGCGTCGTCCATACGTTCTTTCTCTTGCGGATCGGTAGCGTCATCGAGCGCCTGCTCCAGCTCGAGACGAACTCGCGCGGCAAGCTCCGCCGCGGCCTTCTCCGTGAAGGTGATGACGGCGATCTCGTCGATTGTCGCGTGGCCGCAACGCAGCACTTCGATGATGCGACCAACAAGCACGGTCGTCTTGCCCGTGCCGGCACCGGCCTCCACGCAGAAGTTCTGGTCGATATCGCACATGACCTCCTCGCGCACGGACTGGTCGGATGGGGTGAACTTCTCGGCCGATGCCGTCATTTGATCTCTCCCAGGCCCGCGAACGCGGTTGCCCGCGGGTCCTCCGCCTTGCGTTCGAAGATTTGCACGCGCTGCGCGTCGCAGATCGAGTCGAAGTCGCACCAAGCGCAGTTTTTCTTGTTGCGACCGGGGACTGGATGAAAATCTCCGTTCGCGATACCGGTCGCGAAGCTTGCGAGCAGGCGGTGAAAGTCGTCATCTCTGTCCTCCAGGTCCTCGCCCGTGAATTTGACTCGCTCAAAGCCTCCCCTTGTTGAGATGAAGAAGTACTGGGCCTCGCCGCGTTTGGGCGGGATGCCGAGCTGTTTGGCGGCGGCCAGCATGTAGATCGGAAGCTGCAGGGAGCGACCGCCGGTCAGGGAACCGTCCGCGTGTGTTTTCTGGACCCCGCCAGTTTTGTAGTCGATCACCCGGAAGGTGGCGTCAGCTTCCCCCGCTGCGCCGCTCCATTCGAGACGATCTATCAAACCGCGGAACTTGAGCGTGACACCGTCGGCGGTGATTTCGAACGGCTCTTTGAATCCGAACTGCTCCTCGAACTTGCCGTTGTCGAAGCACTGCGGGCTCGCGCACTCGCTGTCGTACCAGAGTTCGAGGTCTTCGAAGATCGAGCGACGATCTAGCGCCCAAAGTGTGGCAAGCCCGGTGAGACCGCGTGACTCGAACGACGATCCGACCTCCGCGGCGATCTCGCTCAATCGCTCGGTGTGTATTGCGCGACGGTCGTCGCATGGCGGGTCGTTGGCCTCCACGCGCTCATGCATGAATCGCTCAAGCACCTCGTGCACCAGCGAGCCTCGGTCCATCGGGGTGATGCAATGGATGTTCTCCGGCTCCTCGATCCGGTCGAGATGCAGCACGTGTGCGAGGAAGTAGCGGTATGGACATTGAGCGTAGGCCTCGAGCGTGGTCGCCGAGATCGGGCGGTCCAGGGACGCCTCACGCTTAAGAGCGGAGTGCGCTTTCTCCGTGAACACACCGTCGTATGCCGTCAGGCTGCTGTCGCGCCAGCGGGCCTCGCGTGCGGCGATCGCGGCGGTGACCGCCGGCTTCAACCGTTCGATACAGGCGATGCCCAGCGCCCGCGTGTCCGGTCCTGCGACCAGAGTGCGGTCGTAGTCGTTCGCGTCGATCGCCTTCTCGAGGGCCGGTGCGGCGAAGCGGTTGCCCGGAGAGCGGTGGCGAAGGCCGGCGGGCACAGGGTCCATGTCCTCCACTCCGATCGCGCTGCCCGCGAGTGCGGTCGCAGCCGCGCGGAAAAAGTGCGACGGAAGGTGCGGGCTGGCATTGCCGGTTTCGGTGCGCGCGAAGCTCAGCTGTATGCGTTCGCGGGCGGCGTGCACGGCGAGGGTGAACTGCAGTTGCTCGGGGTCCATGCCCGCGGTGCGCACTGGAATCGCCCAGTCGCGGGAACCGTTTAACGCAAGCCGCTCGGAGTCGAGCAGCAGCGCGTCCTGCCGTGCTGGTGGCGGGAAGGCGCGCTCCGTGAGGCCGAGGATCGCGACTGCGCGGAAGCTCAGGTGTCGCATCGAATTTACGTCGAGCACGTTTACGCCGCACCGAGCAAAAGCGTTGCGGTTGGCGTTGGGTTCGTGTGGCGCTGTCCCGGTGCCGTTCGTAGCGGGCAGCGACTGAGGCGCGCTCTCCTCATCGGAGCGCATCTCCTTCATGGCCTGAAGCGCCACCGTCCGGAAGTGCTCGAACTTGATCTTCGTTGAGACCGAGTCAAGCTGCGCGAGCATGCGCAGCTCGGCCACAATCGGCTCGACGCCGCTGATGTATGTTTCACAGAGCTCACTTAAGTAGGTGACGTGCTCGGACCAGGTTGCTTCAACCGGGTGTGCCTCCAGGTGATCGGCGAGCTCGTTGATGAACTCGGTCAACGGCTCAACATCCTTGCCCCAGGGCGGTGGTTTGCGTTTGTACCGGGCGAGGCGCTCGGTCTCCTGCTCGAAGAACGCCAGAGGTCGTGCCGTCAACTGCTCGCGGCCCTCGACCGCCCCGGCAATGCGAGTGATCGAGTCCCAAGCGGCCGAATCGAACTGCGGGTGGCGCTCCCGGGTGGCGACGGGAAGCTCGGCGTCGGTCAGGAACTCCATGACGGCGGCCCGAGGCAGCCCCGAGTCGACCAACTCCAGCAGCGCGACCACACGACGGCCGAGCGGCCGTTCGGTAAGCGGCGTTCCCTCGTGCACATACACGGGGATGCCGGCATCGGCGAATACCGACTCGATCAGCGGCCGGAATCTACGGCTGTGCCGGTAGGTGATCGCCATCTCGTGGAAGGCTATTCCCTCTCGAGCCCAGCGCAGGCATGCGCGTGCGGCCTCGACGACCTCGCGGGGCGGATCGGGAGCGGAGACGAGCAGTGCGGTGCCGTCCTCGGGGGCGGGGCCGTCCTGCGAGAAGAGATTGAGCTTGAGATGGCCGATGGCGGTGCTCTGGGGGTCGGGTGCGTTCAACTCGGGTTGCTCTGCGCCCAGGCCAGTCAACCACTGATGCAGGTCAGTGTAAACCGAGTCGCCCTCCGTCTGCGTCCGGGGAAGGAAGAAGGTCGTGGGTACCTTCTCTATCAGCTTCTCCAGCAACGCCCGTTGAGCGGCGCTGGTCTGCCAGACGCCGTAGACGAGCAGCGCGACGGAGTCGAATAGCCCTGCGTTGGCCGCGAGCATGCAGTCCTTGGCGTCGTAGAAGCGGCTGCGCTTTTTTTCGTGGCTTGTGTACAGGGCTGCGGCATCAGCGACCTTGTCCGGGTTGCCGGTGTCCTTTGCAGCTTTGGCCAGCGCCTGCGGGTCAATCCCCGCCTCGCGCAGCTCGCCTATCAGGCGGCGCAGTGCCTGTGCGAAACCGGGCGAGCCTGCGACGGGCTTGAAGTATCGGGTCGCGCCACGAGCCACCTGTTGGGCCAGCACGCGCGAAGCCAGAGGCGGAAGCAGCGAGCGCCCCCGGGCAAGCATGGCATGCTCCCCCAAATTGAGCGAAAGGCCCGTGAAGGTCTGGATCTGGACGTTGACGTGACCACCGGTGATCTCCGCGAGCCGGCGCTGGAGATACGGTCGCAGCAAGGTATTCCCGACCAGGATCGTCACCGGTGCGAGCGCGTCCGGCTCCTTTGCGCGCTCAAGTGCGGCGGCAAGCTCATCCTCCAATATTGCAGCAGGGGACAGGATCAGCTTTGGCGTATTCACAGTTCCGATCATATTCACAGAGCTGGGACGGTATAGCAAGGAAGGCCGGTCATCCCCGGAGACTAGGTTGTCACCACTAGACGGTTAGTCGCAGACTCAAAGTGATCACCTCACGGAGAAATATCTGACAAGACCTACCGAAGTAGCGCACCGTTTGGGACCTGACCCCGGAGAATATGCACAAGGTTGATGCCGCGCTTGCCGCCGCGGCATCAACCTATCTTGTAGCTACTAAACAGCTAGCAGTCTTTACATCCAGAGCTTGGGCGGGATCAGAATTTCAATCACCTTCTCTACATCGCTCTTCTTCTTGGTCTTCTTCTTTTTAACCTCAGGCGCAGGTTCTTCAGGCGCAGGTTCTTCAGGCGGAGGTTCTTCCGGCGGAGGATCGACGGGCGGTGGTTCTAAAATATCGCCGTCTTTAACGCGTCTGACAAATGTAATGTAGGGCCCCCATGTAAGCATCCAGTACACGTGCTCTATTGAATCGTTCGCATTGTCGGGGTCATCGGGATCGGGTATGCCAAGATCATCCAGCAGCTTGGGAGGTATCGGTTTGTCTTTATGTTTGTCCAATAGCAAATCCAATAATTCCTTGATGTCTTCACCGCTGGTGCCGCCCCCCTGGCCGTTACCACCCTTGGGCCCCTCGCCGTTGCCGCCAGAATCGTCATCTCCAGAATCGTCACCACCAGAATCGTCACCTCCAGAATCGTCACCGTTGCCAGGATCGTCACCGCCAGGCCTGTCTCCGCCAGGTGGCAAACCGCCCCCTGGCCTGTCTCCGCCTGGATTATTGGGGGGAGGTGGCATGTCTCGACTCCCAGGACCTATATTGGCCACAGCAGCTGGTACCACCACGGTGAGGAGGGCCGCCACAGCTATTACGTTTGTAATTAAGAATACGAATTTGCTTCGCACTAATTTCTCCTTTGTTTCTCGTGCCAGGCTATTCAAAGCCTTCTAAGAACAGAATTTCACTTGTTAGTAGACACCAGAACCCATGAAACATGCCTGATGGACTCTCATTTTTCTTTTGTTCAAGGGGTCAGGTAGTCAAGTAGAACCTAGTGGTGTAACTTCTCATCGTCGGTAGTAACGGCTTCTAGCTCTAGCTCTCTCACCTCCTCTCCATGTTTATCTGTATCGCCTCTGTCGTAGACAGAGGCGAGCGAATCAAGCGACAGATAGCGTCGACTGACAAGCCACTCATCGTTCTGCTCGATAAGTAGTGATCCAACAAGACGGATCACCGATTGGTCGTTGGGAAAAATTCCAACGACATCGGTTCTTCTGCCGATCTCGCGGTTAACCCTCTCAAGTGGATTGGTGGACCTCAGTTTTCTCCAGTGCGCCTTGGGAAATGCGTAGAACGCAAGCAGGTCTTCCTCTGCAGCTTCAAGCAGCTCGGCCACCTTGGGAGCCGCTCTCTTGAGCCGCTCGAGCACTTGGCCCACACGTTCGCTTGCCTGCTTGCGATCTACCGCGTTGAAGACCTCTCGCAAGGCAGCCGACACCAGACCACGTTCCGATACTCGGCAGTGCTGATGCATGTCTCTGACAAAATGAACGGTGCATCGCTGCCAGGGACAGCTCAGAACCTGGGCTATAGCGTTCTTCAAGCCCTCGTGGTGGTCTGATGTGCAAAGACGTACTCCGGTAAGGCCGCGAGTCTTGAGCGATCGTAAGAACTCCATCCAGAAGGCCTTCGACTCCACCTCGCCCAAGTCAATGCTTATTACCTCTCGCCTTCCTGTCTCATGGACTCCGTAGGCGACTACCAGCGCCTTGGGATAGACATGACCCCTGTCTCGTACCTTGACCTGCTTAGCATCCAGCCATAGGTATGGGTACTCGCCCTCAAGTGGTCGGCTGTTAAAGACCTCCACCTGTTCATCGAGCCCCTTGCAAAGTGCGGATACGCGATCCTTGGTCATGCCCTGGATGCCCAGCTGCTCCACAAGGCGATCCACCTTGCGTGTGGATACTCCGTTGACGTATGCCTCCATCACCACACTCACGATTGCATGCTCCGACCGGCGTCGAGGTTCAAGGAAGCTTGGGAAGTAGGCGGATCCCCGACGTTTCTTGGGGATCGCAACCTCGATCTCACCTACACGGGTCTCCCAGCCTCTCGGCCGATAGCCGTTTCTGTGCGAGGTCCGTTCGGGTGAGATCTCACCCAGTCCAGCCCCTATCTCGGTCGAGATCTCGGCTTCCATCAATTCGCGAACGACTACCTCTACCGCTTGGCGCAGGAAGTCTCCGTGCTCGCTTTGCAGCGCATCGGTAACTACATCGGCTAAGGTCGATATCTTGTCTTTGGCCATCGTGGTGTGCTCCTCTCGTTAGTCGATTTGTCATCAACCGACGAGTTTGGGGCCCACGGTGGTCGGAACTAAATGACAGCTCCTACGCGGGCGCCGTTACACCACTTATACATACGTGACCGGTCAGGTCTTGGAGCGCCGGGATAAACCGGCATGGAGAAGGGGATAAAAGTGCCCTACATTGAAGGGATAGCGAACCACAGTGGCCTTGAGTCATGCGTAGGCGCCCGTAAGGGTGTAGACGAAGCGTTGACAAAGGTACGTGCAGGCTTAGGCTATAGAGCCGCGAAATGACCACACCCGGAGTGCCGACGCCCTCAAGACAGGCGGAAGGCAATACCGAAGGCCGCGCTATATGCGAGCTGCCTTCGAACTCCGCGCGGTCGAAGAACCCACAGCAAGCACGCAAATCTCCATGCGCGAGAACCGGGAGATCCCATGACCGCCCATCCTGATAATGGTAAGGACGGGCCGCGAGGGAAAGGCCAAGGCCACAAGCCCTCGATACACGATCATGGGAAGTCTGACGGTCCCGTAGTCCCCGGGGTCAGGTCTGAAATGGTGCGTTGTTAGTTGTTCGGCTGGGTTCAAGCCCGCGCTGCTTGGATTTTGCTTTGAACAGGCGTGAAACCGCTCGGGGTAAGGACTTACAGAGGTGTGGCTCTATCTTTGGGTGAATAGTTGGTATATAAGTGATACCATAGTGGTATCTGGTGATCATATGGCGTTTACTTTGCGACTGGACGAGGAACAGCGGAGAAAGCTTGACGAGCTTTCTAAAAGTGCCCATACGTCAAACGCGGCGATAGTTAAACAAGCGATAGACCTAAAGTATGAAAACGACAAAGCCAACGCCAGGCCGCAAACCCCGTATGTAGCCCCACAACCTGTGTCCACAGGCGATGATCCCTACTGGGCCTCTTTGTCACCCGAGAGACGACAGGCTTATACAGACACGATCGCTGCAACATCAGGCACTCTAAGCTACTTACGAGACCACTGAAATTTCCTGACTTAACAACAGCAATTGCCATCAATCACCAGGTTAAAGAATCCGGTGAGAAGCCAGAGCACCAAGACGATGAAGACGACCTAGAGAGAGTTTCAGAAGCTTTAAAAAAAGCCAAACTTAAGATCACACTGGTTGAGGCGACATCATCGCTTTTGTACGAGATCACTATTGCCCAAGGTTTCTACGAAGGCAATAAAAGAACCGCATTTGTACTTGCCTCACAGTTTTGGCAAGACAACGCCCCCACTAGTCAGAAACAGATGTTGATAAGCGATAAAGATGATGAGTTAGCTGCTCTTTTAGTATGCGCCGCCAGAGGAGAACTAGTACGCAATGAGATAACTAGCCTGATAAGAAAGCGCCAAGAAGAGCTCATCGATTAAGGGCCTAAGTACTCCATTTCATAAGTACGCACACGTATAATACATCCTGAGTCAGCCTTAGTGTTGATGCATCCTTGTCCTTCTGAAGAGGAGTTGTGATGTCAAGACAAAGCCCTTATCGGATTAAGCTGACCGAGGAAAAGCGGCAGATACTGGAGGCGAAGGCACGCCAGTATACGTTGCCGTATCGTGAAGTCGTGCGTGCACAGATAGTGCTCATGGCCGCCCGGGGAATGCGCAACGACGAAATCGCACTGCGCCTCAACACCCGTCGTGAAGTGGTCTCGATGTAGCGCAAACGCTTCTACGAGCATGGTATACAGGGCCTCGACGACCGACCTCGGCGGGGCAAGCCATCGATCCAGGCGCGCAGGCGAATCCACGAGACGCTACCTAAGCGCTACATCTTACAGAGAGCGCGTCCCTTGAACTTCTTGTACTTGTACGTCTTGGTCGTGCGCGTAACGGTCCTCTTCTTCGTCTTGCCTTTGCTCTTGTAGGTCCAGCGGAACTTGATTTTCTCTCGAACAACCGCTCCAGTATCGACGTTAGAGACCTTGACCGGTGTGGTTGAGAGAACCGACTTCGACTTGTTCGGGATAGTGCGCCACTTGGTGGTGCTGATCGTCTCGTACTTGTACTTCTTCTTCTTCGCCGAAGACTTGACCTTCACCCTCACCTGTGTGTAGTAGCGTTGCTGCAGCTTGTCCTTGCGACTGGAAGAGCTCTGCAGTGTCTTCAGCGTGTAGCTTTTCTTGCTTTTGCTGCATTTGATGATCGTTCCCGTGGGCGTTGGCGGCTTGCTCTTCTTGCTGGTCAGTGGCTTAGCAAGTGCTGGAACTGCAATTAGCATGAACCCAGCCAGGACTGCAGTAATAACCTTTATATGATTCCTCATATCCATATGACGCTTCCTCACACCCTTGTAGTTAACCACCATAGTTAAAACCACAATACCCCAACTTGTTGCGCAGCGCTATACTACGCCCGCTAAAAGCCCGTACGGTACGTGATTCCGCCGACGGGCGATTTGTCGTATATAAGCGATGAGAGAGAGGTCGAAGCGACCGTGGTAAAGGATGTAGTCCTTACTCCAGAAGGACTTGAAAAATTAAAGAAAGAGATCGACTACCTGTCGACTGAGAAGCGCAAGGAGATTGCCGCTCACATTAAAGAGGCACGTGAGTTCGGTGACATATCGGAGAATGCTGAGTACGAGTACGCGAAAAACGATCAGGCGATTCTCGAAAGAAAGATCGCACGGCTTGAGCAAAAACTGCGCAAGGCACGCATAGTCGATACTGCCAAAATTCCGACTGACCGCGTGGAAGTCGGATCGAAGGTTCGGGTTAAGGACCAGAAAAGCGGCAAGTCAATTCAGTACCAGATAGTCGGTTCCGCCGAGGCGGATCCGGGCGAGAACAAGCTCTCGAATGAATCACCGGTCGGCAGTTCTCTATTGGGCAAAAAAAAGGGCGAGACCGTAGCTGTCGACGTTCCTCGGGGTCCGAAGAGAAAGTTGAAGATCACCAAGATCGAAGCGAATTAAATGGTCGTCATACGCTCGGCAACACACGAACGTACCTGTAGTTGGGACCACTAGTCCCTTGGACGATCTGCTGGCCGAACGAAGGCGCAAGCTAGAGCGCATTCGTGACGCAGGAGGAGAGCCATTTCCTTATTCGTTTGATCGTGACTCCTGCGCGCGCGATCTATTAGAAGCGCACAGCGATTTGGAGCAAGGCCAGGAAACCGACTCGGTTAAGAGATTGGCCGGACGCCTGGCAGCCAGACGCGGTCACGGCAAGGCCGCCTTCCTTGACCTCGCCGATCGTAGCGGGACAATCCAACTGCACGCTCGCCAGGATGTGCTGGGCGAGGAGAGTTTTCAGTCACTCGTTTCACTGGATCTAGGCGATTTGGTTGGCATCGAGGGAGCGGTGTTCAAGACTCGTCGGGGCGAGATTTCTGTACGTGTGGACGACTGGCGGCTACTTTCAAAGTCCCTCAGACCACCGCCCGAGAAGTTTCACGGCCTTGAGGACGTGGAGATCCGTTACCGGCAACGGGAGCTTGACCTTATCGCCAACGAAGAAAGCCGTGAGCTTTTCATACTGCGGAGCAAAGTCATCAGTGCCATACGTAGCTACCTGGATGAGCGTGATTTTCTGGAGGTTGAGACGCCGGTACTACAGTCACTTTACGGCGGTGCGCTGGCGAGGCCGTTTACGACTCACCACAACACTTTGGACGCGGATCTCTTTTTGCGCATAGCCACCGAGCTCTACCTGAAACGCTTGATCGTCGGTGGCTTAGAGAAGGTCTACGAGATAGGCAAGAACTTCAGAAACGAAGGGATCTCACACAAACACAACCCCGAGTTCACGATGCTGGAGTCTTACGAGGCCTACACCGACTACCGGGACGTTGCTGAAATGCTCGAGAATATGGTCAGCCAAGTTGCGAAAGAGACCGTCGGCGCAACGAAAGTTAAACGGGACGATCTGGATATCGAGCTTAGCCCCCCATGGCAGCGCCTGACTCTACAGGAGGCGATAATCGAACACACAGGCGTTGATGTGCTGGCGCACCGCGACCGCGATTCACTGATAGGAGCAGTGAACAAGGCAGGGATCGAGATGCATCCCAAAGCCCAGACGTCATGGGGAAAACTGGTCGACGAGCTTCTGTCGAAGGCGGTTGAGCCCAAGCTCATACAGCCCACCTTTGTCTTTGACTACCCCGTAGAGCTATCTCCATTTGCAAAAAAACACCGTGATGAGGAGGGACTGGTCGAGCGCTTTGAGGCATTTTGCGGTGGCATAGAGATCGCGAATGCATTTACTGAGCTGAACGACCCCGAAGACCAACGTCGCCGCTTTGAGCAGCAAGCCGAGGATGCTAGAAGAGGCGATGACGAGGCACAGCCGTTTGATGAAAACTTCATTGTGGCGTTGGAGCATGGCATGCCTCCGACAGGGGGGCTTGGCGTGGGTATCGACAGGCTGGTGATGATTCTGTCCAGCAGTAAATCGATCCGCGAGGTAATTCTTTTCCCGGCGCTGAGAAACAAAAGCAAATGATTTTGTTTTTTTATGATGATTGGGCATCTAGCGGCACCAACTGAAGCTAGCTACGAAACCCGCTTCCATAAGCAATAGACAAGGCAACGGATATCTCAAATCAGCAAACTGCAACGTTCCTGACCCAATCGCCGCATCTATTGAGTCAGAATGGGGTCATACTGGATATAAGGAGCACTGATAAAATCTTTTCTATAGCAAGAGTGGTTGTCGGGCTAATGGATTTACTCCAATTGGCCGAAAAGAGAATCAGGAGGTGCGGTTAGGAATGTCGGGTATGTAGTGTCGATCGGTAGACGTCACATAGTCTGTCCCCTAATCTAGTTCGATGTTTGAAAGATTCACAGAGCGAGCGCGTCAGGTGGTGGTTCTTGCACAGGAAGAAGCACGCACGCTCAAACACAACTACATCGGCACTGAGCACATCCTGCTTGGGCTGTTGCGCGAGGAAGAAGGCCTTGCAGCGAGGGTACTGGAGTCGCTCGACATAACCGTTGAGCGGGTACGAGCTCAAGTTGTAAGGATCGTCGGATCGGGCGAAGAGGTGACCTCTGGTCAGATTCCATTCACACCGCGCGCAAAGAAGGTTTTGGAGTTGGCACTTCGCGAGGCACTCTCGCTCGGTCACAACTACATCGGCACTGAGCACATCCTACTGGGTCTGGTCCGTGAGAACGAGGGAGTGGCGGCACGGATTCTGCTCGACTTCGAAGCTGACTCAGAGCGGATTCGCAACGAAGTGATCCGCATGCTCTCGGGTCCCGGGGGTCGCAGACAGCAGCCAGGGGCTGAGAGCTCAAAGAAGACTTCCAAATTGTTAGATCAATTTGGAAGGAACTTGACGAAGCTTGCCACAGAAGGCATGTTAGATCCCTGCGTTGGGCGCGAGACTGAGATCGAACGCGTGATGCAGATTCTCTCGCGTAGAACAAAGAATAACCCGGTACTTGTGGGTGAACCAGGTGTCGGTAAGACCGCTGTGGTTGAGGGGCTCGCGCAACGAATATCAAAGGGCGATGTGCCCGAGCTTTTGAAGAGTAAGCACATATACACACTCGATCTGGCGGCACTTGTAGCTGGGTCCAAGTATCGTGGCGAGTTTGAGGAGAGGCTCAAGAAGGTGATGAAGGAGATAGGCCAGCGTGGCGACATCATCCTATTCATCGACGAGCTTCACAACCTGGTTGGAGCCGGTGCAGCTGAGGGTGCGATAGACGCCGCTTCGATACTGAAGCCGGCATTGGCGAGAGGTGAACTTCAGACCATAGGCGCAACGACCATTGAGGAGTACAGAAAGTATCTTGAGCGCGACTCGGCGCTGGAGAGACGTTTCCAGCAGATAAAGGTGGAGCAGCCGTCGGTCGATGAGACCGAAGAGATCCTCAAGGGCTTGCGTGAACGCTACGAGCAACATCACAAGGTACGCATAATGGACGAGGCACTAAACGCGGCGGCCCAGTTGTCGGACCGATATATATCCGACCGTTTCCTGCCCGACAAAGCGATAGACCTGATCGATGAGGCGGCATCCCGGATGAGAATCAAGTCGATGTCCGCGCCTCCCGTCTATCAAGATCTGGAGACAGAGATAGAGACAGTTCGCCGAGAGAAGGAAGAAGCGATCGAAGCGCAGGAGTTTGAGAAGGCGGCAAACCTACGTGACACTGAGCGCAGGCTTACGAACAAGAAGCGCGAGATGGAAGAGGACTGGCAATCAGGTGAAACCGAGGATTGGCCCAAGATCGGCGAGGACGAGATTGCGGACGTGGTCTCTATGTGGACAGGCATCCCGATCTTCAAGTTGACCGAGGCGGAATCCAAGAAGCTGATGCGCATGGAGGACGAGTTGCATAAACGAGTGATTGGCCAGGATCCAGCAATCGTGGCGATCTCGAAGGCGATCCGCCGTTCACGTGCTGGCTTGAAGGATCCAAAACGGCCGACCGGATCGTTCATCTTCCTTGGTCCCTCGGGCGTCGGTAAGACCGAACTGGGCCGCACTCTGGCCGAGTTTCTGTTCGGCGATGAAGAGTCGATGATCCGAATCGACATGTCCGAGTACATGGAGAAACATGCGGTTTCGCGTCTAGTGGGATCGCCGCCCGGTTATGTCGGCTATGACGAGGGCGGGCAGTTAACAGAGGCGATACGGCGCAAGCCGTACTCGGTTCTGCTGTTGGATGAGATCGAGAAAGCCCATCCCGACGTCTTCAACATCTTGCTGCAGATTCTCGAGGACGGGCGTCTCACCGACGCGCAGGGACGAACCGTTGACTTCCGCAGCACGATCGTAATAATGACGTCCAACATTGGTGCGACCGATATCGCGCGTGACGCGCCGCTCGGCTTCTCTATAACCGATGAGACAGGCATGACCTACGACGACATGAAGAACCGGATAACCGGTGAGCTAAAAAAGGTCTTCAGGCCCGAGTTCTTAAACCGAATCGACGAGGTGATCGTCTTCCACAAGCTGGAACGCGATCAGATCAAACAGATCGTAGAGCTGCTGATGCGCCATCTGCGAGAGTCGATGGCGGAGCGTGAGTTGCAGATCGACCTGACCGATGCGGCCAAGGACTTCCTCGTTGAGAAGGGCTGGGATCCTGCCATGGGGGCGAGGCCTCTCCGTCGTGCGATCCAGCGCTACGTCGAGGACCCGCTGGCAGACGTGGTGTTGCGCACGGGCATCGAATCAGGATCGACGCTGGTGGTAGATCACGAAGGTGATGAAGAAAAGCTCGAGATCAACGCGGTCAAGCCGAAAAAGACGACCAAAAAGGGAAAAACGAAAAAGAAGCGCGAGCCGGTCGCCGTCGGCGGGGGCGAGCCGAAGACAGACAAAGAGCCCGACGATAAGAAGTCGGACGACCTTCCTGAAAAATAGCTTCAGTTTATTAGGCTGACCTAATGACCCTGACGTTGAGACTTTGGCCTACTCTCTATCGTTCCTACTACAGAAGAACCCGTAACTAGAGGAGGATGAAGTAGATGGATAAAGTTGAGATCAAGCCCAGGGACAGTGGTCCTTATAGAGTTGAAGGGCCGATCACGTTGATCGATGTTGACGGTAAAGAGTGGCAGCTGGACCAGGAAGTTATTGCTCTGTGTCGCTGCGGACACTCGAAGACCAAGCCGTTTTGTGACGGCACGCACAAAGAGGCGAGCTTCGAGGAGACAACCCGCGTCTCGAACTAAATATAAAAACCGCTATTTGCGGTTTTTCTTATGTACCCATAAGTATCTTGAATGTCACTTTGGATCCTGAGTCAATTGGGTTAACACACCAATTTGTGTGCCAAATTGCGGAAAGCTCGGATTTTTGCAGTACCATTTGTCGGTGATGGCGCCCCAGCTAGGCGAAGATTTGCAAGAGCTCGATGCACGGCAGGAGCCTAAGCTGATACGGGCTCTTGAGATGGTGGCACCCGGTACGGAATTGCGGCAGGGCATCGATAATATCCTGCATAGCCAGTCGGGAACCCTGTGTGTGATCGCCGACGATGAGGATGTTTCATTCATGTTTTCAGGGGGCATAATGCTGGGGATGGACTACTCGCCGGCGATTCTTTACCAGCTTGCCAAGATGGATGGTGCTCTGATTCTCTCTGCGAACGCAACAAAGATTAACTGGGCAAATGTGCAGCTAATGCCAGATCCAACCATCCACTCAAGCGAATCGGGCACTCGTCATCGAACCGCAGAACGCGTATCAAAGCAAGCTGGCGCGCTGGTTGTCTGTATATCTAAAGAGCGTGACGTTATTTCGTTGTACGTAGGTGGCTCTAAGTACATCCTGGAGGATATTCCGGCGCTGCTGTCAAAGGCCAACCAGGCACTGGCGACGCTTGATAAGTACAGGAGTCGATACGACCAGGTATCCACTCGTCTCACCTCGCTTGAATTTGCACACAGTGCGACTCTGCACGATGTATTAACAGTGCTTCAGCGCGCAGAACTGGTTACTCGCATGTCTGTTGAGATCGAGCGCCACATTGTCGAGCTTGGGACCGAGGGGCGACTTATCGAGATGCAGCTAGAGGAATCGACTATCGGTGTAGCTCGTGAAAAGGCCGACCTTGTCCGTGACTACGTCTCCCAGGTTCCGGAGGAGGGCTCGGCTCTGGTCCTGGACACATTGGCGCGATTGCCACACCAGGATCTGCTTGACTTTGGCTGTCTGGCCGAACTTCTCGGGTATGACCGAAAACTCAACACGCTTGAGCATGTAGTTACGCCTCGAGGCTATCGGGTACTGGGACGAATCCCGAGACTGCCTCAACAGGTAATACGTAACATAGTTCGCGTGTATAACACGTTGTACGAGATTTTGGAAGCAGACGACAACGAACTGGAGGCTATCGACGGAGTTGGCGAGATAAGGGCAAAGGATATTTTGGAGGGTCTAAGCCTGCAGCGCCAGAAAAATTTTGCCGACCACTACCAGCTGACATAGTTTGAACGATGGGGTACTCGACTATGCAATTCAGCTTCGAGCGACAAACGCAGATCTAAGGAGGAATAATAAACAAGTGTCAGAGAACGTAACAGTAGAGGAAGAAAGCAGCACCATCGAGGACATACAGTTCGCCACAGACGGCAAGCCGTCTACCTACAGAATCGGAGACAACGTTGTATATCCACATCACGGAGCGGGAAAGGTGCTGAAAAAAGAACGCAAGGAAGTTTTAGGTGAGAAGCGGGAGTATCTAACGATCCAGATCCATCACAGCCATATGACAGTGATGGTTCCAACCGACAGTGTTGATCGTGCTGGGTTGCGCAAGGTTATCGATGAGAAAACCGTTCGTCGAGTGCTGAAGGTCTTGCAAGAGGACGTAAGCCAGATGCCAAAGAACTGGAACCGTCGATTCAAGTACAACCGTGAGAAGATAAGGACCGGCGATGTGTTTGAGCTGGCTGAAGTTGTACGCAACCTCTCAATTCGTGACAGCGAGAAGGGCCTCTCGACGGGAGAGAAACAGATGTACTCGAGAGCCAAGAAGATACTCGCGTCGGAACTGATGTACGCCAGGAGCTTGAGCGAAGTCGAGGCGGAGGAATACCTTGACGACGTTCTCGAAAACGCTCACGGAGACCAGGTGGGAGTTGCATAGCCACATCAAATAGACAGGATCTATGCGCCACCTCCCTGATCGCCGCGGCCGGTGCGGGTAAAAGACTTGGAGCTTCCGGACCGAAGGCGCTTGTTGATCTGTGCGGAAAGCCGCTTCTAGCGTGGTGTCTTGAGGCAGTTGGAGGGTGCAGATTCGTTGACCGCGTAGTCGTCGCCGCTCCAAGTGAGTCGCTGGAGCAGATCGAATCTCTCGTCGATAAGTACGGTTCGGCAGTTGAGATAGATGTGGTCGAAGGCGGAGCAAGCAGATCCCAATCAGTTTGCGCTGCACTTGATTCCTCAAGCACGACTTATGTGGTGGTTCACGATGCGGCTCGTCCCTTTGTAACATCCGAGATCATCGACGAGAGCCTATTAGAGCTTCTTAGGCTTGGCTGTGACGGCGTGGTAGCAGCTGACAGGGTCACTGATACCCTAAAGAGAGTAGACCCAGCACAACGCGTTGTCGAGACACTGAGTCGTAGTGATGTCTGGAGGGTCCAAACACCGCAGGCCTTTTTGACGACGACCCTGAAAAAAGCATATGAAAGCTCGTCTGACGACGAAATTGCCCACGCAACAGACGACTCACAACTGATAGAGGCAAGCGGCGGAGATATCAGAATTTTTGAAGCACCAGCCGACAACGTCAAGATCACGACCAAGCACGATCTGGAGTTGGCACATGCAAGGCTGTCGGTGCTAGGGCGTAGTCCAAGCTAATGTTGCCAGATGCTCACCGACTACCACATGCACCTCCGTTCCGATGACCTACGGGCGACGGCGATAGATCATTTCAATGAAGACACCGTCGATCGGTTCCTCGATGCCGCGAAAAATAACGGCGTTGAAGAGATTGGATTTTCGGAACACATATACCGGTTCCGAGAGGCACTGGAAGTCTGGGATCATCCTTTCTGGCGTGAGAATGCGACTGACGATCTGGACCGCTACTGCGAGTTTCTGAGTGCGATGAAGGACTCGGGCAGGCCTATAAAGTTGGGTCTTGAGATCGATTGGATTAGAGGGAGGGAGGATCAGCTCAAGGCGATTATCGATGCCTACCCCTGGGACTACGTGCTCGGCTCGGTCCACTTCATTGGTGATTGCTCGGTCGATTACAAACATCCCGACTACGACATCTGGACACGAAAAGATGTGGACGAGATTTGGAGTCTCTACTTCGATGCTCTTGGCGAGGCGGCATCGAGCGGACTTTACGACATTCTCTCTCATCCGGATCTTGTAAAGATCTGGGACAAGAAGCCTGAAGGCGACCTCAGACGTTTCTATGAGATTTCACTTGATCGGATCGCCGAGGCCGACGTCGCGATAGAGGTCTCAACGGCGGGACTGCGCAAACCGATCAGAGAGATCTATCCCTCGATGGATCTACTCAAGCTACTGGTAGATGCAGGCAAACCCGTGGTTCTCTCCTCGGATGCCCACAGGCCGGAAGATCTGGGCTATGGCTACGATCTTGCGCAGGAGTATCTTTGTAGCGCAGGGGTCAAGGAAATTGCCGTATTCAACAAACGCAGACGAAGCATGGCACCGTTAGGAGTAGATAGTGACTGACATACGTGTAGGCATAGGCTACGACTGCCACAAGTTCGAGAAGGGGAGGCGCTTGGTACTCGGTGGAGTTGAGGTGCCTTACGACAAGGGATTGGCCGGCCACTCCGACGCCGACGTTGTGACTCACGCGGCTATGGACGCGCTGCTGGGCGCTGCCGGGCTGGGGGACATAGGTACGCACTTTCCAGACGATAGTAATGAGTGGAAGGGGGCGGACAGTCTTGAGCTGGCCAGAGAGGTAAAAGAGCTTTTGCAAGAACAAGGCTGGTCGATCGTAAACGTCGATGTTATGTTGATCATGGAGGCGCCACGAATCTCGGGGTACAGAGAGCTGATGAGCATGGGCGTTGCAAAAGCTCTGGGTTTGGAGATCGAACAGGCTTCCGTGAAGGGAACAACAAACGAAGGGTTGGGCTTCATTGGCCGAGGCGAAGGAGCCGCGGCCATAGCTACGGCGCTGCTTGAGTCCAAGTGATGGTCCGTACACGTTTTGCCCCCGTCCCACCGGCTCGCTGCACCTAGGTGCAGCTCGCACCGCTGTCGTTAACTGGTTGTTTGCCCGCGTGCAGAAAGGGGAAATGGTCCTTCGTATCGATGACACGGATGTGGAGCGATCGGAAGAAGGCCTCGTCGATGAGATAGTCGGCGATCTCGAATGGCTAGGGATTGACTGGAACAAGGGCCCTGTCCTTCAATCGCAGTCTCTTGAAAGCCACGTTGATGCTTTAACAAAACTCGAGGAAGACGAAACTGTCTATGAGAAGGACGGTGCGCTCTGGTTCAAAGTGCCCGAAGGTCAACTGAAATTTGAGGATCTGATTCGTGGTCATCTCGAGATTCCGACCGGCGCAGCGAAGAATTTCGTTATCAGGCGCTCTGACGGTACGCCGACCTACAACTTCGCGACCGCGGTGGACGACGTGGCGCTTGGGATCACGCATGTGCTGAGAGGAGAAGACCACATCTCCAATACCCACCTTCAGATACTTGTGATCGAAGCGCTGGGCAAAGACCCGCCTGCGTACGGTCATCTCCCTCTTTTGCTCGGCTCCGACGGTGGTAAGCTGTCGAAACGCCACGGTGCGGCGGCGATCGACGACTATCGAGACGAGGGATATCTGCCGGAGGCACTGGTCAACTACTTGAGCGTTATCTCTGCTTCCTTTGGTGAAGACGAGGTAGCCATGCCGTCAGTTCTGGCCGAGAAGTTCTCACTTGACCGTGTACATGGATCGGCTGCTAAGTTCGATCTAGAGAAACTGCGTTGGCTGAATGGACAGCATATCCGGTTGCTCGAACTACGCGATTTTGAGACCCGGCTGCGTCCCTATCTGGATCATGAACCCAACAGTTCGGAACTCGAAGCGCTGCAGTCTGCGGGCGCAACTTTAAAAGAATGCGCAAAGATCTCGTCTCTGTTCAAGGAAAAGCATGAACTTGACGATGACGCCAAAGTGGCGCTTGAAGTGGACGGTGCTGGAGATGCGTTGGCATCGTTAGCGGCGAGTCTTCCCGACACGGAGATGGACGCCGACTCGGCAAAAGAGCTTCTAAGAGAAGTTAGGGGAAAGCTCAAGGAGGAGGGGATAGCTCCAAAGGTCACGATGAAGGCGATCAGAGCTGCGCTAACCGGCAGCACCAGTCGCCCGGAACTCACTTCTTTCTGGTGGCATTCGACCCAGAAGAGCTTCGTAGGCGGCTAAGTAGGGGTCAGGTCTTGAATGGTGCATCACTAGCGCACACACATTCACATTGGAGTACCGTAATGCACCATTCAAGACCTGACCCCACTATAAGGATCCACAACACGCTTACGGGCAAGTTGGAGGAGCTGGTTCCCCGTGACTCGGGGCAGGTCGGCATCTACGCCTGTGGTCCGACTGTGTACGCACGGATCCATATTGGGAACGCTCGACCCTACGTCGTATTCGCGCTCTACAAAAGGTTTCTTGAGCATGAGGGTTACCAGGTAAAGCTGGTGGAAAACGTCACAGATGTAAACGACAAGATCTACGATGCCGCAAAAAAAGAAGGTATTGCCTCTACGAAACTGGCCGATGAGATGGCGCGCCACTACATTGCAGACACCGACAGGCTTGGACTAGAGCGGCCCGACGACGAGCCTTACGCCAGCGAGACGATCGGCTCGATCGTCTCTTTGATAGAAGATCTGATTGCAGTCGATCACGCCTACAAAAATCTGGTGGTGACGTCTATTTCAAAGTTCGGAGCTTCGCAGAATACGGTCGGCTTTCGAACCGCTCGTTAGAGCAGATGGAAAGTCAGGAGATTGGTGAGCATAAGAGCGATCCACTTGATTTTGCACTTTGGAAGGCGCAGAAAGAGGGGGAGGACACAGCATGGGACTCTCCTTGGGGCGTGGGAAGGCCTGGCTGGCACATCGAATGCTCGGCGATGGCCGAAGAGATTCTTGGGGTCGACTTCGACATCCATGGTGGCGGCTCGGACCTGGTCTTTCCCCATCATGAAAACGAGATTGCCCAAACGGTAGCCGCTCGAGGGAAGCCTCTGGCACGGATCTGGATGCACAACGGCATGATCCAGATGTCCAAGGAGAAGATGGCCAAGTCAGAAGGCAACATTCGAGGGCTCAGTGAGGTGCTGGACAGCTATGGGCGGGACGTTGCGATCATGTACTTAATCAGCGGTCACTACCGTCAGCCTCTTGCATTTTCATCCGAGCGGATGGATGAGGCGAAAGCCAGCCTTGAACGCCTGGCTGACTTCTGCCGCAAGGTGGGAGAGTTGGATGCAAACGGGGGTACATGTCCTGAATGGTTGGCAGGGCATAGGGACCGTTTCTTTGATGCACTTGCAGATGACTTCAATACTCCGAGGGCGTTAGCTGAGGTTTTCGAGGTTGTGACCGAGGGCAACAGCGCCTGGATCAGTCCGAATCACTAATTGGAGCTGAAGAAACACTGCGGCAGATGTTGCATTGCATCGGACACGAGTCGTTGCTGGACATAGACACCGAACCGATCGACGAGAAGGCGCTTGCGCTCTTAGACGAAAGAGAGCAGGCGAGAAAGGATGGCGACTACCAGGCCGCCGACAGAGCTCGTGACGAGATCGCTGCACTTGGTTGCGAGCTAAGGGACACCTCGACAGGGCCAGAGCTCATTCGGAGGCACTGACACCCTTGACCGATGCAAGCGTTGTCTACGGCCGTAACCCGGTTAAAGAGGCACTACATGGCCAGAGAACGATCAAAAGAATCTGGGTGCACGGCCGTGCGGAGAATGAGCCCTGGTTAAAGGATGCGAGTGAGAGCGGCATTGAGACAAGGCGAGGATCGCAAAGCGAGATCGAATCTCTTGCTGGGTCGGAGGCGCATCAAGGAGTAGTGGCCGAGGTCGATGCTACAACTACGTGCCACTGCAGTCGATACTGGGCGAGGCCGACTCGTTGATACTGGCACTGGATCAAGTACAGGATCCACAAAATCTTGGTGCGGTTGCAGAGACTGCAGAGTGTACCGGCGCCGCCGGTCTAATAATCCCGGAACGTAGATCTGTGGCAGTTACAGCAGCAGTGTGCAGCGCATCCTCTGGCGCAGTAGAGCACATGAAGATTGCACGGGTTGGAAACATGGCCGACTCTCTTCTCGAGGCAAAGGAGATGGAGTACTGGGTCTATGGTGCGGCAGCCGATGGTGATTTGGTCTACACAGAGGTAGATATGGACGGTCCCGTTGTTTTGGTACTTGGGTCAGAAGGCAAAGGCCTGAGACCAAGAGTTGCACGATCTTGTGATGCTCTTCTGTCGATCCCGTTGGCGGGGCAGCTCGGGTCTCTCAACGTCTCATCAGCAGCGGCAGTTCTCGCATTCGAAGCGACCAGACAGCGGTTGTGACTTGACAAGAGAGAAGGGATGAGGTTGGAACCCGCGCCTAGTAAAGTCTAAACCTGAAGTATAGGTTTAGATAAACCGGCGCAGGGGAGGTAACGCGCCACTTTTAGGGAACGCCACGCATGGTGGGTCCCGGAAAGTGAGGAAGCGTGCCCTCTACCGAGTTCAGTAGGCCCGGCGCAGTACACAAGATTAACCCTAAGGCTCAACTTGAGCCTGATGATCTATACCTGGTTGCGTTGGCCAAGCAGGGCAGCAAGGACGCCTACCAGCAGATCATAAGGCGGTATCACAGGTTTGTAAGGTTGAAGGCAAACTCGTACTTCATAATGGGGGGAGACTCCGACGACCTTATTCAAGAAGGCCTGGTCGGTCTTTATAAGGCTGTGCGTGACTACCGCACCGATCGCGAGTCGAGTTTTCGGAACTTTGCGGAGCTGTGTGTTACGAGACAGATAATCACGGCAGTTAAGACCGCGACCAGAAACAAGCACCAGCCACTCAACTCATACGTGACGTTCAGTAACGCACCGGCAGGCGGCATGACAGATGAAGGTGATTCGAGCCTTGAGGAGGTGCTACCTGGATCCACCGTATACGAGCCGGAGAGCCAGGTCGTATCCAGCGAGGAGTTAAACAGCCTGGTCGACTGCCTGGCATCGGCTTTGAGCGAGCTGGAGAGCCGAGTGCTCACCCTATCTCGATGGCCTTTCGTATGAGGACATCGGTGAACGTCTCGGCTGCGATACGAAAACCGTAGATAACGCCCTTCAACGGGTAAAGCGTAAAGTTGGCGTTCATCTGGACGCTCGTAAGGTGATGCTTTAGACCCATATATCTTTTTAATTACTTTATTCGTGGCATATTCTGGATAGAATTTAGGCGTGCCTAAATATCTCGTTACCTCATCGACAGGGTCAGAGTAAGTAGATATCTACACCATGAGTGTCGCAGACCAACACAGTAGAAGGCAGAAGAGCGAAATTGGTGCGGTTTCGACAGAAGCCGTGCAGGACTATGCCAAGGCAATCTATGCACTGGAGCAGCAGGGATCCGAGTGGGTCAATACGACCTCCCTTTCGGAGAGACTTGCGGTGACGCCGGCATCGGTGACTGCCATGATCCAGAAGATGGCGGGCCTAAAGCTCGTCTCGTACAAACCGTACAGTGGAGTTCGACTGACCAAGACAGGCAAAAAACTTGCCCTTGAGATAGTTCGGCATCATCGTCTGCTGGAGCAGTTCCTGTCAGATGAGCTTGGCATGCCGTGGGACCAGGTACACAAAGAGGCCGAGATACTGGAACACGTGCTTTCAGAGGATTTGGAGGCACGGATCGACGAGAAGCTGGGTCATCCCAAAGTAGATCCTCACGGAGATCCGATCCCATCGCTAGACGGTAGCGTTGAGGAGCCGGAAACGGTAAGACTCGATGAACTTGAGGTTGGGCAGAGGGGTGTCCTCATACGTGTGAGTGATTCAAATCCCGAGATTCTTCGGTACTTGGAAGAGAGGAAGATAAAGCCGGGGCTGGAGATTCATTTGGATCACAAGGAGCCCTTTGGTGGTCCTCTCACACTAAGCTTTGGCAAAGAAAAACAGATGATAGGCCCAGATCTTGCTCGCACTATCCGCGTAAAGACAATCTTGGACAAAGGTGGTTGAGATACGAGGAGTTGAAACCGGTATCTGGGCACTACGGCTAGGGGTTTCACCGGTGGTGGCGTTATGATCTATTTTGAAATGTTGGTGAATAAGGTGCGGAGGCTCAAGTGCCGAATATAGGACCTTTAGAAATTGCAATCGTGCTAGTGATAGTGCTTGTTATTTTCGGGCCCAAGAGGTTGCCTCAGCTTGGACGGTCGCTAGGTCGCGGGATGAGAGAGCTAAAGGATGGTCTGTCATCTGTGAAGATCGACGACGACGACGATGACGATGCTAAGCAGATCGGCGAAGGGACGGAGAAGAGTAACGAACAGCAGCAAGAGCCCGAGAAGCAGCGCGAGGAGCGGGAGCGGTAGGAGACCTCTAAGGCTCTGTGTGAACGAATACGTTAACAATTCTCGACTCTTCTGACAGAACTCGCGCCTTTATCTCGCTTGCCACGTCGTGCGCTTTGGCAAGGGATTCCTCCGGATCCAGTACCAGCGTTAGATATGCCACAATGCCTTCGTCAGTGTCTATGAACCGAAGCTTGCGTGGCTTGTAGCCGGTTATTGAAAGCACCGCATTTTCAACCAGCTTCATCTCAGCTTCGACCTCGTCATCGGGAACCGTGCCGCTCACCGCCTGGTCGGAAAGTGGCTCCATATGGGTCTCCACGTCGTCGATTTCGGGAACGGCTTCCATGACCTGTGCCTCGAGCGTGGAAGTGATCTCATGCGCCTGCTCGAGCACGATTGCGCCTGGCAGTTTTAGGTGGAGCGATGCCTCGATCCTGTCCCCGACCTGGAGGACCTTGATGTTGTGGACCTCGTAGACGCCGGGTACCGCAGTGGCAGCGACGCGGACTCGTTCGCGCAGCTCCTTTGCCGGGGGGGTCGAGGGCTCAACATGGACTACGACATCGCTCTTCGGCAAGACCTCCTCAACTGCTTCTTCTACTGCGTCGGCAGCGGCATGGCCCTGGCCTACGACGGCCGTTGAAGGAACGCCTATAACCACGTCCGCAAATGTGCGTCCGGCTGCCTCCCTGATACGTAGCCTGCGGAGCTCGACCGCAGGCTCGATACCGGAGATCGCTCTCTTTGCCAACACCTCTGCCTCGGTCGGTACCTGGTCCATCAGCACGTTTACATTCGCACGCATGATCCTCGCTGCTGCGGCAAGGACCAAGGCCGCGACACAGAGCGCCGCGATCGAGTCGGCGGCTGGGAATCCCGCTCTCACAAGAACGAGCCCCGCTAAGACTGCCGTAGTTCCACCAAAGTCGCTCACGAAATGCCAGCCGTTTGCTGTCAGCGCCGGGCTTTTGTAGCGCCGCGATGCGCTAAAGGAAACTGCCGCTCTGGTTGCATCGACCGCCAATACAAAGATCAGTACAGCTATCGCATACCAGGCGGCGTCAACCGCATCTTTGTCTCCACTCGTCAGTCGCCCAACGCTCTTGACGATGATGAAGATGCTTGCGGCGACCAGCACTGCAGCTTCGGCAAGAGCTGCCAGATGCTCGGCCTTATCGTGGCCGTACTGATGGCGGCTGTCCGCGGGCCGTATAGCGACGCCCAAAGCAAACAGCGTCAGCAGCGCTGCGACCATATCGGTGCCGGAGTGCAATGACTCTGCGATCAGCCCAAGGCTCCCGGTTAAAAGGCCCACAGCAAGCTTTATTCCCATCAACGACAAGGCCGCGATGACGGAAAAAAGCGCTACGCGCTGTTGCGGGCTTAATTTCATGCACCGAGCATAAGGGATGCGGCAGCAGTCCCGCTCAGAGCAACGATCTTCAGTACACCGGGATGCACAGAGTATTCGGCCTCTGCGATCTGGCCAATATTCTCACCGTCGACATGTACCGGAAGGAGGGGAGGATCCTCGCCTTTTTCACTTTTTATCGAACGTATCGAAAGGCGATGGACTCCATCACCGTGCTCGACCTGTCTGTGTTGATGCACTGAGCGCTTTGAAAGCAGTCCAAAGCTTATTCCTGGAATATCTCGCAGCCTCGCCTCGCTTAGCAGACAGTACGAGAGCGTGCCGGAGTCAAGCGATACGTTCTCGCACACATCCAGCCTCTGCTGTCCAAAGTAGGCGTACGGTGTCGTATTTTGGATCACGGCTGTAACCGCGGTCTTCGGAGCTTCGTTTTCCACCTCGATCTGAAACCTGGGCGGGGAGCTCTTATAACTGTTGAAGCTCCGGAACATCTCGTACGCGAAAAAAAGCTCACCGGCCTTGGCTTTCAAGCGGGGATGTTGATCGACTCGCCCTACGCCGTCCGCATCAAACCCCACACCGGAGCCGAAAGTGAAGAACCGCCCATTAACGCAGCCGAGATCGGCCCTGCGTGGCCTTAGCTCCTTGATCACCTCGAGAAGGTGCTCCGTTGCCTCCACGATGTCGCTCGACATTCCCAGCGATCTACAAAAAACGCTTGTAGAGCCGCCCGGTAAAATAGAAAGTGGAATGTTGGTGTTGGCTAGGCCGTTTGCAGCTTCATTGACGGTACCGTCGCCGCCGAATGCAACGACCAGGTCGTATTCATTCTCAACCGCCTCCCTACATAGGTCGGTGGCGTGGTTCTGCGCCTCGGTCTCCACCGCTGTTACTTCAAAATCACTGGAACGAAGCGCGTAAACCACCAGGTTCCTCAACCGGTGCGAGACCGTTGTTGCAAACGGGTTGACGACGACCAGCATTCGCCTGGGGCCAGAGTGAGGTTTTTGCGGTTCTGTCTGTGGAGCCGGTTCTGTCAAGGTGTAACCACTATGACTCTACTTCACTGGGTTAGGCCTGCATACAGAGTTTCATGCGAGTGAAATGCTCTATGCAGATGGGATGTTGGTTAGATTTCAGTATGAACTGCAACTCTGATGCAGAAAAAGAGGTAAGGAGTCGGTTTGGGTAAAGAGGTTGAAGAAGTAATAAACGGTGAGGGCTATGCAGTCGCGAATATCGATGCACTTGGTGAGAGTCACGGTTTTCGCAAGATTCGTAAAGAGCTGGGTGTGACCGCATTTGGTATAAACGCACTGGTTATCCCACCCGGGTTTGAGGCCTGGTTTCACTATCACGACATCCAGGAGGAGACCTATTTTGTGCACAAGGGAGAGATAGAGATTGAGTTTGGTGACGGTTCCAAGCACGTGCTCGGAGATGGCGGAGTCGCACGTGTCGATGCGCAGACACATCGCAAGATCAGAAATTGCGGTGATGTCGACGCCGTCTATATCTGTATAGGTGGCAAGGACGGCTATATCGGTCGTGACGGCCGCCTGCCCGAAGGCGTTGAGGACCCGCGAGCTAAATAGCCAATAACCTACACGCCGGTGACTGCGACGAGATGACGCAGGAACCAGTTTCTTGCAAGAGTGGAGACCTGTTCGAGCGTTCCCGGCTCCTCGAACAGATGGGTCGCTCCTGGGACGATTGAGAGTTCTTGCTCGCAGCTCATCGATCGGGCGGCTTGGCGATTGAGTTCGATCACCTGGTGGTCGTTGCCACCAACTATCAGTCAGCGTCGGTGCGTTGACCTCTCCAAGGCGAGGGGCAGCGAGATCGGGCCTCCCGCCACGCGATACAACCGCGCTAACTTGGTCACCCAGGTCGGCTGCTGCTAACAGTGCTGCACCTGCGCCAGTGCTGGCGCCAAAATAGCCGATCGGCAGCTTGCCAACATCGTCCAAATCCTTGACCCAATTTGTCACCGCAACCAAACGGTCTCCAAGCAAGGGGATGTCGAACACGTTGGCACGATCGGCAGCTTCAGCCGGTGTTAGGAGGTCGAAAAGCAGGGTCGCAAGACCGTCGTCGTTGAGTGCTTCGGCAACTTCTAGATTGCGTGGGCTGAGACGGCTCGAGCCACTGCCGTGTGCGAAGATGACCAGACCACCGCTTCCTTCTGGCAGTGAAAGCTCCCCATTCAGCTGAACATGATCCAACTTTATTTCAACGTGTTGTGCCACCTGATTGTCCTAAAACACTATATCCCAGGTTTTTTTCTAGGGCTCCAAACTACACTGTTTCCAAGCAATTCAGAAACCGTTACAAAGCGGTAGCCCCGAGCACGGAGTTTCTTAAGAACGCGTTTCAAGGCCGTCACGGTCTGTTCTCTCGGCCCGCCACCGTCATGCATGAGGATAATCGACCCTGTTTGTGTGTTATTTAAAATTGTGTTAGCGATAGCATTAGCACCCGGTCTCCGCCAGTCCCGCGAGTCGACATCCCACAAGATCGTCTGCATCCCTGCTCGTTTAGCTGCGACAAGTAGTTTTCTGTCATAGACACGGTACGGTGGGCGGAAGAGGCAAGGCTTGAAACCGGACATCCGGCGGTAGTTTTTACTGGTAGCTGACAACTCTTTGTACGTAGGTAGCTGATGGTGGTTCCAAGAGTGATTTCCTATCTCGTGTCCGCTATCAATTAGTTGACGAAGTACGCTCTCGCGCCCGTTCGTCCTGACGCCCCAAACGAAAAATGTTGCCTTGGCTTTATATTTGCCTAGTAGACGTAAGATTTTTTGCGTGTAGGCACTGGGGCCGTCGTCGAAGGTCAATGCAACCTCTCTTCTATTTCTCGGTCCGTTCAGATAAAGCAACTCACCGCTCCACTTACAGCCGACGATTTGTGCCTTGCGAACCTTTAAACGTGCCGTGCCCGACTGAGGAAATCGATCGCCACAGACTTTGATAAACGAGGGAGCGTCCTCGCACTTTTTTCCGCTCCATCTCGACACAATCCACCAGCGAAACGTTCCCGGAGAGATGTCGGCCTGGGCTGGCCGGAAGCTTGCACTGATCGAACTGGCGCTAGGCCGCTCGATCGATGCTTTTACATGCTTTTTGGAGACGACGTCGCCATTCTTCTCGATGCCCGTGAGTATCAGCGAAGCCTTATCGGATCTGCGTCTATCTTCGACGCAGATCTGTAACAGCTTCTTTTGCTTTCGTTCATGTAAAAAACGGGCGCACAGATATCGCTTACTCGATTTGGAGATCTGTGATGGCTGCCATTGGCCGCTGGTCTTGATCTTCAGTACTAGATCAGGGCCGCTTTGAACCAGACGGGCGCTTTTAATAAGCAGTGGTCCTTCACGTGTTACCTCGGGGGGTTTCGAGCTTTTATCCGTGTACGGGGCGAAAATCACAGCGACAAGGATCGCTGCGCCAGATGAGATAGCCAACCATATTTGGGGACTTGCTTTTCGATTCAACTCGGCACTGCCTGGACTTTCACCAATCAGATATTAATTCACCTGCACCCAGGCAGATTGCGATGGTTATCGGGTAACGTTCACCGCACGAGTGGAAAGGGTGACCGACAGAACCAAAATCCAGGGGAAAAACGCAAGGAACGCTGGGTACCACGCATACGGAATAAGTAGCCCGGCAGCTATCAAGGCACCGGACAGGCCCAGCCATCGAGGTAGCGCATTGAAACGAAGACCAGCCGCAGAAGCCCCTCCAACCAGCGCTGCGACAGGGGGTGCCAACATGAAGATCGGACCCCATTTGAGCTCAAGCAACGTTTCAGATATCCGTGTCGATCCAAAGAGCGTCGGCGTGACATTTTCAGCAACGGAAAATCCAGTGAAAAACAGGAGCATCGATGCCACGACCAGCCCACCGCCGTAAGAGACGCTGGAAAGCCATCCGCCTTCGCCTTCGGCAAGAAGCAGGTGACGGCGAAGGTATGCAAGGAAGATGAACAGGAAAAAAACGCTGAGTAGAACGAGATAGGCGCCAGCTACTCGTGAGTCACTGTCGATGACCACCGAGATCGTCGTGGTCTTTGACGAAAACTCGGTTGGGAGATTCCCTGAGCTTCCAGAGGCTGCAAATCCTATGATTGCGAGGATGCAGAACGCTGCACCGCTCAATGCACCGAGCCTGTTCCAAGTATCTCTCTCCGGCATTCTCACTCCCCCGATCGTAGCTTGTCGATTCGTTTTTGTTTGGTCGCGTCGATTTCGCGCGCAGCTTTTAAACCACGATCACGAAGCGCAAACCAGACCAGGCAGCCGATCTCTCTCAATCGCTGCTGAACCAATGCGATATCGGTTGCATCTTCGCCGATCAGGTACGGGCCTACAAGGTCACCAAGCCCCGAGCGCTCTCGCCCGATCGCCGGCCCGGCGCTCCAGCCTTCGGCGCCGTCCTCGGTCACTACTCGAATCAACGTACAGCGGTTCTCGTTCTGTGGAAACCCCGGCAGCCAGCTTGGCCTGAATGTTGCAGGCAGTGGGACAGCGAAATGAAAGAGCTCGATGCGTGCGACAGCCGATCCTGTACGTTGTGCCATGAGGTGAGAAGGTTAATGGCGAATATGCGGTTTCCGTCGGATGGGTAACTTATTCAGATCCTGACTTGTGCGCCTTGTCAAATGTGTGAGTGCACCGTTGTTGTAAAGTTGTGATTTTGTTGCCTGCGTATTGACGAGCATCACGGACACTGGAACAAGATAGAGATTGCCATGGAAGGTGACAATGGCTGCTGTTCCAAATACAGTCAAAAAAGCAAGCAAGGTCCTGAGTTGAGGGGACTGCTGAATTGCGTGCGATCTGCATCGCTCGTGCATTGTTGCGCATGGAGAGGTATTGCTTGATCCCATCCGTCCCTTTCCCCCTCCCCATCCGTAGCAGCGGAGGGAGCCCCCGCGGGAGGGGGTTTCCTTGTTTCTAATGCGGTTTCAAAGCCCCTAGACTTTGATCGGATCTACTCTGGGCTCTATGATGCAGGCTAGATACACCAACCTAGCTATGGATACTGATAAGCAGCCTGCCGATTCGGTCGGTCCGAAGGAGTTTGGGCCGGGGTTAAAGCAACACCTGATACTGGTCGTCGAAGATGAAAAAGATGTGCGTGAGCTGATTCAGAGGGCGTTGGTCGATGCTAGCTACAGGGTTGAGACGGTAAGAAGCGGCGAGGACGCGCTACCGGCTGTACAGGAAGTGGAGCCGGATCTGATTCTGCTCGATCTCGGCCTGCCCGGCGTGGACGGGTTGCAGATTCTTACAACCCTGCGAAATATCAGCCAGATACCTGTCGTATGCGTGACGGCTCGAGCTGGGGAGACCGACCGCGTAGTAGGGCTTGAGATGGGTGCAGATGACTACATCGTCAAGCCGTTCTCTCCCAGAGAGCTCGTTGCCCGCGTCCGTACCGTGCTCCGTCGATCGGAGTCAAAGGAGCTTGATCAGCCTAAGCTGGAGTTTGGTGATCTAGCCGTAGACACCGTTACTCGTGAAGTCTCAGTCGGGGACGAGCAGGTACACCTCACAACCCGAGAATTTGATCTTCTGGTCTTTCTTGCCTCATCACCGCGTAGGGTCTACTCGCGCAACCAGTTACTGGAGAATGTATGGGGTTCATCATCGGACTGGCAGGACCCGGCAACGGTTACAGAGATAGTTAGAAGGCTGCGGCAAAAGATCGACATCGATTCCGAAGATGTGCCGAAGATCGAGACGGTCCGGGGCGTCGGATATCGGTTTGAACCCTAAGAGCCTATTTCAGTAGGCCGTTAAGATACAGGTGGCCTCAAGTGGGCCCAGGGCTGTTCTCTCTCTATCTGGGCTGCCAGGGATATAAGCGTCGGCTCGTCGTTGGTACGGCCGACTAGATGTGCAGAGAGCGGAAGACCGTCCTCACCGATTCCCATCGGAACTGAGGCTGCCGGTTGACCGGTGAAGTTCTGCAGAGGAGTGAAAGGCATGAAAGCTAGAGTACGGACAAAGGTGCTTTCTGAGCTGCGACCCTCCCAGGCTCCGACCTCGATCGGCTTTTTTGCAATGACAGGCGTAATCAGTATGTCGATGTCCGAGAACTGTTCGTCGATCCGTTTGATTACCTTTCTTTGAAGCACAAACGCCCACTTTCTAGCGAACTCTGAGCCCAAAACTCTGCTCGAGCGTCGAGATGCCTGGGTTCTGCGCTCTAGGCGACTGATCTTGTAGCCGCTTTCTAGTTCTCTCTTCAGGCCGTTTGACAGAAGCGCGAGTATTCCCGGTCCACTAAGTCCATAGTCGACATCCCGCTCTACTATCTTGTGGCCGAGGTTGCGAAGAAGCTCTGCCATACGGTATACAGGTTCACGTACCTCGTCCCGGACAGGGACCGGGGCCCGTGGAAACGGTATGTAGGTCTTGAAAAGACATGGCAACTCTCAGCTTTGCCGGTTCAGATTGAGCGGCCTCTGTAAAGCTTCCGGTTGGCGGGGGAGAGGGAATCGAGTGGTCAGGGTCCTCACCGATGATTGCGTCGTGAACTACTGCGCTGTCTAAGACAGTTCGGGCCAGAGGTCCGATGTGTGGTGCGCCATTCCAGTCGTTTCCGTGTTCCGGCGCCTGCTTGGTCGAGACTCTGCCCCTCTGTGCCTTGAGCCCGAATAGATGGCAACAGGCTGCAGGGATACGAATTGAGCCTCCGCCGTCCGATCCTAATGACGCAGCGACACATCCGGATGCAACTGCGGCTGCCGAGCCGCCGCTCGATCCTCCGGGGGATATGTCCAGATCCCACGGGTTGCGGGTCACACCCCAGGTTGCCGATTCACTGATCGGTAGAGCGCCAAACTCCGACAGGTTCGTCTTGCCGATGATTATCGCGCCGGCCTCACGAAGCCTTCTTACAACTGATGCGTCTTGGGATGCCGGTCCGTTGTCTACTCCTGTACCGTTCATCGTTGGGACACCGGCGATATCGGTGTCGTCTTTTACTGCGATTGGCACACCTAGAAGTGGTGCGTTTTCACCCGCATCAATTAGTTTCTGGGCCTCATCGGCGTCGGTCAGCGCCTGCTCTGAAAACACTATACGGAAGGCGTTCAGGGCCGGGTTGAGCTTGTCGATGCGCTTGAGCTGGTACTCCACCAGTTCCCTGCTCGATATCTCTCCACTGCGAACAAGCTCAGCCTGCTTGGCAACACCGGCGAACGCCAGATCGTCACCTTCGCACAGATCTTTTACAACCGTGTCGTTATCAGGGTCTGAACCTTTAACTGCCACCGATGCGCTCATTTCAATAACTCCCCTTGCCTCTAGTCCTACTGACGAGTAGGATAAAGTAGCACATGACCTACTCAGCAGTAGGAGTGCGTGTGCATGTCACATTAACTGTTTCTGACAACTATTGTGTGGGAAAGCCATATGCCCACTAATTCAACTGTCAAACGTCCCCGAGCACAACAGCTAGGCCCAGAGGCCCGACGCCCACTGGTGCTAGATGCAGCGCTGCCACTGTTTGTTGAAAACGGCTACCACGAAACATCGATGGATCAGATCGCCAGCGCCATCGGCGTAACAAAACCGGTTCTCTATGACTGTTTTCCAAATAAAGAAGCGCTCTTGAAAGAGCTGATCAGGAGGGAAGAGGAGCACATTCTCAAGCAGGTCGCAGAGGCCTTTCCCAAGGACCCGGACCTTGACGATGTCGAGCAGCTGCTCGCAGACAGCCTCACTGCGTCGTTCAAGGCGGTTGCGGAAAACCCGCTCTCGTGGAAGGCGATCTATATCGCAGACCAAGGGTCTATGCCGGAGATTGCTAAGCGTACCCAGCAGGTGCGTGAAAGACAGATCGAGATGATCGCCGAGATAGTTGAAAGATATCTAGCAGAGAGAGGTGTAGGAGATCGAGAGCGTTTGGGGATGCTGCTGGCCCGTGTCATCTCTGCGGCAGGTGACGCCGCTGCCAAGCTGATGCTCGACGAGCCTGAAAGCTGGACTCCGGAGGACTTGGGCGAGACGCTGAGTCGCGTACTTGCTCGCGGAACCGCAGGCCTATAGAAGTTGGAATGGCGGACGTAGAGTAGTAAGAGCCTGTTTTACTACGGGTTGGCCTTCCCGGTTATTTGGTCGAGGGTCAGTTCAAACACCACTACCGGGCTCTCTGTCTCTTTGGCGCGGTACTTCTCGACCGTCGTTTCGTGGAGCTTCATTCCCTTTTCATCCGTGGAGTACTTGCTGGCTACGACCCTCAGGGCCTCGGTCTTTTCGTCTAAGTCCTCTATCACCCTGGCCGTGCCGAATCCGATCACACTCAGATATCTGGTGTCGTACTGGCAGAGGACTGGGTCTGGCATCGTCTCGATGTACTCATCCACCTCAAAGCAGATTCGGCTCTCGGCGCGAATGGCGTTGATCAGTCGCCCTGATTCTGCGCCGTGGATGAAGACTCGGTTGTCCTTATGCGCAAAGTTCATCGGAACGACATACGGCTCGCCTTCGGATAAGACTCCGACCCTTCCGACCATCGTTTTTGAAAGAACCGCTTCGATCGCTTCCGGGCCGATCTCTTGATTCACTCTCATCTGAATTCGTGCCATCGAAATAGAGTCTACGGTATGTTTGGCTTTCAGGCCAAAGAGACGGGGTACTTATGATCAGCGTGCTAGACGCTAACCCGCGAGGAGCCGATGCCCTGCTTGTCTCCCGTTGCTGCACTTGCCCGGTCGTCTTCGCTGAAGCCACGACTCACGCTCGACTGTAGAAGCTGGAGCTTTTCAAGGACCGCTGGCTGGCGGTAGAGGGGTATCACCTCAATAAGGTCTTCCAGCAGGGCACGTAGTCGCCGCGCAATTTGCACGGAGCCCTCGCCAAACTGTCTGGTCTCATCGACTGCCAGGCTCAAGAAGTCCTCCCATGTAGGGGTGTGGTACATGAGACGGACACGGTCTTTTTGGTCGCGAATGACACCCGGTATAAGCCGCCTCTTTGCAACCAGACGAAGCAGCTCCTCCATCTGGTCGAGTGCCTGGATCGAGGTGCTTGGGTCGTTTACCCCCGGTGAGAGTGCTTTCGAGGAGATGTCTGCCAGCAGCCTGAACGCAAACGCAGGATCCTGTCTGATCGTGCGCTCATCACCAATACCTATCGAACCACGGAGTATGTCCCCGTCGATCGGGTGGCCGTTTTCGTAGACATCAAAGAGTGGCGAATTTGAAGGTATAAAGTCGCCGACCGCAGGTACAAGTTCTAACACCGCGTCGGCTTCACTCGCTTTTTTAACTAGTCCCCGAGCGTCGATCGACTGGAGTACACCCGGCTCACCTTCATATCGGACAGTACGAGTCGGTTCGTTGGGGGTGCGCTCTACGGTCGCTTCACGATCTTTCGATGGGTCAACCGCCGGGTCTGGGTAGACCGTATTAATAACTTCGCGGGCATCTTTTCCAACTAGGCTAACGACAGATGCAACACGTAGGTTCTGCGTTACATTGTGGATCAGCTTCAAAAACATCCCGACGCTTGCCAGCAGGAGCAGGATCGCCAGCGAAACTGCGTTTGACGGCACGTATTTCTCGGTGGTGGATCCGACGTCGCTCAGTACAAGCAATGAGTACGTGAAGGTCGCAATGAATACGCCGAGCGCCACTTTGGTTGTCATATCGCGCTGGAAAGTGCGTAGAAGGCGGGGTGAGAACTGGCTTGATCCGAACTGTACGGCGACCAGCAGGATTGAAAAGACAAAGCCGGTGAAAGTGATCATTCCACCGGCAATCGACGAAAGAACCGAGGTGGCTGCCCCAGGACTAAATCTGACGGCGGTCGGCTCTTCGTATGACTTATCAAGGTCGGGAAGAAGCGTACCGGCAAAGATTGCACCCAGGGCAAACAGTGCCGGTATAAGCCACAGGCTCGACAGCACGTACTCTCGCATCTTCCATTTTCTAGCCCAGTTCATATATACCCACTCCTCGATACTCCGTAGGGAGGGATTCTCCTTTACTGACCAATGTTGTAGCTAGCGGTTGGGCGCAAAAGCGTTGCATGTATATGCGCACCAAGTTACGATGGTCGCTTATGAGAAAAGTTTTGATCGGCCTATGTGCGTTTGCGGTCGCTGCTTTTACGATGATCGGCTGCGGTGGCGGCGACAAAGATAAAACGTCGCAGACGACTACAACTCAGACGACGACGGCGACAGTGAGTGAAACGGTCAATGTTCCCAACGTAAATAACGACCTACTAGCTGATGCAGAGGCCGAGATCGAGCAGCTCGATCTTGAGACAAGCAAACTGGAAGAGCACAGCGACTCTGTTGACAAGGGAAGGGTTATCAAGACCGAGCCAAAGGCCGGATCGGAGGTCAAAAAGGGCTTGAATGTGACGTTGTATGTTTCGAAAGGAAGCGATCAGTCACCGAAGAGCCCAAGCGGATCTCTGAAGGCGGACGGTATCGGAGACGTGAAGATGGATATGACCGAATCTGAGGTGGAGGACAGGTTCGGCAAGCCGGACAGCAAGCGGGAAGTCAACTTCGGTGGCGGACCGGCACCGCAGCTCGACTGGATCTGGGACTACGAGGGCAAGTACTTGAGAATCTACTTCGATACGAAAACCGACAAGATGGTCGGTTACGAGACCGACTCATCGAAGTTTGCAACGAGCACTGGTTACAAGGTGGGAAGCCCTTACGCGCCGATAAAAAGACGCTACAAAAGGAGATTGAGGCCGTTCCCGATCGCCGAGGGATCACATATGCTCTCCGAGGGAAGGCCCGGAACCTTCCCGGCACTGGTCTTCACCATGACGGACGGTAAAGTCGTTGCGATCTCAGGCGGAGACATACAGCCTGCAGGCGACTGATTGGCCCGTCACCTGAGCCTGTAGATGCTGCGCGCGTTGTCGCAGACGACCTTGCTGGCAACATTGGAAGGAAGCTGGCCAACGAGATTCCAAGTGGATTTGGTGCTCGGTGGGCCGACCCGTCGCGTTCCGGGGACACTGTAGAACTGATCACTGCCTACCACGAACCTGTTGGGGAACTCGGCTATCAGGTCTTTCCATTCGGACTTGATCTTTCCGTTCTCGTCAGGCCGGTTTTCCTCTCGGCCGCGACCGACGGTCTTAAGGCTCATATATAGGTTCGGGTTGCTTTTTAGAAGCTTGCGCATGAGCTTGACAGTTCTGTGCCCTGTCGTGTCCCATCCGGCATGAACCCAGACGATCCGTGCGGCGCGGTTGTGCGATAAAAGCTTTTTGAACGCCTCGATGTTCTCATCTACCTCCTCCGGGTTTGGAGGGCTCTGTAGCTCGTCCGGTAATGGGATGTCGGAGCTGACTGCCTCCATATGCAGGTCGATCGGCACGTTCTTTCGTGCTGCTATATCGGCCAGGAGCAGGAAAAGGGGGTGGTCGGGCCGGACCTCCTCATATGGATGCTCGGCGCGGAACGAGAAGTGCAGTGCCGTCATCTCACCGAATCCAACCGCTCCTGCACTAACAATTTCGTCTGCCTTTTCCTCAAATGAGCGCCGTGTCTCTGAGGTGATCTTCGATGTATCCGCGGCCTGTTGAATCATCGGATTGAGTGTTCCTCCGCCTCCCAAGAACCCCAACTGCTTGCGGTGTTTTTTTGTTACCTCGAGAAGTTCCGTGTAGTCATACTTGCCCCTCTGATTTGGGTCAGCGGAGATCGGAGGGGGCATGACGAGAGCCTTATCGACTCCTATCTCATCCATAGTTTCAAACGCTTTGTCGGCCGCAGCCTCGTAGTCGACCACTTCCTGACCGGCCCGGCCGTACTTTCCATGAAGATGCACGTGCGTGTCTATAAAGCACTCTGGGCCCTCTGTGCCAATCCCCTCGGAGGCACTTGTTTTCGTCTCGCTGTCAGATCCACACCCGGCCAGTGCGACTAGAAAGAAAAATACGGTTGCAGTCGTAAATCCTGCGATAGATTGAGAGCCTTTCATCGCTCTTCCATTGTATTCCAGGTTGACAACCTATTTAGGCGGTCTAAGTACTAGCCGTACATAGGTCGATCGATCCCGCGAATGCGTGTAAATGTCTGCGGGCCGGTCTCTTTACTTGTCGTAGTAGTTCTGGTGGTACTGCTCGGCACGGAAGAAGTTCATAGCCGGCTCGATCTCGGTTACGATCTTCGAACTGTAAGGACCCGAGCGTTCCAGTTTTTCCTTTGAGGCTTTGGCAATGCGTTCCTGCTCGGCATCGTGGAACCAGATCGCGGAGCGGTACTGGGAGCCGACGTCCGGTCCCTGACGATCAAGCTGTGTCGGGTCATGGCTTTTCCAGAAAACGTCCAGCAAATCGTCGTATGAGAGTTGGTTCGAGTCAAACTCAACCTCTATCGCTTCGGCATGGCCGCTTCGGTCTGAGCAGACATCTTCATAGGTTGGTTCATCCTGGTTGCCACCGGTGTAGCCAACTGTCGTTGAAACGACACCGGACACCTTGCGGAACGTATCCTGAATCCCCCAGAAACAGCCAGCCGCAAACGTCGCTTTCTCGGTCATTCAAGTCTCTGTATCTGCATAGGACACATATCAGAGTACCAGCATCTCCAGAGGTCAGGTCTTGAACGGTGCATCAATAAGCCCAGGAGAACCCTTTTCTTCTTCGCTTTCGTCTACGGTTTTCTCTTCGCCTTCTTGGTCTTCTTCTTTTTCTTCGTGTTGGCCTTTGGATTGATCTTCGGCTTTTTCTTCTTGGAGACCTTTTTTTTCTTATTTTTTTTCTTTGGATCTGGGCCGACGCGAGGATCCTTAGGGTGCACAAACTTCTTTTTCGCTTTGTACTTTTCTAACTGCCCCTTCTTCCAGTGCGCCTTTTTGAGTACATCCACATTTTTGCCCGTGCCTACTAAACGAAGAAACCCTGGACAGCCCCCTTGTGTCGCGTCATGCGTTCCGTTTTCATCTCTTAGACCTCTGAAGTGGATCCGAGCTTTTACACAGAATTTTTGTGTGTCGTTATCCAGCGAGTTATTGATGAAGGTGACGCTTGGACTACTTGTCTGTTTCAAGTACTCAACAAGATCCAGAAAATTGTCGAGATCTACGCTTGGCCCGCAGTTCATGTCTTTCTCCAGCCTGAGGATTACACCACCAAACGGGCTGATAATCGTCTCCTTGGCCTTGATATCGGTGCCGGAACCGTTGTGAAAGAAAGGAGTAAGCTGCCCTGAGGTGTAGGAGTACGCGACTACCTCATAAATAGGGTCAGAGTCGGGATAGGTATTGCACGCTTCGGCCACCTTCTTTAACCCATCAAAGTTACTTACTTTAAAAGTTCTGTGATCCAAGTGTTTCAAGGTAAAACCGTGACCATGAAACTCGATGTCAGAACCCGGTTTGTACTCTGCGCCAGATTGGAACCAGTCGTTCCCAACGCTGAAGTTCTCATCTGCAAAAGGAATGAACTGGTCAGGATGAATCTCCCCAAAAACCACCTTGACTGTGTACTTTTCGAACTCCTCTTGCAGCGTGCTGCCTTTGTCCTGCAAAACCGCGTCGATGATGTCGGGCATTCCGGTCTTGGCATACTGTGTCCGCTCCTCGCTTGAGAGGCCGAGGTCCAGGTAGGTTGAGCGCAGCTCCGCAAAGATATCGCGGATGATGCTCGGCCCAAACCTCTCGCCCAGGTAGTAGAAAAACACCCAACGGCCGTAGGGCTTGCCGATGCTGTCGCCACCTTCACAGAACGAGGGTGCGCTGTCGTTCGCGCAGTCCAGTGGCTTCTTGCCGTAGGTCCCGGGAGCAGGGCCAGTGAACGGTTCATCCGGATGTGCGAAGGGCTCAGCCCAGCTTGCGGTGGACTCGGTTAAAAAACCTCTGCCAGAGGTGACCCACGCGAACTGGAGGATGTGAAAAAACTCGTGAGTGACAGTCCCTTTCCAGAGTGCCGCAGTCGGCGTCAATCGTATGTAGCCCCATGTGTCAATACTGCTCGATGAGTGAGGCACTGCAACGGTGCCGTGATTTTCCGTGTCACCTTTCTGCCTGACATATATGTCGGTTCTGCCGTCACCATCATCGACAGGTGGACCCATCTCAACCGGTCCTTCGACGAGGAGGTCGTACGCGTTCTCAGCGTATAAGGAGGTGGTCGTGGCGTCCTCTTTACTGAAATAGTGATCGCTGGACGAGTCGTCAGTGTAGTGGACGAGAAAGTGCTCCGTCTCTACCTCCTCGTCGAGATAGTCAAACTTTGCGTTCGCGACTCCTGGCAACCCAAGCACAGCTGTTATGAAAATCAGCGAAAAAACAAGGCGGACAAAAGTACCGTGCGTCTCAGCCACTTTGGCTCCTTAACCTGTACTCAACTCCGTATCCATGCGCATTGGGCAAGATGCTTCTGACTCCCCTCTACAAATAGAATCCGCCAACAAGGTCTTTATTACGGTTCTAATTGCTCGTAGAGACGGTGGCCTATTGGTTAAGCAGAGAAGGCGCTGCCAGCGTCAAGCCGGGAAGGCGCTGAGACTGTCAAGCTCGTTTTAGTCTCTTGACAGCCTCCGATCGGGCTACCTAAAGAGGGATTTTAGGTAGCCCTACGAACTCCTGACCTCAGGTTTATAAAAACGGTTCGTTAAAAAAAGAAGCCTAAGAGAACCGACTCAAGCAACGTCAATACCGCGACATCACCGGCATCGGCAGCTAACTCCAAGAAAGGCCGTAGGGCGCGCTTGTGCGTTGATCTGCGCCCCGGTGTTCCCAACATGTTCCCATTTTTGTTGGTGGTCGTCCCTCGAAGTCAGCCTGGGGGGTCAAACGCCCGACCTACGTGCTGACCTGTGTCACCACTGGTGGACCTTCCACATCTACTACGTGGCCCTCTATTTCTGATACAAGCAGTAATATATAAAGTCAAATAAGATTTGTCTTTATATGTGGTATGATAAAGACAAATAGGATTTGACTTATGCCATACTATAGAACAGGAAAGCCTCCTCCACTGGGCGATCTGCTCAAAGATGTCGCCGAGCAAGGCGGGCTCTTTACGACCCACCAGGCCGAGCAGCGAGGTATCAGCAAACAACTTCTTTCCTACCACGCAAAACAAGGCAAGCTCGAGCGAGTAGCGCATGGTGTATATCGCTCGTCTTACGCTCCGACCTCTCGTCATGAGGACGTGATCGCTCGCGTGCTCCCTTACGGAGAAGGAGCCGTCGCATCCGGACCTACCGCGCTCGATATATACGATGTGGGACAACTTGCCCCAGACAAGGTCTACGTTAAGCAACAACCGGACACGCCTTCCGGGCCTATACCCAGTACCTTTCCACCCAAGTACGACCTCGATCCAATCCAGCGAGCCTTTCGACGTTCACTACCGCGAAGGCGTTCCCGTCGAGAGCGTGGCCGGTGCGCTGCACACGACATCTGCATGCACCTACTACGACGCGGACCAGATAGCCAGCGCGATCGATGATGCTCTTGACCGTGGACTGATAAGTCAAGCCGATGCCAACAAGATACGGAAATCCAAGAAGGATCGGCCGTGACCCCTTCCCAACCGCCAAAAAGCAACCTCTACAAGAGTGTGAACGATCGCCTAAAAGTAGCTGCGCAGCGTGAGGGTGTAAACGTCGATCACCTACGCAAGCAGCTCTGCGTCAAACACTTTTTGAGCCGCCGCCTCTACAAGGTAACCGATCGTTTCATCGTCAAAGGTGCACTGCTGCTTGAGGCCTCTCTTGCTCTCAAAGGAGAGCACCTTACAGAGCTTACACGCGATGCCGACCTCGCAATGAGAGAGGACAGGCAGGACCTTGAAGATCTCATACGTAAGGCCTGCGAACCACGGAGCGAGGATCCGTATGAGTTTGAGATCTACGCTGTCGACCGCCGAGATAATCACTACGCGACGCTCGGTTTCCGCATTCGCGTCTACCTGGACGGGCGCGAGTTCACGAGTATTTCTTTGGACGTAGTCAGCAAAGAGCCATCCGGGTCGTGGTCCGGTAGTCAACAGATAGATCTGGGCACCGACATCGATGGTGACAGTTTCGGAGTCCTACCTGCGCAACCACTTGCATACGCTCTTGCCGACAAACTACACGCCTACGTCCGCGAGCGAAGTGGCGGACCCAATATCAGATACCGCGATCTGCCGGACATGGTCGTGCATGTGCGGGAACTCGGCCAAATGGTTCCCTCGCTGGAGAAGATGAGGAAAGCGGTCAGCGAAGTCTTCGCGCTATTCGGTGATGAGCCACCAAAGACATTCCCGTCACCTCCCGAGACCTGGCCGGAACAGCTCAAGATACGCACCAGTGACAAAGAGACATCGACTAAAGAGCTATACGAGACCGCTCGCACATTTTGGAACCCAGTATTGGCGGGAGAAAACGGAGTGCATCAGAGTTGGGGTGGCCAGCAGTGGGAAGATCACAGTTAGCCCTTTTGCATAGTGAGATAGGCTCACAGCCGGGCAAGCGGACACAGTCGCACCAAACAGATTCCCCTCAAACACCATAAGCCGGGAAGGAGATTTGAACTCCTGACCTCAGGTTTACAAAGACGGTTTTTTGTGAAAAAGAAGCCTAAGAAAACCAACTCAAGCGACGTTAATACCGCGACGTCACTGGCATTGGAAGCTGATTTCGAGAAACGTCGTAGGGCGCACTTGTGCGTTGATTTGCCCTGTGATGTTCCCGAAATGTTCCCAATATTGTCGGTGGTGATATTTCACATAGGGTCTGAAGGATCACATGACCAACTTGCACATTGAACTACCTCTCAAGAAAAGAGGCCCTGCACGAGCAGAGCCTCTTCATAGGGTGGTTGTTGCTTATCTTTCTATTCGACAGTTAGCGATACGTATTGGCCGGATTGGTAATGACCGGGGATACTGCATAGAAGGACATACTTGCCGGGCTTAAGATCAACCGTGTAACTCTTGGTCGCGCCGGCCTTTATATGTGTATCTTCGGTATTTTCCTTCTCGTCCCCATGGTCGTCGTCCTCTTTGTCTTCTTTAGAAGCCTCGTCCTTGTCTTCCGAGTCATGGTTGTCGGTTTTTGCATCGTCATCACCGTGATGCGAGCTGCCGATTGCGAACTCATCGACACCATCAAGGTCTATCGCGCCTTTTGTTATCGGCATCTTGTTTGGCTTGAGATTTGACTTGAAAACTATCAACTCATGATCAACATCGCCATCGTTTTGCGCAACAAACTTCACCTCGCCTGCTTTTACGCGCTTGTTGTCCAGCTTGAAAAACCACTCACCCATGCTTACTTTTACAGAGCTTGCAGTTGGCTTCTGGTCATCGGCTGACGAAGTCGAAGAAGTAGAAGTTGTGGATGTGGAGTCTTCGTCGTCTGATCCACAAGCAGAAAGTACTACACCAACAACAACTGCAGTAACCGTAACCGCAGTCAACAGCATGATCGGTTTCCTTGGAATCCAATAGAACAGCAACACCCGATTGGAAGCCGTCCTTGCGGGCCAAATCTGCGACATCGTCGTTTTTGAAAAGATCTACAACTGGGATATGGCTCACCTTTGAAGACTGTCCGTCAATCACTCGGGCCTCCAACTCCTGTTCCTGGATTTTCAGAGCCAGCTCCTGGGTAAAACCTCTTTGGCATGTGGCTGCGCTTGATTCGATCTCAGGATCGACCGTATAGATTAACCCTGCAGCAGCTCCCGTTACCTCGAGCACACGCTCAAGGGTTACCTGAAGAAGCTTTTCGAGCTCTGGGTTGGCTGCCGAGGCCGATGCAATTTGGTTAGTTGTTGTTAGGAGCTCATTTTGCTCAAGTATATGCGCCTCCAGCCTACCGATCATCCCAAAGATAATGAACGAGAAGAAGGCTACGCCCACCGCTACCAGCGCAAACACCAGGATCACACCGGGAGGATCGTGGAACCTGTTTAACACGGTGTGTAAAAGAACCTGCAATACGACCACGAATATAAGGGGCGCCAGAATCGTTAACCATTTCAGGAATGTGAGGTCGGCACGAGTCCGGGTGGGCAAGGCCACATGCCCGGTTCCACTCCGCGTCAATTCGGGAAACCGCAACCGCTTGAATCTGGCTAGCAGTTCGATTTTTCTGACCCTGTTCTTTCTGCGTCGATTACCAATCTCGCCACAACCCTGTCCTGTATTCTCGCACTTTATCGCCATAGCGCACGCATCTGCAGCTCTGGTCAAGAGGCGGAGACTGATTATTTACCTATAGTTAAACGGTGGATATTTGAGTATTTCTAGGATCAAGTTAGGGCGAGCAGAAGACGTTTGATCAGTTGGTCACTGATCCAATACGAATGATCTGACGAGAGGAAGAGAAGGTTGAGCAAAAAGATCCTTGTCGTTGATGATGAGGCCTCTCTCATTGAGGTGGCTAGCGCGTACTTCAAGCGCGAAGGGTTCGAAGTCTTCACAGCCACCCGTGGGAAAGAGGGACTGGCTCTAGCTGAGCGGCATAACCCCGATCTGGTAGTTCTCGATCTCATGCTGCCAGATATAAGCGGTGAGGAAGTATGCAGGGAGATTCGGAGCCGCTCAGACACGCCGATTTTGATGCTGACGGCGAAGTCGAGTGAGGATGAACGCATCGCGGGCCTCGAGCTTGGGGCCGACGACTATCTGGTCAAACCGTTCAGCTCGCGGGAGCTGGTCGCCAGAGCGCATGCAATTCTTAGAAGGACCGGGGATGAAACCGTTCCGCTCGTCAAGCAACTCTCGTTTGACGATGACAAACTTAGGATCGACACCGTTCGCCACGAGGTATACATTCGGGGCACGAAGGCGAGCCTTACACCAAGCGAGTACAGGCTACTTGCCGCGTTGGCACAGTACCCCCAACGTGTTTACTCGCGTTTTGAGTTGATCAATCGCATCCAGGGCCATGACTTCGAAGGCTACGAGCGCACAATCGATGCCCACATCAAAAACCTGCGTAAAAAGATCGAGACAAACCCTGGAGCACCCCGGTATATAGAAACGGTTCACGGCATCGGATACCGGCTCGGCATTGAGCGCTCTTCCTGAAGGTTCGGCTTTTACAAAGCTTTTAAGAAGCTCCGCACTTTCTTCACAAAACCTTCACACCTGCAAGCAAAGCTCTAGATAGGTGTAAGAACCTCTATGCAATATTCGGAAATACAAACGCAATCAGTTGACCTCACATTGGTCGTCGCCGAGGAATGCTCGCTGTGCGAGCATGCTAAGAAAGTACTCGATTCGCTGCGACATGACTATCGGCTGCGTGTCAACGAGGTAAAGCTGGAAAGTGAGGAGGGTCGACTGCTGGGTCAGCTACACCCCTTGCTTTTCCCTCCCATCCTTCTGTACGGCGACAGGGTCTTGAGCTATGGGCGCTTATCCGAACGGCGACTCAGAAAGGAACTCGGCCGTGATTGACACGTTCGTAGGCGGATCGATGGCCGCAGCATTCGTGGCAGGTACTGTTGCCTTCTTCGCTCCCTGCTGCGCAACCGTGATGCTGCCCACCTACCTTGCGAGTATCACCGGAGGTCATCGGTGGCATGTGCTGCGCCTGTCAGCGGTATACATTGCCGGAGTGGCAGTTGTCGTGTGGCCGATCACAATCGGGGTTGCGGCGATATCGAGCACTATCTTCCAGTACCACTCAGTGCTGTTTGTCGGTGGTGGCACGATGATGATCGTGGTCGGCTTACTCGTTTTGCGCGGCAAGATGTGGTCTCCGGCTCTGCCCCAACCGCGGACCGGCACCGATGTGGGGAGCGTCTTCTTCATGGGTGTGTTCGCCGGTGCTGCTACTGCCTGCTGTGCGCCGGTGCTGGCAGGGGTGGTGGCGCTGTCCGCGCTCAGCGGCAGCACGCTCGGCGGGGCGATACTGGGAGGCGCCTACCTTCTCGGCCTGGTGGCGCCGTTGCTGCTGGCCGCGCTGCTGATGCAGCGCTACCAGCATCGGCTGCGAGATCCCATGGTTACGCTGCGACTTGGAGGGCGAAGTCTGCAGATTGGCCTTCTGCGGCTGATAGCCGGAGCGGCCTTTGTTCTGATCGGGATCGTTGTGTCGATCCTCGGATTTACCGGCAATGTCAGAGCAGTACCGGGATTCCAGCGCAGTTTCGGCACATGGATACAGGAGCAGCTCAACTGGTTAGCAGACAAGACACCCGATTTCGTGGTTCTTGCGCTGTTCCTTGCCTTCCTTGCCTTCGTGATTTATCGAACTATCGGTCGACCTAAAGTTAAAAAGAGAAAGGAGTACGAACATGGGCGCGCAGAAGAAGTCAAATCGCAGTAGAAATCGAGATTCATCAAAGCTTGACCCCTGGAGCTGGGGGCTAATCGGAGGTGCCATTCTTGCAGTTGGAGCGGTGGTACTGCTCGGTGTCGTGGGGAAGGACAAAGAAAAAACAAGCGCGGCGCCAAGTGAAAATGCCAGCAGCGAGCTTGCGGCCGACAAGGCACCAACGTTCAATGTTGTTGATGCACGGTCTGGAAAGGTGGTGACAAACAAGGACTACAAAGATAGGAAGATGCTGCTCTTTTTCCACGAAGGGGTCTCTTGCCAAGCCTGTATAACGCAGATCACAGCGCTGGAGCGCAAGAACAAGGAGATGAACGAGCGTAAGATGTCTCTGCTTAGCATAAGTGCCGATCCAGTAGACGCTCTCAAGCAGGCGGGAAAGGACTTTAACGTCAAGCGCACTCCGTTACTGGCCGACGAAGATCGTACGATGCTTACCGACTATGACATGCTGGGCAAAGGAGGTATGGGCCACGAGGACCGAGGTGGTCACGCGTTTATGCTGGTCGATCCCAAGGGCGAGATACTGTGGGAACAGGAGTACCAGGAGATGTTTGTCGAGCCAGACGACCTGTTTGACGATATGTCGAACTCTTAGGAGGACGGTCGACCAGAGGAATTTCGTCCTCGTCGGAGTGCGGTGGTAGTTCTGCGCCGGTTTGGACTTACGTCTCGTCTTGCCGTTGCCCTGGCGGCAGTCGCGATTTTTTCGGTTGGACTTGCGGCATTACTATCGAACTGGAGGCTTGAAAGCCGGCTTTCCGACCATGCTCGGCAGCGACTTGATACTGCAGCCAAACACAGTGCAACACTTGCCTCCAGTTTGTACCAAGAACGCGGCCGTTGGAACCGGGACATAGTGCGTGATTTAGACCACAGTGCGCAGGTGGGCGGATTTGCCATAACGGTCTACTCTCGAAGCGACAAGCTATTGCCGGGCTCGGATGCAGATTCTGTAAGCAGAGGCGGGGAGCGGGCAAGCGCACCGGTCACTGTCGATGGGCGTACGGTCGGGTCTGTCGCTATTACCCCTCGGAACGGAGAACTTTTGACTGCTGCTGATCGAGACCTGCGTAATAGCCTGGATAGGTTGCACGTGTTCGCCGCAGCGATCGCTGCAGGAATCGGTTTGATCGTGGGTATGTTCATTGCCGTGCCCCTAGCAAGGCCGTTGAGACGCCTGACCGACTCAGCGCTGCAGATGGCGAGGGGCAATCTGTCTGTGCGTGTTAAACGTGGTGGCGGAGCGGAGATCGAGCAGCTGGGCAGTGCTCTCAGGGAGCTTGCAAGCTCACTTCAACAGGAAGAGGCTGTTCGCAAAAAGACCGTTGCCGATATCAAGCACGAGTTACGCACGCCCCTGGCGAGCATAGTTTGGCGAATCGAGGCCGCTCAGGACGGTGTTCTCGATAACGAGCAACGCAATCTGCTGGCTCTACACACAGAAGCTCTACGACTATCAAGCCTGATCGACGATTTGGAAAGACTTGCCGAGGCCGACCAGCCCAAGCTGTTTGTTGTAAAAGAACCGGTTGATCTAGCTGAGGTTGCACACAGTCGTGCGGAGACCTATGCGGATTTCTTCAGCGCTAAAGGCGTCTCGTTTCAACAAGAACTCAACTCGGTGTGGATCAGCGGAGATGCTCAGCGGTTGGATCAGATAGTCGACAATCTGCTATCAAATGCACTGCGCTACACGCCCTCGGAGGGCAGCGTAACCATGTGTGTTGGAGTTAGAAACGACTGCGCGGTGCTGGAGGTCATTGACACTGGGATAGGCATAGCGCCAGAAGAACGAAAAAAGATATTCGAGCGATTCTGGCGGGGGGAGAAAGCACGGAAGTTTGCTACCGGCGGTGCCGGTGTCGGCCTTGCGGTCACACGCGAGTTGGTTTCTGTTCACGACGGCCGAATCGAGTTCGACAGCACACTGGGTCGTGGATCGAGGTTCCGAGTCATACTGCCTATCTTTGACTTGGATCCGATGATTGACTAGTCGAAAACTACTATCGGGAATGCTTCAGACTGGTCAATTCCAATCACGGTGGTGACCTTTTGCCACATCGACCTAACAAAATACCCCATGGGGGTATATGTGGTAATGTGCTTGTGTTTAGTAATACCGATTACGAGCGCAGCTAACAAGACGGAAAGTGGAACGGTAGTCGAGTCCTCTTCCCGGTAGGCGAAAGTAGGGAGCGTAAGGTGGAAGCGAATGACTCATTTGAAAATCAGGTGGTCGATACCTATCGCAAGCGTGCTGCCCGATACGACGTCTCAGCCAAACTCTATTACCTGATTGGGTACTGGTACACGGCCTACAGGAAGCGCGCAGTCCAAGCTCTCGGGCTGCAGTCGGGCGATGCGGTCGTCGAGGTCGGTTGTGGCACAGGACAGAACTTTCCACTGTTACAGAAAGCAGTTGGGCCGACTGGCAAGATCATAGGTGTCGATCTGACCGACGCCATGCTTGACCAGGCTCGGCAACGGGTGGGGGCGGCCGGCTGGTCGAATGTAGAACTGGTCCAAAGCGACGCTGCAGAGTACGAGTTTCCGGATCAGGTCGACGGCATCCTCTCAACCTTTGCTCTCTCTCTTAGCCCGCGTTGCGATGAAGTCATTCGCAATGGAAGCGAGGCGCTCTCGCCGGGCCGGCGGTGGGCTGTACTAGACATGAAGATGCCGTCCAATTCCCTGTCGTCGAAGATCCTGCCGTTGGTGATGCCATTCTTGCGTCCGTTCGCCATAACAGAGGAAGTGATCGAAAGGCGTCCGTGGAAGGCGATAGAGGAGGCGATGAGTCGCAATCTTGAAGACACAAGCGTGACCGAGTTGTATCTGGGCACTACCTACCTCGCCTCGGGCAAACGAACAGCCGTGTCCCAACCGCCGATCGTTCATTAGTTATGGGTATATACGGAAAAATATTCGCAGCATTCTACGACCGTGCGATGGCAGCTTCGGAAGAGGCAGGGTTGCGCCAGATGCGCATCGATCTGTTGGCACAGGCGGAAGGCACAGTTCTGGAAATTGGCGCGGGAACAGGTGCAAACATCCGGCTTTACGGAGGCGCAGTCGAAAAGCTGATTCTGGCTGAGCCTGAGATTCCGATGATTAAACGACTGCGATCGGCTGCCTCAGAATCCAAACTACCTTGCGAAGTTGTCGAGGCTTCGGCCGAATCGTTGTCAGTAGCCGATGCGAGCGTGAACACAGTTGTCTCCACGGTCGTGCTCTGCACGGTAGAAAGCCCAGCCAAGTCACTGGCCGAGATAGCACGAGTTCTGAAACCGGGCGGAAAGTTCCTATTCCTCGAACACGTTCGTAGCGACGATCCAAAATTCGCTAAGTGGCAAGACCGGCTCAATTGGCTCTGGAAGAAGTGCGGTAACGGTTGTAACAGCAATCGCAGGACACTGGAATTGATCGATAACTCGTCTCTTCAAATCGTTGACATACAAAAGGGATCGATTCCCAAGGCGAACCCGCTGGTGCGTCCATGCGTCACTGGGAGAGCTACAAGAAGCGCGGCGCAAACCGAACAGGCCTGAAGACAGCGCTGCACACTTTGAACACACGACCTAGCTGATATATACGGGAGTGTTGACCTCAACTTTCTTGTATAGCTTCTTGATCTCTGGGATACGCATACGGAAGCAACCGGCCGAGGCTGATGTTCCAATAGAAGCTTCATCTTTAGTGCCATGAAAGCCAACTCCGTCATAGGTAACCCCCATCCAACGAGCAACGATTGGATTCTTTGGATCTTTAGGAGGAATGACCTTACCCGCAAGATCTCCGGCCCAGGGTTTGTCCGGCACATACCAGGCCGGATTCACCGCCTTGTTTAGGATTTTGAACTTTCCGTCTGGTGAGTCTTGGCCGGCGCGACCGATTGCGATCTGGTAGGTCTTTGCTTTCTCTAAGTTCTTCCAGAGTGTCACCTCAAAGGCGCTGCGATCAACCGTCAGCACCGTTGGATTTGCCGAAGCGAGCTCCGCAGTCGTTATCTTTGGATTTTGCACACTTATCTGCGCCTCAACGTCTCGGCTGCCTTTTATCGTTCCTATCCTTTCTTCTACGTCCTTGATCAACTTCTTGGCCTTCAACTTAATACCGCTTTTATGCTCTACCGGCTTTAGCTCGCCACCCTTGAACTTAAGACGAGCGTTTACCGGATGTACGTGAAGCGATTGTCCGATTCGCTCTACCCAGCGACGAACTTGCGAGCTTGAATACAGAACCTCCGGCCTTATATCGGCCCTTACTTTCTGTCTGGATAGCCGCCTCAGGGTACGACCTACGATTCCACCGTCACGACTACGACGAAGTGCATCCTGAACTGCGCTATCGATGTCTACCTTCATTCTGGCTCGTTGTGGGCTCAGTGTGAAAGCTTTGTTCCTATAGGTGACCGTTACCGGTTGTAGAACTTTCTCGTTTACCGTGGCATCAAGTTTTTTCTTGGCCTGCTCGACGGTCATACCACCTACCGGTATTCCGGCAACTCGCAGCCCCTTCGCCAGCGTAGTGTCTTGAGTCTTATCAACAGCGAAGGCAACTACTGCGCCCGAGGTCAGAATGAGAAAACAGGCTACAAGAAACCAGCCAAGTAAGTCACGCGGCCTATAACGGCTCGATCGTTTAGCAGTGGTCCTTGAAATATCTTTACGCTTGTGCATTGGCGTATCTTTTATGCCTTCTGACCCATTTTCCTACACGGAGGGTTCAATTCACATTTCCTTCATATATATATCTACTGTCTTTTGGACCGTGATATCAGAATGCCCAATGATCGTTACGAGCTCTTATCTCGGGTGAGTTGCGCTAACCATCGAGAGACGTTGTCGGCAGAGGCTGGGTGGAGATACAGGTCGAAGGATCTATGCAAGTTATGTGATGCATGCACTTGAAGCATATACCCCCATGGGGTATATTCCATATGCCTAACACTGCTATCAGAATCGTCCATATTTTTTCGTTCAGGAGGCATAGGAGCAGATGGATAGATATCTTCAGGACGCACAAACTCGGCCCGGCCCGGCCGCAAGAGCGCGCGAGCGCCTCGACATATTTATTGACAGATTCAGACTCAACGGGCAACCAGAGACACTGGATACTGTCATGCATGCGAGCAACTTACGCAAGAACTATCACAAAGGGATCTGGCCGTTGCGCAGAGAGGTCGAGGTGCTTGAAGGTGCCAGTATCGATGTAAGGCAGGGCGAGATGGTCGGGCTCGTTGGAGAGAACGGATCCGGCAAGAGCACGATCATGAAAATCCTCGTCGGCCTCCTGGAACGTGACTCCGGGACGGTTGAGATAGATGGAAAACTGGGATATTGCCCTCAAACCCCGATGCTTTGGGACAAGCTCACCGTAGATGAACATTTCCACCTCTTCACACGTGCATACCGAATGAGCGACCACGAAGGCGAGCAGGCAGCTTCTGATCTGCTTGAGGAACTTAACTTTTCAAGGTATAAGAATTTCCGAGTTGAAGACCTATCCGGAGGCACCCGCCAGAAGCTCAATCTGGCGTTGGCGTTGATGCATAAACCCGATCTACTTCTCCTGGATGAACCTTATGCTGGATTCGACTGGGAAACATACTTGCGTTTCTGGGAGATGAGTGAGAAACGACGCGATCAGGGAATGGGGATACTGGTCGTGTCCCACTTCCTGACCGAACGAGACCGCCTCGATCGAGTTTTCCAACTAAAAGACGGCGTCTGCGTGGAAGAATAATGAGTACATCCTTTTCAGCCGGCTTAGTTTTTGCAAGAGAGCATCTGAGAACGAAGACAACGCTGGTAATGCTGGTCGCGATCCCCGTCTTGTTCGTGGTCTTGACCAGCGGTATTCTGAGTGAGTTTGCAGCGGCGCTTGGTGGATCGATCAAGGGCACGGCAACAAGCGCGTTAACTGCAGGATGGTCTGCCGCGTTCTTAGCGGGCGCCCTCGGCTTCTTTCAGGTCGCTTCCTCGCGAGACGCCGATCGTAGACTTGTCTTGGCCGGAGCCGGTGCGATGCAGGTTGCAGCTGCGCGGGTCGGTGCATCGATCGTACTTGGGCTGACCGTCACGACGGTAGCCTATTTGACGCTTGTGCTGAAAGCGGGCGTTGGGCACCCAGTGCACACGTTTGTGGCGGTTCTAGCCTTTGCACTAATCTACATCGGCATAGGTACATTCATCGGCTCTTTCATTTCGGGCCTTCTCGAGGGTTCGCTCGCCGTTGCGATGGTCTTTGTTCTCGACGTTTTTTCGGGCCCAGGGATGAGTGCCAGCGACGGCATTGCACAGATAACACCTACCAATAGAGCAGCGGAGATTCTGATCGAAGCCGGATCCTCTCAGACTACGTCGACCGGCGACTGGCTTGTCTTGTCAGCAACGGTCCTTTTTGCTTTAGCAGTAGCTCTTGCATCGTTCTGGATATCCGCACGATCGAGGTCATAGGCCATGCTTGCAAGAATTGCGATAGCGACACAGATGGGGTTTCGTGAACAGGCGCGTAGGCCACTTTTCATTGTCCTACTTGTTGCGACTCCCTTCATCTTGATCACATGGAGCTTCTACATCACTGAGCCAACACTCAAAGAGGTTTTCCTACCTGGCGACAACTTGGTCTCGGTGACTATGAAGGAGCTACACGGAGCCGTGATGGTCCCAATAGCTGTCGGTTTTCTGGCCGGGCTGTCGGGGCTTTTCATCGTGCAGTCGGCCCGTGATGCCGACAAGAGGCTTGTTGTCGCTGGCTATCGAGCGAGCGAGACCATAATCCCTCGGCTGTCCGTGCTGCTCGTTGCAACCCTAATCGTTCTCACGGCATCGATAGCGGTCACGGCGCTGGACTTCATCCCTACATCATGGTTCTATTTTGTGCTCGGGAATCTTCTGGCTGGGTTGATCTACGGGACAGTCGGTGCGCTATCGGGTGCACTCTTTGGAAAGCTGGGCGCAGCTTACTTTATGTTCTTCATGCCGATGATGGATCTCGGCATAGCTCAGAATCCTATGTTCGGTGACGGCGTACCTACTGGATGGGCAACGCTACTCCCGGGTTACGGCCCGATGCGAATAATCATGGATGGTGCCTTCTCAACCGGATTCGATGCTGCTGGTGCACTCGCCATCTCACTCGGATGGATCTTTCTTCTTGCCATACTTGTTGTGCTACTCCTACGACGCGCGATCGCTACTAAAGGATAGATTTACAAAAACGGTTCGTTAAAAAAGAAGCCTAAGAAAACCAGCTCAAGCAACGTGAATAGCAGCACATCACTGCTAGGGACCAAATGCCCTATCTATGCGATGACCTGACCAACCCAACTGAATCGTTGTGACTGGCATACTTTCGGTCGACGCGTGTCTTTGATAGTAGGGAGCAAAAAAACGGCTGAGTCTCGCAGGGGTGAGAGATGAGACAGTGCTACACCGACAGATCGGTAACGTGGCAAGTTTTGTTACCAGGCGCCCTAACATTGCTTTTCCTTATTTTCTTCTCGGTACCCGCTCTTGCAACAGAGAAGTTCGTCTACCTATCTGACGGCATCTACATCGCCGACGCCGACGGCCAAAACCCGATTCAGGTCACCGATGACACCAGTCACTTTTACCCGGCGCTCTCACCCGATCTGAGCACTATCGCCTTTGGTAAGAGCGACTTCGACCTTACCAACGATCTCTACCTGGTCGATGCGAACGGTCAGAACTTAAGGCTTTTATTCGACGATACCGAGGGACAAAGCGGCGACGCAGTATTTTCTCCTGATACCGGCCAGATAGTCTTCGAGCGCTCAGTACCAAGCTTCAACTTTTCCGATCTCTATCGAATTGACTTAGATGGCCAGAACATAACCCAACTTACATCGGACGCCTACGGCGAAACAGATCCGGCCTTCTCCGCAGACGGCAACCTGATTGTCTACTCGGACTCCAACGCCACCGGCTTAAACCAACTGATCAAGATGAACCCGGACGGCTCCGGCAAACAAGAAGTGACACCCGCCCACGAGGACGAGTACTACGACGTAGAGCCCGCCTTCTCCCCCGACGGGGAGAAGATCGTATTCAATCGTTCCTTAGACGGAGCCCAAGGAGATATCTGGAAGATAGGATCAGACGGCACGGGGCTCACCCGCTTAACGAGCTTCTACGAGGAAGGAGTGAGTTACGCATCCGAGCCAACTTGGTCCCCCGACGGGGAGACGATCTTATTCTACGTTGATCAGCCGGAGCCAGAGCTCTGCTGCACAATCTGGGCGATGGACGCCGACGGATCAAACCAGAGAAGGATCGTCGATCTGGGCTTTATGCCCAACTTCCGCCAGGCAAATGCCATGGAGGTAGGTGGCGAGCTCTTCGAGGACCTCGATGTCGACTTCGAGCTTACCCCCGACGGCGACTACGAGGCTACGGTCTCCGCCTCCGACTCGGTCAACGGCATCGCCCGCTATGAGCTGGCGATCGACTCCCACGACGACCAAGGTTACGTGCTCAGGGACTCAGTCGATATCGATTGCTCTGAGGGCTGTCCACCGGTCGGGCCGACTGAGACCCTCATTCTCGACGGCACCGAAGTACAAAACGACGAATCGGATCTACGCGTTCAGGCAATCGATGGTGCTGGGAATCCAGCCTCGGCGCAGCGAAAGGTAAGGAAGGGCTTCTACATCGGCATAACCGAGCCTAGGGTTGGGCGCACTGATGATCCCCAGTACCCGGTCTTCGGTGATGAACGCTTTCACGTTCTTCAGCCCCGCTACTTCCGCCTGATGGTCCCCTGGGAGAGGCTCGAGCCGTCTAAAGACAACTACAACTGGGACGCCCCGTGGAATGGAGCCCCAATCGACCAGCAGATCGCGAATATGCGCACAATCAATCCAGACATAAAGATCGTCGCCGTCTTCTGGCGTACTCCCTGCTGGGCAATCATCCCTCAGGCTAGATTTTGGGACACACAATCAGGAAAGTATAAAGACCCTTGCCGACGCGAGGGTGAGCTCTTTCCAGACAACAATTGGGCATCGTGGCCGGATCCCTATGAGGGCATGATCAATGAGTATGGGGAGTTTGTCAGGGATTTCGTAGACAGATACTCAGGGCCAGATGTATCCCCTGACCAACGCATCAAGCTGTATATGCCCTGGAACGAGCCTAATCTATTCCAGCAAACACAGCCCCAGAAGTGCAAACAGCCGCATCTCGAACCGCTAGAGCACCCGGATTTCGAGGACATTCGGTGCCCGGGAGGCATCACCAAGCAATACAAGATGACCTCGGACCGCTACTACCACATGCTCTATAAGAAGCTATACGACACGATCAAGAGTAGGGATTACGACAAGTCAATCAAGGTACTCGGCGGTGAGACTGCCGACATCAAACGCAGAAGCTCTGACTCTCTTGACGCCGATGAGGCTAAGTTCACAAAACGCGTCGTTAAAATGCTTAAGAGGGGGAGACGCTGTGGCAAGCAAAGTGGGGTAAAAAGACTGGGAGCCTGGTCCAAGCATGCCTACAAGGACCTCCTACGCGGCAAATACCAAAATGTTCAACGCGTGCGTCGCATCTTAGACGGCCTAAAGACCAACGGTAATCCCGACCCTAACTTCGACACAGAAGGTTGTACAAAGAACAAACAGATTTGGGTCACTGAGGTCGCGGGAATATACAAAGATCCACAAGAATCGAACGACGAGCACTGCAAGCTACACGATTTCCTGAACGGGAAAGACATCGCCGAGGAGGAACCACCCGGTACGGGTAAGTACCCCGACCTGAGGCGCACCGACATCTACATGCAGTACCTCTATCAGACCGATCTTAATTTTGAATCAGGGCTGCTAGGTGAAGAGGACGAGAACCCCCCGGATGGCGAACTTGACACTCGCCTAACCTACGGTGTCTTTAGGGATTGGTCCAACTACGCGCAGGGAGGCCCGAGACCTACTCGCTCTCAGTACGAGGGAGGGGAATACGATTGCGAGGGATATTGGGGCTAGTGATTTCGCACTACGGTATGGCGCAGCCCAAGGAACGTGTGGCTGAGCCGCCACGCCAGTGTCTAACGGAGTTCGGCCCGCCCTAGTCGGGCCTGCCCAAGTCGGGGAGGATAGCCAGCGTCAAAATAGAGATAGCGGCCGGCGGCCACCAGATCGCCGACCTCGTAAGAGGTGGGCAGGTTCTTACGCTGCCAGCCTGCGCTTGTCCATTCCGCAAGTGCCTGATCACTTCCCCATGTGCCCCTTGTGCCAGGTACTTTGTCGTAAGCAACGAACACCCGGCCGCGTGCCCTGGCCACTGCGCCTGCTCCACGATTCACTGATGTTTTCATTGTCAAAGGCTCAGTCCACTGACCCTGATCGTATTGGCTGAAAAGGAGGTCTCCGTCACCTCGATAGCCCCAATATATAGGTGGCGTCGAAGGATGGGGTGTCTTGTAGGTTAGGAATAGACCGCCTGAAGTCTCAAAGAGGAGCGGGTTAAAGATTATGTCCGCATCACGAATTGGTGGAGCCGGGAGGTCCTTGACCACTCCAGATTTCATTGACCGCACCTTGATCTTGGCCCGCGCTTCCCCCTCGCATGTGTCCACTACGGCGATAACTGGCCCGTCCTTCGTCACCACGATCGAGGGGTCGGAGGTGGCCGGATCGCGAGGGTTGAAACCCCTGTCGGAGGGTGGTGGCGTGTAGGGACAAGGTGTAGGGCCAGTGGTGATATTTGTGAACCGGACCCTCTTTGAAGTAACCGTGGCGACCCGGACGTTATCTGGAACACACTGGTCCAGGCCATTGTCAATACACAACCCACGGGGGTTAGTCCAAGCCACATATGCCTTTCTCCCGTCGCTTGCCATCGCTATCTGGAAGGGAGTTACGGGATAGGGTGCGGGGGAGGATGCCAGCCTCCTAAGCTTCCACCGTCCCTTGCCGCGGCGGCTGGCAAGCGCGATCTTCTCATTTGGCGTAGCCCAGGCCACATAGGTGTAGCCGCGGCTGTAGGAGATGGCGAGGGCTGGGCCGTTGAAGCCCACGTTTTGCCAGATCGTGTAGAGTCGCGGCCCCGGCAGACGCTTTCGCTCGACTATTCCCCGCCGCGGCGAGTAGCGCAAATAGACCATTCGGCCCCGACCATCGGTGCAGGCCATGTGTATGTGGCTGCGCGTTCGATTTCCCCCTGCTGCCAGCCTCATGTTTGGCCTCTTGCACCCTGACTTTACAGAAGGCAAGAGCTTAATCGAGGAGGCAGCCTGGGCATTGCTAGCCGTGGTTGCCAGCGAGAAGACAAGGGCAAGAACGATTGCCCAAGGCCAATGCTGTAGAGCCTTTGGCGTTCGACTCAACCAGAGTTTTGAACAAAGTGATACTGCACCATTGTGAGTACTGCTGTTCACCTATCTGTCCCCACTTATATCACTCATTCATACATCCTCTTATAGAGCTTCAGGCGTGTAAAGCAAGCTATAACAGAAACACCAAACTGTCTCCGGAGTCTCGGATTGCTCGATAGCTTCTCAGCCCTTGCCTTAAGCCTTTTTCTTGTGTTCTTTATCGACAAATACGATTATTGTCGTTAATCGCATGACAACTAAGTAGACGATGGTTCTGTTATGTAAGACAGACAGTCAAGCCGGGAAGGAGATTTGAACTCCTGACCTCAGGTTTACAAAACCCGTGCTCTACCAACTGAGCTACCCCGGCACACTGCAAATCTTAGAGCAGGTCCTGTCTGTTCACGAAGCGTAGTGCTCGTGCCAGAGTGTAAACGAGAGTAGTGACCAGATCTGGCGGGAGTAGTCGTCGCGGCGCGCTACGTGGTTATCTAGTAGCTTGGTCACCGTGTCGGAGTTGAAGAATCCCTGTCGATGGATCACTTCCGGTGCGAGAACCTCGCGCGCAAACGGCTCGAGTTCGCCTCGTAGCCATGCCGCTGCTGGGATCGAGAAGCCCTGCTTTTTTGCGTTTGTTATCTCTTTTCCGACCAAGGGCTCGGCAGCACGTCTCATCAACCGTTTTTTTGAAAGACCACTGACCTTCTGACGCCGCGGGAGCGCCAGTGCAAAGTCGGCGACGACCGGATCGAGGAACGGTACGCGTGCCTCTAGTGAGTGTGCCATGCTGGCTCGGTCGGTCTTAACCAGCAGGTCGTCGACCAGGTAGATGCCGATATCGACATCTTGCAGCCGCGAAAGCTCGTCACATCCTTCTGTCTCAGCGTATCGCTCTCGGAGCAGGTCGACGGGATCGGTTGTGTCGCTGCGATCACGTGTAAGAAGCTCGGATCTTGCGTCCGAGGAGAAGATCTCCTTCCAGCCGTGGTGGCGCTCCAACGGTGGAAGCGATGCAGAGCGAGCGAACCGTTTTGCCTTGTACTCGAAACTGACCTTGGACGAAGAGCTGGGAATGCGCTCGACGATCGGCCGTGAGATCTTCGCCAGCAGCGCAAGTCGTGGTGCGAGCATATCTGCCGCATACGTGTAGTAGCCACCGAAGAGCTCGTCGGCACCCTCACCGGAGAGCACCACCTTTATATGGTTGGCTGCGAGTTTGGAAACCAGGTACGTTGGTAATGCTGAAGAGTCGGCAAACGGCTCGTCAAAGGTACGGGCCAAAGTTGACAGGAGTTCTGCTGCATCGGGTCGTAGGGTGAGTTCGTGGTGGTCTGTGTCATAGCGCTTGGCGATCATGCGGGCGCGCTCGATTTCGTTGTACGACTGTTCCTCGAAGCCGATTGTGAACGTGCTCACCCTGTCGTTGCTTTGCTCTGAAGCCAACGCTGTGAGAAGTGACGAATCGACCCCACCTGAAAGTAGAACACCAACGGGCACGTCTGCGACCAGATGTGCTTTGACGGAGTCGCGCATGCAATCTCTCATCTGTTCGGCCAGCTCTTCGGCCGTTCCGGCGAGAAGCGAGTCAGCAGGTGCCGGTTTGGGCCGCGCATACGACGATATCTGCACCCCGTTTCGGTCGGCCACCAAGAGGTGCCCCGCCGGGAGTTTCTTAACCTCTTCAAAGATTGTAAGTGGAGCTGGGACGCTGTTAAACGCGAGGAAGGCCTCCACTGCATCAAGTGAAATTTGCCCGTTGAAGTCCGGGCTCCTCAAGATCGACTTGAGCTCGGATGCGAAGATCAGTTTGCCGTTTGCCGTTGAGTAGTAGAGAGGTTTTATGCCAAACCGGTCTCTTGCGATTACAAGTCTCTCACTACGGCCGTCCCATAAAGCGACCGCGAACATCCCGCGGAGCTTCTCGACGAAATCTAAACCGTGTTGTTCGTAGAGGTGTACTAGAACCTCAGTGTCGCTCTCTGTCTTGAATATGTGCCCCTGCCCTTGCAGCTGCTCGCGAAGTTCACGGTAGTTGTAGATCTCACCGTTTTGGACGAGGGTGATCTGTCCGTCTTCATTACTGATCGGTTGGTCGCCGTGTTGGAGGTCGATAATCGAAAGTCGCCTCATTGCCAACGCAACCGGTCCCTCGCTGAAGCTGCCTTGGCTGTCCGGTCCACGGTGAATCAGCGCCTCATTCATCGTCTCGACGACCACTCTGTCTGCCCTTGCCCCGTCAAGGGCAAAAAGACCGCAGATTCCGCACACTGTTCTACTCCTTCTTCCGCAGCAGGTTGCCCACTGGAGCAACGGCCCTTCGCACGATTCTCCAGATCGTCGTAAACACAACAAAGAAATAGAGACTTACGGAGCGGTCCGCAATGTATTCGAGGTCGTGGGCGAGTTTCTCTGCCCACGACATCTCACGCGTCATTCTTGTCTGTGCAAACCCTGTTATCCCCGGTCTCACAACAAGGCGTTGCCAGTAGCGGGGTATCTCTGCGCAGAGCTCTTCGAAGAAGGTGGGCCTGATCGGTCGCGGCCCAACGATCGACATATCGCCCTTCAGAACGTTGAAGAGTTGTGGAACCTCGTCCAGGTGAGTCGCTCTCAATACACGGCCAACACCTGTGACCTCATCCTCTGTTCGGCGTGTGAGCTCTTCGCCTAGGTACGGACCAAGTCGGTCCTCTGCGTCTGGATTCAGCGTTCTGAACTTGTACATCATGAAGATCAGACCGGCGCGACCGACTCGTGGCCCCTTGTAAAGGGAGGGCCTTCCCGTGCTCAACAGGATGGCAAGCGTCACGATCAGGATCAACGGAGAAAGCAGAACAAGGAAAAATCCGGAGATCATGATGTCAAACAGTCGCAACGCCCAATCAGCTCGTCGTGGCGCGAACTCTTGGCCGGCAATCTTTGCATATCGCGCTGCAAGCGAGTCTCTCCCATCAATATCAGCCGACCGATCGGCCGGTGCTACGTCCGTTGTGCCGTTGCGTGGGTGAGTTTGGTATCTGGTCGTCATGAAACAGTCTCGAGAATGTAATCGACCAGCAGATCCGGGTCACGACGGAGGATCTGGCGGTCCTCTCCTTGTTTTTCAAGCTCGATCCCCCTTGGGTCGCTCAACGGCCGCAGCCTTTTTTCGTGGATGAGCTTCTCGTCGACCCCACCCAGACGGCCACCGTACGTCGTATACACCGGCGTGCCAAGCGCAACGGCCTCTCGGTTCATCGTGCCCCCCGACGACACCACCAGATCAGCAAAAGAGATCAGGCTCTGGGCATCTATCGCATGGCCGGGCACAACAAGCGAGGGCAGTTTGAGGCCCACAACGTACGTACGCTGCTTATCGGTCCTTGGAACGACGACCGCCTGAACGTTGGGTTGCTGACCCAGGTACGAGAGAACCTGTGGAAACAGTGGGTTCGACTTGCGATGGTAGAGCGAGACGTCCGGTGGCGGGCGAACGACTACGATCACCTTTTCTCGATCGAGTTCCAGTTTGTCAACGACTGCCGGGTCCGGCTCGAAGTCGGCCAGGTAATACTCTTCCTTTAATCCCGGAAACTGAACTAGCTTGTCCGGGCTTACTCCGTAGCGGGAAAGTCGTTCGGGTGGGATTGAATCCGGTACCAGGACCCGCTTGGCCAGACGACAACCGATCCGGTGTTGCAGCGCAGCCCACTCATAGTCGAACATGTTTACAGCGGGAATTCCGCGGGAGGCAGCGACCAGTGCAAGATCGTTCGATCCATGCGCGACCGCTAGATCGAACTGCTGTTTTTTCACAAACTTGCGTAGTGCTCTTGTTCGAGAAACTAACTGCGCAAACTTTCGCGAGCGACTGGCGCCGCCGTGCTTGCCAAACAGCTCGTAGTCAGCACCTTGGGCGTCCAGCAACTCTACGGTCTGTGCGTAGTCTCGTGCGGTAATCGTGACCTGGTGGCCTCTGCTCTTTAGGCGTTTTACGATTGGCCTAAACACCAGCGGGTGGGCCGGTGCGGTTATGTCTATCCAGATCCTCATCTATGCAGTCGCAGTCAACTATACGATATTGAACGGGTCTAGAAGCAATCGCATCCCGCACCAAGCCTTATATTGAGCAGTCCATGCAGTCTGCTTGTTTCAGCACATCAGGCTTGGAGGCAGGTGTAACCCAAGGGCTTCTATGGAGTATCAGAAAGTGGATAAGGGTCGTGGCAACGGATGCTGCCGGGAGGTACGCTTAGTGCGTGACGAAAAGCAAAGACAGTACTTCGGGGCAAATGTCGCCGGAGTTGGATCGCCAGTTCTCCGAGCTTTACCGAATCCACCTGAAGGACGTCTACAGCTACTCCTACTACCGAGTTGGCAACCATCACGATGCAGAGGACTTGACCGAGCAGACCTTTCTGCAGGCCTACAGGCACTTCGAGCGAGCAAAAGAGGAATCGGATGGAAGGCCGCTACGCCCATGGCTCATCCGTATCGCGCAGAACCTTGCCTCGAACTATCACAGGGATCGCTCGCGTCGGCCGCAGTCCAGCCTGCAGGAGGCAGGCGACCTACAGGCTCAGCATCAGACAGCGCAGGTTGCCGCAGAGAGGGAGGAGCTACAGACCGTCATTCAGTTGATAGACGGGATGGAAGGAGAGCGCCGGGAGGTCTTGATCATGCGCTTTGCTTTGGGCATGTCCAACAAGGAGATCGCACAGGCGCTCAGTCGTTCGCCGGGCGCAACCAAGGTATTGATCCACAGAGCTATAAAGCAGCTTGAACAGGAGTTGGAGAAGAGATGAGTGCAACATACGATGAGAGTAATGTCGAGGAGTTATTGAGGTCAGCGCTTGCACCGATCGAGCCACCGGAAGACCTTGTGGACCGCCTTGAAGTTACCTTGAGCAGCATCACGGTCGCTGCAACCGAAGAGCTGTCCGACTGGGAGCTTGCCACGATACACGACCCGCGCAACTGGGTCAGGCCGGCAACTGCGATCGCAGCCGGAGGCATCGCTGGGGCTGCACTTCTGATCGTTCGGTCACGTAAGCGCAGGCAGGGAGAGATAGACCTGTCCGACTCGATAAAAGAACTGCGTCAGCTGGGACGCAAAACCGCTGAGGCAGGCATCGAATGGGCCCAGGAAGCCGGTCATCAGATTCGCGAGAGTGCAGATGGCGCTCGTTCGCGTCTAAATGACTAGATGGCCATCATTTTTGTCGCTCTGAGCGGAGCACTGTCACTCTGAGCGTGAGCGAAGAGTCTCGCCAGATCCTTCACTGCGCTTCGCGCAGCTCAGGATGACGTCCTTGTCACTTGCTGGCGACGACGCTCTCGACCCGTTTTTTCAAGTCCTTTAACGCATTGCCCATAACCTGGTCGTTGAGCATGTTGGCGATCTTCCCCGGTACCCACATTCCCGCATCGATGATTAGGCTCAGCTTCACCAGCGTGGTTCCATCTGACTGCTCCTCGAGGTGATAATGACCGTCGACGTTTTTGACGTCACCCTCGAGGTACTCCCAGGTTATCTTGTTGTGCTCTTCGTATTCGTACTCGAGTACGTAGCGGATCTTTTTGACCTTCGCATCGACTTCCCAGTCAACGACCTTGCCGGTACCGTCTTTGTTTTTCTTTACTACCTTGGCCGAGTTGATGGCCGACTGCCAGTCAGGCATATTCTCGTAGTCGGTGAGTGCTTCGAAGCACGCCTTCGGAGGCGCTTCGATATGGATCTCATGCTCAGCGGTCTTCGTACCCATGATCCTCCCTTGTTATTTGGATTGGCCACTTTTAATGGGCCATGAAAGCTGTTTTCTCTAGTTGTAGTCAACAAAATGTAGCGTGATCTCTCTATATATATAGGAAAAAACGCGCATAGATGTGAAAAATCCGTTGCCGATCACCACGGGATCCTTTGCTCTTTGATACGTTTAACGCAGTGGAAGACTCGTCTACGATGAGCGACGACGATAGACCTCGAAGTACCAGCCGACATCGGCGTCTTGGTCTGTGTCCGGCGATAGGCTTCGAATGCGAAGCTGACCTGCGCAAACCATGAGCCCAATGATGCTAATTCTCGTCGTTGCACTCGTTTTTGTAAACGGTTTTTTCGTGGCGTCTGAATTCGCGCTTGTCAGAGTTCGACGTGAGAAGTTGGAAGACGAGGTCGAGGGTGGCAGCAAACTGGCAGCACGAGCACTTGAACAGGTAAAAGAGATAGACGCGTACCTTGCGGCCTGTCAACTCGGCATCACGATGGCAAGTCTTGGCCTTGGCTGGGTCGGTGAGCCGGTGATTGCAAGCCTACTCGAACCGTTACTTGGTGACGTGTTCAGTCACGGGGTTGCCGTAGTTGTCGCAGCAGTTGTGGCCTTCTCACTGATCACTCTCGCACATATAACAGCCGGTGAGCAGGTTCCGAAGATGATGGCTATCACTGGAAGCGTTGCCACCGCCAAGTGGATAAGTGTTCCGCTGCGGTGGTTCAAGGTTGCATTCTGGCCGGTGATCTGGTTGATCAACTCGATGTCAAACTGGATGGTTCGAAGGCTCGGCACGGATTTTGACAGTGGGCTTGAAGAAGAAGCGACCAGCGAAGATCTACGTGCACTGGTCTCGCGAGGAGCGCTGGTAGGACGACTCGGAAAGAGTGAGGCGGGAATGCTCTCAGGGGTCTTTGACCTTCATGAGCAGATCGCCAGACAGGTGATGACACCGATCCCAGCGGTTGTTACCGCACATGTGACCGACCCTGTTGAGGATACTCTCAAACGTTGCATTGCATCGGGTCATACACGCTTGTTGGTAATCGAAGAAGAAAACCCTGACAAGATTCGTGGAGTCGTCCACACCAACTCTCTAACAAGGTTGATGATGGCAGAAGGAACGGAGGCCAAGATTGAGTCGATTGTGTACCCGGTGCCGATCGTGCCAGAGACTCGACCGCTCGATGAGCTACTTGCCGACCTTCAGCGGGAGCGCTCGACGATGGCCGCCGCGATCAACGAATACGGCAGGATCGAGGGAATCGTCACCGTCGAGGACATTGTCGAGGAGGTCGTTGGGGAGATAGAGGATGAGACCGATATTTCGATGTCTTTGAGGCAGTTAGCGACAGGCGATTGGTACGTGCGTGGACACGTCTCCCTGGACGACATCACCGACGCTGGGATCGAGCTACCGATCGAAAACGACGCGTACACGTCGATCGGTGGGTTTGTCTTCGATGAGCTGGGCAGGCTGCCAAAACGGGGCGATGTTGTCAACGCCAACGGCTATTCGATCCGCGTCGAATCAGTGCGTGAAAACAGAATCGTGGCGGTCCGAATCAGGAAGCGGCAGCTGTACTAAGTTACTAGGCCTGCACTGTCTCTCGCGGGGACTCTATCGCCATCGGAATCGCAACGACGGCAGGCTGCGGATCTTGTTCTGCCATATAATCAAGAGCCTCGACCGGTATGTCAGTTCTGTCATGAAGGACGAGCTCCTCATCCGGTATATGAAGTTGGTTGTGTTCGCCGATGAAAAGAGCGCGGACGGTCTCTACCAGGATGAGCAGGTCGAAGAGGAGCGTTCTGTGCTTTAGGTAGTAGAGATCGTGCCCCATCTTCCAAGCACTGCCCAAGACGCTGTTTACATATCCGCATCGCACCTGTGCCCAGCCGGTCACACCAGGTCGGACAAGATGCCGTCTCGAGTAGTGCGGGACAGATTCCTCAAGCTTCTCGACAAACGCTGGGCGTTCAGGTCGTGGCCCAACGATCGTCATCTCTCCCTTTAGGACGCTGAAGATCTGAGGCAGCTCGTCCAAATGGGTCCGGCGCAGTAGACGGCCGATACCTGTAACACGTTGATCGTCCGATCCCGACCACTTTGGCTGACCTTCCGACTCTGCATCCACACACATCGTGCGCAACTTGGTGATCTGAAACTCCTTGCCTCGCTCGCCGATTCGACTCTGGCGGTAGAAAGCCGGTCCTCCGTCCCAAAGTTTCACGATCAATGCAAGAACGGCGACAATCGGTAAGGCGAACAAAGCGATTACCGTTCCTACGGTCAGGTCGAAGACACGTTTTCTTTTCGGCTGCAGTTGCAGACGGTGGCTTGGATGCATGACGTACTGGAACCAGGCTGCATTGATGGTTCCAATAGGAACATAGCCGAACAGCTGCTCGTGGAGTGAGTTGAGCTCGATCATCCGTACCGGCAGATCGAGGCAGGTGTCCGCTACCTCTTCAAATGCCTCAAACCTGGAGGCGTCTGGACTCAACACCAGCAGATCTATCGAGTTCTCCTGGACTATCGCTCGCAAGCTCTCGATCTGCCCCAGGCGTGGCAGCGCACCGTCGAAGATGGCGTAGTCCGGTGCGTCATCGGAGATAAACCCGACTATCTCATATCTATTGACCTCGGCCTGGTGGAGCTGGAATGAGAGCCTGTGAGCCTGTTCTCCCCAACCCACGACTGCTACGCGAAGTGGTCGCCTGCTGTCGAACCAACTCGAAAGAAATACGCCGTTCATCCTCACGACTATGGCACCGGCTAGGGCTAAAAACGTCGTCTCCGAAGCGATCTGCTGCTCTCCGAACTTGCTCAGTGCAAGGAAGAGTGCGATTCCGAGCATCGGTATGGCAACGTCAATTGCATGCCGACCCCAGGTCATCGGGTGCAGTGAGCCACTGTTGCGCAAGAAAAACAGGCTTACGAAAAAGATCGACGCAAACATCAAGAGGCCGTCTTCGAGAGCGCCATGGCGGAATAAAACAACTGTGCTTGCAGCAGCAGCAGCAGGCGCGAAAGCGATCGTGAGCCGTCTGATAAGAATCGATGACTGGAAGGGGCTTTTAGCCTGCGTCTCTGCTCACCAATCCCTTGAATCTAAAGCTACGGGGAGAGAGGCGGGTGGCACTTCACGGATAGCTGAAACAGTCGATGCCGCCTCAGTCTCTGCAGTTTCAAATACATATATCCTGCAGCCCGATAAGCTTATTTCGCTTCTCTCACGCATATCTCAGTCCTTTGAGTTATGGCTGGCATTGGGAGTCCTCCGTGTATCTACTTGGGTAAAACTAGTCTCCAACACACCGGTAAATGCAGAGGCAACGTTCCCACAACCCTTCAACAACGAGTAAGAAGGCAGATTGGCACCGGTTGCCGGTCTTTCATGTGAGATAGACTGATCGACCGATGTCCAAAGTCACACGCAAGCGTCACATCGTGCAGTTGGGTGCGGAGTTAGGTAACTATGGTGGTGCTGAGCGGCTGCAGATGCTGCTAGCAATGCACCTTGATCCGTCGCACTACAGGAGAACGCTCTGTATAACACGTTGGTCTTCGCAAGACGAGGAAGAGGAGAGCGTCAGGTCCTGGTTGTCAGAGCTTCGGGAGACCGGCGTCGGCTTCATGGGGCTTGAGCGACGATCAAGACTCGATCTGCGACCGTGGTGGAAGCTCCTTTTATTTCTTCGCCGCGAACGAGTTGACGTAGTCCATGCCCATCTCTTTGGGTCAAACTTTTGGGGAACGGTCATAGGTCGACTGGCCAGAGTACCGGTGATAGTTGCGCAGGAGCACGGCTCGTCTTTTGAAGGAAGGGCGATAAAGCGATTCATCGATCGCGAAATAATCGGGCGCTACGCGGACGTGGTTATCGCCGTATCCCGCGAGGACCGGCAGAGCATGATCGATATCGAGGGCATGAAGCCGGAGAAGGTTCGCTTGGTTCGTAACGCACTGCCGCCGAGACCCCCGACAAAAGACAGGGATGTACGGAGAGAGCTTGGCATAGGCTCCGAGGATCCGGTATTAGGCACCGTCTGTGAGCTACGGCCGGAGAAGGCGATCGAGGTGTTGATCGATGCTGCGGCTGTCTTGATACGAGAGTTCCCTCGGCTGCGAGTCCTGATCGTGGGCGACGGTCCGGAACGAGCCAGGCTTGAGGCGTTGATCACCGACCACGGCTTGACGGGAACGGTTGAGATTTTGGGCTACCGTTCGGATGTCCCCGATCTGCTTGCGGCGCTCGATGTTGCAGTTATCTGCTCCTACAGGGAGGGAAGTCCTCTTGCGCTCTTGGAGTACATGGAAGCTGCCAGGCCGGTCGTTGCGACCCGTGTCGGTGGCATACCTCACATGATCGACAATGAGACCCAATCGCTATTGGTCGATCCACGTGATCCTGATGGTTTGGCTCGAACGATCGCTGAACTGCTACGCAGTCCTGATCGCGCCACGGAGATGGGCAGGCGTGCACAGGAGCGTTGGCAGCGTGACAACGACTTCGATGCGATGGTGAAATCTTTCGAGCAGCTATACGAAGAGTTGTTGGAGAGAAAAGATCGGCGTCGTGCCGGGAAGCGTGGAGACGCATGACACTACAGTCGGCAAAAGCAGATATTTTGACCGACCTTGCATCGATCGAGTCGATAAAAGATGAGTGGCGCCGCCTAGCCGAGGAGCGGAGTAATGCCTTCATAACCCCTGAGTGGTTTTTCACCTGGTTTGATCACTACGGCGATGAATACTCGCCGGTGGTTTCAGCTGTGTATTTTAAAGACGGGAAGTTGGCGGGGCTCATGCCACTGGCCCTGTCGCAATCCAAGTGGCTCCGGAAACTGTGCTTCGCCGGAGCAAATCTCGGCGACTACTTTCACCCGGTCTCTACGAAGGCCGACGAAGAGGCAGTCGCCGCTGCAACTGTGGCAGTCCTGGGCGGGCGACGCCGCATGTGGAGCACGTTCCTACTTGACAACGTGGAGGCGTCTGCGCGCTGGCCTCGGGCAATAGTGCAGGCATCACCGTTGCCACTTGCTTCGGTTGAACTAGGTACTGCAAGCCTTCCATACATCTCTCTCGACGGTCAAGACTGGGATGAGTTTCAAAAGTCACGCAGTAGAAGTATTCGACGAGAGCGAGGACGCAAGCTTCGCAGGCTTGAGCGAGAGCACCGGGTAAGCTTTCGTCGTGCGGAAAGCAATGAGGCGCTGGCAAAGGACATAGAGACGTTTTTTCAGCTGCACGACCTTCGCTGGGATCAACGTGGTGGCTCTTCACTTACAAGTGGTCGAGCACGTGCATTCCTTCGTGACTTTGCCGTGGCCGCACAGCAACGCGACTGGCTTCGGATGATTTTCATGGAAGTGGACGGCGAGCCAGTGGCAGTGGACTACAACTGGCGCGTTGGCGACAGCTACGCCGGCTACCAGGCCGGATTCGATCCAGCCTGGTCCTGGCACAGCGTCGGGGCTTTGCTTGAGGACCACGACTACCGAACGGCAATTGAGGAAGATGCAAGTACGTTCGAGTTGCTACTCGGTGACGAGCCTTACAAGCTCCACCAGGCTACGGATGTGCGCGAGGTCCATACTGTTGCGCTGGTTCGCTCCAAGCACCTGGCTCGTATCCTGCTGAATATCGAGATCAGACTCCTTAGAATCGCCCGAGCGCTGCCTAAGAGGTGGCGTGACATAGTCAGAAAGGTCGCCGACACTATAACTAGTAGTCGACCCTCAGCCCGTCGTCGTTGAGCGATAACTTAGCCCACTCGTACTATCTGCCAGAAAGCTAACGAGATGCTGGCACTCGGACTCGAGCGTGTGGGCACGTGCATACCCAAGGCCGGAACTGACGAGCTTTGTCCGCAGCACCTCATCATTTGCGATTCGTAATAGTGCGGTGACTGCGGCATCGGTATCACCGGGTGGAACCAGCAGGGCCGCGTCTTTCACCGCCGCCGAGATACCGCCAACATCAGTAGCAACTACTGGAAGCGCTTCGGCGAACGCTTCGGCCAGGACTTGCGGGAGCCCTTCTGTCCAAGAGACGTGTAGGAAGATGTCGCTACGGTAGTACTCTTCGCGGAGGCCCTCGTCGAACGGAACGTAGCCTCGTACATCGACATAGTTGGAAAGGTCAAGCTCTGCAAACCGGCTCTTTATCTCACCTTCCAATGGTCCCTCACCGCAGACAGTTAGATGCCATTTCAAGCCGCCTTCGTGTAGAAGCGAAAGAATATCGGCCAGCATCAATGGGTTCTTCTCCTTGTCGAGGCGACCTATGCTCAACAGTTTGACACCTTCACTACCAAAAGGCCTTTTGCGATCGATTTCTGTCGCGATTTCGGATTCTTTTATCAGAGACACAGTTAGCTCGTGTATGTGGGGCGCGTTGCGGTAGCGGCGTGCAAGCTCCGGCCCGACCACCACCACGGGATACACACACGCGAGCAAGCGATAGATGATGTCGAGAACCCGGGCCGCAAGTTGGATCATTGGCTTTTTTGGGTGGCGACTACGTGCGTAAGCCATTGTGTCCTGTCTAACCCCCAAAACAACCCGTTTACGCCTTAGGCCGGCAAGAAAGCAGAAACAGATCGAAAGAGGGTGTGGCCCGAGCAGCCAGACGGTGCCAACGCGGTCGAGCACTCGCCAGAAGTGTTTAACCGAACGTGCCATCGCCGGTATTGCGCTCCATGGTCGTGCTGCGCTTTCATAGTAGGGAAGCGGCGTGAACCTGACTTTCTTCGGAAGTCGGTAGTGGGACCGGCCCGGCTTTTTGTGCAGGCGCCCGATCACCTCGCAGTGTGGGATCGACTCTGCTATCTGCGCAAGAAAGAGGGCAAAGGCCCTCTCTGCATAGACTTCGTTGCCTTGACGGTGATAGGGGTAGTCGGTGTAGATCGCAAGGCTTTCCAGGCCGATCTGTCCATCCGAGCGCGAATCTTTATTTGCCACTGACTCTTTATCCTACTTTGACTTACGGTCTTGATCGCTGCGACGCTTTAACTCTCGTGCGAGCTTTAGCTCCCTTTCAGATTCGACTGGGTTGGCTGTCTTAAGTAACTGCCCTATCTCAAAGTGTGGCTGCCAGAAGTCCGGATCTATCTCCGCCGCTTCCCTAAAGGCCTTTAACGCTCGCTTGCGATCGTTGTCATGCAGGGCGATGAACCCCTCCGTCATTATCGGTGCGACGTGGTCCGGCATCATCTCGTGTGCCTTTTCCGCATAACGATAGGCACGTTGCGCCGAATGAGACCTAACCCGATCCGCGTTTTTTAGATAGAGAAGGAAGAGATCCTGTCGCACCTTTTTGTTTTTCGGGTTCAACCTCAGCGCTGTTTCCTGCTCTTTCAGTGCGAGGACCGGCTTGCTACGTCTAATAAGCCTTGAATATCGCTCGTGGGGGAGCCAGTAGTCCGGGTTGAGGTCGATCGCTTCGTGGAAAGCCTCGATAGCAGTCTCTGTGTCACCTGCGCTGCGGGCGATCAGTCCTTCTGCAATCAGTGGTGCGTCTGAGAGCGGATTGAGCTTCTTTGCGCGATCCAGATCGTGGTAGGCGGCATCGAGTGCGCGATCTTCGTCCCAAAGCTTGTAGGCGTTACTGGTCAGATGATCGCTTTGGTAGGCAGGGATTGCGACCGCTGCCAGCAGCAGGGCAAGAACCGCGGGCACTATCCTGTAGATCAAGCGACGCGGTGTTTCCTTGCCTAAGAGTGCGGGCGCGGCAGCCATCCCGAGTATGCCGATAACCGGGGCGGTAACCGTTGGGCGACTCCAGAGTGGGTCTATCAGAGCCTGAACGAGCCAGTACGTAAAGACGACCAGGGCTACCAGGGTGATCGTATCTGCGGCGGAGTGCCCACGTCGCGAACGGGCAACGCCGACCGCTGCAGCTGTGGCAAACACAAAAAAGAGAAGTAGTCCGGGTATTCCCAGCTCGGAAAGGAAAGCCAGGCCGACGTTGTGCGGGTCCTTCAACGCTGTACCCGAACGACGTTCTCGTAAGTCGTAGAAGAGAAAACCTCCCGCTCCCGTTCCGATCAGCGGATCCGAACGGGCAGCATGCAGCGCTACACGCCAGGCATCGGATCGGTTGGTTGTGGCGTCAGCAGTGAACCGTGTTCCTCGATCGGAGAACGTGGGATCGCCACCGCGTTTGAACTCTTTGTATCTTTCTTCGATCCATTGAATAGGATCGCCCTCGGCCCGGATGAACGCTGCCGAACCTAAAACCACCAGAAGGGCAATGGTGGCGACGGCGACTCGAGTCGACCATCTGTGAACGGTTGGCAAGGAGTCGAGCCGGGTCTCTACGAGGTGAGCGAATGCACCTAATCCAACGGCAGCTACCGCCGAGACAGCCAAAACTCTGGTAGTTGAGTGCAAAATGGAGACAGTGACATCTCCTCTTGAGCCTTCAGCAAAGATGTCGAGTAGCCAGGGTAGGGCTACTGCGACCGGGATAGCTGCAAGGGCCAGAAAGATCGTTGCCCGCAATCGCTCGCGTGATAGAGCTATATATGCGATCGCAGCCACGACCGTTGCAACGACAGACGCACGGCTGTGACAGAGTACGGCGAGCCCCAGCATCAACGTCGCTGTACCTAAAAGAGGCGCGCGGAGTCTCCAGTCGAGGCTGCGCTTGCCAGCGAGGATCAGAGTTGGCCAGAAGAGGATCAGAAAAAATGCGGCGTTGGAACTGCGAGACCCGATCGGGAATCTGAGCGTACTGTCAGGTGTCAAGTAGAGGCCGATATCGGTGCCGCTGGCAAGGACTACAGTCGTAGCGATAGCGACCACGGCACCGGTTATGACAAGTGGCGCCAGAAGGTCGTTCACTCGCTCCTTCCTGAGGTGGGCGAGCCAGAGGCCGATAATAAAGATCGCCAGATACAGAAAAGTAAGCTCGCCGTCAGCGAACGCGATATCAGGTGCAGGGCTCCATGCCATTGAGATGAATGTCCACAGTCCCAGAAGAACCAGCGACGATATTGCGATAAGTACTGACGCGCTCAACCGTGCCTTCCAAGGGGCGAAAGCGAACAACAGGCCCGCCACAACAAACAGAGCTATCGCGCCCGGATACCAACCTAAACCGTACTGATCGTCAAAGGGCCAGACGAAAACAGCTAGAAGTACTGCAAGGAGAGATGCGATACCCAGTGATAGACCGGGAGAACCGATCGACTGTTTTACCACTGTCCGGATCGAAGTGCGTCCGGATGGAAATTTTTGGCCATCCTTGTCGCCCCTCATTTGCACTTACGCTAGCTTAAGTTCGAGAGATTGTGGAAGATATTCCATTATTAGGCCATGGATTCACAGATTGACAGCCGTTCAGATGATGCTCAGTGGCTGAAGCCACGGATGGAGCAGCAGGGTCTTGGCAGGTACCTGCAGATCCTGCGAGAGCGAATCTGGTTGATCGTCGGTGTTCTCGTAGTTACGACCGGTGTGTCGCTTGCGTACGTGATAACGGCCGACAAGGTTTACGAAACCGAATCCGATCTGCTGATCACACCGGTGCCACGAAGTGACCCTGCTCTGTCCGGATTGAGTCTTTTGCGCGAGTCCAACAACCCGACCAGAGAGGTCGAATCCGCTGCGCGTCTTGTCACAACAAGAAGCGTTGCCGAGGGAGTGCGTAAAGAGTTGAACCTCAATCGCAGCGCACGATCGCTGCTCAGTGATGTACGAGCGGAACCGGTGGCCGGAAGCAATATTCTTGCGATCACCGCACGGGCCGACGATCCTGAACTTGCCAGCGATCTCGCAAACACGTTTGCTGAAGTTGCTATCAGTGAACGCACCAAAGAGCTTCACAGCCAACTGGATACGAAGATCGAAAGTCTTCGTAGGCTGATAAAACGCACGCCTCGTGAAGAGTCGGCCGGAGAGGTAACCGGTCGTGGCGAGCTTCGAGCGCAAAAGACCCAACTGCAGACGCTTCGTGCAGGCCAAGATCCGACGATGAGAATCGTGACCGTGGCGACGGTGCCGACTAGACCGGTTGCGCCAAGGCCACTATTTAGCGTATCCGCCGGCATCCTCGGTGGACTGATTCTTGGAATTGGCGGGGTATTTGTCTTGCAGAGCATCGACCCACGTATCCGGCGCGAAGAGCAACTCCGCAATCTCTACAGAATCCCGATTCTCGCGAGGATTCCCTCTGAAAAACGCGGAAAGAAAGGTAGATGCCTACTTCCTGACGATCTATCACCGTCAACGCTAGAGAGTTTTCGAACTCTACGGGCATCTCTGATGGCGTTCCAGCGCGGAAGAGAGGGATCGCGATCGATCCTGATAACCGGCTCGTCGCCAGGCGAGGGAAAGACAACGACGACTATCAACCTGGCTTATTCGCTTGCTCACATAGGAAAGCGCGTCATCCTAATAGAGGCAGACCTACGACGGCCTGCGATGGGCAGGGCACTTGGGATTCAGGCCGATTTTGGAGTAACGAGCGTTATTTTGGGCGATATCGCGTTACGCGATGCGCTGATCGATGTGCCTAGCGTTGGGCCTGACCTCCGGGTTCTACTTGCCGGCAGTTCAGCCTCCGGTGCCGATGTCGCTCTCTCATTGCCAACAAGTCAAACGTTGATCGACGAGGCTACAGCGATGGCCGATTTTGTAATCATCGACTCACCGCCCTTGGCAGAGGTAACCGACGCGTTGCCGATCGCTCAGTACGTCGACGACGTGCTTCTCGTTGTGAGGCTTGGTAAGACCAGGTTGACCAAGCTTGTGGAGCTCGGAGAGGTTCTGGCACGCCACGACATCAAACCGATGGGGTTCGCGGTTTCCGGAGCTGGCCGTGCAAGCCAGCACAGCTACTACTCGGGCAGACCGGCCGATAAACCTGTGCAGATAGAGTCACAGGGACAGGCAGAACGCGACTCCTAGAGTAAAGTCGATGCGCGAAATTGCCGCAGAACGGGATCTTGTCTGGTATGCGGGACTTGTTGCGGTCAGCATCGTCGTAGGCCTGCTTGCAGGGCTCGATCCCAGGCTTGCAGTTGCAGCATCTTTGGGTATGGCGTTCGTGCTGGCGGTGATGGCAAATATCACGTTTGGCCTGTGCATCTTCGTACTGATCGCGTTCACCGGCTTCCTACCTGTACTGGATGGCACGGTCGGCTTGGTAAAGGTGGCCGGACTGTTGCTGGTGCTCTCGTGGCTGGCGGTCATCGCAACTCGTGAAGGCAGCAGAATCAACTTCTTCACCGCTCAGCCGACGCTGGCCTATCTACTGCTTTTGTTTCTGGGCTGGATCGGATTCAGTCTACTGTGGGCCGAGAGTGCCGATGCTGGGCTTAGTTCGTTTTTTCGCTATACGTTGAGCTTGTTGCTGTTCCCTATCGTCTATTCGGCCGTGCAGTCACAGAAGCACGTTGTCTGGGTTACAGGATCTTTTATTACAGGAGCGGTTATTGCTGCCGTTGTCGGCCTGGCGAGCCCTCCGGCCGACCCGTTTACAGAGGGAAGGCTCTCGGGCGTTCTGCTCGACCCAAACGAGCTGGCAGCAGTACTTGTCGCCGGCACGATTCTGGCAGGAGCTATGGCAGTAATTTACAGACGCTCACAGGGCATCTTCCTACTTGGGCTCGGTGCCACGTTGCTCTGCGCCACCGCGCTCGTTATGACACAGTCGCGCGGCGGATTTGTCGCTGCAATCTTCGTCCTGGTGATCGGTCCACTTGTGGCCGGCAGGTGGTGGAAGCAGGTTGCCGCCGGTGCACTGGTTGTAGCACTCTGCGTCGTGGTTCTGTTTTCCGCTCTTGCCCCACAAGAGGCAAGCGAACGGATTTCGACGCTGGAGTCCGGAACCGGTCGGACCGATATTTGGAAGGTTGGTTGGAGAATGGTGGAAGACAAACCAGCGTTGGGAGTCGGTGCAGGGAACTTCCAGAACTCATCGATTCACTATCTCTTAGCCCCGGGGGTCATCCAGAGCGACGACTTCTTCGTCGATCAACCGAAGGCGGCACACAACATGTATCTTCAGGTACTCGCTGAGTTAGGGATCGTCGGACTTACCCTCTTTGCAATGATTCTTGTTGCTTTCATCGTCTGTGCGATCAAGGCAGCGCGAACGTTTGGGCGATGCGATAACTGGCGAATGGAGGTCCTGTCGAGGTCTCTGATCGTGGCCATTTTCGGCATGCTTGCCGCCGACTTTTTCATCTCCGGCCAGTTCAGTAAGCAGCTCTGGCTGCTTCTGGCTCTGGGGCCTGCATTGCTGGGGGTCGCTCGCTCAAGTGAGCCCACGATCTAGTTTCGTGTGGCATCGATCAGGACTTTTTCCAATCGCTCAACCTGTTTCGAGCGAGCGTACTTGTGTGACTCTGCTCGTCCGGCGAGACCTAACTCCCGGGCACGTGTTCGGTCATCTGCCAGAGTGATCGTCGCTTGTGCGAGGCCTTCACTGTCTCCTGGGTAAACGACCAATCCGCAGCCTGAGCTCTTGATAAGTTTTGCGGTCTCACCTGTGGCGGCGGCGATCACGGGTCGTCCTACCGCCATCGCTTCGTAGAGCTTTACAGCGATCGAGGCTGCTAATGCCGGCTTGTCGCGCACAGATACAAGCAGTGCATCACAGCCGAGTAGAAAGTCGCCGACCTCGCTCGATGGTATCGATCGCTTGAATTCGACTGAGTTTAAGTTACGTCTGTCGCGTTCTCTTTTAAGTTCGCCCGCAGCTGCGCCGTCGCCGAGCAGTACGAACTTGATATCTCTGTCTCGTAGTCTGTCGGCGGCGTCGAGGACAACTTCGAGTCCCTGGCCGAGTCCTATGTTCCCTGCATAGCCGACGGTAAACGTACCTCTCGCTGGTCGATCGGTTGCATCGAGCTTGAGCAACTCGTCGGGCGCACCGTTTGGGAGGTAGATGCTACGGGCATCACCGGCAATCTGGTCAATGTGACTACGGAACGGCCGGGTCGTTGTCGTTATGGCCCTGGAGTTGCGATAGAGCCAACGCTCGCTTCTCTCCAGCGTACGCAACAGCCGACCACTGGAAAGCTCGCCAAAGGCAACTGCGGCTGCCGGCCACAGATCTCTCACGTCGAGCACAAACGGAGTTCGGCGCAGCTTGGATGCAAGACATGCAGTCAAAGCACACGGCAGTGGGGGAGAGGAGGCAAATACGACATCGTGTTTTTTTTCTGTCGCGCAGGCAATTCCGGCTCCTGCTGCAAACGTTGCATAAAAAGCCAGCCTCTTTGCAGTGGTCGTCCGAGCCGAGGCAGCTACCCACAGCCGCCTTATGGTGAGGTTTTTAGAGCGCTCTGTGACGAGTGGTCGACTACCGAATCCTTCCTGAAAGACGCCGTCTGGGTAGTTGGGCTGCTCGCAGACGACGGTGATTTTGTGCCCTCGCGCGATCAGGCCGTCCACGAACGTACCGATCCGGATCTGGCAGGCACCGGGCTCGGGAGGGTAGTACTGGGATACGACAAGTATGTTCACGAATTTGACAGTCGTAAGATTTCTATCAGTAGCAGTACTATACAAGCTTGTTAAGCAAGCTCGTCAGGCTCTAATTGTCGTTAATCCGAAAAGGTGACCGAGCAAGAGATGTACTGGTGCTCTGCTACCACGCAGTCAGCGATAGGTGGCCCGCCGGTCTATCCGTGACCCATAGGCAAATCGAGAAACAGTTACGCTTTCTTGTTGCACATGGTTATCGGGGTGCGACCTTCAATCAAGGTATTAACGATCCGCCGGCTAAAAAGACCCTCGTCGTTACCTTCGACGATGCATACAGATCGGTTCTGCGCCTTGCATATCCTGTCCTTTCAAGTCTCGGTTTGCCGGGTACGGTGTTTGTCGCGACCGACTTTGCAGACAGTGAGAACCCGATGAGTTGGCCAGGTATCGAGCAGTGGCTGGGCGGCCCATACGAGGCGGAGTTGACCTGTATGTCTTGGCAAGAGCTGGGCTGGCTGGGCGATGCCGGCTGGGAGATCGGCTCACATACAAGGTCTCATCCCCGCCTGACCACGATAGACGACCACAGGTTGGCTGAAGAGCTGCGTGGCTCGCGAGAGCTGTGTGAGGAAAGGTTGCGACGGCCGTGCTACTCGCTTGCGTATCCGTACGGCGACGTCGACCTACGCGTAGTCGAGGCGGCGCACGAGGCCGGATACCTTGCGGCCGCGGATCTGCCGGATAAATTCGACTTGGCAACGTCTTTAAAATGGCCACGAGTCGGTATCTACCACCAAGATACAGATCGCCGCTTTCGCTTAAAAGTATCCCGGACGATTCGTCGTCTAAGGGCTTCGCCCGCTTGGTCGGCAGTCAAATTCGTACGTGCTGAACGCTTATCCAGGTTCGCTCAACGTCCGCCCGTATAGATCTATCAGGCGCTCGGACCAGACCGATATATCCATGTGGTCTACGATCCACCTGCGCGCGGAAGCTGCAGTCTCTTGGGTCGAATCAGAATCACGGTTGAGCATTGCGTGAACTCCGTCTGCTACTGCCTGCGGCTCGATTGAGGTAAGGCGACAGGCTTCAAGTTCTTTACCGATCGATGCGTGACCGGGAATGTCAGTGGCTACAACCGGCAGACCGCTAGAGAGCGCCTCCATCAAAGAAAATGGCATGCCCTCGCTGTGACTTGTCGAGATAAAAAGGTCTGCAGCCGCATAGAGTGCCTGCACACTGTCTATCGGTTTCAGTACGTACAGTGAGTCGCCCAAGCCGATCTCTTTGCCCAGGCTCTTTGCACGGTCACCACCGCCAATCGTGACTGCGACGATCTCCTCGCCTTGCTGCTCGAGTAGAAGTTTGACCGACTCTAAAAACAGGTCTCCACCTTTTGCGTACCAATACCAGCCGAAGTGCATAAGAATTTGCGGACCGCTGGGTAGCCCGAGTTCGGTACGGGCAGACGCCCGTTGCTCCTGGTCAATCAATGGGAATCGATCGGTATCGATTGCGTTGTGGAAAAACATCACCCGATCAGCCGGACCCAGGCGCCGTTTGACATTGTTGGCAATCTCGGGAGTGACGCAGAGGATGCCGTCTACAAGACGCCCGGCCAATGCGTACTTGACGATGTTGCGAATGCGGGCAATCGGGTCGGTATGCAAGAAGCTATGGACATGCCAAAAGACGGCGGTGTTCTGACGGTGACGAGCAGCCATCGCTACCGCGATATCGAATGAGGTGAAATGAGTATGCAGGACGGTTGGGTCGCTTCTCTCATTTAATAGATCGACAAGCCAAGCATGCAGCTTGCGCCGCGAATCGGTGGGGACAAATCGGACCGGTATGTCGTCGTCTGTGAATTCGTGAAGCCAGTCGTACTGCTCAGCAGTTTGACTGAAGACTGCCTCGACGGGCCACCCGCGAGATCGCCCGGCAGAGAGAACTGCGTGGACCATCGGAATGAAAGAGCCGGTGTACGGGCCTCCATAGTCGGCAAGGTGGATGAGTCTCATGCCCTGATTCTTACACTGCTGTCGGAAGCTCTGCTTGTAAAACTTTCACCGATCAGTATTCGGTGGGGCTATCTCAATCTCTTGTACTTCCGCGTCTTAGTCTTGCGGTGTCCACCCTTGCCGTGGCCTTTTCCGGGTTTAGTCCTCTCATCCGGAACTGGGTCGGTGACGGGATCTGGAGCAGGTTCGGTACCTGAATCCGGATTCGGGTCGGTGCCGGGATCAGGACTTGTCCCTGGATCTGAACCGTTGCCATCGAGTTGCGCAGCGATATCTCCGGTAAGCGGCAGGCACGGACTGCTGCTTTGGAGGTGAAAGTTCTTTGCGCTGCGATTGACGAAGAGAGGATCGGCATTGAGATTGTCGGTGGCGGTAAAGCCCTCCTGCGGCTCTTGTATGCCGCCGTTTCCATAGTCGCGTGCACCACCGTGGATACAGTTCATACGAACTGTGTTTCCGGTACCAATCGGGTTGCCTATGGGGTACCAGGCCTCGACGTTGTTGCGGATAGTCGAGTTGGTGATTATGTTGTACTCGACCTTGTTGTCGCTTGAAGCCACGCCGCCGTCTCCAGAGAAGATCATGCCCTCTCCGTTTCCGTCGATTACGTTGCTGCGGATAATCGACTGCTGCGCGTCGGGATATAGTTGAATTCCGCGGTCTGCGTTGTCGTAGATCAGGTTGTTTTGGATGACCGATCCCCGTGTGAGCTCCACGTAGATGCCGTGGTCATAGTTTGTCGCAGGTAGGCGTCCACAGTCGTGGATGCGGTTACGCTCGATGACCGTGCGATCGGCGCGACCCCAATCTGATCCCACCACGAAGCAGATCGATGTGTGGCCGTTAGTTACATCGTTGTCCGTAAACGAAGTGTCGTTTGCGTTTATCGTTGGGCTCGGAAGGTCGGTCGCATTTGTGCCGTCGAGGTCGAGGTGAGAGACCGAGACGAAGTCGGCGCCCTCTGCGATCCACAGGCGCCCAACAACTCTCGCGCGCTCGTCCGGGTAGCTACGCACTGTCATCGGTGATCCTGCGCTGCCCCCTGCGCTGATCTTGACGTTCTCTGCGTATGTGCCGCTTCTGAGACAGCCGGTCTGCCCCGTTGAAAGCGAGTCTGCCAGATGCTGGGCTGTTCGGTATGGGAGGGATTCAGAGCCAGGATTTATATCTGAGCCACTGGGTGAAGCCACACGGTCGCAGTTGACTGTGCCTCCAGAACTCGATGCTACAGCGGCGGACGCCATCGCGGCGAAAAAAACTATTGCCAGAAGGCAATAAATGCTCCGAATATAAAGCGACATCCGTGTCGCACCTTCGCTTCCATGCAAAAGACTGTCGGACTTCTATTGATATCGGTTCGACAGCAGCATCTATCAATCGAATGACCGTCCAGGTTTGATAGCAGTCACTTAAGGAGCGTGCGTGCTATGCGACCCTCGGGAAGCAGCTTTTTGCAAGGGCTGCGTTTCTGTAGTCTGAAATCCTGCTTTGCGCGGCTACGGTACAGGGGATCCGAGTAGATGTTCCTACTGGCTGTAAATCCAACACGAGGGCTTTCTATTCCACCGTCCACGCGACCGCGCTTTCCGCCATATATGCAGTTTCGCCGAATACGGTTTCCACGCCCTATCGGATTGCCCTCGGGGTACCACGACTCCACGTTGTATCGGATTCTCGAGTTTGAAATGATGTTGTGCTCAACCACGTTACCGGTGGAGGCAACCCCATGGTCGCCAGAGAAAATGATGCCCTGGCCGTTTCCGTCGATTACGTTGTTATGGACCTTTGTATTTTTAGCTGCGGGGTAGAGCTGTACGCCGCGGTCTGCGTTGTCGTAGATCAGGTTGTCTCTGATAACGGACCCACTTGACAGTGCAACGTAGATGCCGTGGTCGAAATTTGTCGCTGGAAGACGGCCGCAGTCATGTATTCGGTTCTGTGCGACGACGGCTTCGTCTGCGCCGCCCCAATCAGATCCGAGCAGTAGGCAGATCGCTGTGTTGTCGTTTGTTATGTCGTTGCCATAGAAGGTGACGTTGTCAGCGTTCACGGTAGGACTTGGGAGACTGCGGCTGTTCTTGCCGTCCAGCATTAGATGTGAGACCGAGACGAAGTCTGCGCCCTTTGCAATCCACAGGCGTCCGACAACGCTCGCACGTTCGTCTGGATAGCTACGCACTGTCACCGGTGATCCGGCACTGCCTCCTACGCTGATCTTGACGTTCTCGCTGTACGTACCGGCTTTTAGACAGCCGGTCTGTCCTGCTGATAGTGAGTCTGCAAGATGCTGGGCGGTTCGGTAGGGGAGGGATTCAGAGCCGGGATTTATATCTGAGCCACTAGGTGAAGCCACGCGGTCGCAGCTGACTGTGCCCCCAGAACTCGATGCTACAGCTGCAGACGCCATCGCGGCGAAAAAAACTGTTGCCAGAAGGCAAGAAAAGCTTCGTATATAAAGCGACATCCTTGTCGCACCTTCGCTTCCATGCGGGGTTAGATACGTCCAATTACCCCGATATATAGTTGATATCGGCGCTTGACGATTAACCTTTAGTGCGCGAAGCAAAGAGCGCGGTGCTTTTCTCCCCATCTACTATAAATGAGTGAGTTATTCGAAAATAGTTACGGACGTCTTTAGAAATAACGATCACGCAACGAGCGCTGCTTCTCAGACAAGTAGCCCCTACAAAAGACAGGAGGGCGGATATACCGCCCTACCTGACTCTTCTCCTGGGGAGGAGTTTGGAGACTTCCAACATTTGGAGCCTCCATGAAGCACCAGCGGTATTATATATCAATAGTTTACGGAAAGTAAACCCTTAGATTAGTTACCGTAGAGTAAGTTACGTCAGCGTCAGTTACCGGCGTGCAACGACCGGCTTCTGAGCATCAGCAGTCTGTACTCTGCTTCGATAGACGATCGGACTACGGCCCATGTAGGTAAATGGGATACTCCATGCGTGTACAAGCCGCGTAAACGGCCAGATCGCAAACAGAATCCAGGCCGAGATTGCGTGAAGCTGGAATATGAATGGGATCCCAGACATCAGTGCAGGGTCGGGGTTTAGAATGAACAACTTCCTAAACCACGGCGATACGGTCTCACGATACTCATAGCCTCCACCGATCAAGCCTTCACCTAACGTCGCTATCAATCCTGTTGTGACAACGATCAGTAGCGCCAATACAGCTAAACGGTCCCTGTTTGTCGTAGTTGCCGCAACTCGAGAGTTGGTTGTACGTCTAAAAACGAGAATAAAAAGCCCGAGAATCATGACGATTCCTGCAACGATGCCGGCAGAAACCGCTATTACATGGTAGGCATCCTCGGTTATCCCGACTGACTCGGTGAAGCTCTGCGGAATAAGGATTCCCAGGATGTGACCACCGATTACTGCGAGCAGGCCTATGTGAAAAAGTAGAATTCCCCATCGCAACACGTTTCGCTCGAGCAGCTGTGTAGAGCGCGTGGTCCAGGTGAACTGGTCGCGTCTGTACCTCCAGATATGTCCAACTACGAAGATCGCCAGACAGACGTAGGGCAGGACCACCCACAGAAGAATGTCGCCTCTACTCATGGCATTACCCCGCAGGCCCCGGCCTCGGTAGGCATGACTTCAGGTGGTGCGAAAGGCTCCTGGCCAACGGTCTCGGATGGCGGACCCTCCGAGGCAAGACGTCTCACTGCTGCCCTCTCCTTAGCGCTCAACTTAGGAAGAGTCTTGACAACGGCGTCAAGCAGTAGAGCGTACGGGCTTTTCTCTTCACGGAGAGCTGCTCGTACAAGCTCCAAGGAGGGGCGGAACTCATGCAGTACCTCCTGCCCGTAGTTATCCGATGCATGAGCGGCGAACTCAAGCAAGACCGGTAGGTAGTCAGGCAGCTCCCCTTCCATCAGTGGCAGACCGGCTGAGGCGTATCTACGCTTGAGTTGCAGCATCGCCATGCCTCTCTGACGCCGATCACCGTAGTTGTGAAAGCTCAGATAGAGGCTGGTCCGCTTGTTGAAATCGAACGTCTCAACATACCGTTGTTGAAGCTCTGTCAGAGGTGCGCTTTTCAAATGCTCGACAAACTTGAGAAGCGACCTACGCTGAGAGGGAGCAATTTTTTCTATCTCTACCTCTATCTCATCCAGTTCAGAGCAAAGGCGGTCGCTTGGATACTGGGAGAGTAATGACACCAGTTTGTAGAAGCTCTTACTCATCGCAGCCCGCGCCTTCCGCGAAGCTAAAGCCGCAGCTTCCCTGGTCGTAGTAAGCAGGTCTTGCTGTCTCTCCCTGACGCTCGGGAATTACGAATCTGTCTTCGTACTTACCTATCGCAAGCAGTCTGTACAGATCCTCTATGCCTTCCGTACTCATTGCGACCGACTCGGCGATCGACGAGTCCGACCGGTCGGAGATGTTTTTCTCTCTCATGTAACTACGCATCGCGGCCAGTTTTTTCAGCACTATGCGAATCTCGTCCTCGTCACCTGCTGTAAGCAGGTTTGCCAAATACTTGACCGGTATCCGCAGGCTGTCTATTGCCGGGAAGACGTCGTCCGGATCGGCCGTGCTTCCATCGCCTTCGACTGCACTTAATACCGGTGAGAGGGGCGGCACGTACCAGACCATCGGAAGTGTGCGGTACTCGGGATGTAATGGCAGCGCCACTCGGTGCTCAACAGCCAGCTTGTATACCGGCGATCTGCGCGCTGCTTTGAGAGCATCCTCACTGATCCCATCGCTCAGTGCCTGCCGTTTGACTGAGGGATCGTTCGGGTCGAAGAACATATCGCGCTGGGCCTCGATTAGGTCTTTCTCATCGGGTGTTGTGGCTATCTCTTCGATGCGATCGGCGTCGTATAGCACCAGCCCCATATAACGGATTCGGCCCACGCAGGTCTCGGCACATACGGTTGGCATACCGGCCTCAATGCGCGGGTAGCAGAGTGTGCACTTCTCAGCCTTGCCGGTGTTCCAGTTGAAAAAGACCTTTTTATACGGGCAGCCGCTGACACACATGCGCCAGCCTCTACAGCGCTCCTGGTCGATCAGGACGATGCCGTCCTCTTCGCGTTTGTAGATAGCGCCGGACAGGCACGATGCCATACAGGTCGTGTTGATGCAGTGGTTGCAGATTCGTGGCAGGTACATCATGAATACCTGCTCATACTCCATCTTCATCGACCGTTCTAACTCATCTCGTCGATTGGGGTCTTGGGGACCGGTCTCGGGTACCCCACCCAGGTCGTCCTCCCAGTTGGGGCCCCACTCGATGTCCATATTCTCTCCGGTGATCTGCGAGATCGGTCTCGCCACCGGTTGATGGTTGGACTTTGGCGCCGAGATCAGGTTCTGGTAGTCGTAGGTCCAGGGATCGTAGTAGTCGTCGATAGTGGGCAGATCCGGGTTGAAGAAGATGTTTGCCAGCTTCTTCAGCTTGTCACCGCCCTTGAGATGTACCTTGCCCTTGCTGTCCAACTCCCAGCCGCCATTCCACTTGTCCTGGTTTTCCCACTCTTTCGGATAGCCGATTCCCGGCTTTGTCTCGACGTCATTGAACCAGACGTACTCGGTACCGGGTCTGTTGGTCCAGACGTTCTTGCAGGTGACGCTGCAGGTGTGGCAACCGAGGCACTTGTCGAGGTTCATCACCATTGCCATCTGCGCCTTGATATGCATCAGTAATTGACCTCCTGCTCGCGTTTGCGTATGACTGTTAGCTCATCACGCTGGTTTCCTACTGGCCCGTAGTAGTTGAAGGCATATGAAAGTTGCGCGTATCCGCCGATCATGTGTGTCGGCTTGACACTGATCTTTGTAAGTGAGTTATGTATACCACCGCGAGTCTGAGACAGCTCGGTCTTTGGCACATTGATATGGCGATCCTGTACGTGATACATCAGCACCGATCCTTCGGGAATGCGGTGCGAAACGACCGCCCTGGCTGAGACAACACCGTTTCTGTTGTAAGACTCGATCCAGTCGTTGTCTTTCACGCCGATCTTGTCAGCATCTTCAGTGCTGATCCACATTACAGGGCCACCACGTGAAAGTGTCAGCATCTGGAGGTTGTCCTGGTAGGTGGAGTGGATAGACCACTTCGAGTGGGGAGTTATGTAACGTAAAACTACCTCCGGGCGGCCCTCTTCGCCCAGCCTCGGGTCGTCGATGTGTGTAAGCAGGTTGATCGGTGGTCTGTAGGTTGCCAACCCCTCTCCGTACTCGAGTATCCATTCATGGTCGATGTAGAACTGCTGACGACCGGTCAATGTGCGCCATGGGACCGAACGGTCGACATTCACCGTGAAGGGGGAGTAGCGGCGCTCTCTGCTTTCGGTGCCCGACCACTCCGCGGATGCGATTACCGTGCGTGGTTGCGCCTGGATGCTCTCAAACGTGATTCGGTCATCGGCGCGATCCGCCGCAAGATCGGCAAGCTTTGTTCCGGTCCGCTTTTCAAGTGCCTTGAAGCTCTCGACTGCAATTCGGCCGTTTGACACTCCGGAAAGAGCCAAGATCGCATCACAGGCCTTGTCGTCGCGCTCGATCGAAGGACGTCCGTCGCCTGGCCCGCCCCTGACCACTCCGTTGGTGAGCTTAAGTTCCTCAATCTCCTGCTCGGGCTTCCAAGAGACGCCTTTCCACACAACTCCCGCATTTTCAACCAGTGGTCCAAGGGCCTTCATCTTTGCGCCGATCGCTGTATAGTCACGTTCTACTGGCATTAGCGCCGGCATAGTCTTACCCGGGATTGGCTCGCACTCACCCTTCTTCCAATCTTTTACCTCACCGTACGGTTGAGCCATCTCACCCGGTGTGTCGTGTTGCATGGCCAGACAGACGAGATCCTCGCGCGTTCCCAAGTGACCTTCTGCAATCTCCGAGAACTTATCGGCGATACGGTTGAAGGTGTCCCAGTCGCTTTTTGCCTCCCAGGCTGGGGGGATAACCTCGTTTAACGGGTGGATGAACGGGTGCATGTCGGTAGTGGAGATATCGTGTTTCTCGTACCAGGTTGCTGCCGGCAGCACTATGTCGGAATGCAGCCCTGAGCCGTTCATGCGGAAATCGATAGTGGTTACCAGATCCAACTTGCCCTCGGGCGCCTTTTCGTGCCACTTGACATCTTGGGGTCGCATGTCCTCGGGAGTTTCAACGTTTCTCACCGCTGCCGTGTCGACTCCAAGTAGGTGTTTGAGGAAATACTCGTGTCCCTTCGACGACCCGCCGATCAAGTTCGATCGCCATATACTGAGTACGCGTGGGAAGTTCTCAGGTGCGTCTGGATCCTCGGCAGCAAACCGTAGGCCCCCGTTTTTAAGCTCACGCACCACGTAGTCTTTAACATCGATGCCCTCCTGCTCAGCAGCAGCGGTTATCTCGAGCGGGTTTTTGTTAAGAGACGGATACGAGGGAAGCCAACCCATGCGTGCCGCCTGGGCGTTGCAGTCAACGAACTGCTTTCCATCGAGCATGCCTGTGCCCACCTTTGAGGAAAACTCGTCCGCGCCGAATGCCTCGTAACGCCACTGGTCGGTATTCACATACCAGTATGCAGTCGCCGCCTGATGTCTGGGTGGCCGTACCCAATCGAGCCCGAAAGCGACCTGAGCAAAACCGGCTATAGGTCGCACCTTCTCTTGACCGACGTAGTGTGCCCAGCCGCCGCCGTTTACTCCTTGGCATCCGCACATCACCAGCATATTGAGGATCGCGCGATAGATGTGATCGGAGTGGTACCAGTGGTTTGTACCCGCACCTAGTGTGATCATCGAACGCCCGTTGGTGCGCTCTGCATTGCGGGCGAACTCCTTTGCAATCCTTGTGACCAGCTTGGGGTCGACACCTGTGTGTTGTTCCTGCCAAGCCGGTGTATACGGCTGGCTGGCATCGTCATATCCGGTTGGCCATGAGCCTGGCTGGTCTTCACGTTGAACCCCGTACTGGGCGAGCATCAGGTCGAATACTGTTGTGACCAGCTTGTCACCGATCCGCTTTGCAGGAACCGAGCGACGAATCGTTGTACCTCCTTCGCCTTCTCCGGAATCAAATTGAGGTAGGTCTATTTCAACCAGTTCCTCGTGTGACCCGAGCAACGTTAACTGGGGATCGACGCCGTTCAACTCCAGGTTCCAGTGCCCCTTACCCTGCTCTCCCCAGCGGGAGCCCATAGAGCCATCTGGGACGGTGGGCTGCCCTGTGTTTACGTCGATGACCACGGTCTTCCACTCTGCATTCTCACTGTCTTCACCAAGGTCTGAAGCACGCAGGTACCGACCCGAGACGCTGGCGCTCTCACGCTCGTTGAGAATGACAAGGTGTGGCATATCGGTGAACTTCTTCGTGTAGTCGGTGAAGTAGTCGACCTGGTTATCGACGTGGAACTCCTTGAGAATCACGTGGCCCATCGCCATCGCAAGCGCTGCATCGGTTCCCGGATTTGCGGCCAGCCAGTGATCGGCGAACTTTGTATGGTCGGAGTAGTCAGGGCTGACAACGACAGTCTTTTGCCCTCGGTAACGGGCTTCGGTCATGAAATGAGCATCGGGAGTACGTGTCATCGGTAGGTTGGAGCCCCACATGATCAGATAGCCCGCGTTCCACCAGTCAGCGGATTCGGGCACGTCGGTCTGATCGCCCCACATCTGTGGCGAAGCTATAGGTAGATCGCAGTACCAGTCGTAAAAGCTCAGGATGGTGCCACCGATCAGGCCCAGGAAGCGAGCTCCGCCGCTGTACGAGGTCATCGACATCGCCGGGATCGGCGAAAAACCGGCAACACGGTCCGGGCCGTACTTTTTCAACGTATACACATGTGCGGCGGCAGATATCTCTGTAGCTTCATCCCAGCTGGCTCGCACGAAACCGCCTTTGCCACGCTCCTTTTTGTAGCGCCGAGCTTTGTCGGGATCTTCGACGATGGCTTCCCAGGCAGTTACGGGATCTCCTGTTTTGGCCAATTCCGACCGGTAGAGATCGATCAGAGCGCCACGTATGTATGGGTGCTTGATCCGTAGTGGTGAGTAGATGTACCAAGAAAAAGATGCGCCTCTTTGACATCCTCGTGGCTCGTATTCGGGTGAGTCGGGCCCGTTGGTCGGGTAGTCGGTTTGCTGAGTCTCCCAGGTGATGATCCCGTCCTTTACATATACCTTCCAAGAGCATGAGCCGGTGCAGTTGACCCCGTGTGTAGACCTTACGACTTTGTCGTGCTGCCAGCGTTCACGGTACGCGTACTCCCAGCCACGGCCCTTGTGTTCGGTCGTGCTCCAGCCGTTGTTGGACACATTGCCGTTTCCAAAAAACTGTTGACCATTTAGTTGATTCATAAAAGAAGTGTGGAACTCGAATGGAACTTTATCGATCGTAAGCGTGTGTTGATCGAATGCCATCGGCAACTTCTACCCGATAGCTATCCGTAATCTTCCACAGTGTTGAACAAAGGATCCGTAGGCTCTGAAATTCAGCTTAGAAGGCCGTTCTCCTCAGCGAAGCGGACGAGGGCAGCTCGCGTGCTCACGCCGGTCTTCTGAATGATGTGTGCACGGTGGGACTCAACGGTACGCACACTAATAACAAGGTCGTTAGCGATCTCCTTGTTCGTATAGCCACGGACCAGAAACAGAAGTACCTCGATCTCTCGTGGTGAAAGATCAGAGGGCCCCTTTCTCGAACCCCGTTCTGTCTTGGCCTCGACTAACTGTGCGGCGAGCGTGGGCTCGAGGTAGCGTTTGCCCGCTGCAACGGCCTTTAAAGCGTTTATCAGGTCTACATCGGCGGCTTCCTTCAGCACATAGCCCTTGGCTCCGGCGTTTAATGACTCCTCAACATACGCGGGGTCATCTTGCATAGTCAAAACGAGGACAGCAGTTTCAGGGAATCTCTCAACCACCTTAGGGATCAGATCAAGTGGTCGATCGCCCGGCATGTGCAGATCGAGCAGCAGTATGTCCGGCTTTTCACGCATCGTTGTCCTATAGGCCTCATCGGCTGTACTGGCCTCCCCGACGACCTTGTAGTTCACTTGGGTCTCGAGTAGGAGTTTGATTCCACTCCTGACCACTCGGTGATCGTCTGCCACCACTATTCGGATCTGATCCTGCATCATCCCGAGTCGCCACCGTCTCTGCCAACGGGTACCTCGCATACTACGGTCGTGCCGTGGCTGGGGCTTGACTCGATCTGTAGCTCGCCGTCAACGAGGTCGATTCTCTCGCGCATTCCGACCAAACCCAGGCCTTTCGTTTCATCCTTGTTGAAGCCCTTTCCGTCGTCTTCGACGACCGCAACGATCTTGTTATCTCGCCCGCCGATAGTTACCGATACGTTTTCCGCTTCGCTGTGACGAGCCACGTTGGTAAGCGCCTCTTGAAGTATCCGGTAGATGACAGCTTCTGCCTCTGGCTGTAATTGGCCCTGAAGATCTGATGCCGCAAAGTCGATCTGAACTCCTTCCATAAGCGCGGGGTCCTCGACAAGGTGACGAACTGCCGCCACTAGACCAAGCCCGTCCAGGGCAGACGGCCGCATCTCTGCGGCCAGACTTCGTAGTCTTGCCAGTGCGTTCGAAACTTGATTTCGGACCAGTTCAATCTGGTCGTTCATCGTGCTGTGGTCATCTGTCTCTCTCAACAGTCCGAGCCCCAGCATCACAGACGTGAGTGCCTGCCCCGCCTCGTCGTGCAGTTCACGGGCAATTCGCCTGCGCTCCTCCTCTTGGGCCTCCATCGTCCTCGTTACCAGCTCCTTGTGCAGTCTCTCTCTGGTGCGGGCCTCTTTCAGATCGGCGCTCGCCTCCAGACGGGTCTTCTCGCTTTCGTACAGTCGTGCGTTCAAAATCGCAATCCCGGCTTGTCTGGCCAACACGGTCGCGACTGCCTCATCTCGCTCTGTGAACTCATCGGCATCTATCTTGTCGGTTAAGTAGAGCCTGCCGGATATCTCATCGTGAACCGATATCGGAAGGCCCATGAAATTACTCATCATAGGATGATTCGGAGGGAACCCGATCGATCGGGGATCATCGGTGACATTTGCGATACGCATTGGCCTAGGATCACGCACCAGCACGCCCAGAAGTCCTTTACCTGTAGGCAAGGGCCCTATCTTCTCACGCGTCTCTTGGTCCATCCCAGAAGTCATAAACTCCGTCAGTGAACCCGCTTGAACTACGCCGAGCGCTGCGTACTTTGCCTGTACCAACTCACGGGCCTTGTCGAGTATGTTCTGCAGAACACCGGCTAGGTTCAGCTCACTTGCAAGCAGCACACCGGATCTGACCAGCGCACGAAGGTCGTCTGGGTCGGTTATCTGAGCTAATGGATCGTTTTCACGCATTCGTTAGTGGATTACAGCGAATCTGATCCAGATCCGGGGGACTTCAGTCGTTATCTAGGAATGAGCTGGGTCTGGGACAACCATTACCGGGCACGGTGAGATCGAAAGAAGGCGCCTAGATTGACCGCCGAGCAGTGTGCGGACCCCGCCATCCCCCCGGCTGCCGACAACGATCATTTTCGCCTGTCGCTGTTTAGCCATCTCGGCAAGCAGGTGAGCCGGTCTACCTGGAGCTATCTCGAAATCGGTCTGCTTACAGTTGTCGCCAATCTCTTTCCTGGCGGCATCGATTACTTTCCGTGCCGCGTCCTCTGCCATGACGGTCAACTCATCGAAAAATGAATATCTGTGAACGTAGGCAGGGACAGAGTACGCGTGAACAACCAGAAGCTTGTATTTGTCTCCAGCAAGCTTGTTGGCCTCGCGCAACGCTTCGGTTGAGTTCTCTGAACCGTCAATACCTACGAGGATAAGATTCGAGGGAGGGACCGGCTGCTTTTCATTCGAAGTGGTTCGTTCCTCCACCTGACTCATCTCTCCATTCCCATTCAACTCTCAGTGAACGATCAGCACCGGCAACGTCGTCTCATGTAGCAAGAAGTTCGTGACGCTGCCAAGAAGTTCATTACCATCGTGGGCTGTGTTTCCTGCGCCGACGATCACCACATCTGCGTCGAAGGCCCCTGCCCTAGCCGCTATCACTTGGGCCGGATCGCCTTCGCATACGAGTTGTTCAACATTTAACCCTTGATCTGCCATCTTTGTGAAAGTTGCATCGAGCAGCTGACTGCTCTCTTTAAGCTTGTCCTCGGTCATGGACCTGTACTTATCCTCACGGGCGAACCATGGAAGTGGAGGCACAACATAGAGCAGGATGATCCGGTCGTCCCGACCGGCAAACTTTGCAGCCTCGCGACAGGCGCGTAGGGCTGACTCCGAATCGTCGTATGCAACGAGCAAAGTTCGCATTATCTGCTCAGTCACTTTGTGCACGACAAATTCCGACTTATTTTTTGTAGCAACTGAAACCTCCCGGAGATGAACTGTCTGTAAGCGTTACTCGCCATTGCATTACGGTACGGTCGAAGCCCAGATGTGGCATCGGCATGCGCTACTGAAACGGCATAGGTAGTGAATACGGAGAGTTACTTATGGGCGGCTCTCCAATTTCTAGGTGCCTGCTCCACCGCTGACGCCGCCCGCGTATAAAAGCCCCATCGTTACTGCCAGAATGATCATCGTCCAGGCCGGTGCTCGTCCCAGCCTTGCAGCGCCTAAACCGGTGACTATTCCGAGAACCAGAAAGATCGCATGGTAGGCGCCGTGTGCGATACTGGACGATTCAAGGCCTCCGTAGAAGCGGGGTACCATCGCGATAAGCATCAGCGCGGGCGCAAGAATCACTGCAGCCAGCGCAAGGTTTTCAGACCAGTTCTTGATTGCTTGCCACACCGAAGGGATCGAAGCTCCGACTATCGAAACCATTGCGCCGAGGAAGAAGACTGCCGTATGATCGACGTGATGCCACTGGATACTGGCCTCGGACGCATTGACGACTGTAGGCACGATCGAGAGGAGGGTCAGGCAGGCCACCGCAGCTCCGAAACCGATCTGGAAGGAGTTGCTAAACGGTGGTTGCACATCCTCGATTTGAGGTTCAGTAGCAGCTTCGGGTGAGCCTCCAGCGATCACGGGCATATCTCCTTTTCTGCGGTTCTTCAATGCGATCGCCAAGAGGCGAACGATCTCGGCCACCATGACGGCAAAACCGATCGCGAAGATGACTACGAAAACCGAGGCGACCAGGCTGTAGGTGTCGCCGTTTCCGATCTGCTCAGCGTACCGTCTTGGGACGCCGAGAGCTCCTGACGCATACCACGCTCCGACCAGGCCGAGGCCCCCGATCGTCATCAGCGAAGGTGCGGTATAGCTTCCTATTCGGGTTGGCGTTGTGCCCGAACTGCGTTCCAACAAGTAGACGGTAAAGGCCATGATCCAAAGCATTGCTCCCAGTAGTAGGTAGGTATGGAAGTGCGCCGGTACCCAGAGCGTGTTGTGGAAGCTGAAGTTGACCGGTATGACGGAGTCGATAACTGCGCCGACGCCGCCGATTGTCCAACCGACGAAGCCCAGATAGACGAGGCTCGAGGCAAGCGACCAGCGGTATCGAGACCCCCATATCAGCATCATTCCGGTGAAGACCGTCACTACAGCGACTGGAAGTGCGGCGCCGAACGACGCGATACTTGCGATTATGCTCACCGGTCTGGGCTGCACGAAGTCCATATAGAGGTGGTGGCCGTAGGCCGTGACTACTAGTGCCGTCGTGAAAAGCCAAGCGATCACGATCGGCCTGGTCGTCTTCCAGGGCCGATCCGCGAACTTGGGAACCAGTACATAGACGATCCCTGCGCCGAGGTAGATGATCAGGTTCATCACGGTGTGACCGAAAAAGTATGTGAGGTTCTTTGCCCAGAGTGGGTTGATCGATATCTTCGGATCGATCGCCCGACCCAGTTGGGCGCCGATGATGGTTACGCCCACGGCAAGCGCAAACAGACCGACCAAAGCAACAACTATGGCGGCCAGTTCCGGTGGCTTTGGGGGATCGTCGTCACGGCCTCTGAGGAAGTTGATTCCTAAAGCACCGGTGATACCGCCATGTCGCCGGCTCAGCTTCGACAGAAGATCGATGCAGTAGATCTGAAAGCCGATGCCGACGAAGGCCAGACCGATCAAAAAAGTTACTGCTGCCCACTCTGACCATGCTCCTAGCGGCTCGTAGGGCAGAGGCCACAGGAAGGTCCATCCGGTTGCAAACCCTCCGAAGACGACCGCGACGACGACTATGACCGCACCCACAACGATCGAGATGTAACTTGCGATCATTCGTTCCACGCTGAGAGACACAAACTCCCGGATGAAATACCAGAGACCGCCCATCATTGCCAGCAGGGCCGCGACAAGCATCCCTGCACCGTGAAGCGTCATGATCCGATAGAACCAGTCGTCGGAGATTCCCAACACCTCTGCTTGCGTAAGCCGCATCGTCAGCCCCAAAAGGCCCATGACACCGAATAGCACCAGTCCGGTCAGGCCGATGAGAAGGCCAAGGTTGCGATTGAGTCGCTCTTCAGAGTCTGAGTTCATGGCTGAAACCTGTCCTGTCTGCTCGGCTGCCAACTCGTTCATTTCTCCACCTTGAAGGTCGCGAACATCTTGTGATGACCGAGACCGCAGTACTCAAGGCAGGCGATTTGGTACTCACCGGCCTTCTTGAAAGTTACATCAAGCTTGTTTGTGTACTTGGGCATCGCTTGAACCTGAGCGACGATCACTCCATCCGGCCCATAGAGGCCGAAGCCGTGATTGACGTCTGATGACGTGACACGAAAGCGCACTCTCGTATCAACCGGCACCGAAGTGCGCGATAGATTCCAGTAGAACTGGCCGGCGGTCACGTCGATAGAGACCCGGTTCTCTGTGCCGCCCGAAAACGGTAAGAAGAACATCGATCCCCCTACAACCAGGACAAGTAGGCCGATCAGGAATACGAGCCACCTGGTCCGGATCCAATACCCAACCCTTTGAACGCTTGAAAACTCGACCTCACGTCGGCTCTGTAATGCTCCCAAGAAGAAAATGAGGAGCAGCAGAACAGAGATCGCTGCGAATACGATTGCCATCGCGGCCTGTGTCTCGCCAAAGTTGAGTTGCATGACGTGAATAATTTATATTGCGCACGGAATGAACAACCGTAGATACTGCGGATTCTCAATTCCAGTCTCCGATGAGACATTTCTATCCGTAACTACTACGAGTAAGAATCAGTAGACAGAGTCGATGGCAAAGGGAACGCAGTTCCATACTGTGCAGTCACTATGAATGAACGAATGAAAAATGCAGCATCAAAAGTTATCGGTACACCACAACAAGGGCTGGTCGGGGCTACCTTAGGATTTTTCATCGGTTTCGCAGCGGTAGCTCTTTTCGGCCCGGCAGCCAAGAAGATCGACGACGCGATGGGATTGACCGGAGCGCAGTTGGGCTTGCTGGTTGCGATGCCGGCGTTGTCGGGATCGCTTCTGCGGATCCCATTTTCAGCGTGGGTAGATACAACGGGAGGTCGTAAGCCTTTCAAAGTGCTTCTTGGGCTCTCGATAGTCGGCATGATTGGCCTGACCATCTTGATGGCCGCCACATACGATCCCGACCACATGAGTAAGGGCCTGTACCCGCTACTGCTGGGGCTGGGCCTGCTTGCAGGTTGCGGTATAGCGACGTTCTCGGTCGGTATAAGCCAGGTCTCGTACTGGTTTCCGCAGGATCGCCAGGGAAGTGCACTCGGTACCTATGCAGGTATCGGAAATATCGCGCCAGGAGCGTTCTCGTTTCTGATACCAGTTGCGTTCGCAGGCTTTGGAGTTGCCGGCTCTTATCTAGCCTGGACCATCTTTCTGGTAGCAGGCACGATCGTCTATCTTGCGATCGGCAAGAACGCTCCCTTCTTCCAGCTACGCCAGCAGGGCGCAAGCATTGAAGAGGCAAAGAGTGTTGCCGGCGAGCAGTACGGACAGGAGCTGTTTCCAGCAAAAAGACTGATCGACAGCTTGAAGATATCGGCGGCGAACTGGAAGAACTGGGCTCTGGTCTTTCTCTACTTCACCACTTTCGGTGGTTTTATCGCGTTGACGGTATGGCTCCCAACCTACTGGAAAGACTTCTTCGACGCCGGTACGCGCGAAGCAGGTGCGCTGACCGCCACCTTCTCGATCACCGCATCGGTTATCCGTATCTTTGGGGGTCGCATCGCTGACTCTGTTGGAGGCGAGAGAACGGCTATCGGCGCTCTGGTAATTACGCTCATTGGTGCGGTTGTGATGGTCATCTCCAGGTCGTACGGTCTTTCGATTGTTGGGGAGTTGCTGATGGGTATCGGCATGGGTGTGGGCAATGCGGCCGTGTTCAAACTGGTTCCGAAGGAAGTTCCCGAGGCCGTTGGCGGTGCAGCAGGATGGGTCGGTGGTCTTGGCGCCTTCGGTGGGTTCGCGATACCTCCGATAATGGGCGCAATCGTCGATTCCTACGGGGAAGGAGTCACAACAGGTTACGCGACCGGGTTCGTTGTCTTTATCGGGTTGGCGCTTGCCTGTATGGCGGTTGCATATGTTCTAAAGAGGGCAGACCAGGCTCCAAAGCCTGTAGAACCGGCAACTGTCCCAAGTTGACCCGCCAACCTTCTCGAGTGCTCGCCAGGCGGTCCAGCCGAGTGTTCGCACTCCGTTAGAGCTGAAAAAGTCTTGGAAAGCTCGGGGAATTCACTACCGAATTTTTTGTGTGGCTTTGGTAGGTAAGTATCATTTGTATCACCCATAGAAACTGCTTTTAGGGATAAATCGTGATTAATGGACGTGCAAATATAAAGGAAATAGGTGTCAGATGCTAAGCGCAAGTCGTCTTTTAGGTGGAACGGTTGAGACCGGTGACGCTCTGCGTTATGGAAGAGATTCCAGCAAAGGCCCGGCTCACCTGCTGCATTTCTCTGCCGACAAAACGCCTATCGTCGTTTGGAATATCACCCAGCGCTGCAACCTGCACTGTGCCCATTGTTACGCGAACTCAAAGGACCAGGAATATGAGGGCGAGCTGACCACTGAAGAAGGGCATGCGATGCTCGACGACCTGTCAGATTTCGGTGTGCCTACGGTGCTTTTTTCAGGAGGTGAGCCGATATTGCGCGATGATCTTCTGGAGTTGGCGAGTGCAGCTTCCGAAAAGGGTATGCGCACCGTACTGTCGACAAACGGCACCAAGATCGATGACGAGAAGGCCTCCGAGCTGGCCGACGCCGGCTTTTCCTACATAGGAATAAGCCTCGACGGAATCGGCGCGCTGCACGACAACATTCGCGGCAAAGCAGGAGCATTTGAAGGTGCACTATCCGGTATCAAGGCCTGTCAGGAGATCGGCCTACGTACAGGAATTCGCTTCACCGTTCACAAGAAGAACCGTGCGGAGCTTGGCGACATCTTTGAGCTTGCAGAAGAGATCGGGGTGAAGCGCCTATGTGTCTACCACCTCGCATATGCCGGGCGCGGTGAGAAGATAAAGAAGTACTTCCTTGCGCCCGAAGAGACCAGAGAAGTTGTCGAGGAGATCTTCGACCGGACACTGGATGCGTGTAAGCGTGACGTTGATTTGGAAGTACTGACCGTTGACAACTCGGTGGACAATGTCCTTCTGTACAAGAGAGTTTTACAGGAGTATCCAGAGCGGGCAGACGACGTTCTGCAGATGCTACGTTGGAACGGAGGCAACCAGTCGGGCATCGCAGTGTCCTGTGTCGATCCGAAGGGCAACGTGCACCCCGATCAGTTCTCCTGGCATGTGACAGCAGGGAATGTGCGCGATAAGCCTTTCAGTGAGATATGGACCGATGCCGACAACGAGGTGTTGAAGCCTTACCGTCAAAGGCCAAGAGAGCTCAACGGCCAGTGTTCGGGGTGTAGTTGGCTCGACATCTGCAACGGTAGCTTGAGAGTGAGGGCTGAGAGCGCAACCGGCTCAAGTGAGGGGTTAGACCCGTCCTGTTATCTAACTGACGAGGAAGTTGCGACTCCGCCATGAGAGAGGCTGCTGGAATCGAGCGAGCTGCCCATGACAAGGCGCTTGCCCGGCTTGACTTCGATCGCGCCCCCTTCACGATCGCCTGGGAAGTAACGCGCGCATGTGCCTATTCCTGCAAGCACTGCCGGGCATCTGCGCAGCCAAAGCGTGACCCGAATGAGCTGTCGACGGAAGAGGGAAAGGCTTTAATCGAGGACATTGCCGGGTTTGGAACTAACCCGATTCTGGTATTTACCGGAGGCGACCCGCTGATGCGGCGGGATCTCTTTGAGCTTGCCTCGTATGCGGACTCGCAGGGATTGAGAGTTTCTTTGACGCCGACGGCAACGGCACTGGTCACCCGCAAGAACATGGACAAGGCGGCTGCGTCTGGAGTGCGGCGCGTTGCCTTCAGCCTAGATTCTGCCGATCACGCTGTCCACGATGAGTTTCGCAGTGTGGAAGGCTCATTCGATAGGACCATGGAGGGAATAAAAAATGCTCGTGCGGCAGGCCTTCCCTTGCAGATAAACACCACCGTTACCGGGATCAACTCCGACCACATCAAAGAGATGGTCGTGTTACTGGAGGAGTGGGAGATAGTGCAGTGGTCGGTGTTCTTCCTTGTGCCCACCGGACGGGGAGCACAGCTTCCGATGATCGACGCCGACGAACACGAGCAAATGCTTAATTGGCTCTACGATCTGACGGAAACGGTCTCGTTTGATCTCAAGGCGACGGCTGCTCCTCACTTCAGGCGGATCGCGATCCAGCGGTCGCGGGAAAAAGGGGATAAGACTTTTGTCGGCGCCGGCTACCAGTATGCGGATGGATTGGATCGACCAACCCGTGGCGTAAACGACGGACGCGGCTTTATGTTCATCTCGCACATTGGAGAGGTTTGCCCATCGGGGTTCTTACCGATCGTTGCTGGAAATGTGCGCGCAGAAAGTGCGGTCGAAATATACAGAGACTCTGAGCTCTTTACAAGATTGAGGGACGAGTCGCTGCTTGAGGGCAAGTGTGGCATATGCGAGTACAGAGAAGTCTGCGGTGGCAGCCGCGCACGGGCATACGCCGTAACCGGCAACTATCTTGCTGCAGACCCATCTTGCATCTACGAGCCCGAGCAGATCGCAGCCGGCGAAAACGATAGAGCTTGAGCGAAAAAAGGTGCAAGCGGCGGCGGCCGCAACGTAACGGCTTTCGCCCAAGCGACATGCTGGCGGCATTCTTTATCGCCGGCGTCGGGTTCGTCGTCTTCGCTGCCACAGTTGGCCTCTTGGCGCACTTTATCGAGATCGGAAATGCACGCTGGCTGGCTCTTCATGCTGTATTTGTGGGCGGAGTCTCCCAGTTTGTGCTTGGAGCGGCGCAGTTTTTCGCCGGTGCGTATCTTGCTACCGGGCCACCGCGTCGTGAATTTGTGAGAGCGCAGTTTATTCTCTGGAATCTGGGTACGCTTGTCTTACTGGCCTCAGGCCGATCGTCAGATAACCTGCCGGCGTCGGTTGCAGCCTTGTTGCTGGCCGCCGGCCTGGCGGTTTTCTTCTATTCGCTGGTCGAATTGCAGCATGAATCGCTGCAGCAGTTCCCCTGGGCCACTCGCTGGTACCGGGCAGCAGCAGCGTTTCTAATTGTGGGGCTTGTAGTCGGCGCGGCTCTGGCAGCGGGAGCTGCGGGTGAGCGGGTAGGTGAGCTGCTACAAGCGCATATGACACTGAATCTGATTGGCTGGTTCGGGACTGCGATTGTCGGCACACTGCACACTTTCTTTCCCTCACTCACAGGGGCTGCACTCCCATGGGCCAACTTGCAGAAAGCAACGTTTTATTCCTGGGTGACGGGAGCGGCTCTGCTTGCATCCGGTTTTGCGCTCTCTCTCGGCTACATAATCCTTTCCGGGTTGGCGCTACTTGTTATTGCCGGATCACTGTTGGCTGCAAATCTCGCGGGTTCATACAGTGCCGCAAGCGGTACCCGCCCGCTCACTGCGAAGCTCGTTGCGGCTGGCCAAGTATTTCTAGTCCCGGGGTTGGTCGTGGTCACATCGGGTCTTATTGCCAACGACTATACACTTACAAGTGGATACAGGTCCGCAGCAGCCGTGCTTTTGATCCAGGGCTGGATCGGCCTAACTGTCGCCGGGTCGCTGATCCACCTGTTGCGGGTTCTGGGACGGGTACGAAACCTGGCCGCACCGGAAAGGGACATCTCACCACCATTCCCCACTGCTCTTACGCTGGGCATTATCGCTGCGACGCTGGCAGCGGCGATCGCATATCTGTTTGGCTTTGAGGAGATTGCGCGGGCCGTGAGCGCTTTCGCAGTAGTTATTTACCTGCTGCTTGGTGTGACGGTTGTCAGGCTCGCTTATCTTGTGGCACGGGTTGCGTCTTTCCGGCTTTGATTGTCACTACTTCCGAAGCACTATGTAACGGGTAGAACCAGTTCCCAGTAGGTCGTCATACTTATAATGAGCCCTAGGTCCAAGGTACGCTGCCTACGAGAGCTACAGCGACCTACCGCTAACGGCGATAGTAATGATGGCGGCAGAATCTTTGTTTGAGTTACCACGGCCCATAAGAGAACGAAGGCTTAAAAAGCACATTTCAAAAACATCTCTGGAGCCTTCGCCGGCAGATCATTGAGCAGGCCAAAGACAGCAACCTTTCATAAATACAGCCCAACCTACTTGCACCCCTTGGTTTTGCTGGTAGCAGTCTTGCGACCTTCGGGTTATGAGCTAGATCAGACAGTCGTCATCTCTAAAATTCGGTCCACTCGGAAGACGCGTTCGTCGTTACGTAGGTGACAGTATGCGCGCAGGCCGGGAAACGTCTTCTTGCGGAAGGCCATATCGCCTACCTCTATCGGCGTCAGCCGGCGCTGCGAGCGCTGGTCCGATGACTTGAGATATATCACCTCTATGTCCCTGCCGTCAGCGATTGCCGCCTCTATGCTCGCCAGCTTATCTTCCAGGGGCATCTCACTGTCTGCGCGTTGGTACTGGAAGTCGGTGATGAAGCGTATGACATCCCAATCCAACCTGATGTGACTCTTTTTAAACGGCTGCTTCAACGTGATTCCATCAAGGGTTGTACAACGGCTGAGCGCCACATATGCCTGGCCGTGGGCAAAGGTGCCGCGCTCAAAGTCGATAATCACGTTGTCGAAGGTCTTGCCCTGTGATTTGTGGATCGTGATCGCCCAGGCCAAAATCAGTGGGTACTGGGTGAACGAGCCGACCTCCTCGGTTTCGACTGTCTTCGTGTCCGGGCTGAAGACATACTCAAAGGTCTCCCAGGTATATGGCTCTACCTCCACTTCCTCTCCATCCTCGAGCTGCGCAATGATCGCTGCGTCGTAGTCGTATCCTCCCTCCTCAATCGCCTCGACAACCCCTACCGTGCCGTTTACCCAGCGTCCGTTGGGGTCGTTGTTGGTCAGCATCACCTGTGCGCCAGGTTTCAGCTCCAGGTCTATGGGGGCAGGCAGAGATCTCTGCTCAAACTTTCCGGTTATTGTGCCCTGAGATATAAATGGCTGCCCCTCAAGACGGCCAAGCGCTTCGGCGTTGACAGCGTTGGCGCCGGCGTTTGTCGTTGCAAGGTGGACGCACATCGCACCCTCCGGTGGTGAGGGCTCAGGGTCATAGCGCTGGTTTAAAAGGCTGAGATGGTCTTCCGTGATCGAGCGGTTGCGGATGGCGTTGAGAATCTCTAGAAGGGTGTGATCCTGCAGCTGACGGTAGACCTTCTGCAACTCGACCATCTCTGGAGCAAGCGCGGAAAACGCTTCTGCGCTAAAAAAGTAAGGGCTCTGGTAGAGGTCGGCGAACATCTGACGGTCTTTTGAGGTCACGACCGGGGCCAGCTGATAGAGGTCGCCGATCACAATCAACTGGATGCCTCCAAAAGGCCTGCCCGGCTCACGGCCGTGGCGTCTTAAGAAAGCCTCGACACAGTCGAGCAGATCGGCTCGCACCATCGATATCTCATCGATCACTATGGCATCAAGCTGCATGTAGAGGTTGCTCTTGCTGCGTGCCGGCTTCTTTCTTCGGGCCTTGTCCACCGTGATATCGGGCCGGAACCCAAAAAAAGAATGGATCGTCTGCCCGCCGATATTTACTGCAGCCACACCCGTTGGGGCCAGGACAACACACCTCTTTTTAGTGTTATCGCGGAAGTATCGCAGGAGCGTCGACTTGCCTGTCCCCGCACGCCCGGTTACAAAGACATTGGAGCTGGTTTGCTCCATCAGCTCCAGCGCTCGCTGAAACTCCGGGTTGAACTCTATATCTTTGCGGTTTGCGATCATCTTATCTATTTAACACCTATCGCCTTATCGACGTTACTGGGCTATCTGCTTGGACTAGTGTGCCAGAACGCAGGGGCGACTGCTCCTATTATAAAATTACCCATCAGATGGGTAATTTTTACCCACAGGTGTCCACCAAAGAGGATTAGAGCCCGGGCTTCGGTAGCGAGCTGGTATCGACGACCTCAAAATGCTTGCCCTTGACTTGTTTCAAGCTGCGCAGGTCGTCGTTGTCCCAGTCAGGGTTTGGCTCGCCCGAGATAAACCAATCCCCGCCGTTGTCCGCAAGCAGCATGCCGTAGCGTTTCAAGGCGTTGAGCACAGTGCGAGCCTGATGCGGAAACCCGGATGTGTCGTAGCTCGACTTGAGCCTTACCCGCAGCCCCATGGGCGGTAGGCTCTTGGAGCGTGAGTCAGAGGCGTAGTGACGGGCGGGGTAGACATACGCACGCTGCGTGCGCTCGACTGTGAAGCGGACCGCATGGTCGATCTCTCCGCGCCTGACCTCCTCGTAGCGGATAAGCCCCGGCAGTATCGGCAGCCCCGCGGCATCGGCCGATGTCCAGCCGGCGGGCCGGAGCTTGTTCGAGCCCAAGTCAAATATTGCACCAGATCCGGCACGCCACTTGCCCTTGCCCTTGCGTGCATCAAATAGCTCGTACAGCTTGCACCGTTTCTTGTCCACAGTGATTATGTGGCGGTCCGAGCCCGCCTCGATCTTCGGTTTGCGTGGAATTGAGTAGGGACCTTTATCACTTTCGTCTGCGTACTCGAACTTGACGCGGGAACGCTTCTGCTTGCCACTCACATAGTTGATCGGGATCCCGATCCGTCCACCGTCCCACTTTCCCGAGCCAAGATCGGGATGTAGCGGATCGTTGCGGCCGATGCTCTTTATATATGTGTTTGACTTCGAGTGCTTGGGAAGCTTGGAGACGTCGACGTTCCATTGGTTATTCGAAGGGAATACGTTGCATTTAGGTGCCTTGCCAAGCGCTGGTGATTTGCCAGCCTCATCTGCTGCCAAGCCCATCGAGGCGACAGTAAGCACAGCGGCTGCTGCCGCGATCAGAGCGATAAGTCTTGTAGGTTTCATCTCTATTTGATCCTGTATTTAAAACAAACACACATAGCATTACTTACTATCGCACTCTTTACCACTGTTAATACGTTGAGCGAGTTGAGCAAGAGGACGAAGGCGTAAAAAATGGACATCTTTAAAATCGGCGATATCGATAAAAAGGCCAGAACCGGCGTTCTGACTACCGTACACCAAAGTAGAGACGCCGGCCTTCATCCCGCTTGCCTCGAAGGCGACGGTGAAGTCGATGCTTACCGATGAGGTCGCATCGCTGGGGTTCGAGATGGTTCTGGGGAACGCCTACCACCTGTTTCTTTCGCCGGGGCACCAGCAGATCGGAGATCGCGGAGGCCTGCACAAGTTCATGGGCTGGGACGGTGCGCTTATCACCGACTCGGGAGGCTTCCAAGTTTTTTCGATGGGACATGGCAGGGTCGCAGATGAGATCAAGGGCCGAGCGCGTGTGAGTGTGGGGGAGGAGAGGCATGCGGAGATAGGCGGACAGCAATTCGCCCCCCGCCACGCCGGCTTGCTGGCGGGCGCACGTGATATCGGGATAGGAGCGATACAAACTGGCGACCACATCGGCCAAAGTCAGCACCCCTTGGATGTCCTGCTCGGCAGCTTCGAGTTGCAGGCCTGGCGTCGCCTCTAAGTTCTCGGACTGCTGGGATGCCGATTCGAGCGGGTCATCGTCGGCGAGCATCACGAACTGGGTGTCGAGTGAAGGTCCCGTTTCGATGTCCTGCGCATATGCGATCGACAATTGCGCGGCCGCGTAGGTCAGCGCCAGCAAACCGATCCGCGTAGTGAAAATCGTTAAACTTTGGGCAGCTTGACTTTGCTTCCCTTGTCCTGCGATTTGCCTGGTTCCTGGTCGGCGATGACAGGCGGAAATCCGTTCAATTGACGCCATATCTCGTATCCGAGTGGAACCTTGTTCAGCAGCACCCAGCCGTTGGCGCGCACTCCCT
>CAVPYU010000008.1:0-55987 GCA_963710065.1 uncultured Thermoleophilia bacterium | reverse complement strand
GATGAATAGCGGGGGCGACTTTTGCACTTATCGGAATAGAGGATTTGTGGTGTGAACAAGCCATTTCTATTCCAACTGCCCATCAAAGTCATGACGTATGACATTGATTTCGCTCAAATAGTGCATAATGCCGTTTATATTCGCTGGCTTGAAGATTTACGAACGGAGCTATTGGTTGGAACATATTCGATCGAAGCTATGTTGGCTGATGGCTGAAGCCCTATTTTAACCCGAACAGAAATTGAATACAGACAGCCAATTTATTTCGAAAATGAAGTGACTGGAAAGATGTGGGTTAGCAACCTCAGCCGGGTGCGCTGACAGTGGAAAGCGAAATATGCGTTGGCAAAAATATTGCTGCCTGGTCTTCCCAACAAGGCTATTTTGCCAGTATGGAAACCTTGCGCCCAGTTCGTATCCCAGATGTTTTGATGCAGCGTTGGCAAGAAGAAAAAAAGATTAAGACCAATTCGTGACTGCGAGGAGTGCCGTCTCTGCGACGAACTCTTGCCCGAGATATTGGCGCGAGATCCAGAGGCCGAGCGCATCGTACACGCAGCGGTACTGGAGGGCCTGATCGACGAGCTTGCCTCAGGGAGCTGGGCAGCTTAAAGGGTTAGATATAAGAGCGCACCTATGTATTGGGCCGATGATTCGCTTGTTGCAAGTTAATGCGCGGGATGTAGCAGTTCCAGCGCCTCGTCCTCTATTTCTTGCATTAGACGGAAGACGTCTGGCGCATACCAGTCTCTGTAGCGCTGCTTTTCGCTCTTACGTGGGACTAGAATCTTCGCGTCCTCCAGCTTATTAAGCGCTTTGGTAACAGAGGGCCGGGATTTTCTTAGGAAGTCCGAGAGCCATGGGGCGCTAACGATAGGGTAGGCGCACAAGGTTGCGAGGATGTCCCAGATAGTTGAGTCGGCCCTGACATTTCCAACACGCTTTGACCAATCGTTAACAAAGAGTGACATGGCTCTCTGTTCTAGCCCGTTGGCTTTTGCAATCGCCTGATCGACCACCATCTGGAAATAAAGTAACCACTCGGTGCTGCGGTTGAGTCTGAAGTTCGTCAGACCCGAGATGTAGTCGGTTCGATCTGCACTCATAATAAGGCTGATCGGCGGTACGTAGTTAGTAGCTACCTTCTCCTTATGCAAGACCAGATGGATCAGGGCCCTTCCGAGCCGTCCGTTGCCGTCTGCATATGGGTGGATGGATTCGAACTGGACGTGGGCTACCGCTGCTTTTATAAGAGGCGGCAGGTCACGGTCGTTGATGAAATGTAGGAGATCATCTGTGAGTTCGGGTATGTGCTTAGCCGGGGGCGCTATGTACTCTGCACCTCTTGGGGATATGTCGTTCGTGCCGATCCAAATGGGACGCTCTCTGAAGGTACCCTTGGCGCTTTCAGGTAGTAAGGAATCTTCCTTCATGAGACGTGAGTGAAGATCGTGTAGATCATCAACAGCTACGGCTCTATCTGAGTGCGCGATATCCAACGCTTGTTCGATGGCATCAAGGTTTGATCTGACCGATACAACTCGGTCCCTGACGTTTTCTTCCTCTGTGTCAACCAGCTCCTCATAGCTAACCGCAATGCCCTCGAGGCGAGACGAGGCGATCGTCTCTGTATAGAGCAAGGGCAGCGAGAGGTTGCTAAGGATTCCTCTTTTCAACGGGGCGTTTAGTTTATTAATGCGCCGCTCCGATGCATCAAGTGCATCGGTGAGCGTCCTACGGAGTGCAAAGTCTTGGGCACTCAGCAAGGCAGGGATGAACGCTTGATACTTAAAAGCCTCACGGTTTTGTCTCCCGCCGGGAGCGGTAGGGTTGGGTCTCCAGGTCTGTTCGACCATCTGCCCATTGAGCTGGGCGCTATCTTCAAACATACATAACCTTACGTTAGAATACTGTAAGTTAAGGATAACACAAGGAAATGAGCAGAAATGGATGTATCCTTTACTTAGAGCACTTTAGCGTTAAACTTAGCTGAGCTTGAATTCTTTCTATGTGATTTAGCAGGGGACCACGAGTAATGCTCTTGGGGAGAGCTGCTAGACAGACATGAAATTCTGGGCGGTGGTGTAGGGGTGTCAAAGAACCAGTATCCTTACATTAGTAATAAAGTAAGGAGTTGGTTTGGACCTAGCTGCAAAGTTAACTTCAAAAGGACAGGTCACGGTGCCGAAACCCGTTAGGGATGCACTTGATTTGAACGAGGGCGATCCGCTGCTGTTTCGTTTGGATAACGGTCGTGCTGTGCTAGCTAAGACCGAGGATTTCTTGGAGCTTGCAGGCTCGGTGGAGGTTGCCCCGTCAAAGAGGGGAACCGCTTGGGATGATGCGCTCAGCCATCTCCTTGCCGGCAGTACGCGTTATCGACGTTACTTTGCTTTTACGATCCTTGGAGCTGTACGAAGTCGCACGACTCGACTTCGCAGAGGCGTACCTGGTTGCCAATGCCGAGGCCAGTGGTATCACGGACACTGTGTCGTTTGACGAGCAGATCGATCGAATATCCACGGTAAACCGTGTCGCGCCTTAACACACCCTCGATCAAAGTATCCGCATATTGCGTAATCAACATTGAGAATCCAGGGAAGGATTCGAGATAATCTCCGGTCATGGAATAAACTGTTGTGGTGGTACCGGTAACGATCGAGTCGGCCCTTTCCGACTTCATCGACATACAGAGAGAGCGGCTTTCGCCTCGTACGTTAAGGAAGTACGAAGAGGTCATCGAGCTTTTGAAGCGCTGCATGAACGGCTACGCGTACAGTACTCTCAGCGACCAGGAACGGCAGATGTTGGAGGAGGCAGATGAGTCTGGCGATGGAGGGGAATTCTGCCGTCTCTTCGGCCCGGGTGGCCGGTCAACATCGTTCTTGCTGCCACCTGCACATGTTTGAAAACAGATGGGAAAAGCTACGGCGACTCCGAATTCCTCGACGACGTCAAAGGCGACAACAAGGTATCTCTCGCTCAACTTGTGGGCGACGCCGGTGCGACGCTCGATTACACAGAAGCGATCCCAGGTGCAGACGTGCTCTGCGACTTGTCCGGTGAACATCGTCCCAGGGGTAACCGTTCACCCCCTACCATGATCGATGGAATCTGGGCTTGAGCGTGTACGGAACTAAGCGAAAGCCCAAGTTGTATGGCTGATTTGACATAAAACTCAGGCCAGCCGGCGGCGTGTACGCCGGCTGGAGAGCTGAAACGTTGATTATGAGATATGGCCTGAACGCTTACTCCCAGGGCTGTGCGGTTCCCACAGTTTCCAGCGGCAGCCCTGTTCCGACCTATTCTGCTACAATTATGTACATGTCTGCCACAGTTGGGATTGCGGAGTTACGCCAGAACCTGAGTCGGTATCTAAAGAGCGTAAAACGTGGAGAGCGGTTTGTTGTTACCGACCACAACAAGCCTGTGGCCGAGTTCGGTCCACCATCTGCCACCGGTGCCGCGCTCGATCGTCTGATCGCAGAGGGGCGCGTGATGCGCCCGGTACGGCGGGGATTGCCCGAGCCACTGGAGCTTGCCGGTGACCCGCACGCACTCAGCAGCGCACTGGACGATATTCGCGGCGAGCGATGAAGTGGCCCTCTTTTACATAGATGCCTCAGCGCTGGTCAAGCTCGTACGCGACGAGCCCGAGAGCGCGCCGCTGAGGAGTTTCCTCACCGATGCCGATATCGTATCGTGCGAGCTGGTGCTCACCGAAGTCCCGCGTGCCATAAGGCGAGCAGCATCTAAAGATCACGGGCTGCCGCTCGACACTCTGCTGGCTCGCGCCGGCGATTTGCTGGACGCGGTCGCTCTGCTCACACTCGACCGCGCACTGTTTGCCGCCGCAGGCGCCCTGACCGATCCGTCGCTGCGGGCACTGGACGCACTTCATGTTGCCGCTGCGATCGATGTCTCGCCGATCGATGCGTTCGTTAGCTACGACGAGCGCCAGAGTGCGGTTGCCCGTTTGGGCGGACTTAGAACTGTCGCACCCGGCTGCTGATTGCGCTGTCCAAAGAGCAAATGATCGCTGCTCGTTTAACAGGCTGAAATATTCCCGATCGCTGTTTGGCTCACTCGCTAAAGAGGGATTCAAACTCTGTTAGAAACTCAACTGGGCGCAAGATGCGAGCCGGCAGAAACGAACGCACTTCAATTGAGAAAAAATGCTTTGTATTGCCACTAACGAGATACTCGACAGCCGCATCTCGCGCTGCTGCCAGAATAGGTGCGTCGTTTTGGTTGATGACTTTCTTTGCCTCTCGGATCATCTCTGAGGAGGGATCATCCACCATTTCTGGAGCGAGGTTTTTGATAAAAAGCCTGTATCGCTCGATCAGGTCTCCAAACTTTCTACCAAAGACATGATCAGCTTCTACCAGTACCTGCCGGCTGACCACAATCTCAAGCTCGCCCGCCTCACCCAGATCGAGTATCGTCGCCGGTGGCCCTGTCTTAGAAATAATGCCGGCGATTAAAACGTCTGTGTCCAGGAACACCCGCAAGAGTTCAGCTACCGTATATTTCTTCGCTGTAACGCCGGCGCTCACTCTTGAGGTCGTTCAAGACATCTTCAAGGCTTAAGCCCTTCGACCTCATTTCCTCTTCAACATCTTGAGCCAGGGATGAACGACGCAAGCGTTTGGGTGTCACAACCATGCAGCGCCCCACAACGAATACAGACAAGTGGCTTTCGTCATGCAGTTCGAGTGCCTCGCGTACATCCTTGGGTATGGTCATCTGACCACGTCCCCAGAGCTTTACAGGTTTTGGGACAGTTGTAATCACGATTAACCTTCCAATGTCTGCGGTTTACTGAGTATCAGCAAACTTCTGAGTTTCAGTACAACACCGTTTAAGTTAAAACAACTAAAAATAGTTGATCGACAATAGCCGGTGTTTTTATAAGGACTTTCCCCTAATCCACTCCAACACCGCCCAGGTTGCTTCCAGGTCCTCGCGGTTGTATAGAAGGATCTGGTCCATGATCTCTTGGCGCTCATCGTTGTTGGCGTCGAGTGCCTCAAGGTATTTTGCCATCGCCCAGTTGCCGCCGTATTCGTCTTGCGAGCGCTCGAAGCCGATGTATTTTTCGATCACCTTCAGGCTGTAGCTGGGAACCGGTAGTGCTATCGAATCACGTGTTTCTACGAACAGGTCAAATAGGTTGTTCTTGACCCGCTCGGCTATTCCGTCTATATCGCCGTACCTTTCCAGGTATCTGTTGATCATCCCGACTTCGTATTGGGCCCAGTGCACGAAGGGAATGTCTCCATGCTCGGCGAAGATCGAATCCGCCTGTCTTAGAAACTCTTTCCAGCCGTCCAGATCGCCACCGTCGTAGAAGCCGCTTGTCGCTGCTATGAACTCACCCATCTTCTTGCCGAATACCTGTGCGCCCCAGAGGAAGATGTGCTGTTCGGAGTCGAGATACGCCGGAACGCCTTCGAGGTCGAACATCACGTAGTTTTTGTGCTTGGGGATATCGGGCTCTCTGATCATATGTTCACTCTGATCGGATGCAGCGCGCGCCATCATCATGATCATCGGCGCCTTCTTGCCCACCTTGCTCAGGCGATCTCCATGAGGCTTTTTGAACTCGTGCAAGGAGTCCTCGTCAAACCTGTCAAGAAACTCGTCGATCGTCTTGATTCCCTCTTTCCGCAGAGCCTTGACCAGTGGTTGGTCGACACCGTACAGGGTGGCGATGTCCCTTCTTTTTTCTGCGCTTGGCCAGCAGTGGCTCATGTAGGCACAAGTGTTGCATTTCGACCAGCCGACCGGGACGTAAGGCTTCCTCGCGAGATCCTTTATTGCAACTATCTCTTCCAGTTCCTCCAGCGCCGTAAGTCCCCCATCGTATTCCACCTCGACCAGCTCGCCGAGCCCGTTGTGGATCTCAAGTCTCAGTGGAGCCTCGCCGAAGGTCTGCTCGTACAGCCAACCGTAGAGTTGAAGCTGCAGCACAATCTTTTTGCTGTCTTCAGGGTTGAACGCGATCTTCGAGTCACGGATCAGATAGCCGTCTCCTTCTCTCACCATAAAGTCGGGGTCGCCGACGATATGAAACTCTCTGTCAGTAAGCTTTGCCGATGACTCGAGTGCAGCCTGGTAGATGACCGGCGAACCGCTTTCCACCTCTTTTTTAGTTCGCTTCGCTCTCTCATCTCTGGGCCCGCCGCTTAGATCGACATATTCGGAGAAAGCGTTCAGGTGCGCTCTCTCGTGGGTGACGCCCAGATCCATCAGGAACTCCTCGAATACGCCGGGCTTCCGCCCCGAGGCGCCTTTGTGTGCGAGGTACACGCGAAGCTCGCATTTAGATGGCGAGTGATAGACGTGGAAGTCTTGCGGTGATAGTTTCACGGGGCTATCTTCTTCGCCACATTCATTATCGCGGATCTTCAGGCAGTTCAAGCCACAATTGTTCGTCAATAATTGTTGGTGTTTCTTTGCTGGAGAGGCGGTCTTCGAAAAGCGCAAGTGTTTCTCCAAGGCCGGTTGCCGCAGGTGCAATGATTCCATGTAATCCATCAACATAGGCCTGCATACCAATCGGTTGACAAAGAGAATGACTGCCAGATAGATCTGATTGGCTCAAACCAGTGGCTTTCAGCGTTTTTAGATCGCGTAGATCCAGAACTCTTTCGACTTTGATTGTGCAGGCGACCATCAATCGAGGTGCTACCAACTCACCGGTCATTTCCTCGACTGGATCGACTAAGTGCCGGTAGGCTTCTGCCACAACGCTTTCAACAGGGCGACCTAGGTACAGCACTGAATAACTACTCGGGGGGCTCCACCTACCACCTCTGCTACTCCCCTTGAGCCTGTCGAACTTGAGGGAAATATGACGGTAAAATGTTCCGGTGACACCTACAACTTCTGCTGTCAAATGCTTTGCCTTTGCACCGAGATCGTCAGGCAAAAGCTACATCGCTCCAGACTTCAAACGTTCTATCTCGTCCAGGGCATACTCAAAATCGCCGGCACGCAGCAGATCAATAGGCCTTTTGCCGTTTAGGTTTTTATTTCGCCCGTGAAGCCAGATGTCAACTCCCTCAGGCCTGTAGACGTCTTTAAGTTGTTCCACCACGTAATGAAGGTCCAAAAGACGATCCTTTGACCGGCCTCTGGGGGGGTGTTCACCGTTAATCCAATGATAGACCTGGCGTTCTTTGACTCCAGAAATCTCTGCGATCTCGGCAATTGTCAACGAAACGCTTCGAATATCGTCTATTCGACGGGCGTAAGCTGCCGATTTTTCAATAGTATCTGGACCCATGCTTATATAGTAACAGAGTATACAACATGTTTTATAACATACCTAACACCAGGGACTGCTATATAGCAACAGAGTTTTCCAAGCACCTTATCGCTGGCGCCGCTCCAGCTTGAAAAGCTCCAGCCGCTCCATCAGGTTTGGCTCTGGAAACAGCTGGCAGTACTTTGCGTCGCGCATCGCTTTCTCTACTCCGGCCTCGGTCATGTAACCGGCGCCGCCGAAGACCTGCACTGCATCGATCGCAGTCGCCAGTGCCGCCTCGGTTGACGCGATCTTCTCGGCAAGCGCTCTGCCCCGTTCGGTGCGGCAGTCAGCCCCGGCAGTACCGCTACGTGCGCTCATGTTGGCAAGCATCATGCGTACGGCGTCGTGCTCGGCGATTACGACTCCTCCTTGTAGGCGATCCTCGGCGTAGGCTGCTGCCTTGCCTTGCGCGTAGTGGGCGATCCCACGTGCAACTGCGGCGATCCCACGCCAGATGAGCATTCGTGCATCCCAGCTAAGCGTGTCTGCCTTAGCTCCTTCACGCTGACTTGCGGCCGTGGCACTGCAAGAATTAAACACAAGCTCCGCTGCGGCGGCACTGCGCAGGCCCATCTGACCGGGCTGTGGGATTAGCTCAACCCCCTCCGATCCAAGATCGACAACCGCGACTGTCGTATCACCGTCATCGCTTTCGACAACGATCACAGCCGTTTGCGCTGCCCCAGCATTTAAAACAAAGGGGAGCTTGCCGTCAAGTTGCGTCTTGCCGTCGCTCACTTGTATCTTCAATGGTGACGCTTCAGTCAGGGCAGGCTGAACTATTACCAGGCGCTTTTCCAGTAGCGATTTTTCGTTGCCCTCAATAAGACCCGTATTCGCTGCGGTTGCAAGCGCAGCGTTGTGTAGCACCAGAGCTGTCGCTGTACCGCCATCTCCCGATGCAAGCTCTTGGAGGATGGCGCAGAAAGTTCTTTCGTCGAGGCCGGCGCCTCCTTGATCTTCAGAAAGCAGTGCGCGGTCGAGGCCAAGCTCTGCGCAAGCCTTCCAGATCTCGGTCCGAATATCGCCCTCTCCCTTGTCTAGTGCCTCAGCCTTAGGCTCAAGCTCGCGTTCAGCAAACTGCCTTGCCAGTGTCACAAACTCGGAGTGTTCGGATGCGACTGCGTTCCTCTGCGGCGGTACTGCGGTCGTTGTCATACTGCGCCTCCGTTCATCTGCAGACGCGGCAGGGTGTAGATCGTCTCCTGTGCACAGAGCGCTCTATATACCTCCAACAGATTGAGCTGGTTTGTGCCCTCGTAGATCTGGGTCAGCTTGGCATCGCGCCACAGCTTCTCGATCTCCTCACGTACCGGGCCGGCGTCTAGACCCACCAGCTCCAGCGCACGGTTGGTAACGCTCATAGCGATATCTGAGCCTACGACTTTTGCCATCGACGAAAGGCCCAAGGCGCGGGTGACGGCCTCCTCCGATGTACTGCCTCTCATCAACTTGGTCGTCGCTATTCGACCTCGTTGGGAGTTGTTCCAGCGTCGCCATATCTCACTCGAGCGGACGCTCTTCGGTAAGAGCGCTGCCACCTTCACCATTGGATGGTTCATTACAGGTCCCAGGGCGCTGGTGTCGATCTCTGTGACGCCGTCCATGTACGCCTGGCGTGCGAGATGGATATCTTTTTCTATCTCGGCAAGCGCAAGCTGGAAATACTGGCTTTGTGCACGCTCCGCACCGCCGGCCGCTGCCCATTCGAGCAGGCGCTCGTACGCCCCCCTGGCTATGCCTGTCGCTATCGCCCCGACGACCGGACGGGAGGTTGCCAGAACTATCATCGTCGCCGGAAGCCCGTCGCCTACTCGCCCAATCAGGCGAGAGTCGGGCACGAACACATCGTCGAAAATGATCTCAGCGGCATGAGATGCCCGCTGCCCCAGCTTCCGTTCGATGTGGCCGACACTGAAGCCTTTGCTCTCTGCATCGACCAGAAAGCACGACCATGTCTCTGCCGGACGGCTCTTGTCTACCGGCATCACCACCGTGATCCAGCGAGCAACACTGCCGTTGGAGATGAAGCACTTTGTGCCGGATAGGCGGTAGCCGCCCTTGACCTTGCGGGCGTGCGAGTTAAGCACGGCCCTTCCTACTAGATCGGGATCCTCAACATCGGTGCCGGCTGAAGGCTCGGTCAGTGCACAGGCCATCAGGATCGGCTCCCCGCGCTTCTCAGCCTCGGTGATCTCGGAGAGGCAGCCGTCCCAGTGTGCCATTCCGGCGACAAGTAGGGGGCTTACGCCCAAGCCGTGAGCGCCGAAGATCAATGCGATTCCCGGGCAGGCCGCACACAACTCCTCCATCACGATGGCCGCCGATGCCGTGTAGCCATTTGAGGTGCCACCGGCAGGCTCAGGGATGATAAAGCTCAACATACGGTACGGTAGGCCGGCTTTGACGATGTCCCAGTCAAAGTAATCGGGATCGTCGCCCATCCTGTGATCGATCTCTAATGCACGGGGCCGAACATGTTTGTATGCAAACTCTCGTGCTGCCGCTCTATCGCGCTCAAGCGCCTTTACATATCCGGGATTGCGCTTCTCAATTAGCCGAAGTCGTGGAAACTCCTCACGGAGTGACGTCGGGCTGCGTTGTGCAAACACTCGACCAGACCCTTATGCCTACTTGCCGACCGTCTCGATCTGTCTTCGAGCCTCTTCGATCCTCCCTATCAATGGCAGAGTGATGCGGTCGGGCCCGTGCAGGATTCCCTCGAAACCGACTGAGTACTGGTAGTGGAACGACTTCTTGCTGATCAAGAGCTTGTCAAGCTCCAACGCTATCGGATGGCGCCCGCCAAGCTCTAGGTTTGCGATACCGAAGCTGTTGCTTATGCCCACCTTGGGCGCATTAAGCTCAAACTCTGAGCTCTGTGGCTGGCGATTCATGTAGAGGTGGCTGAAAACCCGCATACCCTGCGCCTTGGGCGTCGATATCTTCTTTCCCCGCATGGTGAGTATGTGCTCTTCTCCCTCCGCCAGCATGCACTCACGCTGATCGGCGCTCTCGTTGAAATCTATATTGGCAATGAACTTCGGGTAGTTGTAGAAGTCGACACCGCCGGCTCTGGCGATCTCGGTCGTCACCGGAAGATGGTGAACGTAGGCATGTAGTTGTCCACGCCTCAACGTTTCGACCATCGCTCTGCCGGGGATATTTTGCCGATAGGCCGGGTAGTTCAGCGGTATCGCGATTCCCAGCTCGTTGTAGGCGCCGATATCGGTGTCCTTGTATTCGAAGGCTGTAATTCCGATCGATCCGACTCCGGGGGCAATTCTTGCGGGAACGTATCGGGGATCGGGCATCAGCCGCTTCAAAGCACCAAGATGTGCCGGGAATATCGCGGTGATAGACGTACCTTCGTAGTAGAAGATCGGGACCTTGGCGGGCTCGCCGGCTATCACCACGTCCTCTTGGACTACACCATCAAAAAACGGAGAATTACGCATGCTTAAAGCCCCCTCAAGCTGTCTATTGCAGAACGTTCTCTAGACTGAGTATATAGCGACAGACTGTATGACGAAACCCATGCATTTGTCGGGTACTGTCGACCCAAGTATCCGTCCAAATCTACTATGACAGGCTCTTCATGTACTCCGTTACAGCCTTGACATCCTTTTCGGACAGATTGTTCTCTGGCATAGACGGGCCGAAACCCTTTCGTACCGCTGCTGAGGGTTTGAGGATCGCTTCCTTCAGGTACTTGCCGTCGACTTCGACGGTCGTGCCGTTGTCGAGCTCGACCTCCGCGCTATAGCTACCCTTCCAGGTGGGACCGGCTCCTTTGCCCCCGTCCACTGTGTGGCAGCTGGTGCAGCCGTTGGACTCGGAAACCTGCTTGCCCTCATCTGCCAGCTTCTGATCGACCTTGACCGTCTTGGACCCGGACGTGCTGGCGGTCGTTTTCGTCTCCTCCGGCGCGTACCAGACAATCGCGAAGAGCGCGATCAGCCCCACGGCCATGCCACTCGCAACCCACATCATTTTGCTCATATCGTTGCCTTCCGGTAGGTCCTGATCGTCTGGTAAGGCCGCACAAAGTAACGTAGTGGAACGGTCCACATGTGGACCATCTTGGTGAACGGGAAGTACGCCAAGAAGACCATATTCAGAATCAGGTGCAACTTACTAATAGTTGCCAGTCCTGCTATCGCACCGACTTGCGGGGAGAGGGTGAAGATGTTCTCAACCCAGGTTGCAACACTGAAAGAGAGGCCAAACGTTTTATCTGCGATGACGGGGTAGATGCCGGTCACCACTATTGAGATAAGCAGTATCAGTACCAGGTAGTCATCGATCTGGCTGGTGACCCGCATCTCCTTCACCACCAACCTTCTGATCAGGGCCAGACAGAAGCCGTACAGTACGACCATGCCGGCCGCTAGTCCAAGCCAGTGGAAGACATCGACCCAGGCTGCCGAGGTAATCAGGCCACCGATCAGGCCGCAGACATGTGCGGCAATCAGGGCGATGATTCCCCAGTGGATCGCCAGTGCTGCGACGCCCATTGAGGGACGTTCAAAAAAACCGCTTGCCCTGGTGGTGAAGCGGAATCCGCCAAACCAGCGACGGATGATCGGCACAACGATAAACAGGGTCAACGCGATGTATGGAAAGACTATGAAAAAGAAATTATCCACCGCTGGGTGCCTCCTCGATTTGAATTAGTTGCTGTTCATCTACCATCGGCAGGGCCTTTGCAGTTTCTTCCGGTATCTCGTCCACGCTAATTCCCTCCACCTTCTCGATGCAGATCAGAAGCGCCTCGATCAGGTGCTTGTACGGGACCTTCTCCTTCTCCAGTCGCTTCTGCAGCTCTAGCAGGCCGGCGACCATCAGCTTCTCAATCAAACGGGCCCGGACTTCACGATCCTCCTCGTCGCAATTCGCTGTGAGCGCCAAAAACTCTGTCATTACAGGCAAAAAGTCAGATAATTCCCCCTTCAGCTCGAAGCCGAAGTGACCGTAGATGTTGCCGATCTCCATCATGAAGGTGTTGCGATCTGACATTCCTGCCGCACTGCAGGTTTTGGGCTCTTCAAAAAGGTAGTGGCCAACGTACAAGGGACAGCGTGGGTTGAGCTCCATCAGGCCTATGTACTCCTCCGCGGAAACGGTGTGCCGCTGCGAGTGAAACTCATTGATAAGTCGTGCAATTTCGGGATTCAAGGCCTCGGCTGATCTCAGTGTTTTCTCTACAGCACTGTCTTCGAGGGTTGAGGGATCGATCACCTCCGGATACAGCAGCCACTCCGCGATCACGCGGTATGTGCCGGCCAGTGCCACTTCAGTCCTTTCCAGAGCAACGGCGGGCACTTCTACTTGCCCTCTTTCACCGGGCTGCCATCGCCTGCCTTTTTGCTGCCGTCGCCCTCATGCGGTGCGGCATGAAACCTCAGCCGCCGCTTCATATCTGCCTCGGGCGCCATCTCGGTGAAGCCGGTGAAGCCGCGCTCGATAAATGGATCCTGGCCCGACTCCTCACGCCTTGCCGTGGGAATCACGAAGCGCTCATTCAGGAATGCCAGCGCCAGTAGCCTGTACATCTCATCGGCAGCTTTCTTGGTCAAGCCGACCTTTTCAAGCTCATCGGTGTTGGTGACACCGTCGACCTCCTGGCCTCTCCTGTACCGTCGCAGCGCCAGCTGTCTTGAGAGCGCCTTCTTGACCTCGTCCTTGTTGCCGCCGGCAAACATTGCAGCCAGGTATGTCATCGGCACGCGGAACTCATCAAGCGCCGGTAACCAGTTACCGTCCGACGTCCAGTGGCCGTTCTCGTCGAGCAGCGTGATCATCGGGCTCTCCGGCGGAACGTAGAAAAGCGATGGCATTGTCCTGAACTCGGGATGAAGTGGCAGTGCGATCTCCCACTCTACGAACATCTTGTAAACCGGCGAGCGCCTGCATGCATCCAGCCAGTGATCGCTTATCCCCTCTTTTTTGGCCGCCTCGATCACTTCGGGATCGTTGGGGTCGAGGATGATGTCTCGCTGGGCAGCAACCAGTTCCCAATCCTCCTTACCCGCCGCCTCGGTCACGCGGTCGAGGTCGTAGAGAAGAGGGCCCATGTACCGGATGCGTCCCGGGCAGGCGTGGAAGCATGCCGGCGGTTGCCCGGTCTCGACCCGTGGGTAACAGAGCACGCACTTTTCCATCTTGCCCGAGCGCCAGTTGAAGTAGGTCTTTTTATAAGGGCAGGAAGTGACGCAGTAGCGCCAGGCGCGGCAGACGTCCTGGTCGATCAGGACGATTCCGTCCTCCTCTCGCTTGTATCCGGCGCCGCTGGGACATGCCGCAACGCAACCGGGGTTCATGCAGTGGTTACAGATACGGGGCAGGTAGAAGTAAAAGACTTTTTCATAGGCGAGTAAAGCGTCCCGCTCGGCCTCGGTCATGTTGGCGAAGTTGACGTCTTTCTTGCCGGTCTCATGAGTACCGGCGGCATTGTCCTCCCAGTTGACGCCCCAGGTCAGCTCAATGTCCTCCTCACCGGTTACAAGTGATTTCGGCCGGGCGACTGGCTGTTGCTTCTTTTGATGTGGAGACTGGAGGTCTTCGTAAGTGAAGGTAAAGGGCCCCTTGCCGGAGTACTTGTCCATGGTCGGCTGTGCCGGGTTGTAGAAGAGGTTGAGCATCTCCGACACCTTGCCACGATTGCGAAGGCGCAGGGGTTTCTTCTCCTTGCCGGTCCTTTCAAAACCGCCTTTGTAGATATCCTGGTTTTCCCACTCGCGCGGGTAGCCGATGCCGGGCTTGGTCTCGACGTTGTTCCACCACATGTACTCGGAGCCCTCGCGGTTGGTCCATACGTTCTTGCATGCAACCGTGCAGGTGTTGCAGCCCAGGCACTTGTCCAGGTTGAACACCATTGCTGTCTGCTGTGCGATCTTCATATGCGCCCCCGTAGCTCGTGTTCTTGATAGACGACTTTCTCGCCCTTTTCCAAGGGCATTTTGCGAATCGCAACAGCCATGTCCCTCTCCGCCGGGCTTGTACCCCAGTAGTTGATGAAGTAGGTGAACTGTGCGTATCCGCCCGGCATGAAGGAGGGGTTCATCTGTATTCGGGTCGGGGCATTGGTGTTGCCTCCCCTCAGATCACTGGTTCCCCGCTCCTGGGCGAGCTTGGAGAAGGGGATGTTGAGATTGCGCTCGGACATGTGGTACATGATCGCCGAGTCACGTGAGACTTGTTGGCTGACGGCAGCGCGTGCGACCACGATGCCGACCTCGCTGTAGGCCTCGATCCAGTCGTTGTCGGTGACGCCCATCTCGGCGGCGTCCTCTGGGTTTAACCAGACCACCTGGCCGCCGCGGAACAGTCGCTGCATCCAGAGATTTTCCCAGAAATTGCTGTGAATCGTCCACTTGCCGTGTGGTGTAAGGAAGCGGAATATCTTTGAGTCCGGCGTTATCTTCTCGACATCGAGCACACCGGTCATGGTGGTGTCGATCGGCGGCTTATATACCGGGAAGTTCTCACCCAAGTCCTGGTACACCGTGTGGTCGAGATAAAGGTCGATCCTGCCCGAGAGCGTCCTGAACGGCACCAACTTTTCTATGTTGACAGTCCATGGAGCGTAGGTTCGCCCCTCTGGCTCCATACCCGACCAGTGAGGCGAGGACAGCACCCGCCGTGGTTGAGATTTGAGATCCTCGTAGTGCATCACCACGTCCTTCTCACCCTCGATGATGTGGGTCAGCTCCAGGCCTGTCCTTTTCTCAAGCGTTTCCCAGGCCTTGAGAGACGATTTGCCGTTGGTCTCCGGCGATACCGCCAGGATCACCTCTGCCACCTTCTCATCTGTCTCGAGCGACGGGTGTCCGTCGTTGGAGCCGATGCGGTGGTCGGCCAACATGTCCTCGTAGATCTCGGAGATGTCGTAGTTGATGCCCTTGGCGCCGAAGTCCTTGGCAGCCAGCGGGCCGAGCTGAGAATACCTCTCGAAGACCTTGGTGTAGTCGCGCTCCACAACCTGCATCCACGGCATCGTCTTGCCCGGGATCGGCTCGACGTCGCCCTTCTTCCAGTCCTTGATCGATCCCCAGGGTTGGGCATACTCGTCGGGAGTATCGGTTATCAACGGTGTGATCACCAGGTCTTTGACCGGCTCCGGGAAGTGTTTTTCCGCCAGCTGGCTGAACTTCTCGGCGATCAGCTTGAAGGCTTCCCAGTCGGTCTTTGTCTCCCAGGACGGATCGTGTGCCGCCGAGAAGGGGTGGATGAATGTATGAAGGTCGGTTACCGTGAGGTCGCTCTTTTCGTACCAGTGGGCGGCCGGCAGTAAAACATCGGCGTAGTTGGCCGATGAGCTCATTCGCAGCTCGATGTTAACCAGCAGGTCGAGCTTGCCCTCCGGCGCGTCTTCCCGCCACTCGATCTCCTCGACCTTGCCCTTGGCAACATCGGCATCGGTCATCACGTTGTTGTGCGTGCCGAGCAGGTGCTTGAGGGCCAGCATATGGCCGCGCATGCTGGTGCCGATCAGGTTGCCGCGCCAGACCATCAGGCAGCGCGGGAAGTTTGAGGGATTGTCGGGGTCCTCGATAGCGAACTTCAGCTCGCCGTCCTGGACCTTCTTGACCGTGTAGTCGACAATTTCCTGCTCGTCCTTCGCGCCGGCGGCCTCGGCCTCCTCGACTATCTGCAACGGGTTCTTGTTGAGCGTCGGGTAGAAGGGAAGCCAGCCGTTGCGCACCGCCACCGCGTTCATGTCGGCGGCGTGGTTGTACTTGGGAACCTCTTTTGCCCAGGGGACCGTGATCGGATCAAGCTGCATGCCGTCGTAGCGCCACTGGTCGGTGTGGAAGTACCAGTACGAGGTGCTGTTCATCAACCGAGGCGGCCGCTGCCAGTCCCGGGCAGTGCCGATGGTTGCGACCACCGCGGCCACGTTACGCATCTTCTCGGTGCCGACGTAGTGGCACCAACCACCGCCGTTGACGCCGTGACAGCCGGTGAGCGCGCCCAGCAGGACTCCGAAACGCTGGTAGAGGTCGCTGTGGTACCAATGGGTACACCCCGGGCCGGCGATGATCAGCGACTTGCCCTTTGTCTTCTCGGCGTTTTCGGCCCACTCGCGGGCGATCCGTATGGCGACATCTCGCGATATCCCGGTCTCCTGCTCCTGCCAGGCAGGCGTGTAGGGCTTGGGATCGTCGTAGTCGCCCGGGTAGTCGCCCGGCAGGCCGCGTGAAATTCCCATGTGAGCCATCAACACATCGAGCCCGGTAGTTACCAGCACCGTCTCGCCGTCTGCTGTCTCGATCTTCTTGGCCGGTAGGCCGCGTGTGATAGTCCCGGCTCTGGCTCCGGGCTTGCTCTCGCCAAGCTTGACACTGAAGGTGTCGGTGAAGTCAGGGAAGTTTACGAACGGTGTCTCGTCCTCGCTGCCCAGCAGAGTGAGGGCCGGGTCGAACTCCTCGCCGCTGACAGCGTCCTTCAGCTCAAGATTCCACTTTCCACTTGACTCTTCCTCCCAGCGGAAGCCGAGGCTTCCCTGAGGCAGTCGCAGCTTTCCACTGTCATCCATATGCAGCAGCTTCCACTCCGCGTTTTCTTCATTGGAGTACTCGGCTACATCGGCAGCGCGTAGCAACTTGCCCGGTACGTAGTGATTGCCACTCTTTTCCAGTGTTACCAGGAATGGCAGGCTGGTATAGCGCTTGACGTAGTCGGTGAAGTAGTCGACCTGACGGTCGACGAAGAACTCCTTCAAGACCACGTGGTTCATCGCCGCCAAGATCGCCGCGTCGGTGCCGGGATTGAGTTGCACCCATGTGTCGGAGAACTTGGTGACGTCGCTGTAGTTGGGCGAGAAGACGACGATCTTGCCACCCTTATACTTGAACTCCGAGGCGAAGTGGGCATCCGGCGTACGGGTCATCGGCAGGTTGGTGCCCATGTTTATCCAGTAGGTGCTCTGGAACCAGTCGGCCGCCTCGTGCACGTCGGTCTGATCGCCAAAGTTCTTTGGCTGGCAGTGAGGGTTGTCGTGGTACCACTCGTAGAAGCTGTTCAGGCTGGCGCCGAGCAGGCTGGTAAGCCTTGCGCCTCCACACCAACTCACCATGCTCATCGCCGGGATCGGCGAGAACCCGGCGATTCGGTCCGGTCCGTACTTGCGGATGGTGTATATCTGGCACGCTGCTGTTAGCTCGGTGGCCTCGTCCCAGCTCACCCTTCTCCAGCCAGCCTTGCCTCTTGCCTGCTTGTACTGCTTTGAGCGAACCGGGTCTTCTACGATCGCAGCCCACGCCTCAACCGGGTCCTTGCCGGCGTTTCTCTCTTCACGGTAGAAGTCGACAAGGCAGCCGCGGATGTACGGGTACTTCGGCCGTACCGGGCTGTAGACATACCAGGAGCTGGAGATGCCTCGCTGGCAACCGCGTGGCTCGTAGTTCGGTGTATCGGAGTTGATCTGGGGCCAGTCTGTCTTTTGCAGCTCCCAGGTGATCATTCCATCCTTCACGAACACTTCCCAGCTGCATGAGCCGGAGCAGTTGACGCCGTGACTGGTGCGGACGGACTTGTCGTAGGACCAACGATCACGGTAGAAGTCCTCCCAATCCCTTGAGCGGTCCGTCTTTTTAAACCAACGGGATGTCTTAGTTTTGGCCATCACGCCTCCGATCGCTTAACTTTTGACCTCACTGTTTTTCCGTACTGCAGCCGTGGCTGTTGTGTCTCGGTGCGTGTCGTAAGGTCTTGTCTAAGTAGTTGCGCAGCAAACCGAAATGCAGTTTAGGAACGCCGGTTCCATCTCGGTTCCATCAGGCTTCGTAGCTACTACCTATAATAGAGCGACTTTTGTCATGCTCCGGCTTCAATTTTTCGATATAGCCGTACGGTTTCAACCTGCGGTGAGGAGACGAACTCTTTTTGAAGCATCTCGCAGCATACCTGATACTGCCGCAATGCATCGTTGCGTCGCCCACTTCCCGCAAGCTGGCGCATCAGCTCCCTATGTACGTCTTCCAAGGTCCCATCGGTCCGTAGCGCCCTTCGGTAGCAGGCAATTGCTCCCTCGCTATCTCCCTCTTGTAGCAGCAACTTCGCGGTTTGGCGTAATACGGTGAGGAATGTTTCGTGGAAGAATTCTCGCTCCGATGAGCACCAATCGCTGTAGCGCTCATCTTCGAGAAAGTCACTGGTGTACAACGTAGCTGCGGATTGATAAGCAACAAGCGCCGACTTCTTTTCATCTTTGTCCTCCAGCCGTTTTCCCCACTGTGCCAGTGATAGGAACTCCTGGCTGTCCAGTCGATGCGGAAACGTCACGTCGAATGCATAACCGTCGTCGCTCCAGGTGATAAAGCTGCACCGCTCATTTCGCGATAGCTCGGGCTGCAGGACATGCCGCAAGTCATGCACTATCACCTTCAACTGCTTGGCCGCCGCCGGAGGTTGATTCGTCGGCCACAGCATTTCGATCAACATCTCACGGTGGACGGGCTTACCGTAGTTTGTCAATAGGATCTTTAGCAGCTTGACCGCTCGTCGCCTCTTGAACTGCGAGACTGAGATGTGCTGTCCATTACGGAATACCGTTAGCTTGCCGAAGCAGCGGAGGTCGAGAAAAGGCGTGGTGCTGGTCGCCACGGATTTACTGGACATCTCGCCTGTGCTCGAGTCCTCGCCTTCATCCCTTATCAGCCCATTGGCTATTTCATGTGAGTGCTTGTGAAGAATGGTTTGGACTCCATGCAACTCACTACTCATCAGGTGCGAAGAATCATCGTTAGGACCTTCCGCACGGTTCATCTGCATGATTGATGGGCGCAGGCTGCGCTCTACTACCTCGTTGAGCTCACTGAGAAGGCGTAGGTCTCGGGCAACTATGGCTCGTTGTTCAGAGGTGATGAAGGCCTGAGCGTCTGCCACCTCAAGTGCCATTCTCTCTACCATTGCTCCCAGTACACTCATTAATAATCCGGGCAACACCCTCCGACCCTTGTAGCCAAAGGAGACGGCACCCAGGATTTGGTCTTCTACTTTTAGCGGAAGGCAGGCAACCTTTCCGAAACCCGAGGGAGCGGTCTTGCACGGTTTCGGGCTGCCATTCAATTTAGTAGGAGCCACAACCGATCTATTCTGTGCGATTGTGGAACAGCTGCATCCACTTCGATCGGCGCGGGATACTGTGGCACAGGCGCTCTCGTAGTTTCCCTTCCAGCACCAGGGATGTAGTGAGCCGCTGTTCTGATCGCGAAGAAGCACGATTCCGCCTTCGGCACCGGTGAACTCGGCGATCGCATTCAACGCGTGGTTCAGTTTCTTCTCGAGGTTTTGCTTGGCGTCGAGTGATGGATCGGCGGGCAGGCTCGAGACCGCATCCTTTGCTTGCAGCTGGAGTAGTTCGACTGACTTACCGATACGGGATGCAAGTTTGTTGACAAAGGACCTTGGTCCGGTGATAGCCTCGGGCCGATGCCGTGAAGCGATGCTGAGGCTGCCGACAACGCCGTCTTTTCCTGGTAGCGGCTCGCAGAGGTAGTACCGGAAACCGCGCGATTTCACGCGGTTGCGCAGGTAACTGGGCTCATTTCCAAGATCCGCCGTCATGATCGGCTTTCCGCTCTCTGCGACCAGCCCGGGGAACCCATCGCCCAGCTCAAAGAAGGTTTTCTGCAGGAAATCTCTCGCGGCGATCCCGCGATGGGCAGCTAGCCACAGTCGGTCACTTACAGATTCCCTTAAGAAGAGCTCTGCGCTGTCAGCGCCACTTTCTTTGAGCAGGTCGTCTAGAACAACCTCGAACTCCGAGCCTGGATCACGTTCTGCAAATGCAAACTGCTCGGCGTGTTCCGCACTCTCTCCCAAGCCGTTCATACCGGGAATCTGTGTTCCCTGTTCGGACACGAACTGAATTCTTGCATTTTTTACCTGATTGAGCAACAGATATGCAAATTGGTTCAACTGTGGTGTTGAACTGCACAGGGATACCGCGCGTTTACCGGGATGTCTCTACACAGTCATCGCCTACCGTTGTTAGCCTATGGAGTGTGGTCACTCCCGCGAATACAACAAACCACCACCGTACTTACTGGGCAGGGCACTAGTGGCTGATTCAATCATGCTTGACGGTATAGAGCCCACCAGATCGGGCAAGGTTCGTGACATCTACAGGGTCGATGGCAAGCTGCTGCTTGTCGCCTCGGACAGGATATCGGCCTACGATGTGGTGCTTCCGGATCCGATCCCTGAAAAGGGAAAGGTCTTGACCGGCCTTTCGGCCTTTTGGTTTTCGAAAACGAGTGAAATAGTTCCCAACCATCTACTAATGACCGCTGCTGACGATTTCCCTGGAGCACTGCAGAGGCACGCCGAGGCGCTCAGGGGAAGGTCGATGCTCTGCCGTGAGCTGAAGATCTTCCCAGTTGAGTGCGTAGTGCGTGGCTATCTGGCTGGATCAGGCTGGCGCGAGTACGAACGCGATGGATCGGTGTGCGGGATCGATCTGCCGGATGGCTTGAAACAGTCAGAAAAACTTCCGGAGCCTATCTTTACACCAGCTACCAAGGCCGAAGCCGGTGAACATGACGAAAATATAGATGCCGATTTCGCAGCTGACATTCTTGGATCGGAAGAACTTTTCAATGAGTTGCAAACGCTGTCGCTCAAGTTATACGAATACGCTGCGAACTACGCACGCGAGCGCGGGATAATCCTCGCTGACTCGAAGTTCGAATTCGGGCATGACAGCGGTGGCAATATCGTGTTGGCCGACGAGCTATTCACACCTGACTCGTCTCGTTTCTGGCCAGCTGATGATTATAAACCAGGACGATCACAGACCGCGTTCGACAAGCAATACGTGCGCGACTGGCTGGATAAGAGTGGTTGGGACCATTCGCCCCCTGCTCCGAGACTGCCGGACGACGTCATTGAAAATACTCGTGCACGGTACATTCAGGCCTATGAGTTGATCACCGGCGATTCTTTTGATCGGTGGTTGGAAATAGAGTGAGGGTTGTCTGGTGCGTGTAAGGGTGTTGGTGAGACCAAAGCAGGGAATCCTGGATCCGCAGGGGCAGGCGGTAGAACGTGCACTTCCGGCACTGGGTTTCACCGGAGTTGAAAATGTGAGAATAGGGCGGATGATCGAGCTCGAGGTTCCGGATCCGGACAAGGTTGAAGAGATGTGCGAGAAACTGCTCGCGAACCCGCTGGTGGAGGATTTTGAGGTCGAAACACTCGAGTAATGTGAAATTGAGGATATGGACCAACTCAGTGACGCTTCAAGCAAAGAGTGTTCGCTAGTGCCGACGTTTGGCGTAATCCAGTTCCCGGGTTCCTGCGACGAGTACGACGCTCTCGACGCTGTAGAGAGAGTGAAAGGCGTTCAGGGCAGGCTGCTCTGGCATGCCGACGACGACATCGGTGGGGTCGATGCGATTGTCGTGCCCGGTGGGTTTTCCTACGGTGACTATCTGCGCGCCGGTGCGATCGCACGCTTTTCGCCGGTGATGGAAGCAGTGACTGAGTTTGCGAGATCTGGAGGCCCGGTGCTGGGAATATGCAACGGCTTCCAGATCCTGTGTGAGGCGGGACTTCTGCCCGGTGCGTTACTACCAAACACATCTCTCAGGTTCATATGTCGCGATCTTGAGCTAACCGTTGAAAACGTTGACACGATCTTTACGAAGAGCTGCTCCAAAGGCGAGCCGCTTTCGATTCCGATCAAACATGCAAGCGGTAGATACTTCGCTCCGGAGGAAACCTATAAAGAGATTAGTGAGAAGGGCCAGATCGTGGTTAGATACGGTGCAGGCCAGAACCCAAACGATTCACTGGCAGATATCGCTGGTGTTGCAAACGAGGCAGGAAACGTGTTTGGTCTGATGCCTCACCCGGAGCATGCGACAGATCTGGACACCGGCTCGACTGACGGTCTGAAGATCTTCGAATCGATGGCTGAGGCGGTGGTTTAGTTTGAACGTCGCTGCCAAGGACGGAATATTTCCACATCAAGCGCTGGGATTGACCGATTCGGAGTACGAAAATATCTGCTCGCAACTAGATCGAGAACCGAACGAACTCGAGCTCGCGGTCTTTTCTTTGATGTGGTCCGAGCACTGTGCCTACAAGCACTCAAAAAAACTGCTCGAGCAACTTCCCACAAGCGGGGAAAGAGTGGTTATGGGCCCGGGGGAGAACGCCGGGGTCGTCGATGTCGGAGACGGGCAGGTCGTAGCGTTCAAGGTTGAAAGCCACAACCATCCATCAGCGATCGAGCCCTTTCAGGGTGCAGCGACCGGTGTCGGCGGCATCCTGCGCGACATATTCGCAGTCGGGGCAAAGCCGATCGCGGTGCTGGACTCACTCCGATTTGGCGATGAGCGAACAGAGCGGACGCGGTATCTACTCGAAGGTGTTGTCGCTGGAATAGGTCACTACGGAAACTCACACGGCACACCAACGGTTGCGGGCGAAATCTACTTCGAACCGTCATACGAGCAGAAACTGCTTGGTGAACGCGATGTGCGTCGGATTGGCCGACAGTGAGGCTCTGATCAGATCGGCCGCAGCTGGTCCGGGAAACCTGGTCGTCCTGCTGGGCGCGACCACAGGACGCGACGGCATCGGCGGCGCCAGCGTTCTTGCTTCGGCGGAACTCAACGAAGACGACGACAAGAGGCCCACTGTGCAGGTCGGCGACCCGTTTGAGGAAAAAAAGCTGATGCTTTGCTGCCTCGATCTGCTCGAAAAAGATCTGCTGGTTGCGTTACAAGATCTTGGTGCAGCAGGGCTGACATCCTCATCGAGCGAGATGGCTTCAAAGGGCGATGTCGGACTAGAGCTTGATTTAAGTCTGATCCCACTACGCGAGGAGGGCATGGAACCGTTCGAGATCATGATCTCCGAGTCCCAAGAGCGAATGCTCTGCATCGTCGAGCCGGAAAAACTTGAGAACGTGCTCGATATCTGCCGTCATTGGGAGACGAGGGCGACAGAGATAGGGAAGGTGACAGACAGCGGCACGCTGCACGTATTTTTCGGCGAAAAAGAGGTAGGAGAGATGCCGATCTCGGCGCTTGTCGACAACTGCCCTCTTTACGACCTCCAGTCGAGTGAGCCTGCCCAACCGCTGCAGTTCTACGCACATCCAGATCCAATACTGAGCGGAGACGAGTCACCGACGGAATCCCTGACTGCGCTGCTCGGCTCGGCAAACATCGCCGATCGGAGCGCTGTCTTCGAGCAGTACGACTCGATCGTGCAGGGAAGGACCGTAATAAAGCCCGGGCGAGCAGATGCCGCGGTCTTGAAGCTCAACGAGAAGGGAAAGTCACTGGCTGTCTCGATCGACTGTAACGGCCGTAGGGTTGCCAGTGATCCTTACCGCGGAACGATAGAGGCGGTGCTCGAATGTGCCGCAAATCTTGCGTGTGTGGGTGCGCAGCCGCTCGGCCTTACCAACTGTCTCAACTTTGGCAACCCGGAAAAAGCACATATAGCCTGGCAGCTAGAGCGCGCGGTCACCGGTATGGCTGCGGCTTGTAGAGCTCTTAAGGTACCGGTTGTCGGCGGCAATGTCTCTCTATATAACGAGGGGCCGGAAGGCCCGATATACCCGACGCCGATCATCGGCATGGTGGGCGAGATTCCCGAAGGCTCGAGCAGCGCACAGGCGGCCTTTGCTCACGAAGGCGACTGGGTCGCGCTGATCGGGCCGTTCACTCCATCTCTTGTGGCCTCAGAGTTGGATCGACTACGCGGTCGGGTTGAGGCCGGTCTGCCCGACATAGACATAGCTGCCCAGGCGTATGCACTTGAGCTCGTAAGGGAGGCGGTTCGGTCTGGACTGATCAATTGCGCACACGATGTTTCAGACGGCGGTCTAGCAGTAAGTGCGGCCGAGTGTGCGATCGCGAGTGGAATCGGCTGCGAACTAGACCTCAAGCCACTCATGCAGCGCGAGCAGCTCGATACAGAAGAGGCGTTTTTCGGTGAGGCGGCAGGCGGCATCTTGGTCACGGGTGAACGGGAAAACCTGCTCAAACTGAGCACCAAAGCTGCCGGAATCGGCTTTCTGGCACTAGGCACAGTATGCGGCGAAAAAATCGATATCTCGTGTGACACTGCTACGATTAATGTGTCCGTGAAAGATGCAAAGGGCGTCTTTCGTAAGGCTATCTCGGACCTATTGAAGTGATGCGCACGCCAAAGCTGGATGCTTCATGCGCGCAGGATCGCGCCGGCATCGACGAACATAGATTCAGGGAAGGTCCCGCTGATGAGTGCGGGGTTTTTGGCGTATATTCACCCGAGCATGACGTTGCCCGTCTCGCTTACTTCGCTCTCTACTCTCTTCAGCACCGGGGGCAAGAGTCAGCGGGCATCGCGACTTCCGAGGACGGAAGGATCACTACTCTGCGCGAATTGGGGCTGGTGTCACAGGTCTTCAACGAGGAAAGCCTTTCGGCGTTGAAGGGAGACATGGCCCTGGGTCATGTCCGTTACTCAACAACCGGCGAGAACGCTTGGGAGAACACTCAGCCCGTGTACCGAAGGGAAAACCACGCAGTAGCGATGGCTCACAACGGTAACCTGATCAACTCGGTCGAACTCTTCCAGGAGCTTAAGAAAAACGATATTGAGCTCGATTCGACCTCGGACACCGAGATAATCGCATCGATGATTTCGGCGCACAGCGCCGAAGTGCTGGAGGATGCTGTCGCTGAAGTCATGCCCAAACTGCAGGGTGCATACTCCGCGGTGGTGATGAACGAGCGCTGTGTGATCGCAATTCGCGATCCGCTTGGCCTTAGGCCCCTGTGCCTCGGCCAACTAGACGATCGCTACGTAGTTGCATCCGAATCCTGCGCTCTGGACATTATCGGCGCAAAGTACTTACGGGAAGTTGATCCCGGCGAGATGGTTTCGCTTGACGAGAACGGAATAGAGTCTCGGCAGGTCGTTAAATCCGAAAGGCGCGCACTGTGCATATTCGAGCACATCTACTTCTCACGACCGGACTCTCTGCTCGGCGGACGGGCGGTTCAGACTGTTAGAGGGAAGATGGGCGAGATCCTTGCAAACGAGGCTCCCGTGGATGCCGACCTCGTTATCTCGGTGCCGGACTCCGGCAACCCCGCAGCAGCTGGTTACTCGCGTACCAGTGGCATCTCGATGGACGACGGCCTGATCAAGAATCGCTATGTGGCCCGCACATTTATCCAACCGGGCCAGGACCTGAGGCGCCGTGGTCTGAAGATGAAATTCAATCCCGTGCCGCAGGTGGTGGCCGGTAAGCGCCTGGTCGTAGTCGATGACTCGATAGTGCGTGGCAACACCACGAGGGAGATAGTTCGAATGTTGAAGAAGGCCGGTGCGAAAGAGGTTCATTTGAGAATCTCGTCACCACCGATTCGTTATCCATGCCACTATGGAATCGATATGTCTACCAGCGAAGAGATGATTGCGCACGGCCGCAGTGTGGAGGAAGTTGCAACCGAGCTGGGGGCGGACTCACTTGCATATCTTTCTCTCGAGAGCGTATACAAATCTGTGGGCAGTAACGGAGAAGCTCACTGTGACGCCTGTTTCACCGCCAAGTATCCGCTAGCCGACACCGAACAGATGGCGAAAGGCAAGTCGGCCCTTGAAAAGCTCACAGTCTCAAGCTGACAGCATGTTCAAGATCGGTGTCCTTGCATCAGGAAGCGGCACCAATCTTCAGGCGATCCTGGACTCCGTTCATGGTCGTGATGTCGAGGTGGTAGGGGTGCTCTCGAACAATTCAGATGCGCTGGCGCTTCAGAGAGCGAGCAAATCCGGAGTTGAAAATGCGGTGTTCGCACGTGAAGAGTATGCCGATCGTACCGCCAGAGACAAGGCGATGGCTGATTGGCTTAAAAGAAGGCAGGTCGATCTGGTGGTTCTAGCCGGGTACATGGAGTTGATCTCCCCTAAATTTCTAAAACAGTTTCCCGGTGCAGTGATAAACGTTCACCCGGCACTGCTTCCAGCTTTTCCCGGCCTTAATGCAATTGAAAAGCAGCTGGAGTATGGAGTGAAGGCGATGGGAGTCACCGTACACCTGGTAGACGAAGGAATCGATACCGGGCCAATAATCCTCCAGGAGGCCTTTCCGGTTCCCGCAAGCCGTGATCTGGAAGAGACTTTGCAAGCTGCGCACGGGGTTGAGCACAGGCTTCTTCCCGAGGCTGTTCGACTATTTGCGCGCGGAGCCGTTAGGATCGATGACACCAACTCACGGATTGTGCACATTGGAGAAGATGGCTGAAGAAAACGAATTGCAGTCGGCGACGAGCCTCAAAGTAAAACGGGCGCTGCTATCGGTGACCGACAAGCGCGGTATCAGCGAGTTCGCAAAGGGGCTCGTCGAGCTTGATGTAGAGATTCTTTCCACCGGTGGCACATCAAATGAGATAGAGAAAGCCGGAGTGAAGGTCAGGCAGGTCGAGGACTATACGGGCTTCCCAGAGATTCTTGACGGACGTGTCAAAACGCTGCACCCCCGGATATTCGCGGGACTACTTGCAGTTCGCACGAACGATGCACATGTAAGAACTCTCGAAGAGCACCAGATCGAACCGATCGATCTGGTCTGTGTGAACCTGTACAAGTTTGCCGAGACGGCATTTGGTGAGGGAGTCAGTGAGGACGAGGTACTCGATCAGATAGATATCGGTGGGCCGACTCTTATTAGAGCGGCGGCGAAAAACTACCCCAACATCGCTGTCGTGGTGACGCCCGAGAGCTACGACGCTGTGTTGGAGGAGTTACGAGAGAGTGACGGCGAGCTGTCGTTGCCGACTCGCGAGGCACTTGCGGCCGAAGCTTTTGCGTTGACCGCAGGTTACGACGCTGCGATCTCCACCTGGTTCTCAGAGAGAGACGACGAGTTTCCGCAGATATTTGTGCGGGCCTACGACAAGGTGCTCGATCTCTCATACGGAGAGAACCCGCATCAACGAGGAGCTTTCTATGCCGACTCGGCGTCGCGTACCCATCTACTGTCGCATGTGGCAAAGCTTCACGGGAAGTCCCTCTCTTATAACAACCTTCTGGACTTGAACTCATCTCGTGCCCTAAGCGAGGAGTTCGATCGCCCAGCAGCGGTGATCATCAAACACAACAACCCCTGTGGATGTGCCGTCGCCGACGATATTGAGACCGCATACGAGAATGCGCTTGCCAGCGATCCGACCAGCGCTTTCGGTGGCGTCATATGCCTGAATCGCCCAGTCGATAGATCTTTCGCCGAGAAGCTGCATGAAAACTTCATCGAGCTTCTGTTCGCACCGGAGTACGAAGAAAAGGCGCTGGAGATCCTAATGCAAAAACCCAACGTACGCATTATGCGTGATGACGAGCGCCGCGAGCGTATGCACGCCGATAAGCGAGACTTGCGCCGAGTTATGGGTGGCCTGTTGGTTCAGGACCCAGATACAGGCACACCTGACCGCCAGGACATGGAGGTCGTGACCAAGCGAGCGCCGACGGAAGACGAGTGGATCGACATGCTCTTTGCTTGGCGTGTCTGTAAGCACGTCAAGTCAAACGCGATCGTCTTTACAAGGCAGGGGGCTACGCTAGGGATCGGAGCCGGGCAGATGAGCCGAGTCGATTCTGTTGGGCTCGCTGTGAAAAAGGCCGAGCAGGAGCTAACGGGAAGTTCCGTGGCCTCGGATGCGTTCTTCCCATTTTCTGATGGCGTTGAATTGGCGATCGAGGCCGGCGCCAAGGCTGTGATTCAGCCGGGCGGATCGGTACGTGACCAAACGGTTATCGATGTCTGCGACAAGCAGGGTGTGGCGATGGTATTCACCCACCACCGTCACTTCCGTCATTAGGCCAAGTGTAAGCGTTCAGCACGTATCGCCATATCGCCGTTTCCGCTCCCCGACCGGCGTACACGCCGCCGGTCGGTGTGGGTTTGTGCCAGATAACCCATAAAACTTGGGCTTTCGCTTAGTTCCGGACACGCTCAAGCCCAGATTACATGGATGTTTGGTAGGGGGGTGAACACTTACGGCCAAGTCCTACCTTTAAGATAACTCACTTGACTCTCCCGTTGGGGCTTCTACTGGGGATCAAAAAAGAACGTTGATTTCTCCGATGAGCCTCCTGGCTCTTTGAACTGGAAACTGGCGATTCGCGTGCCGGACTTCATCGGTGAAAAAGAGATAGGTGAGGCGCAAGAGACCCTTGAGGCAAGAGGTAAAGGACAACGTGTTTTAGATGTGAAATTGGAGACGATCGACGAGGGAAAGTGCGTACAATACTGAGAATGCCAGTGGCGCCTGCCTAATCTGGGTGAGGCGCATTAACACTGTCTCAAGTCACGTAGCATTGTCACTGACGGGTCCTTAGCTCAGTTGGTAGAGCACCGGCCTTTTAAGCCGGGTGTCCGGGGTTCGATCCCCCGAGGACCCATAGCGACTGACTGCCCGCCACCTCTTTCTCAGCAGCGCTCTCTCTGCTGCAAAACTTCACCAGGCTTCGTCCTCAGTAACTTCAGCCCTTTACGACCCCAATCGGCTTGAGTTGCGCGACTTTTTTTGCGATACCTGCGCGGTCAACGATGTTGACAACGCTTTCAACATCCTTGTAGGCAAAAGGCGCTTCCTCGGCCAGGCCTCTGTTGCTCGGGCAGCGGATGACAATGCCCTGGTCGGCAAGCTGATGTCGTAGCTCCTTACCTTGGATCTGCTTGCGCGCTGCGGTGCGGCTCATCTGTCTGCCGGCGCCGTGGCAGGTGGTGCCGAAGGAGATCTCCATCGAGCGGTCGTTGCCCGCCAGCACGAAGGAGCTGGTACCCATGCTGCCCGGGATGAAGACCGGCTGGCCGACCCCTTGATAGTCAGCTGGTATCTCCGGCGATGAGGGGCCGAACGCCCGCGTCGCGCCCTTGCGGTGAACGCACAACGTGCGACCTTGATGCTCTTCGATCTTGGCGACGTTATGGCAGACATCGTAGACCTGTCGTGTTCCGGCTGCCGCCTCCTTGCCAAGGATCGATTCGAACGATCTTCGTACCGCGTGGGCGATCGCGTGCCGGTTCGCCCAGGCGAAGTTTGCCGCAGCGGCCATCGCACCGAGGTAGTCTCGGCCCTCCTTTGTTGAAAGCGGCGCGCAGGCTAGCTCGCGGTCCGGCAGATCGAAGTTATAGTTTGCAACCCTCGAGTCCATCAGCTTCACGTAGTCGGTGCAGATCTGGTGGCCAAGCCCGCGAGAGCCGGAATGGATGAGGATCGTTAACTGGCCCTCGCGCAGGCCGAACGCATCGGCGGCTTCGGCATCGATCACCTTATCGACTCTCTGCAGCTCGATAAAGTGGTTGCCCGAGCCGATAGTCCCAAGCTGTTTGTGGCCTCTCTGCTTAGCCCTGTCCGACACATTGTCCGGATCTGCCGAGTCGAGGCACCCGTTTGACTCGGTGTGTATCACGTCGTCTGCATTACCGATCCCGTGTTCTTCGACCAGTACCCTGCTTCCCCGGCTAAGGACGTTGTTGAGCTGATCGATACTCAATCTGATGATGCCTTTCTTGCCTGGCCCTGGTGGCGCTGCCCGTGAAAGCTCGTGAACCAATGGCTCCAAGCGCTTACCCAGCTCATCGGCCGCCAGATCGCAGGCCAGTAACCGCACCCCACAGTTGATGTCGTAGCCGACGCCTCCCGGTGAGATCACACCGTCGGGTGTCTCGGTTGCAGCGATCCCGCCGACTGGGAAGCCATATCCCTGATGGATGTCGGGCATCGCCAGTGCGCACTCGACAATGCCTGGCAAGGTAGCGACGTTCTGCAACTGCTCAAGCGACCGATCCGAGGTGATCAGCTCGAGCAGCTCTTGGTCGGCATATATACGTGCGGGCACACGCATATCGGGACGTGTCTCGGCGGGTATCTCGTACAGATTCTCATCTATCTGTTTTAGGTCGTCTCTCATACGTCGAGCACCACTCTCGCATACCAGCCGTCGTTTTTCATCTCAACCTTGAGCCGGTGGTAGGTTGCAGCCTTGACCTGTGATTGGACCGCGTCCGACACCCAGCCTTTGAGTGTGCAGGTCAGAGTCCCACCGTCGTGTTCGGAGACAGTTGCCGCATCGCAAGCGAAGTTATAGCTGTCGGCAAGGTAGACGATCTCATTCAGAAGCTCTACAAGGAGTGCCTCGTTATCTCTCGCGGTGATCTCTATGTTACGGTGCTCCGGCCCCGGTGAATCACCTCCAAAGGCGCCTTTCGGCATCATCTCCCTCGACACCGCAACGACGGCCTCTTCGTAGACTCCGGCAAGGGTCAAAGCTGATAGCTCCAACTCCATCTCGCCCGTATGTTCTGTGAGCTTGTAAGGCATTGCACTTACAATCATGACCGCATACGCCCCGGTCGTCTAGCCTGGTCTAGGACGCCGGCCTTTCACGCCGGTAACACGGGTTCGAATCCCGTCCGGGGTACTAGTAGCAACAGCGAAGCAACTTGTTCCCGCTGCTCCACGATGGAGCAGTGGAGGTAAGGCCTATAGTCCTACGCTAGGGATTACTATAAGCATAGAAAAGTGAAGTCGTTCACTTTGCATGGGCGGTTAGCTCAGTTGGGAGAGCACCTGCCTTACAAGCAGGGGGTCACTGGTTCGAGCCCAGTACCGCCCATTGCGTGAACTATATCGTCTACGCTATAATAGACGCAAATGAATACTAATGTCGCTACGACATCTAGCGCTACCGAGTTATTAGGTGTCAATCAATCTCGCGTGCGAGCAATGATTGAGGCTGGTCAGCTGGAGGCCACGAAGGTGGGCGGGCAGTGGCTAATTGACAGGATCAGCCTTGAGCGACTCGTCTCTAGGCGAAACCCTACTGGCGCAACCTTTAGCCCAAAGAACGCCTGGGGCATTTTATTTTTCGCCTCGGGGCTGGAAGCACCATGGCTTAACCCAAGCGAGCGATCACGAATCAAATGCCGACTCAGAGAGCAGTCATTGCTGGATCTTGCCCAAAGACTCAGGTCGCGTGCACGAATGCACAGGTTTCGCTGTCACCCAAGTGACCTTAAGAGAATCGAAGCCGAAAGTACACTTGTCCTTTCGGGGGCGAGTGCTACCGACGTGTGGGGTATTGACCTGATTGTTCCCGATGCGGTTCAAGCATACGTTAAAGAAAGTGACCATAAAATATTGGTAAAAAAGTACGGACTAAAACAAAGCTCTTCCGGAAGTGTGTTTCTGAGTGTTCCAGTTGGAATTTGGCCTTTTCCAAAAAACAGCCGTGTTGCTCCGCACGCAGCAGTAGCTCTTGATTTAGTCGAATCATCAGACCCGCGAAGTAGGCGAGCTGGTTGGACGGCCCTAGAAAGTTTGAGCTAGGGAATGGTCAAGCTAGAACCGACAGGAAAGTTGGAGCATGCCACATGGGAGGCCCTAATCAACCTTTGTCAGCGCAGGCCTAAGGGATGGACGTTGATCGGTGCCCAAATGGTGACCCTGCATGCGATAGAACACAGATATCCGCCACTCAGAACCAGCCGTGACCTCGATGTGCTCGCAGACGTACGAGTAATGTCGAACGCAACGGCGCTGGTATCAAAGACTCTTTTGGAGGATGGTTTTGAGTTAATCGAGCCCTCACTTTCCGGCATTGCGCACAAATTCGTTAGGGGCGACGCAATCATTGATGTTCTAGCGCCCGATGGACTTGGGCCAAACACAGATGTCTTTACTTCTCCTCCACTTCGCACGGTATCGGTGCCTGGAGGTAGTCAGGCGTTGAAGCGATCGAACAAAGTTGAGGTTGAGCTTAAGGGTTGCAAGGCGAAAGTGCCACGCCCAGATCTACTTGGGGCGATTCTTCTAAAGGCGAGGGCGATTGTGGTGGACGACGAGCCTGATGCGCAGAAACTAGATCTTGCTTTCCTGTGTTGCATGGTCGAAGATCCACGCGACTTGGCGCAACAGCTAACCGCCAAAGAGCGAGGTTGGTTGAAACGGCAGAAAGATAAACTACTTGATTCAGAAGCGCCCTGGTTTGGACTTCCGAACAGTGATAACGGAAAGATGGCGCTTGAGATCCTTGTCGAGGTGAACTAACCATGAGTTCTGGGCACAAGAGCGGCACCGGCTTCTCGGCATCCCTACCCAACACCGGCTTCCCGGCTTTTTCGAACCAGTACCGCCCATCTACGTTACATTGATTGTAACATTTAAGAATGTTACAATCAATTACACAATGCCGAAGTATGCTGAAACAGGGCGCAGGCCTGATCTTGATGGGCTGATTGAGTCTACTGCTAACCGCGGAGGTCTGTTCACCACGGAAGAGGCAGAGAGGTATGCGGTATCCCGAAGGCTTCTATCCCACTACGTGAGGTCTGGCAAGCTGATCCGAGTTGTACGTGGCGTCTACCGCCCGCGAGCCTATCCAACCCACCAACATGAGGACGTGATCACGTGCATTCTTGCTGTGGGTGAGGGAAGCGTTGCCGCGGGGCCTACCGCCCTTGACCTCTATCTTCCTGGTCAACTTGTAACCAACAAGGTATTTGTGAGGCGTGGGCCAAGCGAGAACCAGCAGCACATCCCTTCCGAACTCAAGCAACGGCTAGAGGTGCTGGACCATAAGGAGCAGAAAAATACAGTGTGGGATGGGGTTCCAACCGAAAACATAAACGATGCATTCAGAACAGCCTCTGATTTCAACCTACTTGATCCCGAACAGGTTGAAAGAGTGACAGACAGGGCTCAAGAGCAGGGCCTTATAACCACCGTGAGGGTATAAGTGGACGCTGAGAACTACAGAAAGTCTCTTGACGATCGTCTGAAGAATGAAGCGAAGGCCCAGGACCTGCCTGTAAACACAATCCGTCAGCATGAGGCAATAAAGCGCTTCATCATGAGGCTTCTCAAACTATCCGACTCTGTCATACTGAAGGGTGCGGTCGCCCTTGAGTCGAGGCTGATACTTGCCGATCGACAGCTGACTTTCCGCACCGGTGATCTTGATCTGAGCACCAATAAGAGCTCCGAGGAGCTGCTGCTGGATATTGCCGAAGCTTGCGGGGCTGAAGGCAGCGACCTCTTTGAGTTCCGGGTTCTCAACCGGCGAAAGGTCGAAGCAAGAGGCTACCCAATTCTGCAAGCCACCATAGAGGTACGACTGGCTGGCAGACAGTGGCAGCAGTTTCCAGTCGATATTGTCGGAAATGAGTTACTGCTGGGGGATCAGATCGAGTTTGTCACCCTCGGCGAGACACTGGACGGTGAACAGATAGACCACGTTCCAATCCAATCGGTTGCCAATGCATTGGCAGAGAAGCTCAAAGCCTATTCGACCGTGTACGGCGGTCACCGAAGCTCTCGCTATCGCGACCTGCCGGATATGGTTATACTGTCGCAGTTGGCAGCAGACACAGATTTAAAAGCAGGTGCTTTGCGATCTGCCGTTGAGAAAACATTCGGTAGTGCCTCCATACCGACCAAACTGCCCGAACCGCCACCTTACTGGCCGGAGCAGGTTGAGCCACGGGTTGCTGAGGTCACTGGAGAGGTTGCAGTGCTCTTCGCTGAGGCTAAATCTTTCTGGGATCCAGTACTCTCGGATAAAGATGCGATAGGCGATAGTAAAGTTTGGGGACGCGGTGGCTGGCAGAAGTAGCCTCGTTTTTGGCACTTTTGTGGCACCCGACCTACAGATTTCCGCTCTGTAAGCGGCCCCCCGTCTTTTCTGAACCAGTACCGCCCACTCACGTTGCGTAGATACCGGTTACATTTTTTCGGACTGGGCCAGAGCAATCGGACCGACCTACTGATTACGGTGCCCGGTACTTGATCGATCGGTTCGCACAGATCAAATATCTGATCTGCGTTGGTGAGCTTGAATATCTGCTGGGCTGCACCAAGAGGCTGAACAATTACTAGCATTTTCATCTTGGCATCAGCATCGCGCTTGGCACCAACGAGTACATCGAAAATTGCTGAGTCCATGAACTCAACCGTGCTCAGGCTGAGTATCACGGAGCCACTGCCTCTATCGATGGTGTTCGTCTGCAGATCTGGAGCAACTCGAATCCTAAAACCCCTGGCCCCTTTTGACCAGTACCAAGGTCGCGTCGTCAATTGTGGATCTGCTGCCAATTCGGTCCATCACATCACCGACTACGCGATTGAGTTGTCTGCCACCATCCCCAAGCTCCTGTAGGGATCTGTCAACGGCCTTCTGCAGCCTTGCGGTTCCTTGAGCGCAGTCTGCAATGTCGCTGTTCTCGACTAGACCGTCTGAGAATATCATCAACAGGTCGCCCTCAGCAATCGCGAACTCATTCGGTGAGTAATCCGGGATTTCCTCGCAGCCAAGCGGCATGTTGTCGGCATGTGCGAACTCCTCCCAAGAGCCGTCGGCCCTCCGAACTCGTAGATGTGAGTGACCAGCATCAACAACTTGTGACTCACCAGTCTTGGTATCAATAGCGATCCAAAGTAGCGTGATGAAGGATGTGTTTCGGGTAAGTTCCCCGTATAAGGTTCGTCCTACTTTCGAAATGACAGAGGGATCGGTAGAACTAAACTGTGCCTGGTAGCGCATTAGCGCCTGAGCTGATGAGGAGAGCAAAGCCGAGGCCAAGCCCTTGCCGGATACATCGCCGAGCCACACGTATAGGACATCGCCACTAGCGAACGCACCATAGAAGTCTCCGCCAGCTTCCCTGAACATCCTCATCCCCGCAGCTAGCTTCCAGTCCGGAAGCTCGGGCAGCCGACTCTCATGAGCCTGCTTTTGAATATTGGCGGCAGCTGCCATCTCGGCCTCTAGAGCCTTGCTAACTTCCTGCAGCCGACTCTCGGAGCGAACGAGCGCCTGCTCCATCTCCTTCCGAACGGAGATATCTATGATCGAGCTGATCACATAGGTGCCTTCATCCGTGAGCAATTTATTGAGACCGATCTCGATCGGAAACTCATTTCCGTCCTTGTGCAGCCCAAACAGATCACGTCCTGCGCCCATCGTTCGCGACTGCTGGGTCTCGGCAAACTCATCGCGATAGTGCTCGTGCTTTGTTCTTGAAGCTGGCGGAACCAGAATTTCGATTGACCTTCCAAGCAGCTCGTGTCGCAAGTAACCGAACAGCTCCTCCGCTTTGCGATTGACTATGACGATCTCGCCACGATCGCTCGCGACTACAACACCAAGAGGCGCCTCCTCGATCACGGCATCCGCGAGCAACGTACCGCTCACTGCCGGGTTGTTCACCAGATTCTGCATCTCATCCCCACTATCGCTGTGCATCTGTTTAGCTTGCAAGCAAAACCGATCGCTGTCAAGCATGATTAGCTAGGTCGTGAGAAGAGATTGTCGCGCTAAGCATGGCTGAGCAGTGCCTCTACGGCCACCACCACCACGAACCAAACGCGAACATCCATATCACGTCGACTCAAAACGAACCAAACCGGCAATCGACGCAAATGCTCGTTTTGCTGTCCTTATGTGTAGTTTGGTGAGGTTTGGTTAGATGTTCTTACAGTCCCGAAACTGCCTTGCAAGTAGGGGTCACTGGTTCAAGGGCCCGCTACCTCGCTTTGCTAGTGAGATGGAAACAATTTCACGTGCGCTGCGTCAGTGGCAGTAAATAAAGGTATATTGATGTTCATTCCTTCGCCATCTATGCGAGGGATGACAACATATCGGTAGCAGTACAAGCGAGTTGACGGTGCACTAATAATGGGGTCGTTAGGAAACGATAGCTACAGAACTACTCATTCAGCGACCGCTTGTTCGACTTTTTTTCTTTGTCACGACTTACGACCGGTAGCCAATCGCCCGTGTATACGAGAATGCAATCCCTAGCTGTTGTGTGAGTGCGGCATGCGCGGTAGGTATCCGCAATTACCGGATGCTTGATAAATGAAGCACTTTTCCGATCTTTGAAATACTCTGCTGCCACAGCGGCACCCGCTCGTTTTGCGCTCTTGCGCTCTATTAGGTCACTATTTTGTGTGGCTCCCGCAAGCGCTGCCAATCCGAGTATGAAAACACCGAGAAAAACAGACGATAGAGATCCAAGCGCTGCAGGAGACAGGTTGCCAAAACGTTCGCTTTCGTGAGCTTTTCCCGGTTCCCATCGCTTCTTTAACCAGTATGCCATGCCCCAAACTATTGGGGCGAATAAGAACGAAAAAAACAATAGCCCCAATAGATCCCGTGGTAAATTAATCGGCGGCGTCATACTGTACGGACCAAAGATCTGAACACGTGTTGAAAGCAATACAAACGCCAATCCTAGAAGGGGGCCTGCAACTACTGGAATGACGGCCCAACTCCACCACTGCCGGTTATAGTCTTTGAGGGCTACATCAACTTCGTGTGATCGTTGTTTGCTTTGTCCGGTTTCTTGTGGTTCCTGCCCCTTGTAATCGTCATGCGGATCCATCGTGCTTTCCCTCCAAAACGATATAAGACTTCTTTCTGTCACTGTGATAGCCATATTAGATGCGGTGTTGGTTACAACTGACGGTGATCCACGACGAGGTTTACAGATGTAAAGAGCAAGGCCGTGACCGTTTACTGACAAATTGGCAAATTTATAGCACCCAAGCGCGCAGATTTGGTGTGGATATCGGGACCCCGGTGAATCTGAACCACTACCGTCAACTAGCTACCCAAAGATTCAAAGATCTGCTTGTAAGTTGCGATTGGATCATCGACTGTAAGACTGGGGTCTGGCTTGATATCTGGTGCTTTCTCAACTGGAGGCGGTTTGCCGCCAGGCGGGGTCATAAAATTTAGGCCTGTGTAGAAAATCCGCTTAGCTCCAAGGTCAAAAGCCTTTCTAGAGCTTTCAAGGAGCTGAGTTGCACTTATTGCTGCGTCTTCGCTAACGAAGGTCTCTGCTTCCGTAACCCATATCTGCTTATTGATTTTCTTTTCCTGCAGTAAATATTTATATGGTGCAACGTTCAGGGATGCATAGTCACCGCTCGAGATGCAGTGAACATTGGCGATATCAAAATACTTTTTAGATCGCTTGATACTGAAAACACGGCGCCAGAAAGCAATAAAATCCCTTTGACCACCCGCGGCACCTGCAATTAGAACCTTCGTTTTATTATTGGCCAGTTTGGCAGCGCGGTAAGTGTCGGCAAGTAAATTCACATATTCACTGGGCTTGCCAACAAAAAACTGTAGGCCATGACCTTTGAGATCTGGTTCATTACTTGCTTCCCAGTACCGCACCGCGGTGCGCAACCCTTTCATATCTGATTGCCCGTCTCCGTCATAACGTTCTATCACCGCTTGTACCCATCGACGATACGCTTTTCGCTTATACGGTGCACATCGAAATTCGTCCAGTTCAGAGCGAAACTCATCTCGGATGCGACAACCTTTTGATTTCTTATAGGAACTCTGGTCCCAACTTGCGTATGGCCAAAGCGTGATCAGCAATGAGAGTTTTTGCTTCTGCGCTGCCCGTACGACCTTGTCAGTATCCCGAAAACGAATAGGAGCTTGCGCACCGCTCTGCATCTGACCCCAAATAAACGGACCGGGGTGAGGACGGACCCATCTCGCGCCAGTACGTCTAACTTGCTTTCCATCCCTATCCGGGAATGCTAGAAATCCAAAGCGATTCTTCGTATCTGGGCTATTAACGCGAGCAACGCTGGTGTTTTTACCATTGATTTCTTCACTTTTAGTGCTGCCATCGAATACCAGGGTTATCAAAAGAGCAGAGGAAAGCCCGATAATAAAAAGAACAACAACAAGCCAAAGTACACGGTGCTGAGCCATTTTTCCAAAATTAACATAGCAGCGTTATGCACTCACTATGAGTATATAGGGAGCAACAACCAGGTTACATGGGAGAATGTCTAGATGAGAGCAAGTTTGCGAATGTCAGCCGAGCCCACTAGTCGCCTTCCGAGAACGGGGTGGCGATATCCGGGGGGATCCCTTTGCCGGCCGGTGCCGGCTTGGCGTCCTTAGTACCGGCGATCGCAACCCAACGCCCGCCAGTCCTTCTGACCCAGATCGCAATCGGTGTATCGTCATCGAATGCGGTGACGAGCGCATACACCGGCTTTATCTTTGACCGTGTAACTGAGTCGGCCTCAAAGAGGTTTATTCCAAACTTATCTGATGCATACTTGGACGCTGCACCTTCGGGCGACTCGACCTGGGGCGATGTCACGGTCACGGTTTCCGTCTGAGTTCCTCCGATGTTTCCAGTCAACGTCTTGACCTCGGTGGCCGTTTCTGTATCGGTCCTCTCAGTTTCGGTGACGGTTGCCGTCTCGGACGTTTTGTCTTCGTCATCGGTACCGGTTACAAGAAGGGCTACTCCGACGCCCAGCCCCGCAGCTATAACCAGGCCCAGGATACTTAGGAGCACCTTCTTTCGCTTGGGGCTCATCGCAACATACTATGGGAAGTCAGCAGCATTTACTAGCTAACTCTGCTTACTGGACTTTCGCCATTCACAACTCCGCTGCGGCCCATGCCTGAGTGACCGCAGTTATTTCTTGGCATGTCGGCTTGTGGAGCGGAGATGGCAAAAAAGGCGTGGCGATAATCACACGTCTGAGCTTTGCCAGCATATCGGCGACCGAGGGAGCGGCCTTTGTGCGGCACCACGGCGCGTTTAAGCGGTGATCGGCGATATCGCCGGGCGCGTGCCCGTAAAGCGCATACCAGGTAACTACAAGCGTAAGGCAGATAAACCCGAAGGGCACGGTGCAAGAGACGGCACGCTCGGTGCGGTTGCGAGCCTCACCGACGCCTACGATCTGCTTTGCGTCTTGAAAGCAGACCTCTATCGACCAGCGATCCGCATAGCGTGAGATAAGTTGCTCGGGCGTTGGCTCGGGATCAGTCGTCACAAGCGCTACGTCGAATCCCTCGCTTCGATTCCGATTGCGCACCAGCAGGACCCTTGCCGGCTGGGAGTCGAAGACCTCGTACCAGAGGCAGTCAAAAGCATGGACCTCGATACGGGCGGTCTTGCCGTAGCGGCGCACCTTGAGCCGCTGCCAGTCGGTCTGCGGGTTATCGGCGATCTCGGCGAGAGAGGGTAACCTTTCGCCCTTCTTACGGGGTCGGCCGCGCTTTCCGGTGCGGGGTGGCGTTAGCTCATAAAGCGCGGCGCCGCGGCGCAGGCGTGCGGTAAGCGTAACTCCTGGAGGTAGCTTGGCGAACGCGCCGGTGGCGTATGCCGAGTCTCCTACAACCTGGATTTCTCGCTTTCTGTGGCGCTTTGCGACCAGCTCCACAAGCTCACGGGCAAGCTTGGGCTTGGTGCGCTCTTTATCGCCCGGTCGCCAGAGACGGAATAAAAGCGGCAGGCAGATCGAGCGCTTGGGCATGAATGGAAGTCTCACAACAAAACCCAGAACCACCCAGTTGTTGCCCCAGGCAGAGCACTTGCCCGACCTGTTGCTTGCGGCTGCGTCGTAGTGGAAGAAGGAGCCCGCCACCTTGCGTCCCGAGCGGATAAACAGGGTGTCGTCGATGGCCAAAAGGAGCGGTCCATCGGTTGGGATAAGCCTCTCTGTCACGAAATTGAGCAACTTGAGCCCGATATCGTCGCAAGACCAGCTTGCCCTTGCAAAGAAACGGTGGGCTTTCGAGTGGTGCCAGACGCCTTGAAGGCGTGCGCCCTTGAGGCAGCCGGTTATCGTGCGAGGGCCGACCCTGGAGATGAAGCCCACGCACAGCGCCCTGAATGTTTCAAAGCTTGGCGCGGTGAAGCAGGGACGAAAGAGGAAAAGCAGCTCTTCAAGCGAACTTGGTATTTTGGGCATCGGCGGCCACCTCCCATGAGTTGTTTGTGACTAACCCATGGATTTCGAGGGAGTCGCCGGTGCTCCTTTTGTCCGCTTAAGCTGTGAAGGTACTCAGGTCAAACCTCGGGAGAGGTATTCGGAGGGCTCTCCGGAGGGCTTTATCCCAACGAAAAGTGCGAAACTCTAGCTGCTTAGATAACAATGCAAATTTCGTCGTTGCGACGGAAGAGGTGTTGCCCGCTGCATCTACCGCAGTTACGTAGATCTTGTAACTCCCAGCCTTTAACTTTTCGCTAAACAGTCGACTGGACAACCGCACCTTGTTGACACCGGCCCTTCCGCGCTGGCTCCTTGCAGCGGTGACTGCCACAACATCTCGTTTCGCTCTCTTTAAACGCTTGCCGTGTTTGGTTAGAGCCTTGCGCGAACGCTTCTTTTGAGCATGCGACGGGCTGGCAGCGTTGCTATCACCATCAACAGTTTGTGAATCGAACGGTCTCGGCAAAGATATTCCCGACAGTGAGGTGGCATCGATCGCAGAAGCAGCGCTGAGCGCATTTGAATTGCCACCCGCGGTTCCCTCTCGGACGATCTTTAGAACCTCGTTGTATGTGCCTGGTACTTGTACACGCCCTGGCGAACGCCCGGTCGATTTAGTGCATCGGGAAGGTGCGCCGTTGCTGGTTTTCTTTGCTCGGATAGAGAAGGTGACGGTTGCGTCTTCGGAGAGTGTGTAGCTTATCGTTGTACTTGACCTCGCCTTTTTCCAGCGATGGCTTTTTCTCTTGCTTTTGTTAGCTTGTGATGACGACCGGCTTTTCACCCGTCCCCTTTTGCGTTTGGTTGATACGTACTTCGAGCGTTGGCAATCGGGATCTATCTTTAGGTTGGTAATTTGAGGAGCTACAACGTCACCCACCGGTGTCGGTGTGGCGGGAGTAGAAGGCGTCGAAGGCTCCGGTGACGGTGGATCGACTGGAACGGCTGTTACAGCGATCGAGCTACTTGTTGCTTCAGTATTTCCTCCAACATTGGTTGCGGTTACTCGGCAGGAGATAGATGAGCCAACATCGCCCTCTACCGGAGTGTACGTCGAGGCAATTTCACCGCTGAGCGGCGCGGCATCCTTAAGCCACTGATAGGTGTATGCTGCGTTTTCATCGTTCCAAGTGCCCGATGTGCAGCTAAGCGCGCTTCCCACCTGGCCGGACCCACTGGCGACCGGAGCGATAGTATTGCTCGGTTGGGCGGTGAACTGGGCAAACCCTTTGTAGCTGTAGTTGCTGACGGCTGAGAACTGTCCACCAGCGAACACGGTCGGTCCCGAAACCTCGACCGTCTCACCGTTGTTATCTGCGTTTGGGTTCCAACTGGTCGCGGCTGCGTCCGATATGTTGAAGCCAGCAAGGCGGTTTCTAGTGGTTCCGCCACCGTTAACAGTTGAGAAATTGCCTGCGGCGTAGACTGTTGATCCATCGGTAGCTACTCCTTTAACCATGTTGTCAAGATTTGGGTTCCAAGACGTAGCGAGCCCAGAAGAACTATCAATAGCTGCCAAGTAGTTACGAGGCGAACCTCCGATGCTGGTGAAGTTTCCTCCAACGTATACGCCTGTCCCCGAGGCCTCTATGTCATACACCTCGTCTGATGCATTCGGGTCCCAAGAGGTAGCGGTGCCTGTGTCCAGGCTCAACTGGGCTATACGGTTCCTTGTTGTCAATCCACCTACAGTTGTAAATGAACCCCCGGCGTATATGTTGCTACTAGCAAGGGCTGTATCGAGTGCATTTACATTGTTATTCAGATTCGGGTTCCAAGAAGTTGCGGTGCCGGTGGTTTGATCGATCGCAGCGATTCTGTTGCGCGACTGGCCGCCAGCCGTTGTGAACTGGCCACCAAGGTAGATAGTTGAGCCGATTATTTCAATTGCTGATACGCGGGCATCAGCATCCGGTGCCCAGCTCGTTGCTGTTCCTGTACTCGCGCTGAACGCTGCAATATTTGAGCGTGGGAGACCACCGTTGACGTCACCGAAATTCCCACCCGCATAGACTGTGCCTCTATCTGCTGAAACCGCAATAGCTCGAATACCGTCGCCGTTTGGCCTGGGATTCCATGATGTGACCTGGCCCGAAGAGTCCAGTGCGGCCAGCCCTTGACGCTGGACTGCCCCCACACTGGTAAATGCGCCGCCGGCGAACGCGTACGTTGTACCCACGCTCAGAGTCCTTACCGAATCGTTCATCATCGGCGACCACGAGGTGACCGCTCCCGTGGAGCTATTGAACTCGGCAAGCTTGTAGCGTAGGGCACCTCCGGCGAACGTGAAGTCTCCTCCGGCGTATACGGTGTAGTCACCTGATTCATCGAGTGGAGAAACAGCGACTGAGAAGACCGGGTTGCTGGCGCCCGGGTTCCAGCCGGCGTCTGCGTTGCCTGTGGTCAGATCAAGCTTGGCTATTTTATCTATGGGCTCACCGCCAATGTTGCTGAAGTCTCCCACCGCATAAAGGTTGGATCCAATTGCGTCCATATCGCGAACGACACTGTTTGCAGCTGGGTTCCAGGCAGTCGCTGCGCCCGTTGTTGTATCCAACTCAGCGATATATGAACGAGCCGCCCCACCGATGTTGGAAAACTGCCCGCCGGCGAACAGCCTGCCACCCGTGTATTCAAGCGTGTGGACGTCACCGTTTGCGCTTGGGTTAATTGGCGGGATTGCGGCCCCAGTTGTTTTATTCAACGCCGCTATTCGACTGCGCGCCGATCCACCGACATTGTCGAACTGACCACCGACTACGACCGCTGTGCCGAGTATGGCTATCGTGTACACGGTGCTGTCGGCATTCGGGTCCCAGCTGCTCGCAGCACCGGTTGTAGTGTCGATTGCCGCAAGCCTATTTTTCTCTTGCCCAGCGATGTTATTGAATGAACCACCGACGTAAAGAGTGCTGCCGTCAAGAGCCAGTGCCGATACACCGCCATTGGGGCTTGGATTCCATGTTATATCCAAGCCGCCTCCGGTTATATGGGCGAGTCCGCTGCGTTCGACTCCGCCCACGTGTGTGAACGACCCGCCAATATAGAAGCCGCCGCCGCCGTCGCTCACGTGTGCGAGGACGTCGCCGCCCGAAACATCTGGAGAGGAAGCGACCGCTACCCCGGTGGATCTGAAGATAGGCATTGCGTGGCCGGTTCGCGGCCCGACTGTCTCAAAGTTACCGCCAATATAGGTGGTGCCACCGGACTGTGCAATTGCATAGATGGGGTTGTTTGTCACGTAGCCGTTGCTGTAGGGGCTGTCTGGAGGAGCGGCACTCACTGCCGGCGCTGATTCGATTAGCAGACAAGTGGCGAGGCCCGCAGCCAGCAATACCGGAAATCTAAGTCGTATCAGCGAACGTATCGAGTGGTTTGTATCCATACCGAATGACTCCTGCCTCCTTGCTTCCACTTACTACGTGGTCCAACTATCGGGGACTATCGCACTTTGGTGCCCAGCCATTTATAATGGGTCCACTTTTCATTATCCACGGTTTTTACAATCTAGCAACACCGAACTTGTTAAACGCGATGATTGGCTGGGCTCTGTCGACCGGGGCCGTGGACGCACCTCTCCCGTTGCTTGCGCAATCACCGATTCCGATCAAGATGGGGGTCCCTGTCCCGACCACCCTTTGTAACCTTGAAACTGGAGGAGGTCCGACAGAAGAGGGTGATCAGGACTGGACACTGGGAACATACATCACAACCATGAGACCGGGATGGGAAATCAGTGTTCTATCTACTAAAACGTACTGTGTGAGCAAAGATCCCGCAGAAAATCGAAATAGCTTCTTATCTCGGACGCCGGTAAACGAGCGATCTTTGTCGGGTCGTCTGTATCAGAGGTGGTTTATTTTTTGCCGTTGCCGGGGTTGTCCTTGTCCTTCCCCTTATCCTTATCTTTACTATTACCGTTACCTTTGCCCGGGTGAGTGCCTTCCTTTTCGCTTTTGGATTTTCCCGCGCTCGAGTCTCCTTCCTGTTCTAGTAAGGATCCTGAGGCAGCTGTGCGGTTGTCGGGACTTGCGTTGCTTTGGCTACTAGATCCACTGTCTGTGCTACCGGACCCCGTGCCCGGTGATAGCGAACCATCACTCTGATTCTGTTGAGTGCTTTGATCCGCACGGCTATCTTGGCCGGTCAGGCCCGATGCGCTGATCAGCGGAGATGCAGGATCCAGCCGTGGCCCCGAAAGTAGAGTAGCTGCACTGGCTTGAACTGCCTTATCGGCACTACCCGTTTTTTGGTCCGTCGTCGTGATCTGGTTAGCCGCAACCGTGATACTGCCCGCCGCAAGTGCGGCAACGGCAACGACCTTTATACCTGCTGCTAAGTCGCTGCCGCTCTGGGCAGATGCGTTGCCGTGTTTTAAGTTGCGAACCAGCCATGGGACAGGGAAAAGAGCGATCATCTTCTCGCGTAGGGTGGTTCGGGCGCGGGAAACCAGTTTCTTGACCGCGATCGGGCTGGTGTGAAGCTTTAGAGCGACATCCTTGTTTGAATATCCCTCGAACTCCTGCATAACAAGCGCGTTACGCTGTCGACGGGGTAGCTCGTGTATCTCGTCCACGATCTCGCGCACACGCTCGGTCTGCGCGACTTTCTGCGGTGGCTGTAATACCCCGTTGAAATTGCCGGCTATCAATGTCGGACCAGTTTCGGCGGGCATACAACTTCCCTGTCGGACTAATGCACGCTACTTGTAATCTACACGGATTTGCTCGACGTAGACACGGATCAACGAATGTTGGATCTGTCTGTCGGCGGTCGAATACAGGTTCAAATCCTGGGAGCCACTAGTCGTTTGAGCCGTACTCATATGCCCCTATGTCAGGTGCGTCACCCACGAATGCCAATCCGATATCGATGCCTCTATCGATGGCGGGGCTGTCTTTCTGTACGTGGAAGTTACCCTTCTCAGCGCCAACAAGTCTAGGGTCACCGATGATTTTGTCGGCTCCTGCAGACTCGCCTGTTTTATAGAACAGGTTGTTAGAGACGGTGGCCCTTTTCACCGAGTTACCGGTGATCCCGGCTTCCTTATTGCGTGCAATGATGTTGTTTGCAACCGTCGTATTGGTGGCGTCTTCCATCCTGATGCCTGAGCCCAGGCTCCCTCTTCCGCATCCGTAGAAGACATTGTTGAAGACACGGTTGTCGGTCATTTTACCCCGACCCTTTTTGTTCTCCCTCAGCTCATCCCAGAACCCCAGGCAGTTCAGATTGGCACCTGAGATTACATTTTCATATACGTGTATGTTGGAAAGCTTGCCTTTGCCATAACGTCCCAAATCACCCACTGCGAGTTGTAGCCCAGTTCCAAAGTACTTTCCGTAGTTCTTGCCGTACCTGGGTATCGATGAGCATCTACGCACTCGGCCACCGGTCTTGAAGGAACCACTTTTAAAGATTCGGTTTCGATAAACATTCACATCAAAGGCTTCATTTAGATAGATGCCAACCGCGCAGATTCTTGATACGAGATTGTGATGGACGGTGCCGTTGCGAGAACGAACCTTGATGTCTATCCCTTCTTTCAGGGAGTCGTGGAGGTGGTTGTACGATACGTCGAAATCGGATGTGTTGACGATCGTGATCGACTCCTCTGGGGAGTCGACTTCCCCATCGGTGTCACGGATCCCAAGATTTGACCGTGTAACACGGTTTTTTTGAACTGTGGGGCCCTTGGAGTCGTATATGTTGATGCCGCTCATGCCCGTCCGCTTGACTACAAGGTTTGCAAGGGTGAGCCCAGTCGTGTTTATCGCATATATGCCGTTTGTCAGGGTGTTTTGAACTGTGAGATCCTGCACGGTCACGTAGTCGTGACCCTGAACAACCAATCCGTCTGCATCTCCGTCTGATCCGGGGAAACGTGATTCACTGCATGGGAACCGTTTGCATCCTCCATCGAGAATCATTTTGTCTCGCGACTCACCTCGTATTACGATCGGAGCTTCGGCTGTTCCCGATCTCTCTGACACGACCCGTTCGCGGTATTTCCCGTTTCGTATAAGTAGCGTGTCACCAGCACGGAGTTTGTCGATACCCATCTGGACTGAACAAAAAGGCTGTGCCGCACTACCGGGACCGGAGTTGCTGCATCCGGTTTTAGAAACGAAGTAGTCAGGCTCTTGTTTCTGAAATCGCACACCGGACGCACTTTCTGCCTTTCTGCCCTGAAGCAGCTCAGCGGCAAACAGAGGCGTGACAGCAAGTGCCGCGAAGCATGTAGTAAATACCGTGACTCGTTTCATCGTCTATATAAACCAGTTGAAGTAAGTAGAGTTGCCTTCTCAGGATCGATAGCCGATCGGCTTCAACTCTAACTTGTATCGGTCGCAAGCTCTGGCGACTTAAACACAGGACAACGAAGCGCAACAGATCTAATTTTGGCGTCAGTGATTTGAGATTCTTTTACGTACGCTGAGCAGTAGATGATCGATGAACAGCGAGGAGAATCCGCTTACGCCACGCCTTTTCGTCAACAGACAAATTTCTTTGGATTGCAGGGCTGAATAACGTGCGGGGGTATCGATATGGTCGATCCGCCGGTAGATCCCAGAGGCTCCTCGGCGATCTGTGGAGGCTGTGGGATCGTCGTATCGATGTAGTCATCGGTCGAAGAAATCGATCTTCCACTTGTCGAAGGCTGGCCGGGCGAGTTGCCACCTATGGATCCAGCATCTCCTTGCGGTCCGGAGCTTGTGGTTGTGCCGGTCGATCCGTTCCTGCTTCCGCCTCTGCCGTTTGTCGAGCCACGTTTACCACGATTTCGTTTACCACTGGACGGATCAGGATTACTTACACCTTGATTTCTGGCGGGACTACTTTGTCTGGATGCAGTAGATCCTTTGGGAGTGTCGGCCTGCATTGCGTGCCCTCTGTGATCATTTGCACCATCCTCGAAAGCGAGAGCCGCTGTATGTGATCGTGAGACAGAGGGTCCGCGGTTGTCGGCTTCTGCACCACTCGTGTTAGACGAGTTGGTCATGTCGATACCACCGGCGAAGGCAACCAGAACAGTCGAAACTGTGACTATCGCGCCGACACCTCCCTTGACGAGGAAGTTGCTTCTCGACCTAAGTGAGGCGGGAGAGCTGCCTGTCGATCTACTGGGTCGATCGAACAAAGCCGCGAAGGCGTTGTCGTCGAGCAGAAAAAAGGGCACAAGTGCCGCGACACTCTTCTTTGAGTGCAGCAACTCTTTGCGGGTCTTTCGGCAGGACCCACAGTGCAACAGATGTCTGTGCAGCTTCTGTGCATCTACAATTTCTAGCTCGCCGTAGACGGATGAATAGATCTCCTCTTCAAAGCTCTTGCAGATATCGCTGAGCCGGTCGCCGCACATCCGGCTCATCACCTGGCGGGTCGCATCTGTGATGTGGTATCGCGCGTTCGAGTAGGTTATGTCAAGTTCCTCCGCGATCTCAGCGATGCTTTTGTCTGAGGTGCTTCTCATGACAAAGGCGCGTCTTTTCAACGTGCTCAACTGCTCGAGTGCCTCACCGATCCTGGCGAAGTTCTGATTGGCCTCGGTCGATTCGAACTCCCTGCCTGAGAGGTCCGAGATCTCTGTCAGGTCTGCTGTACTTGCTTTTTCGGTCTCGAGTCGTCGTTTAACTTCCAGCTTCGAGGCGCGCCTTAGTGCGATTTTCCATATGTATCTGTCGACCGAGCCCGTCTCGATCGCGCCGATAGGTTGATGTTTGAGAGTCTCGACCAGAGCGTCTTGATATACGTCCTCCGCCAGCCCGTTTCCGTATCTTCGAGCCAGATAACGCTTCAGCTTCTGCCCGTGTACGAGGGCGAACTCGGTCAGTGCCTCTCGCGTGATCTCACGGGTAGATTGCATACTGCCAACTGCTTTGGGGGTACTCTTTACCGCTGTATTCAAGGGCATTCCATCCTTCGTGCCACATACTCAGATTGGGGACCGCTTTAATCGCCGTCTACATGTATAAGGCGAGTTCGCTGGGAAATGGCAAAAAAAGTTGAAATTTCTTTTTGTCAAAGCGTCAGTTGTTACTTTATTGGACATGCAGTATTTCCTCGGAAGAACCGTTCCGGGCAAGGGGTTTAAACACAGCTTCTGGTGGAATTTGTAGAGGTCTACTACGATCCCTCTGTCTTGAAGCTCTACGTTTGCTGGACAACCAACGAAATCTATGGGACCCACGCCTGCGGCAACGCATACATAGCCCTCAAGGAGCTCGGGCACGACCCGGAAGTTGTTAAGGCCTATGGGTGGCGGGTGCTCCCAGAGGTGATGAATAAAACCAAGGGCAGGGTGGACGTCAAAGACCTTACTGGTGATATCACGGTGCCGGTGCTGGTCACAGACGATGGTGAGGTTGTGAAAGGATCTAAGCAGATCGAGGAGTGGGCCATGAACAACGTGGCTCGCTAACCATCTTTGTCTCTACCGGGGTCCTTCAGTCCATCGGCATCCACAAAGCTTTTTTCATCGTGCACGTGATCGACTTGCAGAGTTGTATGCCTAACGCCGTACTTCGTTAAAAGAAGCTTTTCCAACTCTCTTCGCAACTGATGACAGTCGCAGTTGCGCCCAACTAACACATGCGCGGTCAATGCCGGGAAGCCTGACGTGATCGTCCAGATATGTAGGTCGTGGACATCCTCCACTCCTTCCACCTTGATCATGTTTTGGCCGACATCGCTGGAGTCGATATCGGTCGGTGTGGCCTCCAGCAGAATCCTGAGCGACTCCTTCAGGATCAGCCAGGAGCTCGCCAAAACTAACACGCCGATCATGATGCTGATGATCGGATCGACATAAAGCCATCCGGTCGTGATTATTACGACCGCGGCGATTATCGCGCCTACCGACCCGGCAAGGTCACCAAGCACATGGCGGAAAGCCGCCTTGATATTCAAGGAATCACGCTGCGATCGATAGAGAATGGCCGCACCGGCGATATTTGCACCTAGTCCGATCGAGGCAACAACGAGCATCCACCCACCGAGTACATCAGGCGGATCCGAGAGCCTTTGTATCGCCTCGTAGAAGATCCAGCCTGCGATTACTACAAGGGCGACCCCATTGACAAGTGCAGCAAGTATTTCTGCCCGCTTGTAGCCGAAGCTCCGAGTCGATGATGGCGGCCTGTCTGCCAGCCATACCGCAAATAAAGCGAGCGCCAAGGACATGTTGTCCGAGAGCATGTGGCCGGCGTCTGCCAGCAGCGCAAGGCTTCCCGTTAAAAGGCCACCGACGATCTCCACACCTGTGAAGAACGTGGTAATTACAAGGACTGTTTTTAGGGCGCGTCTCTTTTTACGACTGTCGCTTGAATCAGCTGGGAAGTGGTCGTGATCGTGCATCCTCTACACAATAGAGACTTTGAGGTTAAAGGGCTCCTCCAGCGGCCGACGGCATGTCGGCTTCCACCACGCCACCACCACCGATCGTCTCTCTGGCTAGATAGTCTTCTACCAAGATCGGGTTGTCCTTGCCGCGTTCCACAATCGTTAAAAGATCTGTCATCGACGAGACCTCCTCGACCTGCTCCTTTACAAACCACTGAAGGAACTGCTCACTCGCATAGTCGCCGTCCTCGCGTGCCATCCCTGAGAGCTTGTTCATCCTGTCGGTTACGTCATTCTCAGAGCTAAGTGCCAGGGCAACGGGGTCTGCGATGTCCGAAAAGCTCGATTTCGGTACCTCCAACCCAGGGATTTCAACATCGGAATCGGTGTCCAGGAGGTATTGGATAAAAGCCATAGCGTGATTTCGCTCCTCCACGGCCTGCTTGTAGAAGAAAGAGGCCAGTTGAGGCAGCGTCTGGCTGTCGTAGTAGGCAGCGATAGCGATGTACTGTTGCTGTGCCTCGAACTCGACCCCGATCTGCTCGTTGAAAGCTGAGACTAACTGGCTGCTGGGCATTGCCCCTCCTTGCTCGTGTTTGTTATTTGAAGGAGCGTACCACTCGGTGCTGGAACCAGAACATTGCATGTCTCTACAAACAGGCCGAGCCCTTTGCCAATTGCCCGCAAACACAGCAGAGGCACCGATCGTCATCGCCGAGCCCTCAAAGGCTTGAGCATGGTGTAGAGGAGAACGCATAACCGAACCTTGCATCTGCGATAATGCAATTTACGCTAGTTTGCGCCTAACACACGGGGGCGTAGTTCAGTTTGGTTAGAACGCCGGCCTGTCACGCCGGAGGTCGCGGGTTCGAGTCCCGTCGCTCCCGTCAAATCGAACGAGCCGTATTTCCGCTCTACGAGTGGGATCGCGGCTCTTTTGTGTTTTCTGGTTGTTCTGGCAGCAGACGCGCAAATCCGGTTGGTTTTGCTCAATCTGCTCCCGTATCGCTCCCCAAGAGTGGTTCGGCGGAGCGCCTATTCTGATCTAGAGCGAGTCACCTACAGGGCGTCCGTGTATGTGTCCGTAACCCTGTCCGGCAAGCGGACGAGCAAACGAACTTGCTCAAAGCGGTCGACCCCTTTGCTGATGCCCCCTCCGCCTGGCAACGGCTGCGCCGTCGCCTACCGCACCACACCCCCTCCGCTTCACGCTACGTGGATGTGGTGCGGTACCGGCGGAGGGGGCATTTGGGATGGATGGATTTGTAGGGGTTGGAGTTGGTTTTTGAGATTGGAGTTTGGAAGTTGGAAAGGAGTAGATGGATGAAGGTATATGAAGAGGTAGCGATTCAGAGCAGGGCCGCGGAAGCTAGGTGCAATGTGGCGACGCAGCGAGGACCTGGATGTTCTGCGTTTCATTGGCGAGCAAGTAGCTGTCGATGAGCCGTTGCTTAAGAGGCTGAGGGGAGCCACCAGTCAAGACACGAACAGGCGCTGGCGGCGCAAGTACAAGGAGCAAGGAATTATCAGATGTGGAACGGCTTCTGCCAGACAGCGTATACACCTGGCTAACAAGAGAAGGGTTGCGTGCTCTCGGCCTTGGCTTCAAGTACATCAAGCCATCGATAGGCAAGCTGCGGCACACGGTCGCGGTTGCGGAGATTCGGTATCAACTTGAGCGGCAGCTAGGTCTACGAGGCGTTGAGTTCCGATGGGTATCGGAGCGTGAGCTTTATCGTGAGTTGGCCCGCGGTACTCATATGCCGGACGGTGAGCTTCTTCTAGCTGACGGCTCCACGACCGCAATTGAGGTTGAGCTGGCACTAAAGCGCAAGGCCCGGATGACAGATATCGCCTACGAGCTGTTAGGTAGCTACGACAAGGTGCAGTACTTCTGTCTTCCAGCACCAGGACGGCTGCTCCGGGGGGTCATCGAACGCGAGGGGCTTAGCCGAATAACCGTCAACGACTACGAGAGGAGATAGCGATGGGCACCAATGACAAAGACAAGCGACAACGAGTTCCTCGACGAGGAGACGATCGGGTTTATCGCGGGCGGTATCGCGATGCTTGTGGCGGCGTGGCTGATCCTGCCATCACTGATTGTAGGAGTGCTTTTTTACCGAAAGGTGTGGCGCTTCTGGCCCAAGAGCGCCTATATTGCCATCGTTGGCGTTGTCTGGGTCGTGGGTATGTGGTTGGTCGGTGTTTTACCGAATCTCTATGGCACAGCTTGGCATAGCTTCAAGTCTGCTGGTGGCTTAGGGCATCTTGGCGACGCTTTGGGCTCCTCGCTCCCCGAGCTCGGCATCGCCTGGCTTGTTGCTCCTGCCGGTAACGCCGGCCATCTGCTGGGCCTTCGAATTGCTACTACCCGACAGCTTTAAGGGTGATCCTCACGAGATTGAGCGGTACAAGCAAGGAAGGCAAGAGCAAAAGTAGGGACACCAGAGCAGCGCGACGAGCAAAGAGTGAGGTTGGGACAATGGCCGGCACGAGAAAAGCCAGCGGCCTTGTGTTGGGGCACCACGCAGGTGGTGACAAGCCACTACCCGTTACCAGAAAAGGCCAGGTGCTCCTAACTGAGTCCATCTTGAGCAAGCATGGCGTTGTCGTTGGCACTCCTGGCTCCGGCAAAACAGAGACAATGATGCGTATCGCCTACACTGCAGCCAAGGACACCGATTGGTCCGTCTATTTCCTCGACTGCAAAGGCTCTGTCAACGCTGCTAAGCAGTTCTGCAAACTAATGTTGTCGGTAGGCCGGAAGCCCGCCCTCTTCCCCAAGTATCCCTTCAACGGATGGCAGGGATCGCCTGACAGCATCTACTCACGGCTGGTCGAGATGATCGACTGGTCCAAGGAGGGCGACGGTGCCTACTACCGCGACCTCGCGAAGAGCCAGCTTGCGCTAGTTTGCGACTTGCCCGACGGCCCACCGAGTGTCAAGCGACGAACTGCTCGGCCGACTCGACTACAGAAAGCTCAAAGCCTTACATACCGAGGATCGCTATAAAGACTCTCTCAATGCCTTCAAGGAGGACAGCCTGCTTTCAACTAGAGCGAGATACCAAGGCTTCTTCCTGAGCCTTAAAGACAGGCTCGATGGTAGTTGGTCATGGGACAATTCCAGTTGCGGTTATCAATTGCTGCCAATGACCGAGAAAGACACCTCAAAGTCACTGGCAAGGTTCCTCTTCGAAGATTTTGTCGACTACTGCCTCAACCGTAAAGACCCTCGCAAGAGAGCACTGCTGATAGTTGATGAGTTCTCCGCCATCTCCGAGGTAGGCGGCATGGCGGAGAAGATAGAGAAGCTGCGAGAGTGCGGCGGCGCAGTCCTGCTCTCTGCCCAGAGCTTCCACGGAATGGGCGGTGAGGAAGAAGCAAGACGTATCCTCGGGTCAGCGCACCTGAAGCTGGTGCACCAGACACCCTTGCCCGAGCACTTCATCGAACTGGCCGGCACCAAGCAGGTGATGGAGCGAAGCGTGCAGTACCTTCGACAGCGACCCTACCGGCATGACCTCGGGCCGGATCCAGCATCAGTACACGGTGGACCCCAATGAAGTCCGAGGATTGCCAGTAGGTTCATGTTATGCGATTTCGCAGGGAAAGGCATGTAAATTACGAGTCGTACGAGCGCCGCGCCCTGACCAAGTGAACTAGAGTAAGAAACGTGAAAACAAACGTTTACGTGGACTCCTTCAACCTCTACTACGGCGCTTTAAAGGACACGCCGAGTAAGTGGCTTGATGTAGCCAAGCTGTGCGGGCTACTTCTCCCCACCAGCGATATCGTGCAGATCAAATACTTCACCGCCCGAATTCAGGCCCGACCCAACGACCCCGGCGCACCAGAGCGCCAGCAGATTTTCTTAAGAGCCATCGACACACTTCCAACCTTGAGCATCCACTACGGCCATTACGCCACACGCAAAAAGACGCTGCCGGTGGCCGACCCAAAGCGGTACGGCTTTAACATGGTCGAAGTCTTAGTTACCGAGGAAAAACGCTCCGACGTAAACCTTGCCACTCACCTGCTGCGCGATGCACACCTGGGTCGGTGCGAGGTTGCTGTGGTTGTCTCCAACGATGCCGACCTCCGCCTGCCGATTGAGGTTGCCGAAGAAGAGCTTGGCGTACCTGTGGGTACCTTGAACCCGTACCCCTATCTCAACCGGCATTTAAAGCCGACCTTCACAAAACGCATAAGGCGCGGCGCACTACAGGCAAGCCAGCTACCGAAGGTCGTGGTCGATCAAGGACGGTCGCGAGATACGAAAGCCCAAGTCTTGGTAGACGGCCCCTTAAAGTGCTGAGGCCCGCATAAAGCGAGCCTCGCTGCCCAACCACCGAAGCGGTTGGGGTAGTAAGAAAAGTATACAATATTGAGACAACGGGTGAGGGCCTCTGGCCTTTAGCCCGTTTTTTATGTACGATACTATGGGTTATGACCCATAATTGGTGTCGAAGTGACTAACCATGACAAGTAGCTTTGAACAGTTTGTAAGAGAGGTGCGACAGGAGGCAGAGGCCGAAGGGCCACATGCAGTTGCCCAGCTAGAAGCTTTTGAGACCCACTTCGCCCTGGCCAACCAACTCCTGACCCTCCGCCGCGAGAGGAAGCTCTCCCAAACCGAACTCGCCAAGCTTTCCGGAGTTCCTCAAAGTGAGATCAGTCGGATTGAGCGTGGCTATGGCAATCCGACCACGTCAACATTGAGCGCGCTGGCAAAGCCACTTGGAGCGAAGCTGACCTTATCGCCGGTCTAGCCTTCTGTTGGCCATTGTAGGAATCATCTTCATATAGGCAGAAGCCCGTCGAAGCTGGCCTCGCACCCAGCCACCGAAGCGACTGGGGGTAAACGAGATTTGCCTTCAAAGAGACCCCTTAATAGTTGTTCGACGGTAGTTGCGACGGTACGCCCACCAATTGTCGCCAGACCGGCGGGAGACCATGCAGCATCTATACTGGCTTCGTGACTTTCCAACCTCAGAAGACTAATGTGAATCTGTGGTTTGCGGTGAGTGCAGGTCTAATCGCGGCTGCAGTAGCCCTTTTTTCTCTAAGTCAAATCCTAGCTTCCGCCCACCCCTCGGAATCCAGTTATTTCGCAGCGGGTTTTGTCTTGTTTGCCTTGGGAGCAGTCTGTTTCGTGTTGGCGATCGTCGGCAGTATTTCCCGATGGAAAGCGTCACGTAAAACCCCCTGAGAATTGTTCATGAATCTGCGGATAGTCAATGCATGCAAGATAACAAAGGCCTTCAACTTCGCGTGAAGGTGAGTAATACCGGGAGTGTTGCTCTCAACCGTGTGAGAGCCAGGATAAGTGTTGAGGATGGCTTCGATCATTGGCTGAGAATACGACACGATAACGAACCTCCGTATACCCGATCTCAAAATGGCGAGGTACTCCCTGCGGACAGTTCCTACAACCTTTACTTTGATGTGGCTTGGTCTGGTAAATCCGGAACAGTTGGCTTCGACTATGCAGATGAACAATTGCGGTCGATGAGTCAGACGACTGGACCCCGACGTAATTTGACAATCGAAGTCTGGGGCTGTCGGGAGGACGATGGAAAGTCAGTGGTTCCTGTAACTGAACAATTCATCGTCATGAAGTCAAATAACGGTGAAAAAGTAGTTCTCAAAACGATTACCGAATCCATCAGCTGAGTTTGCCTTTCCCGCAAACTAAACATAAAGTTCACAATGACTTTTCAAAACTTACGCCGATGCAACAGAGATAGGCGTCGTGGGAGACATTGTTTGCTAGTCGCATATTCTTAGATGCCATCTCATCGTTTGGGGCTCTCTGTTCTTCTTCTGCTGAAACCAGACCATAAAAAAACTCACGGTGACCCAGTTTCCAAAGATCTTTTACAGCTTCAGAGATGGCTTCCCGACGGTCTTTGGGTGGCAATGCATCAATCAGTTCACGTTCTTCCTTGTTCAGACCGTCAGCTTCAACCATTTTGTCGGCCAGCTTCTCTGGGTCGAGCAAGAAATGCACGTGAGGAGCAATATGCCAGTCTTCGGATATTTCTGGAAGCGGTGGATCGTGGACATAGCGGATGAGGTAGGACTCGTACCCGTAGTTGCTAATAGTCACGTCAACGACTTCACCGAGGCTGCCAGTAGCAAGCACTAGGTGGCCCACTGCAGCACGGCCCTTTGTGGTGTAACAGGCTATTTCTGCACCATACGTGTTTCCATCTATCAAACTTACAAGTTGTGCTGTTTGGTCACCACCAACTAGTCCCGTCAGGACCTGCAATCGATGTACGAGCCGCATCGCTGTCAGCATTATGTTGTCGCTGCTCCTGAAGAACTCATTGGTTCCCCAGGGTTGAGCATTACCAGTCGGCTGGAAGTGAACCTTGTTGCTGCTACTACCGAAGCCTGGGGTGTAGCTAAAGCCGAGCCTGCTCTCTCAGCTGGATCCGCATACGTAACGGCGAACTTCAATCGATCCTTGAACGATGCGAGACGACTACTCCGTTTGACTGGGTGCCTGGATTGAAGAAACCAACATCGT
>CAVPYU010000007.1:0-95247 GCA_963710065.1 uncultured Thermoleophilia bacterium | reverse complement strand
GCCGGACCGACTCCGAAGCGGTTCGCACGGCGCTTCACGAAGCCGCGGAGCGGCGTCGAAGACGGTCTGGGCTGCGCGAAGAGGCTAGGCGATTGGCTGCAGATGAATCCGATCGCAAAGAGATGAGCATGATCCACGAACAGATGGTCGAGCTCGCGCCGGCTGTCAACGACTGAGATGGTCCGCGGGGAGGTATTCCGTCTGCCCGCCCCACGTAGTGCTCGTGGGCATGAGCAGCGCGGCGCCCGCTACGGCGTCGTAGTTCAGGCGGACGAGCTTCTCGACCTGAGCACTGTTTTGATTGCGCCCACGTCTACCAGTGCTCATTCCGCAAGCTTCAGGCCCGTCATCGACATTGCGAGAACAGAGACCCTGGTGTTGGTCGAGCAAACCACGGTCGTCGACCCTCAGCGATTGGGCTCCTCGGCAGGGCAGCTTGACGCGAGAGAGCTACGCGCCGTCGACGATGCCCTCGAGCTGGTGCTGGGGTTGTAGAACGATCGGCGCCGCTGCAGGTTGCGAAGCAATATCCGGTCGTGACGTCGTCAAGGCAGTAGAAAGTCCTGGTTTCGCCGAAGTAAGCTCACGCGGAAGCAACGTGGAAGATCCGAAATGACCAAACGAGTCGGACAGTAACCCACTGAACAGTTTAGAATCAAGGTTATGGACAATCCTCTAACCAGCATCCCAGGGAATGAGCTTGTTAGCGCTGGTATCGCTGACCTGGCTGCCGGGCGCGATACCGAGGCCGCTATGTTGGTCGCCATGGCCGCGCCCCGCTTGCGAGCTGTTGGAGTTGATGTTCCGGAGAGTGCAATCACGGACCCGTCACATTGCCTCTACGCCATGATCAACTCGACCGAGGACAAAGCGCATAGCTACTACAACGCGCTCGTTGGAAGAATCGTGAGTTTTGCACGGGCCTTGGAGCATGCGCGCTCCGGTTGACTCCACCAGGATTCATGAACTAGCGCGACGTCTCGGCAAGGCAACCAGAGCGGATGTGCGGATCTACTTGACCGGGGGAGCGACAGCAGTTCTCGAGGGCTGGCGGACGTCCACTATTGATGTTGACCTTCGTTTCGATCCCGAGTTAGACGAGTTGTTGCGCGAGCTGCCGAAACTCAAGAATGAGCTTGATATTAACATAGAGCTTACTGCGCCGCCCGACTTCATCCCTGAGCTTCCGGGCTGGCGAGAACGTAGTCTCCTGGTATTCGAGTCCGGCAACATCTCAGTGCATCACTTCGACCCCTACTCACAGGCGCTTTCCAAGATCGAGCGCGGGTTTTCTCAAGACCTGGCTGACGTCGAGAAGATGATAGAGAGCGGAATGGTTAAACCGGCACGCTTAAGAGAGCTTTTTAAAAGCATCGAGCCCGAGTTGTATCGCTATCCAGCGATCGATCCGCCGGCCTTCCGAGCGAAGGTCGACAGAGCACTGGACACAGGGTCGACGTGCTGACGACCTTGAGGGCTGGTTAGCCCCTTGACAATTCGCTTCATACCAAGCTCTAATTACGACTCGTCTTGACCGATCACCGGTCCGTCCGGTTTCGACCCCCGAGAGCATTTTCCATACCTGGCGGTGTTTTTGAGCAAGTGTGTCCAGTAACTCCTGTGGGATCGGTTGGGTTTTACCTGACGGAGCTTTTCCATTGAGGCCGCCGCCGAGTGGCTTGGCTTTGCTATTGCCGCCCAGGCGCGAGTGGTGCACCCGAGGAAGGTAACGTCGAGTTGGTTATAGATAAACCGTTCTAGCCAGGGAAGCAGGCGTACCCCAGTTCGGTGGAGATCAAGAAATATCGTCACGTTTGCCGATCTCTGTTGTCGATGAGGTAGAACGTCAATCGAATAGAAGAGGTAAAAAGATGAGTTTTTCGCTTTATAAGATGGGCCTTGCCCTGGTGGTATGCACAGTCGCTGCTTTTACGATGGCCTCGGGCGTCGCAATGGCCTCCATTAGTTCCAAGATCTCTTCGGTTGAGATCACATCCGCTGTCTTAGCCCACCCGAATGCTGCCCAGCAAAGCGGCCTCGATAATGACTGCAGTGGCCGTAAGGCCGGGTTGGACGGCTGTTGCGATGAGGGCATAGGTGTCTTGGACATCATGGAAGGCGCCTGAGCAGGCTTTTCCGCAAAAAGTCTTTTCTACATACTGCCCGGCCGGCCCTTGTTTCATCTATCACCCAGAATGAGAGCCTCTGGGCAATGCGTGAAGTTATTAGAAGGACTGTCACGTTTAGCGATCGATAACGTCGGTTAAGTCACGGAGGCCACATATAGATGGTGGCTAGTGATATGGCATGGACGCTTTGTTACCGGGAGGGAATATTCGTCTGATGCATCGACATGGAGCAAGTTGGTTGATAATGCTGGTCGCCATGCTTTTCGCTTTTTCACCTGATCCGGCATCGGCTGCCGGTGAGAAAATTGCCTACGCTGCCGAGCTTCAAGGCGGGCTTAAAATATTCACGATGAATCCGGATGGGAGCGCCCAAACCACCGTTATTGATAACGGGTTCAACCCTGCAATCTCGCCCGACGGTAAGCGGATTGCGTTCACCTCGAATCAGAGTCGTGCCAGCCGCATCTACACTGCGCACATCGATGACGGCTCGAATCTCACGCAAGTGACACAAGATCCCCTCAATGGTCTCCGTATTGACGTTAGCCCAACCTGGTCACCGGATGGCAGCGCTATTGCGTTTCGCTCCTTCTATGGCAGCGCAGGTGAAGCACACATTTCCCGAACACCACTCGCGGCCAGCCCATTCCCGCCCAGCGACTTGACAACAACTGAAGCTCTCAGAGGATTCAGCCAATTTGATAGTCCGACATGGTCTCCAGACGGGGAAAAGATTGCGTTCTCGGCCATCAATGGCGGCAACCGTGATATTTACGTACTGACCCTCGCCAGCGGAGAGGTCAGGGGGCTCACAACCGACGGTGCGGAGAACCGCCCGGAATGGTCACCAGATGGAAAGTGGATAGCGTTTGACTCCTATCGACGAACTAGCTCAACAAGTGACATCTATGCAGCTAGAGCCGATGGGTCACAGATCAAACAGATAACGAACAATATTGCCTACGACACCGACCCGACCTGGTCGCCCAATGGTGAGCGAATTGCCTTCAGATCCAACAGGGACAACAGCCAGGACATCTTCGCCATCAGCTTCACCGGAGGTGAGAACACTCGCACAAATCTCACCCGAACACTGAACCTGCATGAAATCATGCCTAGTTGGGGGTCTCCGAAGGCTGGCCCGCCGCCCGTGGGCCCACTGAACGCCGGTTCCGAGTGCCAGGGATCACGCTACACGAACACGCTAGAGGTACGACGTGAGATAAGGCTGGGCGACCTGGTTAAAGGCAAGGGTGTAAAGGTCTACGCCTCTGCCAGTCAGGCCAGCAGTGCCTCGATCGGAATCGAGATCAACGGCAGGCAGGCAAGACAGTTCAAGATCTATCGCAAAAACAGCAAGGAAAAGAGCAAGGTACTGGCCCAAACCACCACAGAAGAGATCGACACAACTCCACGCGCTATCTATATCAAGGCCACTGGACGGTCAGCGAAACTGATCAGGCGTGCTCTACGGATGCGCCAAGCTCCCAAACGAACGAAACTCAAGGTGAAGCTCGTGTCGCAGGCAACCGCAAACCCCAGGCTGGAGCGATACAACACACAGACCATCAGGGCCTTACGACGTGGAAATGTCAAACGTAGCGATCGTTACAGCAAGTACCGCCACGTCGCCGGCAAGTCACAATGCGGTGAGCCGCTTGTGGCAAGTATCACCGGCCCACGCGAGCTAAAGCTAAAGAACTTCGTAACGAAGAAGCTAAAGCCCGGCAAAGGCATCAAGGCCAAGGTCAACTGCTCGCATGACTGCACCGCTCGCTTCGGAAGTCGTCTCTGGGGTCGCTACGAGACGGGAGGGCTCAAGCTCCGTCGCGTCGGGAGTCGATCGAATCGCTGGATCTCAAGTCGCGAGATAAAGCTGCGGGCGGGCGAGACTAGAACTGTTTACCTGCAAGGACCACGCAGCAGGGCACAACTAAAGCAACTGCGTAACGCGGTCCGCACCAACCCCTTCGACCGTGTCAAGGCTAAGTTCGCAATCGAGGCCCATACCGATGACGGGCGAGCCGACGCGGATGCAAAGACTGTGCGAGTGATATTGAGTGGAAAGCCCAGTCACTAGCAGTAGCAGGGGATTTTTCTACTAAACAGCGTCACGTTTTACGCTCGATAACGTCGGTTAAGTTGCGGTGTATTTAACCGATCTGGTTTTTTCAGGCCGCAGGCTCGTGCAGAGCCGAGATTTCGTCAATTAAGAAGGAACTTAATAACTACCAGCAAGGAGAAAGCAGCAGATGGCCTACACATCCCCACACATAAACGCTCGTATAGTGATTTTCCTGATTGCGGCGCTTGCAGGCAGCCTACTTATGGCTTCGGCTCCCGCGTCGGCAAAGATCGTAAATGGCGATATCGCGTTCATGACGGATCGCGATTCCAACGACGAGATTTACCGTATGAATCCCCAGGGAGACTTGAACTCGATAAAGCGCCTCACCACCAATGCAGCTTCCGATAGGGGCCCAAGCTGGTCACCCGATGGCAAGAATCTGGCCTTTGTTCGCGACATGGACATCTACGTGATGGACGAGTTCGGCATCAACCCGAGCTCGCTTCCGCAAGGCGCGGACAATAAAGCCGGTCCGGAATACTCACATGACGGCAGCAAGATCGCTTACGCTTCCAATGCCCAGAACGTCAAGGGCGATATCTACGTGATGGATGTCGGCGGCGGCAATCCGACTCCAGTGACCGATTCTGCGTCCATGGATGCTGCACCGACATGGTCTCCAGATGGAACCAAGATCGCGTTCGTCAGTGATCGCGATGGAAATAATGAGATCTACGTGAAGGATGCCGCCTTGGCAGCCATTCCGATTCGGTTGACCACTAATGCGGGGACCGATTCTGCGCCAGACTGGTCTCCAGATGGAACCAAGATCGCATTTCACACTAATCGAGGCAATAACGTGGATATCTATGTGATTAGCGCAACCGGTGGCACGGCAATACCCTTGACAGATGACGCCGCTAACGATGTCGCTCCTGAGTGGTCACCGGATGGCTCCAAAATAGCCTTCAGCTCGAAACGAGACGGCGACAGTGAGATCTACGTAATGGATGATGACGGCACGGACGAAGTAAACATCACCAACGAGGACAGCTCGGAAGAAACCGTTCCCGCGTGGCAACCGGTCGTCGTGCCGGACCCGGTGGACCCGGTAGCTCCAGCGGAACCAGTGCCATCAACGCCGGCCTCACCAGCGAGCCCCACGGCCGGTACAACCGCAAGCGATCAGAAACTGACACCATCAGCGTACAAAAAGGCGTGCAACCTGCGCGTAACCGGCATGTCGTTTAAAAAAGCAAAACGGAGCTATACCAAGACAAAGGAGATCATCAAGCTGAGGGCCTCTCGAAAGACCGTACGTAAGTACCTAACCGGACACGGTTTCAAGGGAGTTGTCAAGTATGGCAGCGTTAACGGCAAACCAGTCAAGTGCACGAGCTTCCGTATGCTGGTGCTGAAAAGATCCGGCTCGCGTTACAAAATCCCCGGCACCAATATCAAAGTGTCCGGCAAACGACTACGACGCAACGTATTCGCAAAGAAGGCAGTTAAGTACTTGAAGAAGAAGAGAAATATCGGCAGCTTGCGCCTCAAGTCCAGGAGCAAAGAGGCGCGGTTCTCTTACAAGAACTGCAACAGCAAGCTGCGGTTGTGTCGCAAGTCATTCAAGTCACTGCGTAGAGCCAATTACCGCGGGACGTATTCGTTGATCTACGTCGCCGAGGTCAATGGCAAGCTGATCCAGAAAGAGATCAGGCTTACCACGAGTAAAACCAAACGTAAGTAATGAGCAATCCAGCGACCAAGTTGGGGCTACTGCTGGCAAGCTGCGGGATAATCATTGCACTGCTTGCCGGCAGCCCGACTGAGCCAGCTTCTGCATCGCGCACATACTCCAACAGCACGGTGGCCACTACTTTCTACATCGTTGAAGACAACCTGATGCACTAGCAACTTCCAGTACTGGAAGTTATTTACAAAAACACCGTCACGTTTGCGGTTTTTTTACGTCGAGCAAAGAGAGTAGAGGCACTTTTTCAATCCTAAAGATCGAGGTATATAACTATGCGTTCAAGTATCCAACTCACCATAATCCTGTGCTCAGCCACGGCTCTGCTGCTAACGAGTGGTGTGGCATATGCCGCCAACACCACTTTTGAGAGGACTATCTGCGACGCTAACAACGATAACAAGCTCGAGTACTGCAGTGGAGAAACGCATGTTACGCACGATCCTGCCGGTATTGCCGGCACGAACCGCGACATCACCCGCACGCCACTGCTTCCCCCACTCGCAGTTCTTGGCGACCCGCAGGTAGTGGACGAGGAGTCAACGGGTCGTTGCGAGCCTGACGACGACACTTTCTCGATTGGTGGCATCTCCGGCTGTTATCGTCCCCAGGATTCACTCTCACCTCATTTGCTCGCAGCAGCAGCCCAAGGCGTAAACATCGCCGGATCGCCGACGACGCCAGCGCGGTTCACGGGCCGAAGAATCGCTGCCACTTTAAATGTCGGCGATGAGGCGGACAGCGCTCAGTACAACGAGACAAATCTATATATCGACATACTGAACGGGGGGAATGTCGATCCCGACTCGGGCGATCCTAACTACGACCCTGATGGGTCTGGCACTAAATGCGTTGCGGGGCCTTCGGGTAACTACCCGACCAAAAAGTACCAAGGGATGAAGGGCGCGGGCGAGTACTACAACCCCAACGGTGGCAACGACGGCCCGGGCTATTCCGACTCCGAGATCGACAACGTCAATAACGTGGGTAGACATGTATCGCTGCCGGATTTCGGAACTATGGGTGTCAAGGGGCTGTTTGAGTTCGCGAACGATCCCTTCTACTCGGTCGGTCTCAATTCACCCTGGCTTACCGCCTTCGGCAACCACGACCTCCACCAGCAGGGAAACTACACGCCGTCACTTTGGCCTCCACCTTGGCCACTGTCCGGGCAGGAGGCGACCGATTGTGAGAAGGACGGATCTTCTTTTACGAACGAAATCGTCCAGCCTGACTACAAACGTCGTGTCATCGGCCACCAGGGTTGGATAGCGGAGCACCTGGCAGGTGGCAACAACCAGATCGAGCGCCACGGGTTCGATCCCAACAACCCGGACAGGGGTTACTACTCGGTTGTCTATAACGGCTGGCGCTTTATCGCCCTTGATACCCCCAACCGGGACGGTCTACATGAAGGCATCATCCGTGACGGCTCAAATGGCAGGCCCAACCAGTTCGGTTGGCTCGAAAGCCAGTTGAATGTAGCCAACAACGACGGCGAGAAGGTCATCATCTTCGGCCATCACAGCCTGCAGAAGATGAGAAACACCGACTGGGTTGGATTTGAGGACCAGCACTGCGGAATGATCAACCAACCGGGGACATCTCTTGGATTCTCATGCAGTTTGCTCAAAGGCTGGCCGTACTATAACGACCCCCTGGAGAAGCTCCTTTATCAATATCCGGACGTAGTGAAGCTCTACATCGCCGGCCATGACCACAACCCAAGCGTCACCCGATTCAAAGAAAACGGCGGTAGTGGTGAGTTCTGGCAAGCAGTTGTTCCTTCAATCATGGACTGGCCAAACCAGGGAGGAATGGTGGAGATCTTTGAAAACAACGATCAAAACGACACGATCTCGATCTTTTTCACCGGTATCGACATAGCTGCTCACCCAAAAGTCTTCGCCACTCAGAACACGACGACAGCGATGAAGCTCGCATCCGCAGGAAGGCGTATAGCGTTCAATGACTTCCAGGGCAATAACGGCGAGGACGGCACCAACGATGCTCGTGGAGACTCAACTGAGCGCAATGTGGAACTGGTTCTCCCCAAGTAGTTCAAGGTTCCAAGTACAAAAGGAAAAGACGATGACATTGAAAGGCAACATTTTTGTTCTGATGGTGACGGGGTTGGTTGCATCGGCACTTATCGGTGCGGCTCCAGCGACGGCGACGGCGATATATGACCCTAACTGTCTGGCGCATGTTGCCCCGCAGCAGACAAGCCGTGCACTGCCTTCGATCGATCAGTTCTCGGTCGAGACCGGTTCGGCGCTGCCACTGCAAAAGTCCTCGGCCACCTACAAGCTGCTGGCCTGCGGATCCCTGCTGAGCGATATAGATAGCACCACGGCCGAGATCGACTCTTTGGTTGATCGGGTTGAGATCAAGACCGCCAAGGGCGTCAAGTTCACACCCACTGCAAGCCTTGCAAAGGGCACATATGCAGGCTTTGCCAAGGTGAACTATCTCTACAACATTGATATTGGCAGTCATAGCTATGGCGGCTTCGCATCAGATATCCATTTGAAGCTACGCGTTTGGAGGGGGGCCAATAACGATTGCCCACCCAACTCGGTCGCCTGCTATCTGGCTGCCGGCACTTGGGGGCAGAGCGTTAGTGCGAGCTTCTACGTCTGGGTAATAGAAAATTCAGTCACAGGGCGGCAGACACTTCATCTAGGGCGCCTGCGTTCCGGAAGCTTCATGTTCCCCTATCAAGATGCGGGGCTGACCATGCTTGATAGTTTAAGTTTTTGTAAGAAATTCGGCTCACCTGTGACAAACAACGCCAAATGCGGGTCCAACAACACCGCAGCCCTGCCTGTGCGAAAGAACGGGAATACCTCGTGGCCCGGCTGCATGAATGGCAACGGCACCTACAAGGCAACCGCAACCCAGAGAGGTGGAGTTTCAAGCAGCGCCACAGAGAGCTGTGTCGAATGGGGCCTCATGCCAGTTGGCAATAAATGGCCACCGGAGCCAGGTTAGTGAGACTTACCGGCAGTTAGTCCAAATAACTTGTAATCGCCTAAATACGGAGCGCTTGCCGGCTCAACCTCAACCAGGAAGTCCGTCTCCGTCTGTATCTGGCGCGGGTGGGCTATCCGGAATGCCGTCACAGTCTGCGTCCGCGACAGCGCACGGCGGGGCAGTCTCGCCGGGTACGGTCGGTACTGGAGTGGTTTGACCGGGGTCAGGCGTTTGTGGGTCCGTAGCCGGCGGCTCGGCCGGGGTCGGTGCCGGATCGGTTATATTTATATCAAGCGGTGACGTTAAAGTGTTGCCTGTTTTAGCATCTGCACTATCACGGCTCTCCTGTACTGCGGTGTTTATTGTGGCACTACCAGATGTATAGGGTCCGCTTGAGCTGTCTATATATAGTGAGTCGGCTGAATCCCCCGCGGAGGCGGCAGTCGCGGAATCGGCTGGCCGGCTCGGAAAAACGGCAACATATTTTTGAGAATCCGATGTCGCGTGACTGGATTGGTCGATATTTGATGAAACGGCGGGCGATGTATCTTTTGCGCCGGGTGAAGCGATCAACCCTCCAGCCAGCACAAACACGATCACAGCGAGAGCGATCGGTGTCTGCGGTTGAAGCAGAGTGTTGGCGCTCGCCTGAAAGACGCGAGTCAGCCAAGAGCCGAGCGTGGCAAGCTGAATTCCGGCAAAGGCGAAGCTGCCGCGGCGCTTCTCACGCCTGTCCTTTTTACGCAGTCTGCTAAACGGCCACCACCAGCCCGCAACCCGTCCAGGTGCAACCCTGGTCTTGACCTTGAGTCGCGCACGACTTACAAGTTGGCGAACCGACCCGATGGAGCGGTTCATCTCTTGTGCGATCTCCTTCTGCTCAATCCCTCTCAGCTCTGCCTGTAAGAAGGCGTAGCGCTGACTGCGAGGCATCTCATCAAGCACCAAGTCAATGTCGTGCAATTGCTCGTGGATCTCAGCCGACTCCTCGGCAGATTTTCCGGTTTGACCTATACGGTGGAGTTGCCCCTCAATCGACTCAGGTTGATCCCGGCGAGAGTAACTTATGCAGAGATTGCTCACGGACCGCTGCAGGTAACCAGGCATGTAGTTGATCTGTACGCCTCTCTCAATAGCGGCAAGAGTGTTGACAAAGGCCTGCTGGACTACGTCCTGGGCATTCGCCTGCGACCCGACGCGACTACGAGCATATGCCACAAGATCTCGGTAGTTTTCCCGGTGCGCGGTTCCAAGTGCAAGCATGGCTTTACGCACCTCGGTGTCATGTTGACCGGTTGCCCCACTGGCAGCAGCATACTCGGCAGCGCCGTTGGCAGCGTTGCCTGCTTGCCCATCTCGCTTCGATTTTTCTACATCAGAGACGCTTGTTGCCATCCATGACTCCTGTCCCACAGGCACGCTCTCATTCTCGCACCCGCACTCCTAACAACAGTGTACAACACAAGGATCCCATAATCACACAAATCTGCCTTGGCTTGCCTCTACGAACAGCACGATTCGAAGGAGCTGTCGCAACGGCAGGTGGCGCGAATGCGAAAACTGGAACTCTCACCGGCAGCTATCCGGCATTCGCCGGTTGACCCGACGCGCCGCAGCGTAGAGAATTAGCGGAACGTGGAGCTTCTTGGACAGGCCGAACTTGCTCAGTACCTTAAAGTGCCGAGTCGTACCCTGTGGTCGTGGAGACACAGAGGATCCTTCCCGGACCCAGTGGCTGAGCTTAAGTGCGGGCCGATATGGACCAAGGAACAGATCGATAAGTGGAAGCGTCGAAACGACCAGCTGAAGCTGAAGATACCGGACTACGACCAAGCGAAGTTCATGACGGCCGGTGAATTTGCAAAAGCAGCCGGGATCTCTCGCCAACGCTTTAGCAAGCTAAAAAACGCGGCCGGACTCCCCAAACCCTCTGCCACGCGGAGGAACAGAAAGCTCTATGACAGGGTTGAAGTGAAGAAGTGGCTTCGATCTAAGAAGAATCAGGCTCTTTTTGAGGATAGTTGAACTCCTGAGATTAATTTAGAACCCGCTTGATCGAGTAGCTGCGCTTCGCCTCGTTGCCAGCACGATCGGTCACTTCAATTCGAAGCCGGTGAGTGCCTGCAGCAAGTCGCAGCGTCTTTTTATAGCTGCCCTTGCCATCGATGCGGATCTTTTTAGTTTTCAAGCGACAACTCGAGGGCTTACTTTTTCGACGTTTGACGCTGCATGCACGACCGATGCGAAGAGATACCCTGGCGATCCCGGAGCCACCTTCGTCCGAGATCTGCCCCTTGATCACCACGCGCCGTGACCTGAGCGTCAATTTGGTTCCGCGTTTGGAAAGCCTGCGACCACGCTTTGTCACTCTCTTTCCCTTCGCACTGAACTGCACCTTTAGCTTCGGTGACACAGTGTCTCTGGCGGGAGCGAGAGAAGTACTTGGTGGTGCAGTTGGTGCATCACATGTATCGCCGATGCCGTTGCCGTCGCCATCGACCTGGTTGGGATTGACGATGTCGGGACAGTTGTCCTTGAAATCACCTACACGGTCACCGTCGCCATCCGTGTATTCCATTGGGTCGTCCGGGAAGGCATCGATTTGGTCGGGCACCCCGTCGTTGTCGCGATCGTCTTCGCAGGCGTCCCCCATTTCACTCGCGTTTGTGTCTCGTTCGGCTATCTCCGGATGAAAGGCACTGTGGTTTACGTCGACGTTCAAACTTCGACCGACGAGCTGCCAACGCTCATCACCGCCGTCTCGAATCAAGCGCTTTACATGAAGCTTGTCGACACCGTTTGCGTCCTTCTCGGAGAAAGCGACATACGGCCGTCCACCGACAGCAGCGATGCTGAGCCCTGTAGAGACGTCCATTGAAGGATCAACGTTTAGCGGTGCCCTTTCCGGCTCAACCCACCTGCCATTCTCGTATCGCTTGACATAGACCCGCCGATTCGAACGTCTGTTACCACGCCCACCTTCAAGCCATGCCACATAGAGCTTTCCACCGATGCTCGCCAGGTCAGGCATATAAGCGTTCTGTTCTCCGGCTGCGTTTAGCGGGCCTGAAGTTGGAATCAACTCGGCGTTCACACCAAATGTCCAATATCGCAACCAAAGTTGTCGGACTCTACCGGGATCCTCAACCGTCCAAGCAGAGTATGCTCGGCCTGAGTGAGTGGCTACGTCCTGCTGGTGAACCGGGCTCTCCCGTGGAAGACCCGGCGGCCAGAACCAAAAGATAAAAACCGTTTCACCAATCCAATTTCCAACGGTGCTTACATTCAACATCTTTCTCCCCCTGTGATCGGGCACCCGCCATATCTAGTAGCGAGCCATTTAGATTCAGGGGGTATACCGGCTGAGTGAGGCACTCCTTACGCAGTGGGTTAAATTTCTTGAGCAGACCGCAACGCGGCTATTTCTCGAGCCGATGAGAGCGCTGCACTAAATGACACTATTGAGATATTTGAGAAGCCGTTTTAGCAGCTTCCTTTTCAACCCTCTTCTTCTTATCGTACAGAGCAAGAAGCACTACTCCAAAACCACCGAGCACAAAGAAAATAATTGGCGCACCGATCAACCCCCTGAAGATGATCCTTCCTATTGGGCGCCCTATAACAATTCTGCCTCCGCTTAAACCAAGACCCTGTACGTCGACTTGATATCGACCCGAGCTTTCAATCTTCATGGTTTTAAAAGCTTTACCGGACCTGCTGCCCCACTGATACGTAAGTGACACTCCGTACGACTCCAACGAGACTGGCTCATGTGTTTCCACAGACGTAATCGAAATCTGCATCGTTGGGATTTCAAGATTATCGTCGGAGTCTAATTGTCTCGATTCGTAGTAAACCGTATAGCGACCCTTGTCCAACTTCATCTCGAGCTGCCCCGGGACATCTATGCGATGAGAGTCATCGATCATGTCCCCAAAACTGATAACCGAAAATACGACCCAAGCGATAGCGCCTAGAATACCGGCAGCAAGCAACGCTATCCCTAACGATTGCAAGACCTTTGGATTCATCGTTTTTCCGCCTTTATCACTCGTCCACGCAGCCTCACAATGACTGGATACTACAAGTCAGAGCGAAGCGCTGAAAACTTCGTCTTCAACCTTCCGCTCATAGTCGCCCTGGGTCATCTCGGCTTCAATGAAGTTACGGTGCTTATGGTTTGGACGAGTGAGCCAGCAGTAAAGGTTGAACAACTCGTTCAGGGTGGTCGCAAAGAGGTCAATGGGAACCGGCATATAGAAGCCCACACGCTCAGCAAGAAAGCCTATCTTTCGTATCAAAGAGCCACCGAACTCGAAGACGTCAAAGCCTATCGTCGCCATGTCGGCCTCGATCTGGGCGATAAGCGGAAGTGCGGGAAGCAACTGACCCATTCGCTGCGCCCTCACAAGCGGGTTGTGTTTCTGCCATCTTGACATTGGGAACTCGCGGAAGTAGTTGACCGGAAGAGCAGTGTGACGTGATTCATCGCGGTGAAAGAGTCTCAGTATCTTGAGTCCGGGCATTTCGGCCATCATGCCGAAAAGACTTAGCGCAAGCCCCTCTACTAAAACATTCATACCGAAGAGCTTCTCAAGACCTTTTGCTTTGTAAATGCGTTCGAGTAGCACGTATTCCCAGGCGGACATGCGCGGAACCTCACAGTCGAAGGCCATTATCAGCTCACGCAGCACTACGAAGTGCTTGGCCTCTTCAAGAACCTGCATCGTAAGCGCTGCTCTTGCACCGGTGCTTTTAACGTCGTTCAGTACCTCACTAGAGACAAGCCATGCGTAGGCCTCGCCGTGACCGATCAACGACAGAATGTTGACGATCGCCTGCTTCTGCTCAGGTGTGTACTCACGATCGAGCATTGCACGATACTCCTTCGAGCTAATCTTCTTCAGCTCGCTCCGTTCCTCATCGTTCAAGGATTCACTGCTCATTTTCAGCAGCAGCTTCTCGTCGTTCGTACAGTCTTTGAACGTGGACCAGGGAGCTTGCTCTTCGGCTTTCCACAGAAGGCGCATGCTCTTGTCGTAATGTTTTTTGCGAATGCTGTCCTTAGCACCACCAATGAACTCGTACTCAGTATCGTCGTAGGGCGCTTTGCGGCCCCCAAGATGAAGCAGCCCCAACGTTCCATCGAAGTTTCTGACCAGTCTGTTGGCAACTCCCTCTATCAGCTTGTTTACCTCAACTACGCGTTCACTGACCTCAATTGGCTCGGTCTTCATCGCTCTCTTTTCTATCTGTTTTCCTGCGACACAGTGTCTACTACAACACGGATCTATACCGGATCCACTGTATATATATTAACCGATCAGTTAATAAGTATGTGTATCCAGTCAAGCCTTTGTCAATGCGATTGCATCCAGCCGGCCCGCTTAGCCCATATCGGCAGTTACACCTTCAGCACGTGCTCGCCAATAGTCTTCTATCTGCTCCAGACTGCGATCCTTGGTCTCTGGCACCAACTTGTAGGTAAAGAGGAATGCGATCACGCCAAGTGCGGCGAACAGCCAGAACGTTCCCGGCTTACCGAGATGCTGTATCAGAATCAAGAAAGTTAGCGATACAACGAAGTTACCCGTCCATTCAACCATCGTTACCAGGCTCATGGTGCGACCCCGAATTGCCTGTGGATACAGCTCAGAGTTCATCACCCAGAAACCCCAGCCCCAGCTGACCGCAAAAGAGGCTATATATAGAACCAGGCTTAGAACGGCGACGACCTGGAGTGCGCCAGAAAGCTCTGTCAGGTGGAATGCAAAGCCAAGTGTTAGAAGGCCTACAACCATGCCGGTCATCCCGACCATCAACAACGGTTTGCGACCTACCCGATCAACAAGCAGTATCCCGACGATCGTGAAAATCACATTTATCACCCCGACACCGGCCGTTGCCAGTATCGCCACCGATGCAGATTTGAAACCTGCGAACTGGAAGATAGTCGGCGCGTAGTAGATAATCGTGTTGATACCGGTTATCTGCTGGAAGATTGCGAGGCCTATCCCGACTACCAGCGCAGGCCTTGTCCCTCGGCTGAAAAGCTTGCGCCACCCACCGGTCTCTGTCTTCTCCTTTTCAACGTTTTCACATATCTCTTGTAGCTCGGTTTCCGTGCTCGGATCTTCCGGATCACGCACTCGGTGGAGAATTCCCCTTGCCTTCCTTACGTTGCCGCACGAAACGTGCCAGCCGAGGGCTTCTCGGGTATGAATCGCACGCCTATACCGAGCACTATCGCAGGGACAATCGCGAACACAAACATCCAGCGCCAAGCCTCGTGCGGTGCCAGCGCAGAGTCGACCATGTATGCGACAACTATGCCGACCGTGATCGCAAGCTGGAACAGCCCGACCAGCGCTCCGCGAGATTCCTGTGGCGCGAGTTCGGATATATATAGTGGAACTATGCTCGACGAGAGCCCTATTGCAATGCCCAGTACCGCGCGCGAGACGATCAGGAAACCAAGGTTTGGGGCCATGCTGGCTGCAAGCGTTCCGGCTATAAACACCACTGCAGCGACCCCAACTATCGTTCGCCGCCCGATCTTGTCCGCATAGAACATCGCGATAGCAGCACCGATCATCGCACCGAGAACGACCGAGCTTACGACCATGCCCTGCTGCGCTGCGTTTAAGCCGAAATCCTTCTTTATAAAGAGAATCGCACCGGATATAACTCCGGTGTCATAGCCAAAAAGCAGTCCGCCGAGTGCCGCAATGGAAGCAAGGATTACGACGTTCCGTTTCGCCGATATTTTTCCAGGAACCGGTGTCGTTATGTGCGGCACCCTCGTACCCCTCTAACTTGACTGTGGACAGACCTAACTGTTGCGACAGACTACTTCGCGTAGCGCCGCAGGTCTCCTACTTGAGTCGCAGATCAAATGCAAGGTGCGAAAGCAAACTATGACTTAAAGTACTCAGTGAAGGTCTCAACCTCGGGCTTCATCGCTTTTTCACCGGGACGCCAGTCGGCTGGGCATACCTCGCCGTGTTCCCGAACGAACTGGAATCCTTGCAGCAGACGTAGGGTTTCATCCACCGAGCGCCCAACGCTAGTGTTGTTAATCGTTGCGTGTTGCACGACACCGTCGGGATCGATGATAAATAGCGCACGAAGAGCCACATCCTCCTCTGGGGTAAGTGCTCCATAGTCCGATGCGAGCTCTTTTTTGATGTCCTCCAGCAGCGGATACTTAAGTCCCTCAATCCCGCCTTCTTCCTGTGGCTTCTCGGTCCAAGCAAGGTGACTGTAGACCGAGTCAGTCGAGCATCCAAGAACAGACGCGCCAAGCTTCTCAAACTCGTCCAACCGATCGGAGAAGGCGAGAATCTCTGTTGGGCAGACGAAGGTGAAATCGAGTGGATAGAAGAAGAGGATCAGCCATTTACCTTGGTAATCGGATAACTTGAACGTCTTGAACGCCCCTTCCTCCACACCCTTCAACTCAAACTCCGGCGCCTTGTGTCCTACTATCGATTCCATCTCGGTTCCTCTCTATATTTCATTCTATTGTGCGACATACGGACCCTAAGAATCGCGCTGCAACACCTCGGGACCCGGAGCCCTCATGCTACACGACCGGGCTTTATACATATGTACAAGCATCACCACTCCGGCCTATCCCCCGCATCCAATAGTCGGTTCCCTCATCGTCACGTACTACATTGGCCGTCTCCAGAGCTACCTTGCTGCTCACCGCCAGCGGTTTCGTCAGGCGTGATCTTGGCTGGTGACTACGCCCTGGTCAGGTCACAACCTTAAAGACATGTATTACCGGATAGTTGTCGTCGCCAAACTGTTGGGATACGAATATACGTCCCTCTTTTGCATCGTATGCAACGCCGCCCAACCTCTTTACGTCTGAACTGAACGGCAGATTAAAGTTCCAGGTCTTGTAAGGCCGCACGCTCCACGGTTTTATCTCCTTTTTCTTAACCCGCAATAGCTCATTCATGTCATACGCCCAAATCTGATAGGCATATGGATACCCGTGCGTTCCTTTTGATTCGTCGGCGGGATCACCGCATTCGGCGCCGGTGCCATAACAGAAATCACCCTGGCCATGGACGCCGAAGAAGAGTAGGCTTCTGGTGCTGTTTGGGAGTACCAAGCCGGCCATCGACGTTGATCCATTGAAGTACCGGCTGTTGCTATCCCAATCGCCGAGGGTTGGATGCGACTGGGGGTAGTAGACCAGCGGTTTGAGGCGCGCCGACTTTTTCTTCCGTAGGCGATCCGGGTTAAAACCAAACGCCGCTGGGCCGTAGGAGGTGCGACTGATTATTGGGATGCAGCAGTTGCCGGTAAGCGAGTGCGCTCCAACAGCGCGCTGCCATGCCCGAGGAACATCCGCCATCCAGCCAGAGACAAACCCAGCTCCAAGTTTGCCCAATCGGTACATGCCACCGGCATCGCCTTTTCGATCGAGCGTCAGCGTAGATTCGAAATGCGATCTCACCTGACTGCCATCTGCGTCGTAATAAGAGTATGCGGACCCATATAGCCGGTTACGCCTAACGTACAGTCCGCCAACCTTTACCGCCCCATCATTGTCAACTTTGTCCATCCTGCCGTCCGAAGCATCGGCAAAAGGTTGGATTATTTCTGCCTTCTCCAGGCTGCCGAGTGAATTGCTCTCAATGATCTTTGGAATGCTGATCTCGGCAACTAATTGGTCATGGTCGTGGCCGACGATGAACAATGAATGGTTCTTCTTGTTGAAGGCAATCGCGGTACCACCCCAGTCAAAGGAAGAGCCGTTGATCGTGTTTTTGGGTGCGCGAAACGCGCCCTCGTATTTGAGGCTCTCGGGCTGCACAAGTGGTAGTTGCTTCTTGCTCTTGGCAGCCGAGTCGTGGCTATGGGGTGAGAGCAGCACCAGAGATCCTGTGAGCCCCAAAACAGTGATCAGAAACACTTTGGCTCTAAAACGTACATCTCGATCGATCGCTATCCGTGCGTTCATGCCATCCATCTCCCGATTATCCCAGTTATCTCGATTATCTCTACCCGAATCCGAAAAACTTACGGCCAAGAGAGTTGTGAAGATAAAAAGGCCCGTTCTAAGAAGAAGAAGTCCAAGCGTCGCAAGTGAATCCTGAAGTTTCCGACATATAAGCAACCACATCGAACCGCTCATCTGGTACCGAATCGACTATCTCCATTTCAAGTCCACGTAGTGCCCGCCATTCGAAGATTCGACGGAGTAGCTCGGCCTTTTCCCTCTCCTCTTCCCCGTCTATAACTGCTACGACATGCTTAGCACCCGACCTACTGAGAAGGCACGCGTAGAGCCCGTCTCCGCCACTCAGGTCCAGCACCGACCGACCCTGGATGAGATCAGCGATCACAGGGTAGATCTCGCACTCCCACTGTCCGGTTCCCGAATGGGTGGACCAATATCTACCGACCGTGAGCCCAAGACCGAGGTCCATCGGCTGGTTCCAAGAATGGCTCTGCAGTTTACGACGAGCGTCACGCTCGGTCATGAGATCTGTTCCGTAGAGCCGGTTAAAGTCGCGTCGGTCTCGGTCGCGCTTGTGATGGAACAGCTTGTCGGTGTGGGAGAATTGCATCGTGCGCTCGAAGTCGACCTCGACCGGGTTGCCGCTGACTGGGTGAACGAGAATGTGTTGATAGGACATATCGATGCTCACCACCCCAAGACTGTGAGCCTGGTCGAGTTGCCTTCGAAGTTGGTCGATGAAGCCAGGCGGTAAGACTTCTTGTACGAGCGAGCTGCTGCGTGTACGTACGGTCTCCTTTTGACGGTCTAAGGAGGCAGTCGGGTCCGAGGTGACCTGCGACTCGATCAACTCCTCGACGGTCTTGCCGGTGATGAAGTCGATCTCGATTACATAGTTATCCTCGTCTGCGTTGACGACCTGAGGTACCTCTGCACCCGCCTCCTTCAGGAGCACCAGGAAATACCAGTCACATCCAAAGCTCTTCTTGTGCGAATAGCTCCACTCGGTTGGGCCGCGCCGCAGTCGGTTTGCGATCCTTCTGACGAGGCTTGGGCTATTTGCAGCAAAATCCTTTCGCAGGAGCAGGCGGTCGCCACGGAGCACGATATCCAAAGCGAACCTGACCCGAGGCTGAAGATCTTCGCGACTCACCGGGGCAAAGGATGGCAACTCGCCGAAAGGGCTGTAAGTGCGACCGTACCGGTCAATGCTTCCGAGCACCAATGGCTCATCGCCTGCGACTTGGGCTTTTTCTACCTCGTCCCTTAGCTCACTAGGGACCTGCCACCTCTGCCAACTGGCTCCTGGATCTGGGTCTATGCGAAGCCTGCCGGTGATCTCTCGGGCGGCCAAAATAAGCTGCCGCTCATGGCGGATCCGCCGCAAAAAAGCAAGTGCTGCGAGCGCAGCGGCAGCCACGGCCCAGACGATCAACCCCAACCCGGGGCCGATGAGCACTATCAGCAGCACCAGGGCCAGCGCTACCACGATCAAGACGGCAAATGGAGCTGCGATCAGACTGATCTGCCTGCCGCGCTGCGTGTAGAGCATCGAATACAAGAGCTTCATCGGGAGGGCGACGAAGACCGCTCTCAACCAGTAGCGAAGCCGTCCAGTCACGGCAATCAGCTCCTCCGCCTTACAAGACGATCGAAGCGGCTACGAGCCTCCACAACATCCTCGAACCGAGATCACACGCATGAGGAAAAGAACGATCAGATACGCCGCGGTGCCGCTGATCGCACCCAGAATCCAGTCGGAAACGCCAAGATCGTCCGTACCGAATGCAAAAAGGCACGCACCCATCGCAACCGCCGCGACAAACGTTCGCAACATGAGGCCTATCTGAGGCAGTATTGGTGCATTAAAACTACGACGAGCTACCACCAAGTGAGCACCAACATATATGACAAAGGAGATATCGGTCGATATCGCCGCACCGACTATGCCGATCTCGTTCACCAGCCAAATGTCCAAGCCAATATTGATCAGAACCGTCGCGACTACGATCGGTATGCGGGACTTTGCGAAGCCTGCGTAGTTGATCGCCATAGTCACGTAAGGCGCGACGCTCGACAGGTATATGAAAGGAGCCAACGCGAGGAGCACGTCTGCGGAGCTTGCATAGCTTGAGCCGGCTATGAGATCCATGATCGGGCCTGACCAAACGATTACCGGAGCGACCACGAAGGCTTGGTAGATCAGGATCAAGCGCAGTGACCTTATATAGAGGCCTACATCTGGATCTTTATCCCTCTGCCTCGCAAGACGCGGCGCCACTCCACTCGCCAACGCCATGCCTGGGTAGGCAATCAATGTCACCAGTCGAGCCGGTGCTTGGTAGAGCCCAACCGAGGTGGCACCGAGGATGCCGCCAATTACCAATGCATCTATCTGGTCAAACAGAGTGTAAGCAGCGTTGATGACGAAGAGGGCCAGCGAGTAGCCGATCAGTTCTTTGGTCGAGACATGTTTCATCCACCCGATCGCGGATCGTCTGCCACCCACCCAATGCTCGCACCAGCAAGATGAGGGCGAGAAACGCGCCAAACAAATAGCCTGTAGCGCGGCCGAAGACAGCACCTGTCGCCCCCGCCCCGAGTGCTACTAAAGCGATGCTGGTGCCAGCCTCCATCGCTGATTCGAAGAAGACGGCACCGACCGTTAACGTCGTGCGCCCAAGCCCTGTCATAAGACTACGTACGAAATTGAAAATACTCTGCCCGAAAGTAGCGATTGCGACAGCTCGCACCGGCCAAGCAAGGTCCGGCATCTGATATGCATCCGCGATCAGACCGGCAACCGCAAACAGGACGACCGAGGTGACCAGGCTGAGAATAATTCGGAGTTTGAACGAGTCGACCGCGACTGCTGCTGCCACATTCAACTCGGTCCGCCGCTCAGCTATGTAGCGCGATGCTGCCCCTGCCAGTCCAGCCCCAGTAGCCAGCGTGGCGATAGCACCGATGCTGATCGCCAGGCTGAAGATGCCGAAGCCCTCTGGCTCGAGCGCACGGATCAGGTACAGCGTGAGCACCGCCGTAAACACGGCGGTCGTTATATTGGCCAGAAGCGCAGCTAACGTGTTGCGCGTGACCTGTTTGGCTGGGTCTTCTATCTGGTTCATGGCCCCCCTGAGCACCTGAACCATCATATCCGTGGGCGTGGATATGGGGTGGACTGCGCGGACATCGAGGGGTGAAGGGACTGCAGAAAACACTTAAGTAATAGGAGTGGCCGGCTCAGGCAGAACTAGATTCCATGCCATTAACGCCTGAGCAAAACACGGTATGCGAATTAACTTGGTTCTTGGTAAAACATAATGTTTACATTGTATAATGTTTAGGTTATAATCCAAAATGTACTGGGAAGTTGAATACACAGATGAATTCGGTGATTGGTGGAACACGCTGGGGCAAGAGGACCAAGAAATGATCGATGCGGCGGTTGAAATACTCGAAGAACGGGGCCCAAGCCTGGGTCGGCCATTGGTCGACACAATCGCTGGATCACGCCATAAGAATATGAAGGAGCTGCGGCCACCTGTCGGCAACATACGCATTCTCTTCGCATTTGATACCAGACGATCAGCGATCCTGCTGATTGGTGGGGACAAGACCGGCCAGTGGTCTACGTGGTATGAAAAGATGATCCCAGTTGCCGATCGACTGTACAACGAGCATCTGGAAGAACTCGAGAAGGGAGGGCAAGCGTGATGGCTGAGAGCTTTAAGAAACTGCGTAAACAGGTCCGCGGTGACAAGGCGCGCCGAGCGCGGGTAGAGCAGCACAAACATGCCATGCTCGATGTGCTTAAGCTTGCCGAGCTACGCGAGTCACAAAATAGGACTCAAGCCGATGTAGCAGAGACCCTGCGCGTTACCCAGGCAAACGTATCCCGGCTTGAGCATCAAGACGACTTGTACCTCTCAACGCTCAGCAGCTATATATCTGCACTCGGGGGACATCTCGAAATGTCGGCTGTATTCCCCGACCGTACTGTCCAGCTGGAACCAAGATCAAAGGAGTGACTACTCGGTCCGCAGAGCTATCGAGCGATGAAGGCATGACATTCTGCTATTCATTACTGCCTAATGCAATCTTCTAACCACATATGGAGCTATTGAACATGCGCTGGCGGCTGTCGTTGATCGCAAGGTCGGTACGCCTCTACTGGACCCTGGGAAAACGATCCAAGAGAAAGAAGCAATCCTTCGCATCAAACCGTATGCTCGTACGTGACACCTTTAGTGTTGTGCAGGGTTATTTTAGGTCGTTGCGCTAGTTCACTAAGTTCCTTCTTAGTCTTCAAGCCACTTCAAACGTTGATCATCTGTTGATAGAAAGTTTTTTGCATTCCAATACGATGGAACGGTCGTTGAAAATAGATTTCATAAACAGAAGGAGGAGACCGTGGCAAGTGTTGCAACAGAGAGTCTCGAAATAAAGAGCCTTGAGTCACCTGATGAGGTAAGGCAGTTTACAGATAAAGGGCAGGTAGAGATCGTCAAACTGGAAGATGTCACCGTCGGGAGGGTATCGATGGAGGCCGGCTGGAAGTGGTCCGAGCATGTGAAGCCCATCGCAGGAACAGACAGCTGCGAGTCAGCGCACACCGGGTACGTTTTATCGGGCCGGATGATGGTCATAATGGACGACGGAACCGAGCAGGACGTAGGGCCAGGAGACGCCTTCTATATCCCAGCGGGCCACGACGCCTACACAATCGGCGACGAGTCTTGCGTTATCGTCGACATCTCTGGCATGGGAAAGTACGCGAAGTAGTTCTTACAGCTACATATATAGTGAGCTTCTGTAACGAACCGAATACGGGAGCGACGGAAACTACCGTCAACCATCGCTGGTATGACTGCAGTTAACCGGGCGTGCTTGGATAGCACGCCCTCCCTCACCCGCTTCGCGGGCCCGAAGCCCTATCTCTCCCCATCACCAATAATAAGCCTGCTCGCCCTCTTCAAGGGTGAGCACACTTATTGACGGGAGCGACGGGACTCGAACCCGCGACCTCCAGCGTGACAGGCCGGCTTGCGTAAATCAATGTAACACCACTACTCATGGCAAGTTATCGACTCCTGAAATCGTTCTTGGGAACAGAACGGGTACAACTTATTCGTCTCTCAGAAATTTGTCGACTTTTTCATCAAGGTAGCCTAGTTGACCCGCCTACACACGTTGTGAACGTTTCAGTCAGATAGAAAGACCGGGCCTCACATAGGGTTGTGAGTTACGAACAACCACAATCCAAAGGAGACCCGGCATGCAACACAATAACGCGAAGCTGACCCCTACGGGGCGGAGAGAGCTTGTAAAGCTTGTTGAAGATGAGGGTTTGTCATTACACGTGGCAGCTGCCACGTGTAATGTGGCGCCTTCTACTGCGCATAAGTGGGTATGGCGCTGGAGGGATGCCTGCCAAGCAGACAGGCGAAGCCTCGAATGCTTAGGCGACAGGCCTTCACGACCACGTAAGTGCCCCTGGGAGCTGAGCAGAGACACTGAGCGTCGTATCTGCGAGGTAAGGACTCACACAGGCTGGGGACCGAGACTTGTTGCAGGTGTGGTTGGCCATCCACACTCCACGGTTTGGAAGGTACTTAGACGTAACGGGATCTCAAGGCCACCAAAGCCGGTAAAGGAGCCTGTGATCCGCTACGAGTGGCCATGCCCAGGAGACCTTCTGCACGTAGATATAAAGTCTTATGCGCGCTTTAGGCGGCCCGGACATGCAGTCACCGGTGACAGGGCAAAGACGGGCCATCCGCCGGTTGGATACGACTACGCACACGTTGCCGTAGACGATCACACACGCCTGACCTATGTGGAGCTGCTGAGCGACTACAGCGCCGAGACGACGACTGACTTTATGGCCCGGGCCTTTGGGTTCTTCGCAAGCCACGATATAGCGGTAAAACGGCTGATGACCGACAACGCCTGGAACTACTCGAAGAACATCTCACTTCAAGGGCTGATGGGTGTGATGGACATAAAGCACATCTTCACCAAGCCCTACCGCCCCCAGACCAATGGCAAGGTCGAACGCTTTCACCAGACCATGGCAAGAGAGTGGGGCTACGGCTTAACCTATAGAAGCTCAGAGGCCAGAAAGAAGGCCCTGCCGTATTGGGTTAACTACTATAACCACCAACGACCTCACAGCTCAACTGAGGACCGGCCGCCTATCGGTCGTGTTCGCAACGTGTGTGGGTAGGACACCTAGTAGTACTGAGCCAGCTGGTGCTACCGACTCCCTCGGATGTTGTAGTAGTTCCGAATCCATTACCCAGCCATCGCCCCCGAATCGCGCTCTATAGGTATCTTGAACGTAGAAGTCCGCGAGCTCGAGAACGCTCGGTATATATGAGTCAGGAGTTTTGGAACCAACGATTACATATGCCAAGCAGTCTTCGATCTTGACCTCGATCTCCTCGGCCTTAGTAAGTGCAATAATCCGATACTCGGTTTCATGCTCCCAGTCCCGAGTCTTTTTTAAGAAGAATTCGCCAAAGTTGGATTCAAGAGCTTTCTTGGCAATTTCGTTAACGTCATCCTCTATTTGTGACCAATGCACTTCATAAATGTCTTTTTCGTATCCCTCGTCGGAATAGGTAACCCGATCTGCGTGAAATACGCCACCAAGCTTTTGGATAGCTTCTATGGAACGCGAACGAAGCTTGTCTTCGTCGAAGATCAAACATAGACCGCGATTATTGTCGGCATACTGAGCCCACATTCGCCCCCTCCTTGCGCCGTCCCCAATCCCACGTTCGTCGAAGCTAGAGTCAGGGCGATCACGTGTAAAACATCCCACGTGACACCCGCCGCGAATAGCCATATCTAGTGACCTTTGACGCTCAAGTGCTATGTCGAGATCTTGTGGCCTTTTCTCATGTATCACCGTGAAGTATCGCGGGTCTGAGTCCATAGGGTCGTTCATTTTGGTTAAGTGACTGAGGCGAAAGATCCCCTCGCCCAGAATTCCCGAGAGCCCCTTGTCAAGCGTCGTGTAGTGGTATAAATATTTCTTCGCTTCTGACGCGGTACTGAAGTTGCTCTTTTTATTATCGCTCATTGGATACACACGCTTGGCTGCCATATAATGCATCTGCCACCAACTGGTTCAAACCAATCCGCGCTTCTTCCTCGGCCGATGGAAACAAGTGTCCGTAAGTCCCGAATGTCGTGTCGATTTTCGAATGCCCGAGTGTCTTTTGAATTAACAGCGGGTTCTTGCCCATCCCGCAATCGAATAGGAATGCTACAAATGTGTGGCGGAGGTCGTTGATACGAAGAGGCGAAAGACCCGCACCGTCAACTGCCGGCTTAAAGACCCGCTTGCGGAAGTTATCTTTGGATAGAAACCCGCCACTAGGTGCAGTCCATTCGAGACCCTTGCGCTTGCCTGTGGCGAGTTGATGCTCACGCAAAACTCTCTGAACTTTATCGCAAAGGATTACCGTCCGCTCCGATGCGCGCGACTTTGGCTCCTTTAATTCTCCATAGCTGAGTGAATATTTGACATGTAACTTCGAGCGATCATAATCGATGTCTTCCCAATGAAGCGCAAGCGACTCTCCCTGTCGCCGGCCGGTGAGACCGGTAGCTAGGACGAGGGATCGATATGGATTGCGCTCACCCGTGAACCCGACGTCGATGCCGCTATCTGCCATAACATCGGCCACCCGGACATCTACCACGAGCTGGCAATGAAGGTGAGGGTTCTGTCGCTCAAGAGCCTTGCCAAGATTGCTCCACGTACCCCGATCCCGATCAAGCAGGTCGCCCACTTTAACGCAGTTTCCGAAGAGCCGGCGATCCTAGATTCGTTTCAGCGGAAGGAGGATGGGATCTGGGCATGGACCATGTCCGCCAGAGGGATGGCAGGGCTGTTCGAACATGTTCCGCCGATTGACTGGTCATAGGTCAGTATCCCTACACTGGTACTGGGGGGCGCCGGGGACATGATGGTCGCGGTTAGTTACAACCGTTTTTAATTCCCTTGCGCCGCTCTTGTAAGCACGTTTAGTGTTCTCTGCGTATGTAGGCTTGTAGCTAATACGTTTGGGCTTTTAATTAATATTGCATCAGTATGCTAGTGCTAGTCCTCCTCACATATTAGTAACGTTTTTCGTGCTCGGTATTCGTACATTCGTAATTGAGTACAAAGGAAGGTCGTGTGAATTGTTTCTGTATTCTGTTGAGACTAATCTCAAGCATAATTGCCAGCGACTGCACATTCATGGATTACGATTAGCATTCCACTTTTGTAACTCCACATGCTTGGGTCCCTTAATTACTTTTTCTGGGACCACCACAATATTCGCAAATACAAGACGTGCCCGTCGCCACGTATTCAGAGTTATGCTCAGCAGCTACGTACTACGTAATTTATTGTGCAAGTATCGCATCGTAGTTTGTCATTGGAATCAAATATATATTCGCACAGTGACCAATATCGTCTCGGAATTAGAGATTATGCCCCTACGAGCATGATTACAAACAGACTTAAGATATTATTTCTTATTTCTATTCCGGTCTTTTTTGCTCATAGCATTGAGGAATACTATAATAATATGTATAACGTTGACTCTACCTTTAGATATGTGTACAGCGTATTTCAATCAATGTCCATATACCAGACCTCATTTATTCAACTAAGTGTCATGATTTGGCTTATCCTGATCATCTCGTTTCTGCTCATTTACAGCAATAAGTGGCACCTACGCTTCATGCTGCTGCTTGGGATAATCTATGTTCTTGAGCTTCACCATATTGTAAAAGCTATAGTTATACTAGATTATTATCCGGGCGTTGTAACTTCATCAATGTTTCTAATAATTGGTATTTATTATTGGAAAGAAATTATTAGTATATACAGGCATGTATAGTTGCATTGGATGCACAACGCGAGAGTGTACGGAGACAGAGTTTGCGGAGGCACGTAAAGTGTTCGTGGCGTAGTGAAACGTCTTCGTGCTTTTTTGTGATCTGCTCGGGCCCAAGGGAGGCACCAAGCCAGAGAATACCGAGCAATGAACGAGCATACTGTGGAAGAGCTGGCCCCAGTCATCAGGACAAGGCCCGCATGTAAAGCGCTTGGCGCCGCACCGGCGACAGTCTGCTGGCGACATCCACCGAAATCGCGCACAGAAAAGCCCAGATTACCGCCGGCGGGAGCAGTGAATACGATCGAGCGCGATAACACCCTGCCCGACCTTCATTCCCACCTCCACTGCCAACCGCAGCATGGAACAACAAACCAATGACAAATCAGGAAGCTCACTAAAATCAAATGAAGAGTTTCTCATTTTGCTTGACAGTTATCGAACGTACTTAGATATCACCAACTGCGGGTTAGGTGTGACAAATGACACGATTGGCGTGCAAATCTCATCAGAGTATCGTCATGGTTACGGCAAGACGGCAAAGCCGCGTTTAAAGGTTTCTATGCCTTGTAATATTATTTGTATTCGCCCTTGCCAATGCAGTCATCAGACGCATTGACATTATATAATTATGTTTCAGTATGCAATAACTGTTACTGTTTTGACTGCATAATATGTGAGCATTGGTTTTTAGGATACGTGCTCTCGTTGGAGCTGCTATGACATCCCTTATAGCAGCATGTCGACGATATAGCACTCATTTACGTTATCAGCGGCTACTAATTGTTTTTATTAATAACCTTGGTGTTCTTGCACCATACATTAGAATACCCTAGTTACGTCTAGCATCAAAGTTCCAGTTAAATCAGCGTAACTATCGTGTTGGGCGTGCAGGGGGTTGTCACTACATTCACATCCGTTGTTTACGCCAGATTCGGATGATTCGTTTACGTCAGAACTCAGGACTGTATCAGCGCTTTATGGTGTAGTAGGATTTACGACACCGTTACATATAACAGTGGGCGCGGATCTAGTGCGTGTAGATATTATGGTTAGGTTGATCTCGCGATACGGTGAATACTTCTTCAAGATATTATATACAGATCTTGAGAACGACTATTGCAAGCGAAATGGCACATTTGCTTCGGAGAGCTATGCTGCGCTATTCGCAGCCAAAGAGGAAGCATTTAAGGCTCTACACTTCAAATCTCAAGAGATACGAATACGATGGCATGTAATCGAAGTGATAAATGACCAAAAACTACTACCAAATCTGGAGCTGCATAGATCGTTAAGTGATATTACTAAATCAGATGGCCTAGAATCACTGTCAGTAAGCCTTACCCGCAAATCCGGCTATGCACTAGCTGTAGTGGCGGCGACATTTAACACGGATCGTGCACAAAAGAAAGTAAATCTGTGGGAACTATGCAGCGAGTTACCTCTATAACAAAAACGATAATTGGATGATAATGAGACACGACATCCTGCTCTTCAAGCCACCTAGTTTCACTATTTGAATAAAACCTTGGTTTCTGACAGCTTCTACGTATAAGTGTAACAGCACGTAAGGAACGTAAGTTATTTGTTGCATGCGTCCCCATGCAAGGTCAGGTCAAGTCCGTATAAGAAGTGCTTCAAAGCCTGCTTAGAAACTGCTTTTAGTTCTGACTCTGTGAGCCCCAAACTCGTAGGTTGGTGTTAAATAGACTGACGAGAAGGGCAACCACGATAACCGAAGATAAAGGAATGACAACATATTTACGAGATTTATCTGTCCCGATCCACCGTAGTGCTACTAGACAGATAGATCCGAGAAGCCGGACGTAACTTTATCGATGATCTCGATCGCGCTGTCAAGATGTTTGCGCTCATGGGTTGCCATGACGCTCGTGCGCAGCAATGCTCCACCGCGAGGAACAGCAGGATAGAGAGCAACGTTTGTATACAGGCCCTCGTCATAAAGAGCTTTCCAGAGCATTACGGCCTGGATGTCGTCGCCAACCACGATTGGGACGATGGGAGAGAGAACCTCACCGGTACCTGGAACTTTGGTCGGCTGAACCAGCTTCAAACCCAGAGCCTTCAGCCTCGCGTGCATGTAACGGGCGTTGTCCTGTACACGGTCGAAAAGCTCCTGCCCAGCGGGCGAGCGACAGATTCTGACCGCCTCGAGTGCAGCACCAACAGCTGCAGGAACACTTGAAGCGGTGAAAAGAAATGGCCTGGAGGCGATTCGCAGGTAGTCGATCACCTCAGTCGGGCCAGCTATGTAGCCACCACAGCTTGCAAGCGCCTTAGAGAACGTACCCATGATAATGTCGACCTCATCCTGCAGATCGAAAAGCTCTGCGGTGCCGGCGCCCGTCGGTCCCAGAACACCCACTGCGTGCGCTTCGTCAACCATCAGCCTTGCCCCCGCACTTTGGCATAGTTCCACCACCGAGCTCAGATCACAAATGTCGCCCCTCATACTGAAGACACCATCGACGACCACCAGCACACCGCCGTCGCCATTGGTATGTTCAAGTTTTTTCTTCAGTTTGTCCATGTTGTTATGTTTGAAGGACCGGATCCTGGCCCCTGACATTTTGCAGCCATCAACGATCGATGCGTGACCGGCTGAGTCACAGATAACGGTGTTGGAACGCCCGAGCAGCGTGCCAATGCAGCCAAGGTTTGCCTGGTAGCCCGTGGTAAAAACTATCGCATCTTCTTTGCTCGTCCACTCTGCAACCTCTTTCTCGAGTTCTACGTGCAGTGAAGAGGTCCCATTCAGCAATCTTGAGCCTGTGAGTGCGGTGCCGTAGCGATCAAGCGCTTCCCTGGCGGCGGACAGTACTCTGTCATCGTCGACGAACCCTAGGTAGTTGTTGCCGCCGAGCATGATCCTCATCTTGTCCTCCATCATGACTTGTGGCCCAGCGATCGATTGTTGGACGCGGAAATAGGGCATCACATCGTGTTCTTCTGCAAAGCGAATCTGCTCGACACGGTCATGGTTGCGTGCCTTTTCAAAGAGATCTATCTTTGTTTTTATTTCTGCCACTTTGAACTTCGCTTTAAACCAAAACGCTCAGTGAGCGTGCTCATAACTACAGTCACCGTCTGCCGAACCTAAATCGAGTATGACAGTGACTAGGTAGGCCGAAACGGAAGACACTATATCTATCGGCAAAAGAGAACATGAATGTGCGTTTATTCATAGCCGATAGAATTGATCAACTTACTAGATAGAAGTATTTCGTTTATTGGATTAACCATCAAATACAACCATAAACGTCAATATTTCGTTAATGATAGATGATTATTAAAGTTTATTTCTAAATCACCGCGGCCAGCACTGCCTGCTTCCACTGGGTCTAGATTCACAAAGTCCATTCATTTCAACGTTAGAACTCGACTATCGCCGTTTACAATTCGGCTGAGGCCCAAACCTCAGTGACCGCAGTTATTTCTTGACATGTCGGCTCGTGGAACGGACCTGTCAAAAAAGATAAAGCGCCGATCTCGCATCTGATCTTGACCTGCATATCGGCTATCGAGGAAGCCCTTTTTGTGCAATACCACGGCGCGTTTAATCGATGTACTGCGACACGTCCTTGCGCGTGCCCGTAAAGCACGTACCAGGCAACTACAAGTGATGAAGGTGAACAATGAGCCTTTATCAAACGGTCAAATATAACCAATAACTATTACCTTGTAATTGATTATATGTTTCTTAGACTACATTCACGTGTGAGGTGTGTTGTTGGCCGCAATTAAAACAGCAGTAGCAGTGCTGGTACCTGGACAAGGCAGTCAGTCTCCGTTGATGAGACAAACTGTGATCGATCATGCCACAGAACTTACTGTGGCAAATGATAACTCTCCGAGCCAGGTTGTTCTTTCGGGTACATACGACCGACTCAAGCTCGGAAAGTATCTTACCCATAAACGAGGCCTCAAACCAAGATTTGGAGGGATCCAGCTCCCATGAGTGTCTTTAAAGCCGCAGTTGTAGGTGCGGGAACCATGGGCGGGGAGATAGCGCGGGTCATCTCCTTCGCTGACATTGAAGTGGTATTAAAGGACGTTGACCAAGAGTTGGTAGATGAATGCTTGGACGGGGCCCGCAGCCTTTATCAGGGCCGCGTCGACAAGGAAAGGATGACAGTTGAACAGCTAGAGCAGAAGATGGCTCTGATTGAGGGAACCACTAGTTACGACAGCTTTGGCGACGTCGACTTCGTAATCGAGGCAGTGCCGGAGCGGATGAAGATCAAGCAGGCGGTTTTTACCGAACTAGATGAGGTGACTCCCGGGCATGCGATTCTCGCGTCCAATACATCGGGGCTCCCGATTTCCGAGATCGGAGAAGCAACGACCAGGCCGGAGAAGGTCATCGGCGTGCACTTTTTATTTCCGGCGTCGATGATGCGCCTGGTCGAAGTCGTGACAGGCAAGAACACCTCGGAAGGAACGGCTCAGGCTGCAGTGAACTTTGTCCAACAGGTTAGGAAGATGCCGATCCGCTGCAACGATGTACCGGGATTTGTAGTCAACAGGGCCCTGAACTCATCGGTGTCAGAGGTCTGGCGCCACCAGGAAGAGACGGGCGAGTCGTTCGAGGGGATCGATAAAGCATTCAGCGAGGCGAAGGCGGCTCCGATGGGCCCGTTCTTCCTCACCGACATGCTCGGGCTTGACACTGTCTTACGTGTGGCGGAGCAGATGACAGAGTCGTATGGTGACCGATTCTTCGTGCTGCCGAAACTGAAGGAGTTGGTTGAAGCCGGGGACTTCGGCCAGAAAACAGGCAAAGGCTTTTACGAGCACGGCTCGTAGGCGCATATCGACGATTAAGGAGAACCAAAATGGAAGCAACAACAGCAACAAAAACCGAATCGGTGATAGAGCGCTTCACACTGAAGGCTTTTGTGGAAGCCTGCCTTCTGCTTGAAGAAGGAGCCGCGGAGGCCAAGGACATCGATCTTGGAATGATGGCGGGTGCCGGTATTCGGCCAGGGCCGCTGGCAAGAGCTGACGAGACGGGGCTCGATTCCGTACTTGACTCTCTGGAGAGTGCCAAGAGTGAGTGGGGCGCGAACTTCGAGCCTCCGTCAATCCTGAAGCGTCTGGTGAACCAGGGTCGGTTGGGCAGGAAGTCAGGTCAGGGTTTTTTCCCTTACCCGCAACCGGATTTGGACTTCGATCAGAAGGAGGCGGTTCTCTTCCAGCGGGAAGGCAGTACCGCGATCCTCTGGCTCAACAGGCCACCGGCAAACCCCTTGAGCCCGGAGGTGTTGAAGGACTTGAACGAAGTCTGGAAGTACTGCGCTTCTGAGAGCGATATCAGAGCATTGATCCTCACTTCGTCAAATGCCTTTACCTTCTCCGCCGGTGCTGACATCAAGGCCTTAACCAAGGTGGGTCATACTGAGGGCAAGAAGGTGCTGGAAATGGGTCATGCGATACTGAGAGAGTGGGAGACATCGTCCAAAATAACGATCGCGGCCGTAAACAGCATCGCCTTTGGCGGCGGCTGTGAGATCTCGATGGGCTGCGACTTCCGTATTGCTGCAAAGTCGGCGACATTCGGTCAACCTGAAATCAACCTTGGCATCATCCCGGGACTGGGTGGCACTCAGAGGCTACCGCAGGTGGTGGGAAAAGCACGAGCGCTTCAGATGAACCTGACCGGTGACGCTATCTCAGCCGATCAAGCATACGAGTACGGCCTGGCAAACCTTGTCGTGCGCGATCACGAACTGTTCGATACCGCATTGGCCTGGGCACATGACCTGTCTACCAAAGCTCCGATCGCTGTGGAGCAGATAAAAAAGGTCTCGTACAAGCCTGACCTGGATGAGGGCATCAAGGCCGAAATGGAGGGCTTTGCCACTGTCTTTGCCAGCGATGATGCCCAAGAGGGCATAACTGCCTTCCTGCAGAAGCGCAAGGCGGAGTTCAACGGAAGCTGAAAAGGCGCCGGAAATAACGAATTAAGTATTGATCATGCGCGTGGCGGACGAGTCCTGTTAGCGCAGGTAGCGATACAGGTCTATCTCGATCTGATGTACTGCGACACGTCCTTGCGCGTGCCCGTAAAGCACGTACCAGGCAACTACAAGTGATGAAGGTGAACAATGAGCCTTTATCAAACGGTCAAATATAACCAATAACTATTACCTTGTAATTGATTATATGTTTCTTAGACTACATTCACGTGTGAGGTGTGTTGTTGGCCGCAATTAAAACAGCAGTAGCAGTGCTGGTACCTGGACAAGGCAGTCAGTCTCCGTTGATGAGACAAACTGTGATCGATCATGCGGAGGATCTTTATTGTCTAGCTATTGAAGAAGTAGGAGGAGACCCGTTTTCCAACTTCGAGGCCGGTACGCGCTTCACCCAACCAGCCATCTACTGCACGAGCATTGCGCTGTGGCGTCAATACGTATATCCAAAACCCCACTTTATTGCGGGTCATTCTCTAGGTGAATACGCTGGGCTTGTTGCAGCCGGCAGCGTGTCTGCGGAGGATGGCTTACGGCTCGTTGCACTTAGAGGAAGGCTCATGCAGGAATCGGGAGAGCTTCAGGGCGACTGTGGCATGATCGCGGTTCTTGGGCTCACGATGGAGGATGTCCAAACATTCGCTGATGCCTCTGGCCTCACTGTGGCAAACGACAACTCCCCGGGACAGATCGTTCTTTCGGGCGCGATTGATCAGCTAGAGCTTGGCAAGCGCCTTGCCCGTGAACAAGGCCTCCGTGCACTCCGCCTCCCCGTACACGGAGCTTTTCACTCGCCGGCCATGGAAGACGCGGTTCCTCATTTCCGCGAGGCTCTGAACTCCGTTCACTTCAAGCCTCCCCGAGTGGAGGTTTTCTCCGCATCCACAGCACAGCCTTTCAAGGACATTAGAAAGGAGCTTGCCGAAGCGATCACAAAGCCTGTCCTCTGGCGCCAGACGATCTTGGCACTTCACGCTCGTGGTGTGCGACGCTTCATCGAGCTCGGGCCGGGCAAGATCCTCACCGGCCTGGGACGCCGGACACTCCAAGACGCGGACTTCATCGAATGGGACAAAGCAGCTTGACCTTCAAACAGAAGGGCTGTGCTCTCATGACAGGAGCCTCCCGGGGCATCGGTGCGGCATGCGCGCTCAGCCTGGCGCAAGCCGGCTGGGCTATCGGCGTCAACTATCGGGTCGACCGTGAGGGAGCGCTCTTTGTGCGATTACATGCCGCGTTTATGCGGTGATCGACAACACCCCCAAGCGCGTACCCGTAAAGCGCGTACATGCTAATTACAAGTGACGAATCTGAACGCTGAGAAATTATTGATCGGCCAGCAATAACCAACATTAATTACCTTGGATTCAATTGTGAGGTGTACTGATGACCGATACTAAAACAGCAGTACCGGTGCCTGGACAAGGCAGCCAGACATCTATGATGCAACAAATTATGATCGAACATGCGGAGAGCCTTTTTTGTTTAGCTATCTTGTGCGCTATCGGATCCGTTTTCCAGCTTCAATCGGTCAATTGAGATCCCCCTGAAGCGGTGGCATTCAGTGGCTGAATTGAGAAAGAGCGGAGCACCTGGGTCCTGAGCAGCGCAGGCCTCTCGTCTTGGACGCCGCGCTGTCGCTGACTATACAAGTAAGCTCTAACTTATATCTGTTTCAATAAAAAACAATGTCAAAACGCCACTTACAAGCCATTAACCTATAGCATTCTCTCGTAGATGCGGTAGCGCTTGTTGATATTGCCGTTAAGCGCTTTCATAAACTTGATCATAGGCAAGTTGGTCTCAAGTGCCCACGCCATCTCGCCATGGTTGATCCCCATCGAAAGGGCATTGTCTCTGATCTTTGCGTATAAAGCTTCCGCGATGCCAGCAAGTTGGTGCTCCTTCTTGACGCCGGCCAAAGCCATTCGCATGCCCTTCACTTTGCGCTTGCCAAACAAGAACTTGAGCCAGCCGAGAGGCCAGAGTCTGCCATTCATTCTACACATAACCGGGTTGATATCTGGAAGGCATAATACAGCTCCCAGAATCTCGCCATTGCGCTCAGCAAAAAGTGCAAACTTTGGATCGAGAACTGGCTTTAGGGTTTTTGCTCGAAAGCGAATTTCCTCCCTTGTGAGTGGCACAAAGCCCCAGAGATCATCAAAGGACGTATTTAGTAAATCAGTGAAAAGGACAAGCTCCGAATCAAGGTTACTTTTGTCAAACTCCCTAATAGTCACACCATATTTATCTTCTGCTTTCTTAGCTAGCTTCTCTATAGGCGCAATAAAGTTAAATGACTGCATCGTAAGCTCTTCTGCGAGCATGTCAATGCTTTTTACCAATCCTTGACCTTCCAACAGTTGTTTGTAGTAGCAGGGATGATATGGCATCATAAGGGAGGGTGGACGATCGTTACCCTCTATCAATAACCCGCACGGGTCATCGTTAGCCGTAAAGTCCATAGGACCGAGCATGCGCCCTCGCCCTCGCTCCCTCAGCCAAGTAGCTGCTTCATCTAGCAAGGCCTTTGCGATATGAGGGTCGTTTTCTGAATCGAAAAAGCCAAAACTGCCGTCAGGTCTACCTTGAAATTCCTCGTAACGGTAATCTACACATGCAGCTATCCGGCCAACAACTTCGCCATTACTCTCTGCCAGATAATACTGAGCTTCAGCGTGCTGAAAAAAGGGGTTTTTCGATTTATCCAGGTAGCGCTTTCGTTCTGATATGAGCGGTGGTACCCAGTTAGGGTCATTTCTGTAAAGTTTAAAAGGCAGCTTTATGAAGCTATTAAGCTCACCTTTGGTTCTGACGGGTTTGATCTGCACCTTCATGAAAAGTAAATCCTCACGCTTTGACCTCAACCGGAGGAGATGTTTTGAGCAGAGGCTCCTCTCGCAGTCTCAAGCCCATGGCGTGAAACCCACCATCTACGTGCAAAATTTCGCCTGTGATGCCTTGAGCGTAGTCTGAAAGGAGAAAACAGATAGCTTTACCTACCGGTGTTGCATTATTCATCTCCCAGCCCAAGGGAGCTTGCAAATCCCAAGAAGTGGAAAGTCGCTTAAAATTTGGGATAGTAGACCTCAAAGCTAATGTTTCGATCGGTCCAGATGCAACGAGATTAACCCGGATACCTTCGGCTCCAAGGTCGCGGGCAAGATATCGACTGACAGCTTCAAGAGCCGCCTTGGATACACCCATCCAATCATAGGAAGGCCAGGCTATAGAAGCATCGAAGTCCAGCCCGACGAGACTGGCTGTCTCACCACCAGCCCGCAGCAGTGGGAGCAAAGTCTTAGCCAATGCCTTGAACGAGTATGCGCTCGTTTCGAAAGCCGTAATCGTACTCTGACGTGGCGTTGCCAGGAAATCCCCACTTAGAGCGTCGTCAGGCGCGTACGCGATAGCATGTAGCGCCCCATCCAACTTGCCCCATCGCCGTGTAAGTTCATTTGCGAGAGATTCGAAGTCCTCCGACCGATTGACGTCGAGTTCAAGGACATCGACCGTATGTGGTAGCTGCCTGGCTGCTCTCTCTGTTATGCGTCGAGCACGTCCGAAACTTGTAAGCAGAACCTCGGCGCCCGCGAGCTGCGCTTGTTCGGCCGCTGCGAAGGCAATGGAGTCCACCGTGATTACTCCAGTAATTAGTATGCGTTTGCCGGTCAGCATCGGTCGTCCTTTGTGCCGTTGGTTTGAAGGCCGGCAACGGTTCGCCATAGTATCTTGACGCTAACGCGCGCCACTGTATCATCTCGTTGGTTAATCACGCGCCACGAAGACCCGACTATCCCAACATCTTCGTTGATCGGACTTAAGACGGTCGCGTTGCCCTCGACATGAATCGTGTCCCCTATATTTACTGGCCGTTTGAATACAGCATCACCAATGCTCCGAAGGGCGATCGCATATTTAGGGTCGATTGGGACGAGGCCCACTGCATATGAAACAACAAGCATCCCATGCGCAATGCGTTCTTTGAACCTACTTGCTCGTGCCCACTCAGCATTGTTATGCTGAGGGTGTCGATCGCCGGTCATTGCTGAAAACAAGACTAGATCAGACTCGGTAATAGTTCGGCCTCCAGTACAAAAAGATTTGTTCACGCTGAGTTGGTCGAACGGGCAGCTGAATAGCGAGTTCTCCGAGTGATGGTCGGTATCGACAATAGGAGCTGTGAAGAAGCTAGGTACGATCATCATCTATCCTTCTTTGGCGGTGAGTTGAGAGCGTGGTTAACCCCCAGCAAAGTCGTTGCCTTGTCTGATTTGAGTGGATCAGCTCATCAATCGAGCCCTTACAGGCAGCTACCGATGCGCCAAGGTGTTGCTCAGCGTAGGAGGCAGATAGCTCAGCCAAGACAGCTTCGCTGTCTTCAGCTGCGACTAGTTTGCGCCGTTGGATGATCTTCGTCGCGGAGCTTGCACTCATCACGCCTATCTCGGCTTGCGGCCAAGCGAAGGCGAGGTCAGCACCTAGTCCAAGGGAGTTCATGGTGATGTACGCCCCACCGAATGCCTTGCGCAGCACGATTGTTATTTTTGGCACACAGGCTGCTGAAAAGCTATGAAGAAAGTCAGCGCCATGCCGGATCACGCCCGCGCTCTCCTGCCTCGAACCTGGCATAAAGCCCGGAGTGTCGACAAAGGTGATAAGCGGTATGCCGAACGAGTCGCAAAAACGTATAAAGCGCGCGCCCTTGCGAGAGGATTCGACATCAAGAACTCCCCCAAGATGCCGAGGTTGATTGGCCACGATACCAACAGGCCTGCCTTCTAGACGACCAAACGCAGTGACGATATTTCTCGCCCAACGTGGCGATACCTCTAGGAGATCGCTGGCGTCAATAATCGCACGAATAACGTCTCGAACATCGTAAACCGCGCGGGGCTCATTGGGAACATGGTCACCCGGATTACCGGCTCTAGGATCTGGCTCGGAAGGAGCACCCAGTGGTGGTGTTTCCCACGCATTTTGCGGCATGTAAGAAAGTAGATTGCGGGCGCTCTGAACCGCCTCAACATCGTCTTTCACGACGAGATGTGCGACACCGTTGCGCTCGTGCACCTTGGGACCACCAAGGCTTTGGGTGGTGGTATCCTCTCCAAGCGCTTCGTGGACTATCCTCGGACCCGTGAGGAACATCGCAGCCGAGCTTGTCATAAGTACGAAGTCGGTAAGTGCTGGGCCGTATGCACCTCCGCCAGCCGCCGTCCCAGTGATGATTGAGAGTAATGGCACCTGTCCAGAGAGAGCCACAGTCCGATGGAAGATACGTCCGTAGCCGTCGAGAGCCGCCAGACCCTCCTGCAGCCTGGCTCCACCCGATTCAATGAAACCAATGACCGGTATGCGGGAACGCTGGGCAAGTTCAAGGATGTGGATGATCGTGTCGGCATGTGCTTCGCCGAGTGAACCAGCAGCATAAGTGGCATCTTGCGCATAGCAAAAAATGGGCCGTCCCGCTATACATCCCGCCGCACCAACAACGCCATCACCGGCCAGGGATTTATCGCCCATACTTCTGGAGGTAACTTTTGACCGAATAACATTGACTGAACCCTCATCGCAGAGTAACTCCAGCCGTTCGAGTGGCGACAGCTGCCTTGGCGTAACTGACTCAGCCGGAGGGTATGTAACTATAGTGCTCATGCTGTCATACAGAGGACGACGTTATGGCCACCGAAGCCGAATGAGTTAGATATCCCCGCGAGCTCCATATCGCCATTGGGCGACTTCAATGGCTTGGCCTTGTCGGGTACGTAGTCGAGATCTAGACCTGGCTCAGCCTCCTCGTAGCCGACAGTTGGAGGAGCCAGTCTCCCCCGCAGTGTCAGTAGAAGAGCAACAGCTTCCACTGCACCCGACGCCCCTAGTGTATGTCCAATCACTGATTTAGTTGACGAAACTGGAATATGGGCCGCCGCATCTCCCAACGAGCTTTTAATAGCAGCTGTCTCCATCCTGTCGTTCATAGGTGTGGATGTTCCGTGAGCGTTGATATAAGAGATGTCTTTAGGCTTTAGGTTGGCATTCTTGAGAGCGCACACGATCGCTCTGGCGGCGCAACGGGCGTTGGGATTCGGCGCTGTGATGTGGTACCCGTCCGCTGTCGACGCCCAGCCGCCTATGCTGCCCAGTATCGTGGCTTCCCGCTTGCGTGCAAGGTCCTCAGCTTCGAGAATAAGTATACCCGCTCCTTCAGCTAGCACGAACCCGTCACGACGAACATCGAAGGGGCGGGATATCCCCTTGTTCGATAGTGCATCCATCGATCTAAAGGCTGTGTGAGTGAGTGGCGTAAGTGCCGCCTCCGAACCTCCCGTCACAACGGCATCCGCATTGCCAGATTGAATCAGCGCCACAGACGTCGCAATTGCTTGTGCGCCGCCAGCACACGCTGCAGCCAAACTGTGAACCTGGCCGGTGAGCCCATAACGAATGGCCATAGTGGCTGGGGCAGCATTGCTCATCATGAGGGGGATGGTTAAAGGTGGGACGTACTTGGAACCGCCGTGGATCATGGCAATTCCTTCTTCCATTGTCGCCATGCCCCCTACCCCAGTGCCGATAAGACAGCTAACACGGTCAGAGTCGTAAGGTAGATTACCTTCCCAACCTGCCTGACGTACAGCTTCGTCACCAGCGACAAGGGCCAGCTGGGTGAAGCGATCTGCTCTGCGAGTCGACTTTGGCGACAGCCACTCTCTCGCATGGAAGTCAGAACAACGGCCCAGGCCATCCTCCAAGCCACACTCACCATTAGCCCAGCGCTCAAAAAGCTTGTTGGCACCGACGCCGAGAGGAGTAATAGCGCCAACTCCGGTGATAACAACCTTCCTCTTCAAGTCACTCGACTCACAATCATGTCAATGACATCCCCTACCGTATCGAGATCCATGACCTCTGCGTACTGGGGTTTGATACCAAATTCTTCATCAACGATCTGTTCCAATTCGACCATGTCGAGGGAGTCCAAATCGATCATAATCAGATTGGACTCCACGGTTACTTCGTCGGGATTATCGACGAACCCAGCGACGACTTCTATGATCCGATCTCTGATTTCGCTTGGGTTACGTGTTTTAGTTTCTGTCATTTGGTTCGCCTCCTATTTTAGGGATAAGTCTATGAGGTATCGGAAATACTCCAAGGTCATTCGCAACGGTTACTTCTTACTATTAAATTAGAACAACATGCTTCGGGCTACTTAGCCTCTGCAGTTCTTGAGATCTTGTCTCGTAGCTGACCCGCCTTTTCCGTTCGCTCTGTTTGAGAGCACTCAGGAATCTACAAACTTAGATAAAAGAGCCATCGACATAATTAATTTACAGATAGTCGAGATCAGTTATTTTGATGAGACAGGGACCTCGTGCTGCCGGAACATAATGAGTTAATAAGTAAGGAGTTGGCAGGTAGAGCAGGATGGCTCGCACACGTCCAGGAAAAGACATTATTATTCTTGACAGAATTTATGATAAGCGGGTAGATTGGCCTTGATTATTCCATTACGTGTTATGCAATGAATATTTAAGCAGTCAAACCTCCGTCAACCGTCAGCAGGGCACCAGTGATGAAAGTCGCCTCCCGTGAGGCAAGAAAACAAACGCATGCCGCCACATCCTCTGGTTGCCCGGGCGCCTTACGGGAGCTGCTTTCATCAAATCACGGGAGATAGCGGATGTCATGTCGGTTTCAACAAAACCAGGCGCGATAGCGTTGACTGTAATGCCGCGCCGAGCGATCTCGACTGCGACTGTTTTAGTTAATCCGACCAGGCCAGCCTTCGACGCAGAGTAGCTGGCCATGCCTGGGATTGACCTTTGGCTGGCAACTGAGGATATGTTGATCACACGTCCGAACCGCGCTCGCATCATACATCGTAGTGCACGCTTTGTTGTTCGGAAGGCACCGCCTAGGTTGGTCTGGATGACTTGGTTCCAGGTCTCCTCGTCGAGTTGTATCAGTAGCCCATCGATACTGATGCCCGCATTATTGACAAGTACGTATACGGGACCGAGTTGCTCTTCGACTGCGTTGAACATAGCGTCTACGGCTTCTGGGTCTGCAACATCTCCCCGCAAGGCAACAGCCCGTCCACCGGTTGAGGTAATTGCCTCAGCAGTGCTCATTGCGCCTTCGCGATCGCTCCGATAGTTGATGCCGACCGCCCACCCGGCACGGGCAAGACTGATTGCGCTTGTTGCACCGATGCCTCGAGAGGCGCCTGTTACGAGGGCACAGCCCTTTTTTTGAAATGTTAGGTAGTTGCGCTCCACTCGACGACTGCACCTCCCCAGGTCAAGTCATCGACACAGGCATCGAGCTCACCTGCTAGACAATAAAGGCCCTCCTCATGTTCGATCACAATTCGTCGCATCAACGAAGGCTCACTGCCTTTTCCATGTACCAGTACTGCTGTTTTATTTACCGCCAACTTCACACCTCACAGTTGACTGATTCTAAGTAATAGCCGTTCTATTTAAAGGTATATTGTTTTGGTTATATTTGACCGTTCTACAATTACCCTGTGCTCTATCACATCACTTGCAGTCAGCTGGTATGTGCTTTAGCCCGTTCTAATATTATGATATTACGTCCTTCGCATTTGTCCTTTTAGGCCGTAATCAAAGAGGTGGCTTGATGCACAGTTCCCATAAGTTCACTTTCTTTTGTGCAGGTTTGTTGTTAAAAGACGCCGCCACAACAGCTATTGCATAGTCAGAATCGTGAGTAATGCTAACTGACAACTTTTCTAGCCCACCTGATTTACTGATTTCACTTAACGGCCCATGTAACTCTATCGCTGGAGATAATTTCTGGTCATTTATCACTTCGATATCAAGCCAACGTATCACTTGTGTTTTGATGGGCAGAGCCTTAAATGTCGCTTCCTTTGCAGCAAATCTTGCTGCATAACTCATAGCAGCTCCTGCGCCTCTCTGATAGCAATAGTCAATCTCTTGATCAGTAAATAATTTCTTTAGAAAACATTCACCGTATCGCGAGATCAGCATAACCATTCGCTCTACACGTACAAGATCTACGCCTACTGTTGTATGTAACTGTCTTGTAAATCTTGTCCTACCATCATTCGCTGATAGCGTCTTGTGTTCTTGAGACGTAGATTCATCATGATCGTGCGCAAACAATGGTCGTGAATGTAATGACATCATTCTGCTCGCGTATCACAATAATTGCGTTAATATTGATGGAATAACTATTTAAGTGCAGGAAGCGTACTCTAATGTGTGACTCACTAATACCAAGGTTATTAATAACATCACTTAATAACCTCTGATAACGTAGAAGCGTAGTCGAACCACAAGATCAAGCACCTTCATCATCTCTGCGAGCCTTTTCTCCTCTGATAAGGGTTCGGCCTAGAATTCGGCCCAGCTCTTCTGGATCCCAAAACTCCAGATCCTCAAGCATCAGCCTGGCAGCTGCATCCCCGGCCGCCATGATGATACGCGCAAACAGCACTCCCAAGCGATCCGATTCTGACACTCCTTGCTGGTCGAGGTAAGCCCTAACTATTTCGTTTATCAGTGCTTCCTGAGTTTTGCGTCCCTTATGAATACGCTCAGCTACCTCCGGGATAGCCGACTGTTCGGCAACATAGAGTGCTCTCCACGCAAGTGGGTTGGCGGCCGCTGCTTTAAAGGAAGCGGTATATGCATCTATCAGTAACTGCTCGACGTTATTGATGTCAGGGTCTTTTGGAAAAGCATCAGTCATCTGCTTGAGAACGCGCCCTTCCTCGCGATCTACGAGCGCCCTTAGAAGGGCATCTTTGTTTGGATAGCAGTCGTATAGAACTGGTTTTGTCACCCTGGCAGCCTCTGCGATTGCGTCCATCGATGTTTCGTAGTAGCCGTGCTCTATGAATAGCGGTAGTGCGGCGTCTAGGACAAGAGGCCTGCGCTGCTCCGGACCCAGATGCTCCGCTCTTTCTCGATTTGTTGTGCTTTTTGATGCCACGGTAAAACTGCCTTTTCGTTGATCTTATCGCTAAACAGTTGCAGTTCCTACCTGCAAGTAGGATTCTATGTTATACTTTCCTACTTGCAGGTAGGATTATCGATTCTTGATTGGGGTTTGCATGGACAAACATACCGTTCCTCAAGAAGACAATTCAGGTCCAACACAATTCAGTATAGATGTTGAATGTGATGCAGACCTTGCATTTGCCGGTGATGAAGCACCCCTCTTGGGAATGCTGGTAGCCATCAAACGACATCGATGTTGAGACCATGTGTGGTACAGGCATCGATCTAGGACCTGCAACCGCCGACAGCTCGGCTGTTCGAAGACTGAGAAAATCTGCTCTTTTCAACATCGGAAAGACACATCTCCCTGAGTTTGGCGCTTGGGCTTTGACTGAGTCAGCATCTTGGGGTATTTCCAGAAATCCCTGGAACTTAGGGAGGAGTCCAGGTAGCTCAAGTGGTGACAGCGCAGCAACTGTGATTGCTACCGGTGAACTCGCATTTGTTGAAACAACAGGCTGCAGTACCAGAATTAAATGTGTCGGTAATATGAATTATTGCCTGATGAATTTTCTCACTCTAAATGGTGCTATACATGACCAATAATACAGTAAGTAATAACCATTGTTACTAGATATTAAATATGGCGCGAGTTTCGTAGGATAGATTTACAAATAAGGTAGACGATATGGCTGAGATAAAGAGCAAGCGCAGGTTTCTTTCCGGGCTTGCCCAATTTTGTTCTTCTAAGCCGAAAACCATTCTGACTGTATGGGCATTATCCGCGTTTATTTTATTTGCTGCGAGCCAAAACGGAGCGTCGTCGCTTGAAGGTAGCGATATTCTTATAGGCGGCTCAAGCAGTGAAAGAGCAATAAAGCTTGAAAGGGATCACTTCGGTGAGTCACAGAGCCTCGCCGTTTTAGTGTTAGGTGACCCCAAGTTGATTAATCGCTATGGCCCTCGAGTAGCGAGGCGGCTTAATCGCATTCCAAAGGTCAGTGTACTTAGCCCGTGGTCACCAGATGCTCCCAATTTCTTGAGGCGAAAAAAGAACCAAGCTTTGTTTGTACTGCAGGTACGGCAACCATTTAATGTCGTGGGCAAAGAGACTGTCCCAGTTGTGAAAAAGAAGCTTAACGAGGCGCTCCCCGAATCCTTACGTTCTCACGTTACTGGAGACGCTGCACTTGTAGCCGAGTTGAACAACGTTGGCTTAAAAGCAGCAAAGGAATCAGAGAAAATTGCCGCACCGATACTGATTATCATCCTTTTGATCGTTTTCAGATCCCCAGTTGCTGCGCTGCTCCCGATACTGCTTGGCTTTGCTGTGATCGTATGTGGAAACGGAGCAATTTCGCTTCTCTCGCGTTTTATGGGGCTTGACGCATTGGCTACAACGATGATGTCGATGATGGGCTTGGCGCTAGGCGTCGATTACTCGCTCTTAATCGTCTCCAAATTTAGGGAGGAACAGGCCAAGGGGAATGCTTTCGCGGTAGCCTTGGAGCGAACGGTCTGTACTGCCGGGAGGACAGTGATCTTCGCTGGGGCTATCCTGATTTTCGCCCTGATCACAGCGCTAGTAATAACGCCCGGTGGCACGATGGTTTCTGCAATGACTGGAGCATTGGGCGCAACCATTCTTGCCATGGTCGGCTCGGCGACACTACTCCCCGCACTTTTTTCACTGCTGGCACCATACCTGGAGCGATGGCATATCGGCAGAAAATCACCAAAAGCTCGTGTTGGCCACATAGTCAAACGTCTGATCAAAAGACCGGCTGTTGCCACAGCGGCAGTCTTGGTTCCACTTTTGATCCTTGCGGTTCCTGCGTTCGGAATAGAGATAGGTGGTCTCGCACCTGCTGGGCTACCGAAAGACAATCCCGTCAGAGTGGATGCTGAAGCTTTTCGTAAGGAAGCAGGAGGTGGCTGGGGCGCTGTTTTCACTGTGATGGTCGCTACTGAGCGAGGGCAGATCACAGAAAAGAAACGGCTTGCGACTCTGGACAAGTTCCAAAAGAAGCTTGCCCGGCAGGATGGTATCGACACTGTCTTAGGCCCCGCAGCACTCAATAAGCAGTCGAAGAAACTGCAAAAGGCAGCCGATGACCTCTCGGCTCAGCGCAAGGACTTAGACAAGCTGGAGAACGGTCTTGGAGACGCCGAGGGCGGAGTGGGAGACTTAAGGAATGGCCTGGCAGAGGCATCAAGCGGTGCAAAGAGCCTGGAAGAGGGCTTGAGCGCATCTCTTGACGGGACACTAGAGCTTAAAAGCGCACTAGATGAGACCTCATCAGGCTCACGCGAGCTTGAGGGATCGATCGCTGAGGCTCGTGACGGGGCAAAGAAGATAGCTTCGGCAGCAGTTGAGGTGGAGAAGGGATCGGTCCAGGTCAAAGATGCCACTAAGGACTTCGCCGATGAGCTTGAAGGAGGTCGTGAAAGCCTGGGGAGCCTGCAAAAGGCAAGCGCCGATGCCACCAATGAACTCTCACTAGCCTTGACAGCACTTGATCGCACCAATGCAGCCACTAAGTCAGACCCCGAGTTTGCCGTAGCCTACGAGCGTGCCGCAACCGCACTGGCAACCCTGACCGGTCAACATCCCAAGACCGGTCAACAGGTAGAGAGTGGCTACTACGGCATGGAAAGCTCTATCGCCCGGGCCACCGAGCAAAACATAGCCGCCTCAAAGGAGGCAAACAGCCTGTACGGCGGTGCAAACGAGCTTCACGGAGGCCTGGTTGAGCTGAGCAAGGGTACCGACTCGCTTCTTCAAGGCTTGGACGAGATATCTGCAGGATCGGGCTCTTTAGCCAGTGGCCTGGAAGAGACCCGTGAAGGTACCGGGGACTTGAGTGCGGGCAACCAAACCCTGGTGGGTGGTGCAAGTAGCTTGAAGGACGGTGCGGGAAGGCTTTCAGGTGAGCTCGGTGAGGGCCATACCCAGAGTGCCGCCCTGGAATCAGGGCTGGATCAGATGGCCGGCAGTGTCGGTCAGTACAACTCAGGCCAAGGATCGGCTGGCACAGCCGAGCAACAGGAGAAAATGGCCGAGTCCGGCTACTTTCTATTGGCAGGGATCGATGAGGGAGACAAGGACGAGCAGGAGATCGCTGCGTTCGCGCTCAACTGGGACAAGGGGGGCACGGCCAGTCGGATCCTGGTCGTCCCTGACATACCCAACCCTGGAAAGGGAGGCGTTGGCGCTGGACCAGAGGTGATAAAAAATCTCGGGCGGCTCAATTCAAACTTGAACAGTATGACACCAAAGTTAGCCAAAGACCTCAACGCCAGCACCGGCGTTGGTGGCCGCGGTGCTGTAATTACCGAGTTTGTCAACGCCATGAAGAGCAACGTAATACCGTTGCTCTCGACGCTAATACTGGTGGCGTTGATGGTGTTGACGATTATTTTCAGGTCGCCGCTGCTAGCGCTTAAGGCGGTGTTGTTGAACCTACTGACAGTTGCAGCAGCGATCGGCGTGCTCACGCTTGTCACAAGCGGCGACTCGCCGCTGATCGGTGGACCCGGCTACATCGGTCCAGCAACGTTAAACGGGTTACTCGCGATTATCTTTGCCATTTCTATTGACTACGAGGTTTTCCTAATCACACGCATGCGCGAAGGTTATCTGCGCACCGGCACGACTGAGGGCGCTATTGCCTACGGGATCGATCACACGGCGCGCGTAATAACCGGAGCAGGCGCAATCATGATAGGCGTTTTTTTCGCCTTCAGTCTCTCCGACTATGCCACCATGCGCGAGTTCGGAGTCGGCCTGACTGTTGCAGTCTTATTGGACGCAACTGTTGTCCGTCTAGTTCTGCTGCCAGCAACCATGAGGCTCTTCGGACGCGCCAACTGGTGGATGCCCCGGTGGCTTGATCGGCTGCTGCCGAATGTTTCTATCGAAGGAGGTTCAAGATGAATTCGTCAGAGACAAGAAGGGCCGCGAAGTTTATTGCGTGTATCGGTTTTATGCTGTTTGTCTTAGGCGTGTCCAATCCATCGAATGCAGTTGCAGATCAAGGCCCATTTACTTGGCACACCGACTCGGTCACATCGTCCACCTATGAAGCCGGAGCCAGTCCCGACCTGACGATTGCGCTGAAGGCAAATAATGATCCAAGCGAGCAGGACCTGGAGTTGATGACACTGAAGTGGCCCGATGGGCTCATCCCGATTGCAGATAGCTCTGAGTACTGCAACCTGGCGCAAACGAGTGAGGATGTCTACTACTGCTCGAATCCGAACGCTAAGAAGGTCGGCAGTCAAACAACGGATATGACTGTGACCGTGCCTGAAATCGGTGAAATACCTTTAACCGTTATGTCGAGTACTTACCCGGAACAGCCGCAGCCCGGTGAGGCTGCGCGGCTTGTTTCAATTCCAGATGAAGTAATTCCTGGAGTCACTGTCGAGCCATCTCAATCGTCTGTAACACTTAGAAATGATGGTTCGGGCATAGATTCGTCCGTAGCAGATATTCCAAAAGAGATTGTCGCTTTTGGTCTAACTCTGGATATCCAAATATTCAGGTTCGAGACCACGATCAACGGCAGCCAGGTTACCCCCTCCGGCGCCCCGGTTTTGACAATCCCCGCCATCTGCGATCCGGTCTCCTTCGATGCCTCGTTTACAAGCTACGGCGATGACGGCATCAAGGGAACGGGAGACGAACAGACAGCTACCGGCACAGAACCCTATCCGATAGCCAACTGCCAGGCTACCCCGTACAGCCCCTCCATCGGGCTGTCTCTTACCTCGTCGATTGCTGGGTCAACCTCCAACCTCATAACCTCAACCGCCAGCAACGCCACTGATGCCCCCACTAAAGAGATGCACATCACCCTGCCTGCAGGGTTCGGCCTGGCCCCATCCGGGACAACCGCCTGCGGTGCCGCAGAGATTGCCGCTGCCTCATGCCAAAGCTCCTCTCAGCTGGGCACGATATCCGTGTCCTCTGCACTGTCTGCCGCCCCGATAGAGGGAACGGTCCATATGGGAGATCCCCAGGGAGAAGCGATATCAATCGCAGTTTTTTTAGATGCGAGCTTCGGCAGCATCCAGCTATCGGGCACGATGAGACAAACTTCAGAAGGTGGGATTGAGATGGCATTCGACTACTTCCCGCCACTGCCAGGTTCGGGAAATGTCAATATCAGCTTGAACTCGTCTTCAGGTGGCTCACTGCTGAATCCTTACGTATGCGGCGCCTATAATGCGACCTCAACGTACGTAAGCCACAACCTAAAGCAAGTGGGTGGAATCCATCCACTTGACATCGTCGGCTGTCAGGCACAGGCTATCGATACGGATCTGTCAGTGAAGCTGTGGAAACCGCGAAACAACCGATATACCGACATGCGACTGAATGTATCCCAGAGCCCTCGACAGGTAGTCGATAAGGCAACCTTCTACCTCCCCAAGAGCCTAAAGTTCAAGTACAAAGGGCATAGCAGAAAGAAACCGCTCGCCTACGTAGAGTTCTGGGATGACAAGAAGGTAAAAAGGGCAAGGCTTTTCCCTTATAAAACTAAACGTAAGACCAATAAAAAGAAAGGCTCGGCCAAGAAGCGCTCTGCAAAGAAAAGCTCCAAATCAAAACGAAAACCTAAGAAGAGCACGCGCTCGATCAAGCTAAAGGCAAAAAACAAACAGCTCAAAGACTTGATCGTGACAATCTCAAATACAAAAAACTACACCAAGATCACTTTGCACAACGTCCCCAAAGACAAGGAACTAGCCGACTTCTCTATCAGGCTTTTCGGCAAGCGCACGAGAGTGGTGCGTACCTTCAAGAAGTGCGTTAAGCACCGCAACCTTGACTTCACCGTCAAGCTGACGGGCGTCGAGGGCGATAAGAGGGAGGCCTCTTATGAAAAGCTTGTCAAGTGTTTTAGAAGGGAGTCATCGAAAACGCGTGGGGGGTCGAGGAGGAAGTCGAGCAGAAAATAGCGCTGAAACTTTGTCGGTGTTCAGAATATCGTTTGACGCGAATACTAAATCGTTATGAGGTGAATCCGTATCGTCACTGAGTTGCCGTTTGGCTGTGTACTACATAAGTATGTTCATGCGTGAGTCGTTCAATTGTTTCACCCACTAGCCCGAGCCAGCGTATCTCTGAGTTGAGCTGATCCAACGCTGCCTTCATGCTCAGAGTAGACCCAGCCTCTTCCCAGCGACGAGCTTTCTCTAACGGTACGAGCATAGACTCTCTCTCCGTGTACTCACGGAGCTTTTCCGCGCAAAGAAGTTTTCGCAGATTGACGGCTTGAAGAAGCTCATTAGCGTCTTCATGTGTTGCCAACGCAACTCGTATCAGTAAGTCATCCCTGAGCGGCCTGACCCGCTGTGACATTGTCGATCTCCACCGAACATACTCTTTCTTACCGTTGTCAGTGATTTGAAAGACCCACCTTGCACCGTTTAGATTTGGCTTGTTGTTTGTACGCTCAACAAGACCTTCGTCCTCAAGTTTGTAAACAGTCTGATACACCTGGGATTTGTTTAACTGCCAGGCGTAGCCAATTGTTTGCGTGAATTTAACGCTCAATTCATAGGGATAGCTAGGACGCTTTATTAGGATTCCAAGGATTGCATGTTTAACAGACACTCGTAATTCACCTCCATATAGTGGTAGCCGAAACTAACAGGCATCTACTTGCATGCTTGGTTGCATCTGATGCCGAAAATCGTTAAGCCATACGCAACCAAATCTCCAACCCGACATCGGGAACAGCGATCCATGTAGGCACAAGGTTGTTGAGATGCTCCATGACAGTCGATTATTTCGCATGAACCCGGGAATGCAAGGTTATTGACAAGTAGTTACTAATACCCAATTCCAAGTACGTTGCAGTGGATTAGGATCCCAAATATTATTTGCAACGGGAATCAATTGCACTATCTGGGTTGAGCTGCCGGATAATGAGCTCGGGTTTGGTTATTTGGTCCGCCTGCGTTATTGCGATGCCCGTGTAATTCTATTCTGAGTTGCGCTTACGTCTGTAAATCGCTCCACTGCAAGACGAGCTATAGTTAACCATCTCAGCTCAGACTGAACCTTCTCTAGCGCTCCAGTTAAACTAAGAGTCGCCCCCACTTCTTCCCACGAACTTGCTTGGTCCATAGGTACCGCGGCTACCTCAAGATCGGTGTACTCGCGCAGCTTTTCCTTACACAGCCTCGCGCGTGTGTTTATCACATCCAAGAGAAATGGTGCATCCCCTGGCTCGGATAGGGCAATCTCAAGTAGTAGATCATCTCTCAACGGTTTAACCCTTTGAGGCTTGGTTGAGCGCGATCTTTTATAGACATCCTTCCCTTGGACTGTGACCTGAAACACCCATCGAGGCCCGTGCACGTTTGGATTGCTTTCCGTCCGCTCTATAAGCCCTTCCTGCTCAAGCTTATACACTGTCTGGTAGAGCTGACCCCTGTTTAGTTGCCATGTGTATCCAGTTAGCTTTTCGAAATCTATGCTCAGCTCATATGGGTACCGAGGTCCCTTGATCAGAATTCCGAGAATTGCGTTCCTAACTGACAAGCAGATCCCCCCTAACCAACCACGATACCTTGAACTGACGTACAAGTGACGTGCCCATTACTCTGTATTGACTCATGGGGCGCCCAAACATTCCGCTTTTTTTCGTCAAACGCCTTGGCTGTGCATGGTTATTACTAACTACCTGTTACTAACCACTATTACTAGACACTGCTCATGAATAGTGGGAATATGCAAAGTCGAAGATGGTTCTCAAGCTTGACAACGTAAGCAAAGCTTTTATCCGATTCGGAAGGCACGTTGATGCTGCAAGAAACGTGTCACTCGAACTCGAGGACCATGATTTCATTGGCATCCTTGGTCCAGGCGGAGCAGGCAAAACCACTCTCCTCAAGCTTGCAGCGGGACTGGAAACACCCGACAATGGCTCGGTCGAATACAGAGGAAAGCCATTGAGCAGTATGTCCAAAGCAGCGATAAAGACGTACCGGCGGAGAGAAGTGGGCTGTGTATGGGGCTCGGAGCATCTCTACCCAGGATTAAGCGTTCTCGAAAACGTGTCTTTGCCACTCCTCTTTGATGCAATCGACCGCTCCGATGCCGAACGCACTGCATGGGACACATTAGAATCAGTCGACGCACATCGAATAGCCGGAGCACGACCACATGAGCTTTCGGAGAACGACCGACAGCGAGTATCTGTAGCTCAGGCCCTTGTTACCCAGCCACGCATTCTCCTTCTCGACGAGCTGGCAACGAACTTGAGCTTCTTCGAACAGGACTCGCTTTTCGCGGTTCTCAAATCGCTGGCACAAGACAAAAAGATGGCAATGCTCGCAGCTGACACGGAGGCCACAGCACTTTTCCGATCAAGTCCCATCCTTTACCTCGAAGACGGTCAGCTGGTTACCCAGAAGTCCAGAGATGAATTGGGTGAGGTTATAGATCTACCAGTAAATCATCCCAAGAAAGCTATGTAGTCCGATGCTTGAGCTTGACGTTGTGCGAAAGCACTACATAGGTCCTGGCGATGTCGTGAGGGCAGTTGACGATGTGTCGCTTTCGGTGGCAGATGGTGAGTTTGCTGCCATATTCGGGCCGAGCGGTTCGGGCAAGACCACGCTTTTACTTTTGGCGGCTGGGTTACTGACCCCTGACCACGGAACGGTCAGCTATCGCGGTCAAGTCCTCAGCTCGCTTGACAAAGACAAGGCACTTAGGCTTCGTCGTGAAGAATTTGGCTTTATCTTCCAGAACTTTAATCTTATGCCTGGGTTAAGTGCCCAGGACAACGTAATTATAAAGCGCCTGTATGCCGGCATCAGCTACCGTGAGGCTGCAGCTGAGTCTCGATCACTACTGGATCTGGTTGGTTTAACCGGCCGCGCTGCCCATAGACCTTTTGAACTTTCAGGTGGAGAGAAACAACGCGTTGCGATTGCCAGAGCGCTCGCAGGTAGACCGAGTCTTATTTTCGCCGACGAGCCGACTGGCAATCTAGATACAAAGAGGGGCGGTGAAGTGCTGTCACTTCTAAGCGACATCCACCGAGAACACAGAGCTGCGGTGATACTGGTTACACACGACAGTCGAGCCTCAGATCACGCCGAACGTACTTTAGAAATGCAAGACGGTAATTTGTTCGATCATACCTCAACTAAAAAACCAACATCCATACTTGCAATGAGGCAAGGCCAGTGAAAGGTAAGCCAATCTCTAGTCCAGCGTACCCGCAGGGCTGATTTGAGTAACGGATTCAAGTCCAATGGTAAGCATTCGAACTCTCATCCTTTTATATAAGGGACACCTACGCGCTCGATTCTTTCGCGAATTGTTAGCCCTCCTGGGCATCGCAGCCGGTGTTGCCCTTCTTTTTGCCGTCCTGGTCGCCAATAAAAGTGTGACAGCCTCGTTTAAGCATCTAACGGAAGGCGTTGCCGGACGTGCCTCGCTTGAAGTCGCCGCCCGCAGTCCCGACGGGTTTAGCGAGCGGTTGTTTCAACAAGTGCAGCGATTGCCGGATGTCGATTCCGCGGCAGCGACAGTTGAGCGTCGAATAGCAGTCAAGGGTCCGAAGGGACGTCGCCCGCTGATGCTTTTAGGTTTTGATGATCGCCTCACCTGCCTTGGTGGCAGTCTGACCAAACGCTTCGCCCGCCGTAGTGATGAATTTGAGATTGGGCTTTATCTCCCTTCGCACACCGCCAAGGCGATCGGCGTAAGCAGAGCCAACACCGTGAAGGTGGAGGTAGGCGAGCGTACTGAGCAAATTCCCTTGGCAGGCATCCTGTCTCAGGACGATTTAGGCCCCTTGACGCAAAGCCCCATTGCACTTGCACATTTAGGATACGCCCAAGAGCTCGCTGATATGCCGAACCGGCTATCGCGCATCCTAGTCGCTCCCTTGCCTGGTCACGAAAAAGAGGCAAAGGCCGCGCTTTCAAGACTCTCCTCCGACACCCTCAACGTCCGTGAAAGCAGTACCGAAGCATCCCTGCTTGACGAAGCAGTAGCCTCGGATCGGCAGTCTAGTGCGCTTTTTAGCGTGATCAGCTTGGTCGTTGGGATCCTATTGGCTTACAACGCGATGCTGCTTTCGATAATAGAGCGGCGTCGAGACGTCGCTGCCGCACACTCACTCGGGGCATCTGAGAAAGTAATACTTGCATCGATTGTCTTTGACGCGCTTATCTTGGGTCTTGTGGGTTCAGCCCTCGGCATCTTTTTAGGCGATCAGCTTTCCCGCTACGTCTTGCACCAGGTACCCGGTTATCTATCGTCGGCTTTTGCCATTGGAGATCAACGCATCATTGGGGTAGGTACGATCGTCATTTCCATGATGGGCGGTACATTGGCGGCCCTAGCGGCTACGGCAAGGCCTGCTCTCGAGCTTCTGAAGGTCGGCCCAACGGATTCATTCCAAGAGAAAGAACCGGAAGTAGCCCAGATGCGCTCTTCAAAAGTACAAAAGCGGCTACTAGCCGGTGGCATCGCGTTGATCGCAGCCTTTCTGGCTCTGTCTTTGACCGCGCCGGAGACAACGTTGTTCGGAATCGTAGCTCTAGTTGTCGGAATGATCATGATCCTCCCATCGCTCATCACTTTTCTGCTCACTATTGCGCTGCGTCTAACAAGAAGTATGAGCAGCGGCGCTGCACATGTCGCTGTCAGCGAGCTGGCCACTGCTCCGACTCGGGCCACTGCACTTGCGGCAGTCGGGACATTGGCGGTCTTCTCAATCGTAGGCATAACTGGGACCAAGAACAATCTCACGACCGGGGTTAAGCAACTGGCGGCCGGCATATATGGAAATGCCGATATATGGGTGTCATCAGGAGGGGATGAAAACCCTTATCTCACGAAGCGTTTCAACCAGCAGAAGATAGTTCGCCGACTGAATCGTCTTGGTGCAGTCGAATCGGTGCGTGTAACCAGAGCGTCTTTTATCGATCTCAACGAGAAACGCCTTCTAGTGATAGGCGAGTCGGGGGATTCCAAATATCCGATCGGACCCAGCCAGATCACCGAAGGCGATCTCAACCTCGCCACGCGCCGCTTCCGTAATGGGAGATGGGCTGCTCTTACAAAGAAGATTGCCGATGAGCTCAACGTAGAGATCGGCCAAGAGTTCAGCCTGCCAACTCCGACAGGTAACAGGCAGTTCAAGCTCGCCGCGACCATAACCAACTACGGCTGGCCATCCGGCGCGCTTATCGTCAACTCTCGTGACTATGAACAATTATGGAAGGTCCCTGAAGCGAGCGTCATTCCGGTGGATCTGGCTGATGGTGTACCAATCGCAGCCGGTAAAAACGCAGTTGAAAGAGCAGTTGGAAAATCTTCATCGTTAAGAGTGCAAACAGCTGACGAGGCAACTGTCGCAAATGCTGCCATCACTCGCCAGGGACTTGCCAGGATCAACCAGATATCACAAATGGTGCTTGCGGCTGCGGTTCTAGCAGTGGTCGCCGCCATGCTCGGCTCAGTTTGGCAGAGGCGTCAACGATTTTACGGCCTTGTCTCCATTGGAGCAGGAACAGGACAGCTTTACCGCACCATTTTTTACGAGATTGGCGTCATCCTTCTGCTCGGCTGTTTGATCGGCGCCGCTTTCGGCTTCCTTCTCCAAGCAATGACGGACAGATGGCTTGAGCTAACTACCGGCTACCCGGTGCCGTTCTCACTGGCTTGGGGTCTTGCACTTCAGACCATAGCCCTGATAACAATACTGGCAATATTAACCGTTGCAATTCCTGTACGCTTAGTGTTCTCGCTACGACGTGTCGCAGCCGCACCGTCAGAATAGGTAGGAGCAATTTTATCGGCTGAGCTAGGAGGTTTTTTGTGAATTCCAAGGACCTGGAGAAACGAGAATCGGACGACCGGCTCACTCGATCCGGAAACGCGGTCATAGCGATTCCCTTACTTGAATCTCTAGAAAACATTGAGGTTGAAGATGCCTGCAAAGAGGTTATACGTTCGAGCAGGCTTGCTGATGCCTGCAAGTACCTATTGTCGACTAAGGGAAAGCAACTGCGGTCTAATATTGTGTTTGAGGCCGCACACAACGGGCCGCGCAACAACAACGATTTAGTCCGGCGAGCTGCAGCAGCAGTTGAGCTTTTCCACCTGGCAACACTTGCCCATGACGATGTCGTAGATGAGTCAGTGCTCCGGCGCGGCGAAGAAACAGTCGCAACACGTTTCTGTAACTTAACCGCAATACAAAGTGGCGGCTGGTTGCTTTCGCAGTCTATTGAGCTTATTTCGGATTGTGGCGATATGGCGATCACTCTCTACTCAGACACCGCTGCCCGAGCATGCGAAGGTCAGATGTTCGAGGTCGAAGACCTTTACAATATTGAGCAGTCCCCTGAACGCTACTTCAAGACAATCGAATCTAAGACAGCAAGTTTGTTCGAACTGTCAGCTCGTCTGGGTGCCGAGGTCTCAGGCGCCGATAACAACGTAGTTTCCCAGCTTGAACAATACGGCCACGAGCTAGGAATAGCATTTCAGATATCCGACGATCTGCTTGATCTTGTGTCCGTTGATGAGCTGACCGATAAATTACCGGGGAGAGACCTGCAACAGGGTAAGTACACTCTTCCGGTCCTATATGCATTACACGAAAACACCGGGCTCCAGGAGATGCTTTTAGCCCACAGCAAGGATAGTCAACTGGATCAAATCCTAGATGTGATTCAGAGTACAAGTGGTGTGGAAAGAGCAATAGAGGATTGTCGTCGTCATGCCGAGGCGGCGAAGCAGGCCCTTGAGGGGTTGCCTAAGCCTGACAATCTTCGGAATATCGTCGACTATGTTTTATCAACGCTTGACGCCGAGATGTGAGCATGGAATACGTGATGCCGACAGTAGATGAGGCCGAGGTGGCAGTGATAGGCGCTGGTCCAGCGGGCGCTGCCGCCGCTGCGAAACTCGCTCAACTAGGTCACGACGTAGTCTTAATCGACAAAGATCTCTTCCCGAGGGACAAGCCATGTGGAGACGGTTTAACTCGATCAGCTGTTGCGCTACTTCAAAAACTAGGTCTGGAAGGCATCGCTGAGTATGGCCAGCCTATAGAGGGATTGCGAGTCTTTAATGATTTCTCGCAAGTTGAGTTCAAGTCGTATAAGCCGAGGCCCGACAGGCCAAAACATGCGCTGTGCGTTCCAAGGTTGACCCTGGACAAGAAACTGTTAGATGTGGCTGTTGCAAGTGGCGCACGGTTTATTAATGCACAGGTTGATGGACCGGTATTTCTAGACGAAAGAGCAGACGCAGTCATGCTGAAACAAAATGGTGCCAGCTCTCAGATAAAAGCGAAATTTTTCATTGCTGCCGATGGTGCAACTTCGCGTATGCGACGGCAATCCGGGTTAGCAAAACAAATATATGCGACATCTGCATACGCGGTTCGTCAATACTGCACTACAGAGAATTCGCTCGATCCATTTTTTGATGTCTACATGCCTTTACAGCTTGCGGGTACCGGTCATGTCGGTTACGGGTGGGTGTTTCCCATACAGCAACGGCTTGCAAATATAGGAGTAAGTTGTTACAGGGGCCCAGGTGTAGAGTTCGCTTCTATCAATCATGTTCTGACTTCTTTCATGGCAGAATTGAATGATCGGGACGACAAGAGACTCGGTTCAATAAAAGGGATTGGAAGCCCGCTTGGTTCACCCGTAGGAATGAATTTTTCTCCTGATCAATGCCAGGTGAAGAATATTATCTTCGTCGGAGACGCTGCACGGACTACAGATCCACTCAACGGTGAGGGTATTACTTATGCACTTCACGGAGGCGAAATGGCCGCTCACTTAATTGACAAGTCAATAAGAAGAGGGACTGAACTTACAACATTTGGTACTCAAATTGAGACGCGTTTTCCTCGACTGGGTCAGGATATTTCAGTAATCACCAGATCGGTTCAGCGATCCTTAAAACGGAAGAACGTGACCAGCGTTATTGATGATTTACATGCGCCCGACAGGGGGATGCTCATAGCATCGATTATGCGACTAATGGCCACGTCCGGCAGCGAACCAGATATCCGCATAACGCCTGTCTGGCAATTGGCTTCGGAGTACAACACTGCGTACGCAGTGTTAATTGAAGAAACAAATCGACGCGCACTTATCGAACTAAGAACTACATTTCCGTTCGCAACTGAGCTACTTCACGGCAAGACGCAAGATCATGCCGGCCCGGTCTATGCGACAACACTTATCCTCTGTGCGCAAACTGTCACAGCAGAAGATACTGATGATGTAATTAACGCCGCTCTGGCTCTTGAGCTTTTAGCCCTGTTTAACGTCTTTACCTCTCAGGTGGTTAACAAGACAGGGTCCAACGCAGTCCGAATAAACAATTCGTTTTCTGTTCTTCTTGCCGATTTTGCAGTGAGTCGAGCTTTATGCTCAATAGCAAAACTAGGCGCAGGCGCAAGTAAAGCTTTCGGCTCCACCGAAAGTTCGCTGAGCGAAGGCCAGATGCTTGAGGTCGAGGACCTTTACAACATAGAAAGGTCGCCTGAGCGCTACTTCGAGGCAATTGAATCTAAGACAGCTAGTTTGCTCGAATTCTCAGCTCGTCTTGGCGCTGAGCTTGCAGGTGTTAAGGGATCAGCAGTCTCACAATTCGAACGATACGGTCGCAACCTTGGGATGGCCTTTCAAATATCAGATGATCTAGTCGATCTTTTAGTCGGCGATGAGGTGACTGATAAGCCAGCGGGAAGTGATTTAAAACACGGCAACTACACACTCCCTGTTATATACGCGCTCGGTGAAAGTACGGAGCTTCGTGAGCTTCTCAGGATTGGCAATGATGAGAAACATTTGGAACAAATACTAGAGACGATAAAGAAGACGGGTGGTATCGAAAGGGCAGCCGATGACTGCCGTCACTATGTCGAGGAGGCGAAGGGGGCTGTTGGGGAGATGTCCTCTGATGAGCATCAGCCGCTGATCGCATTAGCCGAATTGGCCTATAGCCAAGCAGTTGATGCATCGTCAAATAGAAAACGATTGGCGGCAAATACCGAGTGGAACGGAGCGAAACCCGAAAACCCTCGGAGTCCGCTCTATCTGTAACGATCCGTGACGAACCGAAAACGGGAGTGACCGAAACTGCGGTCAACGATCGCTGGTCTGACTGTAGTTAACCGGGCGTGCTTGAATAGCACGCCCTCCCTCACCCACTTCGCAGGCCCGAAGTCCCATTGGCCTGACTAAACGGAGATCAAGTTTTCGGCTGTGAATTGCCCATTGACATCACTTCAACTGTTCCCCTTCCGCTTCGAACGCTTGCTGCGTTTTGAGCAGCGTACCTTGACCGTATCGCTCGCACGCACGGTCTTTCCCTGCGAGTCATAACTTGTCGCATCAAAGGTAAGCGTTTTTGAGCGTTTGCACCGCTTGAAGGTCTTGACGAGCCTTGAGCGTTTACCGAAGAGTCGTATGCTCAGTTCGGTTAGCTCACGCGTCTGCGGGATCTTGCTAAGCGTCAGTTTCGTCTTCCTGTGGCTGCGTGAGATACGTAGCCGCACGCCCTTAAGCTGCTTGTTCTTGGGCTTAAGCGTCATCGAGGTTATCCGGCCCTTGGAGCGTGAGCGCTTTGAGCGCTTTTTGCCCTCGGAGCGTGAGCGCTTTGAGAAATAGAAGCGTCCTCGCTGAACTTTCGACTTACCCCAAAGCTCAACGTAGGCTAGTGCCCGCTTCTTTGGCTGGCGGCGCATCGAGAAGCGCAGATCCTTTGGTGCCTCGAAGCTGGCCTTCGTTAGCTTCTTCGTGGTTCCCTGGGTGAGTTTAAAGCGTGTGTCTGTGTACCGGTTGGATACGGTCTTCCAAATCTTTACCTCAAGCTCCGTTGCAAACGGTGACAGTAGGCTGCAGCTGACGATCTCAAGGGGATGGCTACGTGATACGGAAAGGCCCGAGTGGCTTGTGAAGGTGGAGGTGGCGTTGTAGCTACCGCAGGTGAAGGGATTGGTAAATGCGCCGGAGGCAGAGGAGTCGAGGTTTAAGCTGACATCGCCCATGCCGCCGATCGGTGGGAAGTCATTGATTTCCATCTCCAGGCCACCGGTCGCGGCCTGGGTCAGGGTTCCGTTTAGCTCCAAATTGCCGAAGCTTGCTGTGATCAAGACCCAGATACCGATCGCGGCCCCTTTAGGCTCGGTTCTATAGATCTGACCGCTCAAGGGCGTAGTTGAAAGTGCTGAGCTGATCGTTAGCGTTCCCAGCAGTGAGCCGGATGGACAGGCCTGAGCATCGACCTGGCTCTGCGTGCAGGCACCACCACTGCTCGGGGCCAAAGTGAAGCCCGCCGGTAGAGTGATGTGCATCTTCTTGGTAGCCGCATCGCCCGGGTTGTTTGTAGCGATTGTGTTCAGGTTAGTGGGGCTTCCCGCCTGGTTGGAGCTTAATGAGAGACTTATGCTCGGGTTGAAAGGCACAGCCTGGCAGTTGTTTATCGGAAAGTCCTTACTGTCGGTGAGGGTTACCTCATCTCCAGTGTTCGCCACTCCATCGTCGCCGTAGCTAGTAAAGGTGGCGTCAAAGGAGACAGGATTGCAGAGCGCGGGGATCGTAAGCGAGCCGTCGCTTCCGGTGAACACGGAGCTTAGGCCGTTGATGTGGATCGGTAGCTCTCCGAAGCCCAGGTCAATCGTGTTGGGGATATCCTCCGTGACCTGTTCTATCCCGAAGCCGTTGTCTCTGAGACGAACCGATGTGGTCGAGACCGTTATCGGCAAAAGGTCGGGGATCGCCACCAGACGTGCCAGCTCTCCCGCCTGAGGGGGCTCGGCGTAGGTGCTTGACTCGAGCGTTAGAGGTACCTCACCGACGCCCTGTATGGTCACGGTCAGGTCGGTGGTCTGAGTACCAAGCTTCTTTGCACTCGGGTTGGAACAGGAGTAGAGACCACTAGGGTCCTGGGTGAGGCCACAGTAGGCGGCGGTCTCGACGCTTGGAACCAAGCCGTCTGGCCACTTGAGTGCGAGCGATTCCAGGTCCTGCTCGGCGGGGTCGTCATTGGCCTCCAGCGCAATCGTTAGATCCGGGTTAGTGCCGGCGTCGGAGCTCGTCGATGTAATACTGTCGATCCGCCAGGTGAACGGTGCTTGGGCCGCGCGCGCCGTAGCGGCGATCGTCAACGAGAGCGCCACGGTCGCGATCGCAAGGCCGCGGGCAAAGCGCGTGCTCATCGGCGCACCTCTCCCTCCACTGAGATATTGGGCAGCAGGCGATCGAGCCATCTCGGCATCCACCAGTTGGCGCGGCCAAAGAGCTTCATGGTGGCCGGTAAGAGGACCAGTCTGATTGCCGTCGCATCCAGAAAGACAGCCACGCTGAGCCCAGCGCCCAGCGCACGTGCATTTGTAAAGTCGGAGATACCGAAGGCAAAGAAAACGCCGATCATAATAGCCGCTGCTCCGGTGATCACGCGTGCGGTGTTATCGATCCCGTATGCAATCGCACCCTCGGTGGTGCCGGTGCGCAGATAACCCTCTCGCATGCGGGTGATCAGGAACACCTCGTAGTCGATCGAAAGTGCAAAAACAATCGCCAGGATCCCGTATACGATGATGGGGTTGAGATAACCGGGCCCAGCCAATAGTGGCGAGCTACCGGTATAGACAAGCGCAAGTACTCCGAACGCCGCCGCTACGGTGAGCAGGTTCAGGATCACTGCCTTCAGCGCTAACAAAGGCGATCTAAACATAATCGTGAGCAATACCAGTGCGACTAGAACAAGTGTAAGCATCAACGGAAGAAGCTGACCTTTACCTCTCTCGACAAAATCGGTAAGCACTGCTCCACGACCGCCCACGGCTACGTTCGCACTAAGGTCGTCGGCCAGCTTCGGTGCCATGCCATTCAGTCGAGCATTTAACCGGTTCAGTCTTCTCATGCCCTCCGGTCCTGCAGCATCTACGTCCCTCTTTGAATTGGCAAAGCCCGGCACGACCATGATCCGGCTGGCCGAGCCCCCCTTGTCCCAATTGAGCGCAAAGGTGGCACTTTCTTGCTCGTCTGCATCTCCCCCATCTATTCCTGCAAGCAGGAAGTAACCCGACTTGGTGGTGTTTTTCTGTTGCTCGGCGGTACCGGCTGAACCCTGGCTTGAGTTGTACTGGCCGATGCTGCCGGCCATCTGTTCAAGACCTGACTCCAGGGCTGCGCTTTCGGTATGGCCCTCGCCGAGCTCACCAGCAAGCCTTCCCGCACCCTCCTTCAAGCGGCTTGCGCCACCCACCAAGGTCTGGCTGCCTGAACTTAAGTCTCCGGTTCCTTCACGGGTAAGCTCAAGTCCACTGGCGAGAGAGCCGGATCCCGTATGGATCTCGTTCAAACCTGCAAAAAGCGAGTCGGTCCCCTTGCCCAGCTCAACCAAGCCTCCGTGAAGGTCACCTGCACCCGAGGCTAAGTTAGCTGCCTCCTTGGAGGCAGCGATGTTTTGCTCGGTTGCCCTGGCTATCGAGCTTTCCATGCCGTAGTAGCCGCTCTCTAACTGCTGGCCAGACTGGGGATGCTGACCGGTAAGGGTTGCCAGTGCGGTTGCTGCACGCTCGTAGGCTCCGGCAAACTCGGGGTCTGACTTGGTGGCTGCCGTTGTGCGATCAAGTGCCGCCAGAGCCAGGGATAGCTCATTGGTGGCATCGGCGCTTGCTTTTCGCAGACTCTCCAGGCTTTCCTTGCCTCCGGCAAGCTCTTCGGCGAAGTCCTTGGTGGCGTCCTTGACCTGTGCCGATCCCTTCTCCACCTCATCTGCTGCGGAAGCGATCTTCTTTGCACCGTCACGAGCCTCGGCTATTGATTTCTCAAGCTCGCGTGAGCCGGTGGTGGTCTCATCCAGTGCGCTTCGAAGCTCAAGTGTCCCGTCAAGAGATGCACTCAAACCATCCTCCAGACTCTTTGCGCCGCTTGATGCCTCGGTCAGGCCTTTCCTCAAGTCTCCCACGCCACCCTCGGCTTCTCCCAGACCGCCCTCCAGCTTGTCCAAGTCCTTGCGCTGCTTCGAGAGGTCGTTAGCTGACTTCTGCAGCTTCTTTGACTGCTCGTTCAGTGCCGCCGGGCCCAGGACGGTATCGACGCCGCCCTGATTGGCAAACTTTTTCTGGAACTTGTCCAGCGTGGCGAGCTGCTTCTTCTTAGTGATCGGCCCGTCTTCAGAGACGGCGATGATCGTGAAGATGGATGCCCAGCCACTTCCCACCTCTTGCGCAATCTTTTCAAAGTCCTCTCTGACGGGATTACCCTCTGGGAGAGCAGATGCCGATGGACCTCCCAACTCAATCCCAAGCGCTGGTGTCGATATCGCCAGCACTGGGATCAAGACCGCCGCGGTAGCTACCACCGGCTTTCTGATCAAGCGCTTAATGACCTTGCCGACCCGCATCTTCGACGATTTTCTACCGATGTGCCAACGTTCAAGGTGTGGCGCCAGAATCGAGAGCAGTGCCGGAAGCAGCGTTGCGGAGCCAATAATAGCCAGAAGGGTTCCGCCAAGCACCCCAGCAGTCGACGAAAGTAACATATCACCAGGCGACACAAGTAGAGCAGCCAGCATGGCAGACATGAGTACCGCTCCGGCGAATAACACTGTCTTTCCCGCTGTAAGTACTGTTCGCTCAAGTGCCTCCGATTGAGGATGCCCCTTCGCCGTTTCATCCCTAAAGCGCGAAATGATCAACAGCGAGTAGTCAACTCCGAGCGCCAAGCCCATCATCGACATCAGTACTACTGCCATTGCATCTAGGTCAAGTACGCGTGAAAGAAGGGCCAAGACACCACTGCCACTGGCAACCACCGTAAAGCCAAGTACTGCAGGAATAAGCGCTGCCACCGGCGTCCTAAAGACCAACAGCAATATGATAAGAAGAATCGGGGCAGCAAACTTTTCAGCCTGCTTAGAAGCCTTTTCAGCGGCGGCGCTTATTTCAGTTGCAAGTGCAGCGTTCCCGGTGACGTAAAAGCTCATCGCCTCGGGCAGCACTGCTCTGAGCTGCTTTTTGACAGCTGGGACCGTCTCTTTGCCTGTAGCATCGTATGTTCGTCGAACCTGAAGCACAAGCAGAGCTTGGCTCCTCTTAGGCCTTAAGAGATCGGGCGCGTTAGGCGACCAAGGGCTGAGCACTCCGACCTGCGGTACGCGATTTAACCGTTTCGCTACTCTCGGCCCAAACCGCTCAATTGATTTGGGGTTGCCTTCTATCAGCACTGCCAAGCTTTGAGTTTCACCAAAACGTGAGTTCTCGAGTTCGATCGCATCTGCACTCCTCGTACCTCCAATGAGAATGTTGTTGCTTTCAAGAGAAGGCGCACTGTATTGACTCGCGATTGACAACAAAACTACAGCCAGCGCCCAAACAGCTATAACTATCTTCGGCCTGGATGAGCACACACACGTCACTCGAATTAGAAGGCCACTATTTGAGATGATTCCCCTCCTCTTGAACGGTATACCCCAATAAAATATAGAATCATCTGCTCTTTGTTAAATGAAGGGGTCAGCTCTTCCATAGCTAGCTAGCGCACCTCTCCTTCCACGGCGATCTCCGGCAGCAGGCGGTCCAGCCACTTTGGCATCCACCAGTTGGCGCGACCGAAGATACGCATCGAGGCCGGCAACAGCACCAAGCGGATGATGGTCGCGTCGATCAGCACAGCCACTGTTAGACCGATGCCGAACTGTGCCAGCATCCCTACCCCCGAGACAGCAAAGGCAAGGAAGACACCGGACATTATGATCGCCGCGCCGGTGATGATCCTGGCGGTCCGGTCGATTCCGTAGGCAACGGCGCACTCGGTGGTGCCGGTTTTTAGGTAGCCCTCGCGCATGCGTGCGATCACAAAGATCTCGTAGTCCAGAGACAGCGCGAAGGCGACAGAGTAGATGCCGTAGAAGGAGATGATGTCGAGGTAACCTGGGCCGCCGAGCAAAGGCGAATCGCCCTGGAAGACAAGGGCAAGCACGCCGAAGGCGGTGGCAACTGTGAGGAGGTTCAGCACGATCGCCTTGAAGGCCATGAGCAGCGACCGGAAGATGACGACCAAGACAATGAAGGTCAGGGCCAAAATGGCGGCGATCAGCTGCCATACCTGAGCTGCGCCCGCCTTCTGGAAGTCGCGCATCATCGCGCCGCGCCCGCCGACGCTGGCTTGGGCGCCAACCTGGGAGCGAACTCGTTTGCCATCCGCTCGAGCTTGGGGCTAAGTGTCTCGTCGACGCCGCTGTGGGCGCTAGCTGCGGGCACTGCGATTACGCGGATGGCGGTTCCACCGCGGTCGAGATTGATTGCAAAGCTTGATGCCTCGCGCTCGGCGGGCGAGCTACGGTCGATCCCCGCCAGCAGGAAGTAGCCCGAGTCGAACATGCCAGTCAGCTGACCATTCTCCCCAAACGGATTGCTGCCAGCCGCTTCGCCCTCCCCTCCTGAGGAAGAGCCCACCTTTTCGGCGACCTTAGAGAACTGTGAACCGAACTCCTCGCTCTGTACGGTCCCTGCGCCAAGCTTATCGGCGAGCGTGCTTGCACCACTCTGCAGCTCGCCCAGCCCCCCGCGCAACGAGCCACCTTGACCAGGCGAGCCGACACCTGATCCTGTGCGTTTAAGTCCTGTGCCAAGCGCACTCAGGCCTGGGTAGATCTCTTCTAGCCCTGAAGCGAGCTTCGCGCTGCCTTGCTTTACGTCTCCCAGGCCTTTGTGCAGGTCGACAACCCCTGCGAAGAGGTTCTTTGCTTCCTTTTGGGCGACTGTGCTCTGCTCCGCGGCCTTTGCGATAGAGGCCTCAAAGCCATAGTAGCCCGCCTTCACCGGGGCGCCACTCTGTGGGTTCTTACCACTCAGCGTTCCCGACGCTGTTGCCACCTGCTCATAGGCCTTGGCGAACTCGGGGTCGGATTTCGTGGCCACCGTGGTTCTGCCTAGTGCCTGCAGCGCCCCGGCGAGCTGCGCAGTGACATCTGCGCTCGCACTCCTTAAGTCATTGAGCCCCGAGTTGCCGTCGCCAAGACCGTTTTCGAGATCTCGCATACCGTCCTTGACCTCGGCTGATCCGCTCTCGAGTTCCGTCAATCCGGCGGAAAGTTCCCTTGCTCCGGTTCTTGCCTCGGCAGCGGCGCTTTCCAGCTTGTTCGAGCCCTCCACAGACTGGTAGATCGCAGCACTCAACTCCCAGGTGGCTTGTGATAGGTGCGTCGCTCCGCCGTTGAGCTCACCAGCCCCTGCGGCTGCCTCGGAGAACCCCTCTGCGAGTTTACTCGCCCCTGCGTCGGCCTCCTTAAGCTCATCATCGAGCTTCTCTTGTCCGAGATGAGCCCGTCCACGGTGCCCTCCAGCTCCTCCTTTGCAAGAAGGCCGGGGCCAAGGACGGCCTCGACATTTGGATCGTCAGCGATCCGATCCTGAAAGCGGTCGATCTTTGTCAGCTTACGGGACTCGGTGAGCGGCCCCTTGTCCGAGGTCAGTAGGATCTCAAAGGGGAGCCACCAGCCCGGGCCCACGGTGTCGCGGATGCGATCGAAGTCCTTTCTTACCTGGTTCTCACGCGGCAGGTTTTCGACGCTCGGGATGCCCAACTTCACCCCACTTGCCGGGGCCGCCAGCGCCACCATTAGGGTCAGCACAAGCACTGCCGCCAGGACCGGTCGCTCGGTCGCCCTCTTGGAGAAGCGAGCGGCGACGCTTTGGACGGTGCGGCGGCCCAACTGCCAGCGGTTGACGTTCGGCCCGAGCAGCCTGAGCGTCGCCGGCAGCGCGGTCATGGCACCGATCATGGAGAGCACCGTTGCGGCGATGACGCCGATGCTTGCGGAGGCCAGGATGGCGCGGGCGCCATCACGGAAGCGACCGCCATCGCCATGATCAGGATGACACCCGAGAACATCACCGTACGGCCGGCGGTGCCGGCAGCCGTACGAGCAGCATCGCTGGGTGATTGGCCCTGCGCAAGCTGCTCGCGAAAGCGCGAGACCATGAGTAAGGAGTAGTCGATCCCGAGCGCCAGCCCCATCATCGACATCAGGTTGATTGCCAGTGAGTCGAGCACCGTGGCGCTACCAACCAGGGTCAGGAGACCACGCCCCGCGGCGATCACAGAAAAGCCGACGAGCGCCGGCACGGCGGCGGCGATCGGGCTGCGGAAGACCAAGAGCAGCACCAGGAGTATGATCGGCGCGGCAATCATCTCGCCACGCTTGAGAGCGTTAAAGCCCTCATTGGCTGATGCCTCGTTGACCAGAGTCGAACCTGTAATGTAGTGCTTCACAGGGGGGGAGAGCGTCCGCGCAATCTCCGTCCTGATCTGAGGAAGCGTTTCCTTCTTGGCCCGCCACATCGGCAGGCGGACCTGGGCGATGATCAGAGCCCGCTTGCGCCCTGGCCTGAGCGTTCCCGGGGCTCCCGGAGACCAGGCGCTTAGGACGTCAACCTTGGGGAGGCGATCGAGGCGACGGTGAAGTCGTGGACCCAGCCTGTCGAGCGCGGCCGGCGACCCCTCGAGCATGACGGTGATTTCCTCGCTGTCGCCAAAAGCCGCTCTGGCCTTCTCGGTAGCGGCAGCGCTAGGCGTGCCAGGCATGAGCAGGTCCGTGTCGTGCAGTTGGCTTACGACATTGCGGCCCACAAAGGCAAGAGCACCAACTATGACGAGCCAAGCAGCGACCACCAGAGTCGGATGGCGGATCGAAAGCGTCGACACCTTCCCAACCAGGTTGAGCATACTCATGGTAAGTCACCCCATGCTCGGCCACGGGGCAGAGGAGCCCGCGAACGCGATGCGAAAGAGGATCGGGTCGACGTTGAAGTAGCTGCCCAGGCCACTGCAGACGCCGCCGATCAGGCGGCCACGCCGGGGTCGCACAAAACGCCGCGGGCCCTGTGCCCCGGGCTGTGCCTCGCTCATCTCGTTGCTTGTCATCAGGTCTCCCCTATCACCGTCTTCAGGAACCGTTCAGATTATGCGCGACGAAGCCGGGGGGCGCCATCGGGAATGACCCTGAGCCGTCCCTGATTCACCCCTGATCTTGCCCTGACGGCAAGCAATGGCACGAGCCCTATGCTGGCGCCGAGCTACGAGTCCGGCTCGATCAGGCGCCGCTCGACCGCCCAGCGGCTCAGCTGGTGGCGGCTTGAAAGCTGGAGCTTGCGCAGCACCGCCGATACATGGGCCTCAACGGTCTTCGGCGAGATCTTGAGCTGTGCCGCTATCTCCTTGTACATATAACCGCGGGCGATGTGCTGGAGCACCTCGCGCTCGCGTGGCGTCAGCAGGTCCAGCTCGGGATCGACCTCCGCAGGCGGCAGCTCTCCCGCAAACGCGTCCAGAACGAAGCCGGCAAGCCGCGGCGAGAAGACCGCGTCCCCGTCACGCACGCGCCGCACCGCGTCGGCGAGGTCTTTGCCGGAGATCGTCTTGGTGACGTAGCCGCGCGCGCCGGCGCGAACCACGCCGATGACGTCTTCGGCCGCATCGCTAACAGAGAGCGCAAGGAAGCGGACGGCTGGCCTGACCTGCGCCGCCCGGCGGATCACCTCGACTCCCCCGCCGGCGGGCATATGCACGTCGATCAGAACGACCTCGGGCTCAAGCTGCTCGACCGCGCGCACCGCTTCGACGACCTCGCCCGCCTCGCCGACTACATCGACATGACCGGCCAGCTCGCTGCGCACGCCCGCGCGGAAGAGCGCGTGGTCGTCGACGATCAGCACCCGTGGCAATGCTTCGCTCATTGCTTGCCGCCCCGCTCGATCGAGATCTCAACCTCGGTTCCCTGACCCGGCTGCGAACGGATTGTCGCGCTGCCGCCTGCGCGCCGCATGCGGCCAATGATCGACTCGCGCACGCCACGGCGCTTGGTGGGAATCGCGTCGGGGTCGAAGCCGTCGCCCCTGTCGCGCACGAAGACTTGGACCCGCTCGGGTGTAAGCTCGGCGTACACGGAAACCGAGTGGTCGGCAGCGAACTTGGCCGAGTTGAGCATCGCTTCGCGGGCCGCCGCCAGCACAGTCTCAGCGCGCTCGTCCAGCGGGCAGTCGCCAACCGCGACGATCTCGACCGAGGCGCCGGTCGTGGTCTCCACCTCGAACGCAGCCGCCTCGAGCGCGACGGCGAGATTCTCAGAGGCCGTCTCGCTGCTTTCGCCCGCCAGCCAGGTCCTAAGCTCTCGCTCCTGCCGGCGGGCAAGTTTCGCGACCTGCCTTGGATCGCCGGCGCTTCTCTGGATCAGAGCCAGAGTCTGCAACACGGAGTCGTGCAGGTGCGCGCCGACCTCCTCCCGCTCCTGCGCGCGGACCCGCGCCGCTTTCTCAGAGGCGAGGCTGCGGGCGAGCCGGCGCCAGGAGGGGGCGAAGATCAGCGCCACCGCGGCAAGCGCGGCAAGCGCGGCGAGAACGACCTCGCCCGCCGGTCGAAGCGCTCCGTTGGCCCACAGGAAGACGAACCCGGCGCCCAGGACGAGGGCGATGCCAAGCCCGGTGCGGCTTACTTCCGGCCGCCCTAGCGATCGGAGAGCCGAAGATGCCTCGCGTGGCGCAGGCTCTGGCGCTGGCTCATGGACGGCCCATCCCCGCTGCTTGCGCCCGTGGATGGCGACTGGCTGACGCCAGATGAGCAGTCCGCCGAGCGCCGCGACGAGCGCCGGCCAGACGAGTGCATCACCCACCCAGGCACCGCTCGCCCTGAGCAGTAGCAGCCCGGCGATGACGAGCAAGACTGCGCCGCTTGCGATACGCACGCCGCCGCTAGCCGGGTTCCGCCGATGCACCATCGCTACCGATCATATTAGCCTCGTCGGCTGCGGCGCGCAAGCCCGCTCGTGAGCAGCACCAGCCCGAGCGCAGCGACGAGCGCCGGCCCCAGAAAGGCGAAGCCCAGATCGATCCTTCCCCCACGGTCGAGGACCAGCAGGACTCCCAGCGCAACGATCGCCAAGCCGGCGGTCAGCGCGGTCATGGATGGCGGGCGTGCGCTCATCTCGCCTCTTCCTCGGGCAAGCGACGGCAGGCATCGTTTGTCCCGTGGAACCCGGGCTGAAAGCCCCGGCCCTGGTCGCGGTCCCATCCGCCCCAGCCGTTCCGGCCACGCCAACTGCCGAAGGGACGGTTGGTGATGTAGAGGGCGCCTAAACCAACGTCCCCGTCAACCACAAGCCGCGGCACGCCAGGTGGGGAATCCGGGAGCTCCGACCAGTCGACGTCGAGGCCAGCCGCCTCGCGATCCAGCGCGCCGACGTAGCCGGCGCCCACGCGTGCTCGGGTCGCGACGCAGACCCGCTCAGGCACGAGCATCACCACTTCGCCCGCCCCGATCCGCAGCCTGAGCGGCGTGTCACCCGCGGGAAGCTCGATGTCACGCAGGTCGACCTCGAGGCGCCCAGCGCCAAGCGAGTAGGCGTCTCGCAGCTCGGTAAGAGAAGCCGGACGGTGAATCTGCTCTCCAAAGCCACCACGCAGGTCGACGTCGGCGGCGGCAACGATCGCGACGGGCAGCGTGATCGCGATCGCAGGCACGATAAGCCAGCGCGCACCGCCCGCAAACGCCGCCACGACGAGCGCAACGCCCACGGCGACCACGGCCCAGGCGGCCGCCTCGCCGGCTACGCCGGCGACCCAGGCGCTTGCGACCATGAGAATCGACGAGACCACCGCGATTATGACGATCATGAACAGGGTGCGGAAAAGCACGCGATCTAGACTTGAGTCTTCGCTGCCCTGTTCGTCGCCAAAGAGCCGCCAGAGCGCCCGCGAGCGGATCGGCGGTCGGCTCACGCCCTCTTCGGGCACGAAGAGCAGAATGGCGAGGTAGACAACAAGACCGAGGCCGCCGAAGAACGCGAGGCCCACGAACGCGATGCGAAAGAGGATCGGGTCGACATTGAAGTAGCTGCCCAGGCCGCTGCAGACGCCGCCGATCAGGCGGCCACGCCGGGTTCGCACAAAACGCCGCGGGCCCGGTGCCCCGGGCTGTGCCCCGCTCTTCTCGTTGCTTGCGTTGCTTGTCATCAGGTCTCTCCCATCACCGTCGTCAGGAACCGTTCAGTTCAGATTGTGCACGACGAAGCCGGGGGGCGCCATCGGGAATGACCCTGAGCCGTCCCTGATTCGCCCCTGATCTTGCCCTGACGGCAAGCACGCGCACAGAATTGTCGTTGACCGCTTGAAGAATCAACATCGAGTAGTAGTCCTTCTCGACGATGTGCGCCGGGATGTTAATTGCCCTTTCTGTTAGTCCAACAAGGTTGGCGAATTGCTCATCTTGATACAACAGGTTCATTGGGCCTGCCAGTATTTCGCATATTTCAAGGCGGAAAGAGTGCCAAAGTCGTACTTGGAAAAAGGGCTCAGAGTTGCTTTCAGTTTGTCCAACAGTGTCTTATCTTCCCCCAGGGCCTCGCCGATGGCACCAAGCATCGCACGAACACGAGCCGGCTCGCTTTCAGCGACGTCGACGAGCTTCTTAAATAAGGCTGGCTCGTCGTGAAACGTGTCTAAGAGCTTTGCGCAGGTCTGTTCTGAAGTGAGTTCACTGTATTTACCCCTATCTCGCAGGAAGGACAAAACCGCTCCTTCGTTACTTGCAAGCTTTTTCCAGGCATCTGGGCGCCGTGGATAGACAATTGCATCACCCAGAACTGTGGGTATGTTATGGGCAGGCGTCGCTAACACGGGCCGCATGGGATTCTGAGTCGAAAAACCTAGCGTGTTAGCGGCTGCTGTACCGGCAGGGAATACCGGCTCCTTGACAAGTCGCATAAAAGCCTCACCCGCCGTATAAGTAGTGGGCCCGAGCTCAGTTTGCTCCGGCATGTAGTAAAGGCCTTTCTGAACCCGCTTCAGATCGCCAGAGTGACTCATGCGGGAAAAGGTCGATGCCACGGCGCTTGGGGGTAGATCAGGAAAGTCGCCAATGGCCACAAACTGGCCACTATACGAATCGGTGAGCCGACTCCGGATCTCGGCTGCGCTGCTTTGTTTGCGGCGTTCACGGGCCATGCCCCAATGTTGCCGTATCTGCCCAGTAGTGTCAAGTTTTTCTACCTAATTACTTAGCATATTTGAGTCGCCATCATAGTAAGGGGCTGATTCAACTACTCGGTGCCTGACTAATTCTTATCTTGCAAGCCTTCCCTTCGGCAATCGCATAACAGGTACCAACTGGCAGAGAGCGAACCTCATTCGGGTCGACCGTGTACTGGTGCTGGATTCGGCCCGAGGTCACGCCGGTTGGGTCGCTGTCAAGATACTGCGTGCTTCGCTCCATTACCTGTTTGGTACCGGCCAGTTCAACGAAGTGCTCGGGCATGGGTGTTTGGTGAACCAACTTCAGGTGGGCTGGTCCCAAAATCAGTTAGTGAAGGTTCTCAGGAGACCGAGTTGGTGTGAGTCCAGACAGGGGACTTCACGGGAAGGAGTAATTTACGCAGCTATCTTTCGTCGCATTTTACTCTTGGCAGATTTTTTCTTAAAATCAACCACAAGCTCAAGCTCAAGTGCTTCAGCAAGTCTGATTAGGGTTTGAACACTTGTTGGGTGCTGGCCGCTTTCTATGCGAGATATGGCCGAATGGCTTGTGCCAACCCGCTGTGCCAACTCTTTCTGACTAAGGCCAAGTTCAGCACGACGAACGATCACCTTGCGAGCGATCATTTCAAACGGCCACAGCCGCTCCCACTCCTGTCTGAACTCTCTGTTCTTGAGGTCTCGTTCAAGCGCTTTGCTTGCTGAAGTACCTACCGGGCTAGTCTTACTCATAGTCAATCACTTTGCTTAGTTTACCAATTCTGATAAAGATAGTCCGGCTAGGGTGCGTCGGTGCTTGACAGGTAGGCGATCGATGTAACGCTCAACCGGCTCTATGCCTTTGTTGTCCCTGCAGTAGACAGCTTGGAAGTTCTTCATTTCACGACGATTTTACAGCGCTCAGAGTAGTACGGGCTTGCATCATTCGCCTGCTTCTCCAGCCACTCGGCTCTCGACTCGGTTGGAGTTACGAATATGAGTTCCGATGATTCAGGTGCTGGTGAGCAGACCTTGTCCTTGACACGCTTCGCTGAGTCTTGGACGTGCGTCCAAATAGCTCACCATACATTCCGAGAAAGATTTGAGCCATCAATGACGAACTCTGTTCCATACTTATTGTGTCTACTGGACTGACAACCGTCATCATCGCCGTTGGTGTATTCACCTGTACTGTTGCTATATGCATTCGATACGTACCATCCCTACGAGATACAACGGACGGGAAGCTTGGTAACTGGCTCGTGCGAGTTCTTATTGCAGCAGCGTTTACATTCGCTGCGATGCATTAGCCATCTAGTTTTTAAGGACGTTTATTAAGTCGTTGCTTACTCCAAACGCAACTTCGCTGTAAGTTATCAGAAGGCCGAGTAGATGTGAGTCCAGCCATGAACCTCTACAGGCCGGAGTAATTTACGCAGCGGCCTTTTGATGTTTGGAACTACTGTGCCTTCTCTGAAAACCAACTACCAGTTCCAGGTCCAGCGCCTCTGCAATCCGTTGCAGGGTCCTGACGCTAGTTGGCTGGCGACCGCTTTCAATACGAGAGATCACTGTGTTCTTGGTACCGATCTTTTCGGCCAGCTGCTTCTGGGTAAGACCGATCTCTCCTCTGCGTAAGATCACCTGAGAGGCGATGGCCGCGTATGGAGCGAGGCGCTCGTACTCTTTGCGAAACTGCTCATCAGTTTCAAGATGGTCTTTAACATCGTCGGCGACGGAGCCCCCTACCGGACTGATCACTTTTACCTGTTTGCTGCTCTTCTTCATACCTCAAAGTTAGCAATATTGTTAACATATAACAACGAGCCACTTCAAACGTTGGTACAGGATGCGATTGAGGACTGTCCCGTAGTGAAAACGCAAAGCCTTAAAGTATGTAACTTCTATGTTACGCTCCAGGTATGGCAAGCGGTGACTTTCATAAGAGATACCTATCGAAGAAGCTCAAAGACCCTGAGTTTCGTGAGGCCTACGGGCAAGCTCAAAGCGAGATCGCTCAGATAGACGAGATCATGCAAAGCCTTGAGCAGTTAAGAGTGAAGGCTGGGATCAGCAAGGCTGAGCTGGCCAGAAAGATTGGCCGTAATAGCGCAAGCGTTCGTCGCTGGCTTACTTCTCAAGGAAATCCTGAGCTGGGCAACGTTGTAGCAATGCTCGACGCCGTTGGCGCCCAACTGCAAGTTGTACCTAAAGATACGTCGAGGAACGTCGCGGCATAAGGTTTAACTTATTGACCTGGGATATTGTTTACTTCAAAGACTCCGATGGCGGTACTCCTGCCGTTGACTTCCTTGACGGATGCCCAAGCAAAGTGGCAGCAACGATGCTTGCTGTACTCGATGCCGTTGCACATGCTCCTCCGCCTATGTTTTCCGGTGGCGGCAAGTGGGAGGCAATGCACGGCGATATGGGAGGATTTTACGAAGTGCGCTGCACTGGCCCAAACCGCGAGCAGTTCCGGCCCTTCTACATATTGGATAATGCCTTAAAAGACGAGCTTAGACGCAGAGGCTTAGACGCCCCTTCAATAGCAGTCATCACAGGGATGCGCAAGGCTTGGCGCAAGACATTCTCGACACGCGACTACAGCAAAGTCAAGACTCTTGGTAAGCGCTACAAGAATTCCGTACCAAGGCCTGTCGCCTAAGTGGTCCCCAAGTGTCTTTAATTTACCACGCTTGGCTGCCGGAAACTACTCTATTCGACTTGGAGCCTGAGTTACACGTACTTTACAAGCCTTCCCCTCGGCAATTGCATATCATGCGCCCACCGGCAATGCCCGAACTTCATTCGGGTGTACTGTGTACTGGTGCTGGATCCGCCCTGAGGTCATACCGGTTGGATCGCTGTCAAGATACTGAGTACTTCGCTCCATCACCTGCTTGGTTCCAGTCAGCTCGACGAACTGCTCTGGAGGCGGTGTTTGGTGTGCGAGCTTTAGGTGCGCCGATCCGAGGATACGCCTTGCCTCTTCCTCACCGCCCATGCCGTGGAAGATCAACCATAGAGGGTCAGGTCTAATACGGTGCGTCTATGCACCATTCAAGATCTGACCCAAGTCGCACGTTTCTAACTATACGAGGAGCATGGGTAATTAGTAACCGCTGACTCTCGAACCAAGCAATTCTTTGTCTGAATGGAACTCGCACCGCTTCATAAAGAACGGATTTGCCTATTTTGCGCGATAGCCACGACCCCAGATAAATCTGCCATATCGGGCATTGGCCACTGGGACAATCGTCTCGCCAGTGGCCGAATATCGGCCAGCTACTGGACGATATTCGGCCACTTGTCTATGACTAGTAGTTTGACTGTCGTGTCCCTCATAGGCGGGCTTCTGCGTAAATGAAGCTGATTCCTACAATGGCCAACAGAAGGCTAGACCGGCGATAAGGTCAGCTTCGCTTCAAGTGGCTTTGCCAGCGCGTTTAATGTAGACGTGGTCGGATTGCCGTAGCCGCGCTCGATACGGCTAATCTCACTTTGAGGCACTCCGGAAAGCTTGGCAAGCTTGGTTTGTGAAAGCTTCTTTTCACGTCGGAGAGTCAGGAGTTGGTTGGCCAAGGCGAAGTGGGCCTCAAAAGCCTCTAGTTGAGTAGTTGCATGTGGCCCCTCAGCCTCAGCTTCCTCTCGTACCTCTTTTACTAACCGTTCAAAGCTACTTGTCATGGTTAGTCACTTCGACACCAATTATGGGTCATAACCCATAGTATCGTACATAAAAAACGGGCTAAAGGCCAGAGGCCCTAACCCGTTGTCTCAACATTGTATACTTTTCCTATCCCCCCAGTCGCTTCGGTGGCTGGGTGCGAGGCCCGCTTCGGCGGGCTTCTGCGTTTCTAAGGCTCTTACCAGCTCGACGGTTTGTGTATCTTGCCATGCTCGTCAGAAAGTGATGGCGGCAGTTGAGATGCTTTGAATGTGCTTTCACGGATCTGCTTGAAGAAGGACGGTTGAAGTGCTCGGCTTCTTCTGAGTGCCGGGTGGGGATTTACGACACCGACCGTCAATCCAAGCCTGTCCTTCACCACTTCAATCGGGAGCATAAGGTCAGATTCGTTGGAGATCACAACTGCTGCTTTGCAGTCTTTCTCGTAGGCATCTATGAGCATGAACGTCTCCAGATTGTGGAGTTCATGATTTTCTATTCACATATACGTCAGCTAATGACGAATATGTGAGTAATATACTGTAAGATATATGAATGATTGAACGGAGTATTACTCCCTATGTGGTTGCGGCCACCCGGGATACGCCCGTTGTCATGATTGTTGGGCCGAGGCAGGCGGGAAAGAGCACGTTGGCTCTTGCTCTTGCCGACCATGGGGTTGAGGCTGGCTTTGAATCTCTTGATATTGCTGTTAACCTCGCGGCCGCAAGAAGTGACCCGGACGGCTATCTCGCCGACTTGGACTATCCGGTCATTATTGACGAGGTGCAAAAAGCTCCCCATCTTTTGTCCGCTATCAAGGCACATGTTGACAGAGACCGAAAGCCGGGCAGATTTATCCTAACCGGCTCTGCCAATATCTTCCTTCAACCAAAGGTCTTTGAATCACTGGCCGGTCGCATGGAAACATTTACCCTTTGGCCTCTGTCTGAGGGAGAGATCAGGGGATCCACGGACAACTTTGTGAGTAGCGCTTTCAATCCGGAGGCAAACCTGAAGGGCAAACGCGAGGCCAGGGGTGATTTGACGGATGCTCTTCTACGGGGTGGGTTTCCGGAGTTGCTTGACCGCACTCCCAACAGGCGAGCTGCCTGGTTTGACGAGTACACATCGGCGCTGATTGAAAGAGATCTCAGGGCTATCGCCGATATTGAACACGTGGACGCCGTAACGAACATGCTGTTTCTGCTTGCAGAGAGGGTGCAGATGCCCTTGAACGCGACTCAACTTGGCAGCAATCTCGGTATTAGCGAGGCCACCGTTCGTCGCTACCTTGGGCTACTTGAGCGTGTCTACTTCATTCAACGCATAAGCGCCTACAGTCGCCAGGTAAAGACAAGGATCACAAAGGCGTCGAGGTTCCTGCTTAGCGACTCCGGCCTGCTGGCTCATCTGGCCCAAATCGATACCGGAAGGCTGAAACGTAACCGGCAGCTCCTGGGCACCCTGCTTGAGAACTTTGTCGGCAACGAGCTGGTCAAGCAGTCTCTCTGGAGTGAACCCAGAGCAACGGTCCACTATCTCAGAATCAGCCGCGGTCCGGAAGCCGATTTTCTGTTGGCCACCCGTGACGGGAGCGTTGTCGCAGTCGAGGTAAGGGCAGCCGCAACAGTTCACGAACAAGACACAGCGCATCTGAAGGCCTTGTCGAAGCGTTTCGGAGATCGGTTTATAAGGGGAGTTGTTCTGTACACCGGTGAATCGACCGTGGGTTTTGGAGACAAGATCACAGCTGTGCCGATCTCTGCTCTTTGGCGCTGAGGACTACTTCGCGCTGCCGACAGCCGTACTGCCCGTGAACGCCTTATCCCGGGCCCAGGAAAGGATGTGTCCGGCCAGAGGCCGTCGTAGAAGGTCGCCCGATTGATGACTTCGGCGCCGCGCTGCATCGCCTCTTGGGTCTCTTGCGTTGCCTTCTCAAGTTCAGCAGGGTCGTCACCTGGGTGGGTCTCGATCGTGACGACCTCCTTGCCTTCAGCCTTGAGTTTCTTCAGCCAGGCACGCTTATGTTCGTCGCCTTTGTCGGCTAGCAGTAGGGCCGTGTCGCTCTTTGAGGGCTCGGCATCGAGCTCGCCGTTTAGACAATCGAGGTCGAGCTTTGTTAGGTAGCGGCAGTTGAGGAAGTTGTTTAGGTCTGTGGCGGAGTAGACGGTGTTGTTGTTGAGGATCTGCATGGCGCTAGCTAATTATGGTCCCTGGGATGTCAAACGCTGGCCGATCGGGTGACTTTATGTCCCATATTTATATAAGTATATAGTATAATATTGTGACATGAATGAAGATTTCACTGGTCTGGCGCCAATGGAGCGCGTGATTACCCTGGCCGCTAACCAACAGGGCTTCTTTTCGGCTGCTCAAGCGATTGACGTTGGCATGAGCCGCAACTCTCTTAGCTACTGGGTCGATCAAGGCAGATTTGTTCATACGCTGAGGGGTATCTACCGGCTTGTTGGCTTTTACGACGAAAGACCGAGCGATCACATCTTCCCCTACTGGCTGGCGTTCGGGCCAGAGGCTGTGGCCTCTCACGACAGCGCTCTCGAGCTACACGATCTCTCTGACATAATCGCGGCTTCGGTGCACCTTACGGTGCCCCGGCGTCTACGCAGTCGCACATCCCCTCCAAATACGAAGGTTCACACCATACAAGAGGATCTCACCCCCCAGGAAATTGCTCATGTTGACGGACTACCCGTGACGTCGGTTGAGCGCACAATTGTCGACTGTGCCAGCGGTACGACGCAGCCCGACCAGATCGAACTCGCATGCCGTCAAGCGCTTGAACAGGGGATGACCTCAGACCGCCGACTTGTGGCCGCCGCGAGGGCTCGAGGTGGCGATGCTATCCGCCTGATAGATCGAGTTGTGAAGGAGTTCAATGCAGTCCCCGCGTGAGAAGTATGCTGACGCGCAAGCGTTTCGAATGGCCCTGGAGAACCGTCTGAAGGAAGATGGCCGGCCCCTATCAAGGATGCGCAAGCAGATCTCGTTCGAACGGTTCCTGGCCCGTCTTGTTGCTTCGACACCTAGTGGATGGGTTCTGAAGGGGGCCTTTGCACTTGATATCCGCTACGGCGATCGGACTAGAACAACGAAAGACCTTGACCTTGCAACCCGGTCGGCTGAACGTCAGGGAGAGGAGATGCTCCTGGCCGCTTCAGAATGGGAGCTCCCGGATTTCTTTTCGTTTCAAATCAAACGGAGACCTAGCAAGAACCCCAGGATCTCAAACCCGGCCGGCTCCTACGCAATGACCGCTCTGGTCGCGGGCCGGACATTCGAGAATTTCTCAATCGATCTCTGTTATAACGAAACGCCAACTACAAAACCCGACACGCTCCAGACTCTCGGCCACGCCACAGTCACAGGTCTTGAGCCCATACTGGTCCCAGTTGTGGCCATTGAGCAACATCTGGCCGAGAAGGTAAGCGCTTATCTCAAACAGCACAACGGTCGACGCAGTACGAGGCCAAAGGATCTGGTGGACATCGTCCTGATCGCCGAAGAAAGCCCTGACATCGATGCGCAGAGACTGACTGACGCACTGGAAACCACTGCGAGCCGCAACAATGAGGACCTCCCGGACACCCTGCCAGACCCACCGGAGGATTGGCGCGCGCGATATGCAACCCTCGCCGGAGAGACCGGCGTCACGACAGATATCACAGAGGCTTACAAGCTAGCGGCCGAATTTTTGAACCCCGTTCTGAGAAAATCTGCGACTGGGCAATGGCATCCGAGGGGACGGGAGTGGCGATGAACCTCTACCAGCGCATCAGCCCCCGGGGAACTTAAGCAACTTGGCGAAGCGCTGGGTCCATCGACTGAGTTTGGACCTTGATCAGATACCTCTAATAGAGATTATGGGTTGGAACTTATAAGACAATTCACAAAATGAAGAAGGACGGTTGAAGTGCTCTGGCCCAATGGAGACCCCTTAAAACTTCAACGGGAGCGACGGGACTCGAACCCGCGACCTCCGGCGTGACAGCAATGCGATCAAAACTGCAGATATATCCCTTGTTAAAAGCAAAACTTTCATTTGGCTTCCTCTAATGGGAGTGACTTGGGAGTGTTTCGATCACGGATCAACTCGTCGAGCCTAACGCGTGCCTCATCCTCAGCGGAGGGAAATAAATGGCCATAAACATCAAAGGTTGTGCTGATCTTGGCGTGGCCGAGCGTGCGTTGTATAAAAAGCGGGTTCTTTCCCATCCCAACTTCAATCATGAAAGCAACGAAGGTGTGCCGCAAGTCGTGAAATCGTACACCGTCTAGCCCAGCTGCATCTCTGGCATCGATATAGAATCGCTCGCGAAAGTTGTCTTTGTTCAAAAGGCCGCCGCTGGGCGCAGTCCAGATCTGGCCCTTGTTCTTGCCGGTAGCCAACTTCTGCTCCTTGAAAATCTTGACTGCCTCGTCACTCAAGAAAACAGTTCTTTTTGACGCCTCCGTCTTTGGCTCTGCCAGCTCGCCGTAACTAACGTTGTATCGCACTCTCAGTTGCTTTTTCTCTAAGTCAACGTACTGCCATTGCAGACCGAACAGCTCACCCATGCGCAGGCCGGTTAAGGCAGCGATCAGGACAAGCGTTCTGTACCGTCTGTCGATTGCATCCGCCAGCTTGTAGACCTGCGGCACCGTCAAGAAGTGCTGCTCCTTGTGCCGGCGCCTCACCTTAATCGAGACACCCTCGCAAGGATCGTGGCTTAAGAGGTTCGCCTCCCTCGCGTGTCGGAAGAAAACCTTAAGCTGGTTCAGGATCGCGTTCACTGTGCCGGTGGCTAGGCCCTGGCTCAGCAGACGACTAACGAACATACGAACATTTTCAGGCTGTATGTCCTCGAACGTCTTTTTTCCAAAGGCAGGGACTATGTGAGCGCTCAGCCGGAGCTTGTAATTCAGAACAGTCGATTTTGCGTACTCGGGTTCCCGAATGTAGTTGGTGATCCACTGCTCAGCAAACTCGTCGACGCGGCAAGTATCTATCTCCTTGATCCCGAGCAAAGCTTCACGCCTTCTCTTGTCCAAAAGGTCTTCGGCATCCCGCTTACGGTTGCCAACCGTCTCTGATTTAAAGGGGCCTCCCTTGCACATCCGGTATCGAATCCGATACTTGCCGTCGGGTCGTTTTTCGATCCAGCCGTTAGCCATTGGACGATGTGCTCGAACTGTTTATGCCGAAACGAGTGGACTCCAGCACCTCATTGAGAAAGAAGATGTAGTGCCGCCCGACTCTGTGCCCTGGTATTAAACCCTTCTTTGCGTACTCATACAGAGAGCTTTGGGGCAGCCTAAGCTCCCGAGCAAGCTCCTTCACCGTAAGTGGCTTTCCATCCATCATTTCCCATGCTCTACGAATCTCATCCCAAACAACGTCTGAGTAGTCGATTGACGGCCATATCTGATAGAATGTGGGTTGAACATGTACCGATATAGTACTAAACATGTATTGAAAGCGCAAGTAATCGATGTCTCCTGAATATCAGGACCTAATGCCACTGGATGAGGCAGCCGAGTTTCTTGATTTGAGTAAGCGAGTTCTCGCGCAGAAAGCGCGTGATGGAATCGTACCTGCGAAGAAGATCGGACGAAAGTGGTGGTTTAGCATTTCTGCTCTTGAAGCCGATATACAAGAAGATTCTCAAAGAGCCCCAGCGATTACCTCGGAGTCATTCGATTCTCTAAAAGAAAGTGAAGCCTGGAGTCTTGCTTCCCACTACATTGACGAAGTTTCTGGTTTGAACCGAATGAGCGTAAAAGTCGACGTAAAAATTTACGAGCATTACGCCTCGCCACGTCTAGTAATTCTTTCTCAACGATATGACGTTTTGGGGCACAGCTTGACTAATTCAATTGAGTACGCTGCTACAAGCGTACGGGAAAAATACCTTTTTAGCTCTCAGGCAGTATGGATTCAACATGATCCTGAGCGTAGACAAGCTAATGCTAGATACGTGAAAGAGGAAACGTTTATGGAGGTTAAATTCGGCAGTGAATCAATTAATTCAGTTGATGGAGCTACTTGGTTGAACGTGATAGATCGAACACAACTTGAACGTATTATATGTGCCCATATTCCACTATTGCTTAGACCGCCCATGGTCCTCATAGATGACTATACAAAGTCATTCAGTTTCGCTGATAGTGAAATATCTTGTCGAATTCGGTGGTTTCTTCCTCCGAATGAACCATGCATAGACCAGCGTACTCCAGTTTTGATCTGCTCGAATTTTCCAAAACAATCTGATCTTCGGGACAATGAGACGTATATGGAAGTATGTACCGGTCTTGCAACAGAGATGCTAAAGCCACATTACACTGACGATTCACAGTACATGCCTGTTTTCTTGGCGCACCGTCAAATACATGGATTTGAGCATCTGAAAGTCGAGGGTGCTCCGAGTCAGCGTCTGTTTATGGTCGAAAGCGAACCGGTATCGTCAGAATGGGTGTTGGCGCTCACCGGAGTCCCCGTTTGGGGAGAGGGAGCTCCAATGATTGAACCGGTCGCTGATATCTAGAAAACCTGAATTGCATTATCTGCGGCAACGATGGGCCACTCAACAGTGAGCATCTATACATTAGACGGATCATTTAGTGGACAACATCCCAGCTTACCCCTTTGTATGCTCGCACATTCATGCCCGACAGGACCCAATCGACAAGTAGAGATCTGCTACTCCCTTTAAAAAGAGACGGTGCAACTACCAACGCAAAGCGCTCGCCCTACCCTCCTCACCCTCCCGCGGCTCTGCGTCAAGCTGTTGTGGCCCGTCCCAATTTATATACCACCTGGTCTGTATCCCATCAGGTGGACTTGACTTACTAAGATTAGACTCGGGAGAGAAGGGAATAAATACAGTGGGGCAATCAGGTGCAGAAACCGGCACAACAGGCAAAAATGCCAACGCCTCGAAACGCTTAAACTCCCCGCCGCCAACCACCGATCACCAAGCTCTCTACTGGGCAAATGCGCTTTCCCTCAAAGGATCAACGGGAACACTTGGATCGCTGACACGCTCTCTTTCCGGTGCGCGAGTCGATCTCAATCCACACCAGATCGACGCCGCAATGTTCGCGCTGAATTCACCCTATGCAAAGGGAGTCATTATTGCCGACGAAGTAGGCCTTGGCAAGACGATCGAGGCCGGAATCATCATGGCGCAGAGGTGGGCAGAAAGAAGGCGACATCTTTTGCTCGTCGTGCCAGCCATGCTGCGTACCCAGTGGCAGTCTGAGCTTGCCGAAAAGTTTTACCTACCCTCAAGGATTCTTGATAGCAAGGCGTTAAAGTTACTTGCAACTGAAAGTGACACTTCTCCTTGGATGACAGAGGAAGCGGTTGTCATTGCATCGTTTGAATTCATCGCCCGTAACGGGGAGCAAGTACAAGCGGTCCCCTGGGACCTGATTGTGGTCGACGAGGCCCACCGACTGCGCAACGTCTACAAGAGCGACCGAAAAAACATACACAAGATCGTCGATGCGATCCGACCTGCCCAAAAGCTGCTTCTCACCGCAACCCCCCTCCAAAACTCTCTGATGGAGCTGTACGGGCTTGTCAGTGTTATTGACGAGCATGTCTTTGGCGACGCCAAGAGCTTTCGGCAACGGTATTCACACAAGGACGAAGAATGGTCGGGCCTTCGCGACCGTCTAGGTACGGTCTGCCACCGTACGCTTCGCTCCCAGGTATCCGAATATATATCGTTTACTCGCCGCGTCCCGCTAACCCAGGATTTCACCCCACGACCGCAGGAGCAGGAGCTTTACGAAGGCGTGAGCGACTACCTCGCTCGAGATGAACTAGTTGCTCTCCCTCGCGCTCAGCGACAACTCATCACTTTAGTCTTGCGTAAGCTGCTTTCATCGTCTACTTTCGCAATCGCCCAGACTCTAGGACGGATTCGAGATCGACTGAAAGAGCTTAGAGTGAGCCTAGACTCGATCGATAGAGCATCGCTAGAGGACGAACCTGAAACCGTAACCGACGAGGACTACGATGCTCTTTCAGAACTTTCAGATGAGTTAGCTGCTGAGCCCGAGGACGCACCAAGCGTGGGCAAAATCGATCGGGAGCTGCTGAACGAAGAGATTGAACTTCTTGAGAACCTTACCTCACTTGCCAATTCGATTACTGAAAACGCGAAAGGCGAAGCGCTGGTTCCGGCGCTTGAAATGGCCTTCAAAAAGGGGCAGTCACTTGGTGCTCAACGCAAGGCTGTCATCTTCACTGAATCACGTCGTACTCAACGGTACTTGGCTGACCTCCTGGCCGAAAACGGGTACAAGGGCAAGATTGTCTGCCTGAGCGGCACCAACGACGATGCCGTATCACGCCAGATATACGCTGACTGGGTCAAGCGCACTCCGCTGGAAGAGCGCTCCGGCTCGCGCATGGTCGATATTAAGCGTGCTCTCGTGGAGCACTTCAAGGGTAATGGAATAATCCTGGTTGCGACAGAGGCTGCCGCCGAGGGCATCAACCTACAGTTTTGCTCAATAGTCGTTAACTACGACCTCCCCTGGAACCCTGCGCGGATTGAACAAAGAATCGGCCGCTGCCACCGTTACGGGCAAAAACACGACGTAGTGGTCCTCAATTTTGTTAACCGAGCAAACGCCGCCGACCAGAGGGTGTTTGAACTTTTAAGTCAGAAGTTTCAGTTGTTCGAGGGCGTGTTCGGTGCAAGCGATGAGGTGCTTGGGGCAATTGAGTCCGGCGTTGACCTTGAGAAGCGTATTGCCGCCGTCTACCAGGATTGTCGAACCAACGAAGAGATAGATACCGCCTTTGGACAGCTTCAACTCGACCTTGACGAAAAGATCACCACAAAGCTAACTGACAGTCGCCGCCAGCTCTTGGAGCACTTTGACGCAGAAGTAAGCGCCCGCCTTAAGATGCGCGCACAAGAGACCGGCCAACAGTATAGACTCCGACAGCGCTGGCTGCTTAAATTAACGCAACATGAACTGGCCGATGCTGCTGACTTCAGTATTCAAGATGAAGTTCTCTGTTTCTGCCACGCAGACGAGAGCTATAGCATCGATTGGCGCTACGCCGAAGAAAACGGTCTTGTGTTTTTTCGAGAGGAAGAAGCATTGGCCAAGAGGCTTTTGGCCAATGCTTCTGAACGACAACTGGCACCAGCACACCTAACGTTTCGCTATGACCTGCGAGACGGCCGCATCGCGGGTCTGGAAGAACATCTCGGCGGACAGGGCTGGCTCGCACTTGCTCGCGTTGATATCGACTCACTCGATGATGAACAACATTTGGTCGCGTTCGCAAGGATGGACGATGGCTCTGCTATCGACCCCGAGATTGCACTAAGGATGCTCGATCTTCCGGCGACTGCCTCTGAATGCGGTGAGTCGCCCTCCGAGATCGTCACCGGGCTGGAGCAAGAGGTGAACAAGTGCATGATCGGCATCGAAAAGCGTAACGCCGGATACTTCGAGGTGGAGGTCGCCAAGTTGTTCAACTGGGAAGATGACCTAAAACACAGTCTCGAAAAGCAGCTCAAAGAATTTGATACCGACCTGCGGGATATAGAGCGCGAGGCTCGCTCAGCCGGAAGCTTGGAAGCTAAGCTTTCAACGCAGCGCAAAATTAGAGAGAAAAAGGAGCAGAGAAACCAAAAGAGGCAGGAACTGTATGAGCAACAAGACGCAATCGAAATCAGGCGAGACGAACTCATCAACGACGCAGAGTCGAGACTGACGATGTCTCAAGATGTTCAGGAGCTGTTCAAAGTGCGTTTCACTCTATCGGAGACAGGATAGGGAGCCATGGCGAAGAAAACCTCAAAAACAGTCAAGCCACCAGAGGCTCCCGAGAAACTCGATCTCCGGTCGCACAATGTCGTCGATGACAAGCTGAAGGTTCTTCTCGATCTTTTCCCCGAAGCCGAGGCTGAGAGTGGCCAGCTTGACTTTGATCGCCTCAGACTGGCCCTAGGCGATTCAGTTGACGTTGGCAAAGAACGCTACGGGATGAACTGGCCAGGTAAGGCCGACTGCTTCAAAACAATCCAGATCCCAAGTCTCGGCACACTACAACCATGCCCGGATAAAAGCGTTAACTTTGACACCACCGAGAACCTCATTATCGAAGGAGACAACCTTGAGGTTTTAAAGTTGCTGCAGAAGTCGTACTTGGGCAAGGTCAAGATGATCTACATCGATCCCCCTTACAACACGGGTAATGACTTTATCTATCCAGATAACTACACAGAGAGCCTCCAAACTTACCTGGAGTACACGGGGCAAGTCGATTCAGAGGGTAAGAAATTCAATACGAATGCCGACACCGATGGGCGTTTTCACTCTCGATGGCTGAACATGATGTATCCCCGGCTTTATTTGGCAAGAAATTTGCTATCCGAAGAGGGCATTGTGTTGGTTAGCATTGACAGCAATGAACTGCACAACCTAATTGTTTTACTAAATGACGTGTTTGGCGAGAACAATGCACTCGTGCAGTTTGTATTTGATCGTCAAAGCTCACCTACCGCAGGAATTGTGGCAGAGCGGCATGAATACATTGTTGCATATGTACGCAATATCCAACAGGTAAAGCCGATAGCTGGTGGCGATGGTGAAATTGTTGAGCGCGCGATAAAAAAACCGTCGAAGAAAAATGCGGTTTCGAGCATATCTTTTCCAGCGGGTTTCCCATTTTTAGCTCCGGATGGGACAGAGCTGTCTGGTCGAATCGGAGACAAGGAACCCTTTACAATCGATGGAAAACTCAAGGCTGAGAATGGACTAACTGTAGAACCAATTTCGGTTGAGGCTGCATGGGCACAAAAAACTCAGATCACTGACTTCATCGATGGACTACCCGTGGTGGACACTAAAGGCCAAAATATCAAGGAGTTTTTCTTTGACGAAAGAGGAAAGCTGCATTACAGGAAAGACCGGACCGTAATAGTGCCGACATCTATTCTCACAGGATATGGTTCAGGATCAAAACAGTCGGGACGGCTTGCAGAGCTTTTTGATGGAGAAGTTGTCTTTGATAATCCAAAGCCAGTATCAGCGTTGCACGACTTCGTTCAGTGGTTTTGTAAAGACGATGATTTGGCGATGGAGTTGTTTGCTGGCGCTGGGCCATTGGCAGAAGCAGTCCTCATAAACAATAAAGAGCGAGGTGCCCAGATAAAATTCGTTCTCGTACAGCTACCTGAGCGAGTTGACGAAGAATCTCCAGCCAGAAAGTTTGGCCTCAGCACCATCTCGGATATCACTACAGAGCGAGTACGTCGCGTTATCAAAAAGCTTCAAGAGGATGGGAGTAACCAACTTGATTTAGGCGATAGCCAGAGCCAAGACTTGGGCTTTAAGGTATTGAAGCTCGACGAGTCTAACTTCACTACTTGGGACGCCGACATGGCCCATGATCCTGACGTGTTGGAAGAACAGCTCGACATTCACATTAATCACATTCGAGATGGTCGCTCACAGGAAGACATTCTTTATGAGCTGCTCCTGAAGAGCGGCTTCTCACTTACAACTGAGTTCGAAGAGATCGAATTGGAGGGTAAGACGGTGTACAGCGTCGCCGAGGGACTACTCCTCATCTGTTTGGAACAGGAGTTGACGCTGGAACTTATCCGTGCGATGGCCGATTTGAAACCCGAACGTGTATGTCTGTCTAGATGAGGGCTTCGCAAACAACGATCAACTCAAAGCCAATGCTGTACAGACCTTCAACTCTAAAGGCATAACCAGCTTCAAGACGGTTTGACCTTGGCGGGAACATGAAGCTCCAGTTCGACCCCAATCAGCAGTTCCAACTGGACGCAGTCAATGCCATCGTCGATCTATTCGACGGTCAACCACGGGGTGAGCCGGACTACTCGATAATCAAGGGGGCCGAGGTACACGGCCAGCTTACGGCTGAAGAGATAACTGAGCTTGGCGTCGGCAACCGCTTCCTACTTCCGCAAGATAAGTTGCTTGGCAATGTCCGGGAGGTTCAAGACAGAAACGAGATAGAAAACGACGAAACTGACGAGACAATCGAGGCTTGGAAATTGCTCGACGGGCAAACTGACAAAGCGCGAATGTGCCCGCACTTTTCCGTTGAGATGGAGACCGGTACTGGTAAAACCTATGTGTACCTACGCACAATATTTGAGCTGTCGCAACGCTACGGCTTTCAAAAGTTCATTATCGTCGTGCCGAGCGTGGCAATACGCGAGGGCGTCCTAAAAAATATCGAAGTCACATAAGACCATTTCCGTGCCCTCTACAACAATCTGCCATTTGAACACTTTGTCTACGATGCCAAAAAGATCAATCGGCTACGCCAGTTTGCCACAAGCAATACTCTCCAAATCTTAATAATAAATATAGATGCATTCCGCAAGAACTTCACTGGCACTGACGAGGAACGCAAAAGCAACGTCATCTACAAAGAAAGCGATAAGCTTTCCGGGCGCCAACCGATCGAGTTCGTACAGGCTGCACGGCCTATCGTGATTATTGATGAGCCACAAAGCGTTGACTCCACTGACAAAGCCCAGGAAGCAATCAAGGCGCTCAACCCTCTGTGTACTTTACGCTACTCGGCTACGCACAAAAATCCCTACAACCTTGTGTATAAGCTTGACCCAGTAAGTGCCTTTGAGTTGAAGCTAGTAAAACAGATTGTGGTTGCGAGCGCTACGGCTGAGGATGCAATGAACGATGCCTTTGTACGAGTCGAAAAGGTCGATTACAAGAACGGCATTAAGGCAAAGCTGCGTATTCAGGTTCAAACAGAGCATGGGCCAAAGGAAAAGACTGTAACCGTTAAGAACGGCGATGACCTCTTTATGAAGTCAAACGAACGGAGCAACTATGCAGATGGCTTTTCTGTTGCCGAGATCAATGCCGAACCTGGCAACGAGCTTCTACGTTTTAACAACGGAAAAGTGCTCCAGCTTGGAGAAGAATTGGTGGTATGCGCGATGATGTCTGGAAGGCACAAATCAAACACACCATCAAGCGCCATTTAGAGAAAGAGCTACAGCTTCAGGGCCAAGGCATCAAAGTCCTCAGCCTCTTCTTCGTGGATCGGGTAGCCAACTACAGAGACTACGACGAATCCGGTCATACTGTACAAGGCAAGTTCGCAAAAGCATTTGAACAGGAGCTAGCCGAGTTGCTCAAAGACAAACGTTATAACGAGCTGGGCTGGGTAGACGAGTCGATTGAGAAGCTCCACGACGGATACTTTGCACAAGACAAAAAAGGTATTCTCAAGGAGTCTCGGGAAAAAAACACTAAGGCCGATGACGAGGTCTACGACCTGATCATGAAGGACAAGGAGAGACTACTATCGCTCGAACGAGCCACTCCGCTTTATTTTCAGTCACTCCGCTCTGCGTGAGGGTTGGGACAACCCCAATGTCTTTCAGATCTGTACTCTCAATGAGACAAAGAGTGCGATCAAGAAAAGGCAGGAAATTGGGCGCGGTTTGCGCCTACCGGTAGATCAAAACGGGGAGCGCGTCTTTGACGAGTCGGTGAATCAGCTCTACGTAATGGCAAACGAGAGTTACGAGGACTTTGCCAAGGCGTTGCAGACAGAGTATACAGAGGATTGCGGAGTGACTTTTGGCAAAGTGCCACTCACGGCCTTCGCCAAATTAACCCGCGTTGTCGATGGGAAGGAGATAGCAATTGGCAAAGAGCGAGCAGAGGTTATTCGCATCTCACTCATCAAGCAGGAAATTCTTGATGAGGACAGTTATATACAGCCCGCCTTCGATCCCAAACGTGAAGGCTTTACTTTGGGGTTACCAGACGAAGATCGGGACATCGAGCCTGCGGTCATCGACTTGTTGAGTAGCTACCAAATCGAACGGCACGTTCGCAAGGCAACCGACCAGAGAACGAATTACAGGCTGAAGAAAGAGGTACTTCTATCACACGATTTTAAGGAACTTTGGGATCGAATCAAGCCAAGGACGGCTTACAGGGTTGAGTTTGAAACACACACGTTGGTATGTAGAGCCGTAGATGAAATCAAACGCATGGAGCGCATCGAGACACCTAGCGTTCGTGTCGATGCCGCCAAAATTGATGTTGAGAAGGGAGGTGTTACGGCTACAACCACCAGCGTCGTAAGTGAGCAAGCGGACTATCACAATCAACCTGTGCCCGATCTGCTCGCCTACCTCCAAAACGAAACGGAGCTAACGCGCTCAACGATTGTGAGAATCCTAAAAGAGTCCGGCCGCCTCGGAGAGTTGTTCAACAATCCTCAGCGATTCATGGATTCAACCGCCTCGATTTTAAAGCACACGTTGCACCGTCTTTTAGTCGATGGCATCAAATACGAGCCACTTGATAAAGCAAGCCCTGACTCGGAATGGGAAATGATGCTATTTAAAAATGAGGAGTTGATCAATTACTTGTCTGCGCAACCCGTCAACAAGTCCGTGTACGACAACGTGGTCTACGACTCTGAGATCGAAAACGAGTTCGCCAAGGGTCTAGATGAGCGGGACGACATCAAATTGTTCGTCAAGCTACCAGGATGGTTTGAGATCGACACCCCCGTTGGGAAGTACAACCCAGACTGGGCAATCCTTAAAGACGATGGCCAGTCTCTCTATCTCGTGCGAGAGACAAAAGGCACCAAAGATTTTCTAAAGCTACGCACTACCGAAGCTGACAAAATCAGATGCGGCAAACAACACTTTGAAGCACTGGGAGTTGACTTTAAGGTCGCAGTTACGGCCAGTGAGGTTTGACGACATTGCTCCCTTGCGAGCAGACATGTCCCTGTCGTGCAAACTCTCTTAACCTTGTTGTCCGATGAAAATACTGCTGATTGATGAAACGCGGGGAAGACGTCGCAACCAAAGCATGGGGGTTTGCGTTCTTCAGGTTGACGCCACCAAGTACGCGAAACTCACAACCGCTTACTCAAGCAGACTCAAGAAGGAAGACTGGAACGAGGACATGGAGTTTAAGGGTTCCACAATCTTCTCATCGTCCAAGGGTGATCTCAAGATTGATATCCCAACCCGCATAGCCATTGTTGATGACATACTCGCGGAACTGAACAAGGGGAAGAACTCGCCGTTTGTGATGACGGTAAGACACAATGACAACGGTGATAGCACCGAGAACTTTACCTTCCTGCTCAACGAGGCATTACTTGCCACAATCAAGCGAATGCCCCGGGCAAACAAGAGATCCGGGAAACACCTTGTCAGCGTCCATTTAGACCATCGCGACGACGTGAAGTCTAGGTTTGTTGAATACTCGAATCTGGTTAGATCGCACCTCGAACGCCGGGGATATAGCCTCATCGAAGAAGTCAATCTTGTTGACTCGCGCTTTTGCCACGCCGGGCTAGCGGTGTGCGACATTGTCGGCTATATCTGTGCTGCAGCGGCTACACAGACCAGAGAGAACCTGGAACAGCTTTTTGATGCGAGCCCAAGGTCGCAAGAGAAGCGTGCGCACATAGACCGGTGGTTTAATCAAGTGAGCACAATCGATTGCAAGATGTCGCCCATGGAGCAGCTTTGCACCCAGTTGAGCCTCACGGTCTAGATTGAAGCGGAAGAGGTCAGAACTCAATCATGCGCATTAGACGATCGGCAAGTTGGCTCATGTTTGGTCGACGCTCCGGTCTTCGTGTAGTCCCCTCGTATATCAGCCCATTGAGTGCCTTACCAAGTGCTGGGTGGTTCTCATCGACAATTCGGTCGTCATCAGTTTCAGGCAACTGGCCGCTCAATGGATAGTCCTTTCCTTTCGCCAGCGTCCAAAGCGTCTTGCAAAGCGAGTAAACGTCAGCAGGACCCGCCTCAGCCTTGGCAGGGTTGCGTTCCATTTCGGGAGCGATGTAGTACCTGGGTCCTAGTGGTTTGCCGGATCTAGTCAATTCTTCAGCCCCTGGGACAGAAGCAAGTCCAAAATCACCTACCACAACTTGACCAGATAAGTAGTACAGATTCTCCGGCTTCAGATCTCGATGGTAAATGGGTCCTCTCCTCGTGCGAGGCAAGCCGGTCGAGCGTTCCGGCCACTTGTGACACTGCTCTCACGATCTCATGGAGCATCTTGCCATCAACATGCCGACGTATTGGCTGTGCTATTGGCATTGCCAACCAGGCCAACTGGTTGGATCCAACGACAACTCCTGGAGTAATGTTTGTGTCCAGCAAGGGTAACACTGCGGGATCGTTGACCCGAAGCATGAGATCGACCTCAGTAAGGAAGCGCCTAAAGTTCTCGTTGCGTGGGTTGGTAGCGTTAAGAATCTTTAACGCCACAGGGTCATCCGCTTGCCTATAGCTGCGCCGCGCTTCCCAAACAGACGCGTTGCCGCCACGACCGATCCGGCGGTCCAGGAGCCAACAGTCGACCACACCCCCGGGTTTCGGCATATCGGTCTCGAAATGCTCAATAACGGACTGTAATTGTTCGTCATCAAATTGATTGACCTCAAAGCGCACTATTTCACGCTCGTCTTCGACTTCGCCCCCGTACAATCGCGACCAATCAGGATGGATCCGCATTGCGCTGTAAAGATCATTCCGCTGTTTTCCTCAAGCTGACTCAAGCTGTCCACTGCTCGCTCAACGAACTTCGGCCGTGCGGAGCGCGGTATCCCTCCTAGAACCATCGCACCTTTGTCTACAGACCCAATGGCAGCGATATTTGCCCATCAACCACGATGAGATCCGATGCCAAGACACTACAGGAGGGATCATGGAACTGGTTTGAACACCGCTTCTCTTGAGCTTTGAACTTGGAGATCATAGTAACCTCTTAACTCAATATACCGAAAGCATCGTCTGAGACTTCAATCCCATACTCTGTGTAGCCAAAGTCTTCAGCAATCCGTAACGCATCTGCTAGGTTTTGGCCTTTCCCTATTGGATCGCCTTGCTGATTTGGCTCTGTCTCGGGCGACGCTGAGCAGTGAAAGACCTCGTACTCACCGTCAATGTATAAGTAGTTATCAGAACTCATGTAAAACCCCAAATTCGATGACCGGCTAAAGACCAGAGCGCGCATCCGTTGGTACCTGTATTGTACTCCCCGTCACTCTCATAGCACGTCTTTCAACTGTTTTGACGACCAAGTCAAGCGCCCAGTTATTGAGGATGCTAATACCCTCAGGTTTGAGGATAATTTTTATAGGTTCGGGGAGACAGCAAGAAGCGGTAAATGGAAGCAAAGCTTAAACATTTAGAGTTTATTCAGGCGGTAATAAACCGGATGTCGTCAAACTCCTTTCTATTTAAGGGTTGGGCTATTACCCTGGCAGCAGGAATGTTTACCCTAGCGACCAGCACTTCACAACAAATTCTAGTACTTGCGGGCGTTGTCACGACATGCTTGTTTTGGGCAATCGATGGGTATTACCTATCGATTGAGCGAAGATACCGAGAACTCTTCCAGAAAGTTGCGGATAAAAACAACGAAGAGGTCGATTTTACTATGACGTTACGCGACACTGGTAAACATCGTGAATGGTTCGTAGCAGTAAGATCAGATCTACTAGTTATGTTCTATGGCACATTAAGCTTGTTACAAATATTGACATTATTCCTGGTTGGTGATTAATGATGGCACGAAAGGTTTTTTTCAGTTTCCACTATCGACTCGACCACTGGCGAGTTAACCAGGTCAGGAATTCCAACGTGATCCACGACCTTGACAAGGCGCCATTCTTGAATCTAGTAAAGTGGGAGGCAATTAAACGAAGCGGCGACTTGGCAGTCAAAAGATGGATTGAAAAACAACTAAAAGGCACATCCGTAACAGTAGTGCTGATTGGAGCTGAAACGAGCGGGAGACGCTGGGTCAAGTATGAAATCAAGAGAAGTATTGAACTGGGTAAGGGATTACTTGGAATTGATATAAGCAAAATCAAAGACCGAAATCGCAAAACAACTACTCGTGGACCAAACCCACTGCCTAGTGGGTACCCAATTTATTTGTGGAATAAGCATGACGGCGCTATGCAAGCCTGTGGGCACGCCAGTCCGGCGGCTTCCTCTATGCAGGCGACGCCACGCGGACCGAACGGGTTTTCCCGCAGCCCGACCACCCCCCCGCGTAAGGGCGGTGACAGGTCCACCGACACCGACCCGGCTGCCCTGAGGCTTGTGATCGCATAGCGACACTTGGACCTTGGAGCCCTTCCAGTCTGGACAAGCGCCAAGGTTCGCGCATAGAAACGCCCGAAATCGTAATCCTGTCAGGAGCGTGGCGATATTGCGTCATGTCTCCTCTTGCCGCACGGGTTCGAAATCCGCAACAAGCGGGGCGATCCGCGCACGATCGTCAAGGATCGTGGCAGCACCCCGTGAGCGTCAACGAAACCAGCGAACCCACCCGCCGCGATTTTCTCTACATCGCCACCGGCATGGCCGGCGCTGTCGGCGCGGCGGCGTTGGCCTGGCCGTTCATCGACCAGATGCGCCCGGACGCCTCGACGCTCGCGCTCGCCGATCGAAGTCGATGTCGGCCAGCTCGAGCCGGCCAGTCGCTGACCGTCAAATGGCGCGGCAAGCCGGTGTTCATCCGCAACCGCACGGAAGCCGAGATCGAGGAAGCCAGCGCGGTTCCGCTTCGACGACCTCAAGGATCCGGTCGCGCGCAACGCCAACCTGTCGGCTGACGCGCCGGCGACCGACGTGAACCGCGCGGCCGAGGGCAAGGAAAACTGGCTGGTCATGATCGGCGTCTGCACCCATCTCGGCTGCGTGCCGCTCGGCCAGCCGGGCCGATTCGGCGGCTGGTTCTGCCCGTGCCACGGCTCGCACTACGACACGGCCGGCCGCATCCGCAAGGGCCCGGCGCCGAGAACCTGGCGAGTCCCGCCGTTTCGCGTTCACGTCCGACACCGTCATCAAGATCGGCTGAGGCGGAGACAGATACAATGAGCGGTGGACATTCGACCTACAAGCCGAAGACCGGCATCGAGAAGTGGATCGACGCGCGCCTGCCGCTGCCGCGGCTGATGTATGATTCGCTTCGTCGCCTATCCGGTGCCGCGCAACCTGAACTACGCCTACACCTTCGGCGGCATCCTGTCGATCATGCTGGTCGTCGCAGATCCTGACCGGCGTCGTGCTGGCGATGCACTATGCGGCCGACACGACGCATGGCCTTCAGCTCGGTCGAGAAGATCATGCGCGACGTGAATTCCGGCTGGCTGCTGCGCTACATGCACGCCAACGGCGCCTCGTTCTTCTTCATCGCCGTCTACATCCACATCTTCCGCGGCCTCTACTACGGCTCCTACAAGGCGCCGCGCGAACTGCTCTGGATCCTCGGCTGCATCATCTTCCTCCTGATGATGGCGACCGCCTTCATGGGCTACGTGCTGCCCTGGGGCCAGATGTCCTTCTGGGGCGCGACGGTCATCACCGGCTTCTTCACCGCCATCCCGCTGGTCGGCGAGCTGGATCCAGCAGTTGCTGCTCGGCGGCTTCGCGGTCGACAATCCGACGCTCAACCGCTTCTTCTCGCTGCACTACCTGCTGCCGTTCATGATCGCCGGCGTCGTCATCCTGCACGTCTGGGCGCTGCATGTGACCGGCCAGACCAACCCGACCGGCATCGAGGTGAAGTCGAAGACCGACACGGTGCCGTTCACGCCCTACGCGACCGTCAAGGACGCGTTCGCGATGGTCGTGTTCCTCGCGATCTTCGCCTATTTCGTCTTCTACATGCCGAACTATCTCGGCCATCCGGACAACTACATCGAGGCCAACCCGCTGAAGACGCCGGCGCACATCGTGCCGGAATGGTACTTCCTGCCGTTCTACGCGATCCTGCGCGCCATCACCTTCAACATCGGCCCGATCGATTCCAAGCTCGGCGGCGTGCTGGCGATGTTCGGTTCGATCGCCGTGCTGTTCGTCCTGCCGTGGCTCGACACGTCGAAGGTGCGCTCGGCGGTCTACCGTCCCTGGTACAAGCTGTTCTTCTGGCTGTTCGTCGTCAACGCCATCTTCCTCGGCTGGCTCGGCTCGAGGCCGGCGGAAGGCGTCTACGTGACGCTGGCGCAGATCGGCACGGTCTACTACTTCGCGCTTCTTCCTGATCATCCTGCCGGTGCTCGGCCTGATCGAGACGCCGAAGCCGCTGCCGAACTCGATCACCGAAGCGGTGCTGGCCAAGAACGGCGGCACGCGGTCGCGCCCGCCGGCGCGGCTGCCTCGCCGGAAACCAAAGGCTGAGCGCGAGACGGTCGGAGAGAACATCCACGATGATTAGACTATCTGTCAGCCCTCCTGGCGGCCGGCGTCTTCATCGCCCCGATGTCGGTGGCGATGGCTCAGGACGCACAGCCGGACGCGGTCGCGGCTCAGGCCGAAGCCAATGGCGCGGCAGCCGAGGGTGCGGCGGCCGAAGGTGCCGCCGAGACCGACGGCGGAACACCGAGGCCCGCCGAAGAGGGGCACGGCGAGACGCCGCACTACCCGCTTCAAGCAAGCCGGAAGAGATCGACTGGAGTTTTGCCGGCCCGTTCGGTCGCTACGACCTCGGCCAGCTGCAGCGCGGCCTGAAGGTCTACAAGGAAGTCTGCGCGGCCTGCCACTGGATGAACCTCGTCGCGATGCGCACGCTCGACCGATCTGGGCTACAACGAAGAGCAGGTGAAGGCTTTCGCCGCCGAGTACACGGTCGAGGACGGCCCGAATGATTCCGGCGACATGTTCGAGCGCCCGGGTATTCCGTCGGA
>CAVPYU010000006.1:0-75049 GCA_963710065.1 uncultured Thermoleophilia bacterium | reverse complement strand
GAGTCCGGCACAGGCATCGCCAAGCTCGATTGCCTGCATACGACCAAGGTCGTTCAAGGGAGTATCTCTTTGACCTTGAAACCGAACCGGAGAGACGTTGTCGTCGGTCTGTCCGTGCCGCGCTAGGTAGACCGTCACAGCTCCTTTACCACCTGCTTACCGCCGCCTGAACCCACGCTCAGTTCAACTGTGTCTGCCCTTAGTCCTAATCTGAGAGTCTCCAACGGGATCACCTCACTCGGCGCGATGTTGCCCAGGTTCACATGTGTCCCGAAGTGGTTAATAAACCATGTCTGCTGCTCTTTGCGCGGTGCTTCGAAGATGAGCCGATTGTGATCGATGTCTTGCTCTATCTCCTCAACCAGACCCATCCGAACCTCACCGCTTGGGCGGTACATACCCGCTGTGCCGGACTCCCTTGACTCCAAAATCACACGTGCCGCTCCGGCTTCCAGATCCTCTTTTATCTCCTCTACCCAGCGAAACGGAGCCACCAGCGCATCCGGGTCCTTGCTCCCAACCTCGGACAGCACGGTCAGATCACCCGATAGCTTGCTTATCAGCTCGAGCTTCCTGCTGCGCTCCATGTCCAAAGTCCCATCGGAGATCTCGATGTGACTCAAACCAAGTTCTTTGACCCAGTCCACAAGACGGTCGATACGGCCCTGTGCTTCGGCTATCTCCCCCAACGTACCTCCCAAAATGACAGGTACCGACCGCTCCTGGTACAGGGATATCTTCTTCTCGACGTTTTGTGTTACGTAGCCCGTGCCCCAGCCCAGTTTCACCATGTCGATCAGCTCGCCGGCAACCCCAAGCAGGCTCTCGGCTTCAACCGTCGACAGCCCGCTGTCGAGAGCGTAGGTAAGTCCCCGGCTGCGTGGCTTTCGCTCGCGCTTTGGTATTTCCAAGAAGTTGTTCACTGTGGCTGAACCGCTCCGCCGGCTGCTCCCTGTCCTGCGGCGGGTGGAGGCTGGGAAGGTGGAGGAGAAGGTGCCTCGTCCGCTCTGTCCTTGCCGGTTATCACAGCAACGTCTGCACTTCCGGCCAGCGACCCGTTTGCCTTGTCCATGCTGCTTATTCTGCGCGACGGTACCTTGAGCTGCTTCGATACCGCCTTCGCCTCCGGTTTGTTCCCCTTTTTATACAAGACCTTTGTTGTGACAACGTCAGATTCTCCTGCGTTTGTGACATTTCCCACCTTGAATCCAGCGGCTCTGAGACTGCTTGCTAGAGTCGCCGCGAGCCCCGGTGTACCGGTCCCGTTCAAGACCGCGACGGTTACTTGGCTGGGCTGAACCGACGACACTTTGGCGGAGCTTGATTTTTTCTTCACCTTTTTCTTACTCGCCGATTTGGTGTCGTCACTTGTTATTTCAACCACCGCAAAAGACACTGCCGCCCCAACCACAACTATGCCGCCAGCCAGCAACGCGATATATCGAGCTTGTCTGGGTAGCCGGATTTTCGCCCTCCTTGGCTTTGCTTTTTTCGCAACTTCTTCGGTGTATTTTTCAGGAACGCCGCTGCTTCTCTCCGGAGCTCTGCCCGCCCATTCTCGCAACCTGCGTACATCCCTACCAACCGATAAATACAGAAGCACGAGAAGCGCCATACCGAAAAAGGCGATAACTCCGGCGTATGCGCCTACCCTTTCGATTATCTCCATGTCTGTGGCTTCCCCTAGCTCAGTCGGATACTGGCGGTTGTTCCGGTTGTGGTTGGCTCTGCTGCCATGCAATCAGTCCTTCGTGCTCATGCTCATGACAGCGTCTTTCTTTTGCAATCTCCACCGATCTTCCCGGCTAAAACGTCCTCGTCCCCTTCAAGTACCAACTGCTCTATCTGAAGGAGTGTCTGGAACACCCAGTGCGGATCGAGCTTATTCGATTCAGCCATCAGTATCTTCTCTGCATTCGTCGCAAGTTGTGTTTCGTCCTTGTTGAACAACTCCTCATGTAGCCGCTCACCGGAACGCGGGCCAATGATCTCTATCGCAATCTCTTCGTCCGGTTCGTGGCCCGATAGGCGGATCATTTTACGTGCCAAGTCGACTATCTTGACCGGCTCACCCATCTCAAGTACAAACGTGGATCCCCGATACTCAGGCTCTTCCGACACCAGACTCCCAGCTCTGATTATCAGCAGTACAGCCTCGGGTATTGTCATGAAGTATCGTGTCATCTCCGGATGGGTCACTGTTACAGGCCCACCGGTCGCTATCTGCCGTCTGAACGTCGGTACCACGCTTCCGCTCGATCCCAACACATTTCCAAAGCGAACAGTTGCGAAGTCAGTTCCTGGGAAGCGAGAGCTCCATGCCTCCGTAACCCATTCGGCTACCGCCTTGGATGCCCCCATCACCGTAACTGGATTGACCGATTTGTCGGTCGAAACCAGGACGAACCGACCGGCTCCGTATTCAGCTGCGAGTTGTGCAGTGATTTTCGTCGCAAGCACGTTGTTACGAACTGCCTCAACTGGATTCAACTGCATCATCGGTACGTGTTTATAGGCAGCGGCGTGGAAAACGGCCTGGGGTCGGTAGCGTTCGAACACCTGCTGCAAGCGATCTTCATCTCTGCAATCTGCCAGTACTGCCTTCAGCTTCGTAAAGTGCCTCTGTTCGACAAGCTCGCGCTCGATCGTGAACAGGTTGTACTCCGCATTGTCAAGAAGAATCAACTTTTCTACACCCACGCGCGAGATCTGTCTACACAGTTCAGACCCGATCGAGCCACCTGCGCCGGTAACCAGGACCACTTTTCCGGCCAAATACGAGCCGACCTGCTCTACCTCCATATGGACCGGTTCTCGACCAAGCACGTCCTCGACCTTTACGTCTCTGATTTGCTGGACCAGGTTCACGCTGCCGGATAGAAGCTCAAACACAGTCGGCAGAGTTCTGACCGGAATGCTGCGCTCCCTACATGCTGTCACAACTTTTTGGCGCAGCATCCCCGGGGCAGAGGGTATTGCGATAATTACTTCATCCGGATCACAGTCGTCGAGAATGCCTGGAAGCTGGTCTATCGAGCCTAAAACCTTAAGACCGTCGATACGCATACCGTGTTTACGTGGGTCGTCGTCGATGAAACCGATTGGTCTCACTCCAAGCTCTCGGTTTTTTACCATCTCGCGAACAACCAGGCGACCGCCGTCACCCGCACCGATCAGTAGAACTCCTCGACCTGTCTCCCTCAGCCCAGCGGGTGGTCTTTCAACAACGCTCCGTACGATGAATCTAGCGCCGGTAATGAACGCCATCGTGAGTAGAAAGTCGAGCGCAGCTATCGACCGTGGAAGGCCAACCGATGTTGGTGAAAAGAAAAACAGTGCCACCAGCAGCACAAGGCTCGAAACAAGCACGGCCTTGATAATGCCGTCGAAGTCTTTGATGCCCACATAGCGCCACCACTTGTGGTAGAGACCGAAGAGCGTAAAGATCACGAGCTTGCCGACAACGACGAAAGCGATCGTCGTAAAAAGAAGCTCCTGGTAGCGCTCGGGAATGCCGTTCAGGTCAAATCGCAACATGTACGCAAGGCTGTACGCCGCTGCAATTAGCAACGCGTCAACGACCACCTGAACAGTTCGGTGGCGCGTTGCAGGCGAATAGATAGACGCAATTCGACGCCGCATTACGGACATTTTGAAGGAATCTCTGTCTGTTCTAGATGTTAGAGGCCTATCTGCTGCTAACAGACCGACTTATTTTAGGGCTTCTACGACCTGTTCGACCGATCCGCTGTCCAGTCCTGGGCCCATTGGCAGTGCCAAACATGACTCCGCCAGATGGTCGGTGACTGGCAGATCGATACTCGGAGAATACTGTTTCATGGCAGGCTGTCTGTGCACGGGTGTCGTATACATCGATCGCGTTTCGATTCCCTTTTCTTTCATATCCTCGATCAGATCGTTCCGGTCGCGCTCCTCGCACCTGGTGACGAACAGGTTGTAGACATGCTCGGCACCCTTGGTCACTCTTTGAGGCACCAGGTACTGCTCAATGTTTTGCTTAAAATATATGTTTGCAATACCTCTTCGCCGATCGTTCCAGTCATCAAGCTCGGGAAGCATCGTCCTTAGAACAGCCGCCTGAACTGCGTCGAGTCTCGAGTTGAGCCCGACCTTGAAAAAGCTCCGCTTGTCTTTAGAGCCGCGCAGACGTAAGACCTTCGCATCTTCAGCAATTTTTTCTGAATTCGTTGAGATTGCGCCACCGTCACCGAAGCATGGCAGGTTCTTGCTCGGAAAGAAGCTGAAGGTCCCAGCGTCACCGATCGACCCGGCCTTCCTGCCGTTCAGGCTTGCACCTGTAGCCTGTGCTGTGTCTTCTATCACGCTCATGTCGCGTTCCGCGGCAAGTTCCATAAGCTCATCCATCGGCGCCACATTCCCAAAAAGGTGCACAGGAATGAGAGCGCGGGTTCTATCGGTCAACGATTTGCTCGATGATTCAGCAGTCATCAGGAATGTATCCGGATCAACATCACAGAAAACGGGAGTTGCGCCTGCGTGGCATACGGCTTCTGCCGTTGCGAAAAATGTAAACGACGGAACCACAACTTCATCACCTTCGCCGATGCCCATGGCCATCAATACGATCGTTATCGCATCCGTGCCGTTTGCGACTCCCACAACATGCTTGGCTCCCAGTTGCTCAGCAAACTCGCTTTCAAACGCATCCACCTCGGGGCCGAGGATGAAACGTCCACTTTCAATCACACCCTGGATTCGCTCGGCGATCTCCTCTGCTAGAGGCAGATAGCTGCTTCGGTTGTTAAACAGTGAGACTCCCATCTGCATGAACGATAAAAGATGTGCGCTTAAAAGGTGTCCGATAGGTCGCTCGAGACATCAGATGGGGCAGAAATCGATCGATCGCGCTATCGTCACCAACCCCGAATTGCTCCAGATATGTATTACTTCGCTGCCATAACAGATGTAATCGTCCAACCGCTCGTCGATTTTGCAACCAATGTGATCGGATCGATGGGCGTATGGGGTGTCTTCGTATTGATGGCACTTGAAAGTGCTTGCATACCTGTTCCAAGCGAGGCAATCATGCTGTTTGCCGGCTTCAACGTCACCGAGGGCAAGATGACTCTGTTCGAGATCGTTGCGGCAGGTGTTCTGGGGAACGTTGTCGGCTCTTGGGCCGCATATGGCGTCGGTTACTTCGGCCGTATAGAGCTGGTTGAGCGCCATGGCAAGTGGTTGCACATATCGAAAACGCAGATGGCGAGAGCCGATCGCTGGTTTGAGAAATACGGCTCTGCAGCGGTTTTCTTCTCCCGCATGTTGCCGATCGTACGAACTTTTATATCTTTGCCGGCGGGTGTCGCCCGGATGCCGTTCTGGCGATTTACCGCGTTGACCACTTTGGGCTGCATTCCCTGGGTGCTCATGCTCGGTTTCATCGGCAAAGAGGTCGGTGACCGCTGGGAAGAGTGGCGAGACAAACTCCACATACTTGACTACTTTGTACTTGCTGCACTAGTTGTTGTCGCCATCTATCTTCTGATCAAGTGGCGCAACAACCGTCGCGATGGCACAGCAAGTCCTGAAGACGCCGGAACATAGTTACTAAGTAAAGATCCACCCGATAGTGTTCAATCGGTATTCACAGGGCCCGCATACAATGTAGACATTGATGGAACCAGATAGCTCAACCGCATACTCAAAAGCCGGAGTTGACACCGACAGGGCTGAGCGTGCGATCAACGGTCTGGTGGAAGTGCTGCAGTCGATCGACCCGGGTGGCCCAAAGCGAACGGTCCTACGATCTGGTCACTACGCAAACGTACTGGCAATCGATGAAAGGACGGGTATCGCCGTCTCTACAGACGGAGTCGGCACGAAGTTGATCGTTGCCGAGCAGATGGGCAGATTTGACACGGTAGGGATCGACTGCGTCGCGATGAACGTAAACGATCTCATCTGCATAGGGGCCAGACCTATCGCGCTGGTGGACTACCTGGCCGTCGAGCAGGCCGAGGGGGGGATGCTCCGCGAGATTGCGCTTGGGCTTAAGGCGGGTGCCGAATCTGCGGGAATAGAGATTCCCGGCGGAGAGCTTGCTGAGCTGGGGGATGCGATCAGGGGTCATCCCTCTCCATTTGGATTTGATCTCGTCGGGTCCAGCTTTGGCACAGTGGAGTTGGAGCGCATTGTTACAGGTGACAACATCGTGCCGGATGATGTGATTATCGGTTTGCCCTCAAACGGAGTTCACTCTAACGGTATGACCCTTGCACGCACGGCTCTCTTCAAAGATGCCGGTTTCAAGTTGGATGACAGGCCGGAGGAACTTGAGCGTAGCTTGGGCGAGGAACTCCTGCGACCTACCGAGATCTACGTGAGTGCCATACTTGATCTGCTCGAATCGTCTGTTGAGGTGAAAGGACTTGCGCACATAACAGGTGGCGGCGTTAGTAATTTGCTCAGACTCAATTCGCAGGTCGGCTATTCGATCTCCAATCCTCTACCGGCGCCTGCCATATTCTCGCTGATCCAGAAGGCCGGTTCGGTCTCTATTGATGAGATGTTCAGGGTATTCAATATGGGGTGCGGCTTCTGTTGTATTGTGTCAAGAGGGGACGCAGATGCCGCACTCGAAAACCTGCAGAGACACCACCCAAAAGCAGATGTGATCGGCACGGTATGCGACGAGCCTGGGGAGATCTTCATAGAGGGAGTCGAAAGTACGAAGGGAAATGGCCGAAAAGAACTCTGACCCCCTAATCGGTACCACGGTTGGGGGCCGCTTCCACATCACCGGCAAGATCGGTACTGGGGGGATGTCCAGTGTCTACCTGGCTATGGACACAGTGCTGGAACGTGAAGTCGCAGTCAAACTCATGCACCGCGAGTACGCAGGCGACGACGCTTTCATCGAGCGATTCCGGCAGGAAGCTCGCGCTGTTGCGCAGTACTCGCACCCAAATATTGTGACGGTGATCGACGCCGGTGAGGACGAGAGGCACCCTTTTATCGTTTTCGAGTACATTGAGGGCGAGGATTTAAAACAGCGATTAAAAGAGAGGGCGCTCTTTCGATCGCCGATGCTGTGGCATACGCGACCGAGATAGGAAGAGCTCTCGAAGCTGCACACGACAACAAGCTCGTGCACCGTGACATCAAGCCGCAAAATGTGCTGCTGGACAGAGAGGGGCATGCAAAAGTGACAGACTTTGGCATCGCCCGTTCACTTGGAAGTGAGGGCCTTACGGAGACTGGAACGGTGATCGGCACAACTGATTACGTATCGCCTGAGCAGGCCCTGGGACATGATGTAACGGCTAAATCAGATATCTACTCGCTTGGCATCGTTCTGTTCGAGATGCTCTCCGGTGACACTCCGTTCAAGAGCGACTCACAGGTGGGCGTCGCAATGAAGCACGTTCGTGAGGAGATTCCCGATATTCAAAAGAGAAGAAGCGATGTCTCTGCAGCACTGGCTGCGATCGTTGAAAGATCGACTACCAAAGAGCAAAAAAACAGATATCCGAGCATCGATGCGATGGTCGATGATCTCGAAGAGGTCCTTGCATTTGAGGTCTCGAGAGCAGGTTCTGCCACCACCGAGGCGACGGCCGTCCTTGACACGATCTCCGGCGATGATGATGCGCGTCGAAGGTCGTTCAGGCGTAGACATCCGGTTTTGATCTGGTTGTCAACGCTCGGTGTGGTGTTGGTTCTTGCGGCCGCTGCCGTCGCAGTCTCTGGCCTGTTTGAACGGGAGCCAAAACAGCACAACAACGGCAACGCACTCAGTTCTATCACATTGAGTCGCGGTAGCGTCAGCGACTACGACCCGCCACCCGGCGATAGGAAGGAGCACAGCCACATCGTTGGGAATGTGGTGGATGGGCTGCCAAACACAACTTGGGATACCGAGCGATACAGCTCACCGGATCTTGGTGAAAAACAGGGTGTAGGCCTGGTGATCGACACAGGCAAGCCGATATCTGCAAGAGAGCTAGACGTCACATCACCCAAGGCGGGCTACGATGCGCGGATATTTGGTGCAAACGATCTTCCCAAAGATATTGGCGACGGCTGGACCATGCTCGCCGAAAAAAACGACATCTCGAAGAGGGAGCGTTACAAGCTAGATACCGTTAACAGGAAGTACCGCCACTACTTGATCTGGATCACGAAGCTTGGCGGTGACGCCCCGTATCAAGCCGAGATCTCGCAGATAAAGATCCTGGCCTAAGCCCTAGTGATCAAGATGCCCGTGATTGTGACCTGCTTACGCCCTGATGCTATCTGGGTTCGGTGAGTGGATCGGCAGGAAGATCGCACGGACTTCTGAAGCGGCTTCCTTCAGGTGTGCGGTCTTGCATTGGTCGGGTCGATCAGGTAGCCTCTTAAGTAGCTACCAAGGGACGATAATGGCTGAAATCGGTATCAAGGAATTGAAGAACACCACATCCAGGGTAATAGAGGACGTGGAGAGCGGCGAGCGTGTAGTGGTTACAAAGCGCGGTCGGCCCGCGGCCGTGATCATGTCAATGGAGGACGCTGAAGATTTCGTCTTGGCTCACGCGGAAGAGTTTGTACGGATGCGTCTGGCAGGTCGACGTGAGCACCGAGACGGGAAATCGATCGCGCTCGACGATCTGTGAGCTACGAGGTTCGTCTCTCTACAGCTGCGGCCCGACAGTTCAGAAAGCTGCCGGTGAAAACGCAGGCCTCGATTCGGAAGGCTCTAGGAAAGATTGCGACCTCACCAGCAGGCGGTCGTGGTGGGAAGAGGCTCAAAGTCGTACACGGACGCAGTGATAAGTTCTTTCGAGTACGTACAGGCGATTATCGCGTCATGTTTGATGTAATCGATGAGGCTCGCACAATTCTCGTACTCGGGATTGTTCATCGCCGTGATCTTGAACGGTGGCTTCATGGAAGCTAGGCCTGTGCCTTCATTGGAATCAGCGGTAAAGTGATCGTTGGTGCGCTCGTCCAGGTACATCGGTAATCTTGCGCCATGAGTTGGCGCCTTGGACGCCTCGCGGCTTTCGACATCGAAACGACTGGCGTTGACTACGAGTCCGATCGAGTTGTGACGGCAGCCGTGAGCCTCTTAGGCGACGACCGGCCCGTAGAGAATCACGAATGGTTGGTGAATTCCGGCATCGTCATCCCTGCTGGCGCGACCGCTTAACGACGGAGCAGGCACAGACGGACGGGAAGGCTCCAGTGGAGGCGATTGAGGCGGTCACCGCCACGTTGGCAGATCAGGTGAATCTAGGGGTGCCGATAGTCGCCTTTAACGCACGCTTTGACTTAACGATGTTGGATCGCGATGCACTTCGACACGGTGTGAAACCGTTGAGCGAACGAACAAACTGCAGCCCTTGCCGCTCAAGGCCAGCTACAGGTACAAGTGCGAGGATCCACGCTGCCCCGAACGTAAGCGTTCAGGTCATATCTCATAATCAACGTTTCAGCTCTCCAGCCGGCGTACACGCCGCCGGCTGGCCTGAGTTTTATGTCAAATCAGCCATACAACTTGGGCTTTCGCTTAGTTCCGTACACGCTCAAGCCCAGATTCCATCGATCATGGTAGGGGGTGAACGGTTACCCCCGAACACAATCAGTCGCTTATCGACTGGGAGTTCGGAGCTTTGTATCGGAAGCTAGAGGTGCGTCACCCGCAAATTCTCAACAAGCGCCTCCAGTTCATCTATCAGGACCGCCCTATGGCAGACATCACTCTCTCGCTCAACGCACATAAGACAGGTGCGTCGGTTGCCAAGCGACTTTGATAGCTTGACCATAGCTGCTCGCGATCCGTTTCTAATGTGCCTGCGATAGAGCTGAGCGCCTTGCTCGATCATTCCCTTCCAGTACATCTCCCGTATCGGCTTTGGATTACCGAGAGCGCGGATGTGCACATATTCGATATCCACCTCTGTGAGCGCATTCCCAAGAGCTGTCTTCGAGAATCCGCGCTTACGCGAGAGTGGTAGCTCGCGAATATCCACCAGCCGTCGAATGTTAGCTTTGCGCAGTTTGTCGATCAATTCGTCCGGCGTACGTCGCTCGTAGCCGATCGTGAATAAATTGGTAGACACAAGGTTATCTTCGCGCACAAGGCGGTCGAGCCTTCACAAAACGGGTCTGGTGACTATAACCCGAGGGTCGCAGGCTCGAATCCTGCCCCCGATTAGAGGCCACGCGGATTCCTCGCTGAGCAAAAAATCAGATGGCCCGGCATGCGGGCAATTTGACCCTGCGAACTCTCGGTTCGCTTTCCGTCGGTCGGAGAGCTCCATAGCTATGTAGAGCACAGGTCGACGGCCTGCTTCTGCTCGTCGTCCGAAGCGGGAGTGCGGCCGAGGGGGTGGTAAAGCAGGGTATTACTCGCTATTCTTACCGTATGCGAGTAACACAGAAGGGCCAAGTTACGATCCCGCTGGATGTCCGTCGCGCACTCGGCATCCGGCCCGGCAGCGACGTTGAGTTTGACCTCGACGAGAAAGGCGCCCGGCTCGTCGTTGACCGCGACCGTGCGGCGCGCGAGATAGCCCGCATGCGCGGTACCGGAGACATCCAGCTCACCACGGACGAGATTCTCGCACTGACCAGGCAGTGAGTCCCACTACAGGGATCGTTGTCGACAGCAGTGTCCTGCTTGACATCTTCACCGAGGACGCCCGATGGGTCACTTGGTCGCAGGAACAGCTGATCGAGGCGGCCACTCGCGGCGCTCTCATCGTGAACGCCGTCGTTCTCGCCGAGATCGCCCCACGATTCTCACGCATCGAGACTCTCCACTCGGCCCTTCCACCTATGGCGCGAGTCGAAGAGATCCCTGTCGCCGCCTCCTTCCTGGCCGGCCATGCCCACGCTGTCTACCGACGCGCAGGCGGTACGCGTGAGGCGATCCTGCCGGATTTCTTAATCGGCGCTCACGCTGCAGTCACTGGGCGCCCGCTCCTCACCCGGGACCCTCGCCGTATCGCCACTTACATCCCCGGTGCGAAGCTCATCAGCCCCGAAGGTCTCACCTAACCCACCAACGCAACTGCTTCTCATTTATAGCTCAAACCGTTCCTCGTCCGAAGCGGAAGCGGGATGCTCATCGCCTCATACGCGGCCTGCGCTTCCGCCTTCACGCGGAAGCGGTAGTGGGCCTTGGCAGAACAGCCTCCGAATCCGAAGATGGCTTCTCTTCGGCTTGGACTCAGCTTCCGGCCCTCAAGTCTTCGGACGCCAACCGCCAAGGTACTTATCGACAAGCTCGAGAGGGTCGTCTTCAATCACGATGTCCGACGCCTTGAGGGCCTCGATCCTAGACTTCAGCGTCGATTCTTTGTCGTAGAGCTTCACGAGTGCGTCCCAGTCCAACCGTGGTTTCCGTCGGACGGCGCGTGTCCCTAACGCCTGACTTCGCGCTTCCGTCTTCGCGCCCTTGAGGACAGCGAGAGTCACCTTCGGTTCGTCGGGCACTTCAAGGACTGGCTCATCGCTTGCTGCATATTGCGCAGCACATGCCAGCACTCGGACCAAGTCGTGTTCCTTGGCAAGGTCTTTGGCCGAAGCGGCGCGAACCTCAGCGCGCCATTCTGCCTCCAAGGACTCGGCCGCCTGTTCGGAAACCAGCTTGTTGCCAGCGCCCTCGCGATACCCCACATTAGTTATGACTTCCTTCATGGCCGACAGAGTTGTCAGCTGGGGCAGGATAAGTCTTGTTGCCTCCTCTACCGCGTCCTTATCTGGAAGCGAGCGGAGCAGGCGGTACGTCACTCGGACGATGACCATGCGGGTATCTAGGGTGAACATCCCGCGAGGACGCTCCGGAAGGTCGGGAGCCAAGTTCCAGAGCACGATTGTCGTTGGGACCACGTGCTCGGGCAGGTATTCGTCCTCGTATGTCTCAAGCGAGGCAATCACGTCTTCGAGTTGCTCTGGCTCCAGCGAACGCAGAAAAGCATCGAGTTCGCTCCTATTGGCCATTCGCTCCCATGCTCGCCGAGCGTCATAGAAGTTCGTGAGCTGTTCTCCCGCGACGCGCTCCAAGTAGAGTCGAAGAATCGCTTCGTGTGCAATGCGGCGGTCACGAAGGAAGCGCATCTGAAAATCCGGGCCGTAGCTGGTTCCTCCGATGTGGCGCTCGGCAAAAGGGAACAGTCGCCGAATCAACGCACGAACAACTTCACGGTTGTCCTCGTTGCAGGCATTTATAAGGCGATCTACCTCCTCTTTCAGATGAGGCGGATCATCTCCGTCTACTAGAAGCCCGGAGGGCGTGCAAAACCCCTCTACACAGAATGGGAGCTGTGCGAAGGCATCCGGAAGAAATACCCTGACTGCTTCTAGAGCCAGTAGATCGGCAAGGGCAATCTGATCTCCGAGGGAATCGACCGTACTCAGGACCGCCGCCGCGTACCGCCGAACGTCGCGCATATTACGAATGAGCGGGCGGATGACTTCCATGAAGACATCGGGCCAGACCTCTTGATCGACCTTCCCGGGTTGGTCGGCGAGAACGGCATCGAGGGCGGAGAATACTTGGCGGTTCAGGAGTTCCTGCGGAATCGTCGGCAGGTCCACAGCTACTTGGAGAATCTTCTCTAGGTAGTCTCGGCCTGGGACTCCCTGTTCGGCTAGGGCTTTCTCAACACGGGCACGATCAAAGGCGAGGATATAGATGATGTTGGGGAAGCTCGCTGTCAAACGAACGAGCTTGAAGACGTCACGAATCTCGTTCGTGGAGAGTCGGTCAATATCGTCAAGAATCACAACGATGGGATGACTGAGGGCAGCCAGGGCATCGTTGAGTATCCTTCGTCGACCCCCCGTGCCTTCTCGGCGCCGACGCAGTAGCTTCGCGAATGTCTTAGTAACCCACCGTCCACGTTCGACCCAAGGGCCTACGACTGGTACCCACACAAGCCCAGCAAAGGCCTCGCCATAGTCAGCTAGGTCATCACCGATCTGCTCAAGGTCAGGGCGCAGCTTCAGCTGTGCTGAAAGCTCCACAAAGAACGACTCCACAAGCTGCTCGGCACCGCTGAACATCCACGGGTTGAAGTCGAGCACGCCTGCGCTGCCGTTCTTGAAGTCGTCGCGCGCCATGTTCACGAATGACGTCTTTCCTGAGCCCCACGGGCCGAGGACACCCACAACGATGCCCTCTGACGCATCGAGCGCCAGCGCCTGCCGAGCGAAAGACTCTGCTGCGGCGGCGCGAGAAAGTACATCGTCTTCCGCATCCCGAATCGGATTGTCCCCGGGTAGGGTCATGGCTCCATTCTCTCTTCGCCCGAGTGGTTATTCAAGCATTAGGCCCCGACAGGAATCCAAGCGACAGTCGAGGTCCAGCCATCGCTGGCACGCGCTTTCACCGAAGCGTCTTGAGCGACCACTTTCTTTGTAGGTTGATCCGGCCTGTCTTCGTGATGGCGTTCGCAGTCGTATCCGTAATAGTGATCTTCACCCTGCCCGTGACGTTTCGAGGTTGCCTCACCTAGCTAAATGCAGAGGACGTCCACGCTTCTCCTTCGCGCGAAGTGGAGCAGAACGGCATCGCCCGGCATCACATGGAAGGAGGAGCGCCGGCCGAAACCAAAGCCACCACAACGCTGCCGCTTAGGCTTGACCTTGCGACGGAGGAATGAGCGGCTTCGTGTCGTCTTCGCTGATCTTACAAGTGCCGCTCATGCCCATCGCGGGACGGATCGAGAGACCTGTCGCGGCGACGATGGGCGGGTCCGCAGGATCCATGCCAAGCCTGTCTTTAAGGCCGGTAGCCACGACCGCTCGTAGTGGTTGTACCAGCGAAGGCAGATCCACGAGCCTCTCGGAGTCGAACGGGATGGCGCCGTGCATCAGTTGGCGCATCTGCCAGAGTTGCTTGGCTTGCTCTTCAGAGACACCAAAGCGCTCCAGAAATGCCTTCATGGTCGCCCCCCGGACCATGCGCGTGGTCGGTTCTCCGCAGGTCGGGCAGGCGGCAATTTCATGATCGCACGGGCCCACATAGCTCTCGAGAACTCTGACCTCCGAATCGTCGCAGAGGATCTCTAGGGCGATCCAGAGAAAGATGAACTGGTCATGCAGAAGATCGGTGCTAAGAGCCTTGGTGAACCACCGCAATACCGCCGCGGTCTTGCGGTCGCCAACGTTGGTGCGCTCCGGAAGCTGCCCAAGGAGCACGCCCTGGATGGCCTGCATCTCGACGGCTCGTGCATTTCGATCCAAGGGCGAGCCAGTAAAAATGCTTGAGGCTCGTTCATCGCCAATGGATAGGGGCGGCGTAATATCCGTGACGGTCATCTGACCCAGGCCCAACGATGCGCCCATCTCAAAGGAGATGAGGTCTACGAGCGATTCCAGCATGGGAGCCAGCTTTTCGATCGCAGACATCACTTCGCTGCCAGCGGGCACATCTGCGACAAGCTCAACAACTTCATTTTGAGGGTTGTTCCCGTAAAGCTGGCTGTAGTCCGCCTCCCGGGGCTTTCGTATCGCAATCGTGATGTCGCCATAGACTTGCGTCTGCTCAGGCATGCGACTATGGAACTCAAGCTTTTGCGGCAGGCCGCCGTCTGGAGCCATCGGCGCCTGCGTCGGAACGATCAGAGCGGTGGTGACGCGCCATAGGCGCGCTACGGTTCCGACAGCATCTAGCTCCGATATCCGCGATTCCGATTCTCGCGAGCATTCGAGGTCGTCCAACATACAGCTCCTTCATCGCTCCTCTTGCGCCTGAGTAGCGTGCGTCCTTTGTTTGAAAGTATATCTCCGCGATTGGCGGCCCATAGGCATTATCTCAGCTCCGTCGGCCTCGCAGAGGGCTGGTTATCTCTGCTTCCCCTTTGCGCGAATACCGCTCCTCGACCTAAGCAGAAGAGAGGGATTCTTCGTAACTGCGGATCGCCGTCAGGATAGATGTGTGGCAATGTCCTTGTAGTCGAGCTCAGCTACGTAAGCGGGGACGATCGCGAGCTGCTCGTCTTCCTGCCAGCGTATCCAGTTATTCTGGATCGCACTACGGGCGCACTTGGAAAGTCGGTCTGGGTCATGGTGGCACACGATTAGCCTGTTATCACGCGCGCGAGCAAGCCAACCGATCAGCCGCATGTTGATCGCCTTGTCACCGAAGCCGTAACCGATCGCTACCACGCGCTTCGTCTCGCGAAGGGCCTCATGGAAACGAATATGTTGGTCGGGGAAGATCCAGGTTTCGTATGCCAGGATTTTGATGAAGGTTCCGGTGAGCAGGATTGGGCGTAGATCATACGGGTAGCCAACTCCGGATCGGTTCGCGTGGAGAGGGTCATTGCCTTGATAGCGCGCGGTGACTAACCCTCGCCACGGTTCGCACGCGATTTGGTAGCTCCACCAGTCGAGCGAACCGTGCAGCTTGAGCAACCGGACGCGTACGTCGTCCCAATCATCGGCCCAGAAGCGGACGTCCTCGTCAGTCTGCTCGAAGCCGTCTGCATAGTCAATGTCTGCGTCTTCGAGCGCGGTTTCGAGGACAAGGTCGTGATTCAACGTTGCGAGGTTGACATGAGAGTTCTGCTCGCATGCCTTGACGATCACGCCGAGATGATCTAGGCGAGAAGGCATCCTGTCGAGCATGTGGCGCACCGTATCCTCGATGTACCTGTGGGCTTGTATGCTCAGATCGTGTAGGTCGTCGAGGTTGCCCTTACTGTACGGGCGATCCATGAGCTGTTTCAGGAGCGGCACGACGATTGCACTTTCGTATTCGCCCGATAGCGCGTCATCGATCTGGCGGGCAAGCGTGGATATCTCCTCGTAGTTCGGCTCGCGCTCAAAGTATTCGGCCGCTCGATGGCGCAAGTCGCGCACGAGTTCGAGCACGGGGTCCACTGGCGGGCGCAAGTTCTTGTAGTTCGGATCGCTTGCGTCAATCCTGAAGACCCCCGCAGTGTGAAGGAAGACTCCTTGGCCGGAGATGACCTGCTCGGTGATTGTGTCGACGCTGGGCATCTTGGCGTCGATCGAGATGCCTGAGCCGAGAAGAAAGACAATGCCCATGCTTAATCAATCTTAGGACGGCGCGCGGATGCGCCTTTCGTCCGTTGGCGCTACCCGCCACATCTCACGTGAGTTCTCTTCTTGTTTGAATGCACGTAGCTTGTCTAAAACGCGCTGACGGTTGTAGTGGCCGAGATCTATCTCAACAGCCACATAAACGCGTCCTTTCTTGTCACCCGACAAGGCTCTTACAACCGCAAGCCGTGCGCGGGCTTCGGTGTCAACTTCAATCAGTTCCGTAGCGAATAGCAGCCGCTCCTCTGCCGTATCCAAGTCGCCACGGATCAGCGCGTGCGCTCCGAGCATGAAATGGATTCTTGAGTCCTCTGGATGCCAGCGAATCTGAACAGCGCGTAACTTGGTACCCCAAAACTTGTCAGTGATCGGCTGCGGGAATCAATGATTGTCAGATCCCGTCGCCTACGCGCGGCTCCTGAGATCCAGGGCCTTGTCCAGGCGTGCTTTCAGTTCGTTTGGGACAGCGCCCGACGCATGCGGCTGGTCGCGATAACGCTCCAGTATTTCCACCTCACGATCGTAATCGTGAGCCTTGCGATAGATAATCGCGAGCTGTTCGTAGTACCACGGAGCCACCCCGCAGTTCTCTGAGCGGGCCTCAGATTCGGTCGCATCGACAAGTTCAAGTAGTAGTCGCACCGCTTCGCCTTCCCGAGCCGCGCGTCTCAGGGTCTTCACATCGTCGACGTATTCCGTGAAGTGATGCCTGCGCACGAACCCCGGCCGATCACGCTCATGGGACGGTGCCTCTGGGATGCCAGAGGCATCCCAGATCGGTGAGTAGGAGCACGTGCAAAAACCCTTTGCGCAATCGACATGCGGAAGCGGACCGACGAGGCCGAACTTTCCTTCTTTGAAGTCACCCCAGGCGAGCCTCCGCCCATTGTCCACATCGCACACACCGCAAGTGCATGACCTGACCGTCAAACCTTTGACAACGTCCTGGTTCCGGTAATGAAGGGCCTCAGCTTCCCTTGAGAATGAAAGACATTGCGTCGGTTCGCGACCCTCGTCGCAGAGTTGTTCCGCCTGCAACTGGTAAGCACGCGCAAGGGTAAGGAAATCTCCCGCCTTCATGGCATCCACCGCGGCCTGGTTCAGTAAGCGCCACGATGCGTCTCTCGGCTGGTACTCTGGCCCGAGCGAGTCGAGTGTGTCCGTGAACTGCTCAGCTGTGAACGCAACGCTCCCGGCTCGACGAAATGCTGTTCGGTAGGCAGCTAGCAACGTGTTGCGTTCGTCGACAGTGTGCGCCTGATCTTCGGTGAATGCGACCCGCCGGCCATCCACGGTCCTCAGAACGATTGCTTCGTGGCAGGTTGGGCATTTCCTCGACTGCTTGAGCGCCGTGTCAAACAGCGACCCACAGTATGGGCACACTGTCGCTGGGGGTGGCGAAATTGACTCGATTGGATCGGGCCCAAATCGTTTGGCGACGTAGGCCTCTATGACGGCGTTGTTGTGCTCGTAATCTTCCTGGTCCGTGAGTTCGATTGAGCCTGTCACCCGGACTCGCGGCTGCGGGGTGTTTCCGGCTCTCTGACGGAAGCGGTCGAGAATCCCCATGCCAACACTCTACCGATCAAGTGGTTGATCGGGCCCCGGACTCCCAAGTAGAATGGACAGCGCCGGGAGGACCACCGTCAGAGATCTACGTCGCGGGAGACAGCCTCACAACACACGCTCGTCGATGATCGCGTCTGCTCGGACTTCGCCAACCAGTGTGTCGCCCAGCATTACTTCATCTCCAAGGGTAGTCCCAACTCGGACCCTGATGGCTCCCGCTTCGCGCGAAAAGCGTCAACGTTAACTGCCGCTGCTCTTCTCCATGCGAAGCGAGAGGTGCTGGCCAACTCCCTATATGGCGAGCGGATATTGCTGCGCGATCCGTGCGTAGCTCGGAGAGACATATCGGGCCGAGATTGCCCCACCTATCGTAGAACTTTGACAGCGGCCCTCAACGGTGGTTAGACGGTTGAGACCATAGCGACCTCCTCACTCGATGGCAACGACAAATCAGTAGAGCACTTGAACTCACCTTCGATTGCAACGACCAGCTTGGCGAGATCTCGATAGCCGTTGATCCGCCTGAACTGCTTCTCTGCTTCGAGCATTCCGGCAGCAGTCCAACGCATAGCCATATCACCCTTCTGCCATCGCTTGACATTGCGGTGCGTTGTGCGAGCGACAGAGATCATCGACTCGATCGGATTGGTTGAAGCCAATGTGCGTTTTAAGCTGTTGCCTACTCCCAGACGGTTAACTGTCAGGGTCTCTGCCATACCTTCCCGAAGCGACGTGGCGGCACTGGGATGTGTTCGTTCCAACTCACCGGCCAGTACCTTAAGCTGCGACAGGCCTCGATCGTAGCCATTCTCTGCCCAGGCCTTACGCAATCGGTACCGGACAGCCGGCCTGTCACGCTCAGGCAGGTGATCGAGTACGTTACGTTCCTTGTGACGTATGCAACGCTGGATCGGGGCCTGATGGCCGAAGACATCGTCAATCGCCTTACGCAGAGCCTTCGATCCGTCGATTACAAACAGTATCCCCTGCTCGGGGTCCAGGCCTCGGGCCACCAAGTCCGACAGTAGCGCTGTGGCTACTGTTGCATTCTCGGTAGATCCCTCCCACAGGCCCAGTGGTACCTTCACTCCTTCAGTGGTGATACCAAGCGCCACCACATTCGTACGACCGGAAAGCTCGATTCCATCGATCATCAGCACTGCCAGGCGTACATCGTCTAAACGACGGCTCATAAGCTGTGCCATAGCTTTATGAGTGCGCTTGATGAACTCTCGTGATACCGATGACTTGGAGGTTGAGCGCTCTGTGGAGCTGACCTCTTCTCCAACCGGTTCTTGCGTGCGTCTGAAACGGCGTGTCGACACTCCTGCCAGCATGCGCTCTGCCACCACGCGTGAGAGCGGATCGCGGTCGGCGAAGTGCTCGTAGGTCGAAAGCTCTACCTCCTCTGAACCGTCAGCCGATCTCGCTCGTGGTCGTTTGACCTGCACTCTGCGTGCACCAAGCGTGACTTGGCCTTGCTCATGCCCATGGCGCACAGCGTTGCGTTCCGGGTTGTGCTTGGCCTTGGGCCCTACTATCTCATCGACTTCCTCTTCCATCAGTTCAGCGACAACACCTAAGCCGACACCGACCGATAGGGCCATAAGACCTTCTCTTGCCGCACCTACCAGTTCACCTAACGCTTCTTGCACTCGAGCGGGCAAGATGTCTTCTTGCTTGGTTACAGCCTGTGCAACCGTTACTGTCTCTTTCACAGTGGTTCCTCCTGTCTTGTTGGATTTTTGTCACCTCTAACGCTTGCAACGCAAGCGGACGAGGCGGGAGAACCGCTATTTCAAGTTCTACGAGCTATGGGGCATGCTCTATCGGGCCCCCGCTATTGAGTTTGTGTACTTCTATGATGCGATTATGCGATGGCTATCGAAGTATGGTTCGTCTACGAAGGAAGTCATAGTTTGGGTCATATTTCTTGATCATATAATTCATGCGTCTTATACGACCTGCTATCGGCGTCGAGTTCCTGACAATGAGAAACCATGGCATTTTAAGACTTGGCCAATGCCTAATTCTCACATCTTCAGGCCAAAGGTGCCCAACTGCGGTGCCATCTTCCCTGTCATAGGCTTTAAAGCCAAGAATCCAATCTCCCCCAGAGAAAGCGTTGCGCTATACGAGCGACAAGACCGGGTAGAGTGCGTGCGCTAGTGGCTGTACTGTCTCTCTCGCTGGAAACGGTCGAGTGCGAGTGTAAGCAGTTTGTCCAGTAGTTCGACATAAGAGACACCCGATGCCTCAAACAGACGGGAAAACACGCTTGTGGTGGTGAACCCAGGGATTGTATTGAGCTCACTCACCATCACCCTGTCCTGGTCTGTAACAAAAAAGTCGATACGGCCCATGCCCTCACAGTCGCATACCCGATAGACCTCAACGGCCAGTGCCCTAACTTCCTCCAGCACTTCCTGCGGAATCTCCGCAGGCACCACCAGTTCCATGCCGCCTGGCTCGTACTTAGCCTCAAAGTCGTACCAGTCGTTGGCGATCTTTATCTCTCCCGGTAGAGATGCCACTGGTTGATCGTTCCCGATCACAGAACACTCCACCTCCTTGCCGTCAATCGCCTCCTCGATGACTACTTTCGAGTCATGGGCCAGTGCTACCCGCACACTGCTTGACAACTCTTCACCGTTCATAGCCTTGGTTATCCCCACGCTGGATCCCAAACGTGCAGGTTTCACAAAAAGAGGAAAGCCGAATGCTTCCAGCTCCTCGACTACTTTGCCGGCATCACTAATCCACTCCCCATCTCCTATTGCAAGATATCTTGGTTGGTCTATCCCTGCCTGATCGATATACGCTTTAAAAGTCACCTTATCCATGCAGAGGGCGGATGCCAGCACGCCCGACCCAACGTAAGCGACATCGGCACACTCCAGCAGTCCCTGAACTGTGCCGTCCTCGCCGTGCGGCCCATGAAGTACCGGAAAAACGACATCGATCTCGCTGTCTTCATCGTCATCTTCTTCAACGTGAAGAAGTGCCGATCTACCGCCTCCAGGAACTATCGCAATGGGGCTCGCTGCAGTCTCTTCGTCTGCGCGAGGATCGATCCGCCTCCAGATTCCATCTTCGTCTATGACTATCGGCTCTACTTCGTGCCCGCTCTCGGCCAATCCATCAAGAACCGAGCATGCAGATTCCAAGCTCACATCCCGTTCGCTCGATCTTCCGCCGGCTACGACAGCTACTCTCATAATCTACGTCTCATAAATTAGATATGAAGCCTATCCGACGGCACCTTCCGGCTCGGGCAGTTCGAACAGTCCAACTGTAACCGTGACCGTATCGCCCCTCTTTTTTTCTGTGCCCTTGGACGGTGATTGGGACAAAACTTTTCCGTCCTGATCTACCCTATCGACCTTTTTCTCCTTGACGGATACCTCAAATCCAGCCTTCTCCAACCGTCCCGTGGCCGAGCCCTCAGTCAGTCCGACAACACTTGGAACCTCCGCTCCCTTGCCGTTCGAAACCACGATAGTGACCGTCGTATCTTCATCGACACTCGATCCCGCGCTCGGTGTCTGTTCGATGACCGTCCCTTCGTCCTCCGATGAATCCTCTCGCTCGACGACAACACTCAACTTCGCGTCTTTCAGTAAGGCAACTGCCGCTCCCTGGCTCATGCCGGTAACAGTTGGAACCTCGACGACCGCGGGGCCGCTGCTGACCACGATCAATACCGTGCCTCTAATCGTCACAGTCGCGCCGGATCTTGGGTCGCTTCGTATCACCTTCCCAAGCTCTACCTCAGCGGAGCTTTCTTTTTCGACATCTGCCTTCAGCTTCTCTTTTCGTAGCCGCTGCTTAGCCGTCTTTTCTGTCACGCCGGCAAGTTTCGGAACTTTGGTTGTTCCGGGGCCTTTACTTACGGTCAGTTTTACTGTCGTACCTTTTGCGACCTTCTCTCCTGCTATCGGGTCCTGCTCTAGAACCTGACTTACAGGCGTATCACTGTTCACTCGTTTTACATCTACAACCAGTTCGGACCTTTCGAGCGTCGAGCGTGCGTCTTCCACCTCGGCTCCTATCAGAGACGGCACTTCGACCTGTCCCGGCTTGAAGATGAAAAACCCCGCAATTACAGCTCCTATCACAACTGCTGCCGCAACGCCTATCAACAGGGCCTTCTTCTTAGTTAGTCGACCCTGCCCGTTTTCGGATTCGTTTTCATCCCCGTCCTCGATCGATTGACCCTCAGCGTCATCGGGCGTATTTTCTTCTTTTTTCGATTGTTTTTCATCGATCTTCGCAGGCTCTGCCTCTGCGTCCTCGGGTGGCAACGCGATCGGACTCCAAGAAGCAGTCTTCTGACCGTCTTTTTCACCTGCCTCGCTCAGTTCGTTCAATGCGTTGGCAAATGCTTGCGCCGACTGATACCTGCGAGAAGGTTCTTTGGCGAGCGTACGCATCACCACAACTTCGACTGGCTCCGGCACATTTGTTACCAGTTGACTGATCGGTGTCGGATCTTCGTTTACGTGTTTCAGTGCAACCGATACTGCCGACTCACCGTCAAAAGGAACGCACCCTGTGAGCATCTCATATAGAACGACGCCCAGCGAATAGATATCGGACGCATTAGATACCGATCTTCCCTGAGCCTGCTCCGGAGACAAGTACTGAGCGGTGCCGAGTATCGACCCCACCTCGGTGATCTCCGAACCGGCTGCCCGTGCGATGCCGAAGTCCATCACCTTTAAGTTGTCGGTGTCGTCGACGATCACGTTTTGCGGCTTCACGTCTCGATGGATGATGCCGTTCTGATGTGCATAGCCCAGCGCCGCAAGAATCTGTTTTGTCAGTTTTAAGGCACGCTCCACCTGAAGCGGAGCTTCCTTGGTAATCAGCTCCTTCAGCGAGCGGCCCTCGAGATACTCCATCGCAATGTAATAAGTGTCTTTAAGCTGGCCACGGTCGTATATGGAAACGACGTTCTTATGTTGAAGCGATGCAGCCGATCGCGCTTCGCGCTGAAATCGCTCCACAAACTCCTTGTCCTGCGCATACCGACTGTGAAGGATCTTCAATGCGACTTTCCGACCAAGGTTTACATCTTCACAGAGGTAGACATCCGACATACCTCCCGACCCGATCTTCCTCACAATCTTGTATCTATCGTCAATTACGCTGTCAATCGATATCTCAGTCATCTACCGTTCCGCTCCAAGAAGAGTTTGCATTACCTGCTTGACGATCGGTGCAGCAACCGTCCCGCCTTCCCCCAAAGATCGCTCAACCGTCGCAACGACCGCATATCGAGGTCGGTCGGCAGGAGCAAACGCCATAAACCACACCTGGTTGACGTCGCTACCCGGCTTGACCTCCGCTGTTCCTGTCTTACCTGCAACTTCAACTCCGGGGATCTGAGCTGCAGCGCCCGTGCCGCCGTTTACGACGCTGAGCATCATCTTTTTCAGCTCGTTGGCAGTAGAGGGTCGAACTACGTTGTCCATCTTTTTCGGCTCTCGCTTTCCTTGCGAGCGACCGTCTTGATCGACCACTTCGCGTACCAGGTATGGCTTGAGCAGTTCACCGCCGTTAGCCACCGTCTGGGCGACCATAGCCATCTGCAGCGGGGTAACGAGCAGCCCCCCCTGGCCAATGCTGACGCGAGCCAAGTCGATGTTGTCGTTTCTTCCCAGCGGTTTCTTGCTCTTCCTTTCGTATATACCACTGATCGCCTTTTCATCATTAGGTAGGTCTATCGGTGGTTTTTCGTTGAATCCGAAGCGATCCATGTACTTGAATAACTGGTCTGCTCCCAACTCAACACCGACATTTGCAAACGCAGTGTTTATCGAATTGGTTAGCGCTTGATCCAAAGAAACCTCGCCGAAATCCTTGTTTGCAAAGTTCTTCAGCTCTTTAGAGGCAAAGGTCTGCGGAGACGAGCCGTCCAACATAGACGACGGAGTGAACTTCCCTGAGTCGATTGCGGCGGCGGCCGTCACGACCTTGAAGATGGAACCAGGAGGATAATTTCCTTGGGTCGGCCTGTTGAGAAGAGGTGAGCTCTTTTCCTCGACCAGCCTCGAGAATTTGTCTGCCAGCCCGTTCGGATCGTATGTGGGCACACCCGCCATGACGGCAGTGGCTCCAGAGTCTACTTCGATCGCAACGACAGCACCGCGTCTACCGGCAAGGGCTTTCAGGGCTTGTCTCTGTGCTGCCGGGCTGAGCGTCGTTCTCAACTCTCTGCCTTCGTCACTGCGGCCGCGAAGTTCGTTGAACACGTCTTCCAGCTCGTTGGTCTCGCCTACAAGATCGCTGTTGTAGGACTGCTCCAGACCAGACCTGCCCAGGTCGACAAAGTTGTAGCCAACCGGATGCGCAAAAAGATTCGCGGTCGGGTACAAACGACTGTAGAAACGGCGAGTTCCAGTATTTTTTCCTCTATTCCTTGCAAGCACCGTGCCGTCTCTGGCCACAATCACACCTCGAGGCACTGTCTGTTGTTCCAGCAGAGTTCGTCGATTTGCGGAGTTGCCCTTGAGGTTGTCGGCATCAAATATCGCCCAATACGAGCTGAACCCAACCAGCGTCGCAAAAAGGACGGTGAAGAAAGCAAACATGTGGATGATCTGTCTGTTCACTTCAACACCCCCGCGGTTCTCTCATTCCGATCACTCTCTGCCCTTGCGCGACCTGTACGATCAGAGATCAGCATCAGCAGAGATATGAGCGCAAAGTTAGCGATGATCGAACTGCCGCCGTAACTGATAAATGGCAGCGTCACGCCGGTCAACGGAATAACCCTGGTCACACCACCTACTATCACAAACACCTGCAAGGCGAAGACGGCTGTAAGTCCTGCTGCCAGCAATTTGGAAAAGGGGTCCGGTGCCTCTATCGCAATTTTAAAGCCCCGATGCGCGATCAACAGATAGACAACCAGCACTGCACAGGCTCCAAAGATCCCGATCTCGTCGGTTATCAGCGCGTATATGAGGTCTGTCTGAGCAGCCGGGAGAATGCTTCCACCCTGCGGAAGTGTTAGCAGCGCCTGGCCAAATCCTTGTCCAAAAAGCCCCCCGTCCGCCTGCGCAAATAGCGACTGAACTACCTGATAGCCGGCTCCGTCCGCCTGTTTCCATGGATCGATCCAAACATCGATCCTCTCCTGTACATGTGGGATCGCGTTAGCCACTCCCATCGCACCGAGAAGAAATAAACCGAGCCCGACAACCACGAATGAAAGCCTCGCTGTCGCAACGTAGAGAAGCGCTAGAAATGCCCCGAAGAACATCAACGAGCTTCCCAGGTCACGGATCAGAACCAACATCGCCATCGCTGCTCCCCAGACGACCAACAACGGGCCAAAATGCTTCAGTGGCGGTATCGTCACTCCCATGAAGCGGCGCGCACCGATCACCATCAGCTCGCGCTTTTCTCTCAAGTAGCTGGCGAGGAATATGACGATGCAGATCTTTCCGAACTCCGCAGGCTGAAAAGATATTGGACCCAGGTCCACGCTCAGGTATGCCCCGTTTACCACCTCGCCAACCATCGGCAGGCGAGGCATCAGAAGGAGCCCTATCCCCAGTGCAGCGATCAGATATCTGTAACGCTCCAGAACCCTGTAGTCACGTAGAAAAGTAGCTGTAGCGATGAACAGTCCCAACCCGATAACAAACCACATGGCTTGGTTACGCGCCAGATCCTCGTCGATTCTGTAAATCATTACCAGCCCGAAAGCTGCCAGACACGCGACCAATGGAAAAAGGTATGGGTCCGCGTACGGCAGCGCGACCCTTGTAAAGATGTGCGTTGCGAGGCAGATGCCCAAGAAGAGAGCACCGTAGGTCAGGGTCGTCGTTGCAAGCTCGTTCTGTCGTACTATGAAAACTGCCGTGAAGCCAGCGGTGACCAGTAGCGACACAGGTACAAGTCCCAGTAGCTCGCGGGAGCGTGCGCTCATCTGTCTTCCTCCGAACTACGTACAAGATCTACTGCATCACTGCGAGATCTGAGTTCATGGTCCAGCAGCTTTTGGCGCCTGAACGGTCTCATCCTCTCTGCAGGTATCGAGCTTACGTACTCTTCTTTGTACAACTTGACACCGGCCGGCAACTCATACGGTAGACCTTGGTAGACAGTGATCAGACCATTGCCATCCGTGCCTATGAAGTAGACCTGTCGTAGACCCACAAGCCCACCGATAACAACTGCGGCGAGCACGATTGTGATCGATACCAAGGCGAGTATCGGTCGTAGCTTTCCCTTCTTTCGCCGTTCCTTAACCGGTGCTCGATCCCCAATAACCGGCTCGGCACGCTCAGTATCGGCAATCGGTGACTGAACGCCGACCATCGTATGCTGGTCTTCCTGTTCGATATCGTCATCTAAACCGAGGCGGAATGTCACCACTGTAATGTTGTCCCTGCCCCCATTTTCGTTTGCTTTTGCAATCAAGGAGGTTGTCACCTGGTCCAGCGACCCGCATGCTGCGATCGTCTCGCTAATCTCATCATCTGAGACCATCGTGGTCAGCCCATCGCTACACAGCAGAATTGTGTCGCCGCTTTGCACGCTGTAGGTCTGTGTATCGACCTCCACCTCAGGCTCGGGTCCCAATGCGCGGGTTATTATCGACCTCTGAGGATGATGCTCGGCCTCATGCTCCGATATCGTTCCCTGCCTCTTCAGCTCCTCAACCAGCGAGTGATCGCGAGTCAGCAGCGATAACTCTCCATTTCGAAAGCGATAGGCGCGGCTGTCGCCAACGTGTGCAACGCTTACATCAGTATCTCCAACCGCTACCGCAGTCAACGTCGTGCCCATGCCGCTTCGGTCAGGATCAGCGTGTGCGAGTTCCCAGATTTTCTTATTCGCAGTCTCGGCGATCTTTCTCAGCATCTGCTCGCCTTCGCCTGCGTCCGTTGGTCTCTGTTCAAAGGAATCGGCAGCGATCGACGCCGCTATCTCGCCTGCTTGCGCACCACCCATTCCGTCCGCAACAGCGAATACCGGTGCACGCGCATAGAAAGCGTCTTCGTTGGTACGGCGTTCACGACCCGTGTCGGACCGCGCAGAGGATTCAACTATGCGAAGCACCGGTTGTCCTCCTCACAGCTCATACCTAAACTCAAAGCCACCGACTTGGACGGTGTCCTTTGGTCTTAATAGGACCTTAGACTCAAGCAGCTTTCCATTTACATACGATCCGTTGGTTGAGCCCATATCTTCAATGTAGACCTGGTCGCCTGTTCCCGAGATCTGAACGTGGCGATGTGAGATATAGCCATCGTCGATTGTCAGGTCACATGATGAGGCACGGCCGATCGTCAAACCCCGTTCAATATCGATTACGGAGCCGGATTTAATCCCTTTGCCTTTCTCAACGATAAGTCGCCCTCTGATCGGCACATTGGCACCGGCGGCGCTCTCTGGCTCCGCAGCGAAAACGGCAGAACGAATGTCGTTATCGCTGTCGGCTCTTCGCCCGACGCCCAGATCCCTAGAGATACTGATGACAACCCATAGCAAGAAGATGTAGAGAACTGCAATAAATCCAAACTTAAGTGCGACGGCTACCGGCTCAAGCACTTGTTACTGCACCCTCTTAAAATGCATACCCAACTCAACCTATCTCTCGAGTTCGAAGACCAATCGCGTGGTCCCCAGCGTTATATCGTCACCCGGCGCCAGTCGTGTACTTGTCACTCTGCGACCGTTGACTTTTACACCGTTCATCGAATCCAGATCGACAATAAACCAATGATCACCTTCTCTAGATATCTCAGCATGCTTTCTCGACACGTTCGGATCCTGAATCGCAACCTCACAGCTCCTGCTTCGACCGACAATCGAGCGTGCCCCCTCAACTACAAAACGTTTTCCATCGTGAAGAAGATAGGCTCTTTCCTCAACCGAGCCGCTGGACCTCGGCGGTGCTTTTTCTTCAACTTTATCCCTCAGGGACGTATAGACCATCGTGTGGCCGAGTGCTCCCTGTTCGCCCTCTTCCTCATCTTCTGTCGGCGGCTTTACCAAACGTGTCTGGATTCCAAACTCACCAAGCTTCAACCGGTCGTCCGAATCGAATGAGATTGCAGGGCGTGTTAATAGAGAGAGGCCTTCTTTACGTGCGTGCTCCAGAAGATAGGTAGAGAGCTCCGATTGGAGGGCGCCCTCGTAGCTTTCAACCTCCTCAAAGTCCTCAACTGATAGGTAGATAACGTACTCGTTTGGCACATAAGTACGTGAGACGGAGACCGTTTTATGCTCCTCCATCTCCTTGACCAGCTTGCGCGCAAGCTCTACTGGTTGCACCTTCGACTTGAATGTCCGTGTAAAGACACCCTCGACGAGTCGTTCGATTTTCCCTTCCAGGCTTCTTAATACGCCCATATCACCGTAAATCGTAGTGCTGTCTCAGGCCGCCCGCGACTGACGAACGAGATGAAACGCTCCAACCGTTAGTACAACGACCAGAGCGGCGATGATAGTTCCTTTCGGCTCACCGGTACTCACGCTGCTACGACTGAGCTCAGCGAGAGCCCTGGAGGCCATAACAAAAGCGGTGCCCCAGATCACTGCGCCAAGCGCATCTAGCACCAACCCTCGCCCTCGAATCAGGTGCGGCAGAATAAGAGCAGATGCCGCCCATAGTACTGCCACTGCGATTATCGGGCCTGTCAATAGAGGAATAATCGCGTGTTCGAATGCTGTCGTTGCCGAGTCCTGCCATCGCTCGTACGACCAGGCGCCCGATGGCGGGCCAAGGTACATCGTCGAGCCGGTTATGATCTCTGCAAGTGACAGCCACCATACAGCGACTGCTGCAGTCATAGCGCGGGCATAGCCACTACGAACTGCCCCGGTAGCCGCCAGAAAGAGAGGGCCTAGCCCAGCGACACCGAGAGGTAGTACCAGCGTCGGCAGCGACCACAGCCTTCCGTGACGTGTCAGAAACAGCGGTACAGGAGCAACGGCAAGGAAGGCGACGAATGCTGCACCTGGGCCCGGTCCGTTCAATACCGCAACGACTGCCGCTGCGGCTGCGGCCATCCAGCTCAGACGTGGCAGAACAAATCCTGCTAGAAGGGCAAAGACGGTTACTGCGGCGCCCTCGCCTGCGGCGAGTTGGCCCAAAATCGCTGTGGCCGCTGCCAACGAAGCAACGACAGCTGCCGACACTCCCCTGCCAATCAGCTTGAGATCATTCTCCGACCTGAGCCGGGAGATGAAGCCGCCTCGTGCGCTGCGTGGTTTTTCAGGAGGTGCATCGTCCAGACCTTCTAACGAGTGTTCAAGTATCTCTGATAGCTCATTCAGCTGCGGTCTTTTCTCCGGATCTGGATCCAGTCCTGCGTCTATCCCATCGACTACATCATCTGGAAGGTCGCGGCGCATACGCCCGATGCTCGGCAGCCTTTTCCCCATCCGGTCCAGTGCAGCCATCGGTGAGCCCGCGTTTATTGGATTTTTTCCTGACCAAGCCTCGTAAATTGTTAGAGCCAGCGAGTAGACATCGACCGCGGTACTGATCTTCCTACCTTTAGCCTGTTCAGGCGCCATATAGATAAGGGTTCCCACGACATCGCCCGTCCCAGTGAACTTCTCGCCACTTGTAAGGTGCGCAACTCCAAAATCCATCAGCTTTGCTCTGAACTCACCATTTTCCTCGGTGACCATCACGTTCTGAGGCTTCACATCTCTGTGTATCACGCCAGCACGGTGAGCATGTATGAGCGCACGGCACAGATCGATACCGATACGGGCGATGTCCCTGTCAGATAGTGCGCCGTTGGCAAGCACCTCGTCAAACGTCTCGCCGTGCACCAGTTCGCTGATCAGGTAGGTCGTACTTCCCTCATGCCCATACTCGTGTAGTGCGACAATCGAAGGATGGGATAGGCGGGCAACTGCGTATGCTTCGCGATCCGCGCGCCTGCTTCGCCTTTCGCTTCCCCCGACAGCTGTGATCTCTTTGACCGCTACCGTGCGCTCAAGCTTCTCGTCAAACGCTTTCCAGACGATGCCGAACCCGCCGCTGCCAATGCGGCTCAGTAGCCTATAGCGGTCCAACACCTTCTGGTCCCGCCCTTCGGCTTTCACCATGGTGTTGTCGGGAACTGTTACGGATGTCATCAGTTAATCAGAAACCCTTCTCCACACTGATGGCGATCTCCTGCAAGAGGAGTTGCTCTTTTCTCCATTAAGGTTTGCTACAGCTATGTGTCGTGTAGTAAAACCGCCGCCGTATAAGTCATACTTTGACCATGGAATTCTTTGAAGGCGAACCAACAGCGCAGCAGCCCGAGCCTCCCGGCCCCACAACGCAGGCCGTCTGGGTTCGCAGAGCGGTCGCTGTTGGGGCGGGATTGCTTATCTTCCTACTCATCGTCCTTGGAATCCGTGGTTGCCTTGAGTCCCGAAAGGACCGCGGCATCAAAAACTACGCGAACGACGCGAACGATCTGATCAAGGAGTCCACATCGGATGGTGACGACTTCTTCGCCTTGCTGAAGAAGCCGGGAAATGCCACGCCGCTTGACTTGAAAACTCAGTTCAACCAGTACAAGGTCAGTGCTCAACAACAGCTGGAGCGTGCCGAGAAGCTCGACGCTCCTGACGAGCTAAAGCAGGCAAACGATTGGCTTGTTGCAACGCTTCGGTTCCGTGAACAGGGACTGGCAGAGATTGCAAGGATGATTCGATCCGCACTGAGCAGTAAAAAAAGCAGCGAAGCAAGTGATCGTATTGCCGGTGAGATGCAGGTTTTCCTGGCAAGCGATGTCTTGTATCTCAGGCGTTTTGTCCCCGAACTGAAGGAGACACTTAAGGACCGAGGCATCGATGACATCAAGGTGCCTTCGACACGGTTCCTCAACGATATTACCTGGCTGCTTCCAGACACCGTTGCCGATCGTTTGGCTCTTGTCGAGGGCACGAAAGACGCGACACCGGGCCTGCACGGCGTGGGTCTGGTAAAGGCGACCGCACAGCCATCGGGTGCCGAGCTTGTTGAGGGCCAGACAACAAATATCAAGGTGAGTTCCAAACTGTCTTTTGCCGTCGAGATTCAGAACCAGGGCGATAACGAAGAGACCGATGTTGTGGTTAGAGTGCAGATAGGCGGCGCTAAAGAAATAGACGTCGAAAAGGCCGTTCGTAGAGTCGGACAGGGGGAGACGAAGTCGGTCACGATTCCACTGTCCGCCAAGCCAGATCTCGGCCCCAACACTGTCAAGGTCAGGGTGGAACCTGTACCTGGTGAGAAATTGACCGACAACAACAAGGCAGACTATCCGGTCCAGTTTGAGCAGTAGAAACGAATTCGCAGACCAGATACATATCTGGCTGTTATAAGGTGAAGGTAGAAACGGTGTGTTGCGCATACTTACTTACTAGGCTTCATGTGACGTGGACGATCTGACAACAACCGTGGGTATCGTCGCGCTGGCAGCATCAGCAGCAGCGTTTGTATGCCTGGTTTTGATCGGACTATCACTTTTCAAACTGAGACGCCTACGCAAGAACCAGTCACTCGCTCTTGGTGAGAGCGGCGAGCAGGACCTAGTTGCACACGCAGCAGATTTGACAAAAGCAGTTGAAGAGATGCGGGACTTCGTAGATGAGGTCACACAGAAGTTCGAGGCAAGCATCGATGAGCTTGAGCACAAGATAAGCGGCTGCATTTCGCGTACAGCCGTTGTCAGATACGACGCCTACAAGGAGATGGGCGGACAGCAGTCCACCTCTCTGGCCTTTCTTGACGAAGAAGGATGCGGGCTTGTTTTATCGTCGATTCTTCACAGAGAACAGGCGCGTGTGTATGTAAAAGAACTTAAAAGCAGTCAATCTGATATCGAGCTCTCACCCGAGGAGGACGCTGCTGTTAAACGGGCCGGTGAAATAGATAAGTGAAGACCTCTTTTTTAGGCCCAGAAGGCACGTTTACGCAAGAGGCCCTTGGATCGGTGCCTGAGGATCCCGGGGAATTAGTGTCGGTTCAAACAGTCCGTGACTGCGTGATCGCTGCGCAAAACAAGGATACTGAGCGCGCCTTTGTTCCAATTGAAAACTCGCTTGAGGGCTCTGTGACCGCAACGCTGGACGCACTTGCGTTCGATGCTCCGAACGTAAAGATCATTCGCGAGGCCACTCACTCGATAAAGCACTGCCTCATAGCAAGACAGGATCTGGAACTTGATCAGATCGAAAGGATTGTTTCGCTGCCTCATGCAAAGGCCCAGTGTGGCAAGTTCATACGCGAAAACCTTCGTAGCGCAGATCTTGTGGCGGCGAATTCAACTGCTGAGGCGGTGAAAATAGTCTCCCAGTCCAACCAGCGATGGGCGGCTATTGGCACGGAGCTTTCTGCCTCTGTCTACTCCTGCAATGTGATACAAAAACATATCGAGGACTCTGAGGACAATCAGACGAGATTTGTGTTGCTTGAACACGAAAGTGTAAAAACTGAGATCAAACATGACGGATCGTGGAAGACATCGATCGTCTGCGGCATCGGATCGGACCACCCAGGAGCCCTCTTAGAGATCTTGGGCCAGTTTGCCGGCCGGAACATCAACCTGACAAAGATCGAGTCCAGGCCGGCTAAAACGGGTCTCGGCGCATACGTGTTCTTTATCGACATAGAGGGACGTGAAAGCGATTCAGATATTCAATCAGCGCTGTCTGAACTTGAGAGCGGGTTATCTAACCTACGTGTATTGGGTTCGTACCCGGTCGCCGAATTAGTCTCTAGCTAGCTACTCGGCCATTGAGGCTTCTGGAATAGGCTCTTGTTCATCGGCTTCACCGACATCGTCGTCTGCTTCCACAACCCTGGCGACGGCGCTCACACAGTCGTCACCCTTTAGGTTCATCAAACGCACGCCCTGTGTCGCTCTTCCCATAGTAGAGATTCCATTCACAGAGGTTCGCTGCACCATTCCGTCCCTTGAGATAAAGAGCAACTCCTCATAGGCCTTAACTATCAGTCCAGCCGCCAATGCGCCTTTTTTATCGGTCAGCTGTATGGTCTTTACACCCTTGGTCGCCCTGCCCTTGACCGGATATTCAGATATCAATGTCCTTTTGCCGAAGCCGTTCTCGGTTGCTACAAGTAGCTCCGTGTCGTCCTTTGCGATGCCCATCGCCAAGACTTGGTTCCCTTTCTCCTTGACGTTCATGCCCTTGACACCGGAGGTTGCTCGGCCCATCGGACGCACACGAGACTCGTGAAAACGTGTCGCATATCCACCTTTTGAAACCATGATTATGTCCTCGTCACCATTTGTAAGTTTTACTGCTACAAGCTCGTCATCGTCTCTCACGTTAATCGCGATAATTCCATCCGCTTTTATCGGTGTGTTGTATGAAGGAAACTCAGTCTTTTTTACCATCCCTTCTTTGGTAGCAAAGACAAGATACTTTCCTTCATTGAAATCCCTGGTCGCGATTACTGCTCGTACTGTCTCTTTGTCTCGTAGCGGAAGGAGATTGACCAGAGCCCTCCCTTTCGACGTTCGAGAACCAAGTGGAAGCTCGTGTACTTTCAACCGGTACACCTTGCCTCGGGTCGTGAAAAACAGAAGATAGTCATGCGTCGATGAAATGAACAGGTGCTCTATGTAGTCACCCTCCTTGATATCCATTCCAGTTACCCCTATTCCACCTCGTTTCTGCTGCCTATAAGTCGCAAGTGGAAGACGTTTTACGTATCCGGAATTGGTTATTGAAATGACCATCTGCTCTTCTGCGATTAGGTCTTCGATGTCCATCTCGCCTTCGGCAGCGCCTATCTCCGATCGCCTTGGGTCTGCGTAAATATCCTTTATCTCGAGCAGTTCGTCCTTGATTATCTTGAATAGAAGCTTCTCGTCTCCGAGAATCTCTCGCAACTCTCCTATTCTCTCAAGCAGATCCGCATGTTCACCTCTAATCTTTTCCGTCTCAAGCGCCGTCAATCGCTGCAGTCTCATGTCGAGAATCGCCTGTGCTTGCCTCCGGGATAAATCCATCTTTTTCATCAGCGCCGTTCGAGCGGCGTCGGCATCTGATGAACCCTTGATGATCTTTATTACCTCATCCAGGTTTTCAAGCGCCTTGATCAATCCTTCCAGTATGTGCGCACGTGCTTCCGCTTTGCGCAACTCGTACTTCGTTCTGCGCGTAACGACATCTCTCTGGTGATGAACGTAGTGCTCGATAATGCCCTGGAGCGTTAGTGTGCGAGGAACTCCATCGACCAGCGCCACCAAGTTCGCTCCAAAACTGTTTTGCATCGGCGTGTGTTTGTAAAGCTTGTTCAGCGCAACGTCGGTAATTGTGTCCCGCTTTAGCTCGATCACCAATCTCATTCCAGACCGATCTGATTCGTCACGCAAATCCGATACCTCTGCCAGCTTTTTATCCCGGACCAGGTCGGCTATCTTGGTGATAAGCCCACCTTCTCCACCCTTCTTCACCATAAAGGGAAGCTCGCTGACGATGATGGCTTCTTTGCCGGCCCTTATCGGCTCAGTGTGAACGCGAGCACGCACGACTACGCTGCCACGCCCGGTTTCGTATGCGCTTTTTATCCCGGCGTGGCCCATGATGATGCCCCCTCCTGGGAAATCCGGCCCCTTGACGTGTTGCATCAAGCCCTCGTTGGAAATGGCCGGGTCATCGATATATGCGACGGTGGCATCGATAACCTCGCCCAAGTTGTGCGGAGGAATATTCGTCGCCATACCGACCGCAATCCCGCTCGAGCCGTTGACCAGCAGATTCGGAAATCTAGCCGGTAACACTGTCGGCTCGGTCCTTGAGCCATCGTAGTTCGGCTCAAACTGCACGGTATCGGCGTCGATATCCCGCAACAGTTCTGTTGCAATCTTCGCAAGCCGTGCCTCTGTATAACGCATCGCGGCCGCCGGGTCGTCATCTATCGAACCGAAATTCCCTTGCCCGTCAACCAGCGGGGCTCTACTCGCAAAGTCCTGAGCCATTCTGACCAGCGTGTCGTAGATCGCTGTATCCCCATGAGGGTGGTAGTTACCCATAACATCGCCAACTACCCGTGCACACTTGCGGTATGGCCGATTTGGCAAAATTCCCGCTTCCTGCATGGCGAATAGGACACGCCTATGGACAGGCTTGAGCCCATCTCGTGCATCTGGCAGCGCGCGGCCTACGATTACGCTCATCGCGTAGTCCATGTAGGAGGAACGCATCTCCTCCTCTAGGCCGCGAGATTCTACGTTTCCTGTTAGTGCGGTAAGGGCAGCCATTGAGCTATACGTCCAGCATCCGCACGTCTCGTGCGTGCTCCTCAATGAACGCACGCCTTGGCTCTACCTTTTCACCCATCAACGTCGAGAAAATGGTCTCTGCCGCTGCCGCATCATCCAATGTAACTTGCTGCAAGGTCCTCGTTTCCGGATCCATCGTCGTTTCGCGCAACTGATCTGCGTTCATCTCGCCTAGGCCCTTGAACCGCTGCAACCTAACTCCGTGTTTTGCAACTTCAAGCACCTTTTCTTTGAGGTCCTCGAAAGACGCAGCCTCTGCCTCTTTCGAATCAAACGAAACAGAAAATGGTGGTGTTCCAGCAAGTTTGAGGAGTTCTCCGTGCACTTTGCAGAAGTTTTTATATTCATCGCCTTCAATCATCTCTCTGCTCATTATTCTGCTGCGAGCAGCACCTGTTTTTTTCTCAACGACCCTTATCTCGATTCCTGCGTCGTCCTCTGACTTGACCGCGATCTCATAAGGCTGATCATCTGACTGCTTCCCCTTCAGCTGTACCACGATCTCTTCTTTATTCAGTAGTCCAGTATCCAATATCCCCGACTCGGTCATAAACTTGATCATCTCGTAACCGTACGCCGCGCTTAAAGTATGCGCCCATCCCTCGTACTGCTTTATCAACCTCGTCAGTTTCTGCCATTTTGCTTTTGACAACTTAAACTTTTCATTCTTTCTGTCTATGACATCAATTTTCTCGAATTTATCTCGCAGCAATACATCTTCAAGCTCGGACTCTTTTTCTATATACATCGTCTGGTTGCCGATCTTTATTCGATAGAGAGGGGGCTTTGCAATATAAACATATCCGGCTTCAATCAGCTCTTGCATGTGCCTAAACAAAAAGGTGAGAATAAGCGTCCTAATGTGTGCACCGTCAACATCGGCGTCGGTGCACATGATAATTTTGTGATACCGGGTCGCATCTATATCGAACTCGTCTTCACCTATGCCCGTTCCGATTGCTGTTATCAATGCGCGAATCTCGATATTCATCAGAACTTTGTCAATTCTACTCTTTTCTACATTGAGTATCTTGCCTTTAAGTGGTAGGACCGCTTGTGTGTTTCTGTCCCTCCCTTGCTTCGCGCTACCCCCTGCTGAGTCGCCCTCAACAACAAATACCTCGGCAAGAGCCGGGTCGGTCACCGTACAGTCCGCAAGTTTTCCCGGTAGTTTTGAGTTTTCGAGTGCTGATTTCCTTCTGGTTAACTCACGTGCACTTCTTGCTGCCTCCCTGGCCCTGGCAGCGGTAATGGCCTTGTTTATTATGGTCCTTGCTTCCTTCGGGTTTTCTTCGAGAAACTCTTTTAGACCCCTGTTAACTATCGTCTCGACCATTCCTTTGACCGGCGGATTACCCAGTTTTGTTTTTGTTTGACCCTCAAACTGCGGCTCCTGCAGTTTTACCGACACGACCGCTGTTAACCCTTCTCTCACATCTTCGCCCTGTAGGTTTACTTCGCTCTCCTTTAAAAGTCCTTTTTGCCTGGCGTAATCGTTCAGTGTTCTCGTGAGCGCCGCTCGAAACCCGGATAGATGCGTACCGCCTTCGTGTGTATTTATATTATTCGCAAAGCTGAAAATCGACTCTTGGTATGTTGAGTTCCACTGCAATGAAATCTCCGCGAACCCGTCGTCAAGTTCATTTTCAAAGAAAATTATCTTTTTATGTATAGGATCTTTATTCTCGTTCAAATATTTAACGAAATCCTCTATTCCGCCGTCATACTTGAACGTAACTGATTTCCTACTACCACGCTCATCGACGAACACGATCTCCAAGCCTCGAGTTAAAAATGCCGTTTCACGCATTCTTAAAGCAAGAGTTTCATATTCATACTCCAACGTGTCAAAAATCTCTTGATCCGGAAGAAAGCTGACGGTTGTTCCCGTTTCTTCTGTCTTTTGACCCTTCTTGAGATCTGTCTTCGGCTTTCCTCTCTCGTATCTCTGGTGCCAGCAGTATCCCTCGCGCCTGACTTCCAGTTCAAGCCACTCTGATAGAGCGTTTACGACCGATACGCCTACGCCGTGAAGTCCTCCCGACACCTTATATCCACCTTCATCGCCAAACTTCGCCCCAGCATGCAAAACTGTCAGCACGACCTCGGCAGCCGGCCTGTCTTCCTTTTCATGGATACCAACCGGAATGCCGCGTCCATTGTCGCTAACCACCACACTGTTGTCCGGGTGTATTACCACCTCAACGTGATCACACTCATCCGCAAGTGCTTCGTCCACCGAGTTGTCTATGACCTCGTAGACAAGGTGGTGTATACCTCGTTCCCCGGTTGACCCAACATACATTCCGGGTCGTTTTCGGACCGCCTCGAGGCCCTCGAGAACAGTTATATCCTCCGCCCCGTAGCTGAGATCATTTTTCTTCTTCTTTGCCTTATCCTTTTTATCAGCCAATTTTCCCGTCCCGAGTCCTTCTGCCTACGTAGCAATCTCTATTTGACCGGTTGTAGCGCGCCTCACTCAGACCTGTTTGTCCATTCAAAGTTGGCAGAACCAGTACCAGTTGCCAGTGCACTTTTCTAGGTTGTTTTCAAGGGAAAATATTAGCAGATCTACTGGTCACTATTCCGCTCTATAGAGCCATTTATGAGGTGTCTACAGGGTCTGCTGCAGTGCTGGGTACAGCGAACGCTCGATCTACCTATTTTCAACCGTTGTTTCGCACTTTATCGCCCTAACCCACCCTCCATCGATCCGCCTGTTCAGCCCGTCAACTATCTCATTCGACATCAGGTCCAACTCTTGTGCCCAAACCGATGATGAGCACCCTATCCGCACGATGCCCTCGCGTTCGTACAGCGGCCTACACCTCTCTGCGAGCACCGATCCAACCACGCTCTGCCATAACTCTTGGATAGCTGCTATCCGCGTATCGGGCGCGTTATCCGACTTGAACCTCTCAAGTACTTCTCCGATGTGAATCACGTTTTTCTTCATGTCACGCTCTTATTCCTATTTCATCACCGATTTCATACGACCTGAATGTCATCCCCCTTGGAACCTCGTCTATGTCCACCGTTGTAATAAGTGACTGGCCCCCCGTCTCAAGCTCTTTAAGCAACAGCTCTCTTCTACTCCTATCAAGCTCACTAAGAACATCGTCCAACAGCAGAACATACTCAGCCTCATGCTGTTCCACGACAACCTCCCTCTCCGCTAATAGAAGTGCCAACAGGGCCGTGCGTTGCTCCCCCTGAGATCCATACTTACGAACATTTTTCCCGCCCAACATGAACCTGATGTCGTCTCTATGAGGCCCGGTTGTTGTGAATCCTCTTTCGAAATCTTGTTCTATATTTTCCGCATAGTGAATCTCGTATTCTCTTTGACTTGAATATCGCGCTGACGGCCGATACTCAACGCCGGATTTTTCACTAAGACCCAGTTTGTTTGCGTATTTTTGATACGAGCTTTCTACCGCCGAAACAGCGTCATGTCTCATACTCGTTAACTCAAATGCAGCTTTCGCAAGCTGCTTGTCCCATGCACCTATCTGGTCCTGGCTGACACCTCTTGATATAAGAGCGTTCCTCTGCGCAAGAACTTCGGCGTACCTTGATCGAACGCCCCTATGTGACCCACTCAATACGGATGCGAACGAATCCAGGTGAACTCTCCTCGCGCCTGGACCACCTTTCACAATCTCCAACTTGTCCGGTACGAACGCTTCTACGCGCGGAAGGTGATTTCCATTTGATAACGGCTCAATTTCATTCCCGTCAAGTAGGTGCAGCCTTTTCATCGCTCTATCAAGAGCGGCCTCTACTCTCTTGTATCTGCCACCATCGCGTATATCGATCTCAACACGAAAGTGGCTTTCGCCTCTTCTAATTACTTCTCTTATGTTATTTGTTCTACACGATCTTCCAGTCAACGCATAGAAGATCGACTCGACGATAGATGTCTTACCGACGCCGTTCGGCCCGCACACCACTGTAATTCCCTCTTCCAGCTTGATCTCCAGCGACTCAAGAGATCTGACGTTCCTAACGGATAGACGATCTATAAACACATCTATATTGTCAGGCTCTACGCATTCAACCTAACCGGCATTATCAAGCAGACGTATCTACCGTCATCCGACTCAATCAACGTTGGCCTAAGTGGATTGATCATCTTCAACTTAATCTCCTCGGATCCAGAGCTCTCCAGCCCATCTCTTATGTATTCCGGGTTAAAGCCAATCTCCATATCCTCACCGCTGTATGGAACAGGAATTTGATCGCTTGCCGTTCCAACGTCTGGTGTTTGGGCGCTAACCGCCAGTTTTCCGCTTGAGAATGAAAGCTTTAAAGGCGTATTCTTCTGCGCCATCAGGCCCACTCTCTTGATCACGTCCTGAATCTCCGACGACGCCATCTTTAGTTCGACGTCAAACTTTTCTGGAATCAGCTGCTTATAGTTCGGGAATTGACCTTCTATCAACCTGGACGTCATCCTGTCTCTGCCGATGGTGAACAGGACCTGTCCCTCCCCTTTATCGATCTTTATCTCCGTATCCTCAGAACGTCCACATAGCTTCCCAATCTCTCGAATCGCCCGAGCGGGTATGTTCGCCTCGAAGCTCTCTTTAATCGGTGATTCGAGCTTTGTTTCCTTAAGGCTCAGTCGATACGAGTCGGTCGCAACCATTTTCAGCTCTTCTCCGGATGCCTCGATATGGATGCTTGTAAGAATCGGCCTCGTTTCGTCCTGAGATGACGACTTCTCAACCCATTCAAATGTCTCCACAATTGACTTTGCGTCAACTTTTACTTTACCCTTTGACTCAACCGTCGGCATCTTTGGAAAATCGTCTTCCAACATCGTCTTTATCGAAAAAACTGCGCCACCGCAGGATATTCCTACCTCACCGCCCTCAGATTTTGCCTCTATCTCCACCTTGTCTTCTGGGAGCAATCTCACAATGTCAACAAGCAGTCGTCCCGGCACCACAAAGCTTCCGCTGCCATCAACTTCAGCTTCCGCTTCGATTGCAATGCACAGCTCGAGGTCGGTCGCCATCATCTCAACCCTGTTGTCTGCAACATCGAATCTGATCCCCGACAGTGCTTGTAGCGTACTTCTTGTCGTCACGACTCGTGACAAGGACGAAACACAGTCGACCAGACTACTTCTATCTATTGAAAACTTCATATAAACCTCTCTTTAGCAATAAGAGATAGTAGTGGTTGTGGATACGTGGAAAGGTAGAACCTGTGTACACCATTGGCGATCGAATCCGATATTGAGGGAAAAATGGAAATCAAGATGAACGGTGAATCGTCTGTGGACAACGGCTTATTATCTCGGACACGGACTGCTCGACGCTGGTTGCAAGCCCGGGATCAGATGCCAGGAGCTTTGAGATCTTCCCCGTTGCGCTGAGTACGGTTGTATGGTCTTTGCGTTTGAACTCTCTAGCGATCTGCGGAAGAGAAAGATCCGTAATCTGGCGGGAGATGTACATCGCAACATGGCGCGGTAGAGCGATATTTGGGGTGCGATCAGAAGAGGAAAGGTCGTCCACAGAGACATTGAATTTAGACGAGACAACCTCTTTGACCGTGTCAGTGATCGATGGCCCGGTATCGGGATCTACATAGAGTGTGTCGAGAACCTCTCTGGCAAGATCGACAGAGGGCCGCAGCTGCTTTAGCGATGAATAGGCCACAATACGTATGAGTGCTCCCTCTAGAGAGCGGACATTCCCTGATATGCGGTGGGCTATGAGCTCGAGGACAGAAGGATCGATATCGGTGATCTGGTCGAACGAAGCCCTTTTCGCGAGAATAGAGAGTCGGGTATTGAAGTCTGGGGGGAGGATCTCAACGGTAAGGCCTAGGTCAAATCGAGACTGGAGCCTCTCGTGAAGGGGGCGAAGCCTGTCAGCTGGACGGTCACTGGACAAAACAAGCTGGGCACCAAGTTCGTAAAGTGCATTGAAGGTGTGAAAAAACTCCTCTTGAGTGCTCTCCTTACCTTCGAGAAACTGAATATCGTCTACCAGTAGGACATCTGCCTTTCTGAACTTGTCCTTAAAAGAAAAGGTGTTGCCCTTTCTGATCGAGGATACAAAGTGATTGGTGAAAGACTCGACCGTGGTGTAGATCACATTTAGGTTTGGAGAGTGGCATAGCAGAAAGCCGGCAATCGATTGGAGAAGGTGTGTTTTTCCAAGTCCGTTCGATGAATGCACGAAGAGTGGGTTGTACGCTTGAGCTGGCGACTCCGCGACAGCAAGAGCCGATGCATGGGCGAACCTGTTGGACTCGCCGATTACGAACTGGTCAAAGGAGTATTTTGGATTCAGCTTCAACGATCGCTTGACGTCGCCCTGGTTGCTGAGGTGAGCTTCAGAACCGGTGTTTGCCGACTCGTTAGATTTGAAATGAGACTCCTCAACGATTCTGACATGAACGTCCTTACCAAGAGAAGATGAGATCTCTTTAGAGATTATGAATCCGAATCGCTGCTCAACCCACGAACAGATGGAGGCAGGGGCGGCAATAAAGATGGTGTTGCCAGATGACGCAGCTGGACGAATTGGGTCGATCCAGATATGGAAGGCCGTGTCACTTACAAGGGACCTGAGCCTGCCGCGCACGGAATCCCAATTCGATAGAAGATCGTCTAGATCCTTATGCGGGTTCACACTGCTTGAGGCTTCTTGGATATGGGATGACAAAGCGGAGCGATCCTATCAACGGTTGTGGGGAAGGAAAGGTAAGGTAAAGAGCATATTCCGCAAAACGGGGGAAGAGTTTGAGGACGATGCAGGAACACAGTGTTAGAGGATGAAAACAGGGTATCCACAGGTATCCCACAGACGGTGAATGTGTCGTGTGTGACAACGAAAGAAGAGTTAGAGCTTATACTCCGTAGTCGGTTTTAGAAGGAAACGTAAATGAAGCGGACATATCAGCCAAAGAAGAAGAAACGCGCTAAGACGCACGGCTTTAGAGCACGGGCCAGCACAAAGGGCGGAAGAAGGGTACTCAAAAGGCGAAGAGCGAAGGGGCGAAAGCGCCTCGCCGGTTAGTAGCCTAAGCTGAGTTGTTAAACAGGCATGACGTAGAAGAAGCAGCTCAGTGGACAGAAATGAGAATCGAAAGCGGGGCAGGTTGACGCGGAGCGCAGACTTTGACCGCGTGTACAGAGAAGGAATATCGCGAGCAAACAGACATATGGTTATGTATGTGTTCGATCGAGAGGGCAACAATGAAGCTATCGACTCAAGACTCGGTATCTCGGTCAGTCGTAAGGTCGGTGGAGCGGTGGAAAGAAATCGAGTCAAGAGAATGCTGAGAGAAGCGTTCTGGTCCTTGAAGAGCGAGGATAAAACTGGAAGTGACTACGTGTTAATCGCACGGCCCGGGATATGTAAGCTTGCCGAGAATCAAGGGCTAGAAGGAATAAAAGAGTCACTGTCAAGCGTAATAGGTAATGTGGAGGAACAAGACGGGAAACAAGGCCGGGCAGCAGGGCCAGGAGACAAAATTACCGATGGTTGAAAAGAGAGCCCAAAACAAGAACCTGAGCCCTTTGAGGGCGATTATAGATACCCCAAAAAGACTACTTATCGTTGTGATAGAGGTGTATAGAAAGCTGGTTTCCCCGCTAGTTCCGGATCGCTGTAAATACCACCCAAGTTGTTCGAGATACGCGGTAGATGCAGTTCGAAGCTATGGGGTTGCAAAGGGATCGATACTCGCTGTTTGGCGGGTTCTGAGGTGCAATCCACTCTCGGATGGTGGGGTAGACCACGTTCACTATCAGCGCATCTTCAAGGATAGAGACGCACGACAACCGGTGATTCAGTAAGGCAGCGATGTTGGTCCTGGCAAACATACTCCAACCGCTGATAGACATCGCAGAGTCGATTCTTGTTTTCCTGCATAACGACGTTGGGTTCGGCTGGGGCATGTCGATCGTAGGCCTGACCGTGATCGTGCGAATAGTTCTGCTGCCCCTTTCGTTCAAGCAGTTCCGATCGATGCAAGCGATGCAGAAGCTTCAGCCTGAGATAAAGAAGATACAGGCCAAGTACAAGGACGACAGGCAGAAGATGAACCAGGAGATGATGAAGTTCTACCAGGACAACAAGGTGAACCCTATGGGGTCCTGTCTTCCTCTGGTTCTGCAGATTCCGGTGTTCATCTCCCTTTTCTATCTTTTAAGGGACGATCTGGCGAGACACCTGACAGACAATAAGGGTTGGCTCTTCATAGACAACCTGACTGAGCCAGCAACCGGCGCTGCCCTGGTTGTGTTGATAGTCATTTTCGTACTGTCACAGGTCGGATCGACCCTACTAATGGCTTCAACGATGGACAAACGCCAGAAAATGCTGATGCTGGCCCTTCCGCTCGTGTTCATATTTTTTATTGTGAGCTTCCCGGCTGGGCTGGTTGTGTACTGGACGACGACAAATATCTGGACGGTGGTTCAGCAGGTTGCCTTTAAGGCGATGATTAAAGGTGACGATGAAAAGGTGGCGATGACAGCCGTGGAGGAAAAGAAAACGCCGCCGCAACCTCCCAAGAAAAAGAAACGTAAACGTTAACGACCCCACAGCTGGTGCTGCTGGATTTAGCGTAGGGTGAAAAGTGCCGCAATCAGTGGACAGTTACGACGGTGAAGATGCGAAAGCTGTCGAAGAGGGCATAGGAGAAACGATCGGAAAGGCCAAGTGGGCCGCTGTTAGGGAGCTGCAGAAAAGGTATCACGGGGTAACAGGCGAGGACGTGCAGTTTGAGGTGATGGAGGAGCCAGATACCGAGCAGAACCAGGCGGTAGTAAGGGCGACCCTTGATGTTGAGAGGTGGGAAGGGTCAAGGAGCGAGGACACCGTGTCGAGCGAACCGGTCGAGATGGCACGCGAGATCGTTTCAAGGATTCTTCACGCTATCGGAGTGACGGCGACGGTGTCGGTTGAGGAAGAAGCAGACGAGGTAAGGGTCCAGGTGAATGGGCAGGAGCTGGGCCTGTTTATAGGCAGGGGCGGAAGCACCATAGACGCGATACAGGCGATAGTTTCCCAAGCGGTCTATAGGCAGGGATCCAAAAAGAGGACCATCGTCGACGCGGCAGGTTACCGAGAGAAGAGAGAGAGGACGTTACAGCGACAGGCAGATCGTGCAGCTGAGCAGGCGATCAGGTACGGCCGGGAGGTCGAGCTCGATCCGATGAGGGCAAGCGAACGTCGGATCATCCATATACACCTGGTAGACAGCGAGGACGTAGAGACAGAGAGTGAGGGCAAAGAGCCCAATCGGTGCGTGGTTATCTTCCCGACGAAGCGAAAGAACGGACAGACGGACCGATCTGTAGATTGATAAGGATCGTTGCGTACTAGAGCCGTATAGAGAGGGAAAAGCCAGATTCGTTCGATCCGTTTCACGTGTTACCTTACGGTGAAACAGTGTTAAGCGATTTTGACATCGGCTTCTTTACCGGGATCCTCGTTGGCGAAGGACACTTCGGAGGTGACGGAAAGCAGCCACAGATAACGCTACGGATGCATTCTAGGCATCGATCGATCTTTGACTGGCTAATTGAACGATTCCCCAGGACGAAGTTGTACGGTCCGTATTTTCATGGAGGACGCAACTACATGCAGTGGATGGCTCGTGGCCAGGCACTTGCGGAGGATGTCATTCCAATACTCGAACGGTCGTTGTCGGACGAAATCGACGAGCATTCATATGCCAGATACAGGGAGATGCTAAGGGTCTATAGGCATTACTTCGTGCAGCGCGGGGTAACTGGAATCGGTGAGGTTGATAAATAGTCGGGCTGAAATAGTTGAAAAACGCCTTTTGCGGATTCAAGGTAGATACAAACTGTCAGATCCATGTGTCGGCAAGCTCAAGACGCTTATCGATCTATTGGAAGTCGATCAGCACGCTTCAACTTCCGTTAGAAGCAGCCACGAGGCAGTAGACACTCATATAGCCGACAGTCTTGTGGGCCTCGATGTGGAGGAATTGCGAAACGCGAGAGCCGTAGTCGATATTGGCTGTGGAGCCGGCTTCCCTGGCTTGCCTCTCGCAACTGTCAATGCTGATAGCCGATACGAGCTGTTGGACGCGTCCGAACGCAAGTTGGGCTTTGTTCGCCGCGTAAAAAAACAACTCGAGCTTGAAAATGTCAGATTGATATACGAAAGAGCAGAGCTTTGGGCGTCTGCAGAAGGCGCCTGTCGCTACCAAGCAGCACTGTCGCGCGCTGTATCGGCCCTTCCGATCATGCTCGAATACGCAGCACCACTGCTCGACAAAGGAGGGATATTGATCGCTTGGCAGGGTCGTCGCGATTACGAGGAGGAGACTCACGCGGCCGCTGCAGCGGAGGTCTTAAGAATGGAAGTAGAGCAGGTTCTATCAGTCAAGCCATATCCCGGTAGTAAGAATCGACATCTACACGTGTATAGAAAGGTCGACAAAACACCCGATAAGTACCCGAGGAGAGCAGGGATGGCAGTAAAGCGGCCGCTGGGTCAAAGATAGCCAGACAATGTCGAATAGAAGTTTCGACGCTGTGTATGGCCAAATAAACAGGAACAGGAAAAGTAAGTTCGTTGTCGAACGTTTCCTTTAAGCGAACAGTTCCGACTGATGGTGGATGTATCTTCGAGAATGAAGATGGGTGATGTATACGCAGTAGCGAATCAGAAGGGTGGAGTAGGTAAGACTACTACCAGCGTGAACGTCGCTGCCTGTGTGGCAGAGGCTGGATGCCGTACTCTCCTTGTTGATGTAGATCCCCAGGCAAATGCAACCGTAGCCCTCGGATCGAGCAAATCGATGCGACCAAGCACATACGACTGTCTTAGTGGAGGTAGCTCCGCAGTCGAAGCTGCGAGAGACACCTCAATCGAAAACCTGCTTCTCGTTCCGGCGAGCACTGAGCTTGCAGGTTCAAACGTCGAGTTGCCCAGGAAGGAAAGGTCTGAACAACTGCTAGCCAAGGCTCTGGATGGCGTAAGAGACGAATTCGCCTTCACCTTTCTTGACTGTCCTCCATCACTTGGACCGTTGACAGTGAACGCACTGGTCGCTGCCGATAAGTTGATAGTTCCGGTTCAAACCGAGTTTCTTGCCCTTGAAGGCATGACCCAACTTCTTGACACGGTTTCATTGATAAAGAAAGAGCTAAACCCGAGGCTTCGGATTGCCGGCATGCTGTTGACGATGCATGACGGGCGCACCAAGCTCTCCAAGGATGTCGAGAGAGAGGTACGTGAGCACTTCGAGGAGCTCGTGTTCAAGACAGTAATACCAAGGAACGTTCGGCTGGGCGAGGCACCAAGTTATGGAAAACCAGTCATTCATCACGACCCGCACTGTGCTGGGTCGGATGCTTATTTTAATCTAGCGAAGGAGGTGGCAGAACATGCCTGAGATAGGGATGGGCAGGGGCCTTTCGGCCTTGCTGTCCGAGCGTAGTAACGATGACGTTGATCTGCGCGAGATACCGATTGACTTGGTTCAACCAAACCCACGTCAACCACGTGCAAAGGTCGATGGAGACGAGCTGAAAGGACTGATATCGAGCATCTCTGAAAAGGGAGTTCTGCAACCGGTGATCGCTTGGCAGAAAGCGGATGGCAACTATGAGCTGATCGCGGGCGAGCGGAGATGGAGAGCCGCGATAGAGGCGGGGCTTAAATACATTCCCGCGATAGTGAAAAAAGAGTCAGATCCGGGCGAGAACGACAGGGACTCGATGGAGATAGCCCTGATAGAGAACATGGTTCGCAAAGATCTGAATCCGATCGAAGAGGCAAAGGCGTGTGCTGCACTGGTAGACGAGTTTGGGCTGAAAGTGGAAAATGTTGGAAGAAGAGTCGGCCGGTCTCGGTCGGCCGTGTCAAACCTGATGAGGCTTCTTGAGTTGCCCGATGAAGTGATCGAAGAGATAAGCGGGGGAAGCTTGAGCGAAGGGCACGGACGAGCGATACTCCAAGCAAAGGATCAGGTAACGCGCCGAAAGCTGGCCAAACAGGTTGTTAGTGACGGATTGACAGTTCGCGATACGGAGAGGCTTGCGAAGGAAGCTGACTCTAAGAAGGGTGATAGTGAATCGTCCGGGCCCGCACTGGTGCAGCTGCACCCAGAACTCGAGCAACGTAGAAAAGAAGCAGAAGATGCTCTATCGGAAGCGCTGGGTGTTGAGGCACGAGTAAAAGTCCGTGGTCGTCGTGCACGAGTCGAACTTACGTTCGATGATATACAGGACATTTTCGGACTTGTAGAAAAAGTATCGATACGCAGGGCTGCTTAGAAGCTCAAATCGGGTTTATCATTCATGTGCGCGGTGCTAGCCTCGCTGTGAGGATGCAAGGGCGATTAGCTCAGTCGGTTAGAGCGCATCTCTGATAAGGATGAGGTCCCAGGTTCGAATCCTGGATCGCCCACTGTGTGTTCATGGGGGATGTGAGCCTAACCGTTGGCCTGGAGGTACGTTCTCGGGGACTTCTTGGGGACATTGTCCACTAAGCATTACCGATATCGGCCACATCACGTGTGACATGTCAATGACAGTCATTGTGTCTGCGAGAACTTTCTTTACTTATATCAAGGGCGGCCTCGCCTAATGGCACGCCGGCTTGCCTGCAGGCAAGCCGGCGCTAGGTGCTGTCCTCGGCACATTGGATAGACTAATTTGCACCGCTAGACTAGATAGTCCAGCAGTCGAGATTGCTGATCGACTCAATGAGCACCTCATGGTTCAAGCTGTCGGAGTAGGAGATATCCGAATCCAACCGAAGTAGTAACTACATTTGAGTCATGCAAATGCACCCGTACCATGTTGCCGAGTTCTTTGCAGGAATTGGCCTTGTTCGCCTTGGGCTAGAGCGTGCCGGTTTTCGAGTCCGATTTGCAAATGATATTGAGGTCACCAAGCAAGCGCTCTACGTTGCTAATTTTGGAAATGCAGACTTTGTACTAGATGATGTTCGAAACATAACTGGGAGTGATATTCCTGTATCTAGCCTAGCGACCGCGTCTTTTCCATGCACAGATCTGTCTCTCGCTGGAAATCGAGCCGGTTTGGCAGGCCAGGAGTCGAGTATGTTCTGGGAGTTTGCTCGCGTCTTAAATGAGATGGGCAGTGATCGACCCACCGCAGTTTTATTGGAAAACGTTCCCAGCTTTGCTACGTCAAATAGTGGCCGCGACTTGACTGCCGCAATTGAAGTACTGAACCGTCTTGGTTATTCGTGCGACCCGATAATCGTTGACGCACGGTGGTTCGTGCCGCAAAGTCGACCTAGGCTAATAATTGTAGGTGCGCTGGACCCATTGAATAGTGGCGAACACAGGCTTGCTGAGGACGATCTAAGGCCACCTTGGCTAGTGCGTTTCATCCAAAAGAACGTTCAACTCCAGTTTCACAATCGGCCCATGCAGCGTCCTATCCAACCAGTCCTCGACTTAAGCGATGTCATTGAGCGTCTACCCTGGAACGCCAGATGTTGGTGGTCGGACGATCGAGCATCTAGATTCGTTGACTCTCTTTCTGAGGTTCAGAGCGACCGCCTATCCACATTGCGTGCAGCGCCTAAACTCAATTGGGCTACCGCATATCGACGTACTCGGAATGGTCGAGCTGTATGGGAGATACGAGGGGACGGGTTGAGTGGGTGCCTGAGGACAGCTCGTGGCGGTTCTAGCAAACAGGCATTGGTTGAGGCGGGACGTGGACGGGTTCGTATCCGGTGGATGACGGCACGGGAGTACGCACGTTTGCAAGGTGCCCCTGACTTCCAACTTCGAGGCGTGAGTAATAACCAGGCTTTGTTTGGTATGGGCGACGCCGTTTGCGCTCCAGTTATCGAATGGATTGCGCGCTCATATATTCGCCCACTGCTTGACGGTTCTCTCTCTGACCAAACCAAGGGGTTGACGGCAGTTGCCTAGGGATGAAGACGTTCCAACCGAGGTGGCCGCAATTCGTGCGAAGATAGAAACTGTGCTCAACGCAGCGGATGCGGAAGGTCGAGTCGTGGGAAACTGTCAATATTGTCAAGGCCGGTTGAAATGTGTACCACTTCTGCCGGTTCAAAAGTGGACCACCTGTGAGGTATGTACCGGCCTCAAAACGCACCTACTTGATACGAGCTTTAGGGGTTCCTCTGCCTCCCCCGAAGCCGTAGGCGAGGGGGAGGCAGGCGGAGCTTTCGTTTAGGGGGTTGAACTACGGCGCTGGTTTGGTATCGACCAAAGGGCGGGCGCTGCCCAGATCCTTGTCTTTCAAGCGGTAGCTGTCGCCTTTTAAGGAAAGGATCTCGGCGTGGTGGACAAGGCGGTCGATCATCGCCGTTGCTACCACTTCGTCACCGAATATCTCACCCCAGGCCGAAAAGGGCTTGTTGGAGGTTACGATCATCGACGCCTTCTCGTAGCGTGAAGAAACAAGCGCAAACATCAGGTTCGCCGCTTCAGGGTCAAAGGGGATATAGCCAACCTCATCAACCACGATAAGGGGCACACGTGCAAGTTTTTGAAGCTCCTGCTCAAGTGCTCCTTCGTGCTTTGCCCTGGCCAAGCGACCTACCCACTCACTGGCACTGGCAAAGTGGGTTCTATAGCCGCCCAGACATCCGCGTATCGCGATAGCTGTGGCAAGGTGGGTCTTGCCGGTGCCCGGTGGGCCTAAAAGCACCACGTTTTCTTTCAGGTGGAGAAAATCAAGTTGGCCCAGGTGTTCTACTACCGGCTTTTTGATCGAGCGTTGAAAGGTGAAGTCAAACTCTTCCAGTGTCTTCCTTGCTGGGAAGTGAGCGGCTTTGATACGTATCTCGCCACCGCTGGACTGCCTTGAGGCTACTTCAGTTGAAAGCAGGGCTTCGGTAAAGCGCTCGTAGCTCCACTGCTCATCTCGTGCTCTTTCTGCCAACTGCGGGTAGACCCTGGCCGCTGCAGGGGCTTTCAGGGCGGAAAACAGATGTGTCAGCTCAGAGGTTTTGCTCATGCTGGTATCAGTTGGTCGTAGACGGACAGAGGGCGAATCTGGACCTCTGGTTCTGGTGGTGCCGTCCTTCGGCCACGAAGACGATCCAGGGCGGCCTGATGAGCCGGATCGGTAAAGGTCAGATGCTTTGCAAAGACGCGTTTGTGGGTGGCCGCAACCTCGCCGCTGTCCAACACCACCGCTAAAACCGTGTCTTGCGAGATTCTTACCTCGACTCTCCTTCCGGCAAAGGTGGGATCAACCGAGTAGTCGTTGGTGTCAATGCGCAGGTAGGGCTGCTGGGGGACACGGATAACGAAACGGTGGTCTGTATCGGGCATCAGCTGTGGCAGTGGTCGCATTACCTCTCTTTCCTCAACGAGCCGCTTAGCCGGCACGTCCTGGATACCGGTATGGAAGCGTGGGTTGGCTTTATGTTCAAACCAATCATCAAGCTCTATCTGAAAGTGGTTGTGGCAGGAAAAGTCGCGCGCGCTTTCAAAGTTAGTGCGCATGAAGCGGTGGTTGCGCTCCAATGCTCCCTTGGACTCGGGGTCGGCTGGTGCCAGGATAAGCCAGCCGGTTTCAAGCTGACCACAAAAGGCTGCCAAAGGGTCGCTGGGATTGCCTTTGCCATCGTGCATTGCCCCTTCGCGATCCCACACCAAAACCTCTGGCAGTCCTCCCAGCTTGGTCAGGCAGCGGGCCATGCCCCAAAGGATGTTCGGTGCCTCTTTGGAAAAGACAAGGGCACCTGCGGCTGCTCGGGAATAGCCGAGCTCGCAGGTGACCACCCAGCCACGCCTTCGCTGACCAAAGCCCACAGGAATCTGCTCCTTAGGCTCCCAGAGGTCAAACTGCGCTATCTCGCCAGCACGGTAGACGGTGCGCTGATAGGTGCGCTTAGGACAGATCACAGGGCGCATCTCGCGCAGGTAGTCGTCGAGTATGGTCTTGCCTCCGTCGTAGCCAAACTCGCCAATCAGCTCCCGGATGCGAGTGTTGGTGATTCCTGGGTGAGAGCGTAAAAGGCGAGTGGCCTCTTCTTTGAAGGGATCGAGCTTTGAGGGTTGTTTGTCCCGCACGTAGCGTGGAGGTAGCTCCCCGGCAAGCGCACGTCGAATCGTCTCACGATGCAGACCGGTGCGGCGGTGAATCTCCCTTATCGAAAGCTGTTCCACCCGATGCAAACGCCGTATATCTGCCCACTGTTCCACGCTGATCATCCACTTCTCCTGACCTCGGTCTTATCGACAAAGGTCAGGATCAAGACCCGAACGGACGAAGGGCCCGCTTCACGCCTTAAGGTGGGTCAGTTTTCAACCGGCGCTAGTGGTCCAGTATTGCACCGGCGCCTACAAATATGGCGTGTACGCGTTTTACGATTACGACAACGAGCCAATCTACGTAGGCCAGACTCGCGAGCGTCTTAGAACACGTATTCGACGACATCTGACTAATCAACGAACAGACGCTGTCGCAATGAGCGTTCTCGATCCATTTGAAGTCGCCGAGATCGAGATGTGGCCACTGTTTGATCTGGAGAACAGAAGTGCCTCATATGAAGTCATCGGACAAAGATTAGAGGCCGCGGAATACACAGTTTTCGTCAAGGTTCTTCAAGAGTCCGCACTTGGCGCGGTCCTCAATGAGAAGGAAATCGCATCGTCCGAAGAGATTGAACTACCAGAATCACTACGAGATAAAATCATCCCGGAAGACATATTCGAAATACGCAAGCACGCGGATATAAGAATCGCGCGTCGTTCAAATACGATCGCCAGTCTTGCGAGGGTGATCAGCGAGCGAGCTGTCTCCCCAGGCCTTCGCCATACGCTTTTAACTCAGGCACAGCGCCTTGAGAGACTGGCAAGGACGAGGCTTGCTGAGACCGATGAGGATTACCACGTTGCAACGCCGTGCGAGGAGACCGATGAAAATGTATCCTAGATTCAAATGCCCGACACTTACTCTACCGAGGTGCGCAGTCGTGTCATGGCACGCGTCAAGGGAGTCAACACGGGTCCTGAGATTGCGTTGCGCAAGGCACTCTACAATCGCGGAGTTCGCGGGTGGCGGTGCAACCGAACAAATCTGCCGGGAAAACCTGATTTAGCCTTCGGACGAACAAAAGTGGCTGTCTTTGTTGATGGCGGTTTTTGGCATGGTCATCCAAGCAAGTATTGGCAAGGACGTAGTGGACCCTATTGGGACGCGAAGATCGCTAGAAACCAAGCTCGTGACAAACGCGTAGACCAGGAGCTCGAGGACATGGGATGGCGAGTCGTACGCGTGTGGGATTTCGAAGTAGAAAAGGATTTGGATTCAACTACTGACTATGTCGTTTCTATCTTGAACAAATCCAAACTTACCGATGGCGGCCATTGAAAACACTCACCGGACGATACGCGGGGACATTTCGGGGACATCGACCCACTAACCAGCACTCAATAGCGCTTCATCGGTGTTTCTGATGTCTAGCTGTTTTACAGCGATATGTTGAGTGCTCGTTAGCCCTAGTGTGTGCTGTTTGTAGCATCAACCAGCCCTGATAAGGATGAGGTCCCAGGTTCGAATCCTGGATCGCCCACTTAGGGTTTATGCACCAACGGGGCCTGACCCCATTGGTGCATAGATCGTAAGACAAGCGCTTGCGCCTTATATCCCGCCATGGGAACTCCCAGCGAAGTCCAAGAACCGCCAAATCCTTGTACTTCGCTATAGTCCAAGTGGTAACGAGTTCTTGGAATTTATATGTTCGTAGCCTCGCCCCCTGATTTTTCGGCCGAGCTAAAGAAGCTTGATGATGCTGAACGCCTGGTCGCAGTGATGCAAGCCAGTGCGTCGGTCGGCAGCCACCATGACTATCTCCACTGGGACAAGCTGCGCCATCTCCAGCCCCCGGGGGATCTAACCCATGCTGAATGGTGGTTGGGCGTCAAGCTCGGGCGACTGGACAATCTCCGGCCGTTTCCCCTGTGCGACTCCAAGGGAAGGCCCTTCACCTACAGCATGCCTGATGCTGTTCAGCGTGGGCTGCATCAGATTGACCAAAGATGCAGCGGCGAAATCGCCATGCCCGAGATCGTCACTGGCGATGATCAGGCGCGACGACACTACTTGGTCAACTCATTGATGGAAGAGGCCATTAGATCGAGCCAGCTAGAAGGGGCAACGACTTCCCGTGCCGTCGCGAAGGATCTCTTGCGTTCCGGGAGAGCACCGAAGGACCGCAGTGAGCGAATGATCCTCAACAACTATAGGGCGCTCCAGTTCATGGGCGAGATGGGGGCGGAGATAACACCGCAAGTTGTGCTCGAATTGCATCGCATCCTCACGGAGGGCACTCTGGACAATTCAGACGCGGCTGGGCGTCTTCAAACACCGGATGACCAGCGTGTGGCGGTCTTCGATCGCACCGATGGCAGCCTCATACACAAGCCGCCACCCGCCAACGAACTTCCAAAGCGTTTTGACCAGCTTTGCAAATTCGCAAACACCAGCGATGGCTCGAGGGCTTTCATTCATCCTGTGATACGAGCGATCCTGCTGCATTTCTGGCTCGCCTTCGATCACCCATTTGAGGATGGCAACGGCCGCACCGCGCGAACGCTGTTCTACTGGTACATGAAGACCCGCGGATACTGGCTGACCGAGTATCTGTCGATCTCTCGGATACTGCGAGCGGCGCCGGCCAAGTATCAGAAGGCCTTTCTCTTAACTGAGACGGACGAGCGCGACACCACTTATTTCATTCTCTATCAGGTCGAAGTCATCCAACGTGCAATCGATGAACTAGACAGATATCTCAGGCGGAAAATCAGACAAATCAAGGATGTCGAGAAGCTTGCTCGAGCGTCAGCCGAGTTCAACCATCGCCAGCTCGCGGTTCTGAGTGATGCGATCCGGAATCCAGGACGCTCCTACACACTGCAATCACATGCAGCGAGTCATGATGTCACGCACGAAACGGCACGAACCGACCTTATGCGACTCTATGAAAGAGGGCTAATGCAACGGCGTCGGATACAGCGCAGGTCCGTCTTCACGCCGGTTGGCGGTCTGGCAGATAAACTCAAGACCATGTAGATGCACGAAGCGAGCGGCCCCATCACTCGTAATGAAGGGGTCGGGGGTTCGAGTCTCCCCGTCGGCTCTGTTGATTTGCAGGGATTTTCAATCGCATCTATTTGAGTCCCTCCCGCCACCGAACAAATCACGAACACTAGATCCGGCCTTCTGAATGGCATCCTCCATCTTTTCAAGCTGATCCAGGTCCTGTTCTTGGAACTCATGTGCATAGACATCGAGGCATACAGACGGGCTGTGGCCCGCTTGTCGGGCAACCTCCACGACATTTCTGCCTTCGTGTATCAAGAGCGAGACGAATGAGTGCCGAGCGTCGTATGGGCGAAAATCTTCTAAACCGACCTTTGGTGCCACATCCTTCCAAACACGCCTGCGCTTCGGAGCCTGCGCCCGTGGCCGGTGCTCGCTCCTACGCTCCGCATCTTTGCGGCTATGTCGGGGTGTGGAAGATAGGGTTAAAGCTGATAAGCCGTGGGTCAGAGTGTCAGGTTTATGTGAAAGAAAACTTGACACATACAACCAGATGTATCACCATATACATATGTCAAATCAGGCAAAATCGAGCGTTGCTGCAACCGTGCGTACCTGTATAGAGAAAGAGGGAGAGGGTTACTACCGACCCCGAGATTTTCAAGGCCTGGAAACCGCTGCCGTTCTCAAGGCTTTCTCGCGACTTGCCAAGGAGGGAATTATAGAACGCAAGAAAAAGGGCCTCTATTATCGCCCACGTATGACCGTCATTGGGCCCAGTACGGGCAGTCGCGCTGAGCTTCAGAAACTATCGGTCAAAGAGCCGATTCATCCATCGGGATTGACCGCATCGCATCACCTTGGTTTCACTATGCAAGTACCCTCCACTATGGAATACGCTACGGCTTCGCTACACGCTCCACAGTTGGATGACACCCATATCGTTATCCACGCCAGACGTCCACCAGCGTGGCGCGATCTCACTACAACCGATGCTGCACTGCTTTCGTTTCTTCGCGATCGTGCGAGAACTAGCGACCTGCCCCCAGAGGACACGATCGAGCGTCTGTGCGATCTCTTAGGCGAGCGCGGACGCCTCTTGCGCCTTGCGGGAATGGTGGAGTATGAACCACCACGGGTGCGAGCTATGCTCGGCGCAATCGGTGAGGAGATAGGCGCCAAGCCGTCAGTGCTAAAAAAGCTTAAGGCGAGCTTGAATCCGTTCTCACGGTTTGACTTTGGTGTCTTGCGCAAGCTCAAGCATGCAAAGGACTGGCAGGCACAGTGAGGCTTTTTGAACACGAGGACTTCCCCGAAATCCTGAATAACGCCAGAGACCACTTCGACTGCCACGTTCAGTTTATTGAGAAGGACTACTACGTAACGGAGACCCTGCGTACTGTTCAAACCGAGTTTGGCAACGACTACATCTTTCGAGGTGGTACGAGCCTGTCTAAGGGTTGGCGGCTGATAGATCGGTTCTCAGAAGACATTGATCTCGTACTGGACCGGGATCACGTTGCACCTACGATGAGCTTGGCATCCGCACTTAAGTACACGAAGAAGGCAACCGGCGCCGTGTCGGGATATGACGGCCTGTCACTCATTGCTGAGAAAAGTACATCCTCAAAGAAGCGTGGCCGCGAGGATACGTACGCATACAAACCTACATTTGATGAGATCCCAGGTATACGGCCTGAGATTCGACTAGAGATCTCAACGGCAGCCGGTACAGAGCCGTGCGAAGTGCGTCAGCTCTCATCTCTTGCCGCAGAGTATGCGACCATTGCCGGCATAGCCGATATAGCCACAGACACCGAGTCCTTCGAGATGAGGCTTCTCCATTTCCGCAGGACATTTGTAGAGAAGCTTTTTGCTTTGCACAGCTACATTGTGCGCTGGCGCGAGAGCGGAGATTTTGCAGAGCGGAATGTACGACACTACGCGGACCTGCATGCGCTGGCACTCACTCCTGAGGTTGTAAAGATGGTTAAAAGCGATGAATATTCGCACCTTAAAAGCGATTACGACACGAGAAGCTCAAATCCAGTACGTCGCGACTATCGTCGACCCGAAGCACTTAGTTTTGCCTCAAGTGAAGCGTTCTACCCGCACGAGGATATGCGCAGCTTCCTCAACCCCATCTACGATGCGCAGTGTCGCATGCTTTTCAATGGGCCATACCCAAGCTTCGACTCGGTACTTGGGTGCTTTGAAGAGCTGCGCGGCTATCTCTAATTACACAGAGCTGCACAGCATGTTGCTGCATAGTCAGGCGCTTCGTGGGGTCACTTTGGGGTCACCCAGAAAGGGCTTTTGAGTCACCGCCAGTCCTTACGTTCTCCTGAAGTCCCACCGTCAAGGGACTCACGAGACTAGTCGGACTCTTCTTCCCCCTCGTCGTTTTCTCGTAATGAAGGGGTCGGGGGTTCGAGTTCTCTCTAGATTCCACTTATCATGCGGATCTTCTGGAATGTAATTTTCTCCGTTGCTTCTGTAGTCTTTCCCGGTGACTATGCGAGAGGGGACACTGTCATTCACCGATGCTGCTGAGGAAGTGCTGAACCGTTCCGGTGATCACAGGCCGATGCACTATGAGACAGAGTTAAGGAGATGCTCGGTTGATCTGTTTGAACTGGACGATGATGGGATGGAGTAGATAGTTGGCAAAAGAAACGAAAAAGAAGAATCCAGAAGAGCGCAAAGACGATCTGCCTTTCGCCAAGAAACTGTTCGATGCGGCCGACCAGCTCCGCGGCAGCGTCGAGTCGGCTGAGTATAAGCACCTTGTTCTCGGCTTGATTTTCGTCAAATACATCTCCGACTCCTTCGAGCGCCGCCGAAGTGAACTGGAGCAGGCGACTCGCGATCCAAAGCACGACCTCTACACCGAGGATGAGGAGGAACGTAAGGAGATACTGGAGGATAGAGACGAGTACATCGCCGAGAACGTCTTTTGGATTCCAGAGAAAGCTCGCTGGCCAAAGTTGCAGGCTGCGGCGTCACAAAAAGATATCGGCGTTCGCATCGACAAAGCGCTGGAGCTGATAGAGCGCGACAACCCGGAGCAGCTCCGAGGAGTGCTCGATCGCCGCTATGCAAAGGCTCCAATAGACCCGGCGACGCTCGGCAATCTGCTCGACACCGTATCCCAGATCGGCTTTGGTGACGATCCTGGTAAGGCCCGTGACATACTGGGCCGCACCTATGAGTACTTCATCAAGATGTTTGCAAAGGCCGAAGGGCACCGTGGTGGTGAGTTCTACACCGCAGCCCCGATTGTGCAGTTGATAGTGGAGATGCTCGAGCCCTATGACGGCCGTGTGATGGACCCGGCATGCGGCTCGGGTGGGCTCTTCGTACAGAGCAAGAAATTTGTGAAGGCACACGGAGGCCAGCCCCGGGAGATCTCGGTCTTAGGACAGGAGAACAACCACGCGACCTGGCGGATCTGCAAGATGAATCTTGCCGTCCACGGCTTTGCCGGCGATATCCAGTTGGGAGACAGCCTGCTTGACGACAAGTTCCCCGGCGCCCGAGCAGACTACGTGATGGCCAATCCCCCTTTCAACATGAAGAAGTGGGGAGCCGATAGAGTAGCCGGGGATCCTCGCTGGGCGTACGGTGAGCCACCCAACTCAAACGCCAACTACGCCTGGATACAGCACTTCATACACCATCTCGCCCCCGACGGCCGAGCCGGATTCGTGATGGCGAACGGCTCCCTTACAGGAAGGTCTTCTGGCGAGGGTGAGATACGCGAGCGCATTATTCGCGATGACATCGTTGACTGCATAGTCGCCTGCCCCAATCAGCTCTTCTATACAACGCAGATACCGGTATGTCTTTGGTTCATCGATCGAAACAAAGCAAGTTCCGAAGAGCGCGATCGACATGGGGAGACACTATTTATCGATGCCCGCAAACTCGGACACATGATAAGCCGCACCCAGATCGATTTTTCACCAGAGGACACTTCCAAGATTGCCACCACATACCATGCCTGGCGCGGAGAGCTGGACGAAACCTATGAGGATGTGCCTGGCTTTTGCAAGTCAGCGGCCTTGGAAGAGGTCGAAAAGCATGGGTTTGTGCTTACACCGGGGCGTTACGTTGGTGTTGAAGATGTTGAGGATGAAGACGAGCCGTTTGAGGAGAAGATGGAGCGATTAATCGCTCAGTTATCCGACGAGTTAGAAAAATCTCAACAACTTGAGAGTGACGTGAAGGCTGCCTTGAATCAGATAGGTATGAAGTTATAACTGTGGCCGTGTGGCAATCGACCCCTATAGAAGAAATAGCTGAGGTCGTGGGCGGAGGAACGCCCAAGACCAAAGTCCGTGAATACTGGAATGGGGAAATACCTTGGCTTACGCCTAAAGATCTTGCAAACCACAAGGAACGTTACATTAGTGCTGGAGCACGTTGTATCACTGAACTGGGTTTACGTCAGTCATCGGCCAGGCTATTGCCACCTGGCACCGTTCTCCTTAGTAGTCGGGCTCCGGTAGGCTATACGGCAATTGCTGAGAATCCCATCACCACAAATCAGGGGTTTCGTAGTCTCGTTTTGCATGATGGTCATTCTCCAGAGTTTTTCTTCTATCTACTGGGCTATCACCGAGAAACATTAGAGAGCCACGCAAGTGGAACAACGTTCAAAGAGTTGTCTGGTAGTGCGTTGAAGCAAATCCACTTTCCACTTCCAAGTCCGAGAGAACAACGAGCCATCGCCCGCGTCCTCGGTGCTTTCGACGACAAGATCGAGCTGAACCGTCGGATGGCGAAGACGTTGGAGGAGATTGCGGCGGCGATTTTCAAGTCGTGGTTTGTGGATTTTGACGGGGTTGAGGAGTTTGAGGAGAGTGAGTTGGGGCGGATACCTAAAGGATGGAGTGTGCGACCTCTGAAAGATCTTGTATCTGTGACGAAGGGTTGCTCCTACAGAAGCAGAGAACTTGAGCCAAGTTCTACGGCACTTGTAACACTCAAATCCGTTCAACGAGGTGGAGGCTTCAAAACCGAGGGACTGAAGGAGTATGTTGGGGAGTTCAAGCCCGCTCAAATAGTGGAGCCTGGCGAGATAGTCATTGCCTGTACAGACCTAACCCAGGCTGCGGACGTGCTCGCGAAACCTGCGCTAGTTCGCAAAGTTGATCCTTACGACTGCCTCGTCGCATCTCTCGACCTTGCTGTAGTAAGGCCAAAAAAGCATAAAGTTAACGTGCCGTTTCTGTACTACCTGTTTCGTGCTCCGGATTTCCAAGACCATGCTTATGGCTACGCCAACGGGAGCACAGTCTTACACCTGGGCAAGGAAGCGATTCCAGAATACCGACTTGCCCTTCCCGAAACTCATCAGCTTGAGCGATTCGAGAAAGTAGCCGCTCCACTTCTGGAACTCTCCTGTCTGTACGTGCAGGAGATACAAACGCTTTCGAAACTCCGCGACACCCTCCTCCCAAAACTCATCTCCGGCAAAGTCCGCGTCCCCGTGAAACCTGAAGACAGTGAGCCTTTAACAGTTGAGGCAACTTGATGATCCCAGGTCCCGAGGACACCTACGCCGAGCAGCCGGCTATCGAGTGGCTAAAGGAGCTTGGATGGAAATATATTCCCGGCCCTGAGATCGCTCCCGACGGTCCTGAGCCGGAGCGGGATATCTGGTCGGATGTGGCTCTTATCGGGCGCTTGAGGGCAGCGGTAGCGGAGATCAATCCCGAACTCCCCATCGAATCCGTGACCCAGGTGGTTGACAGAATTATGACCACTGAGTCTCCGACGCCGATTGAAGATCATGCCGGATTTCACGAGTTTCTCACAGCAGGCGTACCGATCTCTTACCTTGATAGTGAGGGGATGGAACGCTCAACGCGAGCAAAGCTTGTTGACTTCCAAAGGCCAGAACGAAACGACTTCCTCGTTGTCAACCAGTTTACGATCATTGAAGGCCAAAAGAACCGAAGGCCTGATCTGCTCCTGTTTGTCAACGGGCTGCCTCTCGCACAGATCGAGTTGAAAAATCCCGCAGACGAGTCGGCCACCGCAAAGGCTGCCGTCAATCAGGTGTCTGAGTACCAAATGGTTATCCCCAGGCTATATCGATTCGTGGAGATCGTTGCCGTGTCGGACCTCTTACAGGCAAGAGCGGGGACGATAACCACCCCTGCTGAGCACTTCGCGTCCTGGAAATCGATGGATCCCGCTGCAGACGAGGGCAAGCCGGCCCTGGAGGTTTTGCTCAAGGGCATGTTCGATCCATCACGGTTTCTCGATCTGGTGGAGAACTTTGTTCTTTTCGAATCCGATGGATCGAAGACACAGAAGATCCTCGCCAAGTACCACCAGGTAGACGCCGCGAACAAAGCGGTTGAGGCTACCGCCCAGGCGATGGAGGAAGAAGGCCGCGGAGGGGTCGTCTGGCACACTCAGGGTGCCGGCAAGAGCTATTCGATGGTCTTCTACACCGCAAAGCTACGAAGCGATCCGCGGTTCGAGAACCCTACAATTGTTGCGGTAACCGACCGTGTAGACCTCGACAACCAGCTGCTACAGGTCTTTTCACGCCAGCCGGGCCTTGCTCCCAGCATACGTCATGCCGAATCAATTGACACGGGAGCAGAGAGCCTCAGATCACTGCTGAACGTTCCAGCGGGAGGAATCGTCTTCACCACGATCCAGAAGTTCGCCGAGTCATCGGAGGGAGAGCCAATGCCGGTTATCTCAGAGCGGAGAAACATCGTCGTCGTAGCGGACGAAGCCCATCGTTCCCAGTACGACACATTCGCCCAGAACATCACCAAGGCCCTGCCCAATGCCACCCGGATCGGCTTCACCGGAACGCCGATAGAGAAGGCCGATCGCTCCACACGGCTTGTCTTTGGCGACTACATCTCGATCTACCGGATAACACAAGCTGTCGAGGATGGTGCAACGGTTCCGATCTACTACGAGAGTCACGTTGTGCCGATAGATGTCGATGATCCTTCGCTGCTTAGGGAGGTCGAAGAAGTTTTAGAAGACGAAGAGCAAGAGGCTTCCTCGAAGGTTGTAACTAACTGGACGAAGCTCGAGAAACTCGTTGGTTCTGCCCCACGGCTTGACCGGGTCGCTACCGACATAGCCGACCACTACGTAGAGAGATGCAAGAACCTCGACGGAAAGGCAATCGTGGTCGGCATGAGCAGACGCATCTGTGCAGAGTTAGCGAAGCGTCTTAAGAAGGAACTCGGAGACGAGGCGGTTACCTGTGTGATGAGCGCTGCCGCTACCGATGATCCCCTGCTCAGCCGGTACCGTCGAAACAAGCGCGAGATGCGCCAGGTGGCAGAGGATTTTAAGGACCCTGACCATCTGTTGAAGGTCGTTGTAGTACGCGACATGTGGCTCACTGGCTTTGACGTGCCACCTCTACACACAATGTACGTGGACAAGCCGATGCGAGACCACGGACTGCTGCAGGCCATAGCGAGGGTCAATCGTGTATTTAAGGATAAACCCGGCGGGTTGGTCGTCGACTACATAGGTATCGGCGAGGATCTACGATCTTCTCTCAGCGCTTACACCGCCGATGTAGTCGAGGAGGCGATGATACCGTTCAAGGACGCGATCTCGAAGATGCGGGAGAAGCACGACATACTCTGCGAGTTCTTCCACGGTATCGACTTCCGCGGCCGCCATGGTCTGGAGCCGATCGATAGAGCGAGACTGCTGCAGGAAGCCCATACGAGAGCTATCGGCGATGAAGAGAAAACCAAACGATTTCTTGAAAACCAGGCGGCATTTGCCAGATGGTTCTCGTTGGTCAGTCCCGATCAGGCGGCGATCGATCTACGAAACGACGCCAAGTTTTTTGCCGAGATCGCCAGCTCGGTCAGGAAGTACACACCTCCATCCGGCGAGCCTGACCCGGAGGCGGAGCAGAAGGTAAAGCAGTTTTTCTCAGAGGGCCTGGCAGCCGGAGAGATTGTCGACATCTTCGGACTGGCCGGCAAGGAAAGACCGGAGATTTCCGTTCTCTCGGACGAGTTCTTAGATGAGATATCTACCAATGTAAGCCAACCCGACCTGCAGGTCGCTCTGTTAAAGAAGCTTTTAAACGACGAGATCCGCGTTAGCTCGGGCCGCAATACGATGCAGGCAAAGCTCTTCGGTGAGGAGTTCGAGGCACTGCTTGCTCGCTATTCGAACCGCCAGCTCACGAGCGCGGAGGTCGTTGAGCAGCTGGTAGAGCTTGCCAAGAAGATGCGGGAGGGAAGAAGACGCCCCGAAAAGCTCGGCTTGACCGAAGAAGAGACCGCCTTCTACGATGCGCTGGCCGGTGGTTCGGAGGACTGGAAAGTCGATCCCGAGCTTGCAAAGATCGCGCGGGCGCTGGTTGAGAACATCCGCAACGACCTCACCGTTGATTGGGCCAACCACGAAAACACCGAGGCTGCGATCCGGCGCAAGATCAAACGACTGCTCAGACGGTATAAGTACAAGCCTCCGGCCAGAGCGACCAGTGGCGGAGCGAAGACTGGCAGGGGCAGGAATATCGACTTCGCCGCAAAGGTGATCCTCGACCAAGCACGGGTGCTTTACAGGTATTGGCCTGAGATTGAGGTGGGAGAGCCGTTTATCTAGTTTCTTTGAGGTGGCGGTAGCAGATTTCGTTTGGTTTAAGTGCGCGGGTAGGGAATTTGTCTGTCAGTTCCCAGTCGTTATATGTGAGGTTGGGGTCAAATGCGGCGAGGATTGTGTCAAGCCAGCCAGGTGGGAGACTGTCGATAGTGATCGCGATACTTGTTTCCTCAAGTGTCTCGACGATCTCAACTACGACACCCACTCCGGTCTTCTGTCCCAGGGTTCCCCTCTGTTCGACTCCGGCTTCTTCTTGAGCTATATCTAGTAGATCTTGTGCCTCAATGACGACTGTATCGGCAAACCGTTGGTTGCGATCAGCGATAAATGTCTTGTAGTCCCCCTCTGTTGGTAGTAGACGATCTTCGGCATCGAGGCGTTTGAAGTAAGGGAAAGCATCGCCTTCAGACCCCGACTCGTGGTGTCCATATGCACAGAGCCAAATCACTCTGTAGCCAGTGTCGTACCAGGTCGCACCGCGGTGGCGGTGTTGGTGTGCGAGACGATAGATCGTTCTACCGGTCGTGAGCGGCTCAATCTTCTTGGTGTCGATTGATTTTTTGCTTCGCTTGTTACAGAACGCCTTGACTATCGGGTGTGACAGCATCGATTCAAAGTCTGCTTCTGGGTCTCCGGCAAGGTCTTCCTCTATGCACCGACGAGTGATACGCAACTCCCAATCTGCGCAAATGTATGAACGTAGGTGTGGCCGGTCAAGTAATGGTGGCACGCACCAAATACTACGGTTCGCGCTTATCTTCGCGCTGCCTCTGCAGCTGCCTCGGCTTCTTCCTTTGCGAAGCGTCCGGCGTGTTCTGCAAGTCCTTGCATGTCACCTTCACGTATCAGCTTTGCAGCGGTCTCGAAGTCTTCTGCAACTTCGTCGCGATGGTTTGTGAGGTACTCTCGCCAAGCTGCGGCCAGTACGTCTCCAGGTACTTTGCCTCGCATTGCCGCGATCGCTTTTACATCTGTGTGCACTTCATCTGGAATACGAACTACTGCGCTCATGATCGACTCCCAATCTAGATCTAAGCACAGTGTAACATTGTTACAGAGTTACGCAACTGTTTTATATGAGACCAAGAACTCTGACGTCTCGCAGATCGATCGAAATATAGATTCCAAAATGGGGACATTTCGGGGACATTACCCCACTAACCAGCGCTCATTCGCGCTCTAGTTACGTTTCTTGGGTTTGGCTTCTCTGCAGGGAAAAGTTGAGTGCTCGTTAGCTCTCTTGTGTGCTGTTTGCATCCTTAAACAGCCCTGATAAGGATGAGGTCCCAGGTTCGAATCCTGGATCGCCCACTGTCGCTTGGGGGTCTTTTTGAGAGGGCGGTTCGTCCGGCCACTACTTACGGTGGCACACGAGCCATCCAGGCTCGTGCATCCATGTAGATGCCACCTAGAGCCTCTCAAAAAGAACCCCCTGCGCTCCGGTGATTCGAGCGTAATATTCTTCGCTCTGAGTACTCGGTATATGTGAGGTCATATTTTCACCGGGGATATGTACGGCTTCCAACTCGGTCAATCCTACGGAGCTGCTGCTGCACTTCGGGCCATGAGGCCAACTGCACAGGTGGGTGCCTTGTACATGTATAGGTCTGAGCGCAAGCGGCGCCCGGGCAGCAATACCGGGTAAATGTCCGTTACGACCGACACGTACGGGCGTATTTGTATATGAGGAGACTACAGCGTCATGTTTGACTCTGTTTGCTTACCACCACCGGGGATATTCGGCATAATAAGCGCCCATGACTCCCGACGCCCAGAACATGCACGACGCCTACTCCCCCAAGGAGATCGCAGAACGAGTGCAGGCGGTGGGAGTGAGCAAGGCGCGCAGCGACTGGTTTACGGTCTTTATGCTCTCCCTGTTGGCGGGCGCGTTTATCGGACTCGGCGCGCTTTTCTTCACCGTGGTGATGACCGAGCCTACGGAAGGGTTCGGTATGAGCCGCCTCGTAGGTGGCCTCGCGTTCAGTCTCGGACTGATCCTCGTCGTGGTGGGGGGCGCCGAACTCTTCACCGGCAACAACCTGCTGGCGATGGCGTGGACCTCGCGTCTGGTGTCGACCAAGGACGTGCTGCGTAACTGGGTCTTGGTCTACGTCGGAAACGCGATAGGCGCGCTTGGCACGGTCGCGCTGGTTGTGATCGGCAACGTCGAAAGCTTCGCCGGCGGCGAGGTCGGCAAGACAGCGCTGGACATCGGCCATGTAAAAGCCGCACATACGATCCCCGAGGCCTTTGCGCTCGGCATTCTCTGTAACGCGCTCGTGTGCCTGGCCGTATGGTTGGCGATGGGTGGTCGCAGTGTCTCAGACAAGATCCTCGCAATCGTCTTTCCGGTAACCGCGTTCGTGGCAATCGGCTTCGAGCACTCGATCGCCAACATGTACTTCTTCGGCTACGCCAACGCGCTGACCAACTTCGCCGATTCCGGGCTACTCACGGGCACATTCAAGAACCTCGCCGCAGTTACCGCGGGGAACATCGTTGGCGGCTCGGTGCTCGTAGGTGCAGTCTACTGGCTTGCCTACCTGCGCCGTGACCATCCGAACATGTCAGGCCAGAAGGAGACGGCGAAATCGAGGTCCGGCCCGTAGGTCTTAGAGCCTTTTGTAAAAGGGCGGTCCATCCTGCCACTACTTACGGTGGCACGCGAGCCATCCAGGCTCGTGCACCCATGTAAATGCCACCTTTAGCCTCTCAAAAAGACCCCTTGCGCTTCGGTAATTGCGCCCGATTGAAAGCTAAAGCTTCGAATCTTCCAATTCGTCTAACAGGCCTTTTGCTGGCACCAGCTTGACACTGAAAAGTTTTGCGCGGCTGTGGCGTGCGGCCCATACAAAAAACAACATCACGGGAACCTCGATCAGGGGCCCAACTACTGTGGCCAGTGCGACGGTTGGCGAGAATGCGGTGATCGCCACCGCAATAGCGATCTCAAAGTCACGGCCGGTCGAGTTGAACGCGACGGCGACACTGTCCTCGTAGGAGAACTTTAACAACGCTCCTAGCCGATAGGTAGCAAAGAACATCGCCGCAAAGAAGATAACCATAGGAACCGCCATCTGTAAAACCACAACCGGCCGCTCTAGAATCAAATCCCCCTTTAGGCCAAACATCACCACCAGAGTTAGAAGCAATCCGATGATCGCCAGGGCGTTCAGGTATACACGACCTTCCTCAAATCGCTCTTCTCCCAGTCGGGCGACACCCACTCGCCGGGTGATGAATCCGAGTACCAAAGGTAGCCCGAGGTAAAGCACGACCGACTTGCCAACCACCGCCGTTGAAAAGCTGACATCGCCTATCAGCAGGTGTGCATACACAGGGATGAGAATCATCTGTATCACACTGTTGAAGGCAACCAGAACCAGCGCCAGCGGCGTGTTTCCTCGTGCCAGATGGGTGAAGATGATCACCATCGCGATGCATGGGGCTATTCCGTAGAGGATCAGGCCTGTTTGAAGCTGGTGATCCCCTGAGAGAAAAAGCTTTGCCAAAGCGAACATGAAAAACGGTGCAATTGCGAAGTTCATGAAGAGCACGACAGCAAGCTGCCGGCGGCTACGGAAGGCCTCGCCGAGATCCTCCAGGCGTACGTTCGTCATGGCCGGGTAGATCATTAAAAAGAGTCCCACAACCACGCCTATTGCAAGCGAGTTGCCCATGTTGAAGTTGTAGGTTCCTTGAAAGATCGACTCGATAGCATCGATCGGGGGCGTCAGCTTGTAGTCTGAGATTCCCCCGGCTTTGCCGATCAATATGCCTGTGAGCATCGCCGCCACTACATATACAGGCAGCAAACGGAAGTCCTCCAGTTTTACAAGAAAGTGTTTCAGCTTGGCGCTCATTTGACCTAACTATAGGTAGCTCATTGCCTCGAGAGAACATAAGTTTCAGGCTTGAGCGCTGGGGGTCTTTTTGAGAGGGCGATTCATCCTGCCACTACTTACGGCGGCACGCGAGCCATCCTGGCTCGCGCATCCATGTGAATGCCGCCTTGAGCCTCTCAAAAAGACCCCCAGCACTCGCGTTTAAAAGCGCTTATGGAAAGTCTTCTCGAAAAGCGCACGTGCTCTAGCGGAATAAACGTATCTGCGGTCTCTAGTTAGGAGTCGAGAAACATGTAAAACGGCTCCGTAAGTTTTTTACCTGCTCGTGTCTTCTTCTTAGTGCGGCCGGATCTGGCCTGTGAGTCTGTGAGCTCTGGGCCGGTAAAGGGAAGGCATAAGGACCAGAAGAGGCATCCGTGGATACGAAAACGCATGGACGTGCCAGACAGGAGATGGAGGACCGGCGGGACCGCATTCTCGTCAAAGAGCTTCTGTCTGGTGACAGAGAGGCTTTTGAGCGCCTGTATAAGGTGCATGTAAAGCGTGTCTTTGGCTTCTGCTGCAAGATCTGTGGCAACCCGGATGACGCTGCCGATGCAGTTCACGAGGCATTCGTAGATGTGGTCCGGAGGCTTCCGTCACTGGATATCGACAAGTTGAGCTTTGGCGGCTATCTGCTTGTAACAGCGCGAAACACCTGTATAAAGGAGCGGCGAAGAATGGCTAGGGCTCAGCTTGCACCCGAGATGCCAGAATTCGGGCGCGCAGCCGGCTCAGTTGAAACAGCCATCGATCCCGAGAGATCGCTTCTTATATCGGACCAGAGACGACAAGTGCGTTTTGCCAACGACAAGTTGGCGCCGAGACAGAGACAGGCGCTGGCTCTGAGGGAGTTGGGGGAGTTAAGTTACAGAGAAATTGCGAAAGAGCTCGACCTGAGTGAAAATGCTGTTGCGCAACTGATAAGCAGGGCTCGGCTGCGACTGAGGGCTGAGATACGAGGTATGGCAGCCCCCGTTAAACAGAAGAGCACAAACTGCTTGAAAGCTGTGCTCTTGATATCAAAGCATTTAGATGGCGAGCTAGAAGAGATTGAACGCACGTGGCTTGATAGCCATATCGCAAGTTGCGAGCGATGCAGAGAAAGCCTCGACGATGTCGAGGAGGCCGGTGCTATGTACAGATCGTTATGGCCTGCTGCATCTACGGTCGAGATTGCCAGAAGGTTGTTCGAGGACGAAGCACTGGCAAGCTTGATAGAAAGATGGCAGATCGATCGTGGTCCCAATTATTCCGAGCAGCGCATTGGAGAGCTGACTACTAAGAAGGGAAAGCGGCGACCGATCGCCACTACGGTGTACGCGGTAGCACTTATCACGGCGATCTTAGGTGGCGTGGCGGTTAGCGGCAACTTGGGCGCTGAACATCAGCTCGATATACGCGACACTGCACGCGGCGTTGACTACAAAAGCATTGTCCCGGGTATCGATGGCGGATACTCCTGGAAACGACCAGAGATGACTGTCAAGAGAAGCAAAGTATCAACATCTGCGTTTGTTCGCGATCTGGGAGCTGCTGACGGGAGCGGTGGTTCGGCTGAGACCGCGTCAAGCATGGAAGGCAGCGATGTCAGCTCTGCATCCAATCGAAGATCTTCCTCTCGCAAAAGAAGCAGGGGCGGAAGGGCTAGGCAACATCGAAGACGCAGTTCCAGATCGAGAGAGGGATCGGGACGCTCGCGTAAAGGCGCCCAAAGCCCAGACGATGGCAATTCGTTCAAAGATCACAATACAACAGATCACAATACAACAGGTGTTAACAAGCCAAAAAACTCTTCGAACAAAAAGAAAGAGGGAGAGACTGGGGTCCCCGGCCCTTCGAACTCAGCGGGCACTGAAGGCAGCGGCAATGAGAAATCCGCTCTTGGCGCCAATCCATATTCGATCAAGAAACCTGACGGTTCACCCTTTGTCTTAAGTCCCCCCAGCGGTACAAGTAACGGCGGTGACTCACATATAGGTGTCGGGCACCAAAAACTCCCTGGCGGTACTCCCTGGCAGCTTCCACACTAGTGGTCATCCCGTAAGTCCTTGTTACAACTTTTACCTTGCGCCGTAATTATTTGTACTCCTGATCACTTCTTATACTAGCCACTCTTGCTCGGGCTTTAACCGGTCCAGTTGGTTTAGTTTCACCAAGCTTAATCGTTGCACCAGCACACGAGCCTTTCGGGGTCAGGAAGACGCAATCCGGTCAATAGATTTGGAACTGTAGGATCTTTACTTGACTTTCGCCATTCACAGCTCCGCTGCCTCCCATGCCTGAGTGACCGCAGTTATTTCTTGGCATGTCGGCTTGTGGAGCGGAGATGGCAAAAAAGGTGTAGCGATGATTACGCGCCTGAGCTTCACCAGCATATCGGCGACTGCGACCCCGATATCAATCAATCGGGGGCAGATAGCGAATGCAATAACACACAACCTGCACTAAAAACCTGAGTACGCGGTATCCAATGGACTGTTTGGCAGCTCACCGTTCAAGGCCGGCGCTCACCTGATCCCGGCGCAGCTAATTACCAGGCAGTCTATGGACCACGCTCCTATCAAAAGATTGACGTCGAAGCTCCCGGAGGGGCTGGTTGCCAGCCTGCATGCGACAGATGGGAAGTTCTGTTCCGAATCTCAAGCAGATAAAGACAACTGCGATCCGAAGACCAAGATTGGTATGGCAGTTGTTGACGTACAGGTTTTTGGGGCCTTACCTGAGATGAGTGTTGAAGCAGGCCTCTACATGGCAAAACCCCCGTTATTGAAGGAGTTCTCCAGTGGACCGGCCGTGCTCGACGGGCCGCTGTCCGGGAACGTCCACTTCATAGAGCAGCCCAGCGCTGATGATCCGAAACAAATGGCGATCTTTCTTGAAAGCCTGACAAGACTCAGGATCGATGTCAAATTGAAGGCGGTCAAGGTCGGGGACAAGTTCCGGATCAAGGGTTGGGCACAGAATATCCCCCAGCTTCCTGTATCTGCCATGGACGTCTCCATAGATCAGAAGCTGATTGCGACATCCTACGTTCCAAGCTGTCCAGCCTCGTTCGGGTTCGAGGTCGACTACGGACCGCACGCTTGGGAGCTTACGAAGGTCACCCCAGCGACAAACCTATTTGTCAAGCTGTCACAGTCCTCTCAGATCGAAATAACCGAAGGCTGCGGACCACCAGAGTAGAGGACCCTCGAACCTCGGACCACAGAGAGTGATGGGGGCTGTTTTTTATGGACTCTGAGATGGCCACTCGGACGAGAAGCCCGGAGGGCTTCGGTGGCCATCGAAGGAGCGACCGGACGAAGCGCTCCATCAAAAACAGCTCACAGCGCTCTCTGTGGTGGGAACTCAGCCTCATTGACGGATCCACTATCGATCGATCAAAGACTCACGTCATCAGCAATAGGCGGCAACTCAGTCGATAGACCGAGTTTTACCTAGTACAGATGAACGGTTGGCGCCACCGCTCTATAATGGGGCAAGAGCGCGAGGGAGCTTTATATGCAGGAAATGGTTATATACGGCGTCAGCTTTGACATGGTGGGCAAACAGCCGATCGTGTTGCTCAAGACTGCCGAGGGAAACAAGTTCCTGCCGATCTGGATCGGCCACCCCGAAGCGGCCGCAATCCTGATGAAGCTCCAGGGAGCCACCGCCCCGCGGCCGATGACACACGACCTGATAAACGACATGCTCTTTGAGATGGATGCAAACTGCATCCGTGTGACGGTTACGGAACTAAAGGACAATACCTTTTACGCGTCAATAACCCTAAGCTCGAACGGCCAGGAGATAGAGATCGATTCGAGACCATCTGACGCGATAGCACTGGCAGTCCGTGCAAGTGCACCGATCTTTGTATCTGACGAGGTCATATCCGAAAGCGCGATCGAGTTTGAACAGGAAGTTGAAGACACCGATGAAGTTGTGGATAAGTTCAAAGAGTTCCTAGACGATGTAACACCGGACGACTTCTCGAAAGGGGTCGGCTAGTCGGAACCGTTCAGTTGCGGTTTTCGACCTTCACCTCGATAGGGCCCTGTCTTTTCTCGACGACGAGCGCTACGAAGGGGTAGGTGATGACCGAGGCGGCTATGCTGTCGGGGGGTGGTGACCGTTCCTTGACCTTTACCAAGGTCTTGTCCCCCTCCGCTCGGACAGAGACCGGCAGGACGCGGTAACCAGCGCTGGATCTGGCACCTACGGCGATCAGAACAACCATATCCTTCTCAAAATCGACGTCCGGAAGCGATTCGCTGGAAGACATCTCGACACTGTGTGCCTTTACATGTGCAGCCATCTTTGAGCGGCTTCTGAACACGAAGTCTCCAGCCTTCTCATAACGGAGGTTCGGAAATCCAGACGTCACATCTCTGTACGCGACCTTGACTGTACCGCTGCCTGTCTCGGTCTTGGTCGAAGAGTCTGAGCATCCGGAAACTATGAACACAAGGATCAGTGAGAAAGGAATAAAAAAACCTATTTTGCGAATGCTCCTCACGACACGGTGCTGGGGGATCTTGCCAGTGCGAGCTCGATCAGTCGAGACACCAGTTCTTCAAAAGCGATGCCGGCCGCCTCGGCCGCTTGAGGGAAAAGGCTTGTTTCAGTAAGTCCAGGGATTGCGTTTGCTTCCAAAACCTGAGCAGGGCTGTCGTCTGGAAGCATCAAATCGATGCGGGAAAAGCCGTAGCAGCCGAGCGTACGGAAGGCATTGGCGGCTAGCTCCTGCACGGTATTGGTTACATCTTCGGGTAGCTTGGCAGGACAGACGTAGTCCGTTTTTCCGATCTCATACCTGGACTCGAAGTCAAAGTAGCTGCCCTCATGTGGCAGAGCTTCTACGATCGGTAGAGCCTCGAGGCCGGTCTCAGTCTCAAGCAGTCCTACTGCCAACTCTCGGCCTTTCACATATCTTTCCAGGATCACCTTGTCGTCGTAGCTGAACGCCGCCACGAGTGCCCCTGGCACGTCTTCTGTAGATGCTGCAAACTTGATACCCAGGGCCGACCCTTGAGCAGAAGGCTTTACTACGACCGGAAAGCCAAGTCGCTCCTCAATGTCTGGCAATGTCGTCGCTGCTCCAAGCTCCGAAAAAGCCCTTTCGTTGAAGGCAAAGAAATCCGGTGTATCTATTCCCGCCTCGATAAGTGCGTATTTTGCAAGGACCTTGTCCATACACTTTATCGAGGCCTGTATGCCTGAGCCTGTGTACGGTAGGCCAAGAATCTCCAGTATCTCCTGCACCGTTCCATCTTCTCCACCCCGGCCGTGCAGCGCTATGAAGACGACATCGGGCTTGGACTCTTTCAGCCGGTCGACCAGGTCCGAGCCGACGTCTATCGCTTCCACATCGTGGTCAAGGGACTCAAGGGCATCCTCGACCCGTGCTCCCGACCTTAATGACACCTGCCGCTCAAGTGAGCTTCCACCTTTCAGAACAGCCACTTTCATCGCTATTTACCACCGGCACTTCTCTTGGAGCCCTTTTCCGGTTTGAGCTGTACGACTTCAGCAACCGATTCGGTGCTGCCACCCTTAGGCTTCGTCTTAGTTTTATGCTCGCCTGTCAGGGTTGAGTAGAGGTCGATCTGCTCTCGTACGACCTTGCCGATACGCCTGACGCCCTCTTCGATAGTCGACTCGTTCGAACCGGAGAAGTTGAGTCGCATGGAACTCCCACCACGTTTGTCGACGTAGGCGCCTGAACCGGGTACGAAAGCGACGTTTTCTCTGAGCGCCTTTGCCAGCAGATCTTGCGTGTCTAGAAAGCCGGGTAGAGTTGCCCAGATGAAGATGCCGCCTTTGGGCGTCGTCCACTCGGCCTCTGGAGGAAAGAACTCTTCGAGTGCAGCAAACATTGCATCGCGGCGGGCGCGGTAGATCGTCTTGACGCTGTCGACGTACTGTTTCCAATCACCCATCTCGAAATAGGCTTTGACCAGATACTGGGTCAGCGATGATGTGCACAGGTCGGCTGCCTGCTTGCTGAGATTGAGTTTCTCCAGTACTGGAGCTGGTGCTACGACCCAGCCGAGCCGGATCCCCGGTGAGAAAATCTTGGAAAACGTTCCAAGGTAGAGGACAAAGCCGTCACGATCCAGAGCGTAGAGCGGGGGCAGCTCGGTACCCTCGAATCTGAGCAGCCCGCAAGGGTTGTCCTCTAGGATCAGCAGCTCTTTCTCCTTGGCTATCTCGACCAGTCTCTTTCTGCGTGTCAAGCTTAGGGTGACACCGGCAGGGTTCTGGAAGGTTGGAATAATGTATATGAACTTCGGGCTGCGGCCCTCTGACTCCAATTTTGCGATCTCCTGTTCGAGCAGATCTATCCGCATCCCATCTGAGTCGGTTTCGATCTGTCTCACATCGGCCTGGTAGCTAGAGAAGACGGGCACTGCTCCGGGATAAGTTGGCCCCTCACAGATGATTATGTCGCCGGGGTTAACAAACGTCTTTGTCACCAGGTCGATCACCTGCTGGCCGCCGGTCGTTACGATCATGTCCTCGATATCTGCGTCCATGCCTTCGGCTGCCATGACCTCGACGATATGCCGCTTGGTGTCGTCAAAGCCTTCGGTCGGTCCGTATTGAAGTGCCTGCGCCCTATGGTTGGCCGCGATCTCCTGCATCATCTGTGCGAACGTGTCCTCAGGGAAACTTGACGTATCTGGTAGGCCGCCCGCAAGCGAGATTATCTCTGGCCGGGCGGTGATCGCCATCAGATCCCGCATTACCGAAGAGCGCATATGGTGCGTACGCTCGGCGAAGAGGCCTGCATAGCGCTCAATATCTTTGCTTTTCCACCCTCTGCTCATAGCCTACGTCCTATCCCTTTGCTGCGCAAAGTGGCAAACCTCCATCTAGAGTAGCCGTTGACGCCTCAAAGCGCATACTGTTTGTAAGTTGAGACAGGTTCGACGAGAAGTGCCGAATGGATCTAGCTATGGACATACTTATGGCCGCCGGACTTGCTGCGGCAGTGGGCATCCGCCCGTTTCTTCCTGCATTCGCCATAGGTCTGATGGTGCGCGCAGATCTAGGTTTAAAAATAGGCGAATTTGATTTTCTAACCTCGTGGCCTTTTCTAGCAGCACTTTGTGCGCTGGCGATCGCTTTCTGGGTACTGGAGGGGACGGCAGAGAAAAACTCATCTCGCAGAGCCGTGTCAATCGCAATCGGAGGCGCATCGGTGGTACTCGGGGCACTTCTATTCGCTGCGGTCTTATCGGCGGAAGGTCACAGTGTATTGCCCGGTATCGTTGCTGGGGCAGTGATCGCGGCCGTTGCAAGGGTGGCGGTAGTTGTCTTTTTAGCTTCTGCGGCCAGCAGAGTTCGCGACTCGGGAGCCAAGAACCTCTTTTTTGTTTACCTGGAACCGGTCGCTGTCGTAGTTGCGGTTCTGGCGGTACTGATTCCACCGGCCTCTTTGGTTGTGATCGCTGCGTTCATCTATGTGTTGGTTTCTGTACGCAAAAGGTCGCAGAGTAAGTACGAGGGCTTGAGGATCCTCCGTTGACCCGCGCTCCTGCTCGCAAGAAGCTTGTTCTAGTAGTCGTTGATTCACTCAAGTCGGAGATGCTTGAGCGTGCGATCGAGACCGGCCGCGCTCCGATGTTCAAATTGCTCTGCGAACGCGGGACCTACATACCGGACTGTGTCAGCTCATTTCCGTCGGTAACCCCGGTTGCCTCAGCGACTATCGCTACAGGCAGGTCACTGGACAAGCACGGAATTCCCTCGATGAACTGGTACAGCCGAGGCGAGCAACGCTACGTCGAGTACGGATCTTCGTGGCCTGCGACCCGGAGTTTCGGAATGATGCGGGTTCTTTTCGACACGGTGTACAACATGAACCTGCTCCATCTGAACCGATCCACGCCGACGATATTTGAGCAAATAGAAGATGCGGGACTTCGGGCCGCCTGCGCGAACTTCCTCGTATATCGCGGCAGATCGCGCCACAAGGTGGACCTCGAGGGCCTGACCGGAATCGCAGTAGATGCCACGGAGTTCAGGCACGCTACATACGGTCCAACCGAACTTTTCTACGGTGAGCTTTTTCACTCGCGAGAGACAGGCTGCCCGGACACGTTCGCCCGGCCGGGCAAGAGAGACGAAGCGAGCGGATGTGTGGGCGAATACCTGGTCAGGCACAACCTATTTGATTTCCTGCTGTTCTCTCTGCCTGACACGGACTTTCATGCACATAGAGGTGGCCCGCATGCAACGCTGGGGTCGATCGCCTGGGCAGACCACAACCTACAAAGGATGATGGATGCCTCCGGTGGCGCCGACGCCTTTCTGGACGAGCATGCGGTGATCATGGTCGCCGATCACTCGCAGACTCCGGTCGTCGACAGGGTTTCACTGAGTGATGCACTGGCAGAGTATCGGGTACTGAAACCAAACGATAAAAATCCCAAAGAGGCGGAGCTAGCTGTCTCGCCTGCCGCAAGGTCGGCGATGATCTACATACTCGGTGAAGATGAAATCGAGCGAAGCAGTCGCTTTGAAGAAGTCTTCGAAACGCTTACAGATGTCGAAGGCGTCGACCTGCTTATCTGGAAAATGGACGGAGTCGCAAATGTGTGGAGCCACCGGGGTACGTTGAAGTTCAAGCCGGGATCGGGCTATACGGA
>CAVPYU010000005.1:0-738800 GCA_963710065.1 uncultured Thermoleophilia bacterium | reverse complement strand
TCCGGAGCACGCAGAGTAAGAAAGACGGTTGATACTCTGGCGAAGGTCTTCCAGTTCAGAACCTGCGAGGGAGAAAAGCCGGGACGTACATCGGGGAGCCCATGTCTCGACTACTACATCAAGCGTTGCTCGGCGCCGTGCATCGATGAGATATCGAAGGACGAGTACAGACGCAGCATCGACGCGACTCATCGGCTTCCTGTCGGGCAAGCACAAGCAGGTTTTAGGTGACCTGGAGACTCGCATGCAGGACGCTTCCCAAGCACAGAACTTCGAACAGGCGGCTAGGGATCGCGACCGCCTTGAAGCTGTGCGGTCCCTTCTCAGTAAAGAACGCATCGTTAAAAGAACGGTGGACAGTGTTGATTTTATTGCGGTTGCCGCCGAGGACACCGACGCAAACGCGCAGGTGTTTCAGCTTCGTGACGGCATGCTCATCGATCGCCACAGCTTCTATCTGCAAAACAGAGCGGAAAGGGATGTCTCGGACGTGGTTGAGGAGTTTGCGGTTCAGTACTACACGAATGCCATCTCGATTCCGCCCAAGATCGTCCTGCAGAAAAACGCCTCGATCCCGGAGGCTCTGGTTGGGGCGCTCAGCGAGAGGCGGCAGAAGAAGGTAACTATCGCTCACGCTGAACGCGGCGAGAAAAGGCGGATCATCGAGATGGCGGAGCGCAACGCCCACCTTGCCCTCTCACAGGACAAGCTGAAGGCGGAACACAGATACCAGAGGAGGGCCGCGGGGTTGGAGGCGTTGAAAAGCGCACTCAATCTCGATACGTACCCGATACGAATCGAGTGCTTCGATGTGTCTAATCTGGGAGCTGCAAACAAGGTCGCGTCGATGGTCGTGTTCGAGGGAGGCGAACCGAACAAGGAGCACTACCGCCACTTCAACATCCGCACCGTGGCCGGCCAGGACGACGTAGCCTCGATCTCTGAAGTGCTCGAAAGGCGACTGGCTCGGTTTGAGGAAGCGCACACGCTCTCCCCGTACGACGAGGAACGAGACGAGAGCTTTGCCGCCCAGCCAGATGTGATAGTCATCGACGGCGGCAAAGGGCAACTATCAGCAGGCATGAAGGTACTCAGAGGTTTTCGTGAGCGTGGTGTCTGCGTAATCAGCCTTGCAAAGCAGCTCGAGGAGGTTTTCCTTCCCACAAGATCGGCGCCGCTCAACCTGTCGCATGACTCTCCGGGCCTGCAGCTTCTGCAGCGGCTACGAGATGAAGCTCACCGATTCGCGATTACGCACCACCGCGGCAGGCGAAAGAAAGCGATGACCGCATCGATATTCGACGAGCTGCCCGGCGTGGGACCGGCAAGAAAGCAACTGCTTTTAAAGCACTTCGGCTCACCACGGGCATTTACTCAAGCGACGCTGGATGAGCTGGAGGCGGTTCCCGGCCTACCGGGCAAGGTCGCACGCGACATCTATCGCAGGCTGAATAAAGTCGGTTAGTACATTCTTGGCGCCACAGTATCGTCTTCGGTCAAGTGCTGGACAGTTCCAGAGTGGCACGTAACGCAACAAGGTCAACGAAATCGCGTTCACGGTGAGCCGTTTCTTTAGAGCGGATAACATCAGCCAGGGCAGCGACAGGTACTTCAAGGTCTTCTCCGAGGAGCATGCGTGTGGCCGCTCGTTGTAGGTCTCTATACCCATGAGTGCCGGATGGGTAGAACTCCAAGTCAAGCATTCCAAATGGGGTGTAAAGGGAACAGGATGTGCAGCTGTGAAGAAGCTTCTGGGCCTCAGGTGAATTTACTGACAGTGCCCGATCTTCGCTCAGAAGTTCGCTGTCAAGGATCTTGAGTGCTTGTAGTAGTCGCCTACGGTTGTGCGTATCGTCATCTGGGGTAATGTCCAAGTCATATGTTGGTAGCGGCGAGCCGTGAGATACGGCGGCAAGGCCGCCGATGACTATGTAACGTACCTTACAGCGCTCCAGTTCCCTCAGTATGTGTATCGGAGCTAATGGCCAGTCTTGCCACTCACCTTTGATATTTGCGTCACCGCTCATGAAGCGGCTTCCCTATCGCGTAATCTGCGAAGTTCCGGTAGGGCAGCACGGTCTTTTGGCCTGTCAGTCGCCTCCTTGGATCGGATAATGTCATCCAGCGAGGCAACCTGCACATGGGATCCTCCAATGTTTTCCAAGCTTTTGCCCGAAATAAGGCTCTGGTATCCTGCCAAACCGGCCGGGTTGATGACGAGGTCAAGATTTCCGTATCGAGTCGTGAGAAACCAAGTGTCCTTCATTCGCAGAACCTGGTCGTCAAAGTGGACTTCCCTTGATTCATCCGTGTCGTTTACTTTCTCTCGAGCGCCGAGGTCTTGCAGCGCTTTTGCAAGGCGCTTGAGATTGCGAATATCCCGAAGAGGCGTGATATCGATGTCTTGCGTCTGACGACCGTAACCTCTGACTATGGCTGCGTACGCACCGATGAGGACGTATTTGACCTTGTGGCGTTCAAGAACGGCCAAAATAGCTGGGACGTTCAGATCAGTCGGTGTATGCATCTTTTACCATTCGCTTGCGGCCCGTGAGAACGTCTCGACGGATACTTTGCAACTGTCTGGCGTGCTTTAAGGCAGTATCCACGCGTTCTTTGGGAGCCGCCGCCAAGCGTGACTTGATCTCGCCTGTGTAGGAGTCGTCAAAAGTGGCCAGAGAAAACATGAGCTCCAGATCGCAGGCATGTATCAACTCGCGCAGGGTCTCCAGGCTTGGCTGCACCTCGCAACGTTCCCAACGTCCAATGACGGGTTGGGTCTTACCCGTTCGATTTGCCAGTTCGGCTTGTGTAAGGCCGGACCGTAAACGTGCTTCTTTTATCAGGGAACCACTTAACATATACACATTATAGTGCAAATATGCACTATAAATATCAACTTGGTGGGTAGATCGACTGAGCTTACGTTTAGCAACATCGCCCCTCGCCAAAGATCATCGTAAAAAGCAGCTGCTTTTAAAGTACTTCGGCTCACCTCGCGCCTTTACCCAGGCGACGCTGGATGAGTTGGGGGCGGTTCCGGGCCTGCCGGGCAAGGTCGCTCGTGACATCTATCGCAGGCTGAACAAGGTTGGATAGGTGAAGGTATTCGTCCCGATCTATCCCTTACTTGATAGATTGCTATTTTGTAACTTAAGCTCTAGCTGATAGAGCAATAACAGATTCGTCTTCAAACCTTAGGAGTGATTCACGAATGTCTGTAAAGGCCGCAATCAACGGATTTGGCCGCATTGGACGAAACGTCCTGCGGGCCTCGCACGATCAAAATGCCGATATCGAGTGGGTCGCAGTAAACGACCTGGTCGATACGAAAACAATGGCTCACCTGCTCAAATACGACTCCACGTTCGGTCGTTTCCCCGCCGAGGTCTCGGCGGGCGACGGTGAGTTCCAGGTCGGTGACAGCACTATAAAGATCGTCTCCGAGAGGAACCCGGCCGATCTGCCCTGGTCAGATCTCGATGTCGATGTAGTGGTCGAATCGACCGGGCTTTTCACCAAGCGCGAAGATGCCGAAAAGCACCTCAAGGCGGGGGCGAGCAAGGTAATAATCAGTGCGCCTGCCAAGGATCCGGACGTCACGCTGGTGCTCGGTGTAAATGACGACGAGTACGACTCGGAGAAACACAACATCATCTCGAACGCCTCCTGCACCACCAACTGTCTCGGACCCGTTGTGAAGATACTCCATGATGAGATAGGAATAAAACACGGCGTCATGACAACCATCCACGCCTACACCGCCGACCAGCGTCTGCAGGACCTTCCACACAAGGATCTACGGCGCGCAAGGGCGGCGGCAGTTTCACTGATTCCCACCTCTACAGGCGCGGCTAAGGCGATCGGCCTTGTTATGCCGGAGATGCAGGGAAAGCTGAACGGATTTGCGATACGTGGTCCGGTCATCGACGGCTCCGTCGTAGATCTTGTCTGCGAAGTTGAGAAGTCGACAAGCGCCGAGGAGATAAACGGACTGTTTAAGGAGAAGGCCGACACCGGTTCATTGAAGGGCATTCTTGAGTACGTCGAGGACCCGATCGTCTCGGTGGATGTAATCGGCTCCAGCTACAGCTCTCTGTTTGACTCTCAACTGACGATGGTGAACGACGATACGCAGGTCAAGCTGGTCTCCTGGTACGACAACGAGTTTGGCTACTCGTCCAGGGTGGTCGACCTGATTCAGCGCGTGTGAAAAAATCCGTTCGCGATCTAGACGTATCCGGCAAGCGGGTGCTTGTTCGGGTCGACTTCAACGTACCGTTGGAAAACAAAGGCGGCAGCATTCAAGTTGCCGACGACCAGAGGATCAGGGCGGCGCTACCGACCATAGAGCTTCTTAGGAATGAGGGAGCGAAGATAGTGCTGGTATCCCATCTCGGCCGCCCGAAGGGCTGGGATCCTGGAGCTTTCGATGGCACCGGTTTCGGCACGACTGGCTGAGCTGCTGGGCGACGCAGTGGTCAGGCAAGCACCGGCGGTCGTTGGCGAAGAGGTCGAGAAGATGGCCGCCGAACTCGAACCTGGGCAGATACTGGTGTTGGAAAACAGCCGCTTTGAGCCCGGCGAGAAGAAGAACGACCCCGAGTTGGCTGCCAAGCTAGCTGCGTTAGCAGACGTCTACGTAGACGATGCATTCGGAGCTGCGCACGAGCGCACGCAACCACGGTTGGTGTTGCGCGCGACCTTCCTTCTGCAGCAGGACTTCTTACTGCAGAACGAGCTCGACCAATTGAACGGCCTCCTGCAGAACCCGAAAAGCCCGTTCATCGTGGTCCTTGGTGGAGCGAAGGTGACCGATAAGGTTGGGTTGATCGACCGCTTCACAGATTTCGCAGATGCAGTCTTGGTTGGCGGTGCGATGTGTTTCAGCTTCTTCAAGGCGCTGGGCCATTCGACCGGCGACTCGCTGGTCGAGGAGGAGGGAGTTAAGATCGCCGGATCGGTCTTGAAGGATGCGGAGGGCACCGAATGCGCTCTCGAACTCCCCACCGACCTGGTGATAGGCGACGCCGTTTTCGGCAGAAGCAGAGCACAGAGTCGAGGACTCGGTGGACGTACCCGACGGTTGGATGGGACTGGACATAGGTCCGAAGACATCGAATGAGTACGTGAGTAAGATCGCGAAAGCGGCGACCGTCTTTTGGAACGGCCCGATGGGAGCGTTCGAGATGGCGCCGTTCGAATCCGGCACAAAGGCGGTTGCACAAGCCGTTGCTGAGGCCGATGCGACAACGGTTGTCGGTGGAGGTGACTCGGCCGCGGCGCTGGCAAAGTATGGTTTAGCTGAGCGCGTGAGCCATCTTTCCACAGGTGGCGGCGCGTCGCTAGAGCTTTTAGAAGGTAAAAAACTGCCCGGAGTGGAGGCAATAGATGATGTCTGAAAATGGAGAATCGCGGCGACCGTATATCGCAGCAAACTGGAAGATGCACAAGACCATGGCCGAGGCCGAACAGTTTTTCAAGGAGCTGATACCGCTGGTTACCGAGGTTACGGCAGAGATGGTCGTCTGTACGCCGTACACGGCGTTGGCCACAGCTGTAGAGGGTGCGAAGGGCTCAAATGTGAAGATCGCCGCGCAGAATATGCATGAGAAAGAGAAAGGCGCATTCACCGGTGAAATCTCTGCGTCGATGCTCGTCGATCTAGGTGTAGATGCGGTGGTTCTAGGCCACTCCGAACGCCGACAGCACTTCCAAGAGTTGGACAGTTCACTCAGGTTCAAGCTTCCGGTCGCCCTTGATGCTGGCCTCCAGCCGATTCTCTGCGTCGGAGAGACAGAATCGGAGCGTGAAGCAGGTGATACAAGAAGAAAGCTACGCCAGCAGGTACAGGACGACTTGGCAGACGTTCCCGAGGATCGCCTGTCCGAGATCGTGATCGCCTACGAACCTATTTGGGCGATCGGGACCGGTCACACGGCCTCTCCTGAGGATGCGGAGGAAGCAACATCGTTTGTCCGTGCGCTGGTTGCCGATCGAAATGAAACGCAGGCTGAACGCATGCGAATTCTGTACGGCGGAAGTGTGAAGCCAGACAATGCAGCAGTGCTGATGTCGCAAGTAGACGTCGATGGTGCACTCGTTGGTGGAGCCAGTCTCGAGCCTGAGAGCTTCGCGGCGATTGCAGCAGCGGCTAAGATCTAAATGACACATGTAGCGTCCGGTCGATCGAGGGATGAGCTTCCGGTCTCGTCACTGGCGCTGATCGTTCTGGACGGTTGGGGAATAGCTCCCCCCGGACCTGGAAACGCTATTTCGCTGGCCGATACTCCTGTGTTCGACGAGCTGTGGGGCACGTATCCGCACGCGCAGTTGGATGCCTGTGGCGCATCTGCCGGTCTGCCCGATGGCCAGATGGGTAACTCCGAGGTGGGCCACCTAAATCTGGGAGCCGGTGCGGTTGTAAAGCAGGATCTGGTGCGAATAAACGACTCTATAAGTGACGGTAGTTTTTATGAGAACGGCGCCTTGGTGGAAGCCTGCGACCGAGGGAAAAAGGTCGGGCGCCTGCATCTAATCGGTTTGGTCTCGGACGGTGGTGTGCATTCAGGCTGGGAGCACATTAAGGCGCTTATCGAGTTGGCCTCACGGAGACAGGTACCGGATCTCGTCGTACACGCGCTCACCGACGGCCGCGACACGTTGCCTACCTCCGGCGCAGGATATCTGGAAAAAGTGGATGGATGGCTTGCCAGTGCCGATGGCTGCGAACAGGCGCGAATCGGTAGCGTCATGGGTCGTTTCTACGCGATGGACAGAGACAAGCGCTGGCAACGTATAAAGAAGGCCTACGATGCACTGGTTTGGGGCAAGGGACTGCACGCCGACACAGCAGAAGAAGCAGCAAAGGAGTCGTACGACGTGAGGTGACAGACGAGTTTATTGAACCGACACTGGTCGGGGACGAGGCGAAGATCAGGGACGGCGATGTAGTTATCTTTTTCAACTTCAGACCCGACCGCGCCCGTCAGCTGACCATGGCGCTGGGGGAGAGGGAGTTCGATGAGTTCGATCGTGGCGATGCACCACGGGTTCATATGACCACGATGACCGAGTATCAAAGTGGGTGGCCATACCCGATGGCTTTCTCGCCCAAAGAGCCCGATATGGTGATGGCCGAGGTGATTTCAAGACGTGGCGAAAAGCAGCTACACGTTGCCGAGACCGAGAAGTATGCGCACGTAACCTATTTCTTCAACGGTGGATGCGAGAAGGAGTTCAAGGGTGAGGATAGATTTCTTACACCGTCGCCACAGGACGTGCCGACCTACGACCAAAAACCCGAGATGAGCGCGAGGAAAGCCGCCGATGGATTTGTTGAAAGGTGGAAACGGGACAACTACCGTTTCGGCATCATCAACTTCGCCAACTCCGACATGGTCGGCCACACAGGCGTGATCGATGCCGCGGTCAAAGCGATCGAAACGGTGGATTCATGTCTGGGTGAGGTGATCGATACTGTGCATGAAAAGGGCGGGGCGTGCATCATCACTGCCGATCACGGCAACTCCGACAACATGTTGGAACCCGATGGCTCGCCGAATACTGCGCACTCGACCAACCCCGTTCCGTTCATCGTCACGGTAAAGGGGATCGAGCTCGACGAAGGTGGGATCCTTGCCGACGTAATTCCAACGGCGCTGGAGCTTATGGGAATTGAAAAGCCGGATACGATGACCGGCAGGTCGCTTAAGAAGTAGAAAGTGGCCGCTTAAGCTCGATATCAAGTCCGAGAAGCGGAAGTTGGTAAAAGAGCTGCGCAAGTTTGCACCAAAGCAGACAAGTGCCAGCCCGATCATCAAAACGGATCTACCTTTCTATGGCGTTAAGGTCGGCGAGCTGCGCAAGCTGGCTCGGCGGTGGGTTGGTGAGCACAAAGAGGCGAGTGCCGGGGAAGTTCTAGATCTCTGTGATGCGCTTTGGAACGAGAAGGTGCGCGAGGAGATGGTTCTGGCAAGTGTGATCCTGCAGCGCCATAAAGGAGCACGAGACGAGATAACGCTGGACTTAATCGATTCCTGGCGACCGCTGCTCGACCACTGGGAGACTACCGACCAGTTCGGGCAGGCGGTGATCGGCCTGTGGGTTGCCGATGATCCTGGTGGGCGCTTCGCACAAACCTGCGAAGCTGTCGCGATCTGGTTGCGGAATTCATAGATGAGTACAGCGACGAGTTACCGGCAATCGCCGTGCGTGAAGTACGCAATAAGCTCAAAGGTGGAAAGAAGTCCGCCCCGAAAAGCTAGAGGTTTTGATCTAGCGGGACCGCTCCGATCTGTTGGCCACCTTCGACCGGCGACCGGCATTGTATTCCCGTTGGGAGTAGATTGACTCGCCAGTCAATACAATATGCGCAACAGCATTTTCGGTAATCGGGCCGCCGTTCTTGGCCGGCCGCCAACTAAGAAATAATCGGAGGCAATGTCATGCAAAACGGAACTGGTCGCGAAGTCGTTATAGTCGAGGCCGCGCGAACCCCAATAGGCCGCGGACACAAGGAGAAGGGCTACTACAGAGATACGCACCCAAACGCTCTTCTGGCAGGATGTCTGAACGGTCTGATTGAGCGTGCGGGCATAGATCCGAAAGAGATTGAAGATTTCATCTGTGGCTGCGTGCAGCAAGTCGGTGAGCAGAGTTTCAACATAGGCCGCAACGCTTGGCTTCAGGCGGGTCTGCCGATGGAGACGCCGGCAACGACCGTCGATCGTCAGTGTGGCTCCGCGCAGCAGGCGGTCAACTTCGGCGCGGCGTTGATTGCGTCAGGTGTGCACGACGTTGTCATCGGTGGTGGCGTCGAGTCGATGGGGCGAATCCCAATGGGTATCGCGATGATGGATCCGGAGATAGTCGCGAAGTTGGGCATACCTTTCCCACCGGAACTGATGGAGAAGTACAACCTGGTACCGCAGGGGATTTCTGCGGAGATGATCGCCGACAAGTGGGAGATACCGCGCTCCGAGCTTGACGAGTTCAGCTTGCTTTCGCACCAAAATGCTCACAAAGCGACCGAGGAAGGGCGCTTCGAACGCGAGATCATTCCGACCGAAGCGGCTGTAAACGGTGAGGTAAAGACTGTCGTGAAAGACCAGGGAATCAGGCCAGAAACCAGCCTTGAGAAGCTTTCCGAGCTTAAGCCCGCTTTCAAAGAAGACGGCAAGATTACCGCCGGTAACTCCAGCCAGATCTCCGATGGTGCTGCGGCAGTTCTGTTGATGACACGGGAAAAGGCTGACGAGCTCGGTCTCAAGCCGAGGGCACGCGTTCTTGACCAGACGACCGTTGGCGTCGATCCGGTAATAATGCTGACCGGCCCGATTCCGGCCACAAACATACTGCTTGAGCGCACGGGCATGAAGATGGACGACTTCGATCTGATCGAGATCAACGAGGCGTTCTCGTCGGTAGTTGCGGCCTGGCGTAGAGAGCTGGAGCCCGATATGGACAAGGTGAACGTAAACGGTGGCGCGATCGCACTCGGTCATCCGCTTGGTTCAACCGGTGCAAGACTGATAACGACTCTTCTGCACGAGCTCGAGCGGCAGGACAAGGAGACCGGCCTTGTGGTCATGTGCTGTGGCGGCGGTCTCGGCACGGGTACAGTCATCCAGCGGGTCTGATTCCAAAAAGCGTTAAAAAAGCGCCCGTGCTGTGTCTAGCGCGGGCGTTTTTATTTGCTCGGCAACCGGCCGCCGACGAACTGAGTCACGCCGGAGAGCTTCTGCCTGACATCGATGAACCCTCTGCCCGCAAGTGCATCCGGAAGCTCCGACTGCTCAAACATATAGAAGCCACTGATCCGTCCTACCTCCGACTCGATCTTTTGCAGTGGCTTTGTCTTGCTTTTCACCCCGGTAAATATCGCTATCCGTCCGTCGGGCGCCAGGACTTGCGTGATCTCGTCAAGGGTCTTCATCGGGTCCGGGAAAAGGTGGATCGCAGCAAAGCAACAGACAGCATCGAAGGCCCCTTTTTTAAAGGGCAGGTCAGAAGCGTTGGCACGGACAAATCCAAGGTTGTCAATGTCCTGTTTCTCACTCTCCCTGACCGCTCGCTCGAGCATCGGCTTGGACACATCGAGGCCGACCGCAATACCGTTCGGCTCGACTATAGTTGCGAAGTTACGTGAGAACTTACCGGTACCACAGGCGACGTCGAGAACATTGTCGCCGGGCTTCAACGCCAGAAGCAGGCGGGCTATCCTTTGCTCATCGGCCATGCTCGGCCCGAACACTCCCTTTGAGGCACGCCCAAGCACCGGTCGCCACCAACGCTCATAGATCTGTGTGACAGGCTTCAGGAGCATCAGGTCTTGACCCGGGCCCGTGGACTCGGGGTCGTCTTCTAGAAAGTTGATGTAGCCGGCACTATCTTCAGCCCGGTCGAGCAGCTCGGGCTTGATCAACTTGTATATTGCTGCCGTGCTCAACCTCTAACTCCGCCTGCGTAGAACCACAGTTGTGGATCGCATTGAGAGCATCGGTCGCTCACCCGTCCACACGGGGTCGGCCGTCACTCTCTTTTGCCAGCTTCTCCAGTCGTGCTGCTTCCCGTTCACCCTCGACTCGTGCGGGATGGTTCTCCGGAAGGCCATCAATCATGTCGATTATTCGCGCACGGATCTGTTGGGAGAAGTGTGGTGTTGCCGCACCTGTGATCTTGCGGATATCGTCGGCCGTAGGCTCGATGCCTGGGCTCTGTCTATCCATGCGCTCCTCTTCACTCATTACAAAATCACCCTCTATCACGGCACCGTATCAGTGTTTGGCGACGGCGCCGTATCGGTGCTTGGTGCTGGCTTTATCTTCTGTATTTCGGTCAAACTGTCGATCTGTGCCTGGACAGTGACGCTGATCGTGCTGGAGTTGCCCATAATCCAGGCGTGATTGTAGACCCCTCGGCTTGGGTCCGTCTCGTATCCGGGCTGGATATCAAGCAGATACTCACGGTCCGGGACGGGAAGCTTTGATGCCTGGTCAACGAGAAGTAATGGCCCGTATTTACCACTTGCAGCGAGTGGTGCAGATGCAGCCGCATCGAGTGGGCGAGAAACGTTCATGAATGCAAGTCCGTGACCTGGGTCAACAACGCCCCAACCGAAGTCATCGGCTTGGAAACGCGCGAAGGCGATCGCACTCTTCGCCGCAGTATCAGCTGCTATCCGCTGAACCTGACCAAGCTTTCGTAGCTCGGTCAAGACATCCTCCGAAACTAGCTTCTTGGGCGCAAGTACATAGATATTTGGTTGTTTGTGTTTGGACAGCGCCTCTTTTGTTGCTGCCGGGACAGAGCTCTTTTTAACGAACAGCACTGGGTCACCGCTCTTTGCTGCCCACGCCGCTGCCGGAAGTGCATAGGCTGCTGACATGGATGAGACGATCACCACGTTTTTTCTGTAGCCACCGCTGATCTTGGCAGATAGGCTGTCAATCGATGCCGCTAACTTTGCCGGTCCGTTCCCACTTAGGTATCGAGCTCTGAGCCCTGCTGGAGTGGACGGCTTTCCGATTCGGATCAACTTGACTTTACGTTTTGCCTTGCCGACCTTGACGCCGGTTGGGTCGAGCGCCTCGACCGTTTCCTCGGTTATCTCCGGAACTTTGCCTTTCTCCGATAGAAGGATCGGTGCATTCAGGGGTTTGCCTACCAGAGCGGAAGCAGCCACTCCAGCACGCCAGTTGTTTTTGTCGATAACGATGACCGCTCCTGGCCGCGTGTCCTTGTCCAGAGACGGGTAGACGATCCGAGCTGCGTACGCTGCGTCCTCGATTGCGTTCTTCCCCGGTACTCGTGTCGAGTTCTTAGTTGCGAGTAGGGGGTAGGGACGCGCCTTATCCTCGTCGCTCCTCTTCCCAGCTTGCTGCTCATTCTTAGCTTTCGTCGTCGGTTTGCTCTTCGATTTCTTGTCATCGCCGAGATCGATCGGGTCGAACTTGTCATCCGAGCCCCCACAGCCAAAAAGCGAGGTTGCGAGGATGACTATCAACGTTGTCATCAAGGCTCGAGTTGTCATTGTTTTAAACACATGCTCCACGATACCCGAGAACCAGGCGGAGTCGGCTTGACAAGCTGTAATCTGTTCGATGTTGTGTAAACGTAAATAGTTGCCACGTGTGGTCGGGAAAGCTGTATTATCGGGTATGGCCAACGCCTGATTGACTAGTCAGTCAGGACTATAAAACACCGCTTCTCAAAACGGTAAGGAGTGCGACGCATGGATTTCAAACTCAGCGAAGAACAGCTTGAATTCAAAGACTACGTTCACAGATTTGCACGCGACGTGATAAGGCCGGCTGCGGCCAAGCACGACAGGGAAGAAACCGTTCCCTACGACGTGATGAAAGAGGCGCGTAAGTGGGATCTGAACACTTTGGAGAACATCCAGAAGATGGCATCCGATCCCGACGGGCTGCTCAACGCGATAAACGCCGAGGAGATGCACTGGGGGTGTGCCGGTATAGCTCTGGCGATCAGTGCGAGCGGTCTGGCTGCCGCTGGAATTGCGTCGTCAGGAACGCCCGAACAGATAATGAAGTGGGTGCCCGAGTGCTACGGCGCCGGTGACGAGATCAAGTCAGGCGCATATGCAGTGACCGAGGCCGGTGCAGGATCCGATGTTAAATCGCTGGCGACAACTGCAGTCAAGGACGGCGACGACTGGGTCTTGAATGGAACCAAGGTTTTTATATCGAACGGCGGTGTCGCCGATGTCAATGTAGTTGTTGCCACGGTAGACCCGGAGCTTGGCCACCGAGGCCAGGCATCGTTTATCGTGCCCAAAGGAACTGAGGGGTTGAGCCAAGGGAAAAAGGAGTCGAAGCTCGGAATACGTGCATCGGCAACGACCGAAGTTGTAATGGAGGACTGCCGTGTCTCAGGTGACCTGCTACTCGGCGGCGAGGAGAAACTACAGAAGAAGTTAGAGCGGGGGAAGTCGGGTGCGCCGAGCCGTTCCTCTGGAGCTCTTGCAACCTTTGAGATGACACGTCCGATCGTCGGAGCCTCGGCAATTGGAATAGCAAGGGCTTCATACGAGTGGACATTGGAGTATCTGATGGACCGAGAGGAAGAAGGTAATCCTGCCCTTGAGACTCAGCACATCCAGCAAGTTTTGGCTGACATAGCGACCGAGATCGAAGCTTCGCGACTGCTCGTGTACCGCGCTTCGTGGATGGCCCGCAACGGTATGCCGATGACAAGTGGCCAAGGATCGATGTCCAAGTTAAAGGGTGGCGATGTTGCTATGTGGGTAACCACCAGGTGCATGGACTTAGTCGGCCCGGTGGCGATGTCGACCGACTGCCCGCTGGAGAAGTGGTTCCGTGACGTCAAGGTCTACCAGATCTTCGAGGGTACGGCTCAGATTCAGAGGCTTGTGATCGCACGCCTGCAGACGGCCGAGTTCAAGGAAAGGCTCGAAGAGGCCAAGAATGCGGTAGATAAAGCCGAAGATGCAGCCGACAAGAAGGCCGAAAAGCAACCAGCGTAGGTATGTACGCTTTTGAGCGATCTTGAGAGCATCCCAAACATAGGGCCGGCGATAGCAGACAAGCTTCATCGCCTTGGAATTAAGGAAGGCGAAGATCTTTGTGGAGCCGATGCGGTCTCCCTGTACGAGGAGTTGTGCCAGATCGACGGCAGACACCACGACCCCTGCCTGCTCGATGTTTTTATATCTGCGGTGTCATATATGAACGGTGAGCCGGCAAAACCGTGGTGGGAATACACACCGATCCGAAAGCAGATGTATGGGTAACTGCCGTTATCAGGCCTTTAGTACTTCGATGCGATTTCGTTCCTTTTAGGAGGAAGCCCGCTCGACTCCGGCTCCCGGAATCCGTTGTTGAGTCTCTTACGCTTGGTTGCCGTTGAGGCCGTATCTGGTGGTTGTAGGAGTAGTTCCCAGGTCTGCTTGTCCATCTCTCCGGTTGGCTTTAGGCCTTGCGTCTCCTGGAAGCTGGTGACTGCATCGCGAGTCTTTTTCTTGAAGTAGCCGGTGCGTTTGACTATATGGCCCCATTCGCGCAGCTGGCCCTGCAACCAGTAGACGGGATCGCCCTTACTGCCGAACTTGAGTATCGGGTAGCGGGTTTCCTGAGGGACTATCTCGAGGTCGTCCAGGGGATTTGCCAGCAACGGCCACTGCCAACCGAAGGTGTGTTGCATACTCCAGTAGCTGGTACCTACCGCTCCGTACTCTGCAGACAGACGTCTGAACGCTTTCAGCTCGTCCCGGCTCTCTCGCAACCACACCCCTGCGGTCGGGGCGATCTTGGCGTCGTAGATACTGTTCCACCTGAACGTCGTCCGCATAGCATTGCTCACCTTGGTGCCGATAGCGCGCCAGTAGACCTGTGGCATATTGAACTGTGCGCCGTACGGTGGCTCCAGGAACGCCGAGTAGGGGAAGGAGCCGTGGTAGTGGACGTACGGGAAGCTTGAAAGTCCTATCGGAAAAGAAGGTCCGACCCGTTTACGCAACGATTTCATGTAGCGTCTTGCGGCCTTGTATTTACCTCGTCTTTCAAAGTGGATCTCGGCGTTGACGATGAAACAGTCGGCACCCTTCTTGATTGCGCGGGCGGCGACCCGCGCCTCACGCGTGTACTTACTTCCGTAGACGAACTGCCAGCCGCAGACTCTCAGGCCGGCCTTCTGCAGCCCAGGCAGGACCTTGTCGAACTGCTTCCAGTACGTAGTTCCGTCACCTGATTTGACGAACACCGTGTCAAACCCGTATTTCTGTGCTTTTTTCGCAATCCGTTTGGCAGTGCCGCCTGCTTTATTAACCATCCAGATCCACTGTGCCTCGTTGTGAAAAGGGCTTTCTGGCGCACCTTCCTCTGGGTTCGCGGGCGGCGGAGCGGGACTCACCGGGGGTTCGGCGTCGTTTGGTGTACCGCCGTTTGCGGCAAGCGCGGTTCCAGTGTTTGCCAAAAACGCAATCACGAATACAGATAGAAGTTGTTTAAATGTATGAGTCAACCGTTTCATAAAAACCAAGTTGCTCGATCTCTATTTACCTAACACATAGCGCGTGATAACTACCGGTTGCTTGACCCAACCCATTCGCTGGATTGCCCAATGCTCCTTCCTCCGCGCTTCGTCCGATCGAGTTACGAAGGGAAGTGTTGCAAAGCCCGACCTATGTGGCAAGTGGATCAGATAATTACCTGAACGGTGCCGCCGTCTACGGACCACGCTGCACCTGCCACGTACGACGCGGCCTCGGAACACAAAAATACGATCGTCTTTGCGATCTCGGCTTCACTGGCGAGGCGACCGATCGGCCTCCCGGAGGCGGCCTTCGCCAAAGCCTGATCGCGACTCAATCCCTCTGCCTTTGCAAGTTGATCTGCAAGCCCACCCTCATCCATCCAGAGAGAGCCCTCCACCGGTCCTGGGCAGACAGCGTTGACCAGTACGCCCTCTTTAGCGTAGTAGTCGGCATAGAGCCTGGATAGAGAGAGCATCGCCGCCTTGGTAACTGAGTATTCCGGCATGTAGCCGCTAGGTCTTTTACCTGCTGACGAGCTTACGTTGACAATTCGGCCGTAGCCCCGCTCGCGCATACCTGGTACCGCTGCCTGCATTGCGCGCATCGGGCCCATCACGTTTAGCTCCCACTGCTTCTGCCAATCTTCATCGTCAAGCTCGTCGAGGTGTCGCCACTTCGCTGTGCCGGCGTTATTTACAAGGACATCCACTTTTCCGAACTTTTCTTCGGCCTCCGACACCATCCGCTCACCGGCGTCTTTTTCTGTTATATCAAGCGAGAGGTGAACGACCGATCCGTCGCGAGAGTCACATTCGCCCACCAGGGCTCTTAGGTCTTCTTCACTGCGCGCTACGGCCAGGACGCCCGCACTCTCGCGGCAGAGCAACCTGGCGCATGCGTTACCGATTCCTCGACCCGCACCGGTGACGATGCATACTCTGTCCTTTAGTCCCAGATCCATCGCTGAAGCATATCCAGGGGCTTATACCGGCATATCCCACATCGGGTACCAGTTTGCCTTCTTCTCGTCGATGACGATCGAGTCTTCAAGTTTGGACATCAGCTCGAGTTCGTACTCGGTGTCCCGAACCTCGTTTTCCACATCCTTTGGCACGAAGGTGTAGAAGCCACCGTTCTTGTAGTTGAAGATCAAGTTTACGATCCGGTCGTCCTTCGACTTGAACGGAAATACTGCGGCAAGCAGTTGATCCGCAAGCTTCTGCCCCGCCAGCTCTTCTCCCACCAGCGATACCGATCCGACCAGATCGTCGATGTTGCCCGATTTGAACATGTACCAGCGGTAGCCGTACTTGTCGCTTTTCCGTTCCAGCTTTGAAGCGGCGCTTCTGGGGTCGTAGGTGAGTTTCTGCTCGATCGTGTCTATCGCGAACATGTACTCCTGCGTCTCCAATGGCTTGAACACGATTGCGGCTCTATTCTGAGAGGTGATACCGAGCTCCGACGCAAGTTCGGGCCCAGCCTCGGCAAGCTCTCCAATGAAGTTGCTTTGGGCCTCTCTTCTCTTTTTCTTATTAGAACGCTTGAAGATAGACATGGGTCTTGTTCTGAGCCGATGATAGTCTTCGTCTCTCTACAAGGGGGACAGCAAACATGGCCGGACTTTTTAGTCGATTTTCAACTGTTATCAAAGCAAAGGTATCCAAGCTGCTCGATCGGGCGGAGGATCCTGCAGAGACGCTTGACTACAGCTACCAGAAGCAGCTCGAGATGCTGCAGAAGGTCAAGAAGGGGATTGCGGACGTCGTAACCTCCAAGAAGAGGTTCGGAATTACAGTCGAAGAAGTTGGAGCAAGGGGTTTCCAAGCTCGACACCCAGGCGCGGCAGGCGATGGCAAACAACCGCGAGGATCTGGCCCGCGTCGCCCTGGAGCGCAAGTCAGCGATCCAGACCCAGCTTCAAGGGATCGACCAGCAGGTGGATCAGCTGGCGCAACAGCAGGAGAAGCTGATAGAGAATGACAAGAAGTTAGCCCACAAGATCGAGAGCTTCCGGACCAAGAAGGAGACGATCAAAGCCCAGTATTCGGCGGCCGAAGCGCAGGTCAAGATAACCGAAGCTGCGACGGGCGTGGGCGAGGAGATGGCGGATGTCGGTCTTGCGATCCAGCGGGCCGAGCAGAAGACTGAAGACATGACCGCACGTGCCGCTGCCATGGATGAGCTTGAGCAAGCGGGGGCGCTTGGGGATCTGACTCAGCTAGAGCCCGGTAGCGATATCGATCGCGAGCTGGCACAGCTTTCTTCGGATAGCCAGGTGGAGAGCGAGCTGGCCGCGCTGAAAGCTGGCATGGGATCAGGCGAGCCGGCAAAACTAGACCAGGGGGAGGAGAGCCAGTGATCGTACGGATAGCGGGCGACCAGCAGTTCAGGATCCCGGACTCGGACGAAGAGCCGTTGAATAAGCTTGATAACAGCGTTGTCGAGGCCGTTGATAACGATGATGAGCAGGCCTTTCGTAGCAGCTTTGACCTGATGATCAAATTTGTGCGCGAGAGAGGAGAGGCGTTGCCGGAGGACGAGCTCGTGCCTTCGGACGTAATTCTTCCTCCCGCAGATCTAAGCCTGGAAGAGGCTGAGAGTGAGTTCACCGGCGAGGGATTGATACCGGACTGACGAGCGTTCCTGGCCCGTAGGTTTTAAATAGGGATACCCCAGAGCGCGAACCAGTTGGTCGTGTCGCTCTCAACCGGTAGCTCACCGCTGACCGCAGCCTGCATCCTGAACTCTTCTTCGGTGTCGCGCTTTTTCTTGGCCTCATCGAGCGGAACGAATGGGTAAAAGCTGTCGTGTTTGAAGTTGAAGACCCAGTAGACGGCCTTTTGATGGCGGTTTACGAACGGGAAGACGGCACAGAGCAGCTGCTCGCCGTAGCCTCCGTCCATCAGGCTGCTGCTGACAATGTTGAGTGTCGTTAGCAGATCGATGAACTCGGCATCACGGAAGATCATCCAGCGGTAGCCGAATGAATCCGTCTCGTTTTCGACCCCTGTACCGGTCTCTGCCTCAGACTGCTCCAGCAGCTGCTCGACCTCTCCGATTATCTGATTGAAGTTGCCGGTCTCGAGCGGCTTGAACACGATGCCGGCACGTTCACGGTGGTTGAGGTCGAGTTCAGTAACGAACGTGACCTCAGCCGTGGAAAGAGCAAACAAGCGGTCATCCTGTGCCTTCTTCAGCTTACTGCGACCGAAGAAGATGTCTCGCAATTGGCCCACGGAAGCTGACTATCTATACGTCAACTGTGACGCCCTGAAGCTGCGACTCCATCTCCCGGAGACGTTCAATTCGCTTTTCCATCGGCGGATGGGTTGAGAACATCTGGGAAATCGACTTGCGTGCGCTCGCCGGGAGAATGAAGAACGCATTCAAGGCTTGTGCCTCACGCAGATCCTTGGTCGGCACCACTTCCATCTTGCCGCTTATCTTCGTCAGCGCCGATATAAGCGCACTGGGCCTGCTGGTGATTATCGCAGCGCCTCTGTCTGCGGCAAACTCGCGATAGCGTGAAAGCGCCTGCATCAGTATGTAGCTGATTACGTAGACCAGGACCGAGACCAATAAGATCACGACAAATGCTGCGGCGCCACCTCCACTGTTTCTGCCACCACCGCCGAAGAAGAAACCCCAGCGGATCATGATCCCGGCAACCATTGCCAGAAAGCTGGCGATGGTCATGATCGCAACGTCGCGGTGTACGACGTGGGAGAGCTCGTGGGCGAGAACGCCCTCCAGCTCCGGCTTTTCCAGCGTTTCCATAATCCCCGTTGTTACACAGACCGTTGCGTGTTTGGGAGATCGGCCGGTTGCGAAGGCGTTCGGCATCGATGTCGGCGCGACTGCAACTCTGGGTTTTGGGCAGTCCGCCTGCATGCACAGTCGGTCGATCATCGAATGGAGCTCGGGTGCATCCTCGGGCTGGACGACCCTTGCCTTCATCGCCGCAAGCGCCAGCTTGTCCGAGAAGAAGTACTGCATGAAGAGCATTCCAGCGGCGATAGCGATGATGATGCCGATGCCCACGTTGAGCACCGTCAGCATGAAGGCGAAGAATCCAACGTAGAGCAGGCCCATTAAAAAGACGGTCAGCGCCATGCGGGCGCTGAGCCCTCCATCTCGTCCGATCGGTGTGGAAGTCTTCATCTCAAGCTAATTATAGATTCTTTGGGGTATCGCGGTGCGCACGGATGTGTACAAAAGACAAGGTTTTACATCTTTTTTAGAAATCGGCTCAGGTAACTGGCCGCATGTGGTGGAGGGGTGAAGAGACGGCTCTATCACTGCAAATGAGGCTATTTCGGCAGCGGCGCAACGGATGTTGCAATCAAAAAGTCGCTATTTGCACATCTAGACGATGGTTGCTATTCTCCTGCCCTTCACGAGCTGGGATATGTCGTCGAAAGGCGTTAAATCCAGCACATGTGCTTAATCTCGGTCGCCCATTGCGGCGGAAGAGAGCGGGGGACCCGACTGGTTTCCTGGGGCGAATCGCCTTGGCCGAAGGGCTTTGGTGTAGCGCTAACTCTTTCAGCGCGAGCCCGTCAGCTAACTCCGTAGGCACGGGAAAGAGAAAAATGAATACACTCGGTAATCGCTTAGCTATAGGCGAGCCCTGTAGCAATGATCACAATTTCATAAGGTTTCACAGCGCTTTTTATGCGACCTTGGTCACACTGTTGGCCGTTTTGGTCGCAGCAGGGGTTGCGATGGCAACAGCCCAGAGCGCGGATGCTGACTCTCTCAGCAGCGCCAGGCAGAAGGAAAAAGGCCTCGCTTCGGAGGTATCGCAGATGGGCGGTCAGATCGCGGCTATTCGCACAGACGTCATACATTTGCAGGGCCAGGAGAGTGCCGCGCAGGTAAAACTGGCCCGTATTCAGGCACAGTTGGCGATCGAGGCACAGCGGCTGGAGAGGGCCAAGCGCAAATTAGACGTTGCCTTCGGTCAACTCGAGATTCGTCTGGTTGAGATGTACAGATCTGGCAAGATCGATGTCTTGGAGGTTCTCGTCAAGTCGAAGGACTATGGCGACTTCCTTCATAAAAAAGAGTTTCTCGACCGTCTTGCCGAGGCAGATGCAAAGTTGGTAGATGAGGTCAAACGGCTCAAGGCCAATCTTGAGGCGAGCAAAGCGCACTACGAGTTACTGGAAAACCAGGTTACTGCGGCGAGGGACCAACTACGGCAGACAAGGGCTGGGCTTGAGGAAAAGAGCGCGGCGCTGGTTATCGCGAGATCGGCGAGCCAGTCGGCCTTATCAAGCGTTCGTGGAAAGATAAGTTCACTTGAGGCGCAACAGGTGCAAGTGGCCGCTGTGCCACAGTCTGGCCCGTATTCGGTTCACCGGGAACCGGTTTCGGTGCAGGCGGGCCAAACTTCAGTGGCATCCTGAACGGGATCGTCACCGGTCGTCCGGGCGATGCACGCCCCGGCCATATCCATCAGGGGACGGATATCTCGGCACCGACCGGGAACGTAGTCAGAGGCACCCGGTAACTGTACGATCAAGTACGTCGGGCACATACAGGGCTACGGAACGACTGTCAGAGGTACCTGCGGACTATTTGCACACCTTGAAGCACCAATGTACGTGCCGGACAGAAGGTACGGAAGGGCCAAAAGCTCGGTGGGGTGGGCTGTCGTGGTTCCTGTAGCGGACCACACTTGCACTACGAGTCATATAAGCCTAAGCACGACTCATTTATAAATTTGGGGCGCTAGAGACAGCGCTCGGCTTTGGCGCCGCCAAGTCCCACGAGTATCGCTCGTGCGTTGTGGCGCGTGGCTCCGATCCAGGTTTCAGTACTTGACCCTCGAGGCCCGAGCGAGTCAATATAGAGAGGTCCCTCGACCTTTACACCGGCGTCCCTGGCAACGGCCTTTGCGAGTTTGGGGCTGACTGAGCTCTCGGTGAATATCGCCGGGATCTTTTCGGCCCTGATTTTTTTAACGAGCTTGCGAATTTCGCCTGCGGACGGTTGTGCCTCGGTCGATAGCGAGGGGATCAGTGAGCCGGCGTAATCAAAGCCATATTGGTTGGTGAAGTAGGTGAACGCACTGTGGTTGGTGATCAGCTTTCTCTTTGACTTGGGGATACGTTTAAAGCATTTCGCAATACGTGCGTCAAGTTCGTAGACCTCTTGCCTGAGCTTTCGTGCCTTTTCTTTAAACGTACCTGCATCCGATGGGAACTCTTCGCTCAAGATGTCTTCAATTTGGTTTACAGCCGCAACGACATCTTGCGTGCTGCCCCACCAGTGTGGGTCGAACTCGCGGTTTGCTGCACCGCTCCCCTTGGGTTTGAGTTTAACCGGCAGAGGCCTGAAGATTTGTATCTTGCGCGCATCGCCACCCGAGTTCTCGATCAGCCCATCGGCCCAACTATCGATCCCGGCTCCGCTAGTGAAGACAACTTTCGCATCGGCGATCGCTTCAACGTCGCGTGCTCTCGGCTCGAACTCGTGGGCGTCCGCGTTTGGGCCGACCAAAGAGACGACCTTGAGTCTGTTACCGGCCACCTCCTTGACAAGGTCTGCAACCTGAGTTGTTGTTCCCACAACAACCGGCTTAGTGCTCACAGAGTCACCACATCCGGCCAGCGGCAGGGCAGAGACCATCAGCACCGATATTAGCGATAGAAAAGCAAAAGAGCACTTATTGAGAATCGTTCTCATTAAACATGAAGCATATTAGCAGTAGTGCGATCCTGTTTGGGTACGCTCTGCCATGTGCAACCCGAGATAGATATCGGCCCTCTGACTCTGCAGACCTTCGGCATAATGTTCGCGCTTGCCTTTCTCTTTGCCGGGCTGCTTCTGCGAAAGCGGTTCAAGGAGCTTGGAAAGCCGGGGGACTGGGCGTTCGAGCTGGTCCTTGCGGCGCTTATAGGTGGGTTGATCGGCGCTCGCGTCAATTTCTTGGCTGAGCACTGGTCAACAGTTCAGAACGATCTTTTCGGCAACATCTTCTCCGGGTCGGGTCTTACTTGGTACGGAGGCCTGATCGGCGGAGTGATCGCCAGTGCGATCTGGGCTTACTACCGCCGTTTCTTGAACCTGACGCTGCTCGACGCAGCATCTCCGTCGTTGGCACTCGGCTACGCGATCGGCAGGATAGGGTGCCAGATCTCCGGCGACGGTGACTACGGTGTTGCCTGGGACGGGCCTTGGGCGATGTCGTATTCGAACGGAACTGTTCCGACCAATCAGCTGGTGCACCCAACTCCTATCTATGAGGTGCTTGCGATGGGATTTATCGCATGGCTGCTTTGGAAACTACGCAAGCGAATGCTCGCGGGCGGACTGTTCGCTCTGTACCTTCTACTTTCTGGCGTTGAGCGGTTCCTTGTTGAGTTCATCCGCCGAAACGACGATGTGGCGTTGGGGATGACAGAGGCACAGATCGTCAGCCTCATTCTGATTCTGATCGGCGCTACCTGGACGACCGTTCTCTTGCGCAGAAAGCGCTCAACGAATCCGCAGTCTGGATGAGCTAACCAGATACCTCGGTCAGCTCGCCGGTTTCAACGTCGTATACAAATCCTCTGATAACTGAGTCCTTTGCAATCAAGGGCGAATTATTAAGGAATTCGACATCTCTAAGCACATTTTGCTCAACGTTTGAAAATGTGAGAAATTCGATATCGGTCGCATCGACGCCGAGATCTCCTTTCAGCTTTTCTCGGATATCTTCATCTGAGTAATTTTCCATGCCGCAGTCTGTGTGTTGAACAACCATGATCTCGTTCGTATCGAGCAACCTCTGCGAGGCAATCAGTGACCGCAAGGCCTCTGGGGTCCGTCCACCGGCATTGCGAATGACATGGGCATCGCCCTCACGCAGGCCTAGCATCTTAGATACAGAAAAACGGGAGTCCATACAGGTGACGACGGCAACTCGTCTAGCAGGGCGAGCGCCTAGGTTGCGCTTGGAAAACTTTTCCGAGTGCTTTGTGGCGGTCCTCAGCAGGTTGTCTATCTCTGACATTCTTCCGTCACCCTAACTTTGCGGCCCTAGATCGGGTCACCGCTTTCTCCAGCCGTTATTCCAACCGCGGGACTGATCTCTAGGTTGTCTGTGCGACCTTTTCCATATCGGGACGCCAGTCTGCCCATGGGTTTGCTGTCTCCAGCTGTGTCGCCAGCGACAGGAGCACATCGTCTCTACTCGGTGCTCCGACAAGTTGTACTGCGACCGGCAGACCGTTCGACCGATCTATCGGCAGTGATATCGCCGGCTGTCCAGTCACGTTGAAAAGTGGAGTGAACGGAGTAAACCGGGCTGATTTCTTGAACTCGGCCATCGGGTCGTCTGCACAGCTATTGATCTCGCCGATCTTGACCGGCAATCTCGCAAGCCCAGGTGTTAACAGGATGTCGTAATCGGACCAGAACGGCACGACCGCACGTGCAAGGGCGTTCATCGTAAGCTGTGCGTTCAAGTAGTCGACAGCGCGTGATTTGAGGCCTATCTGATAGAGGACCCATGTGAGCGGCTCGAGGTCGCCTTCTTCTACTTCCTTGCCACCGGCCATCATGCCACCGATCACAGCCGCCTGAGAGACGCCACTGGCCCACATGACCGTGAACTGCTCTTCTAGCAGCCGCGCCATCTCCGGATCGTTCCAGGCTGGTGACGCTTCCTCGACATCGTGTCCGAGCGATGAGAGCAGCTCCGCCGTCTTCGATACTGCTTCTATATAACAACCCTCGACCTCGGTCTCTATCGGTGGGGTGGTCGTGTAGCCGATCCTCAGCTTCTTCGGCTCAATCCTCGCGGTTTGTGCAAACGGAACGACTGGCGACTCTGTCCAGTACGGATCTCCCGGCTCGTAGCCTTCGAGTATGTCGAGTAGTTGCGCAGTATCATCGACCGTGCGGGTGAGCACGCCGTCGGTTGCAAATCCAGATAGCATCTCGCCTATATCCGGTGCCTTGGAGATACGACCGCGATTTGGCTTCAGTCCGATCAGGCCACAGCAACTTGCCGGGATGCGGATCGATCCGCCGCCGTCACTGCCGTGCGCGACCGGGACCATGCCGGCGGCCACAGCTGCCGATGAGCCGCCAGATGAGCCGCCGGGCGTACGCTCGAGATCCCAGGGGTTTCGGGTTGGGCCGAATCTTCTCGGCTCAGTTACCGGCAGGATGCCGAACTCCGGTGAACTGGTCTTTCCGACGATGATGAACCCAGCTTCCTTCACCCTTTTTACCACGTTGTTGTCGTGCCCTGGGGTGAAGTCGCCGACCAAGTCTGAACCTTGGGACATAACGACACCCGCCATCGCCACGTTTAGGTCCTTGATCGCTATCGGTACCCCGGCAAAAGGTCGCTCATCGCCGGGCTCTATCTTGTCAGCTTCCTCTAGGGCCTGTTCAGCGAGCACGGTGGTAAAGGCGTTGATCTCTTCGTCGAACTGCTCGATTCGATTCAATGATGCCTCGGTGAGCTCTCGTGCACTCACTTCACCGTTTCGAACCGACTCTGCAAGCTCGGTAGCTGACTTGTACAGGATCTCTGAATCGCTCACTTGCCTCTCCCTCAATATAGTTACCGTTGAGTAGGAACTGTAGCTGGGAACTGCGGCGATGAGGTCGCTTAATAGTGCATATTCGCCTTCAAATGCCCAACTGAATGCATTCTTGAATACATAATCAGTGTTCCATGTCGTCTCTTGTCTCAAATAAAGATCTTTCGAGCGCATATCCGCTAGGAAGTGGCGTTAACGAGAAAGGCCATCTAGTGGTTGGCGGTTGCGATGTCACAGATGTGGCCAAGCAGTTCGGTACACCCGCGTATGTCTATTCGTAGAGGACGATATGCGTAGTCGCGCCAGTAGCTATCTGAACGCCTTTCGTGAACGCACAGAGAACTTCGAAGTCATCTTTGGCAGCAAGGCATTCCCGGCAACGTCTGCATTTAGCCTGTTTGAAGCGGAAGGTCTTTCGGTCGACGTTGCGTCGGGGGGAGAGCTTTTTCTGGCACTGAAAGGCGGACTCCCTCCAGACCGCATATACATGCACGGCAACAACAAGAGTGCCGCTGAGCTGCAATACGCTTTTGACTCGGACATCGGGCATCTGATACTCGATTCGTTCGACGAGGTGCGACTCGCACAGAAGCTGTGCGCTGATCGGAAACGGGTACAGAAGGTGATGATTCGGGTCACGCCCGGTATAAAGCCATCGACTCACAGCTACATTCAGACCGGGCAGCTCGACTCGAAGTTCGGCTTTGGACTTGCGGATGGCCTGGCATCAGCTGCCGTTGATGAGGTGATGGGCTGTGACAACCTGGAACTGGTCGGCGTACACGCACACATAGGTTCGCAGATATTCGAACTGGAGCCATATCGCAAGGCGATCCACATGCTGGCCGAGTTTGTTGGCTCCCACGATGGGTTCGAGTGCAAGGTGTTGAACGTCGGTGGCGGGCTCGGGATAGCCTATACGGATGAGGATGAGCCGGCATCGATTGAGAGCTACGTCGATGTCAAGGTGCGCGGGATATCGGAGGAGTTCGATCCGGTGCCGAAGATATTGATTGAGCCCGGGAGGTCATTGGTCGGCAATGCTGGAATAACCGTCTACACAGTCGGCACGATAAAGGAGATTCCAGGCGTGAGAACATATGTGGCGATCGATGGCGGCATGTCCGACAACCTAAGGCCGATGCTGTACGGAGCTAAATATCAGGCTGTCATCGCAAACAAGATGGATAAGCCGGCCGACCAGACGGCGACAATTGCAGGAATGCACTGTGAATCCGGTGACGTGATTATCAAGGATGCGACGATCCAGCGGCCCGAGTTAGGAGACCTGTTGGTCACACCCGCCACCGGTGCATACGGGCACGCAATGGCCAATAACTACAACGGAGTCACGCGTCCACCGGTTATCTTCTGTAAAGATGGAGATGCACGCGAGGTGATCAGGCGGGAGAGCTGGAAGGATCTCGCCGCGAGGGATGTGGAGAGCTGATGGCGAAAGAGTTCAAGATAGGGCTCCTAGGTCGTGGAACCGTTGGAGGAGCATTTGCTGAGCTTCTGGCTGAGCGCGCGCCAGCGATCGAACGTGCAACAGGTAAAAGGTTTGAGATCGTTGGAACGTTGAGACGTGACAGCGGTGACTTCGATGAGATTCTCGGTGACTCCGATGCGATCGTGGAGTTGATGGGCGGTATCGACCCAGCGCGAGACTATGTGATCAAAGCGCTTGAAGCTGGCAAGCACGTCGTTACCGCAAACAAGCAGCTGATCTCGCAGTCTTGTGACGATCTGGTCGATGTTGCAAGCAGATCTGATGTTCAGTTGCGTTTCGAGGCGGCGGTTGCAGGAGTGATTCCGGTCGTTCGTGTGATTCGCGAGTCGCTTGCGGGAAGCCATCTGGAGAAGGTTCACGGGATAGTGAACGGCACCACCAACTACATTCTCAGCGAGATGGCGAACACCGGAGCCGACTATTCAGAGGCTCTAAAACGTGCACAGGAGCTGGGTTACGCGGAGGCCGATCCGCACGAAGATGTATCTGGCCTTGACGCTGCCGCCAAGATGGCGATCCTTGCGCGGCTTGCGTTCCATACGCCCGTTCTCCTCGATGAAGTCAGTTGTGAGGGGATCGAGGACGTGAAGCCGGAAGACATCGCATACGCCAAGGAGTTCGGCCTCGTGCTGAAGCTGCTCGGAGTTGCCGAGAGGATCGACAACGGCATGAACGTGAGGGTGTTTCCATGCTTTCTATACAGAGGACACCCGCTGGCGACCGTGAACGGCCCGTTCAACGCCGTGATGGTCGAATCGGATGCGATAACCGAGATAACCATGTCCGGCCCGGGTGCGGGTGGGACCGAGACGGCCACTGCAGTTCTTGGAGATGTCGTTTCTGTGGCAACGGCCGAGACGGAGTTTCCGGAGCAGATCGAGCACTTGGATGTTATATCCCCGGGCGAAGTCGAGTCGGCTTTTTACCTGTACACGGACGTTGAAGACAGGCCGGGCGTGCTGGCGCAGATAGCTGAGATCCTCGGTGACGAGGGTGTGAGCGTAAAGAGCGTTGTTCAGAGCGGGCTTGGTGATAACGCAAGGCTGGTGATGGTCGTGCACCGTGTGGCCGAAAAGCACTTCTGGTCAGCGCTTGACAAGATTGCGGAACTGGACGTACTGCGTCGCCCGCCAAGAGCTATCCGAGTTATCGAGGGAAGAGTTTGGGTAAACCAAAGAACGGTGTGATCGAGCGCTACCGGGACAGGCTTCCGCTGGAGCCTGGCGACCCGGAAATAACCCTTTCCGAAGGTTCGACACCGCTGGTGCACGCGGGCAGACTTTCGGAGCGACTTGGAGTCGAGACTTGGCTCAAGTTGGAGGGTGTCAATCCCACCGGTAGTTTTAAGGATCGTGGCATGACTGTTGCAGTGTCGAGAGCCATCGGAGCGGGTGCAGAGGCGGTGATCTGTGCCTCGACAGGGAACACCGCGGCGTCAGCTGCTGCCTATGCGGCTCGCGCAGGGCTTAAAGGAGCAGTGATCGTGCCGGAGGGGAATATCGCAGTCGGCAAGTTGGCCCAATCGCTGATCTGCGGCGCACGCGTTGTTGCCCTGCGAGGCAACTTCGATGAGGCGCTCGAGCTTGTCAAACAGATAGTGGAGCGCCACTCAGTTGAGCTTGTCAACTCGATAAACCCATACCGGATCGAGGGTCAGAAGACGGCTGCATTTGAGGTGTGCGACGAACTCGGTGGTGCGCCCGAATTGCTGGCGATTCCGGTCGGCAACGCGGGCAACATCACGGCTTGGTGGAAAGGGTTCTGCGAATACGAGATGGGCAAGCCGAGGATGCTTGGCTTCCAAGCCGAAGGGGCGGCTCCTATCGTTACCGGAAAAGTCTTCGAGGAGCCCGAGACGGTGGCTTCTGCGATCAGGATCGGAAATCCAGCACGCTGGGAGGAGGCGAACGCTGCGCTGAACGAATCCAAGGGGGAGATCAGGGCTGTTAGTGACGAGGAGATACTCGATGCCTACCGGTGGATCGCGGCAAACGAAGGGGTCTTCTGCGAGCCGGCAAGTGCCGCATGCATTGCGGGCGTGATAAAGCACCCGCCCAAGGGCGAGAGTCTTGTCTGCGTACTGACAGGGCACGGGCTCAAAGATCCCGATACCGCGCTTAGTGCAGCGCCGGAGGTGGTAATGTGCGACGCCGATCTCGAGCTACTCGAACAGGCCGTTTTCGAAGAATGAGCGAGCAGGTCAAAGTCACGGTTCCTGGCAGTTCGGCAAACATTGGACCGGGCTACGATGTCCTCGCCGCCGCACTATCAATTGACATGACCCTGGAGGTAGATAAAACCGGGAATTTTTCGGTTGACCCCGGTGATGAGGGTCTGCCCAGCGACAAGAGCAATCTCTGTGTTCGGGCGTTTAAGGAGTTGTGTGAGGTAGACCGGTATTCATTTCGGATCGACTCAGATATACCGGTCGGAGCGGGCTTGGGCTCAAGCGGCGCGGCGATCGTGGCGGGACTTGTCGCTGCAAACCATATGTCTGGTTGGGATCTTCCGCCCAGCAAGCTGCTTGCACATGCGGTGAAGCTTGAGGGGCATCCAGACAACGTCGGCGCATCGATGGAGGGTGGCATAGTCATCTGTTCCGTGTATGACGGTCAGCCACATGTCGACCGGATCGACCCACCGGACTGGGTCAAGGCCGTTGTCTGCATTCCAGACGAGCGGCTATCGACTGAAGCTGCAAGAGAAGTCATTCCCAAGGATATTCCGTTGCAGGAATCGGCAGCAAACACGGCTTCGACGGCCCTTCTGATGGTCGGCTTGAAATCCGGGCTCAAGGATCTTCTTGCGCGTGGCCTTGAAGACCAGATACACCAACCGCGCCGCAAAGATCTCTACCCAAGGTCGATGGAACTGGTCGAGCGGGCCAGTGAACTTGGTGCGATCGGTGCGACCATCTCCGGTGCCGGGCCGACAGTGCTTTTCTGGGTTAAATCCGACGCAGAAGAGAGCTTGGTCGAGCGCCTTAAAGAAGATGTTGGCGGATGGGCCGAAGTGCGGTCTTTGGAATTCGTCGCAGAGGGCGCTCAGGTAGAAGTCACCGGGTCTACGGACCTTTAGTCACCTTTAGGGGTCAGGTCGTGCATTGTGCACAATGCACGACCCCAAGAGAAGCCGATCTCTGCAGCGGTGTCTCCCGACGGAACACGGGCATACGTTGCCTCATCCGAAGACAATGGAGACGAAGGTACAACGAGCTTCATGAATGTTATCGATACTGAAACGAATGAACTCGTTGAAGACACGATCGACCTAATCATTGCTGGTGCGGGGGCGATCGTTGCAAGCCCTGAGAGCGCCGGGATAAACCGGCATGGAGAAGGGGATGAAAGAGCCCTACATTGAAGGGATAGCGAACCACAGTGGCCTTGAGTCATGCGTAGGCGCCCGTAAGGGTGTAGACGAAGCGTTGACAAAGGTACGTGCAGGCGGTGCTATTGAGCCGCGAAATGACCACACACGGAGTGCCGATGCTCTCACCATTGGCAGAAGGCAAGCTCAAAGCCGGCGATATACGCAAGTCGGTTGCGAACTCCGCGCGGTCGAAGAACACAGGCATGCACGTGATATCTCCATGCGCGAGAACCGGGAGGTCCAGTGATCGCCCATCCAAGTAATGGCAAGGATGGGTCGCGAGGGAAAGGCCAAGGCCGCAAACCCTCGACGCACGATCATCGGAAGTCTGACGGTCCCGTAGTACCTGCGAAATCGCCGAACAACGCCGACTTGTCGGTCGCAGAGGTGGTTGAGGAAAGGGGACCGGCCAAGAGGGTGACGGCAGGCAAAACAGGTCCCGGACACAGTGCCGGATTGAACCTGTCAAATGCGCTTGACCGTGTGCGACAAGCAGAGCGCTTTTATCGCCAACACTCAAGGCAGGAGCCCAGTGCGTGTAAGCGTTCAGGCCCCCTCGCCATATAAACGTTTCCGCTCCCCGACCGGCGTACACGCCGCCGGCCGGTGTGGGTTTGTGCCAGATAACCCATAAAACTTGGGCTTTCGCTTAGTTCCGGACACGCTCAAGCCCAGATTACATGGATGTTTGGTAGGGGGTGAACACTTACCAGTGCGTTAAACGCGAACGCTGGGAACTGTGCGGGGGGCTACTCGTGAGAGTAGTACCTACCGCGAACACTGGGTGCACCATTTAAGACCTGACCCCACGTTTCGCCCCACGCCTCGACTAGGCTATGCGCAAACCTCAAGTAGAGCCTAGGGGGCTGATCAGACATGCGTTATAACTATTTCGGGATTTTCCTTATCGTCGTAGGATTAGCGGCACTCTTGATCTCTGCACTTGCCGACCCGATCGGTATCGGTGGGCAATCAGGGTTTGGCTGGAAGCAGGTCGTCGGAGTAATTGTCGGTGGGATTGTGGCGATCGTTGGCCTAACGCAAGCTACGCGGAAGGGTCCCGAGGTCGAGGGATAGTTACTTGATCACGCGGTGCGTCGGCGAAGTGTCAGCGCGCCGAGAATGAGTGCGAGTATCGTCGCACCAACGATCACCATTACATCGATGGTCATGTCCGACCCAAGTGCACCCGGCCTAGTCGTCCTGTTGAGCGCATCGTAGGCGTAGGTCATCGGTAGGGCCTTGGAGGCGATCTCCAGTCCTCGGGCCATTTGGTCGGTTGGGACAAAAATACCGCAGAGGATGATCTGTGGCATGATGAACGCCGGCATGAACTGCACGGCCTGAAATTCAGTTGTTGCGAAGGCGCTTAAGAAAAGACCTAGTGCCATGCCGAGAATCGCGTTTCCAACCGCAAGTGCGAAAACGATCCAAATTGCGTGCTCGGATTCAAGTCCAAGCGCGCCAAACCCTAAGGCGGAGACGACCAGTGCCTGAACGGCTGCGACCACCGCGAAGGCGAAACCGTAACCGAACAGCAGGTCGGCCTTCGACATCGGCATCGTCATCAGGCGCTCTAGAGTTCCAGTCGTGCGTTCACGCAGCATGGTGATCGACGTAACGATGAACATCGTGGAGAGGGGAAAGATCCCGAGCAGCGTGATACCCACACGTTGGAACGTCTCTGGCTGTTGGTCAAATATATATCTCATTAAAGTCATCAGCAGGCAGGGAACGACCACGATCAGTAGGATCGTGCGGGGGTCGTGACGGAGCTGTTTTAAAACGCGAAGCGCAGTGGAGACGGTGATACGGGCGCTCATACTTCGGACTCGCTTTCTTCAATAACACGCAGAAACGCTTCACCTATGTCGTCTGCGCCGGTGTGCTCTCGTAGCTCGGCGGGCGTTTCGGACACCAGGATCCGACCTTCGCGCATGAGCAGCAGGTGATCGCAGTTCGCGGCCTCGTCCATTACGTGACTGGAGACCAGAAGGGTTGCGCCTTTTTCGGCCAGGTGTTGGAAAGTTCGCCACAAGCTTGCTCTCAAAACCGGATCGAGCCCCACGGTTGGCTCGTCTAGCACAAGGAGTTCCGGCTCACCAAGAAGCGCAGTTGCCAGCGAGACACGAGCCCGCTGGCCTCCTGAGAGGCTCCGGACCAGCTGTCCAGTATGCTCTTCAAGCTCGACCGTCTCGATGATGTCGTCGATTCGTTCATGACTCACCCTAAGGATTTGCGCGAAGTAGCGCAGGTTCTCTCGGACCGATAGATCGCTGTATACCGACGGAGCCTGTGTCACGTATGCGACTCGTGTGCGGAGCTCCCTTGATCCAGCGGTTATCCCTAGCGCTCTAACACTGCCAGACTTGATGCGCTGTACCCCGACGATCGATCGCATCAATGTAGTTTTGCCACAACCGCTTGGGCCGAGAAGGCCGGTCACAGTTCCTGAATCTACATTCAGTGAAATCCCTCGAAGAACGAGTTGTCCGCCTCGTACGACATGCAGATCCTCGACGCTAATTGCCGCATCTGGACCATCCGAAAAGACCGACTGTGGGTTCATCGGGTGACGTCTATGCCGCTACAGGCTCTTTGTTCAGAGGCTCGAGTTGTGCGCGTATCTCATCCTGACCGAGACGCAACAACACCTCGTCAGCCAGCTTTATATAGTCCTCGCCCAGGTCCGGTGCGTAGTCGAGGATCGAGACCGCTCTCTCTGCAGATTCAGCGTAACGGATCGACTGTCTTATATGTGTATCGAACAATTTGTCGTCAAAGTGTTCTCGGAGTAGTTTTTTTGCTTCGCGACTGTGGATCGTGCGCATATCGGCGATGTTGAGTACCACGCCCATCCATTCCAGCTCGGGGTTCAAGTTCTCCTTTGCAAGCTCAAGGACCTCAAGTGCCTGCTCTACGCCTTGAAGTGAGAAGTACTGTGCTTCGGTTGAGAGTAGTGCGTGGTCAGCCGCGATCAATGCGTTGACGGTCAAAAGCCCAAGGGCGGGAGGGCAGTCTATGAGCACCAGGTCACGCTCACGACGCAGCTCTCTCAGTGCCCGTTTCAAGGTCAGTTCGCGGCCCATCTTTCCACTCAGTACCAACTCCGCCTCGGCCAGGCTTAAGTTGGCTGGGATTATGTCATCGTGCAACGCGTCTGCAGCCTTGCAATGGCCTGATATAACGTCGCAGATAGTGGGGTTGGCCTCAGGGTCGATATCGAAGTAGTCGGAAAGGTTTCCCTGCGGGTCCAGATCCACGGCCACAACGTCCATACCGGCTCGCCGCAATACGTCGCTCAGGGTGCGCACCATCGTGGTTTTACCTGTCCCACCCTTTTGCGAGAGCACTGTCAGTATTTTTCCCACGTACACACGCGAGTCTACGTGACAAATGTGTCGATGTCAGATTTTTTTTGTAACCAGCGAGAAAATCGGACTGTTAAACCACAACATTTTGCTTAACATCTCCTTAACATGACATATAATGCTGATTTCAAGCCGGTCGCGCACCCTCTGGAATAAGGTGCGGATCCCGGAGGCAAAATGACGAAAAGGCATATCGAGAAAATAACCAACGAAAAAGCTGCTGTACGGTTTGATCCCGAACGGCAATATCGCCCGTTAAAGCCTCCGGAGACAGTTGAAGACAGGGATGCGTGTGCCATCTACGCCGCCACTCTCAAAGACGGGCAGCCGTCGCATGCACTGATACAAACTGCCGTTGCCGCGTTGCAGAAGATGCTGCACCGAGCGGGCAACGTGGACGGAGAGGGAGACGGTTGCGGTGTGTTGATCGAGATCCCTAAAAAGATTTGGGAGACGGAGATCGAGAAGGGAGGCCATGAGGCTGAGCTTGCACACGATGGGGCGTTTGCGGTTGGCCATATATTCGTTCCGCGTGCCCTCAAGGGCAAGGTACGCGAACTGAAGCACGAAGCTCTTCAGCTCATCAAACGTGCGGGCGTCCGGATTCTTGCCGAACGAGACGGTGCTGTCGACTCGAGCGCTCTGGGCCCAACCGCTCGTGAGGAAGAGCCTATCTTTTGGCAGATCGCGGGCCTTTCTTCGACCAAGGATCCTCGCGAACGGGATGCACAGCTCTTCGAGCTGGCAGTGGAGCTTGAGGAGAAACTGGGATTAGACGTTGCCTCTCTCTCTGGCGGAAGCTGCGCTTACAAGGTTATGGGAATGCCTGAGGTCCTACCCAATTACTACGAGGATCTAAAAGACACGCGATGCGAGACTGCGCATCTTTTAGGCCACAACCGCTACTCAACAAACACCTTACCGACCTTCTCGCGGGTTCAACCCTTCTCGATGCTGGGGCATAACGGCGAGATCAACACGATCGAGAACCTGCGTCATGAGGCACGCATGATGGATGTGCCGATTCAGGAAGGCTGTTCTGACTCTCAGGATTTTAACCGTACGATTGAAGGACTGGTCCATCGACAGGAGTTGACCCTACCTGAAGCGATAGAAGCTGTGTTACCGCCGATCGTGGACGAGATAAAGAGGTTGCCTGAAGAGCTGCACGATTTTTACATGTACTTGCGCCAGGCAGTCGGGCCTATCGCTCAAGGGCCGGTTGCGCTGGTATCGACGTATGGTGGCGAGAGCGTTTTCTCTGTCGACGCGTTGGGATTGAGGCCCCTCTGGCAGATCGAGACCGGGGACGCTTTTATATTCAGCTCTGAACCGGGCGTTGTCTCAATATCGGATCTGGTCGAAGAGCCAGAGCCGCTTGCACCTGGACAGAAGGTGATGGTTCAACACAATCGAGAGGGGGGCGCAAAGCTGATCCCCCACGATGAGATGCAAAAGATAGTGATGGACCGTTTCATGAAGCGAAGTAACGCTGAGAAGGCCGGCAACTTCAGCCGGGCTTTTGAAACCGGTGGGCCGTTGGAAGGACCCGAGATCGCCGGTTTCACCTCAGCTGGACCCGCAGAACCGTTAAGGGTCGAGGACAGGGTGCTGGCGGGGTTCGGATGGCAACGAGAGGACGTCAAACTGGTAAAGCAGATGGCGTCAAACGGTGCTGAACCGATCGGATCTCTGGGTTACGATGGTCCGCTTGCAGCTCTTTCAGAGGAGCGACACAACCTTGCCGACTACTTCAAAGAGACAGTTGCCGTCGTAACAAATCCGGCGATCGACCGGGAACGCGAGGTGGAGCATTTCTCTTGTCGAACCGTCTACGGGGCGCGACCGACACTGCACAATGCCGGCGTCGATCCACGGGCATCTGAGGCACAGTTTCCGGTTATATTGGGCGGGCATCACGGCCCGGCGCCGTTGTCTGACAAAACACTTCGTAAGGTAGCTCGCGATCACCAGACCTATCTTCTCGAAGATCTTTGGGAGCTATTTCCCGGGAAGCGATCACATGTGCTCGATATCTCGTGTACCGATGCCGAAACCGTTGAGGGGGCACTAGAGCGCCTGAGACACGAGGCGATAAAGGCCGTAAAAGAGGGCGCGCAGCTGCTAGTCCTATCTGATAGGACCGTGTTCGAAGGTGACAGAAACTACATCGATCCGCACCTTACGACCTCGGTCGTTGATCTCGCGTTGAAAGAGACTTGGGTCGGTAGTGAACATGAAAATCTGCGTCGTCGCACATCGATAGTGTTGCGCTCGTCGGCGATCCGAAATCTTCACGACATCGTGATGGCTTTGGGCTTGGGCGCCGACGGCATCTGTCCGTACACGATGTTCGAGGTTATCTGTATCGATGACTATAAAGCCGACTTCGGAAATCTCTGTACTGCTGTGCGAAAGGGGATCGAAAAGGTCATCTCAACGATCGGGATTCATGAGGCCAGAGGATATGCTCGTCAGTTCTCATGCATCGGCCTCAAGCCTGAGCTTGTTGAGCTTTTCGCAACCGTAAGTTACTGCGGCTCAGACAGTGCGGGCGTTGGCTTCACTGAGCTTGACAGGGATTCCGATCAAAGGCGTGAAGTGCTTGTGAACCCGGAGAAGCCGAAACCGGCCAAGACATTTCATTTCTATCCGAAGATCTACAAAGCGGCAATCGCTGCAGCCAACGGTAACGGTAGCTTTGCCGATTACTCAGAGAAGGTGGCAACGCAGGAAGCAGACCATCCCGTGTCTCTTCGGCACCTTATCGATTTGAAGCAGGAACCGGGAAGGGAGCCCGTCGATTCAAGCGCAGTTGATACCAGCGTCGGCCTTCACGACTATCCGTTGGTTATCAGCGCCATGTCGTTTCGGGTCGCAGGGCGAAACGGCTTTTCGATCGTATGCTGAGGCTGCGAAGCGCGCGAACATCGTCTGCATGAACGGCGAGGGCGGCGAGATTCAGGATATGTACGGAAAGTACGACAAGTGGCGGGGTCAGCAGGTTGCCTCAGGTCGCTTTGGAGTCACGTCTGACATGCTTAACTCCTCGTACATCACTGAGATAAAGATTGGTCAGGGTGCAAAGCCTGGAGAGGGCGGGCATCTACCGGCAAAGAAGGTGACACAGAAGGTTGCTGCGGCTCGTAACGCAACGACCGGCACTGACTTGATCTCTCCGTCCAACAACCACGATCTGTATTCGATCGAGGATCTTGCGGAGTTGATCGACGAGTTGAAGACCGCCAATCCCGACACACGGGTATCGGTAAAGGTGCCGGTAGTGCCGAATATCGGCACGATCGGGGTTGGAATAGCCAAGGCCGGAGCTGACATAATCACGCTCGCAGGCTTTGATGGAGGGACAGGAGCCGCGAGACAGCATGCGCTGCGACATGTGGGGCTACCTTCCGATATCGGAACAAGGGCAGTACACCGGGCGCTCATGGAAGCCGGTATTCGCAATCGCGTCGAGGTCTGGGCAGATGGAGGGATGCGTCACGACAAGGATGTGATCAAGATGTTGTGTCTGGGGGCAAACAGGGTTTCATTCGGCACGCTTGCAATGGTCTCGCTCGGGTGCACGATCTGTCGTGGCTGTCAGCTGGATACTTGTCATGTCGGTATTGCCACTCAGATAGAGACCAAGGAGGATGCAGACGAGAAGGGCTTGAAGAAGTTCACTCCTCGTCAATACGAAACGGCGGTGGAGAGCTGCACCCGATTCTTTGTAGGTATGGGTGAAGGGGTCAGGGAGCTTACGGCTCAGCTTGGTTTTGAAAGGGTGCAAGATCTGGTTGGTCGCTCCGATCTACTCGAGCAGGTGGAGATGCTCGAGGATGTAGATCTGGCGGAGATGATTACCCCGCTCGAGGAGTTTTTGGAGTTGGAACCGGTTGATCTTCCTGCCGAGGTTGACGTGCGAGAAGAGGCAAACCTGGTGCTTTCGAGACCGATACGGATGAGACCAAAAGAAGCTTCGGCAATTGTCGCAAGTTATGCGACGGAAATTTGTTCCGGTAGCACGGTATCTCAAGAATTTATACGGCCGACAGATGCTTACGATCGTGTACTTGGCACAGAACTTGCCGGGGCGCTCGCACGCGCACGCATCGACGAGTCGGGTCCGGAACCAAGTGAGAAAAACACTGGCCAGCGTTAGGTTTGACGGTGGATCGGTTGCGGGCTCAGGCTTCGGTGCCTTCAATGTATACGGTCTCGATCTGCGAGTAGTTGGCGGCGCACAGGACGGTGTAGGAAAGTGCATGTTCGGTGGCAATATCTCAATCCTCAAAGGCATTAACTCGGCCGGTAAAAGGGTTAACGGCTCGGTTGGCAAATCTTTCGCGTACGGTGCGCAGCGTGGACGCTTCGTCGTTCAAGGTGACGCAGATACACGTTTCTGCATCAGGCTGTCTGGCGCCGATGTGATCATCGGCGGAGAGCCGGAGCATCCACTTCAGGACGAGCTAGGACATTTAGCCGATCGTGCCAACATAAAGGGATACGGATTTGAGTACATGACAGCCGGTCGCGCGCTGGTTCTCGGAGATCCTGGGCCTTGGGTCTGCGCAGGTCAGACCGGTGGTCGTGTATACATGCGGATTAATGAAGAATGGAATCTCGATGTCGAGGCGCTTGAAAGGCGTATCGGAAAGGGAGCGCTGGTCTCGATTGAGTCGCTCGACGGCGATGGGATCCTGGACGTACAGGAGTTACTCGACTATTACGCATCCGAGCTGAGGGCGACCGGACAAGACGATGAGGCGTCGCGGGTACTCAAGCTTGCCTTACAACCGGACAAGAACTTCGTGATGGCAGTGCCCAAGGAGAAGCAGACCGATCCATCGATATCGACGGAATAGCCCTAAGCAGGCGCTAGGTGGTTGCCGTCTTCTGCGCGCGCAGAAGAGCCCTCCGGCAGCTTCTCGATGAACTTGATCTCTACACAGCCGATCGTTATCTCGTCTCTGTCGGAGAGGCGACCGCGATCGACTCTCTCACCGTTTAGGAATACTCCATTAAGGCTGCGATCGTCGAGAACCTCTATCCGCTCGTCATCGGCAACGATTATTGCGTGTCTACGCGATACGGTCGGATTATCCAGTCGCACATCAGCTCTCACGCTGCGACCGATGCGTGTGTACCTGAGTGTGAGCGGGACAACGTTTAATCGCTCCTCGTGCTCAAAAACAAGGTAGAAGCCCGGCTCGAGTTCTTCAAAGTGAGCCCGCTCCTCGTAGTCCCGTGTCTCCTGTTCGTGCGCTGGCATCGGGTGAGTAGCCTCGTCGAGAAAGATCGACGCTCGTGAAAACACGTTGCCTTTGCAGACGCTGCACTTAGGAACTGCGTCTGCCGACGAGAGCGTGACCGTACACTCACATTTCGTACATTGGAATGAACCGGCCCCCGCATGTGTCCCGGACCTGAATATTTCCATCGTCTCCCTCCGGCAGGAAGTATTAAATAACACCCCCTGCACTTGGTTCGATGATACCGGTTCGAGATAGACATTTGTAAAAAAACCCAATGATTGGTCGGCAGGGAGCCGTCAGACGATGTTGAATATATTTCTAATGCACGCATCTCCTGGACTACAGAGCGTACTTTTACGCAAGAGCGTAACCATGCTTTCACGCAGTTGCGTACGTTGCTCGGCGTGTGGTCGTACTCCACTCACCGGCGAGCAGCTGCACGTCTTTACCGAATCGCAAGGAGAAAAGACTGTCTGCAGTCTCTGCATCAGTACTCATCCAGACGGTGAATACGGTACGGTGCTTCGATCCGAGCGAGTACATGCCAATGCGGGATCACTGCGCAGATTGGCTGCATAGGCACCTTTCATTCGCAATCGGGTAAGCTGAATCTGCCTTGATACGAAATCTCGCAACAGGAATAGCAAATTTTTACATAGCCTTGGTGCGCACTCCCGAGACGCTGCTCCGTCTGTCTTTGCACGCAGAGAAGCTTTTAGAGCGGCTGGATCACACACTTGAACTGGTCGAGTCGATCGAGACTGGAGCCGAAGAAGTGGTCTCGGTAGCGAAGCCGATCGCAAAAGAGGCAAAGGCGATAAACGATCAGCTTGAGTCGGCGATGGACAGAGTCGAATCGTTGGGGCTGCGAGTACAACTGATAGAGGATCTTGCGTTAACCCTGGCTGAGGTCGAAAAGCGTTTGGCCGAGGTTGCTGAACGGCTCGTTTCGATAATGAAGATAGCCCAACCGATAGAGGATGCGCAGGAAAGAGCGCAGAAGATACGCGAAACCTTACGCATCCGCCCTAAAAAGGAATAGACGACTTGAGTCGACCTGAACTGCGGTAGGGTGAGCGGGCATGGTCATCGTTATCTAAACTGCGTGGCCGTAGTGAAAAACCTTCAGAAAATAGTTCCCACGGGGCTGGTCCTGATGCTCACCGTGCTCATTGCCGGTTGTGGCGCTGAGAAGAAAAGCGAGGGAGAAGAGGGTGATGCCGTAACGGTTGACGGTGCCGTCTATGCAGTGCAGTACACGAGGCTACTCAACGCAAACGATTCAGAGGACAAGGCATACTTGGTCGGCCAGCCCAAAATTGAAGCAGGAGAAGCTTACCTCGGTGTTTTTATAAAGATCAGGAACGATGGCGACGAGCCCTACACGCCACCGAGGCAGATCGAGGTAATCGAGGCGGGTGGCGATAGCTTTCTTCCCCTCGATGCAAGCAAGAGTGCTTTTGCGCTGGACTTCAGCAGAGCGATTCCGCCGGGCGGGGTCGAACCGGCGGCTGACACCGCAGCTGCGAGCGGGCCGGGTGACGGGTCCCTGATTCTCTACAAGGTAAATCAGTCGACCATTCAGCGACAGCCTCTAATACTTGAGATACCTGCAGGTGACGGTAAAAACGGCGAGATTCATATAGACATCTAAGGCGTTAGATGTCTACGGAGCTTCGTCGCCAACCGGGAAGGCGATAACTACCGAAACCAGGACCAGGGTACTACCGATCAGCGCCAAAAGTCCGCCAAGGGTTGCTGATATCTGAGCGATCCCTGGTGAGGTAACAGACATAATGGCACCGGCTATGAATACAAACCACCAGGCATGCGATTTCCGATCGAAAGTGGAACCGACTACAGCACCGACAGCGATCATGATTACACCGGCGATGGCACCAGTATTGCCGAAGGGGAATATCAATAGAACCGCTCCCACGCCAGCGACACCGAGCCCGACTTGGGCTCTGCGTACCGGGCCAAAGCCGCTTGATGATCCGTCTTCCACGTTACTAGATGTGAGACTGTTTTCTGGCACAACGGTAAAGCCTACACGTATTAGCAACTGCCGGCCCACATTGATGGCGGGCAAGCTTGCGATAATCGTCGGATGTTCAGGCTCATAGGTATTGAATGACTCCGCTCGACTGGGGAATAATTATCTTCGCTTTGGTCCTCGCACTTTGGGGATTTGGCCAGGGACTTCTGGTTAGCGCACTTACGATGGGTGGATTTATCGGCGGCGCCGTGCTTGGTTCGCGGATTGCGCCGCTGCTGCTTTCCACAGGGGCGGAGTCACCATACACACCGCTTCTATCGCTTGTATTTGCGCTGATGGCCGGGATTGCGGCTGCCACTCTCTTCGGGGGGCTCGGGAAGGTGCTGCAGTCGGCTGTATCGTGGGGTCCGATCAAAACCCTCGACGCAGTGGGCGGCACGGTCCTGGGGGCGGCACTTGCTCTTGGGCTTGCCTGGGTGCTGGGTGCAGTTGCGCTTCAAACACCGCAGGTCAACAAGCTTCGTGAGCTGGTTCAGCGTTCACTGGTTCTGCAAGAGTTGAACGACCGGTTACCACCTTCCGCACCGATCTTAAACGCACTCGCTCGAGTCGATCCGTTCCCTCAGATAACCGGCCCGTCGGCGAACGTACCCGCGCCCACGTCTGACATTCTTGGCTCGCCGAATGTCAAACGTGCAGCCGATAGCGTTGTGCGCGTACTGGGAACAGCTTGCGGGCTTGGGGTCCAGGGATCCGGCTGGGTGGTGCGCGAGCGACTCGTTGTGACAAATGCGCATGTGGTGGCCGGTCAGTACGACACGACCGTGCAAACTGCCACCGATGGAAGGAAGCTATCGACAACTGTCGTCCACTTCGACGTGAAAAACGATCTGGCGATCCTACGCGTTGCTGCACTTGCGAAGCCAGCGCTTGATATTACGGCCACCGCAGATGCCGGCACGTCAGTTGCGGTTATCGGTTATCCGGAGAACGGTCTCTTGACAGCGACTCCGGCTCGGATTGGGCAGACCGGTACGGTGGCGAGTCGCGATGCCTATGGCAGGGGTCCAGTTTCGAGGGAGATAACCTCCTTTAGGGGAGAGGTGCGGCACGGTAACTCCGGTGGACCGGCTGTCGACTCGAGCGGGATTGTGCTGACCACAGTCTTTGCTGCGAGCACGGACGGCAACAAAGGCTTCGGAGTACCGAACGGGATAGTCAGGAGTGCGCTCAACGGATCGAATACAAAAGCCGTTGGTACCGGTCCCTGTGTGGGGTAGTAACCCGTTTTTCCGTCGAGAGCATGTCCTATTGTCATATTAGATGAGCTTATGCTTTACCGAGCCTGAGAACGCCATTCAGGCGATTGCCAGTTCAATTGGCGCTGATAGCCGTCGGCAGTTGGCGGTTGAGGTGATCCGTCAGTGGGTGGACGAGGTACCGGAAGATGAGCTGGAGCATCACTACTCGAGGGTCGTCTCGGAGATGGGCGACGACGATCTAACCATGCTTGCGTCGTGGCATGCGTCGTTGGATGTTGGGGTCCCGATCGCAAGTAGAGACTTCCTTGTAGGAGCTTTTAACTCACTTGGTGAAAATAAAAGGAATGCACTGAGAATTGCTGCAGCTTTCAGAAGTGAGGACGATCTTGCCTGCGACCTGGATACCGATGAAACCCTGATATCAGTTTTACCGATGCTGTCCGAGGCGAGCCTTACTGAGCTTGCCGCTATAGCGCTCGAGATCTACATGTGGGATCGGTTGGGCACCGAGAACTAGATATAGACATGTAGACCAAGGTCTTTTATCCGCAAAATGCGGGGTTAATGAAAACAGGGGTATTGACCACTTTGTACTCAATTGCATAGTCTCCCATTCGGGCGTGGAAGTGAACTCAAAGAGCGAGCCCAAGAGTTGTAAGGGCCGCCGCAGTAGAAACCAGCTTAGGCCGGTGGAAGTGCACTCAAAGAGAGCACGGAAGCGCCCTTTTTATTTCGACATTTTGGGACCTGTGTTTAGAAGAAGACGCTAAAAGACTGGATATAGCTGCGAGAGCGGTTATCGAAAGCTACGCAGTCAGGCCTACAGAGGCGTCTCTAGCGCCTCGCCGATTCCAGCCATCGCCTGGTCAGTGTCTTGGAAGTGAATTGAGGCCATGCCTAGCTCCTCTGCAGCCTTGCAGTTGACCTCTATGTCGTCGATAAAGACGCATGAGGCAGCCTCGACACCGCCCATCCTCTCTAGTAGCAGTTCGTAGATCGCATAATCGGGTTTTCGCAGGCCAACGAAGGCCGAGTCAACTATCTGTTCAAAGATTTCGTCCACAGGAAGTTTGGCCCTCCACAGAGGTTCCCATTCCTTCACGTTGTTGGTAAGCATTGCCATGCGGTAGCCGGATTCTTTCAGCTTACGCATCAACTCGATCATCGTATCGTTTGGATGAAGAGCATCAAAGTAAGAGTTGCGAAATCCATGCAATGAAACGCTCTTCCCATAGACCTCAAGTAGGCCCAACTCGACCTTCTTAAGAAAATTTGCTTCGCTGATTCTGCCGCACTCGAGTTCGAACAGGGGGTGTTTATCCTCCTTGCCATTGATCAGTCGCATCGCTTCACCGAACTGTTTCGCTGAGATGCCGGTGTCGTTTTGAACGGCAAGGAACGCGTCTATTAACGGTGAAGTTAATACACCGCCAAAGTCGCTAATGACAACTTCGATTCTTGACATGCTTTTATCCCACTTACCTGTTCAGTGTGTGATTGTCTTGAGGAGTATCGACTATATCCTCGGCCGTTCCTTCAACGTCGTATTCTTGGCCAGTTCGCCACCGTGTCTGCGCAGTCGAAAAGGCTGTACGTCCACTCGACACTCGCAGAGATATGTATCTTGTGAGCACCCTTCTAACAAGTGCACGCGTGGGCGGTAAAAGCAGAATGAAACCGACGACATCCGTCAGGAAACCGGGCGTTAGCAGCAAAGCTCCACCAAAGACGATCAAGACACCGTCAAGCACTTCTCTGTGCGGCACGCGATGTTCGGCCAGAGCCTGTTTGAACCGGCGCCAAGCGGTCCTACCTTGCCGATTGAGAAGAAGAGCACCGAGCAGGCTGTCAGCGAGCAGGATTGCGATCGTGGGCCAGACTCCTATCAAGCCCCCAATCTCGATTATCAGCCAAATCTCTGCCAGAGGAACGGCAATGAACAGAACAATGAACAGAAACACCATACTGGAAGGGTAGCCCGAAAGCCTACTTTGGCATAAAACGGCGATTCATCTCGCTACCCTTGGTATCTAAGTATGCCAAGCAAGGAAGAAGTAAAAGAAGCACTTACAAACGTGATCGACCCCGAGCTGGGGCTCGATTTCGTTTCGCTGGGCCTGATCTACGACGTTGAGCCCAAAGATGGCGAGGTCTACGTATCTTTCTCGCTCACCACACCGGCCTGTCCGATAGGTCCGCAGGTGGAAGAAGAGATCAAGGAACACGTAGGCAAGCTTGAGGGCGTGGATAAGGTAGAGACCGAACTTGTCTTCGATCCGCCTTGGACCCCGGACAGAATGGACGAGGACGCCAAGTTTGCCCTCGGTTACTGACCTACTGTAGGTTTAGTTCAGTCTATAGTGATAGCCCTGATCGAGTGCTCGTCCGGTAACTTGTCCAGGACCTCGTGTATCGCTTTGTGAAGCGCATGTTCGTCATGTCCGAAGTCGTCGAGGAGTGATTTGAGAGCGGTATGGGTCACCTTTAGCTCAACCGGTGTCAACTCTAGGTGGTACCTGACTTCCTCATGTATCTCACCTGGAAAGTCCTTCTCTGAACCCGATTCCACTTTTATCTACCTTTCTGTTTGTTACCGATTAAATCTCTATTTGGACTTTTTTCGAGTCTGACTGGTTCGCTTACGAGATCCACCGCGGCCCTTCTTCGAGTTGGTCGACGGTGAGCCCGATTTCGTCTTTGCTTTTGCCTTGGCTTTGGTCTTTCCATTGGTTCTGGATCCACTGCCACCCGGTCTTGTTTTTTGCTTTTTTACCTCGGCCCTTTTGTTTTTGCCGATCTTGCTGTCCCTGCTTGAACCATCTTTCGTAACCGCTGCCTCGTACAGCTCATCAAATGAATCTTGCATATCAGTGACAAGCCTTTGCGCGTCGGGCAGCACGTCGTAGTCGGCAAGGAAACCGACGTTGAGCTCTCCGTTGTAGCTGAAGATGGCTATTGCTAGGGCATGGCGTTCGGGCAGGAATGCGACTGGAAAGACATCCAACAGCTGACGGCCTTGCAGGTATAGGGGGAACTGCGGTCCGGGAACGTTGGTGACTATCAGATTGAACAACCTGGTCGAGAAGTTGATTCGCGATGCCTGTGAAAGCAGAGTAGGAGGCATAAAGTCGTTCATCCCCGATATGACCTCGGCTCCCAAGGCCTGTTTCGAATCCTTGACCCCGTCCATCGCTTCGTGTACGTACTTGAGCCTCTGCAACGGTTCATCTGCGAACAGCGGCAGTGGTCCGCGCACAGCGGCGATGCGGTTGCCAAGCGTTCCGTGTTCGTCCTCGGTTCTTATCGAAACCGGGACGAGTCCCCTTAGCTCCAGTCCCTCAGTCCGCCTTCCACGACGCCTGAAAAACTTTGTGAGCGCTCCGGAGACGACCGCGAGCAAGACATCGTTAACCGTTCCAGCCTGCGCATTTTTTATATCCTTGAACTTGTCGAGTTTAAAGCGGCACCATTCGAGTCGACGGTGCGGTCCTATATCGACGTTGAGAAATGTCTCAGGCGCGGGGTTCAACATTGCCCATGCGACCTCGCCGACGCCCTCGACTGCCTCGGTCATTCGTCTTGCCGCGGGCCTGGGATGTTCAACAGCTCTAACCAGTGACCTTGCTACGTTGAGCGGCTGGCGAAGCCGCTCGCGAATGCCGTCGATCACCATCTCTGCTTCGGTCGGTTCTGGGTGGGCAATCCACTGCTGGTCAGGTGGCTCAGCCTCACCTGGCACATGCTCTAGATCCAGAAGTACGGTGGAGAGGTCGACACCTGATATTCCGTCTACCAGAGCGTGATGGGTTTTGCTGATCAGCGCAAACCGGTTCTTGCTGAGACCTTGTATAAACCAGACTTCCCAGAGCGGTTTGGTGCGGTCTAGCTGCTGCGAGAAGATCCTGCTGGTCAGATCCCTCAACTGTTGCTCGCTTCCTGGGTTTGGCAGAGCCGCATGCCTGACGTGATACTCGAGATTGAAGTTGGGATCGTCTATCCAGATAGGCCTTCCGGCCTCGAGTGGAGGAAAGCCCAACTTCTGTCTAAAGCGCGGTACTTGGTGCAGCCGGCGCCCGATTCCCCCAACGAAATCAGAGTATTTTGGCGGTGGGCCCTCGAAGATAAGCACTGCTCCCACGTGCATGTGGGTGTTCGAGTGCTCGTTCATTAAAAAGGATGCATCGATCGCACTAAGTCTGTCTTTGTGTTTCGGTTCCTGCGACAAGTTATAACCCCCTCTTCTTCAATAGATCCTACCTAGCCGGTAGCCGAATTTGGGTTGAAGTATCTATATCTTGATCTCAGCGTGGAAAGCATGAGGCAAAATCACTGGCCTATAATTTGTTCATGAGTTCTGTGCCAAAGAGAGTGTTACTTGCTTCGCCACGTGGATGGTGCGCGGGGGTAAAGCGTGCGGTTGAAACGGTGGAGAAGGCCCTGGAGCTGTACGGCCCTCCGATCTACGTTCGGAAGGAGATCGTGCACAACAAGCACGTTGTAGAGGATCTTGCAAAGCGTGGTGCCATATTTGTTGAGGAAGAAACCGATGTTCCCGAAGGTGAGACGGTTGTGTTCTCCGCGCACGGCGTCGAGCCCTCCGTGCACGAAAATGCTGAGAATCGCATGTTGAGCACGATCGACGCGACCTGTCCGCTTGTCACGAAGGTTCACGTTGAGGCTAAGAAATATGCCAATGATGACTACACAGTTATCCTGATCGGTCACGAGGGACACGAAGAAGTTGTGGGTACGATGGGGGAGGCTCCTGAGCATATTAAGTTGATCGACACTGTGGAGGAGATCGATGGGCTTGAGGTCAAAGATCCCGATCGCGTCGCCTATATCTCCCAGACGACACTCTCCGTGGATGAGACGGAGCGGATTATCGATCAGTTGCGTGCACGCTTTCCGGGCATTGTTGGGTCAAAGACAGACGACATCTGCTACGCGACCACAAACCGTCAAGTTGCGGTTAAAAAACTTGCCGGCAAATGTGAGCTGCTCCTCGTAATAGGTTCCAAAAACTCTTCGAACTCCAACCGTTTGGTTGAGGTCGCTCGTGAATACGGTGCTCGCTCGTACTTGATCGACAATGAGATAGAGGTCCGCGAAGAGTGGTTGGATGGAGTAGAGACTGTCGGTATAACCTCCGGCGCAAGCGCTCCGGAGGAGATCGTTCAACGTTTGGTCGAGTTCTTCCGCAAGCGCGGTGTGCACGAGATATCTGCATTTGAAGCGGTGGATGAGGACGTGCGCTTCATGTTGCCAAAGAGAGTTCGGTCAAACCTTCAGTAGTTTTACGCCGCGATCCACAATAGAGTTCGATCTGCAATTCTGCTCAGATAGATATCTCGTTGTGGATTTATAGAAAGGTGGATCGCTAGTTTGTTCGGTGGTACGTCGATGCGACGCCCGATAGTCGCGGGCTGGGGTCAGACCGAGATAGGTCGCCATCCCGAGCAAACACCCACCGAGCTGGCGACTGGTGTTCTGTACGAGGCGCTCGAATACTCCAAGCTCAACATACGCGAGCTGGAGGGTGTATTGACTGTGCCGCAGGGTTACATGCGGGCAAGAGTTCCGATGTATGCGCAACGCCTCGCTGAGCAGATAGGAGTACCGGTGCGCTCGCTTGCAGAGGTCGGCAACGGTGGGACATCCGCCATGCTTGCGTTCAAGATGGCCTGTATGGAGATCGCATGCGGCAACCTGGACGTAGTTGCCGTCGTCGGCGCTCAGGCCGAACGAGCACTTTTTGGCGAAGAGCTGACGCCAGAGGTTACAGATCGTGTCCAGCTGATAAACGCGATGTACGGCTCTCAGCTCGGTCCCTACGGCATGCTGATGGCACTACCAAGTTACGCGCTCTCCGCACAGAGATACATGTACGAGCACGATGTTGACGAGCGAGATATAGCCGAGCTGCCTGTACGTCTGCGTTACAACGCAACGCTAAACAAGCAGGCAGAGCAACGTGAGCCGATCACGGTCGACCAGGTGCTCGAATCTCCCCTGGTATCACCGCCGATCCATAGGTTGGAGGCACCTCCGTGGTCTGACGGCGCAGCCTGTGTCATTCTGATGAGTGAGGATCGAGCTTGGCGCAGCGATCACAACGGGCCTGCCGTGGTTGGTTGGGGCGAGGCGCATGAGCCTGAGAACTTCGTGCCGTTCGGATCGAGCTTGACCGACTTTCCGTGGATGAGACGGGCGACGGACGAAGCGCTCGGGCGGGCTGGGCGCACCAGGGACAGTGTCGACGTTGCCGAGGTATACGGGGCCTTCGCGCACGCGGAGCTCGTTACATACGAGAGTATGGGCTTCTTCAGGCCGGGCGAGGCCGCCGAGGCCGTCAAGCGGGGCGATACGGCGATCAACGGACAGCTTCCGATAAACACCAGTGGCGGAAGGCTGTCGCTTGGCCATCCACCGCAGGCAACTCCACTTCTGATGGTGGCCGAGATCGCACGTCAGCTAACGGGAAGGGCCGGCAAGCGTCAGGTGCGTTCCTGCAAGCTCGGTCTGGTGCAGACCGAACACGGCATGATGAACGGTGGCGTTGTATGCGCTCTGGAGAATTGATCGATATGCACTACCTGCTTCAAGAGATGCCCAAGTTACAGAAGGAGTTCTTCGACAAACTCGACACCGAAGGCCGTGTGTATGCGACGCGCTGCCTCAAGTGCGAGGAGCTTCACCTGCCGCCACGCGACCACTGTCCGGAGTGTGGCAGCGAGGAGTACGAGTGGGCGCCTCTGTCGGGCAGGGGAGAGCTCTACGCCTTCACGCAGCAGCCGCGGGCGCTGAGGTTCGCCGTTCCGGCTGTCATAGGCATCGTAAGGATGGAGGAGGGCGTGAACGCGTTCGGGGTGATCGACGCCGTGTTCGACACGCTCTCGATCGGGGATGCCGTAGAGGCCAAGGTCGTGCGCGACGACAAGGGTCCGCCGGTGCTGGGGTTTGATCCGGTCGGCATAAAAAAATGACAATGCAGTTGTAAAGCGAACATATGTTCGTATACTAGATATGTGGGCATTGTCGATGTAGATGAGCCGCTTTCTGCGGCCTTTTTTGTAATCGGATCGGGCAAGATCGAGCCGCGCGCCTTCAAACGGCGCGGCACCACCGAGCGCGCCGACGTCAAACGGGTGATCAGCTCCTTTACCGTCGACAGGGGCGAGGAGCTTGTCTGGCGCTTTGCTCTGCAGATGGAATCCGGCGATCTCTGGGAGGTCGCCTACGAGGGAAAGGGCTCACGCGTGGTATTGCTCCGGGTAGATTCGGGGCCGTAGGCCGGTGAACACTCTGCGGCGGGTCTTTGATAAATACACATCCTGCCCCACTTGTAACCTGCAGAAGTCATGACAGAGCCAACAGTCCTCTACGAGCAGGACGGCCGCATCGCGCGGATCACATTGAACCGACCGCAGAAGCTGAACGCGATAGACGAGAAGATGCCCGGCGAGCTGCGCACGGCAGTGGAGAAAGCAAACAGTGAGGACTCAGTTCACGTGATCGTGCTCGTCGGGCGCCGGGCAGGGCCTTCTGCTCGGGTTACGATCTCGAGCTATACGCCGAACGGCCCGGTCCCAACCTGGGCAGCCAGGAGATGCCCTGGGACCCGACCGTCGACTATCGCATGATGAGTGTTGCCACCGATTGCTTTATGAGTCTCTGGCGCAGCTTCAAGCCCGTCATCTGCAAGGTGCACGGGTTCGCGGTCGCGGGCGGTAGCGACATGGCTCTGTGCTCCGACCTGATCGTGATTGCAGAGGACGCCAGGATCGGCTATTCGCCGGCGCGTGTCTGGGGATGTCCGACCACGGCGATGTGGGTTTACAGGGTGGGCGCCGAGCGTGCCAAGCGTATGCTCTTGACGGGGGACCTGATCGATGGCCGGGAGGCTGCGGATATCGGCCTGGTGAGCGAGGTGGTGCCCGCGGACGGGCTCGACGAGTCGGTGGAGGCGCTTGCCGAGCGCATTGCCGGTGTTCCCAAGAACCAGTTGATGATGCAGAAGATGGTCGTAAACCAGGCCTACGAGAGCATGGGCCTGGCGACAACCCAGATGCTTGCCACCTTCTTCGATGGTGTCGCGCGTCACTCACCCGAGGGCATTGCCTTCAAAAAGAGGGCGGAGGAGGTCGGCTTCAAACAGGCGGTCGCCGAGCGCGACAGCGGCGATTAGGGTTTTCTTCAGCATCGAGCCTTCTTAAGGTTCTAACCAATTTTCTACCTTAAGCTCTGGCACACGCTTGAAGTGACGCACATTTCCTGTGACCACAACCAGGTCGGCGACCAGCGCGATCGATGCGATCCGAAGATCTGCCTCATGAAGCGCGCGGCCCTTGCTCTCGAGTTCTGCACGTAATGGCCCATAATATTCAGCGGCGTGCTCGTCGAAGGGCAGAACGGCTACCCGAGTCGTGATGATCTCCCTGATTCGCTCCACCAGATCACCACGCCTCGCTTTCGCTGCACCGTACATCAGCTCACCCAGGTTGATCGCAGTGGTGAACTGGTCTTCCGGTGGCACCGCGGCAAGCTTTCGAATCAGGTCGAGCGGAGGATCTCGTTTTAGGACGGCGCTTAATGTGTCCGTGTCAAAACAGTACAAAGGTCAGACATCCAAGGGAGGCAGCGGACGATCGGTAGCTTGCTGTCTTGCTTCGTACAGATCCTCTACCACACGATCAAACTCTTCCCATTCGCTTAAAGCCCCGGCGGCCGATGCCAGTCCGAGTGGCTTCTGCGCACCATTGTCACTGGCAAGGGGGCGAGACAGCTTCAGCACCGGCTTGCCGTGCTTGGAAATTATGACTCTCTCACCTTCGCCAACCCGATCGATTAGCTCGGAGAACCGCCTTTTTGCCTCTGCTACACCCATTTTGGAGGAGCTTTTCTCACTTTCTGTCATAAAAATATAATAACATAATAACTGCACAAGATCCTGTCTAAAACCCGGACCGTACACCCGTTAAGTTTAAGTGTTTGAGGCCAGGCAAATAAGCACTTTCAATTACGAACGTATGTTCGTATAATAGAAATATGACTTATCGATGGGTAGAGAGTGGTGATTTGTAGGTGATCTACCTCGACATGGATGCCTTCTTCGCCTCGATCGAGCAGCGCGACCATCCCCACCTACGTGGTCGGCCTACGCTTGTGTGTCACACAGACCACGATCCGGAGTCGACCAATTTCGGTGTGGTTGCTGCTGCCAGCTACGAATCCAGGCCCTACGGTGTGCGTTCCGGGATCACCGTGCTCGAAGCCAGGAAGAAGTTGGGTCACGACGCCGCCTTTGTCCGTGCCGACTACCAGAAGTACCTGGCCGTCTGCCGGGGGGTCTACCGGATCTGCGAGGGCCTTGGCTATACCGAGGCGGCGTCCGTCGATGAGTTCTTTATCGAGGCGATCAATCCCCGGCGCCGATTCGGCTTTGAGCTCTTTGCCGCCGCTGAGTTGCAACGTACGGTTAGGGAGCGCTTCGACCTGCCCGCAACCGTCGGCGTCGGCTACTCGAAGCGCTCGGCCAAGATGGTCGCCGAGACGGTTAAGCCGGGTGGGGTGGCCGAGGTCTGCTCGCGCGAAGGGTTCCTCAAACGCTTCCGCGGTGAGCCGGTCACGGTGATACCGGGCATCGCCAAGCGGACGGCACGCAGTCTCGCCGCGCTCGGCATCTACCGCATAGCCGACCTTGCCGAGGCCGACCCCCTGAAGCTGGTCAAGCGCTTCGGTGTCAACGGCTGGTCGCTGTCGCGCGCCGGCCGGGGAGGGGGGGGAGGACGTCTCGATCCCGGGTTCAAGCGCCGCAGGGTGAGATCGGTGGGCCACTCCGCCAGCCTGCGCAGGGTGAGCGATGTCGGCGAGTTGAAGACGAACCTGTTGGGTCTGGCGGAGGGGGTTGCGAGAAGGCTCAGGACCCAGGGCCTCGAGGGGAGGACGGTCACCACCTGGGTCTGCTTTGACCGCACCTTCTCGAAGAGGGAGGGCAAGACCCTGGATCGCCCGGTCGCACTTGCCGGGCCCATCTATGAGACGTCATGCAAGGCCCTGGACAAGTTCGCCCACCTTGTCAAGCCGTGGCCGGCATCGGCCATAGGCGTTCGGGTGAGCAACCTGCGTAACGGGATGCAACTCTCATTCGATGAGGACTGCGACCTGCGCCTCGCCCTTGCCTGCGACGAGATCGAGAACCGCTTCGGCAAAAGAGCGGTACAGCGCTCGTCTCTCGTCGACTGGCGCCGCGAATACCATGCCGTGCCGCGGACGGAGGTCTCATGACCTCGGGAGTGACACGGCTGTGATCTACCTCGACATGGACGCCTTCTACGCCTCGGTCGAGCAGCGCGACCATCCACACCTGCGTGGGCGGCCGACGTTCGTCACCCACAAGACCGACGATCCGTATAAAAGTGACCGAGGCGCGGTCATCGCCGTCAGCTACGAGGCTCGTCGCCGCGGTATTCGCGGTCCCTCGAGTGTTCTTGACGTAAAGAGAAGGCTGGGACCCGATGCAGCGTTCGTGCGCTCGGATTTCGAGAAGTATCTGGCGATCTGTCGGCAGATATATCGCATCGGTGAAAGCTACGGCCCGACCGAGGCTGTATCCGTCGACGAGTTCTACCTCGAGGTCGCCAACCCGCGCAGCCGTTTCGGCTTCGAACTCTTTGCGGCCGCCGATCTGCGACGGCGTGTAGGTGAGGAGCTGGACCTTCCGGTGTCGGTCGGCGTTGGCTACTCGAAGCGCTCGGCCAAGGTCGCCGCCGAGTCGGTCAAACCCCAAGGTCTCGCTGAGGTCCGTAGTCCCGAGCACTTTGTCGGACAGTTCGGAGACGCATCTGTCACCACGGTACAGGGCATCGCAAAGCCTCTGGCCAGGCACCTCTCCACGCTCGGCATATACACGATCGCCGACCTTGCCGAGACCGACCCTCTACGCCTGGTCAAACGCTTTGGCGTCAACGGCTGGTCGCTGTGGCGCGCAGGGCGCGGGCACGGGGGAGGCCGTCTGGAACCGGGCTTCAAGCGCAAGCGGGTGAGGTCTGTGGGGCACTCCTTGACGATGCGCGGCGTCAGCGACGTGGCGGAGGTCGAGCGCTCGCTGCTCGGTCTTGCAGAGGGTGTCGCCAAAAGGCTCCGGCATCAGCACCGATCGGGCCGGGCGGTGACGACCTGGATCAACTTCGACCGGAAGTTCTCAAAGCTGGGCAGGGCAAGCGCACCGCAGCCGGTGGCGCTCGCCGAACCGATCCACCGTCTTGCGTGCAGAACTCTGCGCAGATTCGAGCAACTGACCGACAAGTACCCGGTCACCGGGCTTGGAATCAGCGTCAGCGGCCTGAGCCCGGGCATCCAGCTCTCTTTCGGCGGAGACCGGGAGCTACGACTCGCATTCGCCTGCGACGAGATCGAGAACCGCTTCGGCAAAAGAGCGGTCAAGCGCTCGGCGCTCAAGGACTGGCGTCGGGACTACCGGGCGGCCCCAGGGACGGAGGTGGGGTAGGGGGCGGGCAGTTTTTGCGCGATATTCCAGTTCGAGGCTATATTTCCGGCTATGGGTGGCAGCGCTTGGAAGAAACGAGAAATGGTCGATACCTGGATATCGGGCCTGCGTATGGAGCTGCCCTTTGCCAGGGAAACGATGAGGCTGATGGCACAGTTGATCGAATCGAGAGGCCGCGAAGTGAAGATGTACCTAGACCTGGGCGCCGGTGACGGTGTCGTTGCCGAGCTTATGCTGCGGAGCTTTCCAGAATCTCATGCTGTCCTGGTCGATTTTTCCGATGCGATGATCGAGGAGGCTGGCAAGCGTCTGGCAGGATACGGCGATCGGGTGAAGCTGATAGCGGCCGATCTCTCGAACAGTGCATGGGTCTCAGCCATTCCAAACGACCGCAAATACGATGCCGCTCTTTCTGCCTACTGCATTCATCACTTAGAGCACGACAGGAAGAGGGAGCTGTACAGCGAGGTTTTCGAGCTGCTCGGCCCTGACGGCATCTTCATGAACCTGGACTGTGTGACAGTCTGTGAAGGCTCGACAAAGCAGTTATTCGAACAACGAGCCGTCGATGAAATTCTCAAATTTGAGGAACAGAGGGAAAATGGCAAAAGTCGTGAAGAGGTTGAGCAGTTCTGGCAACGTGACGATGACCAAGACAAGCCGAGCCCGCTCGATGACCAGGTTCACTGGTTAGACGAGATCGGCTATGAAGACGTGGATATCTACTTCAAGTGGCTAGAGATCGTTTTGTTTGGCGGCGTGAAACCGTCGCAGAGTCGAGAAGCCTTGCAATAAACGGCCTCACTTACTCTTCTTCAATTTACCCTTCTTAACCCTGAAGTGCTTCGTAACGACCTTTGCGTTACCGGCAGCGTCTGTGGCCTGCACATAGAGCACATACCTGCCAGGTATCGCAAGGCCTTTCTTGTTCTTTGTCCCATGCAGCTTTCCTGCGAGGCTGAACGTGCCCTTGCCGGCGTTATCCAATGGGATCGAGTGCAGATTCTTGGACGCTGTCTTTACCTTGTCGAACGCACATGAGCCCTTTATGCCACCGAAGTAGTAGTAGCTCCTCTTCTTTTTCTTCGCCTTCTTCTTTACAAACGCGCGGCACTTGCTCTTTTTCTTACCCTTCGACTTGCCCTCGCCCTTCGACTTGTCCTTACCTTTTGACTTGTCTGAGGCAGTCTCAGTCGTAGAGCACTTGCCTCCAAGGCACTTTAGAAGTGCCATCTCAACCGTTGCGCCCGGCTCGGTAGTCAGGCTCACCTTCGAGAGCCTGCGGTAGGTGTTTTTACTCCCCGGAGATGTCAGGTCGATCGGTGGTGCCGTTGTGTCAGGTGTGGGGGTGGGTGTTGGGGTGGTGCTCGTTGCTGGTTCGAACTCGGCGTTCATCGCAAGAATTCCTGCGTCGCTCACCGCGCCTGTAAGTGGGGCTCCAATCGATAATTGCAAAAAGTAGGGCCAAAAAGTGCCTGAATGAGTAGGGATATCCCCAAACTGGATGTCAGCATTAGGAAGGGCTGATAGTGAATAGAAATCACCTGTCTCTACAGGGAAGTTGACGGGCACCTCTAGAACTTGGCCTTCCATGCTGGCGTTAATTGTTACGGGAGCTGTGACATTAGTCGGGAGGAACCCACCACTGATTGATCGCACCATCCCGAATCTGACTTGGGACTCACTGCTTACTTGATCGATATGGAGTCGAAACATCGTGATCGTTCCGGTTGAAGGTACCGACGTCTGTATCGGAGCTGGGTCTAGCTCGTTCCGTTCAACGTGAGTTTGCACGATCGTAAAGTCGGTTGGTTCTGGTGGGTCAGGAGGACCTGCAGGTGAGCCGGGAAGTGGTGGACCCAGGGTGATCGCACTTGCTGACGCCGGAACCATCAGTGCGCACACAAAAACCGCAGCAACGATCGGCCTTAGTCTAAGAAGCATCCTGCCACTCATCATCAAACCTTGCCTTCCAATAGCCTTGGGGACCCAGATATAAAGTACCCCGATTTTTCGAACTCGTCAACCGTCGTTAGTTCGCGCTAAGGCTGATTAGTTACTTGCTCGTCTTCGACTTCTTTGCTGCCTTGGCAGAAGCGGTGCACTTACTGCCAAGGCACCTCAAGAACACCATCTTTACCGTTGCGCCCGGCTCGGTTGTGAGGCTCACCTTTGAGAGCCTGCGATAGGTGCTTTTACTCCCCGGAGACGTCAGGTCGATCGGTGGTGCCGTTGTGTCAGGTGTGGGGGTCGTAGGTGCTGTGCCGCTGCTTGCAGGCGTGAAGTCGGCGTTGAAGCGGTTCACTGAGTTGCCTTGACTGGTGCCTCCGATCAGCGGTACTCCCACAGCGGGGATAGTGGGAAAATGCGAGATTGTGCCACCTAGGTAATCCATGTTCGGTGTTCCACAGTCGTTTCCAGCCGGTCCTGAGATGCCTATATGGTCTCCTGCGACACTGCAAAGGCAGATGCCGTCAGAATGCAGATCGCTGCTAACGCAGTAGTTACTACCAGTAGCATCCTTTGCAATTTCCGGTACGTCCGTGTTCTAACCATCGTTACTAAACGCCTTGCATTCGGGTCCAGTAACCAAACTACCCTCACAGCAAATGCTTGTCAACATTGGTTTTTCCTGGCTTTTTCGTATATAGAGAAACGCGCAAGAAACTATAAAGTTGGAGAGTTACTACCTATTCAGCACAGCCAGGTGTGAAGGTAAACGCATACGCACGCGTTCCGGGTGTCTTGAAGCACAGCGTCAATCGATGTTCTTCGTGCACAGAATCCTCAACAAGCTCATACATCCGTGGCTCGGACACCTCAAGCGTTTTTATCTTATTGCCGTCGACCATTACGTCGACATCGGAATTTCCACTCTGGGGCGGTGCCAACACGATATTGGCCCCTGCGGCTTCAAAGCAGACAGCGATCTTGGCACCGGCCTCAAGCGCCTCGCTGAACTCGTCGGCAATTTGCCATCGGCCACTGCGTTTCGATCGGCACCGGCGACTGGCCACGCGCCGAGCCCAGGTAAAGCTCCGGAGTGGGTCGCAAGCAGACTGCGCCGGGACGGTCGGTATCCCGAACCGGCTCCATCGGGTCGGGAAACTCCAAGCTTGGATTCAGATCGTGTAAAGCTTTCTGGATGGCTCTTTCGGTTGCTTTATACTCGCCCTCGCCGTAGTGAAACCAGATGAGCTTCCCCTTCTCGTCCCACAGGTAATTTGCGGGCCACCCGCGATTCCCGTAGAGCTGCCAGATCTCGTAGGCGAAGTCCACCACGACCGGGTATTCGATCCCAAGTCGATCGACGGCTGACTCCACTGTCTGATCGTCCGCAGCAAACGAGAACTCCGGCGAGTGCACTCCGATCGTCGCGAGCCCTTTGTCGTGGTAGCGCCTATTCCATTCGGCGAGATACGGAAGTGTTCGCAGACAGTTGACGCAGGTGTAGTCCCAGAAATCAACCAAAACCACCTTACGGTCGAAGAGATCCCTCCACTTGATCGGCTCGCTGCCGATCCATCGGAGATCCTTGGGGAACTCCGGCGCGTATATCGCTCCTCCGGGCTCTGACATAGAAGTTAAGGTGTTTCGTTACAACCAATTATGTATGAGATCGGTAGAAACGGCGCGCAAATCACCGAAACAACCGCTACATACAGGGGTTTTCAAGCAAGTAGCTAGGATTTATACCTGCAATGACGAGATTTCTTCTAATTTCAACGACCGCCGTATTGGCGCTATCGATGTCCGCATCTTTAGCCGTGGCAGACACGATCCAGTCATTGACCGTCGATACAAGCACGACACGACCCAACAGGGCAGCCAAGTTGACGCTCAAGCAGGAGACGGTCGATACGGGCAATATAAGGCCTCTGAACGTTGCAAGAGCGGCGTGGTATCTACCCGCGAACTCGAATATTGATGTGCGCTCTGCAAGGTTCTGCTCGGTCAAAAAACTTCAGTCCTCGGGCGTATGTCCGAGTGGCAGCAAACTTGGGACCGGTGATGTCAAGCTCTCGATTCTCTCCGGACCACATACGGAGGTTGAGGGGCAGGTCGTTACATACAACGCTAAACGTACTACTAGTGGCAAGGGGAACGTCGGTAGGTTGGTACTGCAGGTGACCTCCCCGGTCGTTTCACTCCAGGCTGTCTTAGTCGGGCACATCACCAAGCTGACGAGTAACGCCTACGGCTACCAGATCCGTTTTAACGACATGGCTCTGCCGGAGGTTGAGGGTGTTGTACCTACGATGACGCTACTCGACTTTGGGCTAGAGGCATCAAAGAAAAAGAAAACGAAAAGCGGCAAGCGTACGTTCAACTATTTCACAACGCCCAGCAGGTGCAGCGACCGCTGGTTCTTCCGCGGCGACTACAGGATGCAGAACAACGTATTGCTGAAAGTGGCGGATACGGTCAACTGTACCCGTAGCAGTCGCGACTCTTCGTGAGCTCTACCGCATCCAAGCTACTTGTAATTGCAGGTGTGGCGGCGGTGGCTATCGCCCTCTTCATATTCTTGAAAGACAATAACGAGGGTAGTGAGAACACAGCTCCTGTTTCGACATCGAAGATGCTCACGTCGGGACGGGATGGATCAACCAAGTCCAATAGCGCAGAGAATCAGAAACAGACACCGGTGGTTAAAGTGAAGGACGGTGCTCCGGTCGGCTCCGTCAAGCAGGTGGAGGTGAAAAAAGGAGAGACCGTCAGGCTGAAGGTTGAGTCCGACATGAAGGGAAGCATTCACGTCCACGGCTACAACGTAATGAAGAATGTCACCGCCGGCGGTTCTGTGATCTTTAGCTTTCCAGCGAAGTTTGACGGCCGTTTTGAGGTGGAGGCCCATTTCGGAAAACACAAGCAGATTGCCGAGATCGTCGTCGAGCCATAAGGGCAGTCGGTGAAGAAGTTTCCAGCAGCGATTTTTAGTGTCCTGGCATCATCGTCGGCGTATCCCACAGGGGCATCCGCCCATGGACTGGTGGGAAGGGCTGACCTTCCGATTCCCGAGTGGCTCTTCGTCTGGGCCGCAATCTTGGTCCTGCTTGTCTCATTTGTGGTTCTGGCCGTAGTCTGGAGGTCTCCCAGGCTTGCCGATTCTGGCTGGCGACCTTTGCCAGCTTATCTGTCGGGCCTGATAACGAATCCCGTCACCGAAGCTATCGCCGGTCTTATCGGAGTGGCTCTGTTGATCTTGACCGTCTGGAGTGGCTTCGCAGGGACACAGGTACCTACAAAAAACTTCGCACCTACGTTTGTTTACGTGATCTTCTGGGTTGGGTTTGTCCCTGCAAGTATTCTTTTTGGAGATCTGTTCAAGGCCTTCAATCCCTGGCGAGCCGTTGCCAGGGCCGCCTCAGTAGTTGCAAGTTCAGTCTCGAGGAGCCCCCTACCCGCCCCGATTCCCTATCCAAAGACTTTAGGTCGTTGGCCGGCAGTGGCGATTCTTTTTGGTTTCGCTTGGATGGAGCTTGCCCATCCAGGTAGGGATGACCCAAGTTCGTTGGCAGTAGCGATAGTTGTCTATTCAGTCATCACCTGGTTGGCGATGAGCGTCTACGGCATCGATAGATGGACGGAGAAGGGGGAGGGCTTTTCGGTCTATTTCAACTTATTGTCGAAAATTTCGATCTGGGAGCGTCGAGACGATCGAGTCGGGGTGAGACCACCGCTCGCAGGTCTTGCACGCATGGATCTATTGCCGGGCACCGTACCTCTACTTGCCGTCTTGATTGGATCGGTCAGCTTTGACGGGGCCAGCGAGGGCCCTCTGTGGACCGATGTGGGAACGTGGCTGGCAGATAGGTTCCAGTCGGTCGGATTTGGAGGGGATGTTCCAATCACACTCTCCTTTTCGGTCGGTCTGGGTCTCGCGATCCTGTTCGTCTATGGCTTTTACAGGATCGGAATACAGGGGGTCTTGACTGTGGGTGGAGATCTCGATGCAAGGCAGCTCGCACGACGCTTCGTCTACTCACTTGTTCCGATAGCTGCCGTCTATTCAATCGCCCACTACTTTTCGTTTCTCGTATTTCAAGGTCAGGCGGTGGCAACCCTTGTTTCGGACCCGCTAGGGAACGGGTCAGATATCTTTGGGACTGCGTCGCTGACGGTTGACTACGGTGTTTTAAGTGCGACCGCGGTCTGGTACGTGCAGGTTGCGGTGCTCGTTACTGGTCACGTATGTGGTCTGATTCTGGCACACGACAGAGCGCTGGAGCTGTACCGCGAGTCACACGTTGCGACCAGGTCTCAGTACTGGATGCTGATCGTGATGCTCGGCTTCACAACGCTGGGGCTGTGGCTTCTGTCTCAGTCGAACGCATAACCTTTACAAAATAATGACCCCGATAAATGCCCTCTATTTTGCACACGCGAGCCACTGGCTCGAGCCGCTTATATATCTCGTGCCCCTGGTACTGCTGATCGCACTCTTCGCCTGGACGTCGATCTCCGGTAAGCGCCGCGAAAAAAGGGAGAAAAAGCAGTAAGGCCGGTATGGAATTACCGGTAAAGCTGCTTTATGCCAAGACCAAGGTCGACGTCATTCTAGGATGCTCTCAAGCCGCTGCTCGAGTGCTCCCGATATTGCGTCGTGGATCGGTCCCTCGTCCAGTCGTTCAACAAGTTCCTGCATGAAACCGTCGATCATCAAGCGGGTGGCTATCTCGCGCGACAGGCCGCGACTCATCAGGTAGAAGACATGATTCTTGTCGATCTGTGCAACCGCTGCTGCGTGGGAGCAGCGGACGTTGTCTGCTTCGATCTCCAGCCCTGGGATCGCGTCGGCATGTGCTGATTTTGAAATCAGAAGGTTTCTGCTCTCCTGAAAGGCGTCGGTGTGTTGCGCTCCTGGCTCGACCTCGATCATCCCGCGCCATACGGCCGTTGACCTATCTCCTAGCAGCCCCCTAAAGGCGAGGTCCGAAGTTGTGTGTTCTGCCGCATGTTCCTGGGTTGTGTCGAAGTCTAGATGTTGATTGCCGTCCCCAAGATACGCGCCCGTCACCTTGGCGCTCGATCCGTCACCCGCGAGCCTTGTCTCAACGTGAACCTTTCCATTGGCGGAACCGAATCCGAGCGCTGCCCAATCGATAGATGCATCTCGTTCAAGATGAGCCCTCTGGGCACCGAACACCAAACTTTTTTTTGAGAGCCCTTGCCCGCAAACGTATTGAAGGCTGGCACTGGCTCCAAGGTGGAGTTCGACAACCGTGTTAAACAGTCCATCGACATCGTCGCCAGTGGATAGATACTGCTCCCACACCTCGGCCTCGGCTCCCTCCTCGAGCACAATCAATGTACGCCAGAAGAGAGCCGACCCCGGGCGGTCCTGTGCAACTGTTATCTGCACCGGCGACCCCATCTTCTCGCCTGCCGGTACGTAGATAAACGCTCCACCTTGCCAGTTGGCGTCGTTCGCAGCTACGAAATAATCATTTGAGGCGACGACGGACCCCAGGTAGTCCTTGACCAGCTCAGGATAGGCACAGCTGGCGCGCTCCAGCGACATTACGACGGGCTTGTTCGGCCGAGCGTCGCGATCATCGGATGCAACGGCATCTTCGACCCCCTTCATTGGAATCGAGGTTGCGTCCAGTTGGCGTAGCTGAATTGTGCCGTCGATGGGGGGCAGGAGGGGGCTGATCTTGCTGAACGAGCTCTTGTCGCCATTCTCGGTGACCGTGTAGTCGCCAGGGTCAAAGCCTTCAAGGTCGGTGAACTCCCAGCCAGGGGTCTTGGCTGTCGGCAGTCCGAGCTTGCTCTGCTTGGCAAGTGCTGACTTTCTACGCTCAGCCTGCCATGCAGGGACGTCGGTCTCCTTAACGTTCTCGGCAGTCATAGTAGGGCTGCGATCAGCCTATCGAGCCTTCCATCTGCAACTCGATCAGGCGGTTCATCTCTACCGCGTACTCCATCGGCAACTCTTTGGTGATCGGTTCGATAAAGCCGTTCACGATCATCTTGGACGCTTCCTCCTCAGTCAGGCCGTGGCTCTGCAGGTAGAAGAGCTGTTCCTCTCCGACTCTGGAGACGGTCGCCTCGTGCCCTACATCGACGTCATCATCTCCGATCCTGATCGTCGGATACGTATCGGACCGTGAACTTTCATCCAAGAGCAAGGCGTCGCAGACGACTTTCGACTTGGACCCGGAGGCTCCATCGGCGATCTCGAGTAGCCCGCGGTAGCTGGTTCGACCGCTGTCCTTTGAGATCGACTTGGAAAAGATCGATGAGGTCGTGTTCGGTGCAGCATGGACGATCTTTCCTCCAGCGTCCTGGTGCTGTCCGTCACCCGCAAACGCGATCGAGAGGATCTCACCGTGTGCCTCCTGCCCCATCAGGTAGATCGAGGGGTACTTCATAGTGAGCTTGCTCCCCAAGTTTACGTCGACCCACTCCATTGTTGCGCCCTCTTGAGCGATCGATCGTTTGGTCACCAGGTTGTAGACGTTTTGTGACCAGTTCTGGATAGTCGAGTAACGGATGCGTGCACCCGGTTTGGCGATGATCTCTACGACTGCCGAGTGAAGCGAGTCGCTTGAGTAGACGGGAGCGGTACAGCCCTCAATATAGTGGACCGAGGAGCCCTCTTCAGCGATGATCAACGTGCGCTCAAATTGACCCATGTTCTCCGCATTTATTCGGAAGTAGGCTTGTAGCGGCATCTCAACGTGGACGCCTGCCGGAATGTACACGAACGAGCCTCCCGACCAGACCGCTGAGTTGAGAGCAGCTAGCTTGTTGTCGTTCGGTGGGATCACGGTCGCCCAGTACTCGCGCACCAGGTCCTTCGTGTTCTCGCAGACCCGTATCCATGTCGAGGAAGATCACGCCCTGCTCCTCGAGTTTCTCGTTGATCTGGTGGTAGACGACTTCGGAGTTGTGTACGACGATGCCTTCCGCTACAAAGTTGTGGGGACCGTCGACTTCGATGTCATGTACCTCGGCCTCTCCATCTTGATCAATGCTGTCGATTCGGACAAATCCCACTGATTCACTAACATGGCTGCGGAACGTGGTGCCCTTCGCACTTGAGTAATCGTGTGTGTAAATGTGCTTGCCAACTCTATTGGCGCGATCCGGGTTGCGGAATGGTAGATGACTTAGGTCTCCGCTGATCATCAGCCGAAAGCCTTTAGCAGTGTTTCCGCTGGTGTGAAGCGTGTACTCGAACTCTGCTAGCTGAGAGCATGAAAGGCTGCAGCTAAGCACGAGTTCGCGTATCTGACCTAACATCGCGCGATTGGCACTGGTCAAAATTGTGTCTTTGTTGGATCTATGATCTCGTACATAGCCATCCGAGTCCACGTAGCCTGCGATCAGCGCGAGACGTTCTTCGTGCGGTATTGAAAAAACCCACTCAGGGAGTTGTTTGGTCTTTGATTTTCCGCCAAACCCCAGATTCTCGATCAGAATGGACAACTGCGTGGTGCCAACGGTAATTCGATCTGCCTGTTTACTTATCCCATCTATACCAAATATGGCATTGGTTTCGTCAAGCATTGCTTGGCGAAGTTCGGGTTGACCAGCCGGCAGTGCTACTTCGACTCGCTTTTTTCTGCCATTGCTGTTATGTATGAACCCGTCACCTAAATAAACACCTAGCCACCACATAAGCGAAGGAGATGTAGTTTTAGGTATGGTGATCTGTTTATCCCTATGATGGTTGAAATGCCCGTTGAAAATTGCGTCCAGCTTGACCGATTTGCCGACTTCTGGGAGTTTTTTGCTCACGGCGACCAGGTCTCCCGGGTTGAGGTCGCATAGGTATCTCCACTCTTTGTGATAGTGGCCCCGTTGTTTTCCTGGATTACGCTCGTAGGCTAAACAGAGGAACGGGTGATTGTCAGTCGCGCGAATCGATCTACAGCCCACGCGCACTCGATATACCGGCCGTCTGCCCTTGTTAGTGTTTCTCTTTACCGGCGCTGTGGTTAGCTGGTTTTTTTCTTCGTCCCAAGAGAAGACTGTATCTCTGGCCCTTATGTCCTTTATTGGGATAAGGCCACGGTCTGTATAGACGAGAGTATCCTCTGCAAGGCATTCATACTGCGCTCCCACTCCGGCGAGGAACTTGCGCTCTGCTTCGGGGATGCCCAGCTTGTCGAAGGTCTCCTTTATCTCTTCGGGAACTTCATCCCAGTTCTCGCCCTGCTTGTCGGCAGCGCGAACGAAGTAGTGGATGTCGTTGAAGTCGATCGTGCTCAAGTCAGCGCCCCATTTGGGCATAGGCCGCGACTCGAAGTGGTCCAAAGCCTTCAGGCGGAACTTACGCATCCATTCGGGCTCCGACTTGTGTTCGGAGATCTGTTCGACGATCTCCCTGGAGAGCCCCTTTTCAGATTTGAACGCATAGTTTTCCGGGTCGTGAAAGCCGAACTTCTCCTTGTAGTCTTCATTGATATTTCTTAAAGCCCGCTCTTTCGGTGACAGGACCGTGATCTCAGACATTTCAGCCGACCTCCACCAAGACTTTGTCACCGTCGACGGTGACCGGGAAAGTTCTCGAGGGCTCATACGCGGGAAGCGTCTTAGGTCTTCCGGTCTTCAGGTCAAAAAGCGACCCGTGGCGCGGGCATTCGACCGTGCACTCTTGCTCGTCGAACTCTCCTTCGGCCAACGGCCCTTCGTCGTGCGAGCAACGGTCCTCAATCGCGTAGTAGGTACCTTCGCTGTTGAACACGCCTATCTTCAGGCCTTCCGCTTCGATTAGACGCATCTCTCCCGGAGGCAACTCGGTTGTTTTGCACACCGTGGCCGTTTTCATCAAAACCCGGGTTTCGGTGTTGTTTGGAGAGGTGACATTAATTCCGACCATATAGTAGGAATTATAGCGTGGACCGATGCAGCGAATTTTCTACGACACACAAAATCAAGCACCTTTTGCATTTGGTTCGTCAGACTCCCACTCGGCCGACTTACCGAGCGATGCACTTTTGAGCACTTTGAGCGTGAGCAGAGCGCACTTCAACCTGGTGGCCGAAATGTCGATGCCCAGCTGATCGAGCACGAACTGCTTATCCAGCTTCATCAGCTCCTTGATCGTCATGCCCTTTACCTCGTCAGATATCAGTGACGCAGACGCCTGGCTAATCGCACAGCCGGCGCCGCTGAAGCGCAGGTCCTCTATACGGTCATCTTCACCGAGCTTCATCTGTACGCGAAGCTGGTCTCCACACAGGGGATTGCTGTCCTCATACTCCAGGTCGTAGTCCTCCAGCTCACCAAAGTTCTGAGGGTGCTTGTAGTGATCGAGGATCTGCTCTCTGTACAGCGTCTCATCCATTGTGTGCCCCATTACTAGGACCGGCCATCTGGGTAGATCGACCGCAGGATGGTGTGACCATTGTGTCAGTCAAGCTCGAAAACACCTCGTGCATTGTGAAGAGACTTCACCAACTGGTCGATCTCCTCGGTCGTGTTGTAGACGGCAAAGCTTGCTCTTGAGGTTGCAGGAACACCTAGGCGCTCCATCAGCGGTTGGGCACAGTGATGCCCGGCGCGAATACAAACTGCGTCTCGGTCGAGGATCTGCGCAACATCGTGTGGGTGTATCCCTTCGAGTGCAAATGAGATGACAGCACCTCTATCCTCCGCGAGGGGAGGACCGTAGATCTTCAGGCCAGGTACAGGTGACAGACTTTCAAGCGCGTAGCGTGTCAGGTTGACTTCGTGGGCCCGTATCTCCTCCATGCCGACGTCTCGGATCCAGTCGACCGTCGCGCCGAGCCCGACAACCTCGGCGATCGCACTGGTTCCTGCTTCGAACTTCCAGGGCAACTCATTCCACCGGGACTCCTGTCTTCCCACCTGGCTGATCATGTCTCCACCGGTGAGGAAGGGCGGCATCTCCTCGAGTAGCTCTCGCCGGCCGTAGAGTACACCGACGCCGGTCGGGCCGTACATCTTGTGGCCCGTAAAGACGTAGAAGTCTGCGTCTATCTCCGCCATGTCCAACGCGAGCTGGGGTGCGGCCTGTGCTCCGTCGATAAGTACTTTTGCGCCCACAGCCTTCGCCTTGTCCACGATCTTCGACACCGGGTTGATGGTGCCCAGTACGTTCGAGATATGTGCCACAGCGACCAGCTTTGGCCCTGACTCGATCAGGCTATCGAGAGCCTCTTCGTCGAGTCGACCTTCATCGTCGATCGGCACGTACTCAAGCTTTGCGCCCGTTTCTTTGGCGAGCTGCTGCCACGGCACGATGTTAGAGTGGTGCTCGAGTTCGGTGATCAGAATTGTGTCACCTGCCTCGATATTGGTCCTGCCCCACGAGTAAGCGACCAAGTTAATTGCCTCAGTCGCGTTGCGCACGAAGATCACCTGTTTGGCGCTCTTGGCACCGATCCACTCGGCAACCTTTCTGCGAGCACTCTCAAAAAGCTCGTCGGCTTCTGCTGCAAGTGTGTACACACCGCGATGGACGTTTGAGTTCTGACGGCGGTAGTAGAGGTCGATTGCCTCGATCACAGCTTCGGGTTTCTGCGTGGTGGCGGCATTGTCTAAGTAGACGATCGGCTTTCCGTCGAATTCGCGCTCCAGCAGTGGGAACTCTTTACGAATCTGCTCCATATGCCTTGGGAGCTTAACTGGAGCTGTGGTAGTCGCCTCCATTGGTTCTTGGCCTAGGCTGCCGCCTCGACCTCCTCCTTGATCCAGCCGTAGCCCTTCTTCTCCAGTTCATCGACCAGTTCGGGTCCGCCTTCCTTGACTATTCTGCCCTCGTGCATCACATGCACGAAGTCCGGTTTCACGTAGCGTAAAATGCGCTGGTAGTGGGTGATGATCAGCACTCCCATCTCCGGGCCCGCGAAGGTGTTGACTCCATCAGCAATTGTGCGCAGGGCATCGATATCAAGGCCGGAGTCGGTCTCGTCCAGTATCGCCATCTGTGGTCTTAGCAGCGCCAGCTGCAAGATCTCCATCCGTTTCTTCTCGCCGCCAGAGAACCCGTCGTTCAAGTACCGGCTGGAAAACTCCTTCGGCATCTGGACCAGCTTCATCGCCTCCTCGGCCTGCAAGCGGAAGTCCTTGAGCTTTATCTCGTCTTCACCCTTGGCCTCACGCTGGGCATTAACGATCATGCGCAGGTACTTGGTGACCGGGACTCCAGCTATTGCCACCGGATACTGGAACGCCATGAAAAGCCCCATCCTCGATCGTTCGTCGGGATCTGCGCCTGTTATATCGACACCCTTATAGGTGACAGTGCCGTCGGTGACCTGGTAGTCCGGGTGGCCCATGATCACATTAGAGAGTGTTGACTTACCCGAGCCGTTCGGTCCCATCAACGCATGTATCTGGCCTTTGTCGACAGTGAGATCTACGCCTTTGAGGATCTCCTTTCCTTCAACGGATACATGCAGATTTTCTACTTCTAGTTTTTCCATACTCACCACCTCAAGAAAACAGGTTGCAGCTATGCGGCTACCGAGCCGCGGTCCGTGTCTGAGAACTCGACAAGCTCCGACAACTTGGTGTCGTGGAGTGATGAAAGAACGCCCTCCAGCACACGTGTCCAAAGTAACTTGGTCGAGCAGCTACGATCGCCGTCAAGCTCGTGGCTGCACAAGACCTTTCCGCCCGGGCCGGGTTTGACGAAGCACTCCATCGGGGCGATATTCCCTTCGAGAGCTCTGACCACCTCCGCCATGTTGATCTGATCCGGGCTCTTGGAGAGCCTGTAACCTCCGTGTGCTCCACGCTGGCTTTCAACTAGACCGGCCTTGCGCAGGCGGGCGACGACGTGCTCAAGATATGCGAGCGGCAGGTTCTCCTTCTTGGCAACCTCCGCAAGCGCCACAGGCTCACTTCCATGACAACGGCCCAACTCGACTAGTAGACGCACACCGTACTCAGATTTGGTGGAGAACATCATTGTGATCGTCCTTTTCTACTTTTTCACGCCAGGTCTAATTCCTACTCATTTGGTCGGATATAGTCTAGCAACGGCGACGTACGTCTGTGAGATAGTTATTTGCCGTCGTTCGTGTCTACTCGGCACCCATCTCCATATCGTCGTTACCGATCACCGGCCAACGTACATGCCGCTAGCCGGTGTGAGTTGCAGCTGCATCAGCCATACGACTTGGGGTTTCGCTTTATTCCGGACACGCTCAACCCCAGATTGCATTGACGATTACAGATGGTGAACAGTTACCGTAGTTCTATCTCTCCTTGACCAGCATTCGGATGTCGTGGGCCAGTCTTTCCGGAGATGTTGCATTTGCCGAGTGTCCGATACGCTGACGACCCTTGGAGTCGATCAAAACGATGCTGGCCGAGTGCTCGTACCCTTTGCCCTGTGGCTGAATGCCGTACTCGTCCCAGACTCGCCTTAGAGAGACCCTGCTACCCAATAGGAACTTTATCCTGCCGCGTGCCCTGTGCTCGAGCAGAAATGACCTAGCCCGTGCCGGTGTGTCGTTTTCAGGATTGACGCTAATTGCCAACGCGGTGACCCGCTTGCCCAGTTGGCCGATATCGTCCAACGCACCGACGATTATCTGGGCCTGGACCGGGCATGTGTCCTCGCATCTCGTGTACATGAAAGTGAGTACGACTATGCGTCCACGGTATTTCTTCAGCGTCACCTGTCGACCGTCTTGGTCGGACAGCTTGAAGTCCTTGGTCGGGATCTTGGGGCGTTCCGCTCCCTTGTAAGGAGAGCTGTCGTGAACGATGGCCGCAACCTGGCGATCGCCGTCGGTAGATTGCGCGGCAAGCAAAATGGCCAGTAAGGCAGTGAGCAGTGCCAGTAGCATCAATGTAAAAAGAGCCAGTCGAAGACGCGGTTGCATTCCGATGATGGTACTACCGCATCTGCCGCAAACTCAGCTAGCAAAGAGCTGGGGAGTACATAAAAAGTGGGGTAAGAGGATTAACTAGTAAAATCCGGTCGGAATTACTATAATTTTGCTTAGTAGAGATTCCCGACCTACGAGTCGGATTATTTGCATCCAATAAAATGGCAAAACTTGAAGATTCGATAAAAGAGGCAAAACGAAGAATTAAAGAGATAGATCCCGCTGATGTGCAGAGGGTTTTAGACGGTAGCCCGAACGGTGAAGTAGCTCTGCTGGACGTTCGTGAGCAGCACGAATTTGACGCGGGCCATATCGAGGGCTCTACCCTAATTCCCAGCGGAGAGCTTGAGGACAGTGTCGAGGCCGCTGTCCCTGACAAAGATGCACGTGTGATCGCGTACTGTGCTGTCGGTCAGCGCTCAGCGCTTGCAGCCGACAAGATGATGAGCCAGCTCGGCTATTCGAATGTCGAGTCGATGAGAGGTGGCTTTAAGGTCTGGAAGGAGCGCGGGTACGACTTTGCGAGGCCGGAGCTTCTAACTCCCGAGCAAAGCGAGCGCTACTCGCGCCATACACTTATCCCTGAGGTAGGTGTAAAAGGGCAGAGACAGCTGCTGGATTCCAGGGTACTCCTTTTAGGTGCCGGCGGACTGGGCTCACCTTCATCTCTGTATCTTGCAGCGGCCGGTGTTGGAACGTTGGGAATTGTCGACGACGATGTAGTAGATACAACGAACCTTCAGCGGCAGGTCATACACACAACGGACCGGGTCGGGCAATCGAAGGTCGCTTCGGCTCGTATGACGATCAACGCGCTGAATCCAGAAGTCGGGATCGAAGGGTTTGAGACAAGGCTGACCGCTGAGAACGTAAGAGAGATAATTCGTGACTTCGATGTGATCGTTGACGGCGCCGATAACTTCCCGACCAGATACCTGCTGAACGACGCAGCGATTTTGGAGGACAAACCGGTCATTCACTCCTCGATCTTGAGCTTTGATGGTCAGCTGACCGTTTTTGCACCCAAGCAGGGCCCTTGTTATCGCTGCCTTTACCCGACGCCACCTCCGGCAGAACTGGCTCCGTCTTGTGGTGACAACGGTGTATTGGGTGTGTTACCGGGCATAATGGGCCTTCTTCAGGCAAACGAGGCGATTAAGCTGATCATCGGTGCTGGAGAGCCGCTGATCGGAAGACTGCTCCTTTTTGAAGCACTGACGACAAAGTTCACCGAGTTGAAAATTCGCCGTGATCCGAACTGTCCCGCCTGTGGCGAGGACGCAGATCCGACGGAGCTGCTTGACGAAGACTACGAGGAGTTTTGCTCGATATCGGCGTAGCGCCCGTATCAAAAGCTTAAACTGATTGGATATCGACGATGAGCAAGATCAAGATCCCGCCCGTTCTTAGAGATGCCACCGGAGGAAATTCGGAGGTTGAGGTAACAGGAGAGAACATCGAGGGGTGCCTACAAGCGCTCGCAGCGAAGCATCCGAAGACAAAGAGCCAGATTTTTTCAGCAGACGGTGCGTTAAACCGCTACGTCAACGTCTACTTAAACGACGAGGACGTACGTATGCTCTCCGGTGTCGAGACCGAGGTAGGTGACGAGGACACCGTCGTCATCCTGCCCGCGATGGCCGGGGGCAGCTAGTACCCTTGGATCATGCTGGGGAACTCTGTGAAGTCGCACCCGTGTCCGGGCAGTTACGAAGATATCGTCGCTTCGATCGGTAATACGCCGATCGTTGAGTTGAAGCGACTCTCGCCCAAGCCTGACGTGCACATGTATGCGAAGTTGGAGGGTTACAACCCAACCGGCTCGATCAAGGACAGAATCGCGCGAAAGATGATCGAAAAGGCTGAGGCAGATGGCTCGATCGAGATGGGTCAGACGGTTCTGGAGCCGACCTCTGGCAACACGGGCATATCCCTTGGCATGGTTTGCATTCGCAGGGGCTATCCGCTGAAGGTCGTAATGCCTGACAACGTGACAAGCGAACGCACTGAGCTTTTGACGGCCTACGGAGCACAGATCGTCTATTCGGAGGGGTCGAAGGGGTCAAACGGCGCAGTTGAGCTGGCACTTGAGATGGCAGAGAACGACTCCTCCTACTACATGCCGTACCAGTACGGAAACGAGGCAAATCCCCAGGCGCACTACGAAGGTACCGGGCCAGAGATACTTGAGCAGCTTGACGATGTCGCTGCTTTCTGTGCTGGTCTGGGTACCGGCGGGACGTTGATGGGAGTGGGCAGATTCTTGAAGGAACACAGTGCGGACACAAAAATAGTGGCTGCCGAACCGATGCAGGGTGAGCCCGTTCAGGGTCTGCGGTCGTTAGAAGACGGCTTCATCCCGCCGATCATCGACATCTCCCTACTCGATCGTAAGATCGTGGTAACCAATCGCGACGCCCTTATCTGGACGCGCAAGCTGCTTTCAGAGGAAGGAATATTCGCCGGCGTTTCATCAGGTGCGATTCTTGCAGTTGCGCATCGGATAGCGTCCGAGCTGGACGGCGGTAATGTAGTGATGATCGTTCCGGACGATGGGTGGAAGTACATATCCGCCGGGCTGTGGACAAAACCGATAGAAGAGCTGGAACAGAGCATCGATGAGACGGTGTGGTGGTAGAAGAGCAAGCTCACTATCCATCTCTTTAAGGAAACTACTGGTCAACATGGAGATAACGCAGGAGCAGATAGACGAAATGATCGCTCACGCGCGCGAGGATGCACCGAACGAGTGTTGTGGCATGGTAGCCGGAGCCGACGGTGTTGCGACAAGGGTGGTCAGGGTGGCAAATGCTGAAAAAAGTCCCTTTCGTTACAGCCTTGGTTCCGATGACCAGTACCGTATTCTCAAGGACATTGAAGAGAATGGAGAGGATCTGGCAGCGATATATCACTCACATACTGCCAGTGCAGCATATCCATCCCAGACCGATATTAATCTTGCCTTCTATCCCGACAGCCTCTATCTGATTGTCTCACTGGAAGATGAGTCAAGTCCCGACGTGCGCGCCTTTTATATAAAGGAAGGAAAGGTCAAGGAGGAAATGCTTTCTATCAAGGATCGATCTTGACTGACTCTAAGGGAGCGGGAGGGATAGATGAGCCGATCGAACTCGACTTACGAAGTCAAGCGCAAAAGATCAAGCGGGAATACACGCAGGGAGAGCTGGTCAAAGTCGGGTGGGGCAAGAACCAATCCGAGGCAGAGATGGTCCAGCTAATACTTCTCGAGGAGGGCATACCTACGACCGTACGCAGAAGCGCCGGCTTTGACGTACCGGATTTTCTCGCAGCCGGGCCGAGAGACGTTATGGCTCCATTATCTGCAGCCGAGGCCGCGCGGGCGGTTTTACACGAGGCGGATCTTCTACCGTCGAGAGAAGCAGGTGACGAAGGCTCTAGAAGTCGTATCTTTCGTGCTTTTGTATGGGTATTCATCGTGTTTCTCAGCCTCGGGGTCGTAGTTGTCTTCCTGACCGAAGTTGTCAGTTAGGGTGGAATTGCGTGTGCGATATCGAACCAGTAACCAAAAAAGAGACCGACATTTGGCCAAATTGCGGCATTTATGTGCGTTATTAACGTCATAACAATGAGAAACAGTGATGATTCGCGGCTGAAATACCGATAGGTAGAGTGAAGTAATGAGCAAGATGTCCTTTAAAAAGAGACTAAGGGTAAGCAAGCCGATATTCCCGGCCCTTGGGAGGCTGATAGCGCAGACCAGGGTTCCGTACAGGGGTCTGGAGCTCTCGGTCGCAAGTCGGCTGGGCGGGGCGCTTGCCTTTGTACTTGTCGGGCTAGCGCTCTTTCTTGTTCCCTTTGAGCAACCGACGGTGCAAAGCTCACTCGGTTGGTTCATACTCGCGGGCAATATTGTCGTGTGGACTGGGGTCGGCTTCCTCCTTCTCTCAGGGACATGGGTGCAGTCGCCGAATGTCCTTTTGTTAAGCAGCTACATAGCTTCGATTCAGATCGCTGTACTTGTGTGGGCGGGGGAGGGTTTCCACTCACTGTATTCGGAGCTTTATCTTATCCCGCTTGTCTGTGTGGCAGCGGTCCATCCGCTGCGACGGTGGCTGGTGTACAACGGGTTTATTGTTGTACTCGCCCTCGCACCAATTGTCTATCACGGATCGAGCACGGCATTCTTCGGTCGTACTTTCTTGAGTCTGATCCTCTGGCTTGGTCTCGGTTTCGTGATTGTCTTGATGATGTCGGATGTTCGTGCACGGAACCGTCAGTTGGAACTCGACCAAAGCGAGGCAAGCAGGTTGGCAAGGCTTGACTCGCTGACCGGGCTGGGAAATCAGCGTGGATTCTGGGAGACGCTTCACAGTGAGATAGCACATGCCGAGCGCTCTTTAAGGCCACTGTCGATAGTTCTCTCCGACTTGGATCATTTCAAACAGGTGAACGATCGTTTCGGCCATCGCGAAGGCGACGACCTCCTTGCGCGGGTCGGCGTTGCGATCGCCAGAACAGCACGTACGAGCGACAAGTGTTTCAGATACGGCGGGGAGGAGTTTGTTGTCGTCCTGAGAGACGTTGACCTCTCAGGCGCCGCGGTTGCGGCAGAGCGTTTCCGAGATGCCGTCAGCAAGATCAACTCACCATCTGGAACAATAACTATGAGCTGTGGAGTCTCTCAGTACAGTGGCGATATGGACGCCGACCAGCTGCTGCGTTCGGCTGACGACGCTCTGTTGCGCGCTAAACGAACCGGCAGGAACAGGGTTGAGCGATCGGAGATCCCCTCAGGCGAGGATGCTGGTGAGATCAAGCCGTTACCTAAGTCATAAAACCTCACCTTTGTAAGCAATAAACTGCCATAGATAGTCCAGCAGGCTAAACTACCGCCATCGCTAAGACAGAAGAAAAAATCGAATTTGAAGGTGAAGTTCTCGAAGCCTTGCCGAACACCATGTTCAAGGTCAAGCTGGATAACGATCACGAAGTGCTTGGACACATATCGGGAAAGATGCGCAGGCACTATATCCGCATCCTGCCTGGAGACCGGGTGAAGGTAGAGGTTTCACCCTACGACCTATCCAGAGGGCGGATAACTTACCGGTACAAGTAACGGGTCTTGTAGCTAGGCGGATTGCCGTCAGCGCTACCAGGTCTCTTTGAGCAGGGTGACCGCTAAACAGATCAGGTGTTACGCATCTGGGCAGCGACTGCCGATCCGAATGCGCAGAAGGCGGCGGTCAGAAGGCACAGCTCTTCGGTGCGGTCCATGTTGACGAGGCGGTCCATAGCTCGACTTGCGAGGCCTTCGCCGGAGGTGGATTGAGAGTCCGTTCTTGTCCTAGTCGTTGCTTGCATTTTGGCTTCCTTACCAATATCTCCTTGTATATATAGACGCAGAAATGGCCAAATAATTACGCTTATAATTTAGATTTATTTGCGCGGTTCCTGAAGTTTGATGAAAGGCCCGATCGATAAGAGCTACTGGGGTGAAGGGAGATAGGACTATCGCTAGCTGTTAGTTGTGGCGTGCCTGGGCGGCGACTGCCGATCCAAATGCGCAGAAGGCTGCTGTCAGAAGGCAAAGCTCCTCGGTGCGGTCCATGTTGACTAGGCGGTCGATAGTGCGGCTTGCTATTCCCTTGCCGGTTACTTCTTGATGATAACCAGATCAAATCAGCGGGATTCGGGGTCGGCTGCTCTTGGCGCATTGGCCGGACCGCGAAATTTTGCCTGCAAAAGGGCAAAAAGAATACTTTTGAGGGACAATATGCATAGGGCCCGATAGGAGGTTTGCGATATCTGAAGAGTCAAAACAAAGAGAATCCAACGATCGTGACACTGAACTTATAAGGCCTGAGAACACGGGTCTCGAGACGGTGAGCCACTACGTCGAGATTGTCTCCGACAGGCTGGATTTAGGCGTCGATATGCGCAAGGTTTTAGAGACCCCGTATCGTGAGATCACCGTTCAGGTCCCTATGAAGATGGATGACGGCGCGATAAGGCTGTATCACGGATACAGGGTGCAGCACAACGGAGCGCGCGGCCCCTACAAGGGGGGTCTTCGCTTTCACAGGGAAGTAGATCTCGATGAGGTCAGATCGATGGCCAGCCTGATGAGCTGGAAGACGGCGCTGGTTGATATCCCGTTTGGTGGAGCGAAAGGAGGAGTCAACTGTTCATGTAAAACGCTCTCTAAAAGAGAGCTCGAGGCCATCAGCCGCAGTTTTTTAGGCAAGGTGCAGCGGGTACTTGGTCCAACACGAGACATTATGGCGCCGGATATGGGCACAGATGAACAGGTAATGGCGTGGATGATGGACGAGTATGGAAAGTTTCACGGCCATACTCCAGCGATCGTCACTGGGAAACCCATCTCTTTAGGCGGCTCTGCTGGCAGGGAGTCAGCGCCTGCCCGTAGTCTGGTGTTTCTATTTCAGGAATCTGCACCCGAGGTCGGTGTCTCTCCCACCAGAGCATCGGTTGTTATTCAGGGATTCGGTCAAGTCGGCTATTGGGCTGCACGGTTCATGCAGGATGCAGGTTGCAAGATTATCGGCTTGTCCACCAGCGATGGGGCTGTCCACGAGCCTGACGGGATAGACGTCGATGCCGCTCACGATTTCATCTCAAAGGGAGGATCGCTGCCCGATTTTGACGGAGCGGAAAAGATCGATCTCAACCAGTTCTACGGGCTTGAGTGCGATGTATTTGTGCCGGCGGCGCTCGCGGGGACGATCAACCGCAAAACCGTTGAGCTACTCAACTGCAAGATGGTGCTCGAGGGAGCGAACAGTCCGACGACTCCGGCAGCAGACGCAGCTCTGGAAGAGGAGGGAGTTTTTATCATTCCGGACATACTCGCGAACTCAGGTGGCGTGATCGTCTCGTACTTCGAATGGGTTCAGAACCTTCAGCACTTCCACTGGGACGAGCACGAGGTATATGAAAGGTTGGTGGACATTGTCCGCCGGGCGTACCGTGAGGTCCGGGGTAGAGCACTTGAGAGGGACATCTCACTGCGTTTGGCATCGTTTGAGCTGGGCATGGAGCGGGTTGCCGAGGCAGAGCGAACTCGTGGCTATATCTAGATGATTGACTAGGGCCTTCCGTATCCGCCGCCGCCGGGTGTTTCGATCCTCAGGGTGTCACCTGCAGCCAGGTGACCGGAAGTCTTGCTTGGAAGCTCTTTGCCGTTTAGTAGGTTGCGTCCCGGTTTTGCATCCTCGCCGCCGTCCGTACCGTGTGGGGTGTGCCGACGACGCTCCGTGAGCAGCGAGTAGCGCATCTCCTCGAGTGCTTCCAATTCACGGACGATGCCGTCACCACCGTTGAATTCACCACGGCCACCCGAACCTCTACGAATCTCATACCGCCTCACCCGCAGCGGGTACTCGAGCTCCAGTGCCTCAATCGGCGTGTTCAACGTATTGCTCATCGCAACGTGAACCGCCGAAGGGCCGTCTGCATTAGAACATGCGCCCTGACCTCCGCCCATAGTTTCGTAGTAGGTGAACCTCCTGTTGCCGAGAGTGAGATTGTTCATAGTTCCTTGACCCTGTGCCGGCGCCGGCACAGCTTGCCAGAATGCCGCAAGGATTACGTCTGCGATCCGGCTAGAGGTCTCCACGTTTCCACCCGCTACTGCCGAAGGATGCACTGCGTTGACCATCGAGTTCGGCGGTGCAATCACGTCGACCGTGCGGTATGAGCCGGCGCAGGGAGGGATGTCGGGGTCAGTTACAACGCGCAACACGAAGTAGGCAGCGGATTTGGTGACAGACAGTGGGCAGTTTAGGTTGCCTTGATCCTGTGGTGCAGTTCCGTCAAAGTCGATCTGTATGTTCGAGCCCTCGATTCTCACGACCACCTTGATCGCCAGGTCGCGAGTACTTCCATCAGAGTCGGACTCCATTGCATCCTCGGCGCTGTATGTGCCATCTGGCATCTGCTCGATAGATGCACGAGTGCGGCGTTCTGCATAGTCAAGAACCTCTCGCATGGCATCGTGTCAACAGCTCTACCCCGTATTTCTCTGCGAGTTCGCACACATCCGACTGCGCCCTTCTGTTTGAAGCAATCTGGGCTCGCAGATCGGCCTCGCGCTCACCGGGATTCCTCATGTTTGCCAAAAGTAGATCCATCAGGTCTTCATCGAGCTGTCCTGCGCGCATTAGACGTATCGGGGGTATAACAAGCCCCTCTTGATAGATCTCATGGCTTTGGGCGGGCATGCTTGCCGGAACAGCACCACCTACGTCTGCATGATGTGCTCGACTGGCCGCAAAACCGAGCAGCTCTCCCTCAATAAAAAGCGGCGATACCAGAGTGATGTCCGGCAGGTGCGTGCCCCCTGCGAAGGGATCGTTCAAAATGTAGATATCTTCCGGCCGGTGGTCTCTATCAAGTACCACTGCTACGGAATCAGGCATCGAACCGAGATGGACGGGGATCTGTTCGGCTTGCATGACCATCTCGCCACTTGCATCAAACAGTGCCGTTGATCCGTCTCGACGCTCTTTGACGTTTGCCGAGAACGCTGCATGCACAAGAACTGCGCCCATCTGCTCGCAGGTTGAACGCAGCGAAGCGAGGAGTACCTGTAGGGTCACTGGATCCAAGGGCTCGATCCTCCCCGAAAGTCATTTCGATCGGTCTTCCGTATCTCTGTGCAGATCATCTGTTTTTCCTCTCCAAAAAAACGGTTCCAAGATCGTCTACTGATCCATTCCACTTCGGTGGGACTACGACCGTGGCCTCCGGTAGCTCAAAGATCGCCGGTCCATCGACTGCTGTACCGGCTTCCGGCTCACCAGAAAGGATCTCCGTATTGAGCCAACTTCCATCGAAACTCGCAGGTCGTGACGACCTCCTGGTCTCTCCTCCGGGTTGGGTGCCAATCACACTCGGGACATATCCGGGCGATACCGCTGCGACCCTTATCGTCACCAGTTCTAGGATCGCCTCAGGGTCGGCGTAGCCGTATCTGGATTCGTGTTGTTCTTCGAACCTCTCTCTCAGCAGTCCCGGATCTGGATCTGGTGGGCCGGAGACGTTCAACTCAAAGGCCTGGCCTCGGTACCTAAGGTCGTAGCTTGTCTCGATCTCGGCATCGGTTATATGTTCGCGCGCCCTATCTGCAAGCAGCTTGACCGATTCTGTTATCCGTCCGCGGGTTAGCTCCTCCTGTGCGAGCAGCACCGACTGTGTGAGATCACGACGTCGATCGGAGACGGCCAGGCCGAGAGCCGAGAACACACCTGACGCTCTCGGACAGATGACTTTGTCGATGCCCAGTTCGTCTGCCAATGAAGCGGCGTGCATGGGACCTGCACCGCCGAACCCAAGCAGTGAAAACTGACGCGGATCCAGGCCTCGTTCAACGGTCATCACGCGTAGTGCGCGCAGCATCTCATGGTTTGCCACCTGCACAATTCCTGCGGCACAGTCGATGGGGTCGAGGTTGAGATCGTGCGCAAGTGCCCCAATTGCATCTTGGCTTGTCTCAGGTTTGAGGCTCACGCCTCCAGCAAGAACCGAGTCCTGGGCCAGGTATCCAAGAAGCAGGTTTGCATCGGTCACGGTTGTATCCACACCGCCCCGGCTGTAGCATGCCGGGCCGGGATCGGCGCCGGCCGAGTGCGGCCCGACGCGAAGTGCGCCACCGGGATCGCGCCAGGCAATGCTTCCGCCTCCGGCCCCAACGGTGTTGATGTCAAGCATCGGTAGTTGGAGCGGACGACCTTCGAGGTCGCGATGGGATGTCTGTCGTACCTTCCCATCTTCAACCACGCTGACATCGCACGATGTGCCGCCCATATCTACTGTGATCAAATTACTGTGCCCGGATAGACCGCCAAAGTACGCGCTACAGATGGCTCCCCCAGCAGGACCCGACAACACTGCCGATGAGCTGTGCGCGGAAGCTTCGCTGGCGCTCATCAATCCGCCGTTTGACTGCATGATCATCGGACTCGGAAGACCAAGTTGCGAGGTCTTTGCCTGCAGTCTTTCCAGGTATTTTGCGAGCAACGGCGACAGGTATGCATCTATGCACGTGGTCGAGAAGCGCTCGTACTCACGGAACTGAGACACAACATCATGTGAGGCGGAGACGTGAACGCCTGGCAGATGTTTGCCTACAAGGTTGACTGTCTGCTGCTCGTGCTCAGGCGTCTGGTAGGAGAATAGAAAGCAGACTGCCACCGAATCTACACCGGCATTCTTCAAGCGCTCGCAGGCATCTCGTACGGTGTCCTCGTCCAAGGCTTGCTCGACACCGTTGGGAGTCACCCTTTCGGCGACTTCAAATATACGTTCAGGCGGGACAAGGGGCTCCGGCTTTTGTACACAAAGCCTGTAAAGGTCGGGACGGACTTGGCGCCCGATCTCGACCGTGTCCTTGAACCCTTTGGTTGTAAGCATTCCGGTACGGGCACCCTTCAGCTCGAGCAGCGCGTTGGTTGCCACCGTCATCCCATGCGCGAAGTGGTCGACAGCCGAGGCTTCTAGTGCCGCTTTGTCAAGGACTTTCTCTGCAACATCAACTACAGCGATCGACTGATCTTCAGGAGTGGTCGGTGCCTTGGCCGTGAATGACCGACCGTTGTGGATTAGGACTGCATCGGTAAACGTGCCCCCGACGTCAACTCCCAAAATTGTCATGCCCTGAGTTTCACTCACTGTCTCAATCTACACTGTTTGATCCCACGAAAAAAGACGGCGGCCCCAAGGCCGCCGTCAGTTGTTAAATTTCGCTCCCTGCATCCACGGCTTCTGCCGGAGACTTGCGGTAGCTAAAGTTTTATTTCCCTACGCGGTTGAGACTTCCTCCATCAACGGTTCTTCGAGATGTTGATGGGAGGGACAGTAATGGCTGTTTGGAAGTGGCACACGCTGGCAAGGCTTGCCCTTGCGTGTTGTTGCCCTGCAACGCAATGGGTTCCCGTCGAATCCTATTCCATCGTGAGGTTGGCTGTTCATATATTCAAGCGCAAGCTCCATGTTGCATTCGATGACCTTGTAAACCTTTACCTGTCTGTTCAATGGGAAGTAGACCCTAATATCGTTGAACAGCGTTCTCGATGGTTTTGTGAAGTGGCGCCGATCTGTAGCCAGCCGCTCCATTGCACATTCACACGCTTCCAAAACACGCTGGAGATTCGACTCCCTCTGGCTCGGCATTTTCTCAATACGGACGTCTGGAGCCAGCTCACGGAATATGGACCTGCTGAACTGAAACATTATCCCAGTACCTTTCTTAAACAGTTGAAGTCGCGATTGTTCAGATAATGAAAATGTGGTTGATTCGCAGGCCTTAAGTTAACCACTAGTTCATGCGTTTCGAATGTTAAGTTAATGTTAAGAGGGAGGTAGAGTGATCCCTCGGACATCGATCCTCAACACTGTCAAGTTATGTGTACAGCCGGATCAATCCCACGTTTCGATCTCAACTTCGTTGTCTCCGCAGACGACAATATGTTGATGATCAAAACTCGGATCCGCTTCCCCCATGTCGGTGCGGTAGTGCGCTCCCCGGGACTCCTCTCTGGCCAATGCGCTTTGGCCGATCAAACGTGCAAGGGGGTGAGGATCGTCTAGGAGCATCTGCAGTCCATCACGGTCTCTGTCCAGTCCTGCATTCTGCCAGAGGTTCGATCTTGTCTCATGGAGCACCGGCTTTAATGACATTGTTGTCGGTGCTTCACCAGGGTCCGAGGGCTGCTGTGGCTCGTCGGCCGCGGCCAGGGCGACCCTTTTGCCGAACACAAAACACTCACTCAGGGAGTTTGAAGCGAGCCGGTTGGCGCCGTGAAGTCCGGTGCAGGCACACTCACCCACTGCATATAGCCCGTCGACCGTGGTACGACCTTGAAGGTCTGTTGCGACTCCACCCATCATATAGTGGGTCGCTGGCGAGACAGGGATCAAGTCATGACCGGGATCGAAGCCAACCTTGCTGAGGATCGTGGACACCGTTGGGAAATGCTCTAGATCGACGCTCCGCAAGTCCAGGTTCACAGAATCAGTGGCGTCAGTTCGCTGTCGAGACAGGATCTCACGAGCAACCTCGTCTCTCGGCGCCAGCTCATCGACAAATCTCTCACCGCTTTTATCTAGTAGATGGGCCCCTTCGCCTCTAATCGCCTCGGTTATCAAAAAACCGTCGTAGCGGCCGCCATCTGGTCTTGCCAGAGCCGTAGGATGAAATTGAACGAATTCCAGATCGGCAAGAGCGGCTCCCGCCTCATGTGCAAGTGTGTGGCCAGAGCCGGTCGCACCGGGCGGATTGGTCGAACGCTCCCAGATTGCTGCAGCCCCACCAGTCGCTAAGACAGTCGCTCTTGCCAGGTAGCTGTCGTTTTCAGTTACAGCTCCAATGCACCTTCCTTCGTTGCACCATAGAGCAAGCGCAGATACACCCTCATAGGCCGATATCTTGGCGTGCGCGGAAACCAGCTCGGAGAGACGGCTAGTCATGTGCATACCTGACTCACTACCACCCGAGTGAACAATTCTGCTGTGGCTGTGGCCTCCCTCCAGACCCACCGCCAGCCTGCCATCGGATTCTTGATCGAACGGAACTTGCAGCTGTAGAAGCTCTTCGACGATACCCGGTGCTTCCTCGCAGAGAACCTGCACGGCACTTGTACGACATGCGCCGCGTCCTGCTTGAAGAGTGTCCCTGAGATGCTCCGAAACCGAATCATCAGGTGCGACCGCTGCGGCCAACCCACCTTGAGCCCAGAAGCTAGCCGAACCCGAGAGAGGGGTTTTGGAGACGACTGCTACCTCCGCGCCATTTTCGGCGGCTACCAGGGCGGTCCAGAGACCTGCGGCTCCGCTTCCGATAACCAGCATGTCGAATCTGGGAGTAGAGTTGTCAGCCATCTTTTGAGAGACTATCTCATTAGGTGGGAGGCGAACGATTGGCTACTACCATTGAGCAATGGGACTTCTGTCTCAGGACGAAATCGAAGCACGGTTGGGCCGACTGGATGGCTGGTGCCAAAAGGGGGCAGCGATTGAACGAACCTTCAAGTTGGCAGCAGAGATAGTCAGGGTATGACCGTTGGGCGGCGGGGTCTATCTTCACAATAGCTCCTCGTTCGAGCATCACACCGGTGAGCATCCAGAACAACCGAAACGAATCACTGCGATCGAAGAGAAGCTTGCCAGCTGTGATTGGTTTGGCTACAGGCGGGAAGAAGCTAGATCTGCCACAAAAGAACAGCTCGAAGCGGTTCATGAGAGCTCCTATATCGACTCGGTGAGGTCCAGCTGCCTTCAAGAACAGCGTCCCAGTCCCGAAACTGTCGTCAGTGAGGGGTCTTGGCAAGCGGCGCTTGACTCAGCAGGTGGTGCAGTTCAGATGGTGGAGATGTTGCTTTGTGGCGATGTCGTGACAGGTTTTTGCGGGCTGCGACCACCCGGTCATCACGCGACGACTACGCAGGCGATGGGATTCTGCCTGTTCAACAACGTGGCGATTGCGGCCCAGTACGCCCTTGAGGAATTAGGATGTGAGCGAGTGATGGTACTCGACTGGGACGTGCACCACGGCAACGGTACTAACGACATCTTCTACGACACGGACACTGTTCTTTTTTGCAGCATCCACCAGATGCCGCTCTATCCAGGATCAGGTGAGATGCAAAGTCATGGATGCGACAAGGGAGAGGGATATACGGTCAACTTGCCCGTACCCCCGGGGACAGGCGAGCTCGAATACCTCTCGTTGATGGAGCACCTGATAGAGCCGATAGCCAGAAGCTTCAAGCCGGATCTGATACTTGTCTCCGCTGGATACGATGCACACGTAGACGATCCGTTGGCGCTGATCGAACTAACCGAGTCCTCATACTCAACCATGACCTCTCGAATCAGGCAGCTATCGGAGGAGCTGGAAGCTCCGTTTGGATTTGCGCTCGAAGGCGGTTACAACTTAGAGGCTCTAGCGGTGTCGGTCGCCGCAACGATGGAGGCCGCAGTCAGCGAGGGGGTCGAAGCAAAGACTACTCAGACAGTCGAGCGCCTGCCGGTTGCCGAGCGGGCCGTTGAGTACTTTCAGAGATGGTGGCCGTGATCTTGGCCACGCGCTCCGCCATCCTTCCGGTTTCAAAAAGCTCTGCTTGGTCCCGACCGTGAATCCTTGGATCTTCACTCTTGAAGAGATCCCTGACCACATCGGTCCATATGTCGAGGTCAAAAGGTGAGCAGAGACAGTCATCTATACCGGAGAGGGCCAGCGGAGCAATACCAACAGGTGTTGACAGCACCGGCTTGTTGCACGCTAGGGACTCACAGATAGCTAGTCCAAATCCCTCCTCATCAGAGGTCACGAGTACTGCATCGGAGGCATTGATCCACAAAGCGACCTCATCTGGGGTTGCGTCTCCCAGTGTAATCAGCTCGGTTTCAGGCAAGCGTGCAGCAAGCTCCTTTGCTCGGTCATACCGTTTAACTGACCGACTGGGGTCTGCTGGGAACAGAAGTAGGCGGTTTTTCCCCTCAAGCCCAAGCTGCCTGCGCGCTTCATCACTAGGAATGGGATGGAATCGCTCCAAATTGACTCCGGTAGGCAAGACGGCCACTTTGCCTCCGAGCCTGCCTAGTCGGCCTCTTAACTTTGGGGATGCGACCGCCGGTATCTTCACAAGTCGGGCAAGCAGTCGAGAGAGCGGGGCGACCAGTCGGTGACGAAGGTCGGTTCCGTGGAAGGTGACGACCAATCGCTTTCTGCCAGCGACCAGTGCCGTCCATCCACTGAGGCCGTAGTGGGCATGTACGACATCGAACTCTCGGTTCCTTAAGTACATGAAAAGACGTATCGCGGCGCTGATGTATCGGTAGCTGCCCGGTTTGAACCTCCATACCGTCACTTCGATTCCCGGGATGCGGGAGAGCGCCTGTACCTGATCACGCACGAAGATGCCCCAGCCGGGCCTTTCATCGGTTGGATACATGTTTGTGACGATCAAGATCCGCATCGTTAAATCAGTGATTGACTATACGGCATTGGCTCTTGTAGTGAGCTTCGATAGTGATAGCGCGTTTGCCTCTATATATAGCGCCGAGGGTTTGTAGAGCGGTTACATGAGAAGATTGAGCTTCGTTTCTAAGTTTTTACATCCTGGCATAGAGTCGTTGCCTTTTTATATCGACAATCGACTGAAACAAAAAGGGAGGCATCATGTACCGGGTATTCGGATATTCGCACGCCTGGTTGGTCAACACAGGCTCAACCTTGAGTCGCAGGGTTTCATCGGATCGGGGTCAGGGAACGGTGGAATATGTAGGACTGATCTTGGTCGTTGCGCTGCTAATGGCAGGAGTGGTTGCTGCGATGAAGGGCTTCCAGTCTGAAGAGGGCAAGAGCCTTGCAGAGATCATCATCAGGAAGATCCAAGATGCGGTCAACAAGGTTAAGTTCGGATAGGCAGTTCACCGATGATCTGGAAGTAAAAGGAGATGATTCCGTGATCGATCAGGGACTTCGGCCGAGCCACAAAATAGAATCTCCCAAACAATGGGAGTTGACCGTACAGATGGGAGAGCATTCAACGAGCTTCGGCCTGTGGAGATTGAGACCGGCTTTGTAGAGACCGCTGATGGCTCAGCTCTTATCTCCATAGGTATGACCAGGGTTATCTGCACGGCATCAGTTCTGGAAGATGTTCCCCCGTGGCTTAAAGATAAGGGCACTGGATGGATCACCGGCGAGTACGGCATGCTTCCGGCTTCAACCGGTGATCGGAAGAAGCGTGACGTCACTCGCGGCCGTCCTGACGGTCGTACTGTGGAGATTCAGAGGTTGATCGGTCGCTCGTTGAGGGGCGTTGCAGATTTTAAGAAGCTGGGGAGTAGGACGATATACATCGACTGTGACGTACTGCAGGCAGACGGGGGTACACGCTGCGCTGCGATTACTGGTGGGTTTGTGGCGTTGCAGCACGCACTGCAGACTCTGGTAGAAAAAGACGTACTCAAGTCTCTGCCGCTCAGCTCGTCAGTTGCTGCCGTCAGCTGTGGTGTCGTCGGTGGTGAGGCACTGCTTGACTTGGACTATCCGGAGGATTCGGGAGCGGAGGTCGACGCGAATGTGGTCATGACAGGCGACGGTGGACTGGTAGAGGTTCAGGCAACGGCTGAACGGACTCCTCTGTCAAGAGCGTCGCTCGATCAGTTGCTTGAGTTGGCTTCGACAGGGATATCTGTCCTTAGGGATTTGCAGATGAATGCTTTGGGTTCATAGAAAACGTGCGGTTTGTTCTTGCAACTCGTAATCCGCACAAGCTCAGAGAATTCACCGAGCTGCTCCAACCGCACGAACTAGTAGGTATTCCCGACAGCATTGAACTCCCCGACGAGACGGGAGAGACGTTTGCTGAAAACGCTGTCCTTAAAGCGCGTTTTGCATCAGATATCATTGGTATTCCAGCTATCGCCGATGACTCAGGCATAGCCGTACCCGGGCTTGAAGGAGCTCCGGGGATACGTTCAGCACGTTATGCAGGACCAGATGCGACGGACGCTGAAAACCTAGATCGCCTATTAGAGGAGTGCAGCGGGATAGACGATAGAAGTGCGGAGTACGTGTGTGCTCTGGCCCTGGTGTGGCCAGACGGTCGGGCGGAGTTATTTGAAGGGAGATGCAAGGGCACCTTGATCTTGGATCGCAAGGGCGAGGGCGGATTTGGATACGACCCTTCGTTCGTACCGCATTCAATGAAAGACGGTCGAACTATGGCTGAGCTGACACAGGAAGAGAAAGATGCGATCAGTCACAGAGGCGAAGCTGCTCGTCGGCTTTTGAGTTTTCTCGCTAGAGAAGATTGATAGCTGCCGAGCCTCCAACTGCCAGAAGGACTGCGCTGTAACCCACGTATCCGTTGACCAAAAGCAAAACGCACGCCAGTAAGCAGATGAGAACGACGGTTATCCAAGCTATTCGTGCAGACATTGAATTGAATCCCTATTCTGACATATCTACCCGGTGGATAAGTTAACGTTTCGTATTATGAATGCCGAGCTTGCGTTGAAGTATCTGACCGAGATGTCGAACGACGTAAGACAGGCTCTCATACTGAACGATCAGGGAAGGGTCCTGTCCACAACATTTGAATCGCAGTCAGAGGAAGAGCGTGCAGCTGCCGATATCGTTGAACAGATCGTGGACTGGACCTCGCAGCAGGGGCACGGAGATGACTCGCCGCCGTATCAGCTGGAACTTGCAGCAAGGAACGGATCTGTTTTCATTACGTTGGGCGAGAAACATTCGGTTGTCGCGGTCACAGGTCGCTCAGCACTTCCGGCCCTCATTCTGTACGACATGCATAGGTTGATCAACGACCTAGAGTCGGATGAAAGCCGAGAACGATAGGGCTTTGCAGTGAAGTCGAAGAGAGACCCGATAAAACGCTTAATAGGTTACGGCGAAGAAGTGGACTCATTTTTAAGGAGGCGACGGCAAAAGCGATCCCCCCGCGTCGTCATGCGCTGGCCGGATGGGACAGCAAAATCCGTTGACCCTGAGTCGCAAGAAGGACAGTCGATCCTCAATTTGGCCGATCTTTTGATAGGAATCGGCGAGGATAGCTCGAAGCAATAATCTCAATCTCCGCATGAATAGTGGGCTTGGTGGTTGTTCTTGTCCGCAGACAGTGTTAGTGTGGGGCGAAATATCGATCAGACCCAAGGAGGCGCTGTGACCAAATCAGATTTTGTTGCGCAGGTTGCCGATAAGGCAGACATCAGCAAGGCACAAGCAGATGAGACCGTAAATGCGGTAATCGAATCGCTTGAGAGCGCGCTTAAGTCCGGTGGAGAAGTGAGCTTCACCGGCTTCGGCAAGTTCCATGTGACTCGGCGTAGTGCACGTCAGGGAATAAATCCGCAGACCGGGGAGAGGATCCAGATTGCGGCAGCGAACGTGCCAAAGTTCACGGCGGGAAGCAAGCTGAAGAAGGCAGTCAAGGAAAGTGCTGCGATTTACTAGGCGTACGGACTGAATAGACAGCATAGGTTGAGGCCGTCTCAAGGAATCATGAAGAAAGGGGTTTCTTGGGGCGGCCTTCATATTTCATAGATCGGCTGGCAGGGCTCGTAGAAGAGCGTCGCAGTCAGCTTGTGCTTGGGTTGGACCCTGACCCGCGCGCATTGCTCCCCGGCGTTGGGTCGAAGGCTGAAGAGAGTCAGGATCCTTCCAGAGCTGCTTCTGTAGCTGTTGTAGAGCACTGCAGGCAACTGGTCGATTTGATCGGTGACCTCTGTGTTGGAGTGAAGCCACAGCTTGCATGCTTTGAAAGGCTCGGTCCCGAAGGATTAAAGGCGCTTCGTCAGGTTGTGCAGATTGCACAAGATGCGGGGCTGGTGACAATCGTTGACGGCAAGCGGGGTGACGTTCCACACACAGCGATTGCTTACTCTGAGAGCCTTCTCGGTGGGATTGAAACACAGTGGGGAGAGATACCTGGGTTGGGTTCGGATGCTTTCACCGTAAACCCGTATCTTGGCGGCGATTCTCTCAGACCGTTCATCGATAAAGCCAGGAGTGAAGGTGCAGGGGTTTTCATATTGGTACGCACATCGAATCCCGGTGCTGGGGATATCCAGGATCTTGAGTGCAGCGGGACGCGTGTTTACGAACGTGTTGCGACAATGGTTGATCGCCTTGGGAAGGATCTGGTCGGCGAGAGTGGGCTATCAAGTGTAGGCGCCGTGGTTGGCGCAACAGCCCCAGATCTGATCAAGCCACTGCGCGAGCTAATGCCTAATACGCCGTTTCTATTACCAGGAATAGGTGCGCAAGGCGGTGATCTGGCGAAGATTGCCGAGGTGTTCAAGCCGCAGCCTGCAGCTGCCCTTGTGACAGCAGCACGTAGCATTGTCGAGGCTCATAAGCAGTACGGCGGCGACCCCAGCTCGGCAGCACGGATCGAGGCCGAAAGAGTTAGAGATTCTTGCTGGCGGCTCTCTAACCAGTAACATGGCCGGCTGAGATGCCGGAAAAGGGAAACTCCATCAGATTTCTTGCACCTGTGGGGCTGATCGTGTTTACGATCGTCCTCATTGTCGTCATCGTTACGTCATCCGGCGGTGGAGACGGTAAGGACGAGACGTCGGGAGCGGATAAAGGCAGAACGACAAGGACAGTAAAGACAACGAAAACAGCCACACAGAAAACCACTGAAGAACCCATTTACGTAGTCAAGTCTGGTGACAATCTTGCAACGATCTCAGAGAAGACAGGGGTCCCGATGGCAGACATCGAGGTACTTAACCCCGATATCGATCCACGTGCTCTGGTAGAAGGACAGAAGATAAAGCTGAAGTGACTAAGCGATTTCTTGGGCTTCTGCTATTGATAGCGGTCGTGTTCGGGTCGCAGAGTGCCCATGCACGAGTGCCGGAGCCTGATATCGATGCCCGCGCAGCCTTGGTCATTAATACCGACGATGGCAAGGTGCTCTATTCGAGTGAATCTAATCGCAGGCTGGCGATCGCCAGCCTTACGAAGCTGATGACGGCTCTGCTAGTGCTCGAACAGGTTCCGATGGAGGAGAGAATAATGGCCGCTCCATACAGTCCCCAGCCTGCTGAATCAAAGATTGATCTACGTACGGGTGAGTCGATGACGGTAAGGGATCTGCTTTATGCACTACTGCTCGCTAGCGCTAACGACGCTGCAGTTACCTTTGCGCAGCGGCTGGCCGGCTCCACCACTTCGTTTGTGCAAAAGATGAACCGAGAGGCTCGGAAAATGGGTCTGAAGAACACGCGCTTTGCCAACCCAGTCGGACTGGACGACAAGGACAATTATTCATCTGCAAAGGATCTCGCAAAGCTCACGCGGAAGTTGTTGAAAAGTAAGAGATTTCGTCGAATTGTGCGAAGCCCTGAGAAGACGATCAAGTCAGGAGATCGGCGACGTAAGTTGGTCAACCGTAATCGACTCGTTGCTCAATACAAATTCATTACTGGCGTCAAGACGGGTAGGACCGCCTTATCTGGCTACTCACTTATCGGAAGCGGCACCAAGAAAGGCGTGGATCTGGTGACGGTGGTTTTAGGTGCGGGTTCAGAAGAAAGCCGTGATGCCGGCACACTCGAACTCTTCAAGTATGGGTTTGATCGATACAAGACTGTAAAAGCCGTTCGAAAGGGACGATGGTACGGAGAGGTAGATGTTCGGTTCCGTGGTACAGAAGTTGCACTAATGGCGGACCGGAATATTTCGGTTCCTGTACGGCGAGGGCTGAAAGTCAGAGTTGTGAGCGACTACCAGAAAGTGGTCTCTGAGACTGATCGTGGGGAAGATCTGGGTACGGTCACTGTTGTCGTGGGAGGGAAAAAGACAGCTTCTACCGATCTTGTGGCAACGCGGACCGTTGGACGTGCAGGCATGTTCCGAAAAGGCGTTTACTATTTGACCAGGCCATTGGGCCTGATTTTTTTGCTTGTCTTGCTAGTTGGCGCAGGAGCAACGTATAGAGGTGTAAAGCGCGGAAAATGATCATTACAGTAACTTTAAATACAGCGCTCGATCGCACATTGTCCGTCCCAAATTTCAGGCTTGGGCACAGGCATCGGTGTGTTGACAGTGTCACGATGCCAGGTGGCAAGGGCATCAACGTTGCCCGTGCGTTAAAACTTCTCGGCGAGCCAGTAATAGCGACTGGGCTAACCGGGGGAATGACCGGCGACTGGATTGTGAACCATCTGACCCAGGAGGAGATCCTCAATGATTTTGTGCGCGTGCAGGGCGAGGCCAGAACTTCAGTGGCGGTGATAGATCCGACGTCAAATGAGCAGACGGAGATCATCGAGCCGGGTCCGGCAATCACCGAAAGTGAGATGCAGCTTTTTGCCGAGAAGCTGTTGTATCTATCCAAAGGGGCAGATGTTTGTATATTTGCCGGCAGCCTGCCGAGAGGCGTTCCCGATTCAACTTACGCAGCACTTGTTCGAGAGTTGAAGCAGTCTGATGTGATCACGATAGTCGACTCGTACGGCGACCCTCTGCAGCAAGCAGTACGCAGCAGCCCGGACGTTGTTGCACCGAACAAGTTGGAAGCAGAGGAATTGGTAGGCCATGAGTTCAACGAGGAAGACGACTGTATTGCAGCGGTTCACGAGATACGAGAAATTGGCGCTCAAGATGCGATCGTCACACACTCGGAAGGCTGCTACGCGATGGTTGGTGAAAACAGCTCAAAGGAGATATACAAGGTATTGCTCGGTCCGCTGGATCCGGTATCGACTATCGGGTCCGGTGACGCCTTCCTTGCCGGATACGCGGCACAGCGTTATAAGGACAAACCTGCTGAGGACTGTTTGAAATACGCGGTGGCATGCGGCGCTGAGTCCACGCAGCATTTCGGTGCTGGGATCGTCAATCCCAAAGCTGTGGAGCGACTGATCGATGATGTCACTTTTACTCCGGTAGAGCTTGATGCACCAAAGTTCGCTGGCAATTGATCGCCAATTTCCGCGAAAACGCGGTATAGATGGGCGATATTGTCAAGATCCATTCGTAGAATTAAACAATGGATCTTGAGATTGGACGTGGCAAGAAGGCTCGTAGGGCTTACGGGTTCGATGATATTGCGATAGTTCCATCGCGTCGAACGCGAGACCCAGACGACATCGATATCTCCTGGAAACTGGGTCCGTACAGGTTTGAGCTGCCGCTCCTGGCCAGCGCAATGGATGGTGCGGCTAGCCCAGAGACCGCTGGGATAATCGGCAAACTGGGTGGGCTCGCGGTTCTTAACCTCGAGGGTCTATGGAGTAGGTACGAAGATGCCGATGCGCAGTTGGAACGAATATCGAAGTTGCCGGCAGGTGCCGCAACTGCCGAGATGCAGGAGATCTACTCGGAGCCGGTCAAACCAGAGCTAATAGCCCAGAGAGTCGCTGAAATAAAGGAGAAGGGTGTCGTTGCCTGTGGATCATTCACGCCGCAGAAGGTGCGTGAGTACTACGAAGTTGCTCTGGAAGCGGGCCTGGACATTCTCGTCATTCAAGGAACAGTGATAAGTGCCGAGCACGTCTCATCGTACGTCGAGCCGCTGAATCTCAAGGAGTTCATCGGCCAGGTGCCTGTTCCATGCATCGTTGGTGGCTGCGCCTCATACTCAACCTCGTTGCACCTGATGCGTACAGGTGCTGTGGGAGTATTGGTGGGAGTAGGACCGGGAGCGGCATGTACGACCAGAGGGGTGCTGGGAATCGGAGTGCCGCAGGTTACGGCGATCGCGGATGTGCAAGCAGCCCATACTCAGCACATGTTGGAAACGGGTGACTATGTCAACGTAATCGCAGATGGCGGCATGAGAACCGGAGGCGATGTTGCTAAGGCGATCGCTTGTGGTTCTGATGCAGTCATGATCGGATCGCCACTGGCCGGCGCATACGAGGCACCGGGTCGCGGCTATCACTGGGGCATGGCAACATTTCATCCGACTCTTCCTCGCGGCGCACGGGTAGCGACACAACAGAGCGGCACATTGGAAGAGATAGTTCTTGGGCCAGCTCGGGAAAACGACGGCACGTTCAATCTTATGGGTGCACTGAGGATGTCGATGGCGACTTGCGGTTACGAAGACATACACTCATTTCACCGAGCCGAGATCATGGTTGCACCGGCTCTTCAAACCGAGGGTAAGCAACTGCAAAAAGAGCAGCAGATAGGAATGGGTGCGGACGGAAGCCGACATCTGTCGGCGAATGTCGAGGAGAGCTCTTAACAGAATGTGATGCACGGCGGCTCAAACACTTTGGAGAAACCGGAAGAGACGAAAAAACCCGCGATAATGGCCGGCGACGTAATAGTCGTCGATTTTGGTGGCCAGTACTCGCAGTTGATCGCACGAAGGGTGAGGGAGTGCGGAGTTTTCTCCGAACTCGTTCCCCACGACATGCCGATCGAAAAGTTAAAGAGGCGAAACCCGGCCGGGTTGGTGCTTTCCGGTGGGCCGTCGTCAGTCAGCGAAGCAGGAGCACCGGAACTCAGGTCCGAGCTTTTGGAACTCGGAATTCCACTGTTGGGCATCTGTTATGGGATGCAGGCGATGGCGAAGATGATGGGCGGAAAGGTTGAAGCGGCGGAGGTCGGTGAGTTCGGGCGCACCGACCTTGAGATAGTCCACCAAGGGCGGCTTCTTGCAGGTCTAAATGAGTACCAGACTTGTTGGATGAGCCATCGTGACACAGTCTTTGAGGCGCCGACAGGATTCAAGGCACTGGCATCGAGCCCGGTATCGCCGGTCGCGGCATTGGAAGACGACAAGCGCGGTCTCTACGGAATTCAGTTCCATCCCGAAGTCGTCCATACACCAGCAGGGAAACAGATCCTTGAGAACTTCCTATACGATATCTGCGGATTGAACGACACCTGGAGCCCTGCGTCGATCATAGATGAGCAGGTCGAGCAGATCAGAGCCCAGGCCGGTGATGCACGAGTTATCTGTGGGCTCTCCGGCGGGGTCGACTCGTCAACTGCTGCGCTGATGGTTCACAGGGCAGTTGGTGATCAACTCAGTTGCATCTTGGTCGATCACGGACTGCTTCGAAAAAACGAAGCGCAGCAGGTGGTTACAACCTTCGAGGACAACTTTCGTATTCCGCTTATCAAGGTCGATGCTCGTGAACGGTTCCTTGAAAAGCTTGCGGGCGTTACCGATCCGGAGGAAAAAAGGAAGATTATCGGCGAAGAGTTCATCCGTACCTTTGAGGAAGAGGCAGTAAAGCTCGAGGACGCAAATTTCCTTGTCCAGGGGACGCTCTACTCGGATGTGATCGAATCCGGTGGGCCCGGCACGGACTCCTCAGGAGCGGCTGCCAAAATAAAATCTCACCACAATGTTGGCGGGCTACCCAAGGATATTAAATTCGAGCTGATTGAGCCTTTGAGAATGCTGTTCAAAGACGAAGTGCGCAAGGTCGCAGAGGAGCTGGGCCTGCCCGAGCGGATGGTCTGGCGGCAGCCTTTCCCCGGCCCGGGGCTTGCGATAAGGATAATCGGTGGTGAGGTAACTGAAGAGCGAATAGCGATCCTGCAAGAGGCCGACTCGATAATCCAAGACGAGATCCGTAAGGCGGACCTGTACCGAGAGCTCTGGCAGTCGTTCGCCGTTCTACCGGTGGTCAAGTCGGTCGGTGTGCAGGGAGATGAGCGCAGTTACGCCTATCCGATCATCATCCGAGCGGTTACCTCAGACGATGCGATGACCGCCGACTGGGCAAAACTACCCCACGAGCTACTCGAGAAGATCTCCTCGCGCTTGATAGGGGAGATTCCCCTTGTGAACCGCGTGGCGCTGGATATAAGCTCGAAGCCTCCGAGCACAATTGAGTGGGAATAAAGACCAGACTTGGTTGGCTGTTCAACTAATACGGCCAATCGAAATTCATCTGATGGTTCCTTTGGCTTCTATCTTTTGACCGAGAACGAAGCAGAGCGTTTCTGGGACTTGAACTTACGACCCTCTACGGTTACATCGACAACGTCCTCAAACCGATATGAACCCTGCCCGAGCTTACGCCACCTCTTTGATTTCGAGCTCTTCTGCACCCAGCCGTCCCAGTAGAGAGTGTTCTTACCTTCCTTCAGGTTTCGAACGTTGAGATAACCGGCGGTCTTATAGCGCCGCTTGCCACTCTTGCGTTTTTTGATCGTGGAGCCTTAGTAACTGCTACTAGTGCTGTCGCGCGATCTTCAGGAGGAACTTCTTCGGGTCGAGTGCCCTTCCGTAGAAAGACCGTTTACCACTCCCGGATGGCGCCCTTACTTCGAAGTGCAGGTGCGGGGCAGACGCACTTGCATTGCCGGTATAGCCAACGCTGCCAACTTTCTGACCGGCATAAACCTTTTCGCCTTTCTTGACGACAGGCCTCTCGTTCATGTGTAGGTACAGGTACCGTTTTTTATCGACTCCGCTAAGTATCAGGTAGTTACCTGCACGTGGGTGGCTGCCAACATACTCGATCTTTCCGCTGGTGACGGCGACAAGATCAGTACCTGTCTTTGCCATCACGTCGACTCCGTCATGTCCCGCGCCTCGACCTCGGCCCATGGTGTAAGGGCCCTGAATGGGAAACACGTATTTTTGGAAGCTGAACACAGCCTTCCCCTTTGCCGGTCTGCCTGCGAGCATGCCAGTCGAGGTCACGATGTTGCCGGTGTCGTCTGATGTCTGTACGCGGAACTGGTATCGGCCTTCCGCTGCCGTGTTCCCATCGGGTAGACGGCCGTCCCAGGTTACATTCGTCAGCCTGTTGGTGGCGACGCTAAGGCCCCACTGTTGTACGATCGCATCGCTCGAGACGTCGACGAGCTCGACCGTTGCAGGCACTGCAGAACGCAGCGAAGCGATCTGAAAGACGAAGGCTTGCTTACGGTCGCCTCCGTAGGAAAATCTCTTGTACTTTGTAACGGCATCGACAATCTTCGGTGTATTACTGGGCCGTACCTTAGGCTCAGCTAGTACTTTTATAGGCTTTGCGTTGGACTTAAGACCGCTGTCGTTGCGAACCTGAACAACGTACTTGCCCTCGTTCATCTTCGGGACCGTTGCCTCGAGCTTCGAATTGCCTGCGCTGCTCGCCTTGATAACCGTTGGCGCTCTGGACTTTGCGATTCTTCCCCTAGATCGAGCGCGCTTTGAATTCTTCGAATGGATGGGGCGGAACACGACCTCAGCATCACTACCCAAGTTCTTGCCGGTGATCAACAAAGGCTGGCCGGGTCGCACTGTGTTCTCGCTGAAGCAGCTGAGACCTTGATCTAGCGAGCATACTGCCGACGTCACTAGTGGCTTACTGGGGGTTGCTCCACCACCCTGGGCGAGCAGGGAACCCGTAGATGCGCCGGCGTTACCACCAAGAATCCCAAGTACCAGTATTTGAGTTGTTGTTGCTATTACGACCGGCACCAGCGCTTTTCTTACGCGCGGCGACCAGCGCGTCCAAGTTGCTTTCAACGACCCTCTCTTTCCGTGGCCTGCGGAGTTAGCTGCCGGGCTCGCGCTGAAAGAGTTGCGCTACGGGCCTGCTTCCTTGCCCGATTCGCCCCTCGATGGGTGCAAGCACCCTATCGATTGGTTCCCCCGCTCGGCTCTGCCAGGGCAGTGCCGATTCGGCTGGTCTATTTAGCTGAGGATAGTAGTAATACGGTCGGCTACGTCAACTTGTGACCGATTGTTACAAAGCGGTATGGACAAGATTCTATGCCCCTGAACGTCGAAGGATTGTGGGATAGGCACTGATCTTTTTGACGCGCAAGGCTGTATCCCGTACTATTCCAAGGTTTGCGGTGTCTCTTGCAGCAAAGGCGCGAGGGGCATTTTTTTCTGTACTTTGATGAAGACATTCGTGGAAAAGCCATCTACACGCCAGCGAGACTGGTATCTTGTGGACGCTAAAGACAAGACTCTGGGGCGGCTTGCGGTGGTGTTAGCGAACACGATACGTGGTAAAAACAAACCTCAGTACACACCGCACGTAGATTGTGGTGACTTTGTGGTTGTCGTGAACGCGAAAGAGGTCGCGGTTACTGGGAAAAAGCTCGAAGATAAGCTCTACCACCGCCACAGCGGCTACATGGGTGGCCTGAAGACTCACAACCTTGAGTACATGCTTGAAAAACGCCCAGAAGAGGTGTTACGTAGGGCAGTGAAGGGAATGATGCCCAAGAACAGGCTTGCGCGAGCTCAGATCGGAAAGCTTAAGATCTATGCGGGACCGGATCACCAGCACCAAGCTCAGCAGCCAAAGAAGCTGGAGATAGAGACTTAAATATATGGCCAGAAAGAAGAAAAAAGAAGCCGAAGACGTTGAAAACGAGGTCGGCAAGATAGAAGGCGAAGAGCAGGTAGAGCAGCAAGATCAGGCTGAGAATGAGGAAGAAACCCAGCCTTCAGCAGAGGAGCAAGAGACCACAAAGATAGAGGCCGATAAGGAAACCGAGCAACCGGAACCAGAGGCTGAACAACCCAAGTCTGAGCAACCAGAGGCCGAAGATACTGGAGCTGAGAGGACAAACGAGCCTGAGGGCGATAAAGAGGATGAGAAGGTTGCCGACGTAGTTGCCGCGGCCGAGCAGAAAGACGATTCCTCCAAAAAGGAGAGGAAAAGCAAGGAAGACGCGGGGAGTGAGGCCGAGCAGAAAGACGAGCCCAACGCAAAGAAGGAGCAGGCAGAGGACGCTGTTGGCGAGAAAGAGGAGAAGGGCAAGAAGAAGGGGAAGAAGGATAAAAAAAAGGACGAGCTACCGCCCGGCGCCCATCTTGAGCCGATACTTGTCGAAGATAAAAAAAAGCGTGAGGAAACAGACGATGATGTAGCCGCGCGATATGCAGCAAAGTTAGAGGTCTCTGAAGAGTCGGGCAAGGGTGATGTGGTTAGTGACAAGAGCGATGAGGTAGAGCCAGAGAAAGCGGAAGAGGAAGAATCGAAGCCGAAGGTCAAGCCGATCACGCTCGAAGCAGGCAAGAACTATCAGGCTACAGGTAAACGTAAGAACTCTATTGCCAGGGTAAACCTCAGGGCAGGTACGGGTGAGATGGTTATCAACAAACGCAGCGTCAAGGAGTACTTCCCGCGGGACGCGCTGCAGTACAAGGTTTTCCAGCCGTTGCGGGCATCAGGCGCTGAAGGACAGGTCGATGTCATTGCGCGGGTGCGTGGCGGTGGCGTTGCGGGACAGGCTCATGCAGTTGGTCACGGCATAGCGCGAGCTCTTGTCAGCGCTGATCCCGAACTCCGTAGTATCCTGAAAAAACGCGGTCATTTGACAAGAGACTCGCGAGTCAAGGAGCGTCGAAAGGCGGGCCTGAAGAAAGCGCGCAAGAAGCCTCAGTTCTCGAAGAGGTAGTACCGTAGATCGTCCCTGCCGATGGGCGACAGATGTAGCTTGAGAGTCCGATGACCATTAAGCAAAAAACAGCTCGAAGTGTTTTTGGGACAGACGGCGTTAGGGGCGAGGTAGGCACTTTCCTATCCCCAGAGTTGGCCCTATCGCTTGGAAGGGCATCGGTTGGTGTTACTAAAGCCAATGATCGTCCATCACGAGTTCTAGTCATAAGGGACACACGAGAATCGGGCCCGATGCTGGAAGCAGCCTTTGTTGCCGGAATCACCTCGGTAGGCGGTGAAGCACTGCTCGCTGGGGTTCTACCTACACCTGCCGCATCGTTGCTGGTGGAGAGGTACAAGCTCGATCTCGCGGCGGTTATATCTGCCTCGCACAACCCCTACCAGGACAACGGAATTAAATTTTTTGACTCAAATGGTCTAAAACTAGACGATCAGAAAGAGGCGGAGATCGAATCTCTTCTCGATCGAGGGCCCACGCGTGCATTGGCATGTGGCGGTGTCAACAGGCTCGAAGGCGCCGCAAACGACTATCTGAGAGCACTCAGAGAGTCCTTCAATCTCAGCCTTACGGGTGTGCGCGTCTTGCTCGACTGTGCGAACGGCGCTACATACAAAGTGGCGCCAAGGGTCTTTGAGAGCCTTGGCGCGGAAGTAGAAGCCTTTGCGACCGATGTCGATGGACGCAACATCAACGACGGTGTCGGTGCTGTACACCCAGAGGTACTCGCAGAGCGCGTAAAAGCAGGTGGTCACGATATCGGGTTTGCCTTCGACGGTGACGGAGATCGCGTTATGACAGTAAGCAGGGATGGGAGAGTGGTAGACGGGGATGAGATGATCGCGCTTGCTGCTAAGTACCTGAAAATGAAGGGGAGGTTGGACGGCGACGGTGTGGCAGTGACTGTAATGACAAATCTGGGCTTTAGACATGCGATGGAGCGCGAGGGAATCGAAGTAGCTACGACACCGGTTGGTGATCGCCACGTTTCAGAGGAGCTTGTCAGACGAAAATGGATTCTAGGCGGCGAGCAGTCGGGACATATGATCTACCGCGACTACTGTCCATCGGGCGACGGGATTGCGACCGCATTGCTCGTACTGGAGGCACTCTCTGGTCTAGATCTAGATCTAGACTCCGACAAGCTGGTTGAGAAGCTACCGCAGTGCCTGAAAAACGTTTCTGTATCAGACGCAGGTGGCCTCGATGAGAATAAACGCATTCGTTGTGAGGTGGATTCCGAGGCGAAGGAGCTGGGGGACAGAGGCCGAGTGCTCGTACGTGCATCGGGCACCGAACCGGTGATAAGGATCATGGCTGAAGCTCCAACAGAAGATGAGGGTATTGCAGTTTGCGAGAGGCTTTCACAGACGGTGCGAGAAGAGTTAAGTTAAACGAGTCGCTCATACTGGGATAGGCTCTTATCTAGAGGTAAAGAACTGTGTGCGGCATAATCGGATACGTGGGCAAGCGGCCCTGCAAGGAACTACTGCTCGAAGGGCTTGAGAAGCTGGAATATCGCGGCTACGACTCCGCGGGGCTGTCGGTACTCGTTGACGGTCACTTCGACTCGGTCAGGGCGGTTGGAAACCTGAGTAAGTTGCGTGCCGCGATTAGCGAAAACGGAGCATCAGGTGCTGAGTGGGTTAAGGCTAAGACAGGAATAGGGCATACCAGGTGGGCCACCCACGGCAAACCATCGGTCGAAAATGCACATCCACACTTCGGCTGCGAAGAAGAGGTTCAGGTCGTAGTAAACGGCATAATCGAAAACCACCAGGCGCTGCGCGCAAAGCTGGAAGATAACGGGTGCGTTTTTAGCTCTGAGACCGATGCCGAGGTCGTTGCACATCTGCTGGAGAAATGTATAAAGAACGAGGGGCTTGGTCTTGCAGACGCGGTTCGCGAGACATATCGGCAGTTGGTGGGGCACTTCGCCTTGGTCGCTGCGCACTCGAAAGAACCGGACCTGATAGTGGGGGCGCGTAGAGAGTGTCCACTGGTTGTCGGAGTCGGCGACGGAGAAACCTTCATAGCATCTGCAATTCCCGCTTTTCTCAAACAGACCGACCAGATCCAGGTTTTGGAAGACGAGGAAGTGGTTGAGGCAAGCCCACACGGTGCGGTCTTCACTACGCCGGAGGGTGATCAGGTGCAGCGAGAGTTGGAGGAGGTCGATTGGGACGAAGATGCAGCGGAGAAGAGTGGCTTCCCCACCTTCATGCTCAAAGAGATCCATGAGCAGCCGTACGCGCTCGCGGAGACTCTGGGTGAACGGCTGGATCGCCCCGACGGTGTCGATCTGGGCGACATAGGGATCTGTGACGATGAGCTGAAGGAGCTGAAGCGGATCATTCTTATAGCCTGTGGGACCTCGTATCACGCTGCTGTTGTAGGTCGTTACGCGATTGAGCAGTGGGTAAGGCTTCCAGTGGAGATGGACATCGCCTCCGAATACCGGTACCGAAATCCTGTCGTCGGACCGGGTGACCTTGTTGTGGGCATCACTCAGTCCGGTGAGACCGCGGACACACTCGCGGCGATGAGAATGGCGCGTGAGCGCGGTGCCAAGGTGCTGGCCGTGACAAACGTAGTCGGTACGCAGGCAACTCGGGAAGCTGATGGAGTCTTGTTCAGCCGAGCTGGGCTCGAGATAGGTGTTGCTGCGACCAAGACATTTGTGGCTCAGGTGGGGATCATGTACCTGCTGGCGCTCCGGCTTGCCGAGTTGCGCGGAACATTGCATAGATCGATTATCAGGCGATTGGTGGCAGATCTGAAGGGCATGCCTCAGCAGATGGGGAGAATCATCACCGAGACCGACAGGAAAGCACTTGAGGTCGCCAAGAAGCACTACCAGCAGGACTTCTTCCTCTATCTGGGACGCAACGTCGGGTTGCCGATCGCACTTGAGGGGGCGCTCAAGCTCAAAGAGATCAGCTATATCCCAACCGAGGCTTACGCCGCTGGAGAGATGAAGCACGGACCGATCGCACTTCTGGGGGAAGACACGCCGGTTGTCTGCGTTGCGACGGAGAGCCCGGTTCAGGAAAAGGTTTTATCGAACATCGCAGAGGTTAAGGCTCGTGGCGCAACCGTCATCGCGGTGGCGACGGAGGAAGACCCTCTGATCGAGGATGAAGCAGACGACGTCTTTTTCGTACCGCGAAGCGACTGGTTGTTACAGCCGCTTCTGGCCGTTTTGCCTCTACAGCTACTCGCCTATCACATTGCGATCTTAAAAGGATTAAATGTAGATCAGCCCAGAAATCTTGCAAAGACGGTAACGGTTGAATGATCATAGGCGTTGGCATCGACATTTTAGAGATCGATCGTCTACAAGACGCTCTTGACCGACACCCCAGAATGGCGGACAGAATCTTCAGTTCAGATGAGTTGGAATACGCCAACGATCGGTCACGACCCTCGAAGCATCTTGCGGCTCGTTTCTGTGCAAAAGAGGCAGTTGCCAAGGCACTTGCCATCGAAGGCTGGAGTTTCTCCGAAGTTGAGGTCAATGCAGGCGTTCCCCCAACGGTATCCCTGAAAGGCAGAACTAGAGCACGCGCAGATGAGCTGGGAACGAAGTTGATGGTTTCGCTCACACATTCGTCTGACTCTGCGGCTGCTGTTGCGATCTCCTACACAGAACAATGAACCTTCCAAGCTGGCTTGAGCCTGTATACACCGCCGATGAGATGAGGGCAGCCGATTCTTGGGCAATCGATACGAAGGGAACACCGAGCATCGAGCTGATGGAGAGAGCTGGCTCGGAAGTCGCGCGAGTCGTGACCGAGCTTTATCCCTCGGATGGGGTGTGCATAGTGTGCGGAAAGGGCAACAACGGAGGCGACGGTCTGGTTTGTGCCAGGCTGCTTTCCGAACAGGGGCACACTGTAAGGGCTGTGCTCCTGGCGCCGGAGGAGGAGATCTCCGGCGATGCGAAGCAAAACCTCGACCGACTGCGCTCGACCGACTGCGAGCTGGTCTTCGCCGACGGTGAAAAGAGCATTCAAGAGGCCCTGGCTGGAGTTCAGGTCGTCGTCGACGCAATATTCGGTACAGGTTTCAGTGGCAAGCCGCGCAATCTGTCAGCGGAAGCAATCGAGTTGATAAACGAGCGTGGTGCGCAGGTTGTCGCCGTGGACATGCCTTCAGGAGTCGATTCCTCAACGGGTGAAGTCGCAGGTGTGGCTACAGACGCTTCAAGCACGGTGACATTCCACAAGGGCAAGGTGGGCCATTTCATCAACCCTGGCAAGACATGTACAGGCAGGGTCGAAATAGTCGATATCGGCATACCTCCCTACAGTGCCGGTGACGCACCTCCTATTGAGCCGACCGCGGGCCTGATAGAACCCGGCGTTATTGACCTCTACCCGACGCGTGCACAAGACAGTACGAAGTTCAGCGTGGGATCGGTCGCTGTGATAGGTGGCTCTACAGGGCTCACAGGCGCAGTCTGTATGGCGTCTGAAGCTGCCATGCGGTCCGGCGCAGGTTATGTACAGGCAGTGGTGCCACGTTCGCTGAACTCGATATTCGAAGAGAAACTCACGGAGGTCATGACCGTTCCGGCAGACGATGAAGGTGGAGCATTTACAGGCGATGCTTTCGAGCGTGCACTTGAGATAACGGGACGATCCGATGCGGTTGTCCTTGGGCCGGGTTTGGGGCGTTCTGAAGGTAGTCTTGAACTGGTAAGAAGGCTGGTTCAAGAGGTGGATCGACCACTTGTCGTTGATGCCGACGGTCTCTTTGCACTGATAGGGCACCTGCAGCTGCTCAAATCTCGAGAGTACGAGACAGTGTTGACCCCTCACGCTGGGGAGCTCGCACGGCTGATGGATGTAAGTTCCGGCGAGGTGGGGGAGAGCCGGCTGCAGTTTGCAAGGGATCTGTCCGAGAGGAGCGACGCGGTTGTAGTTCTGAAAGGTGACGACTCGATCGTTGCGCAGTCGAATGACCGAGCTGCGATCAGCCGCGGAGCGACGCCTGGACTCGCCAGCGCTGGTAGCGGTGATGTGCTCTCCGGAGTGATTGGAGCGTTGCTTGCTAAGAAGATCGGTGCATTCGAGTCGGCAAGCTTGGGTGTTTACATGCACGCAGAAGCAGGTATTGCCGCAGCCAAGCAGTTTGGCGAGAGTGGGATGATCGCTACCGATGTGATCGAAATGCTGCCAAAACAGATTCAATAGGTTAGTGAAAATGTCCATCGCAGGTGATGCGCGCTGAACAGATATGAGTTAGTCTGGTCCATATGAGTGAAATAAAGGTTGCCGATGTAATGGATTCAAATCCCGTCACCGTGTCACCGGATGACGACGTGCGCACCGTGGTCGAGCGATTACAGGACAATGAACTGCCCGGTCTACCTGTTGTGGATGAGCAGGGATCGGTCGTCGGGATAGTGACAGAAAACGATCTAACCCTCGAGGAGGAGCAGGCAAACATTCCACTACCGCACTTCATCAACCTGCTTGGCGGAGTTATATTTATTGAACCGCTTGCAGGTTTTGAAAAACGTCTGGCCAAAGCCTTCGCGGGCAAGGTGTCCGACATGATGACGACCGATGTGGACACCATTTCTCCCGATGCGGACGCAAGAGAAGCCGGTCGCATTATCGCAGAGAAGCATCACAATCGCTTGCCGGTTGTAGAGAATGGTCGACTGGTTGGCGTGGTAACTCGCGTTGATGTGCTGCGTTCGCTCACCGATATTAAATAGTGCAAGGAAAGAGCGAGAGCACCGCAGTAGAGTTGTCGGATAGGGCGGTCGCTCGGATCGATGCATCCTGTGTTGAGCACAACTGCAGGACGATACTCGCGGGGTTGAACGAAGGCACAGAGCTTTGCGCCGTTGTCAAAGCCTATGGCTACGGTCACGGGGATGTGTGGTGCTCGCAGGCGGCAGTTTCAGGGGGTGCAACCAGGCTTGCCGTAGCTACAGCTGACGAGGCTAAGGAGCTTCGACGCCATCATTCGGACCAACCACTACTGGTGATGGGTGCTCTTACCCATGCCGGCATGGACTCTGTACTGCGTGACAGGGCTGACCTGACAGTCTGGAGCGAAGAGTTCCTCGATGCTGTGATCAGACGCGCGTCTGAAATCGAGTTGGAGGCTCGCGTTCATGTCAAGATGGACTCAGGAATGGGCAGGTTGGGAGAGCAGGATCCGGCCAAGGTTGAATCGCTGGTGTCAAAGGTGGCCGAATCAGAGCACGCGCAGCTGGTTGGCCTCATGACACACTTCGCAACCGCCGATGAACCGGATAACGAGTACCTAAGAGAACAGATTGAAAGATTTGATGCAGTTGCAAAAAAGGTTAAAGCAGATCATCCGAACTGCCTAGTGCATGCAGCAAACAGCGCCGCTGCACTGAAGCACCCGCAATCGCACTTCGACATGGTGAGATGTGGTATTGCAATATATGGACTCGATCCGTTTCATGAAAACCCCACCGATCACGGACTGGACCCAGCACTGTCATTGACGTCCTATGTCGCGGCTGTGAAGTTGATTGGGATTGGTGAAAGCGTTGGCTATGGGCGCAAGTGGAAGGCATCCGAGCCCACCTGGGTGGCCGTTGCTCCGATCGGTTACGGTGACGGCGTGAGACGCGGACTCTCGGGTAAGGGTGAAGTTCTGATACGTGGCCGGCGATATCTCATTGCTGGCACCGTCAGCATGGACAATATTGCGATCGATTTGGGCCCCAAGACCGACATCGAAGTTGGAGACAGGGTTACATTGATCGGCGAGCAGGGCGACGAGCGCGTTCTTGCCGAGGAAGTTGCACGCAAGCTCGATACGATCAACTACGAGATAACCTGTGGCATCTCAAGTCGTGTACGGCGGGTTTTTCACCGTGATCGATGAACGTGTCTGCCAAACTAGGTAGGTTGGCTCCAGTACAGGCCGTGAGTGCGGCTCTGAACTCTCAAGATATCGATGGTTGGGTCGTCGGTGGAACGGTGAGGGATCTCCTTCTTAAACGTCAGGTAGACGATATCGACGTTGTTGTGAGCTCGGCGGCTGAGCCTGTTGCAAAGCATACGGCGAGGGAGGTGTCGGGTGACGTTTTCTCGCTTTCTGACAAGTTCGGAACTTGGCGAGTTATCGGCCCTGGTAGAGAGTGGCAGCTGGATATATCGCCCGTGAGGGAGGGAGATATCGAAGCCGACTTGAAACAGAGGGACTTCACCGTGAACGCAATTGCGGTGCCGGTCGACGGCGGAGAAGCTATCGACCCCACCGGCGGACTGAAAGATCTGGAGGACAGATGTCTAAGGGTCACGTCAGAGACTGCATATCGCAACGATCCGCTTCGCGTTCTTAGGCTCGCGCGGATTTCGTGTGAATACGGCCTTGAGCCTGAGCGACAATCAGTCATCTCGGCCGGCCGCCACTGCGACGGGTTGGAGAAAGTATCGGGAGAACGGATTTTCTACGAGCTGCGCAAGTTATTAACGATGGACGAAGCGCTAGCTGGTATCGAACTAATGGATCAGGTTGGAGGACTTGAGGTAATCCTGCCCGAGTTCACTGCTCTCAAGGGTATCGGTCAGACTCCATATCACCATCTCGACGCGTTCGATCACACGATTGAGGTACTCCGGCAACTTGTTCTGATAGAGAAAGACAGCTCCGTATACGGAGACTTTGCCGATGAAGTGAACGAGAAGCTAAGTGGATCACTGGCCGATGGTCTCAGCTTTAAACAGGCACTTAGGTTCGGCGCCATTTTTCACGATCTCGGCAAGTCAAACACACACGCCGTACGTGACGACGGTCGTGTCACCTTCATGGGGCATGACCGTGAGGGAAGAATCATGACCGCGGATATCTGCCGGCGCCTGAAAACGAGCAGTAGGTTGAGCGCTTATCTACAGGGCCTGACCTTGCACCACCTGAGACTAGGGTTCCTTGTGCACGAACGCCCACTTACAAAAAGGCAGGTGTACCAGTACATAAATATTTGTGAGCCGGTCGCGCTTGAGGTTACCGTGTTGTCTGTGGCAGACAGGCTGGCAACGCAGGGTGAGCGAACTAAACAGCGTGTGATAGACGACCACCTGGAGCTGTCTCGTGAGATGATCGGGCAGATTCTAGAGTGGCGCGCCCAATTTCCACGTAAGCCATTGGCAACAGGTGGAGAGCTGACAGAAGCGCTGTCGATTGAGCCGGGACCGATAGTCGGTCAGCTTATGAACATTTTGGATGAAGCTCAGTATGCGGGGGACATCAAGACCAAGGACGAGGCACTGAGTCTTGCCAGGTTGAAGTACTCGGAGACTACAGACTAACTAGGCTTAAATCCATCCTTTATCCAGTCGCTCGATCATCCCAATCAGGAGCCTCGTTGCATCGTGCACGGTCTCGTATGTAAGACAGTCTGGCGTGTCAGTCGGCCAGTGGTAGTTAACTGGCTGTTTCAATTCGGTGCAACTCGCAATGGAGACGCATTTATATCCTGCAAGTAGAGGAACGATTCCGTCCGTTGCGTTGCGTAGTCGCAGACCCTTCCAGACCTCAATCCCAAGCTCGTCAGCGGTGTCCCTGACGAGTTGCTTCGCGTCTTCCGGGTACTCGTTCATCTTCATCATGCCCTCGCCCTCCAGGTAGTTGAGGTGAGGTGAGCCAACGCCGTCCACGCAGATAAAGAAAGTCGACTCCTTCGGTAATGAGTCCTTGTGGCGTTCTAGGAATGCCTCCGACCCCTCCTCGAACGACTCCTCCGCGCCAACCGATGCCAGAATGATCCTCAGATTTTCAGGAGTTCTGTCCTGGAATGCCCGTGCGATTGAAAACAGTGTGGCTACTCCGCTGGCATTGTCATTTGCGCCGGGGACGACCTCTCGCGATCCGATCTCTGCCATTGCCAGCTGCGTCAAAACGCTAGCGAAAGTGCCAGCTCCGACCAGTTTTCGGTTGTTGAGAAGTGACCCAAGTGCTACCAGTAGCGGGCCACCGACGATCGGCCAAAAAAGCGGCGGGCTGGTGTCGATATTTTCGATCCTTCCAGGAAGCACACCCTCCAGTTTCTTCGGGATCTCGGGGTTGAAGATCAGTCCGGAGTGGGCTGCGTCGTGATGAGGCATGATGACGACCGTTCTATCAGCGTCTTTGGGGCCAAGTTCCGCTACTACATTGTAGGTCGTCCTGTTTGATAACGACTTGCGTAAATAACGTTTTCCGATCGTGATGTCATCCCATATAGAGGCTGCTCCTATCGCGCCCAGAACGGCTCCAATCCCTCTACGACCACGCAGAGCCGCTAGGCCACCAATCGCTGCGATCGCTGCCGGAATTCCTATCGGATACCAGTAAGTGCCGTGTGCTGGCTCTTCTTCTATCCGCGGCTGAAGCCCAAGGTCCCGGAAGCGGTCTTCGATCCACTCCGCTGCTTCCAACTCGCCCTCTGACGCAGACGGTCTATCTATCGCAGAAAGAGACTCGATCTCCTCTTGAAGTCGAGCGATCTCTGCGGCGCGGTTTTTCTCCTCAACCTCTGATGCCATGTATCGAACACTATCGTGTATAAGCTTCTTGTGAGCATGATGGCTGTCATAAAAGACGAGGAAGCGTGAGCAACGCGGACTGTATATTTTGCAAGGTACTGGCAGGGGAAATTCCCTCCGAGGTGGTCGATTCTGATGAGCGCACGATCGCGTTTATGGACATAAATCCTGCAACTCCCGGACACTGCTTGGTCATTCCTCGTGAGCATTCTGAAGACATCTTTGAGGTCTCAGATGAAGATCTTCAAGCGACTGCGGTAGCCTCACAAAGACTTGCGCTGAAGCTAAAACAAGCGCTAGGAGCGGAGGGTGTCAACGTTCTGAACTGCTCGGGCAAAACCGCGTGGCAGACGGTTTGGCACTACCACGTCCACGTGATACCTAGACACGAAAACGATCCGCTCAAGTTACCGTGGCTACCGAGAGAGGGTGATCCCAAATCGATCGCAAAAGTCGCGTTGCGGATCAGGGTAAGTAACGAAGATCGGTAGAGTAGTTTGACGTAAGTGTTCACCTAGTCTCATAGTGGGTTCTGGGGTTCAGCTTGAAAAGGGCGCTTCGTCCCGCCACTCCTGGGACGCCACGCAAGCCATCCCTGGCTTGCGCATCCATGTGCAGTCGTCCCAGAGCCTTTTCAATCCAAACCCCAGACCCACCGCTTGCCCCTCCCGTGAACGGTTACGTTTGGAGCCATAAATAAACAGATGGTATAGTTAGTCGCTGGATGCTACTTCTGAGTAGGTTGGCTGTTCTCGGCAGCCTTTTGTAAGAAAGATTTGATATGGCAATAGCTAGAAACGGATCGTTGCGGATCCATTGGGAATCTAGTGGCGAAGGCGAGCCAGTACTAATGATTATGGGACTTGCCGCAAGCCACGAAGGTTGGTACCGATTTACTCCCTACATCGCAGATCGATACAGAGCCATCCTGCCTGACAATCGTGGCACAGGATTGAGCGACAAGCCGTGGAGGGCTTTCAGTGCCAGCGAGGTGGCGGACGATGCGATCGCTGTGCTTGATGCCGCTGGGGTCGACCGCGCCCATGTGATAGGTGGGTCTTTTGGTGGGATGGTTGCGCAGCATCTAACACTGAACTATCCAGAGCGCGTCAAATCTCTGCTTCTGGGAGGCACTACCGCAAGCTATGGGGAGATGGCGCGAATAGACCTCAGAACTACGGCCGGAATGGCGATGAGACCTTTAGTAGGGTTTAAACGAGCACTTCCGATAATCGCACCTGCCATCTACGGGAAGCAAACGTTGATCGGCTCACGTGAACGAGTGGAGGAGGATCTACGTCAAAGAATTCAGGATGCCACGCCCGCTCGAACGTCGATCCTTCAGATGTTGGCAGTCAGAGGCCACGATACCAGGAAGAGATTGCACGAGATCGAAACGCCCACTCTGATAGCCCACGGATCGGAAGATGGACTGGTTCCCCCGAGCTGTGCATACACATTGGCTAGAGGTATCCGAAACTCTGAACTGGCGATCTTCCCTGGGGCCGGGCACATCATTACCACGGACGTAGAGCAGGAGCTGGCACAGATGACGCTCAACTTTCTAGGCCGACACTCCTCTACTACCAAGGAATCCAGCACTGAAGAGCCCTTGACTGCAGTTTCGCCGGCAGTCTGACACAAATAGTCAGGAATACCGTAACTGACGTCACTATTATGTGTTGTAACTGTTCACCACGGGTGATCATCAATGGAATCTGGGGTTGAGCGTGTACGGAACTAAGCGAATCCCCAAGTTGTTTGGCCGATGCGACAGAAAGTCACACCGTTCGGCGGCCATGTACGTCGGTCGGTGAGCGGTAACGATGATAAGGCAATACGTGCTGAATAGATGTGTGTTTTAAGCAAATCGAGAGGCCATTGTCTATCCTGACACACTGGTGAGTGCAGAAATCATGAAGAAAACAGGTATTTCTATCGCGGCGGTAGCTGCATGCGCACTTTTCACAGCGCTGACAATTACCGAAGCGGAAGCTAAATTGGTGACCTACGGCCGTCTGCCGTACAACGTCAAGCCGTCCTGTGAGCCCAAACCCAAGAACTGCACGGTCGTCGGAAAGACGACCGGCTTTATGGCTCGCTCTGGAACCCGACGCGGGCCTTACATCGTCGATGTCAAGAAGGGGAGGGTCGTCTCTTGGGGAATGGTTATGGGCCTTCCAGGAAAGTGGGTCAGCTTCTTCAACGATATTTTCGGCGAGCGTTCACGCGTAAGATTGGCGGTTCTACGTAAGTCGAATAGCACTAAAGGAGGAGGCAGTCGCTACCGGCTGATGCGCCAGACCCCAACGGTGGAGGTCACATCGTACTTTGGAAGTTCACCGGCCTTTGTCCTCGACGATCCACTTTCAGTGAGCGAGGGGGACGTGATTTCGTTGACAGTGTTCAGCTGGGCACCGGCATTCAGAGTGAATCTACCCTCAACGTACTCGTGGAGAGCGGATCGCAAGCGTGGAAGTTGCAGCAATGTTAAGAAGGGCGTAACGCACACACGTCTTAAAAGCACCCGGCCGTATCAGTGCCTTTACAGGACGGCTCAACTTCTCTACTACGCAAACGTAGAGACGGAATAAGACCCTAGTCACAAGCTCCTGGGTTCTCGTCGCAGTAGCGCTCGAACCTCTCGGCGGCGCTGTCTGCGGGGGGTGGTTTGTCGGTCGTCTCGGTGTCAGGAGACCGCTCAGAGGTGGTTGTCTTATCCCGATTATCGCTGGTCGTAGATGTCTCAGTTGTGTTTGTGGCAGTATCACTGGTCGATGTACTCGGTTGGACCGGTTGTGTCTCGGTTTCATCGCCCATTGGAGTCGTCAGCTCCGGCACAGTAGTTTCAGTTGTGCTCGACGTCTGATCACCGCAGGAGACAATTGCGGCTCCCAAGGCCGCACCAGCAGCAATCGCAATCACACCCATAAACAGTTTTCTCATACATATAGCCCTTCGACCTTCACGCTCAAAACCATGCTGCGAACTGTCTACCGCTGGTCAGTCGTAGTCTTGCCTACAGGGGTAGACTCTTTTATATCAATGCTCTTTTGCGGCGATTCGTCTGCCACAGTACGCGCAGTCGCTTAGGTCGCGGCCGGTTAGTTGATCACAGTGGGGGCAGAGCTGCAGGTTTTTCGGCGTCCTGGGTAGCTCCGACTGCGAGGGCGCAAGTGGCAGCAGTTCGCCTACCACCTCCATCTCCTCGCCGGTTTTACTGTCGACGTAGATGCGATCAGGCTCAACCCGGTCACTTACAGCCTCTTTTCCAGAGCGTTTTGAACGTAGCCTGTATTTCTGGCGCATCGACAAAGCGAGCTGTAGTTTACAACGCCGGCGCTCTCAGTACTCATCCCAATGCTTTTAAGGAGACGCACTTCATGTGCGGATCGATACTAGTTCTACCCAATGCGGTCGGATATATTGTCGACAATGCGAATACTGATCTTTCATGGATATCTTTTAAGTGGCACTGGTAGCAACATCTATACGGTCAATGTCGCACGCGAACTGGTGTCTCTAGGGCACGAGGTCCACCTTTTCTGCCAAGACAGGAAAGCTGAGGAGTTGGACTTTGTCAGTGCTTGCGGAGAGTTCGTCGGCAATGGAATCGAGTTGAAGCCAGTTCGGGAGTCACGGGCAGAAGGAAGTTGTACCGTGTACCGACCGGAGATCGGCGACATCCTGCCCGTCTACGTCGCAGACACGTACGCAGGGTTTGAAGCGAAGACTTTTGACGAGCTGAGCGAGAAGGAGTTGGATCACTATTTGGCAGTAAACGTTGAATCGGTTGAGTCGGTTGCCGATGAGGTGGAGCCCGATATCGCCTTGGCAAACCATCTGGTTATGGGCCCGGTTATTCTGGCAAGGGCGATTGCTGGTCGTACTCCGTATGTAGTAAAGGTTCACGGTAGTGCCCTCGAGTACACAGTTGCTCCAAATCCGAGGTTCTTGCCGGAGGCCAGCGAAGGTTTGAGGGCAGCGCGTTCAATCTTGGTCGGAAGCAGCCATGTCGGCGATCGTCTAATTGAGGTTATGAGGGATCGAAGTCTGTCTGACCGTATCTGCAAAGGACCGCCTGGTGTGGATACAAATGAGTTTCGTCTGCACGACGTTGCAGACGTACAACAGTCGTTTGCGAAACTGATGCAGTCGGTATCTGTGACAGACATCGATCAAGGTAAAGACCGACTGGTCGTGTTTGTCGGTAAGCTGATCGTCTCGAAAGGGGTCGAACTTCTTCTTGCAGCCTGGCCGTACGTTTTGGCAAGGCATAAAAACGCCAAGCTGTTGATTGTTGGGTTCGGTCGCTATCGCAGCACTCTTGAGCAGATGTTGAAAGCTCTCTCTAGGGGCGATCGAGATACGCTTGAACAGATTGCCAAACGTGGTCGCGAGTTAGAAGGTGGTGAAGCAGACAGACTTGATTGTTTATCGGACTTTCTTGAAGATCTGCACGGCGAAGAAGATCAAAACTATTTTGGCCTTGCCTCGAATCTTGACGAAGGGAATGTGAGATTTCTCGGTGAGATGGATCACGCGCAGCTCTCGGCCCTTCTGCCCGCTTGCGAGGTCATGACGGTACCGAGTACATTTCCAGAAGCCTTTGGGATGGTCGCTGCTGAAGCCGCTGTCTGTGGTGTTTGGCCGATCGTTGCAAATCACTCCGGCCTTGCGGAGGTGTCATCCAGCCTTGCTTCAGCGGTGCCTGGGATGCGAAGCGAACTTCTGTCGTTCGATCTTGGGGAACGTGCTGTTACGGACCTCGCTGTGCGTATAAACGACTGGATGGACCTTCCAGAAGAGGAGCGTGCTCAGCTGAGATTGGAAGTAAGTGCGGAGGCTGCGCGCCTGTGGAGCTGGGAGGGCGTTGCAACGAACATCATTGACGCTGCTGAGGGAAAGCTCACTGACGATAGCTATGAATAGGGGTCAGATCGTGCATCGTGCATTAATGCACGATGCACGATCTGACCCCTTCCTTCTACCTCCAGTTTTGAGGCCAACGCATGTCGTCTGCCCTGCCGTTGAGACGGCGATACATGGTTGGGGCAATCCCCAAGTAACGGCGAAAGATCTTGGAAAAGTAGTTGGGTTGGTGATAGCCGACCTGTCGGGCCACCTCAGCTATCTTCAAGTTAGAGTCACTCAGCAAACTTGCTGCACGCTTCATGCGGATCTTTATCAGGTGGTCACTGAATGTAGTATGGCCGACTTCGTTAAAGGCTCGTTGAAGTTGACGGCCTGAGGTAGCGATTCTGTGCGCAACGCCGCCGAGACTGAGTTGATCGGCATATTCGCGCTCGATTAATTCGGTCGCGCTATCGAAAAGCTCGGCCCTGTACTCTGCGGTTTTGATACGCTGCTGCGACATAGCATGTGGTGCCGCAGTTCCCCCCACTGTTGTGTTATACATAATGACGTATGTCACGACCTTTGTGAACCCTTTTTTTGAAAAATAGGTCAAAATAGCGTTGAATGAGGGGATGAAGTAGCCTAAGATTGATACATTTGGCACTATCTATATAAGAGAAGTTGGGAGAATCTATGACAGTTCGTGACGCAATGACCGATGTGGTGTTGACCGTTGGCCCGTCACATACGTTGTGCGATGTGGCAAAACAGATGTCCAAGCGCCAAGTCGGCGCTGCGATCCTATTTGACCCGGACGGGCCGGGTCCAGGCATCTTGACAGAACGGGATATCCTGAATTCGGTCGCGGCGGGAGAGGATCCCAATGCTGCCACCGTGGGCGATCATGTAAGCAATGATCTGATCATCGCAGACCCGAACTGGGAGTTGGAGCGTGCGGCCGAGACTATGGTCAAGAACAACTTCAGGCACCTACTCGTAATGGACGGCGGAGATTTGATGGGCGTAATATCGATGCGTGACATAGTGCGCGCATGGGTACACGCAGGCGTTGTTTAAAAAAAAGAAATGCCAATGATTTGGCATTTCTTTTACTCAGGCAAATTATCGTAATCGCGTTCTGCGTCCGCGATCCACCAGAGGATCGACACGATCAGAACGATGCCTCCCACTGCGATCAATACCCAGTCAACGATCAGCCCAACGACCAGAATTGATAGCCCGATTGCGGTCACGAGAGGAACGGCCGACGGAGGCGGAAGGTGAATCTCTTCACGTGTTTTTGAGTCTGTACCGGGGGTAGCCAAGCTATTACCTAAGAGAGCAAGAAGATGTGGGCAGCTAAAAATGTCAGTCCGAAGACTACGCACGCAAGGCATACCAACAAAACCCCGTCATAGATGTTCTTCTTTGTCGTATTTCGGTTCATCTTCTACCTAGCCAACGACCTTGTCTACCAACATTGCGCTAAATAATAAGGCAAGATACAGCAGAGAGTATAGGTAGAGTCGAAGCGCTGATCTGTTTCCGGGCTTACGAATCAACGATGTCGCTAAAAGCAGGAATACTGAGTTGAGCAGAAGACTGGAGACTAGATAGAAAACACCGAATAGCTGTCCGGCGAAAGGAAGTACCGTAACGGCCGCCAAGAGCCATGTATATAGGTAGATCTGACGTCGCGTCTCACTCTCTCCACGCACGACGGGAAGCATCGGTATCCCACCCTTTTCATAGTCGTCCTTCATAAGAAGAGACAGCGCCCAAAAATGTGGAGGTGTCCAGTAGAAGACGATTGCGAAGAGGTACAGGGCACCTATGTCCAAACTACCGGTTGCTGCCGCCCAACCGACCAGAGTTGGCACAGCACCGGCAGCACCGCCTATCACAATGTTCTGTGGAGTCACACGCTTGAGCCAGACCGTGTAGACAAGCGTGTAGTAGAGCAGCCCAATAATCGAGAGAACACCGGCCAACACGTTTACCAGAACCGCAAAGACTGAGAAAGATAGGGCAGCAAGTGCGATTCCGAACCAGAGTGCCGCCGCTGGGTGCATTCGTCCCGATGGCAGTGGTCTGTGGGCGGTCCTCTGCATGCGCCCGTCGATATCGCGGTCGAGGAAGTGGTTGATCGCCCCAGCTCCACCTGCAGCCAGGAATCCTCCGATCATGGTTGCAGCTACTACAAGGAACGTAGGGCTTCCTGCGACGAACATCGACACTGCTGTGGTCCACAGAAGAAGCACTACTACGCGTGGCTTGGTCAGCGATACATAGTCGCGAACAATCGCCGGAATGCGGCGGGGGAGTGCGGATACTCCAGTCCTTTCCTCCGCTTGTGATTCGATATCCATAATGTCAAGTAGGCTCTGCCTGAACCCGGTCCTCCATGGGAGCCTTAGCAGTGGCATGTTGAGGCGCTGGCAGCAGGGTAAGCGCGAACTGAACACTCCATACCCACAAGACAGTGCCTATCGAAAGGTGTGCGATTACCAGCCATCCCTTTTCGTCGATCCAAACGTTGAGCGCACCAAGAAGAATCTGTAGCAGAAGAATGCCCACGCCGATGCCTGCGATTGGAAGAAGTCGTCTGTATTTGGCAACGGTAGCCACGATCACAAAAAGTACGAGTATGAGTGCCGAAGCCACGTACATGAACGCTCGGTGTATCAGTTGGATGTCGATCGGCTTGCTGGTTCCGAATGGGAAGAACTTGCCCTGACAAGTAGGAAACTCTTTGCCACAGGCCATGTGCGCTCCGGTACCTTTAACAAACGATTCGCGTCCATGACCTTCGGTTCCCGCAACGTATCCACCCGCAATTATCGTCCCCAGAACTGCCGTAACCATCAGAGCGGTCAGAGTTTTAAAGAGTCGGCTGCTGGGAGTATGCCCGCTGGTTCCAGCGGAGGCCACCTTCCGAAGACCTAGGAACATAGCCAGCAGCAGCATTGCAAGCCCAAGATGGGCGGCAACCAGCGCCTCATTTAGATCTTCCTCTACGGTAAGCCCACCTAGCACAGCTTGTATCAAGACCGAACCGACTGCTATCGATGCCAGTATCAGTGCAGTTTGATTGTCACGCAGCCGCCTCCAGACGTAGATAAGCAGCAATACGGCTGCGACAGCGACCAATCCGGCAAGTGCTCTATGGCTGTACTCGGTTATCGAGCTGATGTCGAGCAGTGGTACGACTCGACCATCACAAAAAGGCCATCCGTGGCTTCCGCTTCCCGCGGGACCGCAGCCCAGGCCACTATCGCTTACCCTGACAATTCCGCCGAGAACAACCAAAAGGAATGTCAGCAAAGTTGCGACCACTGACCAGCGAGCCAGCCTGTCCCTATATGACCTCTTATCCCGGTCCTCATTCACTGGGATGAGGGCTCTGCTTCCGTGACGTCTCGTCTACTTTCGAGTTCGATCTGCTTGCGAATATCTTGCATCGGCGCGGAACTCTTTACCACAGGGATCTCGTCGAAGTTATTTTCCGGCGGTGGAGAATCAGTAAACCACTCTAACGTGTCGCCTTGCCACGGATCGGGACCAGCTTTTCGGCCACGCTTCAAGGAGTAGAGAACATTGACGACCGTTAGAAGAACACCTGTGGCGAGCACGAACGAGCCGATGGTTGAAATGAGGTTCTCGGTTGCAAAGCCCGCGCTTTCCGGGTACTCGTAGATTCGGCGGACCATACCGGATAGACCAAGGCTGTGCTGGACGAGGAAGGTTAGGAGGAATCCGACGAACATGAATACAAAGGAGAGCTTGCCGAGTCCTTCGTTAAACATCCGCCCCGACATCTTCGGGAACCAGAAGTAGAGGCCGGCGAACAGTCCGAACACACCGCCGCCGAACATCGTGAAATGAAAGTGACCGACCACGAAGTAGGTGTCGTGGGTCTGCCAGTCGAGTGGCACGATCGATAGTATGACCCCGGTGATGCCACCTATCACAAATAGAGCGAGAAAACCCAACGCGAATATCATCGGGGTTCTGTAGGTGATTGCACCACGCCAAATCGTCGCCAACCAGTTCAGAACCTTTACTCCGGTCGGTACGGCGATCATCATCGTAGTTAACATGAAAATGACCAGCACAACGGTCGGCAATGGAGTCGTGAACATGTGATGGGCCCAAACGAGTAGGCCCAAGAGAGCGATTACCGCCATCGACGCTGCCATAGCGGTCTTTCCGAAGATGGGTTTGCGAACAAAGACCGGGATGATCTCGCTGACCATGCCGAAGGCCGGAAGAACCATTATGTAGACGGCCGGATGTGAGTAGAACCAAAAGAGATGCTGCCAGAGCAGTGCGTTACCTCCTTGTACCGGGTCAAAGAAGGCGCCACCGAACTGCCGGTCTACAAGCAGCATCGCGAGTGCGGCGGCGACGGCGGGCGTTGCGATAAGAATCAGTACGGCGTAGATAAGTACCGACCATGCGAAAAGCGGCAGCCTGCTCCAGCTCATTCCCGGCGCACGCATGTTTTTAATCGTCACGATGAAGTTGATCGCACCCACGATCGTCCCGATGCCGATTAGATGAAGTGAGACGATAAAGGCATCGATACCTTTGTTAGGAAGGAAGGTGTTTTCAGAAAGTGGTGCGTACGCCGTCCACCCAGCCTCCGGTGGGCTCCAAATCAAGCTGCCGTAGAGCATCACGCCGCCGAAGACCAGAAGCCACCAAGAGAGCATGTTCAGGCGTGGGAATGCCACGTCCCTGGCTCCTATTACCAACGGAAGGAAGTAGTTGGCCATGCCGGCAAACACCGGCACCAAGAAAAGGAAGATCATCGTCGTTCCATGTAAGGTGAAGATCTGGTTGTATGTTTGCGGATCTAGAAAGGTGTTGTCAGGCGCTCCCAGCTGGATACGGAGCAACAACGCCTCGGTTCCACCGACCATAAAGAAGATGAAAGTCGTAAACAGGTAGAGGATGCCGATCTTCTTGTGGTCGGTTGTCGTTATCCAGTCGATCCAAGAGTGACGTTTGGGCTTGAGGTCGCCGACAACGACTTCGGGTGATGCGCCGGTCGTACCGGTACTGGTCGTCACTGTTGCCCTCCTCCTTGACCTGAGTCACCTGCATTTTGAACTTGGTCGAACTTCGGCTTGAGCCGGTCAAGCTCTTGACCGGCCCGTTCGATGTCGCTCTTTATCTGAGCAAGCCACTGCTCATACTCAGGCTTCGAAACTACCCGCACGCGTGCTGTCATATTGGCGTGGTTGGCGCCGCAGAGCTCTGCGCATTGGCCGACGAACTCGCCCGGTTCATCAGCTTTGAACCAGGTGTACTGCACGTACCCGGGGAGGGCATCTTTCTTGCCACCGAGTTTCGGGATCCACCAGCTGTGGGCAACATCTATAGACGATACCTTGAGGATCACTACCGTACCGACCGGAGCTACAAGGTCGTGGTAGGAAAAGCTGCCGTCTGGGTAGGTAAAACGCCAAAGATACTGTCGTCCCGTGACATCAATTCTTAGTCGGTCACCCGATACCGCTTTTAGTTGGGTATCGGTCTCTGCCTTGCCTTTGGCGTCAGCGGCTACCCGTTCGGGTTCCGGAAGACTCTCGCCGGGCGGGTTGCTTATCCCGTCGAGTCGCGTGAAGGTCAAGATCGCCAGAACGACGAGAATCAGGCCGGCACCGACCGTCCATCCGATCTCAACTTTGTTGTTGCCAGAGAACTTGGCGGGCTCAACGCCTCGTTTACGGCGGAACTTGACGATCGAGTAGATGAGCGCGCCCTCGACCGCAACAAATACTGCAAGTGCGACAAACAGAACGATTTTGAAAAGGCTGTCGGTATTATCTGCACCGGCCGATCCTCCCGATTCGGGCGTGAGCAGGTCGGCCGCTGCCGCACTTACAAAGACAAGGCCAGCCAGTGCCACCAAAATTAGTGCCATAAAACCGATCAGTGAACTGGAATGGTTGCGTGGTCGTCTCATGTTTAAAAGAGTTGGCAGATTTTATTGACTATTTCGGCTACCGTGGAGAGTGTCTGTTAAGTAATGGAGCTATTTGCCCTGAAACTTGGGATCTCGTTTCTCAATAAAGGCAGCAAGTCCCTCGCCAAAATCGGCAGTTGCACTACATTTATCCTGCAAATCCGCCTCAAACTCAAGTATCTCGTCGAGTCGGTCAAGTGTGGCTAGGTTGATCGCCTTCTTGGCCGAGGCGAAGGAAACGGTTGCGCCGCTCGCAAGCTTGACAGCAAGAGCATCGACCTCACGTTCGAACTCATCGTCCGGAACCGCTCGGTTGATAAGGCCGATCTCGGCTGCTCGATCAGCCTCCATGCGGTCTGCCAACATTGCGAATTCCATCGCCAAAATCCGACCGATCAAGGCCGGCACGAGCGCGTTTGACCCCCCGTCCGGGACAAGCCCAATTCGTGCAAACGGCAGCAGGAAGTACGCCGACTGCTTGGCCCAGACGAGATCGCAAGAAAGTGCGAGGCTGCAACTTACGCCGGCTGCAACTCCGTTGACGGCGGCGATGACAGGCTTTTCAAGCGTGGTGATGGCACGGAAGACCGGGTGATACTTATCGCGCAGAAAACCAGATGGGCGGATTTCGCCGGTGTCAGAGGCCATGAACGTGCCGATCTCCTTTAGATCTGCGCCTGAGGAAAAAGCGCGTCCCGTTCCCGTTAGAACGACCACCCGTACCTCATCCGACTTTGCCTTTTCTATGCATTCGCCTAACTCATCGATCAGCTCGATATTCACAGCATTCAATCGATCGGGACGGTTGAGCGTGATCTTCGCGACACCGTTTTCCAGCTCCCACATCACCGTTTTTGGCACAACAACCTCCGTATCTGGTCTGATCGTTAGGATTTCATATAAGCAGGGGGGTGGCTAAGTCTGCTCCTCCTGCGGTCTAGAGCATATACTCGCTCGCTGGTGAAGTTGTATACAGGGAAAAAAAGTCGGAGTTCAAAGAGAGGAAGCCGTGCGCTTCGCATTGCTGCGTGGGCGGGTGTAGCGACTGGAGTTGCGATACCACTGCTAAGAAAGAAGCTGAAGCTACCCCCCGCCGCAACGATTGTCATTTCAGCGGCAGCACCGCTCGGGCTAACCGTTGCGGTTCCACGTTCCAGGTTTCGCGACGCCGCGATCTACGGTCTCCAGATGTGGGCATACCTAGCTACCTACGAGATGCCAAACGACAACCCAGACAAGTTGATGAGCAGAGTGCGAGTCGACTATCCGATCACATGTGACAGGGTGATCGGAGGTGGGGAAATTCCGACGACTCGTCTTCAACCCGGTGACAACCCCGGTCATCTAAAACGTAAAGACTTCACACTCGCCTGGGTCCACTGGCTTTGGTATCTGTTCCCGCACGGCACACTTGTGTATACGATGTTTCGTAGGCCCGAAAGATTCGCAAGGGCCGCAACTCTTATGGCTGCGGTATACGACCTCGGATCGATTGTCTACTGGGCGGTTCCGACCGCACCGCCCTGGTACGCATCCCAGCAGAAGAAGATTCCTCCTGTACGTAGGATCATGGTCGAGGCGGGGGAGCAGACTTGGGGCGGATCATGGAAAACCATGTACGAGTTTCTTGGAGGAAACCCTGTAGCAGCGATGCCGTCGTTGCACTTCGCAACCAGCGTTATGGGTGCCCGCATTTTGGCAGAGTCAGGACCGGTTGCAGGTGCGTTTGGATGGAGTTACGCTCTTACGCTTGGCTACGGGCTGGTCTATCTTGGTGAGCACTACGTGACGGACCTGATAGTTGGGCTTGCGCTTGCTGAAACAATCAGGCGCCTCGAGCCCGATGCCGCCCCGACGCTAGGCCGAATATCGAATGCGATTCAGACGCTGGAGGCCAGAGCCAAGGGCTAGAAATTGATGTACATGTTGGCGGTAGTCACAACCCCAGGATAGTTGTTTGAAGATGGTCCACCGTGCCTAAAAGCTCAAGACGGAGGACCACCATATTCATCATCGCAGTTGTCGTAGCAGCTGGCGCCGTCTACTTCTTTCTGCCTGAGCTAGCCGATCTGAACAAGGTGCTGGAACGACTGCGGGAGGGCGATCCCTGGTGGCTGTTTCTTGCTCTACTGTTCGAACTCTGTTCGTTTGCGGGCTACGTTGTTCTTTTCCGAGCGGTATTCATAGATAAGGACAGCAGGATTTCGTGGGTAGCTTCCTATCAGATTACGATGGCAGGGGTCGCTGCGACCAGGTTTTTTGCAGCAGCTGGAGCAGGTGGTATCGCGCTGACCTATTGGGCAGTGAGGCGTTCCGGTATGCGAAGGAGGACGGTCGCTTGCAGGCTTGTCTCGTTCATGGTCCTCCTGTACGGCGTTTTCATGATCACTCTTCTGATCGACGGCATATTGCTTCGGACAGGAGTTTTTTCCGGCAAGGCACCCTTTGAGGTAACGGTAATTCCAGCGATCTTCGCCGGGACAGTGATCCTGATCTTCCTGTTGGCGACACTTATTCCGGGTGATCTCGAGAGAAGATTGGAGAAGTTGTCTAAGGGAAAGCGCAAGTTGGCGAAGATCGCGAGTCGACTGGCGACCGGTCCTGCTCTTTTATCTGAAGGAACTCGTCACGCTCTTAAAGAGGTAAAAAAGAGGAACATAGGGCTGCTGGGTGCACCTATGTGGTGGGCGTTCGACATACTGGTGCTTTGGGCCTGTTTCAAGGCGTTCGGAGATGCCCCACCACAGGCAGTACTGGTGATGGGGTACTTCGTCGGCATGATCGCAAACCTGTTGCCGTTTTTTCCAGGCGGCGTTGGAGCGGTCGACGCCGGCATGGTCGGGGCTTATGCACTTTTCGGAGTGCCGGCAGACGCAGCTGTTGTCGCCGTCCTTTCATACAGAGGTTTCGCATTTTGGCTGCCCACCGTACCCGGCTTGATTGCGTATCTACAGTTACGTAGGACGGTAAAGAAGTGGGATTCGGATGAGCAACAGGAAGTTGAACCGAACGGAGTGGCTGCCGGGTCATCGTAATAAGATCGTATGATTAGAAGGTAGGAAAATGGCTGACACACAAAACAGAAGCAAACACGAGATCGTGATCGTTGGTGCCGGACCGGCCGGGCTGGCAGCATCTCTGTATACGTCACGGTCACAAGTCCCCACACTGGTACTGGAGCGTGGCGTACCTGGCGGTCAGCTCTGGAACACCGAGGACATCGATGACTATCCAGGCTTTGGCTTGGTACAGGGACCCGAACTTGCCCAGAAGATGCAGGAACACGCGGAGAGATTTGGCGCAGAGATCGAAACGGCGTCGGTCACAGGGATCTGGAGCGACGGCGATGAAAAGGTCGTCGAAACAGACGATGGCACTCAGTACAGAGCGCTCGCGGTAATTGTTACAGCAGGTGGAGAGCCTCGTAAGCTTGGCGTTCCGGGCGAGGAGGAACTGGCCGGCAAAGGCGTCTCTTACTGCGCAGTGTGTGACGGTGCATTCTTTAAAGACGAACGGATCGCTGTGGCCGGTGGGGGTGATTCCGCGGTTGAGGAAGCTGCATTCCTAACTCGCTACGGCTCGAAGGTGTTCATAATCCATCGTCGGGACGAGTTCAGAGCGCAGTCGCTGCTGGTCGAGCAGATGGAAGCTACCGGCAAGGTTGAGAAAGTGCTGGATTCGGTCGTTGAGGAGATCACCGGTAACGAAAAGGTGAACGGGGTGAAAGTGAAAAACGTCAAAACAGGGGAGATCTCAGAAATTAAAGTCGGTGCTGTCTTTCCGTTCGTTGGCTTCATCCCTCATTCCAACATATTCAACCAGGGGATAGAGCTGGACGAGGGTGGCTACATCGTCTCAAACGAGAAGATGGAGACATCGATTCCGGGAATCTTCGTTGCCGGCGACGTGCGTTCACAGTATGTGCGTCAGATCAGTAACGCGGTTGGCGATGCAACTGTCGCTGCACTGGCCGCGAGCGCCTACATCGATGAGCTGAAGCTGCGCATCTCGAAAGCAGCCGTTAGCAGTTGAACATCTTTACGAGGCCCTTTCCTTCTCAACGGCCGATCGCAGTGCGGCTGCAGCCCTTTCTGTAACAGGACCCGGCCAGTTGAGTTTGTGATCGTCGACCTGGCTGACCGGATGTACCTCTCTGATCGTTGAGGCAATAAAGGCCTCGTCTGCCTGCAGCAGGTCGTCAAACTTAAAATGGCCCTCCTTAACATCCAACGCTTCGACGATCACACTTCGGGTTATCGACGCCAGTATGCCTGTCTCGAGGGCAGGTGTCTTCAGCCCTCCATCTTCTGTGGCCCAGAAGATGGTTGAGGTTGGAGCCTCTAATACTGTTCGGTCCGGTGCAACCAGTAGTGCCTCATCGAAGCCCTCCTTGATCGCTCGGCGGGTAGCCACCATGTTTGCTCCATAAGAGAGAGACTTGACACCCTGCAGTAACAGGTTCGGTGAGTAGATAACGGTATTCAGGCGTACGGAGTCAGATAGCTCTGGCAGCTTCTCGATTGTGATGATTCGATGACCACCGCGGGTCAGCACAACTCTTAGCGCAGCGTCAGCCGGCTGGTATTCGGCAAGCAGCGCCTCGATCTCCGCCTTGACTTTCTCGGTAGAGACCGGAAGATGAACGGCTCGGCAGGAGTTTCCTAGGCGTTCCAGGTGCTCATCCAGAGTGAATGGATGACCACCGTAGATATGGATCATCTCGAATGCACCATCACCCCGAGTCAAGCCCTCATCCGTCGCCGGAACAGTTGCCGCGCTGGACTCCATGATGACTCCGTCTACAGATGCGTCTCTCGCTATCGAACGGCCCTCCTGCAGTAGATCGACAAACCCAAGCCTTCAGGATACCGTTATAAGCCTATCCCTGCAGGAGGGATTGGCTCTATGCAGCGCTCTTTCGTCGAGATTTGCTCCTCTTTGGCTCGGATTGCAATCTCGATCTCTTTTTTACTGGCCTGGGTCGAATGAACTGTTTGAGTGCGCGCGTTAACACGTCGGGTGCCTCAATCTGTGGATAATGCCCACAGTCATCGATTATCTTTGTTTTGACGACCCTTGTGGCCTCCGCGAAAAGATCGGCGTGTCGAACCGGGACGAGCGCGTCGTTACGCCCCCAGATGCCGAGAGTCGGAGTCTTCATATCTGCGCATCTTTCTATCAGGGTTCCGTCGTACTGCCCAATCATAGATTTGCCCGTCGAAAGTAGCTTTCCGAGGTTCTTTCGCGTGCCGTGCATATCGATCAGGTGCCCGATCGTGTCGGCGTTGACCTTGCGGTCGTAGACAACAAACCTCTCCACGAAGCCTTGGATACCACGTTTGACAAGGCCGGGAGTGAAATCAACTGGGGTCAGGGGTAGGGCGGACATCGGCCTGCTGAGCATCGCAATAAAATGCCACCACAGGGGCGGATGTGCTCCGAGGCCGGCCGGTGCTACAACAACCAGCCGGTCTACGAGATCTGGTTGTTCAAGTGCTAGCTCAAGCGCCATCGCGCCGCCAAGCGAATGGCCGACAACAGTCGCTTTCTTTATTTTCAAACTCTTATACAGCTCAGTGAAGAAGTCGGTGTAGAAATCCTTTAACCGAGGGACAGGCCTCAGTCGAGAGGGATCTTCTGAGCGACCGAACGGAGGAAGATCGATGGCGATGACACGATTGGTCTTCGTGAGTTCGGGGATGATCTTGCGCCAGCCGTCCGCTGTGTCACCGTACCCATGAATGAAGAGGATCGGTTTCCCCCACCCGTAGTCGTAGACGAAGGTGTCGACACCGGCGATCTCAACCAACCTGCTGGGAAGCTCGATCCCCTGAAGATCGAAGATACCCGGGTGTTCGATTGCCCTAGCCATGGCTCAATGCCTCCTTGTAATACATATATCGGCGAGATCGGACGCCTGCTTGATACTAAGTAACAATTAATACAAGTTAGTGTGAGCTGATAAGTTGCGGTGTAAGCAGATGGCAAGGGTGTTAATAGTCGGTTGTGGATGTCGAGGGCGTGAGCTTGGGTCGGCGCTCCAAGGCCTGGGACATATCGTCAGGGGAACTAGTAGAAGCCAAGAGAACCTGAAGCGTGTAGCTGACGTTGGGATTGAGCCGGTGGAAGCCGATCCAACCAGGTTGTCGCAGATAATGGAGCATATTGAGGGCGTGGCGATCGTCGTCTGGCTTATGGGTGACGCACAAGGTGACGAAAGTGATATTTCGCACCTACACGACAAAGTGCTTGCCCACATGCTGAGGAAGCTGGTAGATACTCAGGTGCGTGGTTTTGTCTACGAAACAAACGGCAGGGTCAGCGCCGAATTGCTTGACAAGGGACGGGAACATGTCGAGCATGCAAATCACACCTGGCACATTCCAGTGGGCTTCATCGATCAAAGTCAAGACAATCCAAGTCGATGGCACGCGGAGGCGCTGCGATCGATTAACTCGCTTCTATCGGTCGGGTAGCAGTTGGGTCAATGCCTTGAATTTTCAGTCATGGGGTTTAGTGTTTGCCACACATGTTGTGCCCGAACTGCATGTCTCCACTTATCGAACCGTTGCCACCGGCCGACGATGGCTCAGACGAGGATGGGGGCGTTGAAGAGACGGTTGAGCCACTCTTTCACTGTACGGAGTGCGAATACGTTGCACCTAACAGCGAGTTCATACCCGTAGATTTCCGCTAGCAAGACTCCCGTACACGTATGGACCCGAGATTAGTAGCGGTTGATCAGCGGTTGTATTCGCTCAAGCAGCGAAGAGAGCATTCTCGCCGTTGCGCCCCATATCAAGTCCTCGCCGATTTCGTAGATATCGCTTTTTATCGGGACGCCTTTTCGCATCAATCTCTTCTTTTTTCGTACAGAAACAAGGTCTGAGACGGCAAATTCCAACACTTCGGTTACCTCCGCCGGGTTGGGGCGAAATATCGATCCCGACTCGACTATACCGACGAAGGGGTAGACGGCGAAGCTAGTAATGAAGGTGCCGGTCGGCGGCAGTGCTCCAACTATCTCCACTCGATCTCTTGTAAGCCCGATCTCCTCTTCCGTTTCACGTAATGCAGTATGACGCAGGTCCTCCTGGTCGGGGTCTGGCCGCCCACCGGGGAACGAGATCTCACCGGCATGTTTGGGAAGATCGTGTCTCCGTCTTGTAAAAATCGCGATCGGACCTCTGTCTGATCCGTAGATCGGCACGAGCACAGCGGCTTTGGTTTTACCGCTGACCTGCTGAGCGAGTGCCTCCTCGGGGGTCAAAAGTACGCTACCGAGATCACTTGCAGAAAAGCCTAGGACATCCATTACTCGAGCGGTGAAAAAACGAGGCCGGTCAGAAGCTTTGGATAGAAGTAGGTTGACTTCGGTGGCATCGTCTCTCCGGCGGCGGCAACTTCCCGGACGACATCGACCGGCGGTGGATTCATAAGGAAGGCCGCCTGCGCCTTCCCCTCAGTCACTATTTTGACCGCATCATTTGCGTCTTTTACATAGAGAATCGAACCTTTCTTGGCCAACTCTTCCTGACTGGCTCCTAAGGCACGCTTGAAGATAAGTGTCTCGAGCAGTGCTGTATCAAGCGACCTATATGCATCTGAAAACCCGTCGAACTCTTTTCCAAGAGAGTTCAGAGAATTGAGCGAGAGTTGGCGCGCAGACTTATCGCCCGATTCAACCAGGCCAATATTGGGTCGATCCGAGGTCTCTGTACGCGAAATCAGTCGGTCAACCGAGACATCTTCAATCTCAAAACTTTCGTTGACAGTATTTTCGAGTCGGTCCAGCTCCTCATTGCTTAGATTTGTAAGAACACGATGCGTGGGAAAGACCGTGAGCCCGGGGTCCTCCATCGAGACCAGGCACATCAATGTGTAGTTGTGCTCACCTTCGCCACCGACCTCATTTGCGTAAGCGAGAGCCGTCTCGTACCGGTGATGTCCGTCAGCTATCAGAAGCTCTTTGTCGGTGAACGATCGGCAAATTGCTGAGACTGCGTCAGGATCATCGAGGCGCCATAATCTGTTTACCGTTCCTTCACCGTCCGTTACGACACTCCATGGCTGGTTGGCTATAGCCGGCTCAGCCCGTTGCCAGATATCTCCCGCCGGATCGGAATAGAGGCTGAAGATCGGTGAGAGGTTGGTCTTTGTCGCCCTGGTCAGCTCTAGACGGTCTTTTTTTGGCCCTGCGTGCGTACGCTCATGCGGCCTAATTCGGCCCTCGCCATACTCAGTGACTCGTACACGGGCGAAGAGACCGTGTCTCACGTAGTCAATCCCATCTGGTGCCCGATACTCCTGCGTTAGAGCCCAGAATGAAGGAGCTTTATCTTCATCAAGGACACCCTCACGCTTCCAGTCGTTGTAGGTTTGACCTGCGTCACGGTACCGATTCTCACCCTTAGGTAGATCGATCCGCACCACGTTGTACGGGCTTTTCTCTAAAAGCCTCGATCGCATCTCAGCATCGATAACGTCGTAGGGAGGAGACGTAACCCGGTCTAAGGATCCTACTTTTGCCAGGTTGTAGTGGACGGTCTGTATTGTCTTGACTTCTGGCATCGGCGTAGAAGCTAGTTTAATCCAGGTCCGCGCTGCCCGGGTATGTGGAAAAGCTAGTGCGGCATCTGCCCAGTTAGATATCGCCGCTCAAGCCGACCTGGCCAGTGCACCCCGTCCACGAACCTCTGTGCACTGGCCCGGCCGGCCCAGTTTGTTAGGCACCCGATAGCCAGCCGCAATCATGTCGGCTGGCTATCAACGTGTGGGCCTTGTTGGGACAGCTAGATCGTGCCCTAAAGACACCCTGGACTCCTCCCCAGAAACCAAAGCGCTTGTGCCGATCAATTTTGACCAAATAAACCCTCCATGAAGGCTCCAAGTCTTGTCAGAAACAACGACCTTCCCTTACTGACAAGTTGTAGGGAGTCCCTGCCACGATCTTTATTCTTGGGACAGACTATGTAGTGGGGGCGCGAGGCGCAAGACTATTTCAAGCGGCTAGTTCTAGCTGTTCAGATATCCCTCTGTTAAGCCAAAGAGAACTCAAAGTGCAAAGCAAAACCGGTCTATGCTGCTCTCACTTCTGCTTGCCCATACCCTTTCTCTGGTCGATCTACAATCTGGCCGATCGCTAGATCTGCCAGAGCGTTGAGGGGATGGAATTGATCATTGGGCAGATCCTCTATCGCCCGTTTGGCCGCGTCGACATGATCTCGACAGTCCTTTATTGACTTGTCGACGCCGCGGGCACTGTCAATCTCCGCAACTATTTCCTCGATTCGATCGTTAACTGAATTGCCTTCGAGTAGCTGCTTCAACTTGACGCTTTTGCTCAGTGCGTGAAGAATTGGCAACGTATAGTTGCCCTGCCGTAGCTCATTCCCAGGGGACTTGTTAGTAATCTCATCGCCTTCCAATAGGTCGAGTAGGTCATTCGATATTTGGAAGGCCGTTCCGAGCTCACGGCCATAGTGCTCGAGATGGGCAATAACTGCGCCCTCCGCGCCGGCCACTTCGGCGCCGACCCGGGCAGAAAACGCGAACAGGGCGCCGGCCTTGGCCTCTGTGGCTCTGAAGTAGCGCTGGGGTGTCCGTCGCACGTTGAAGAGATCCTCGATCTCGAGCATCTGGCCCTCGCACATTGAACGTGCTGTGCGGCCAAAGGCACTGCTTGTGCTGGCGCCAAGATCGGCTATCGATACCAGCGCCCTGCTAACCGCAAAGTCAGCAAGGAGGACGGCCGTAGCGTTATTGAAATTGGCGCTGGACCTATCCTGATCAACGACTTGAGAAGCAAAAACCATAAACAGTGCTAACAGCTCAACGGAAAGAGCAGCAGAGATCAACCTATCAGAGGGTTCTGCCCCGGCTGCGCTGGCACTGAGCAGAAGCGTCGTTGCGTATACCGGGCCGGCGTATGACCGCATTTCCCGGTGGAGCATTTCGAACGCAAGCGGAAACTCTGTTCTCAATACGGTAAGAGCACGCTGGTTCATATCGTCGAGCATCTCCCCGCACATCCGATCGCAACCTTCTACTAGCAGTCCGACGGGCAGCTCGCTGACGATGGGGTTTTCCTCAGGACTGGATATAAGTCGAATAACGGAGTTGATGAACGGGTTTTGGCTCTGCGTAAATAGGTCTAGATCGGACTGCTTGTTCTTTGGCTGGTCAAAGCCTCTCTGGACCGTTCTGGCTATAACCGACACATCCTGGCCAAGCCTAGGGAAGCGCTTGTTTAACTGGAGACCTATCTCTGGTGCAGGAGCCTCTCTCTTGATAGATTCGTGCAGTGATGTAGCGGCCGCTTCAGCTCCTTGTAGTGCGTAGACGATACCCTCGCCATTGAGCGGATCTGTGGTGCGCGCAGCGTCGCCAATGAACAAAATGTTCTCGATTTGGCAGAGGTCGGACGAGAAGTTGACACCGACAGGAGACCCGAATGGCTTTCCGGTTCTCTCGATTTCGCCAAACTTACCTGCAGCCCGGTCGTGCAGTCCCTCGACAAACGAGTCGAGCAGCTGAGTGATGGGCGGTGGGGATGCTAAGCCGGGTCCACAGTAGTACCCAACTCCGATGTTCGCGAGCTGTTTCTCAACCGGAAATACCCATCCGTAGCCGACCAAGCTCTTGTCTTCAAACTTTGGTGGTACGTAGAACTCGAATACTGGGTCAAGTGAATTCTCGGTGACGAAGTACTGTCGAGCTGCGAACCCCCTCAGATCGTATACTTGTTGCTTCACCTCGGACTGACTCCTCATGCGAGACGTCGCTCCATCAGCAGCAACGAAATACTTGCCGCGTATCTGAACATCCTTTCCGTCTTGCGTCAGCCCGACACCAACTGCCCGACCACCTATAAGCAACGGACCATCTACCAGCCCATTTACAAAGCGCACACCTCTCGCTTGGCTCGCATTGAGCAGTGCTTCGTCAAGAGATCGGCGCGGGATGCATTTTGCCACCTGAGGCTTACCCGGCTGTGACGTGTAGGGCCTGAACTCGATTCGCGAGTAATCGTAGAATATCTGCAACCCCTCGACAGTTAGACAACCGTCCAATAGGTCGTCCATATCCAACTTTTTGAGGAAAGACACTGCCGATGGTGTTAGACCGTCACCACAAGGCTTGTCCCTTGGAAACCGGTCCTTGTCGATCAAGACAACGTCATGGCCGAGCTGGGCCAGGGTTGCAGCACAGACACTTCCCGCGGGACCTGCACCGACTACTACGACCTCGGCTTCATCGACAATGGATGCGCTCTGGTTCATGTCAAGGCCTTTTCACGACAGTTGGAAAAGATGCGATCAACGATCTGCATAAGATTGCTGGAGTGCGGCAAACTTTCGATTGATGTACGTGCCGAGGCGGCATGACGTCTGCAATCGTCGAGTGATCTGTCAATGCCTCCGGCCGTTCTGACCATCGTGATTATTTCCTCGAACTGCTCGTCTTCAACAGAGCCCGCGAGAAGCCCTTTTAGCTCACTATTCTCACTCATCGCATACAGAATGGGCAAGGTGTAGATACCGTGTTGCAAGTCACTCCTGGACGTCTTTCCGGTTGTCTCATCGTCGGACAGGAGATCGAGAAGATCGTCGGATATCTGGAAAGCCATGCCCAGTTCGTGGCCGTAGTGCTCTAGTTGAGCAACGGTGTCTTCGTCTGCCCCGGCAAGCTCCGCACCAAGCAGTGCGGACAGGGAGAACAGACTCGCGGTCTTTGCTGCAACGACATCGAAATAGTGTTTGGGTGACTGCTCTGTATTAAATAGGTCTTTTGCCTGCAGCATCTCGCCTTCGCATATTTTTGCGGTTGCGTGCACAAAACGGGAAATTGCAGCGTCGCCACATTCCGAAACAAGCTCAACTGCACGTGCCAGAAGCCAACCGCCGCTCAGCACCGATGCCGTATTGCCGAACTTCATGCCCACCGTCTCTCGACCACGGCGCAACTTTCCCTCGTCGACAACGTCATCGTGTGCCAGGCTCGCAGTGTGGAGAAACTCCACTGCGATCGCGGCCTTTCGGGCTAGATCGTTGTCGATTTCAGCGCCATACTTAGTCGTCTCCAGCAGAATACTGGATCGCAGTAATTTTCCCCTGGTTGAAAGTAAGTATTCGCAAGCATCGGCGAGTTTATTTGACTCGGTAAATCCTTTACCTGACGCTTCGATCTCAAGATCGTCAAGAGATTGCATTGGATTATCTGCCAACGATAACTCCTTTACCTATTCCGGTGTGAGGCCCGCGACACGCCTTTTTGAAAACAAGACGCGCAGTGGAATAGCGACTGCTACTACAGAGAGCAGAACTGCGAGGATAAGGATTTTCAACGCGAGCATCAAAGCCGGCTCAAAAGGAACAGGGTAGGCCGTTGTAACGTGCAGCCAACGGCCGACGAACGCTTGGCCGATAAACCCGAAGGCCACACCGATAAAACATCCAAGCAAGAGGATCATGCCTGTCTCAAAAAAGATAGTGCGATAGAGCTGCCCCGATCCCATCCCCAACGAGACAAGCCCCCAGAGTCGCTGACGTCTTTGCCACGCCGACCCAAGCATCGCTGTAGCAACCGCCAGAATTGCAGCAACCAACACCATGTCAGCGATCTGGTTCAGTCGGGAAAGGCCTTGGCGTGTGGTGGCGGCATATGCATCACGGCCTTCTTCAGCCGTCTGCACAGATAGTGCCGATGTTTTTCCCAGTGCATGCCTGATTGCCGACTTGCCTTCTGCAACAGGCACACCGTCTGCCAGGTCGACCTCGAGTGCGCTTGCTTGGCTCGTCCCCCAAGCACGTGTGTAGTCACGCGTATTAATTAGAAGAGTTCCGGAATCCCAGCCGTAATTGGTTGTGGTTGCCGCCAGCTTGAACTGCCTGTTGCCAGTTGGAGTTGGCAGATCGAATTTTTTGCCTATTTTGAGATTGCGTTCATTCGCAACCGTTTCAGTAAGTGCCACCCAACCACCCCGGCGAATGCGACTGGTGGCGAGCTCGAAATTACCGTCCACGAATTGGCTCGGTGCAATTGGATACGGTGCGTGGCGAGACTCACCTATTATCCGCAATCGCCGATCGCCCAGATCATAGAACGATCCCTGGTATGTGCGGACCGACTTAACAGCGGATAATCGACGCAATCGCTGAGCTGCCGCCTTCTGATTGAAGGGTTGGCTGACGAACGTGTTTTCCTCGAGTTGAGGCGATATCCAGACATCGGCATTGCTAAAAAAATTCTCCGTACCCTGGCCGATCCCCCGCTGTAGATCACGTGCCGTACCGGCAATAGCCAGAATCGCGAAGATAGCCAGGGCTCCCACCGTCGCAAGCGCTGTAGCTCTAACAGGGGTAGCGCTCAGTTCGCCCAAAGAGATTCGCAGAGCCGCGCTACCGGTGCGTCGAACCAGGTTTAAGGCAGGCGCAAGTATGTACGTGACGATCGAGGGAATGATCAGAACCATTCCTAATATGAAGGCCGCAATACCAACCAGGGTTGTTTTGGCAAACAACAGCGAGAGTGTCATAAACAGAGCGACAAGGAAGATGCCACTTATCAGCAGCTTCTTCTGCGTAGCGGAGCTACGCATCTCAGCTGCGTCGGCTCCTTTCTCGGAGAACGCCGCAAGGGGACCCGCTTTAAGCAGGCTTATGGCAGGTTGTGCAGCGGCTGTTAGAGCTGCCAGTGTCCCTCCCGCAATCGAGAGCAATATCACCTGTAGCCCGATAACACGCTGGCTGCCGATTGGAAAAGATGAAGACAAGTAGCCAGGTACTTGGTGCATGACGTAGCGCGAGAGCTGGTCGCCGATAACTATCCCCACCAGCGAGCCAATCAGGCCCAAAATCAGCGCATCAAAGATGAGTGAGGAGACTATCGTCTTGTTTGACGCCCCCAGCATGTGAAGGCTTGCAACAGTTCTGCGGCGCGCCGTTATTGTCAGAAGCATGGCGTTGTAGGCAAGAAGGACACCGACAACGAGGCTGATCACGCTGAACAGAGCGCTTGATTGACGATCGGCGGTGGCTGCATGGGTCAGTAACTTTGCCTCTGCATTACTCGGTCGCACGTCAAGGGTTCCTGCCGTGACTTTTTTCAGGGCTTCCTTAGCTTGTGCTTCACGGCCGGGAACAGGAGAGACAAGTATGCGAGTGATTCGCTCGGGCATCGCGGCTATGTCTTGAGCAAGTCCCAAGTGAAGAAGCGCGATCGGGCTTCGCGATAGTGTGCCTATCTCATCCGAAGATGCGACGCCTGCAAGAGGAAGGCGTTTTGAACGCTCACCTATCTCGACGGTAACTGTTTTGCCAGGGACGACACCGATGGTCTTTGCTGTGGGGTCGGTTAGATGAAATCCCAGGTCAGCGAGATCGCGCCTGCGCGCAATTCGTTTGACCAGGCTTCCTCCAAGGCGCGCCAGGCGATCATCAAAGCCGACCAGTGTCAGTGCTTTGCGTCCCTTCGGCCCCCTGACTGCTATTCGACGCTCTAATACAGGCGCGGCTCGCTCAACATCGGGTAGGCGTTTGACCTTGCGATATACGTTCTGGTCAAATCCCTGGGGACTGCGCGCGGCAACTTCCAGCGAGGCTTTACCCGCCACACCTTTGGCAAGTTGGTCAAAGGAGCCAGTTATTGACTTGTTTGCAACTTGAACGGCAAACAGCAGAGCTACACCTGCAGCGATTCCCAGAAGGGCTAGAAGCTCGGGGAGTGGGCGTGCGCGAATGTGGCCTTTGTAGAGAAGAGCGAGTGTGCGGATGTTTACCATTTGGCGCTCACAAGATGCCTTCTATACGAGGTCGATGCATACAGGAGGTCTGTTGTTGACAGTCGGTTCATGGCAGTTCTCAAGAATTCTGCGTTTCCGCAAACTCCTTGGCCAAATCGTGGTCGTAAAGTTTTCCGTCACGCATCTCCTGTACTCGATCCGCATAATCGGCCGCGTTGGCATCGTGGGTAACGAGCACAACTGCCGCACCCTGTTGACGTGATAAATCGGTCAAAAGCGCAAGCACTTCGTTACCTCGCTTTGTGTCCAGATTGCCGGTTGGCTCGTCTGCAAGGATCAGGCTCGGCCTGCCCGCCAACGCTCGTGCAATTGCTACCCGTTGCTGCTCGCCACCGGAGAGTTGGTCAGGTCGGTGCGCTCCCCGCTCTGACATGCCTACCAGATCAAGGACCCTGCAGGCCTCGTCGCTGGCCTCACGGTAGCCTATGCCGGCGAGCATCCTTGGGACGGCAACATTGTCCACAGCGGTCAGGCCTGGAATCAGATTGAACGATTGGAAGATAAAGCCAAGCTCTTCACGGCGATAGTCGAGCACCTGACGTTTGGATAACGTAACCAAGTCTTGGCCACGGAAGCTGACGGTTCCGTGATCGGGTTGCAAAAGCCCGGCTGCTAAAAGCAGAAAGGTGGTCTTGCCCGAACCGCTCGGCCCAAAAATGGCAACCAATTCGCTCTCGCCTACTCCTAGGAAGGCGCCGTCTACTGCTTTGACTAGGCCTCCCGGGCCGGCGTAGTGCTTGCGAACGGAGTTGAGTTCAAGCATCGGATGACTCTTCTCTACTCGAGCGACCCTTGGGTAGATCTATTATCTGCCCCCTTTTTTCAGGAGGCCTCTCGCTTAGAAGCTCGCCGTCTCTAAGGTAGAGGATGGGCCTGGCACGCATTAACGCCGTAGCATCTGTGTCAGCGATCAGAACCGCCATCTTTGAATCGCGGGCCAACGATTGGAGCAGTGAAAGGAGAGAGTCCTGTTCGTACAGGTCCAGGTTGGATGCCGGTTCGTCCGCCAGCAGTAGACGTGGTTTTGTTACGAGTGCCTGCGCAATTGATGCCCGTTGCCGCTCGGCGTCGGATAGTTCATCGGGTCTTGCATCGATGAAGTGTTCGGCTCGGACCGCTATCAACTGTTCCCGAGCACCGTGCGAAGTACCACGACGGTCGCCTCCGTCTAAAAGTAGGGGTAACGCAACATTGTCAAGAATGCTCAGCCCCGGATTTAAGTAGTTGGAACCCCAGATGCAGCTCACTTCGCGTCGTCGGTACAGCCCTACCTCAGCTTTGGACATGTCGCTGAGCGATCGCCCCTCATATGTCACCGAGCCCGAATCGGGTGACTCCAGCCCTGCGGCCAGTCTCAAAAGCGTGGTCTTGCCGGCACCACCAGGCCCGAGGACGCCTACGAAGTCACCTCGGCCGAGCTGAAGCGAGACATTGTTAAGTGCCTCGATCTTCCTTCGTGACCGAGAGAACGTCTTGCTTACGTTTTCTAAACCGAGAATCAACTTTCTTCCTACATGTAATCAGTCACGGCTTACTTCGTCATCGCTAGTACTAGCCGTTCACAGACCCCATGGCTATACATGGCCATCTTCGAAAACAGTGCATTTTAACTGTCAAAAAAAGCGACAATGCGCTACCGTAGCACTGTTATGAGTATGCGCCCAGCAGATTTTCTGGGCGCACGCAGGGATACGTGTTTGGGAGGACCGATTAGGTGTCTGTAAAGTTCGCAATTCTGGGGCTTCTTCTTAAAAGGCCAAGTTACCCCTACGAGTTGAGCCTTACGTTCAAACAGCGCATCGGTTGTGCGTGGGAGCTGAACAGGGGTCAGGTTTATCAGACGGTATACCGGCTTGAGGAGGAAGGACTTGTCGAGCGCATAGAGAGCAAGCCAAATGCGCACGGAGTCAAGTGGATCTACCAGGCGACCGAGCGTGGCAAGGAAGAGTTTGAGCGCTGGCGCAAGGGCAGCACCGAGCGAACCAGACCGCTTAGAGACGATCTGCTTCTAAAGATTGCGATGGCCACTGCGGAGGATGCCGATCACCTCCTATGGATGATCGATCGGCGGGAGCGGATGTGTGCAGAACGGCTGCAGGAGTACACCGAATTCGAGGCCGATCAGGTACCGCTCGAAGATGCCAGCAGCTGGGAAGACGTGGGACCGACACTGAGCACGCATGCGGCTCTTTCTCAACTCAACGCAGAGATGGCTTGGCTGGCAAAGGCAAGAAACGCGCTAATGCGACTCAGCGAAGAAGTTGGCGCCAAGCGGGAAAAGAAGCGAACACTGCAACGACGGAAGTTTATTGCTTAGATAGGCAGGCGGATGTCAAAAGAGTCATTTCGATCTCGCGTAAGCGGATACTTGTGATGCTAAGGGACCTCCCAACTTACCGTTACCTTTTCTGTGTTATTTGGTCTAAGTAAGTAGGAGACAAAGAAATGTTGGGTGGGGATGCCAGCTTAGGTTTGTACAGATTGAAAGAGTGATCTATTTGCGCACAGGCATGGACGAGCCTGTGCAGCGAGACACATTTGTTGGGTTTAGTTAGTGGTGAGGAGATTACAAGCGTGTGGGTATGTACGTCCGAAGCTTTTTTAAAAAGCATCTTGTAGGGTTGGTTGCAGTGTCCGTTACTGCGCTTGCTATGCCCGGATGTGGCAGCAATGACGACAAGCCATCGACTCAGAAGGTTACGCTATCGCAGCCGTCCAAGCCCACCGTCGCACAGTGTGGTCGGGGTCTGGTGGCATCGGCAAAACCCAAGGAGCGTCCAGCCAGCGCCGGGACCTACAGGTATAAGACTGTTGGTAAAAGGGAGTTGATAGGAGAAAAACGCCGGGACAGTAGACTGCCGGCCCGAACTGAAGTCATTGTCACCCCAGCACGAATGGTGGACAATGTCTGGTGCTACATGATTCAGCGCCGATATGACACTGACTTGGGGAACACGGGCACCGTCTTGATTCGAGGTTCTGACGTCTATATCAGCAAGCTCCGTTTTCAATCCGGTAGTTACGTCAAGACTCTTTCTCCGCGTCGCCCTCTGCTTACGCTGAGTGGCACCGACCTCGATTGGTCAGGGGTTTTTCGTGGCCGCACATCGGGTCGCTATGCCGCGGAGATCATCGGGCGCAAGAGTATGAAAGTAGGTTCTCGCAAGGTGCGAGTGGTAGGCGTCAAGAGCCGCATTTCATACGACGGTGAGATCGAGGGTTGGGAGCGCTCAACCAGATGGATCTCTGCAGGACAAAGCCTGGCAATCTCTGAAGAAGTAGTCCAACAGCGGAAGCTCGGATTAGACCGACTCCGACTGACCTACAAGACACGCCTTATATCACTGGACCCGGGTTAGGAGCGCCTTATGGGTCGATTTGGCAGCTCAGACAAAGATAGAGAGCCGAGAACACCGCTCGACGAGTTGTCCGATGGCATCGAATCGAGGGAAGGCCGGATGAGGGCTAGGCATGAACGGCTGTCCAGAACCATTTCTGTGAGCAGTGCTGGACTGTTTGTGCTCGGAGGAATATCGGTGCTGGTATTGGCCCTAATGATCACATCGACGGTGATGTTGTGGCAGATCGCGGATAGGACAGGATCTGACGATAGCGGAGGCACAGACATCGCTCAAACCGCTGAACCCCCACCACTGCCAGAAGATGAAGTGAAGAGGGGTACGAGCAGCAAGGAGCTACTCGACGAGTTCGACCAGCTTGGCGCTGAGCTCTCCAGGCCCGTGAACAGCCTGAACGGCCAGATTGCAAGCACCAACGAGGTGTTTGGAGCAGTATCCAGCAACTTAGACCAGCTGGTTGCACAGGCAGGAGACCTGAGCGGAGCACAGGGAACGTTGGAGGAAGTCGCCAAATCAACCGGGCAGTTGAGCTCGGTTGACAAGTCATTGAGGAACTTGAACCGGGACTTCGGTACGTTTGATTCGGTTTCAAGCAACACCGAGCAGATGAACATCAACATGGGGGAGATGATCGGCAAGCTGGATACAAGTAACTCACAACTCGGATCGCTTGCAGAGCTGAACGCCAAGATGCAGGAGATGAACGCCCAGTTGGGAACGCTCGGGTCGATGGATACACAGCTACAGCAGATGAACTCGATGCTTGCCGAAGTGAATAGTTTGGTGCCGCAGATGCAGGCGTTACTGGATGTCATATGTCAAATACCGGAAATTGAGTGCTAAAGGTGTGAACAATTGGCTTTGGTGTCTTGATATCGGGTTGTCAACTTCTCGGGTCGGCATCGATGATCACATGACTGCCTAGTAGCGACAGCGGGTCGATCAGGTGGTAGATTGATCTTGGTGACCATTTCTGAACATCGTTTGTGATGTCTAGGAAGGGCGCTTAACGGGGCGTGGCGCAGCTTGGTAGCGCACCTGCTTTGGGAGCAGGGGGTCCCCGGTTCAAATCCGGGCGCCCCGATTGAACGGTGTTAATTAGCTACCACAGTTAAATCGTGGTTGTATAGGGTTTGCCAGCAAAATCGGCTCGGGTCACAGGAGGGTGAGAGGTTGATCAGCACATCGGATAATGACAAGGCGATCGCCGTAGAAGGGCTTACAAAAACCTACGGCGAGGGCGAGACACTGGTTCGTGCGCTGCACGATGTGTCTGTCGAGATCAAGCGTGGCAAGTTCGTGGTCCTTCTAGGTCCATCAGGGTCCGGCAAGACAACGACGCTGAACCTAATAGGAGCGATAGAGATCCCTACTGCGGGACAATTGAATGTGGACGGAGTTGATGTTGAATCACTTGATGCAGATGGCAGGACGGATTACAGACGCGACAGTATCGGCTTTATCTTTCAGTTCTTCAACCTGGTGCCGACGCTTACAGCTCTTGAGAACATACAGCTTCTTGCCGAGCTGACAGGAAAGGACTCCGCCAACCGAAGTGAGGAAGTCCTCTCTGAGGTCGGTTTGACGGATCGCATGGACCATTTTCCCGGCCAGCTATCGGGCGGCGAGCAACAGCGCGTTGCGATAGCAAGGGCGCTTGTCAAAGACCCGGCGGTGCTCTTGTGCGATGAGCCGACCGGGTCACTCGACATCGAGACCGGTCGTGAAGTACTGGGCCTATTGCACAAAGCAACGAGGGAGCGCAATCGCACGATCCTGCTGGTAACCCACAACTCGGCTATCGCCAAGATGGCCGATCGCGTGATAAGGCTTCGCGACGGCACGATCGTCGGCGATGAGAAGGTAGAACAGCCGATTCCGGCAGAGCAGCTCGACTGGTGAAACTCTTACGGAAAAAGCTCTGGCGCGACATTATGCGGCAGAAGCTGCAGTTCATTGCGATCATCGTCACGATCGTACTGGGTGTAACCCTCTTCGGTGCTTCCTACGACGCATTCCGTAACCTTAAGGCCTCTTACAACAAAACCTACGAAACCCTTTCGTTTGCCGATCTCACTGTAAGCGGGGGCGATATCGACAAACTTATGATCGAGGCCCAGAAGGTCGACGGAGTTGAACATGTCACAAAACGCGACACAATCGACATCCCTTTCAGAATAAACGGAACTCACAAGTTGGTGGGTCGTGTTGTGGGGATGCCGTCGTCTCGTCAGCCAGCAGTTGACAAGGTGAAGATTCTCGAAGGCTCATATCTCAAAAAAGAAGAGACAGACGGTGTATTGGTCGAACAGCATATGGCAGACCACTTCGATCTAAAGCCCGGCAGCACATTGGAGATACTGGGTTCGAAGGGATGGTTGAAAGCCTCCACGCTTGGTGTGGTGGCATCGCCTGAGTACCTCTGGCCGGCACGTAGCCGACAAGACATAATCACGACGCCCGATGAGTTTGGAGTGGTCTTTGCACAGGAGGGTGACGTCTCTCTTGCAGGCAAAATAGCTGTGCAGCAACTACTCATACTGTACGAAGATGGAGCAGATACCGAGGCGTTAAACAAAAGCCTCTCTGCTACCGCCGAAAGCCTTGGCGCCAGCGACGTGCAGACCCAAGAGCAACAGCCGTCAAACGCCGCATTGAATGAGGATGTCTCGGGCTTTGGCCAGATGTCGATCTTCTTCCCCACTCTCTTTTTGACCGCTGCAGGTATGGCGACGGTTGTGTTGATGACACGGATCGTCTACTCCCAACGCGCCCAGATCGGGACACTACTTGCTAACGGCATCGATCGTAGAGCCGTGCTGCGACACTATTTGGGATTCGGTCTCATCGTTGGAGTAATTGGGGCCGTTATCGGCATCGTGTTTGGGGCCATGCTCGGGATATTAATCTCCGGCGTCTACACAAAAGCGATCTCGGTCCCCGACACGGTGATCAAGTTCCGCGTAATAACTCCGGTCGTTGGGCTCCTCTTCGGGATTGTGGCCGGAATCGTGGCCGCGGCGACGCCTGCGCTTGCTGCCTTCCGAATCGCACCCGCTGAGGCGATGCGTGGCGAGATTCCTACTGGACATGGACGGATCAGTCTGTTTGAAAGAATCCTGCCTCCGCTGCGACGAGTCCCGACACGATGGAAGATGGTGTTGCGTGGTATCGGCAGAAACAAACGACGCACCCTGTCAACGGTGATCGGCGTGGTTTTATCGTTGATGTTGATCCTTGTTTCTGCGGGGATGTTGGACACCGTCAACGTCATTTTGGACAAGCAGTTCAATGAGATCCAGCGTCAAGATTCCCAAGCGTATCTAGAGGCTCCCCTAACCGATAAAAAGCTCGACCAGTTCGCGGACGTCAAGGGGGTCGAACGCGCAGAGCCGGTTGTGCAATTGACGGCCTCAGCGTCATCACAGAACGGTTCGAAGCACTATCAGACCGAGATGATCGGATTTGAGAAAAACACCGAGATGCACGAATTCATTACCAAAAAAGGCAGGAAGCTCGAGCTGCCGGCCAGCGGCGTACTTGCCGGAATAGAACTAAAGAGTCTTCTCGGCATAAGCGAGGGTGATCAGATTCGTGTCGCACTGCCAGCTACCCACAAGTCGATCGACGTAAAGGTTGCTGGATTTGTAGACGAGCCACTCGGCACCTTTATCTATATATCAAGATCAAACTTGACCAGTCTGCTCACATCCGGTTCAAAGAAAGTTTCAACTAAAGACCTTGAGTCGCCGGGCGTGGCGTCTGTGATGATGCGGTATGACTCGGGTGTCGATAACAGCAAGCTGAACGACCAGTTGAACGATCTACCTGATGTGGCAGCGTTTACCAACTCCAGGGCCCTTTTCCATACGGCGAAGTCGTTCATGGGTCTTTTCTACGCCTTTGTCGGCATCATGCTGTTGTTCGGGGGCGCTATGGCCTTTGCGCTTATGTTCAACACAATGTCGGTCAATATTGCGGCTCGCTCTGTAGAGCTTGCAACTATGCGGGCCTCGGGCCTCGGACGTGACCAGATTGCGCGGCTTCTGACCGGTGAAAACATGATGACAACAGCAATGGGTATCTTGCCAGGCCTAGTGGCAGGTTACTGGATCTCAGCACTTTTCATGAGGTCATTTTCGAGCGATCTCTTCCAGTTCAACCTGCAGATGAAAACCAGCACTCTCATCATCTCTGCAGTCGCGATCCTTGTTGTGGCACTGATTTCACAGTGGCCGGGACTGCGGGCGATGAAGCGGTTCGAGATCGCCAAGGTTGTTCGGGAGCGGTCACAGTAACCGACGGTTTTTGATAACTACTTCTGTCGAAAGTTTGCCCTTACGGCCAATTCTTTGACTTGGTCTTTTTATGTTTTGATTTCTTGGGCTTTATCTTTGGCCCAGGACCGAGCATCTTCTTTTTCTTCTTGACCTTCCTCTTAGGGTATTTCTTGAGTTTTTTGTACTTCGGATCAGTACACGTCGGGTTCGTATACCCATCCGTGCTTGATCCAGGAATACTGGATGCGCCGGGAAGCGAACCGTAGAGGAAGCCTGTGTAGCTGAGGTCGAGACATCCGAGTGGATGTGCAGCTATCTCATCAAGGAGCGCCAAGCTGACCGATCTCGTTGCTATTCCATCGGGCTCGGGGAATAAAAGCTTGGTGGGGTGAGTGCCTTGGTCGTTGGGTTTGACGTACATCTCAAACTCAGTGGTCTCTTCAGTAGTCGGTATGTTCAATGATCCCGACAAATAAGCGCTGGCTGGAGATTTAGTTCCCTCGGGATATGTGACATAAAGACCGCTGGTCAGAGAGCGCTTGGCAAGCCCGTCGAAAAAAGCATGGGTAAAGTTGATGGTGCCCACCTTTTCTTCGCAGGAACCTGTAGTTTCCTTGCCAAGACAGTCGCTGCCGGATAGATCGGCGTTAACTCCCTTCGGAAGAGCTATCTCAAACAGGCCTAGTTTGTTTCCATGGACTTTATCGACCTTGAATGAGAAACTTATTGGTGATTTCTTTGATGAGGACGGCTTACCGTTCAGGCCTTTGAGAAAGTTTTTGACAGAGAGTCCAAATGCCGGCTTTTGAGGGTTGTAGACGGTAGACGAGCAGTACTTGTTGATCGGTTTAATAGCTTCCCAGGGTGATTGAACATGCTGGACGTTGAGCTCGTCGGTGAAAGAACCTAGATCAGCATCCATTTTGAAGAAGTCGCAGGAAGCTGTGTTGCGAATCACGTCCTTGTCTGTCTGAATATGTACGGCATCTATCGGAATGTCAAGATCATTTTCAAGTTTCAGCCTTGGTTGACCTTTCGCCGTCTGTGAGAGTGCGGCGTCAACTGGAATAACTAGTGGGGCTCCTCCGACCGTTCCCTGTAGATCGATATGGGCTGAAACATCGTCCTCATCGGCTTTATCAAACTCATCAACGTCGATATTGATATCCCCTGTCAGGTTACCGTCTGCGATGGGAGACCACAGTGAAACAAATCCGATTCTTCTTTCTTCTGGGCTTACCTTCTTGTCTCGATTCCAAGAGAAACCCTTGGGAAATGTAAGCTCGAGCTCATTGACGCTGGCCTGAGTCTTACCATGACTCAGTAGGAAGCTGTGGATCGACATGTGCGCGGGATATGGGTCGTATGCGGTCCATGACAAGTTAGAGTCAAACTCCTGGTTGCCGTTTCCGCACTGGGTGATATCGACAGGCTGTGTAGTTTCATATGCCTTTCCGTCCTCTGTTTCGAATGATGCAGAAAATACGAGCTTTCCACAGCGCGAAGGAGTGTAAGTCAGGTCATTTATCTCGCCCGCATCGGTTCCATGTAAATTGAAGTCAATAACTCTGAATTCATAATCAGAGTATGCATCGGGTAGGCTCGTGACGAATTTCAGGCGGTTGCCTAGATCATTACCCAGGAAATCTTTGGCTGGCGAAAGAAAGAAATCGGTCTTGATTACCGGTAGCTCACCCTTGGGAATCTTTTTTGCCTTGCCACCGCCTGTTGCTTTTGTAACGGGCACGACGTAAGCACTAGAGATTGAGTCCGCACTGTTTTTACTCGCCGCAGCAAATATATCTACTCCGATATCTAAGTACTTGCCCTTGGACCTAACGATGAATGAGCCATCGCCAATCTTGCTTTGGTCGGAACAATTTTGATCCTTGGCATCAGCTTCATTGCACTTTGCGACCTCCCCGTAGTCAACGTGAACGCCAGCGGTGGATTTGACCGTGAACTCCTTAAGTTCCTTGACACCTTCGTAGGGCTTAGGCTGCGGAATGAAATTGAACTCAAGGTCTTGGCTCTTGTTGGCGTGCAACTCCATAGAATTTTTGTTGGCAAGCTGGTCTTGTATTTCAAGATCCTTGCCTTGCATGTCGTAGTCGAACTTACAAGGCCCAACGTCTCCATCAGGTGACCAAATGGCCAAATCGTTGTAAAAAGCCTCTGCCTTACTGTCACTGACGAAGTTCTTTAAGTACATGTATGTGTCGTAGACTGGATCGTAGAAATCGTATTGGTTTGAAACCGCTGCGTAATCGCCATCCTCGCTCCTAAAACGGGCAAACATGTCCGACTTAACGCAGCTGGGCGGCGTAGTGAAAATCGACTCCTCGATGTCAAGGGTTAGACCTTCTATATCGGGCATGTTCATGATGCTCAGAGAGATGCGATCAGGAAGATCATTGGTTAATTGATTTGTGTCAAGAAAGTCATCTGTCTGATCAAAGCCAACGGAGATGGTCGTATCTGACGAATCTTCGTTGAGGTCTTTTGTGGTCGGGAATATGCCTAAAACCACACAGTCGAGAGGCTCGTACTGAATACTGAGCGAATCAGAGTTGATTCCATTGAGTGCAAGATCGAGTGTAAGAGAAGATGCATCAGGAGCTTTGTTGAATGCGAGATATACGGAGCCCGTAGCCAAATCACATGAAATAAAGTCGCCGGACTTAAACCCGGTGTCGACTTGGGCAGACGCGAGCTTGACCGACACAGTTTCTCCCGGCTGCGCTTCAGGATCTACTGCACCGGCTTTTATTGCAAGGCCGATCAGTGCGCCCGGATCTATGGAGACTCCTTCCGGTAGCCAAATCTTGAAATCTGTGATCTCAGGATCGTGGTTGTTGAACATCAGCACTCCCGATCCATGGGTATCGATTAGGTGGATAAAGGAGGCATTGTTGTAGCATTTATCAACCACCGACTTCTTCTTCATCTTGATCTGGTTGTTCTCTTCATCCCAGACGAACTTGCCGGTTTCGTCTTTTGCGAAGACCTCGATCGTCTTGTTCGTGCAGGACGGTGACCATGAAATGTTGTATAGGCCGGCGTTGAAGCTCGGGTTGAATGATGACCAGGCGGTGTCGGTATTCATAGAGCCATATATCAGGAGTGTCGAAATGAGAGCCGCGACAAGAAAGCCAACCCTGATCGACCTGTTCATACTGATAGCAGATCGCACTGATTCTGCATATAGCGTTTGAGCGTTGTGATAAGCCATCCTTGCCTCCCGGGTAGGATCTTCGTGCGTGCTCACAAACGATTCGTTTGAAGCACAGCTATTACGGGTTGGAGTCAACTGATGTGCCAAACCCTTGACTGCTCAAGAACGCAAATCCTTCAACCCCGTAATTATTTGCCGCTTCGAAGATCGTCTTTGGCGAGATGCAGTCAAAAGTAAAGGATTACGGAGACATGTACCAACCAATATGCACGGATAAAGCAACAATCAAATCCCTCACATCACGAGCATTCAAATTCCTTATCGTTGGTCTGGCCGCACTGTTCATACTGCCCCCCGTTGGTGCTCAGGCAGCACCGTCCTGGCTCGATTCAGAGCAGATCTCATGGTCGTTTTTTAACAACGACAACCCGCAGATTTCAGTTGGAGGGATTGGCAATGCAACCGCCGCATGGGAAGAGCACGGTGGAACAGTGACGGAAATCCGGGCTGCGACCAGGCAGGCTGGAGGCACTTGGAATATCAACTTCCTCTCGCTTAATGGGTACAAAGCGAGCGATCCACAGATAGCCACGAACCTGGCAGGCGATGCGGTGATGGTCTGGGAGATGGAGATCAAAACGGGCGATAAAACTAAGAGCGTGATTCGTGCATCGAGAAAAAAAGTCAATGGTGGTTGGACCACACCAGAAACGATCTCATACTCAGATCAAAGTACGACCGATCCGGATGTTGTTATCGACGGCTATGGAAATGCTTATGCGGTGTGGCGACAGTACGCTCCAAGCTTCACTATTCCGCCGTCACCTGGGAAAGTTAGAGCTGCGAAGATGTCATCTGACGCCACATGGAGCAGTCCTGTGACACTCGATATCGCTGTTGCCGACGATCCACGACTTGGCGTCGACCATTCAGGTAACGCGGTTGTCGTTTGGAGAAGCTCCGATGCTGAATCGTCGGGCGATGCAGTCAGATCATCTACTAAACATGCCGGAAAACCCTGGGGTGACGTTGAAACGATATCCGCATCCACAGATGCGGATATCTCAAGTCACCAGATCGCGGTCAATTCGACCGGAAAAGTCGATGTTGTCTGGAGCGCAAACGGAAAGATCTATTCGCGCTTAAAGCAGGTCAGCGGCAGTTGGAGCACTTTGAAGACGCTGTCCAATGAGCCGAATACAAGCTCACAGCCACAGATCAGCTCGACTCACTCCGGGAAAGCAGTTGCAGCCTGGTTGCAAATAAGCAGTAGCGGTAAAAAAAGAGCGACGGCTGCAGTGAAAGCAGCCGGTAGTAGTAGTTGGGGTGGACCGATCACGCTCTCGTATTCCGGGCTGTCAGTAAAACAGGTGAGACCGATTGTTTCGGCCACCGGCGTGCCAATAGTCGTCTGGCAGGAATCGGACTACAGTAATTTGAGGATCGAAGGTACTCGAAGAGACGAGGATTCCGGGCTGTGGTGGCAGCCAAAGTCGATCTCCCCCGAGGGCGTAGACGCTGCCGATCCACAACTATCGGGCGATTCATTCGGCAACGTAGCTGCAATCTGGACTCAGGATGGGGATTCAGGGAAAACGGTGATCGATACAGCCACATTTGACGCTACCGGGCCATCCAAGCTCAACGTAAAGGTTCCGACAACTGGCGTGGTTGGCGAGGAACTCGAATTTTCTGTGAATCCGTTCGATCTTTGGTCACCCATTCTGAAGGTTTTATGGACGCCTGAATATGGAGTTGAAAAGACGGGGAAAACCGTCAATCACACCTACAGCAAAGTCGGTACATACACAGTAAATGTCACAGCCTACGACGCCTCATTCAACGGCACGAGCGCAACGCGGAACATCAAAATCGAAGCCAAGGACGAACCTAGTGCGGGCGAAGAGGGTGGAGGACCAGACGGCGGAGACGGACCGGACGGAGATGCACCTGGAGGAGACGGACCGAACCCCGCAGGCGATGAACCTGCCGGGCCTTTGTCGGGGGGCAATGACGGTTCTAACTCCGGCTCCACATCCCAACCAAAAAACGTTATAAATCCGCCCATCGTAAACCTAAGTGATGTTCTGGGCATTGCAGGAGTTCGAAACCTGAGCGGAGGTGACTTCAAAAACGCATGCAACTTCAGGATTACATCACCAAGAGTTGGCAAGACCAAGTACAAGACAGTTAAGATTGCTAGAAAGAAGAGCAAGTCTAAAAAATCTGCCTACATTTTGAGGCTTTCATCGAAAAAAGTGAAGAGAATCATTTCAGGCCACGGTATTAAGGGCACGATGAAACCGGGGATGGTCAAGGGAAAAAAGGTCGTTTGTCGCAATGTGCGGATGGCTCTGTTGCACAAAAAGGGAAGGCATTACTCTCCACCAGGGCTTACAGGGAAGCGTTACAGGATCTCGTCAAGAAGGTTCAAGTCGAGAAGCTTTGCAAAGCGTGTTGTCAAGCGACTGACAAAGCGCTTCGGGATTGGCAAGCTCAGGACTAAGACAGAGGCCGACGGGACACTGAGGATCAGCTTCAAAAACTACGCTGCAAAATCCAAGCAGCGCCTTTCGAGAAAAGCGAATAGAGACATTCGTAAAAAGGGTGTAAGAGGAAACACCTACTACCTGAAGTACTCGGTAGATATCAGTGGCGTCAAAGTATCCAAGCAGCTCAAGATCAAGGTCACTGGCTGAAAAGGGTAGATCCAGCGGAATTGGTTTGTTAGATCACGCCAAGGGACCAGCGAGTGGAACACCGTCACGAACCACGAGTGCAGGATCGGTGAGGTTATCTATATCCGCGACAGGGTCTCTGTCGTAGAGAGCGAGGTCGGCTCTGTACCCAGATGAGATTTTGCCAAGGTCATTTTGACCGATAAGGAGAGCGGCGTCACTTGTAGCTGCCCGCAGTGCAGCTGCAGGTGTTACCCCAGCGCTAACCATGTGACGGATTTCATCTGGGAGTGAGCCGAACATCAGGCCGATGCCGGCATCTGTCGCTGCACCGACAACGACTCCGTGGTCTGAAAGCCGTTTGAGGTTCCGAGCCATCTGTCCAGCAGCACCCTTCAACACGTTGAGACTAAAAATTGGATTTGGTGAACGTCCCGCAGTGATCTCACGCAGTATCTTTTCCTGCGATTTTCTGGGAGTTGGAAGTAGAGGTGCATCTCCTTGAGATACACGTTCAAGATGTCTATCAGCTTTCTCCAGAAATGCATAGCTTTCGAGGTTGGTCGTGACCGGCAGTTTACGCTCGGCAATCTTTGAGGCGACGCTCTCGGGGATGTCGGCATCGAGAGTCAAATGCTCCAAAGTGTCGAATGGAAGATCGACGAGTTGCTCGAGGTCCTTCAGCCATGAGTGGTGTACCGCGACCGGTAAGCCGTTGTAGTGCGCGCGCTCGACAACGGCTTTGAAAAGTCCTTTAGACAGTGTCTGGAGCGTTGAACCCTTCTCGTCGTAACCCCGAGTCGAGTACCCGATCTTTATGCAGTCAACTCCTGCCTTATTCAGGCGGTCCACCCAACGGATCGCCTCTTGTTCCTCGTTCAACTCAACCCGTAGCGGGCCAAGGAGTGCTCTACCTACTCTTGTGTCGGGTGGAAGATGTGGCGGGTAGCCACCATGCACTGTCAACATCGGGCCGGAGCAAAGTAGGCGTGGATAGCCATTTTCGGGTTTTTCGGAGCGTGAACGTAGATGCAGGATCAGCCGCAACGGCGCCGTCATGTCACGTACGGTGGTGACGCCACTCTGTAACTGTGTACGAAAATTCAGATCTAATTGTTTAGGGATCCAACGAATATGGCTGATGAGCTTTGCTGCGCTGGGGATCTCTGCTAGGTAGATGCCGGTCATATGGCAGTGACAGTCGATCAGCCCGGGTAGGGCGTATCGCTCTCCACAATCGATAGTTCGTGCTGCATCGTTAGGAAGTCTGTTTGCCGGAGCGATCTCTGCGAACCGTCCACGTTCGATTCTTACATCACACAATGGATCATCGTCAGCGCCTACACCTAAGTTGGCGAGTCGTATGTTTCGCAGCAACAGACTCATATCGATCAAGTCTTTGAAGACTACCTTCCGACTTGCCGTAAGAAGAAGGTCCTGAGTGAGTCACTAAAACAGTTGTTCTGTGCACCGTCTTACACGGGGGGGCATGTCAGTGCTGAGTATAAAACTAATAGCACCAGTCGTTAAATCGATTATGTCGATCGCTCTCTTGTCTCTAGCGTTCGGGTGTATAACAGAATCGGCTCATGCCAAAGGCAGTGGCCCGGGTCTCGTCATTCCCTTGCCGATCGAGATCTCAGGAGATGTAGAGAGCCTGAAGGCGAACGGACTAACGGCAGGAAAGATTGAAGCTGCGATTGAAAGAGCGTGGTCGGGATACACGTCAGGAGGAGTGCGAGTACAGGTCGATGCTGTCGTGAGAGTTGTACCTGGCGATCACCAAGCATCACCAGGCTGGTTCCAAGTTAGGGTGCTCAGCCCAGAGAAATTCGAAAAATTCATGATGACGATCGCCAGAAAGGACTACTCGGTAGACATCAACGATATTCGAAAACAGATTGATAGCTATTCGAGAGTTCGTGTGCATGAGAGTGGCTTTAGAAGGACTGGTGGCACAAACGTTGGAAGGGCCCTCCATATTAACGATAGACCGCATACTAAGGACAAACCTTCCGACGCCAAGGAGCGATGGGTGCCATACGGCCCACATAGACATGGGATCGATATCGCAATAAAACCAGAGAGCACACCTACTGCACCGGGGTTCTTAAAAATACTGGCACATGAAGTGGGCCATGTTCTGGGGAGGAAACACCAGGGTTCAAGTGCACCAGACGGCGCACCGAAGGATCTGATGAAACAGGGAATAGGGAAAGGGGAAAAAGATGTCCCTATATTCCATTTCGACGAGATATACAACGCATACGAGTACAAAAAACACTGGAAGGAACTGAACTGGGATAAAGATGCGGATAAGTTCTGGGAGGGAGAGGTTGCTGATGTGCCAGCTCCTAGAGGAATTCGAGAAATCGATACAAGAGCGAACGACCCCGACACGTTTGAGCCAATTGGCGAAAGAAAGAAACCTTCTAACACCAGCAGAGAAAGCAGAAGCAGCGAATCTGAGTCAAAAATACTGGTGATATATCTACCCGTAGAGGTTGTGGGAGACTCAGCCGCACTCAGTAAGCGCGGAGTCACGCCTGAGAGAATACAGAGAGTTTTGGAGGAGACGTGGAGCGGTTACTCGGGCGGGACCACGGTTACTGTGCAAGTAGATGTAAAAACCAGAGATCCGTCAGGCCCGAGTACCCCCGGATATTTTCAACTGGCGATTGTTCGGCCGGACGAATTAAAACATCATGTTGAGGGCTTAAGCCCAAGAGATGTTTACAAGATCTCAAGAGGAGGTGGCTACAACATAGGCCGATATACGGTGGAAGAGGAGTACGGCAATAGGCCACACGAAAAACAGGAGTACCTCCCTCCTTATGCACCGTTGGGTGGTGGCAGGGCCGATATCTATATCAACAGGAACCTGGTTGAACGGGATCCGGACAAAGTTGACAGCGTCGTGGCACACGAAGTCGGGCACGTGCTCGGATTTCCGCATACGGAATCAAGTGCTGCCGCCACCTCGAAAACTGGTGTGGAAAGAGTCTTCTCGCCTCAAAAACCGGTCGGCCCGTTAGACATAATGGACGAGCACCGTGGCCACGACGTGATCGACGTGCCCCAGTTCCATTACAACGAGTTTGTGAACCACACAGAAAGAAACGGCGGGAGGTTCTGGGTTAATAATCCGGGGAACAGTGCAAGCAATACGCCTGAAGGCGGATTCAGCGTAATTGAGATAGACCCATGGCCAGCTTCAATGACAGACCCCCCAAACCAGGATATGCCTATCCCGAACATGGGAGTCACAAACAATCAACCGGATGACGCCGGCGTCGATGGCGGTGAAGGCACATTGAACAGGTCGAACATGATGGAGACGCAACCGGAAGTCGAAAGCGACCAACCGGAGACAGAACATGAAGAGACCAGAGATCCAACAGACCCTCAACCTATTGACCCGGAACCCACCACAGAAGAACCAGGCGCACCCGACTACCGGGTCATGGGAGACCCAGACAACCCCCCACAGGTAGCGGAGGTCCCAGAAGACATGCACAGCTGCCTGGCCTTCTCGTGCGATAGCGGCGGAAGTCTGGAGGACGGCATAGGTTGGAATGTAGACTGGGACGGTCTCCCAGAATGGCGAGAAGAGTTAGAAGCAGGAGGCGACCTCTCCTGTCAGGCAACCTGTGTCGCTCAGTATGGCTACGCAGAGGGTTCGGAGCTAGTAGACGATGGCAGTGCCAGCGTAAGCGACTGGCAAACACAAGTCACGACCCAGGAAGACATAGACCTGATGTCTGGAGCAGCCTTCTCACCAAACCCCACAGACACAGTAAACAGCTCCCACTTTCACGAGAACATGAGCTTTATAGACTTCGATAAAAGGACAAAGGTGGAGTTCGAGCAGAGCCCTGGAGCAGGAGGCACGGTATCTATCACAGACCAATCAGGCACCCAGGTAACAAAGGAGCTACCGGAAAACTGGCGTGAGGCATCTACTACCGCACCCGATGGGACCACATATAGCTTTGAAAGGGGAGTAGATACTCCTAATACAAGCTGGACAGTAGAAAAACCAGACGGCACAGTACAAACCGGCGGTGGGCAGCAGATTCAAGACACACCGCAGCAAAACTACTCGATCGAATCGAGCTCACCAGTCAATCAGTCAACCAGCACTCAATCTGCCGAAGGCACAGGCATGCCTACTAGTACCTCAATAAACAGTCAGACAGACCATTCGTACGCACAACCTTCCACGACAAACTCAGGTCGTTCCACATCGAACTACGGAACGGACCCCTCACAATCACAAGGGTCAACAGGAACGGTCGGTCCACCTAGTGATCGCTCAACCTCACAGAAAGGCGCTTCAGGCAGCGGGGGCGGAGGTATTTCATCCGGAACTCCCAGCGAGTACTCCAACCCCCAACCATATAAAGATGTCGGAGCTCGTCAGACACCGATCGCGCCATCGAAGCCGGAATCGCCGCCGCCGGTATTGACTTTGTCGAACTGAATCAGGACAAGAACATCATTTTCAGACACCGTTGATGAGTGACCAACGTCACATTGGCCAGCCGTAATAATTCCTTACAGACGCAGTCTATGCACTGAATGGTGGCGGGGAACACAGCCCAAACGGCGCATCAGAAAAAGGTATCGCGATTTGCCTTGAGACTATGTCTGGCGTTGCTGGTAACCGTGTCATTTACAGCGTTCGATGTACAGACAACGCATGCGACAGTCGATGACTCATTGCTGAATACCAGAAAGAGGGTTGTGAACTATGTCAAGTCCCTGATGAATCACACCAAGGTCTATGCGAGATATGTCTACGCGCGAACAGAAGTAGAGCGGCGTGCTGCAAAGGCTGCAATGGACAAGATGCATAGCAGGGCAGAAAAGGCTATGGACAATGTGGGGAATGGCACCGTGACCGGAGAAAAGGCAACAAACACGAATGTCAGTAACGACCACATCGGCCAGAGGCGTAATACCGTGGATTTTCTTGATGAAACGCAATACGACTTCCCTGCTGACGAGATAGAAGAGATAAAAGGGGAGGTGAGAGAGTTTGTCGATCGGGACCTAGATGAGGTTGATAGGCGCATCGACGATCTTGAGCGGAGAGGAACTCCGGGGGATACTGAAAAAGCCAAGAAGCTTGAGGCCCAGCAGAGCAGACTGAGGCGGGAAATAGAAGGTCTGAAATCGGGCCGATCGATTACGCGGGGCCGCCGAGGCCAAAAAGGCTTCATCAGGCTCCCATCCCGCCGTGACCTGTCACTGCCAAACCCGGGAAGAACGCTGGGTTGGGTTGTCGGCGGAACCATGGCCGCTTGGGAGTTGCACAAAGGTTTTGAAGACAGCGCCGACTACACCGTGCAGCGGTTCGATGAGTACCTGAAAACAGAGGAAGGACAGAAAGCCTGCGTGGACGAGGGCTGGAGTACCAGCTGCACTGCATGGCTTTTGGGTGAATCGCTGGTAAACGGCATCAACTACACCGTAACCGGCATGGTCGACCAAGAATCGATTGAAGAAGACGTACGTGACTGGCTACACAACGACGTCGATTGCGCAAATACATTCACCGCCTGTGGCCCGGACATAGATACTGTTATGGCGCTAAGCACAAACGACAGCTGTATAAACGGCTGGTCTGCAGCCTGTCAGGAGCAGATGGAGTTTGTCGAGAGAATGTCCGCCGTCTCCCAGTTTGTGCCAGGCGGCGGCCTCTTGATGGACATCGCCTACCCACCGGATACCTCACACTTCGACGAGCAGCTTCCCGGTGGCATAAGGGACGACGATCTGGATGCTGGCGTCGAGGAATCCCCCGTCGAGGATGAACGTGATGCAGGGGTCGAAGATGCGCCTCTGATCGCAGATGAGACTGAAGAGACGGAACCGGAAAGCCAAAGCGACCGACCGGAAGCAGAACGAGCAGATCCCCAACAACTCGCATCCCCGCAGCCCACAGACCCGGAGCCCACTGCAGCACAACCAAACACACCCGACTACCAGGTCATGGGAGACCAAGACAACCCACCACAGGTAGCGGAGGTCCCAGAAGACATACACAGCTGCCTGGCTTTCTCATGCGGGGATAGCGGAAGCCTGGAGGACGGCATAGGTTGGAACGTGGACTGGGACGGCCTTCCAGAGTGGCAGCAGGAGATAGAAGCAGGAGGCAACCTCTCCTGTCAGGCAACCTGTCTTGCCAACTACGGCTACACAGAAGGCTCAGGGCTAGCAGACGGAAACACAAGTAACTGGCAGACAGAAGTCAAAACCCAGAACGACATAGACCAGATGTCTGGAGCAGTCTTCTCCCCGAACCCCACAGACTCAGTAAACAGCTCCTACTTCCACGAGGAGATGAGCTTTACAGACTTCGATAAAGGGACAAAGGTCGATTTCGAACAGAGCCCTGGAGCGGGAGGCACGGTATCTGTCACAGACAGCTCAGGCACCCAGGTAGCACAGGAGCTACCGGACAACTGGCGCCAAGCATCCGTCACCGCACCCGATGGGACTACATATAGCTTTGAAAGGGGAGTAGATACTCCTAATACACGCTGGACAGTAGAGAAGCCAGACGGCACAGTACAAACCGGTGGTGGGCCGCAGATCGAAGACACACCGCAGCAAAACTACTCGATAGATCCGGGTTCGTCTGCCAACCAGTCAACCAGCGCCCAGTCTGCAGGTGGGACAGGCGTAGCTACTGGCACCTCCACACAAAACCAGGCAGGCTATTCGCAGCTACAGTCCTCCTCAACATCCTCAGGCCATCCCACATCGTCATATGGCACGAACTCCTCACAAGGGCCAACCGGGACAGCTAGTCCATCCACCGATGGCGCTACCTCACAGAAAGGCTCTTCGGGCAGCCAGGGCGGACGTATTTCACCTGGTACAGCAAGTGAGTACTCGCAGCCCTCAACGCACAAGGATGTCGGTGCTCCAAAGTCTGAGATAGCCCCCAGATCTTCTGGTCGATCAGGCGCATCGACAGAAGGCGCGTACGGCCTGGATCCCCCACAAAACATGAATCTTCGTTAGTAGCTCTCGCTTCCGTATAGCCGGTAGATCAGTAGCTGTCTGTCGATCTAGCTGTTGATCGATTTGCGTAGTTGGAATAGTCTGTTGTGCACCATGTTCTACATGCACGGGCTGGGTATTCGTACGGGCTCAGGTGCGGCAAACAATTAGGAGGAATACAAATTGGCACACGGTCACCTTCAAAAGCTGGATAAGGCCAGGGATGAGAATGCCACCACATACAGCACCAGGTACTTCACAGAAGACGTGCCACGGCACGCGTTACCGGAGGATGGAATGCCTCCGAGGGCGGCGTACCAGCTTGTACATGACGAGCTTTATCTGGATGGAAACCCGGCGCTCAACCTCGCTACGTTCGTCACCACATGGATGGAGCCCGAGGCAAATGAGTTGATCGCAGAAAATACACATAAGAACTTCATCGACCACGACGAGTATCCGCAGACCGATGTGATCGAGCAGCGGTGTGTCGACATGCTCGCGCACTTATATAACGCGCCGCAGACCGATGAGTACACAGGTACCAGCACCGAGGGCTCCTCGGAGGCGATCATGCTCGGGCTACTGGCTGCAAAGTGGAGGTGGAGACTGCGTCGAAAAGCAGAGGGCTTGCCAACCGACAGCCCGAACCTCGTGATGGGTGCCGACGTTCACACCGTTTGGGAGAAATTCGCGCGTTACTTCGACGTCGAGCCACGAATTGTGCCCATGGACACAGACAGGCAGACCCTGACCCCTGAGCTTGTCGGTGAGCAGATCGACGAGAACACGATCTGCGTAGGCGCGGTGATGGGCACCACCTTTACCGGCCAGTCCGACCCGATACATGAGATCAACGACTACCTATTGGAAGTGAAGGAGTCCAAAGGACTGGACATTCCCATCCACGTGGACGCCGCCAGCGGTGGCTTCGTCATCCCGTTCACTGAGCCGAACAGAGTCTGGGACTTTCGCTTACCGCAGGTGAAGTCGATCAACGTGTCTGGCCACAAGTTCGGCTTGGTCTATCCGGGTGTGGGATGGTTGATTTTCCGCGACAAAGAGCAGTTGCCGGACGAGATCGTCTTTCACGTTAACTATCTCGGAGGCGAGATGCCCACCTTCACGCTCAACTTCTCCTGCGGTAGCAGCATGGTGCTGGCCCAGTACTACAACTTTCTTCGTCTGGGCAAAAGTGGTTACGAAAAGATAATGAAAAACATCATGGAGACCGCTGATTACCTGCGCAAGAATCTTGAAGACACAGGGCGGTTCAACGTAATGGGCGAGCACAGCGTACTCCCGACAGTAGTTGCGTCCTTGAAGGACTCGAGCAAGTTTACGGTCTACGATCTTTCGGAAAAACTGCGCGAGAAGGGGTGGATCGTTCCCGCCTACACTCTTCCACCCAATGCTGAGAGTATTGCAGTCTTTAGGATTGTGGTTAAGGAGAATTTCAGCCGCGATATGGCCGACAACCTGATACATCACGGGGAAATTGCAATCGAGGAGCTTAAGAAAGAAGGTGGAGGTGCCTCGCGAGATGCATCCACCAAAAGCCCCGTCTGTTAGAGCGAAGGTGTTTGACAGGGGTCTGCAGGGAGTTGGTCATCCTGCACGTAACTATCAATGATGTTGAGAGTATCTGACCGAACTGGCCAGTGGTTGACACTGGCAGTGATGAGCAGTGCAATATCACTGGCCTTCATCAATGAGACAGCGGTAGGCGTGGCGTTGCCCGCCATCCGCTCGGATTTTCACAGCAGTAGCGTTCAGCTTTTGTGGATCTTGAACTCCTATCTGCTTGCGACAGCGGCTCTTGTTGTTGTCTTTGGACGACTAGCGGATTATTTTGGAAGACGCAGATTGTTCCTGGCAGGGATAGTTCTATTTGCGATTGCCTCCGCTGTAGCCGGCATTTCTCCCAGCACCGGTTGGCTTATCGCGGGGCGGGTTCTTCAAGGTGTTGCTGCTGCCGCCGTCCTGCCCGCAGCTATCCCACTCGTGTCCAATACGTTCTCGATAAACGAGCGTGCAAAGGCACTTGGATTGCTGATGGGTGTCTCCTTCGTCTTTTTGTCGCTCGGTCCACTGATAGGCGGATTCCTTACCGATCTGCTGAGTTGGCGCTGGGTATTTTGGGCAAATATACCGTTTTCTATATTGATGATCCCGCTGGTTCTGACATGTACGCGCGAATCGTACGATGAAGGAGTCGTCGGCTGGTTTAGCGGTGCGGGCATGCTGACGCTGACAGCCGGCCTTGCAGGTTTGGTTGTTGCGATTACCGAGTCCGGCAAATGGGGTTGGGGCTCGGCTGCGACGATTACTCTGCTGGGTGCGTCCGCAATCTCCCTGGCACTTTTCGCGTTTATCGAAAAAAGGAGAGACGAGAAGTACATCGATAAGAAGTTCTTTCGTCGTAGGACGTTTTATGGAACCATTTTGGTCGCGATGTGCATTCAGTTTGTGATAGTGACGAGCATCGTATTCGGTGTGCTCTACATGCATGAAACTCTGTCCGAATCACCTCTCACCGCAGGACTTTTGTTTGCGCCCATGGCGCTATCGGCATTGGCGATGGTGCCAACGAGCTGGTGGATAGCAAATCGGGTTGGATGCCGGATTCCGTTGGCGTTCGGCATGGCACTGGGTGCAATCGCCGCTGTATGGATCGCGGGTGTCGCCGAAGCAAATAGCTACCGTTCAGTTCTGCCACCGCTTGTACTGTTCGGGATCGGCATGCCGCTGGCGCTAACCGCGATGCAGACCGCAGCTGTCAACTCGGTTCTTCCAGAGAAGCGTGGCGTCGCTGCGGGATTTATAACATCAAGCAGGCAAGTGGGCGGAGCCTTTGGTGTTGCAGTTGTTGGGTCTGTTCTTGTAAACCGACAGGACATCAGAGCAGAACAGCTTTTATCAGATACCGGCATTTCGATAAGTAAAAACGAGATTGGAGGCCTACTGGCAGGCTCGAATTCTGCAGTCGAACAGCTCGCTCACTATCCCCCTGCATTGGTTGAGACGGCCTTGACGGTACTCCGAGATTCTTACGCCGTCGGATTTTCGATTGGAATGTATGTAATTTCGGCGATTGCAGTGGCGGGAGTTTTAATCGCGCTGACCTTAACCAAACGCACAGGCCCAATCGATCTCCACCGTAAGATGGTCGAGGATCGTGGCGTAAGTAATGAAAAGGCCGGCATATGAGATGCGCCGGCCTTTTCCGATTGCTTGGCTGTGGGGTCTAGCTTACGTTCAGATCGTAGCTAGCCGTTTGAGTGTCACCGTCAGTTGTGGCGACCTGGACGCTGAACACGTAGGTTCCTTCCTTCAAGAAACCACCGTCCGGCTTTCTCTCTGAGAGCTGCTTTATCTCATCGCTATGAGAGCTGCCATCCTGTGGTTGAAGGGCACGGAAGGCGAACCGCGATTCACCGTCGTCCTGCAACTGGTGCAGGCGGCCACTTCCGTAGCTCGAACAATCTACGCTTGCGTCGTTCGGGTAAACGAGGAAGCACTTATCACCCACTTTTCTGTAAAGTGAAGCCTGAAGGCTTGAGACTGCCGACGACAGTGACACATATCCCTTGATACCACTGAATACCAGATCCTTCAGCTGGCTCTTGGTGATATCGAGCTCGCCTTCGTCATTCAGTTCCGTGTTGCTGGTAATGACAATCGTGATACCGTGCGTCGCGCCCGGCTCGGTGGGACCGGCAGTTGCCTGTCCGCCCGATTCGGCTTGGTCGGACTCGCTATCGCTGTCGCTTGACGGCGGCCGCTTCTTGCTGGACTTCTTTTTCTTCTTAGAGTCATCATCGTCTCCCCGTGGAGAGTTTGAGCTAGGAGTCTCGGTCGAACCAGATTGTCCAGCGGCCGGTCCACCAGATTGCTGTAGGTCGGGAGCCGGATCTTCTTCATCCGATACACACCCATCGCCGTAACAGAGTCGATCGATGTTGACGATCGGCCCTGGAGGTGTTGGCCACGGTAAATACCGAGGGATCGGCTCGTACGGATTTGGATATTCGATAACGTGAGTCGGTGGGCCAGGGTTTGTCGGATACTCGATAACGTGAGTCGGTCGACCAGGGTTGACCGGATGCTCAATGACACGTGTCGGTGGACTCGGGTCGACAGGATGTTCCACGACATGTGTAGGCGGACTTGGGTCGACTGGGTGCGGCACAGCCTTTGGGTCGGGGTCTGCGGGTAACGGATGGGCTGCTACCTGCGGCGCTGGGTCTGAGACTTTGCCTTTTTCTACCTCCGTATCACCGATCGCGCTCGTTGTGCCAAAAAGTACTAGCACGAACACGGCCGGCAAAAACAGGGGTAGTTTTCTACCGATTGAATGCTTCACAGTATCTCCTCCTTGATTTAAAAAAAGTTCTCCTCACTACATTGACGTAGCAGGCGAATCTTCGTTTCGGGTCGATTACGAGGCTTGGTAAAAAACAGATAGGTCCGCAGAAGAAAAAGCGGGCATTGATTGCCTGGTGCTACTTTTTCTTCAAGCTCTTCTTTCGCTTCTTTCCACACCTCAACTTAACCTCATCCTTAACCACGTAGTAAGAGCGGTTGGTCCTGACAAAAGCAAGGAACTTCAAAGGTCGCTTGCAGGACTTGAGCCGAGGAGTTCGGATAAAGCTCCGCTCATCGGGATTGAGCTCAACCCCGACCCTTGAAAGAGAGTCAGAGGGAAGGCTCTTCAAGCTCATACGTTGCTTTGTGGCCTTGACCTTACGCCTCTTGCCACGTACCTTGATCGTCTTTCCTGTGTCTACCTTCTTTTTGAAGATACTTGCACTGAATGAGCCGAACGAAGAGCCCGCACCGAGCTTCAGGGCAGACTTCTTAGAGCTTGCCTTCTTTGACTTCTTCCTCCTACGGGCAGATATCCCCTTGGTGCGCTTGCCCTTCCTCAGCTTACGAGTAACCGTTCCTCTCTCAGATACCGTGGTTAGCGCTCCGTAGGATGCCTTACCCAGCTTTGCCTCGTTTACCTTTAGGTGACGAGGAAGTCCAAAAGAGACACTCTCTACGTCTTCTCCCTGTGCGGATACATCCAACTCCACCGAGGTGCGCTTTCCACGGCCTCTCTCGGATAGCTCCACATCAAACGATGGCCTGTCACACCCTGTTACCTCAACCGAAGAAGAGGTTGCATGTGTTGCACCTGTGTGGCTTGTGAAGGTTGTATTTGCCTGACCGCTACCACACCTTCTGGGGTTGGTAAGTAAACCACCGTTACCACCGTTCAAAGAAAGGGTAAACCCGGACATAGGCACAGGCGGTAGATCGGTGAACTTAACCTCGAACCGATCGTTGACCAACCCTGCCTCGCCGTCAATTCTCAAGCTGATGAAACCGTCCAAGAGCATCGATAGGCCAAACCTGCCGTCTGGGCGTATCTCTGTTAGATAGACGTTTCCTGTCAGTGGGCCGTCCCCGACCGGTAGGAAGCGAGAGTTGGCGCTGCCCGTACCCAGCTTGGAGGATTCTGGACAGCTACCTTGCGCAAGTGCATCTGCCGGACAGGGGGTGACCGTGCTATTGAGGTTTGCACCCGTTCCTTCAGGCAGAAGTACCTTGACCTCCTTGATCGTCGCCTGATCGTCTGTCTGGGAGATAGAGGTTGTAATTGCAGGTGCCTGTCCCGCTCCCGAGGTGTCTCTGGAGAAGCCAAAGGTGGGGGTGAAGGGCAGGTTCTCGCAGCCTGTTGACTGATAGGGGGTGGAGTCTGATACCTCTTTACCGTTGCCACTTCCAAGGTGTAAAGTCCATGGGTACGCAGGTTCGTTGTACGAATTGAACTCGTATCCTTGAAAGAGAACTTCGACTCCGTCCGGTGCACAGACTCTTGAGTTTTCCAGAAGAGGGAACCCGCTCTCGGTGCCTATACTGCCGTCAATATCGAGTTCGATTCGCTTCATCTGACCGGCTACAAACTTGTTGTTTTCGTTTAGGTAGTCGGGGATATCGTCTGCAACGACATCTATCCGGATATCCGAAGTGACTGGCTCTCGTACCTTGACGCTCATCTCGGTCGTATTGAGCCCGACGCTGTAGCCAAATTCTCGTGCAGATTGGTAGAGGAGGCGAATACGTCCCTGCTCGCCGTTCTTTGCTTTCTCGTTATAGGCATCAACTCGCCAAATGGCGAATATCTCGGGGTCATTCTGACCACTTCCTTTTGTGCATTTGACCTCCGTTTTATTTTCGTTCTCATTGCATTCCTGCAAGGTAATCTCGCCGCTGCCTACCCAGGATTCAGGGTTACATATCCAGTAGGGAATTCCGATACCGAAGACGTCTTCCAACTTCGCGTTGCAGTATTCGCGGGCGTTGGCGTTTGCCAGAAACCCGTTCGGCAGAGTCATCACGATCCTCTTGAGGTTCTGCTGCCAGTGGAAGTTCTCAGCCGGGCACGGTTTTGCATACGGAACACACCGGTTCTTGATCTTGTCGATCGCGAGTGACATCTCCGGGCTTGCACCTGCACCGTAGGTCGAAAAAGAGAGGTTTTCGAGTCTCGGTGTGAACTCGTAGTCCGGTTCTGCCTGGGCGGATGCAGTTGCGAACCAGCCGGAGGTGGCAATTGTGATTAGTGCGGCCATCGTGAGTGATGGTACGAGATTCCTTGCCCTTATTGCCGATGCTTTGTAGCTGCCTTTCATAACTGTTCTCTCTCCCTTTCTTGCAGCGAACAAACCGTTTCAGCCGACCGACGTTAGATGTGGCACTTCGTTTCGGTTTTGATGTCAGGATTCAGATCTTTGTACCGATGATTACCCACGAAGAAGGGCCTGCAATGTGCAGGCCCTTCTATGCTGAGCTTATGCTGTTTAAGTAAAGAACACTCTTGAGTGCGTTTCTCTACCCGCACCTACTCGCTATCCAATACCAAATTCCCTGAATGCGAAGTTTCGCATCGTCCACGGCTCACAGTGGGTCACTGTGTCAGAGACTTCGTTCCCACGGTTAGTAACGTAGATCTCAAATATGCCGTTGCCGTTCGAGCAGTCAGGTGCTGATGCATGACCGTTGTACGCAGTCGGTGGATCGTTCGCGTTTCCACAAGATGTCGTATCCGGATCACCGTAGTTAGTACAGAAATCCCAATCTATCTTTGCAACTGTGAAGTCACCAATAATACTCACGATTGGATAGATCCAGAGTTGGTTCCGCATCCGGCCGTTGATTCGTATCTTGCGAACCGATTGCCACCCGTGCCCTATCCCTGGAGAATCGGCAAAGAAACAGGCGACCACTTCGCCGTTTGGATCGTCATCGCAGAATGGGCTAGCGTTACCGTAGCCAGGTGGATATGCCAGTATTGTGGTCGGATCTTCCTCAATCACAGCGCCGAATCCGCCCAAGAATCCAATCGCACCTGTTAGCGATTCACCCACGTAGGATCCGTTTGCTACTTGTGACGTGTTGGTGAACCGGGTTCCTAGTGGATAGGTCAATACTGCTTCCTTGTATAGTGAATCTGCGTTCTGCCCTGGAAATTCAGGGTTTGCGCCACAGGCAAGTCCGACGCCTTCCGATCCTGACGGGTCGTAGGCCCGGCTGCTATCTGTTGTTAGATCGAATTCCTGAATCCCAAATTCGTTCCCGTACTCTTCACAGTCCGGAAAAACGACGGCTTGTGCGCTCGAGCTTAGGCCAGTAAAAGCCGCCAGCATCGCGCTGCAGATAACTAATAGATAAAGCTTGCGCATCATCTTATTTACTCCTCCTTATTTGGTGCATGTTCGTCCCCTGCGAACGAACTGTTTCAGCCGACCGACGGGAGGAGCGGCTATTCGTTTCGGTTGTTTTGGTGGGGCAAGCCTTAAGAGTCCGTGGCGAGAGTGCTCGTTTCTAGCTGAGCTCGTTCTCGACCATCTCGTCTTCGTCGATCTTTCGAGGTAGGTCTGGATTTATCGGCCCCTGGACAGTGTCTGCGTCCACAAGCATTCCATCCAAGATGATTTTGTTTGAGGTCCCAGGCCGTTTGAACGGAGAGACAATCGCTTTGGGGCCGGTCGCATCGATATCGTCCTCGATCTCGAGAATCTGTTCTTCGGTGACGGCGGTGAGACAGTCATACATAGGGCATTCGGTCGGTGCTTTGCTTGCAAATGCGTTCACGCTAAACGCTCCAACAAACAGTAAGGCTACGATGCTTGAGATTAGTACGGCTTTGAGCGATCTTGAAATGGTGGGTGTCATCAGGGTTGTCTCCTTCGATCTATTGTCCATCCACAAAGAGTTGTTGTTTCATAAAAGGCGACGATCTGACCACTTGAACGTTTCGTGTCTATATTTGGCTTAACAGGGCGGTTTCTTGAAGGAAAACAAGATGCGGACCCGTCCATAGTCATTTGAGGTAGCGAAGGAACAAGTTTTTCTTAAAAATAAACCGAAACTTTTTTGTGTCTGAAACGTCGGTCGGGTGCATTGAAAAAAAGAACCAAGTAGGTCCTGAGCACGGAGGCCATGGATGTCCCCAAATCTGAAAATTGGTCCGCGTAGAGTGGACTTTGATACCCAAAGCTCACCAGGAGGCAAGCGGCTCCTCGACGCGGACACCGATCTTCCCTCTATATATAGAGTCTACAGCGAGGAATACAACGATCTTTGCATGTATGCACAGACTATGGTTGGCTCAAAGGAGTTGGCCCAAGATGTAGTCCAGCAGGCGTTTGCAAATACGCTTTCGGCAGTTGAGCGTGGCGCGATGATCCGCAATGCCGCCGCCTTTTTAAACCGTTGTGTGAGAAATCTGGCCTTCGACTACGGTCGCGAGCAGCCGGTGCTCTCACTGGATGATGAGCTGCATCGCTTGAAAGAAACATCTACGGCCGCCTCTGCAGAGCTCAAAGAGCGTTGGCGCCAGATTGAGTCGGTCGTCGAAGATATGGTCCCAAACCAGCGGTATGCGTTTCTGTTGGCCGAAGTTAGAGGGCTTGGCTACGACGAGATCGCCTCCAGGATGAACTGCTCGACAGATGCAGTTCGGATGCTTTTGTGTAGAGCAAGACGACGCGTCAGAAAAGTTGCTGGGACGGAACAAGATGTGGGAGGTATCCTCCCGATTCTCACGGCACAGCCTGTGCTGCTGGACCGTAAACAGACCGCTCAGTCAGGGCCTTGGGTAGGACTTAAGACGAAGCTCTCAGAGATACATGCGTGGATTGGAAACAGCTTAGGGCAAAGTGCGGAATCGTTGCTCCAACCTGCCGCACCTATCGCCGCTGGAGCTGTGATAGTTGCGATCGCAGTTGGGCCTGTAGGCTCGATGATCGATTGGGGATCTATTCCATCCGATCGCGCAAGCGCGGGCGACACGGGGTCGGCTTCGCATGCAGTTTTGGGGACCGAACACGTAGCTGTGCACGAGTCGATTTTGGATCCGTCGGACAATCAACCATCAACTGCGGACCCATCCCCGACTCTCGACGGAAACGATCCAAAGGACGCCGATGACAGTAGAGGAAACCCGCAGAGCGAAGAGCCACCTGAGAGCACTCCAGATGAGGGTGTGAGCGCCAGTGTTCCGGAGGAGAAGAAACCCAAAGCTGGCGGTAAGAACAGTACAGACCCCCAGACGCAACAGTATCCCGCTCCTGACGATCCAGGCTGTCCGACCTGCCGAACGCAGGAAGCGCCGACCGGTGGCGGTGGCGAAGGTGAGCCTGAAGGCGAACACATGGAATTTCCTATACCTGGCACCCCTAACGGAGAAAAGCCGATTGAGGAACCAGCTAACGAAGGTGGGGTTGAACCCATACCTGAACCACCCGTTGAAGCTTCGGACGGCGATGGTGGGGGAGAGCCAGACGATCAGCCTGCACCCGTTCCAGCCCCACAGTAAAAGCTTTTTGACACAGAGATCGCTCATGACGCTGAGGCCTGTGCGATCATACGGGTAGTAGGTGTTTTGCCCCTGTAGCTCAGCTGGATAGAGCGACGGCCTTCTAAGCCGTAGGTCGCAGGTTCGAGTCCTGCCGGGGGTGCTCGAAATGCTTTTGGTGGAGAAGGTGCGATGTAGAGCTAAACTGAGTGGGCCGTGGTGGGCGTAGCTCAGTTGGTAGAGCTCCGGGTTGTGGTCCCGGTGGTCGCGGGTTCAAGTCCCGTCGCTCACCCTCTGTTTAGACTCTGACTCAATCTGGCGGCGCTTCTTCGCAGGGGAAGGATCCGCGAGGCTCTGGCTCTGTCCCTTCGTACTTGGGAACACAGATATGCTCGTTCAACGGTAGGCTCTGATGGTCTGGCGGTGAGTTGCCTTGATACGCGGGCCAGGTGCAGACCGTCCTGACAAAGTACCCAATGCGGTACCAGCCGGAGCCCGTATATGTGCCGGTCAGCTTCGACTCTGCCCTGGTGCTGCGTAGATCACCGCGCTCGAAATCACGCAGGTCGTCTCGGTCCCACTCGGGTTCGGGCACTGCACCGCCCTGCGGCTTGTCCCACATAACGTAGTTGGTCCAAGTTGGTGGCACATAAGGCGTCTGGTCGTCGAGTTGGTACAGAGTGCCTACGGGTTTCGCCGTGACCTCCCAACTTGCGTCAACGATTCCAACGGTGCTTTCGACCTCGGCCTTGTATGTAACCGAAAGAGCGCTCTGGTACTTTGCCCGTGTGTGCTTTCTACTTAAGTTCTTGTAGCGGTGGAGAGAAGGCTCCTTTCTGATCGGAGCCGGTCCGATTCCGTTCTCCAACAGATGTTCCGCTGTGTCGGAACGGGTGATCTTTACCTTTGTCTCACCACTGCCAAACATACAGGGTACGCTTGGGCTCGCAACTGAGGTTGATGCGACGGCAAACGTTGCCGAGATCGTCAGGACTGCCGCCAGTACGACTGTGAAATAACGTTGCATTCCAGTGGCTCCCCTCTCTTCTTGCCTTGCCACCTAAAGAACGCTGGTGCTGACCAAACGTTCCATCCGGGGCTGAAATCAGCTAACTAATCTCTCATCGTTTATCTGTCCGTGTCGGTGTCTATTCTTGTTTTATGAAGCTTTCAGAGTGGGCGGCCAGCCAAGGCATCCACTACCAGACAGCATGGAAGTGGTGGAAGGAGGGAAACCTTCCGGTTGCGGCCAGCCAAACACCGACCGGCACAATCCTTGTTCAAGAAAGAGGGACGACCGCCATGGGCGTAGCGCTCTACGCACGGGTTTCGTCCGGAGACCAGCGCGAAGACTTAGACCGCCAAGTCGGGCGTCTTGCGGCGTGGGCCACGGGGCAGGCAATGAGAGTGACTCGCACCGTTACCGAAGTCGGCTCCGGCCTGAGCGGCTCCAGGCGTAAATTGAAGCGTCTCTTGCAAGATGACTCGATCTCCGTGATTGTGGTCGAGCACCGAGATCGTCTTGCACGCTTCGGATGCGAGTACGTCGAGGCCGCTCTCGCGGCTCAAGGACGCAAGCTCGTGGTGATTGAGGAAAACGAAGTAGATGATGATCTCGTCCGTGATATGACAGAGGTACTCACAAGCCTTTGCGCACGTCTATACGGTCGGCGGTCAGCCAAGAGGCGAGCTGAGGCGGCACTACGTTCGGCCAAGGAGGTCGAATGACAAAGCAGGCCTATCGCTACGCCCTTGACCCTTCGCCGAGCATAGAGCGCAGATTACGCGCCCACTGCGGCGCGTCTCGCTTCGCCTACAACTTCGCCCTTGACCTCGTAAAGAAGCACCTCGAAGCTCGCAAGGAAGACCCGAATGTAGAAGTCCCTTGGACCCTGCCGGCGCTGAGACGTGAGTGGAACAAACAGAAGGCCGAGATCGCTCCCTGGTGGGCAGAAAACTCCAAAGAGGCATACTCGTCAGGCCTCGACGGGCTGGCCCGGGCTCTTAAAGCGTTTTCCGATTCGCGCAAAGGGAAACGGTCAGGCCCACGAGTGGGGTTCCCACGCTTCAAGCGTAGGGGAAGATGCAGAGAGGCCTGCCGATTCACGACTGGCGCTATCGGTATAGCGGGCCGCACTCGCATCAAGCTGCCCAGAATAGGGAAGATCCGTGTCCACGAGCCCACTACAAAGCTCAGCCAGTTGATAGACCGAGGGGATGCGCGAATCCTGACCGCAACGCTCTCGCATGAAGGTAACCGCTGGTTCTGTTCTTTCACCTGTGAGGTCAAGCGCCGGGACGCCCCGGCCTCCCGGCCAGACACCGTCGCCGGGCTTGATCGAGGGATAACCAAACTCGCGGTAAGCTCCGAAGGCGATACATACGACAACCCGAGGGCGCTAAAGAAGGGTCAGACAAAGCTCCGGCGCGTACAGAAAAAGCTCGACCGCCAAAGACGCGCCAACAACTGTGACTGTTACGACGAGGAAGGACGCATCATACGAGGTAAGCACCCGATCAAGCAATCAAAGCGCATGAGAGACACAGAGCGCAAGCTGCGTAGGCTCCAAGCTCGTGTTCGTAACCTGCGGCGCGACTGCCTACACAAGGCAACAACCGAACTTGCTGCCAATTATGGCACCATTGTAATCGAGAGTTTAAATGTCGCCGGCATGGTGCGAAACCACTGTTTGGCTCAGGCCATCTCAGATGCAGGTATGGCAGATATGGGCAGGATGCTTGACTATAAGCTCGACTGGCGAGGTGGTACGCTTGTCGAAGCCGATCCATTTTTCCCTTCTTCGAAGATGTGCTCTGGTTGTGGGACAGTAAAAGCCAAGCTGTCTCTTGCTGAGCGCACATACTGCTGTGAGGTCTGTGGCTTTGTCATAGACCGGGACTTAAACGCGGCAGTTAACCTTAAGAAACTCGTGGACCCGAGTGGCGGGGACACACAAACCAGCGCGTGGAGGCCTGCGTCAGACTCTCTTCGGGGAGCAGCGGCCTGTGAAGCGCGTACCCGGTTGTCTCAAAGGCGTAATACCGGGACCGTTGCCGAGCAATCTGCGACTGGCCGATATCAGCTAATTCAGGTAACTGATGTTTGCTGATGTTTTGTCAACGGTTGAAATGATTGGCCCGCGTGGGCATTAGCCGTGGTATTTGGACGGCTGCGATCGCAAATGCGAGGCGGAACCATCGGTTTATCCGAAACTATTTGCCCTGCACACGTCGATCCTGTTGAGTACCACGAGTTGTACAGGCACCGTATCCGGAATAACACCACCGGCTAAATGGTCTGACAATGGGGGGACACCCGCATGGATGGCGGCATAGAAAACAAGCATTCGCCGTACTTTTATTCAAGGCTATACCGTGACCGACACAGTCGTTACGTCTCAGTGTCTCTACGGGTAACGATGGTCATCGTCGTGGCCGCGCTCACGATGACAGCGCTTGCATCCACTGCCATGGCTCTGGCGCCTCAGCGTGGCGAGGCGCAGGAATCCAAACCGAATATCGTGATCGTGTTGCTCGACGACCTCGACGATCGGATCTCGCCAAAGTGGGACGCACTAGCTCTTACCAAGCAGAAGATCAAGGATCAGGGTCTGACCTTCGAAAACGCATTCGCATCGCTACCGATTTGCTGTCCATCGCGTGCTGGCATCCTGACCGGCAAGAATTCGCACAACACGGGGGTTTTTAACAACGCCGAGCCTCACGGCGGATGGCAGAACTTCATCACAGAAGGTAATGTCCCAGGCGGTAATAACGAAGAACACTCTGTGCCCGTATGGCTGGATGGAGCGGGCTACACGACCGGCTATTTTGGTAAGTACTTAAATGGCATAGAAAATGAACCGGCTCATGTCCCACCAGGCTGGGATACGTGGGTTGCCCCGGTGGACATCGAGCGTAACTACTACGGTGGCTACAACTACACGCTCAACGAGGGTGGTCGACTGGTCGACTACGGGGAGGAGCCAAGCGACTATATAACCGACGTTCTCAAACGCAAGGCCGTGAATTTCCTGCGACTTCACAAGATGGAAGAAGCAAACAGTCCGTTCTTGTTGTGGGTGTCGCCGACGGCCCCGCACCAAGCGATCGATGCTGCACCAAGGCATCAACCTCACCCCTGGCAGAACGCACCTGTCCCGAAAAATCCCAACTACAAAGAGACCTTCTTTACCGACAAGCCCGACTGGCTTCGCAACAGTGTCGTAGCGCGGCGAAGTGAGATCGACTCCGAAGTCGACCTCGACTACCAGCGACGGATGGGTTCTTTGCTTGCAGTCGATGAGATGGTGAACGCCATCGTCAGAGAGCTGGAGACTCAACACTCGTTGCACAACACTTACATCATCTTTGCATCCGACAACGGGTACCAGCTTGGCGCTCTGAACCTGTCGGGTAAGGGCTACCCATATGAGGAATCGAGCGAGGTCCCCTTGGTCATAAGCGGTCCGGGAGTCCCCAGAGGGGCCACCGAGTACCGACAGGCTCTATTACTGGATCTGGCGCCAACGGTCGCCGAGATCGCGGGCGTAGAGGTGCCAAGCGATGTGGACGGGATGTCATTGGCGCCGCTGCTCCGAGGAGATACGCCACCGAGTTGGCGTGACGACTTCTTGCTTGAGTACAACTCTGGCTGGCAAGATGTGCCGGAAAAAGAACAACACTGCAACGCGCTCACCTGGCGAAGCCCAACCCACAGGAGCGTGCGTACGGAGCGATACGCCTACTATCGTTGGCACGACCCGCACGAGTTTGGTGACTGCATGTTCGGGCAACCCACGGGTTACGAATATGAGCTGTACGATCTTGATGCCGATCCGTGGCAACAGAAGAATCTGCTCTCTGACCGGCAAGGCCGTGAGCAGTACCGCGAACTCTGGGACGAGCTAGAGGCCCGTGTCCTGGAGCTAGAGCAGTGCAGCGGAAGCAGCTGCTGGTAACTTGTATCCTAAGTCCGGCTGCGCTATCGAGCCAAATCTCGTGCTAGCTACGCCCGAGCACGTCTGGCGCTCTTCACTCTGTCGGTCTTGCTCAGTTCTCGCTTGCGCAGGCGCACCGCATCGGGTGTCACCTCAATGCACTCGTCTTCGTGCAGAAACTCCAGCGCCTGGTCGAGTGACATCGGGCGTGGCGGAGCCAGGCGAACAAGCACGTCTGCGCTTGCGGAGCGCATGTTTGTGAGGTGCTTCTCCTTTATTGCATTGACATCCAGGTCGTCGGCCCGGGAGTTTTCTCCGACGATCATTCCCTCATAGACCTCTTCGCCCGGCCCTACAAACAAAGTTCCGCGCTCCTGCAGCCCGAACAGGGCAAAACTGGCCGTCTTCCCTCTGCGGTCGGCGACAAGAGAGCCTGTTGGTCGCGTACGCATCTCACCCACCCACGGCTCCCAGCCATCAAACACGTGGTGAAGCATGGCGGTCCCGCGTGTCTCGGTAAGAAACTCGGTGTGAAAGCCGATCAGGCCACGGGCCGGAGCCAGATAATCCATACGCACCCAACCGGTGCCGTGGTCTGCCATCTGGTCGAGCCGCCCCTGACGCAATGCAAGCATCTGGGTGACTACGCCAACATACTCCTCGGGAACATCGATCGCCAGCCGTTCGATCGGCTCGTGCACCTGGCCGTCGATCTCACGGGTTACAACCTTTGGCTGTCCAACCGTTAGCTCAAATCCCTCTCGCCTCATCATCTCCATCAGAACTGTCAGTTGAAGCTCGCCTCGTCCCTGAACCTCCCATGCGTCTGCATTTTCGGTATCTATCACCCTGATCGATACGTTGCCGATCAGCTCTTGGTCGAGTCGAGCTCGGATCTGTCTTGCGGTGAGCTTTGTACCCTTGCCGGCCAGGGGCGAAGTATTGGTGCTGATCAAAACGGAGAGCGAAGGCTCGTCGACCGTGATCACCGGTAGGGGCTTTGGGTCTTCGAGGTCGGCAAGCGTTTCACCGATGGTGATATCCGGGATCCCGGCAATCGCAATGATCTCACCCGGGCCGGCCTCCTTAACCTCAACTCGGTCAAGGGCCTCGGTTATAAAGAGGTTGCTTACCGTGGCCTGTTCGATCTCGCCATTGGCACGGCACCATGCAACTTGCTGGCCCATTTTAATATTGCCTTGACGAATCCTGCAGAGTGCAAGACGACCGAGATAGGGAGAGGCGTCGAGGTTGGTCACATGGGCCTGAAGCTTTTGTTCTGGGTCGTACGAAGGCGCGGGGATGCGATCGATCAGTAGGTCAAACAGTGGCGTCAGGTCTTTGCCATCGGCTCCCTCTTGCATCGAAGCCCAGCCGACCTTTGCATTTGTATAGACGATCGGAAACTCAATCTGGTCTTCCCTGGCGTCAAGGTCAAGGAATAGCTCGTAGACCTTGTCGACTACATCAGCGATCCTCGCGTCAGTCCGGTCGACCTTGTTAATTACAAGGATTACAGGAAGACGCGCCTCTAGAGTTTTACGTAAGACGAAGCGTGTCTGCGGCAGCGGCCCCTCAGAGGCATCGACAAGTAGCAGCACGCCGTCGACCATCGTAAGCCCACGTTCGACCTCACCCCCAAAATCTGCGTGCCCCGGAGTATCGATGATGTTTAACTTGACGCCGTTGTAGGCAACGGCGGTGTTTTTAGCGAGGATTGTTATGCCTCTTTCGCGTTCAATGTCCATCGAGTCCATTACCCGCTTGGCTACATCCTGATTTACACGGAACGCTCCTGACTGCCACAGCATGGCATCGACCAACGTGGTCTTTCCGTGATCGACATGGGCGATGATTGCAACGTTACGTATGTCTTCGCGAAGGGTCATAAATTGGCTCTCTGTGGTCCCGGTGGTTCCGGGTCAAGTCCCGTCGCTCACCCTCAAAATAAAAATGGCAGGTATCTAATTCTATCTTGACAGCGCAATTCCGTCGCTCAAATTTTGGTCAGCGCCGTCGTGATTGCTTTAGTGACGTAGATCACTCGGTTGGCCTTTGATTTAAATAGACTGGAGCAATCATGGCGGGCCAGATGATGGAAGTGGTGAGGAGAAGGCAGGATCCTGCTCCTGTCGATTCCATCTTCCCACTCTGCTGTCCCGTTGAGGAATACAAATGGATCCCTGGCTGGAAGTGTGAGTTGGTGCACTGTCCCAATGAGCGTGTTGAGCAAGGGACGGTGTTCAACGAGATCGTCTCTCCCGCAATTCTGACCGGTAGCCCATTTGGAAAGACAACTTGGACCGCAGTACTTCACGAACCAGAAAATCACAGGCTGCACTTCCGACTCCAAAACGATCACTCGGACTCGATCTACAAAATAGAGATGGAAGACGATGGCGCGGGTGGCACCTCTACGACCCTGACGTTCACTTATAGATCTATAACAGATCGGGGCGACAAGGTTATCGCCAACGGTGGTGAGGAGAAGCTCAAGTTCTTTCTCGAATACATCTCGACGATGCTCGAGTACTACCTGAAAGAGGAAAAGTGTATATCTCGGCTCGAAGTGGCTCGATTCTCGGCTTCGAGCGATGCTCTTGGACTCTCTGACAAGGCAAAGGCTGTACTGGGCTCGGTGCGACAGCTGTTTATGCGAGACGATTTTCGCAAGCGATATCTCAAGGAGCTGGCTGAGGGAAAACGCTAGGAGCCCGATATTGGTCTACTTGTGCTTCTCGGCGTACTCTTTCAATCCTTCGGCAGAACCACGGGTCAGATGTTCCCTGACCTTGTCCTTAATTGGGCCGTGCAGCAGCATGTTGAGCATCCTGCCGGGGTCACCCTCGATCCCGTAGGTCGCCTTCGTGCGTTCCCCACCGAGATCCTCTAGTTCCCACGAGCCGACCAGCCACTTCACATCACCTTCCTCCTGCTCCCAGGAGAGCCCGCCCGGCGGATCGTACGAGAAGCGCAACTGCGAACGCGCTTTCTTTACCACCGCATCCGAGACCGTTTCGACCACCAGTGGCCGGCCTTCGTCGTCACGCTCCAACACCTCGACCTCCTCGAGAGTCTTCTGCCACTTGGGGGCGTTCTCAATATCGGCCGCGATCTCGTAACAACGCTCACGCGGCGCCTCGATCTCGACGGTCCAGCTTCCCTTTAGAGTTCCCATAGTGCCAACTCTATCTGCACTTGAGCCTCGGCGCCAACCCCTAGGTAAAAAACGGTGCAGGGTTTCGGATGGATACCGAAGTGTCCTACTGAGTGCAGTTTTGACGAGATCTCTGCGCTTTGATGTCACCGCGTGCCCACTTAGCGATCCGGCCTAGCTGGGCGACCCCCGTGTTGAAAGCTCCGTCGTGTGGTCGGACTGCGATTGCCAGCGCGTAAGTCTTGCTATTTGTACGGTTTTTGACGATGCCGAACTGACGGATCAGGTATCGCCCATCAGGGTCTGGACCCCAGCCGCCTTTGAATGGAGGGTCGCCCGGTAGGGAGCCGATGCCCCAACTCTGTCCAGCAACAACTTTGCGCATAAGCCCGAGGAGATAGTCTGTGCTTTTCTTGTCGAGGAGACAGCGACGGGAGAGCGCAGACAGAAAACGAACTTGCGCTTCAGGCTTCCATTTGGTCTGCCCATAGGTACTGAAACCGCCTCGTCCTCGGGTTGAGACTACGGTGTCTAGATCATGAGCATTGCGGAGGAGCGAGGTCATCGCCTTGGCGGCCCCTTTGTTCCCTCCGTGTTTCGCTTTAAGGGATTGGTACAGCTTTGTTGCTGCGCCGTTGTCTGAAGCGGTGATCGCGAGCCGAGCCAGATTACGTTGACTGTTTGTAAGGCTCTGCGGTCCCCCGGAATCGAGAAGGAGTTGGGCAACGATCACCGTCTTGATAGTCGACCAGGCGTATGGCTTTGGCAGATTGCCAATCCGTTCTGGCGCCTTGCCGGATAGGTCGGCAACTGCCAACGAACCCTCGGCACCGAGTTTGTCGAGGAGCCGACGGAATTTACGCCGGTCGTTGCTTGAAACCAAACGTTGAGGTTTCGATGATGAACGCTGAACAGTCGCAGTTCGTTCATTGGTGGTCTGGGAACGCTCCGTTGTCGGCGGGGCGGAAGATCGCTGTCCAGCGTTGCTCGAGCCGCAACCGACAACACTTACTATAAAGATTAGGACTATGAGTAAAGAACGCAATGAGATCGGGTTGTTGTCCAACGTAAGGTTTAGTATTCTGCCGCAATGCGGCAACTGACGATAGTCGGCATCGGAACGATATTAGCGCTTACAGTCATCATCGCGAGTGGTTGCGGAGATAACTCAAAAGAAGTTGATGACGCAAAAAAAATCGCACGTCTTGAGGAACGCGTCAGCAACCTTAAGAAAGAAAATGAAGCCACAAACACTGAACTACGGCGCAAGGAGCGCAAGATCGCGTCGCTAGAGAAGAAGCTGGGGAAGAAGAGCAGTAGTTCCAGCTCTTCGTCCGGGTCAACGTCAGGGTCAACGTCGGGGTCAACATCCGGGTCAACATCCTGTGGTGGATCCCTTAGTGTAGGGCCAAACACCTCCTGCTCCTTCGCCGAGAACGTTCGAACTGCCTACTTCGATGCAGGGGGCGGAAGTGTCACAGTGTCCGTCTACAGTCCGACGACGAATCGGTTCTATTCCATGTCATGCAGGGGTGGCGCGCCAACCATCTGTACCGGGGGAAACAACGCATCGGTCTACATCCGGTAGCTATCTAGGCGATCCGACTCTACAGTTCCGTTACGTCGACACCCTTGTCGGCGAAGATCTCTTTGATCAGGTCAACTTTTTCTTGAGCACAGAATTCGTGCGCCGGGCTGTTGTCCGAGAAACTTGGTTCAGCGCCAAGCTTCTCACACTTGTCGAACCAGATCGGGTTGTTCTTCAAGATCGCTGCAGTTTTTACACCGTTGTCACGATAGAAGTCCGCAACAGAGTGAATGTTTGCATCTGTGTCGGTAATTTCTGGAATCAACGGCGTGCGAGGGAGGAGTTCAAAGCTACTTGTCTGTGATTTCTGATGAAGACGTAGGAAGCTATCCAATATCTTGCCATTATCTACGCCACACCACCGTTTGTGCTCTTCCGAGTCGATGATTTTGATATCTGCATAGATCGTGTCTACGAACGGGAGAACAAGCGCCTCGAACCTTTCGTAATCAAACCAGCAGCAGGTTTCAATCAGTGTATGAATACCTACTTCCTTAAACCCACGAAGCAATGTTGAGGTGAATTCCATAAAAAGGGTTGGCTCACCACCGGAAAGCGTGACACCTCCGCCTGAGTTATCAAAAAAGGGCGTATAGGGAGTTACCTTGTCAATTACTTCCTCAACACACATCTCTGTACCGACTCTGCTCAGGGCCTTCGACGGGCACTCATCGACACAATCAAAACAAAGCGTGCATTTCTCTCTGTCGACGGATATGTCACTATCAAAAGTTATTGCCGCTTCAGGACAGGCCTTGACGCAATCCAGGCTTTGAACACACCTCTCATTGTCAAAGAGCAGTTCGGCTTGCATCGTCTTGCTTTCCGGATTCTGGCACCAGGCACAAGTGAGTGGGCAGCCTTTAAAAAATACAACTGAGCGGATTCCCGGGCCATCGTCCAGTGAGTTGCCCTTGATGTCGATAATTAAAGGTTGTCGAAACCTTTGTTCAGAGCCCAAATTCGCTCCTGCCAAGGATCTCCAATTGGAGATCACGCTGCATCTGTGTGTAATAGCCGGTGTATCCAGAGACGCGCACGATTACATCGGCATAGTACTCTGGATGTGCCATCGCATCTTTTAGCGTGTCGGAATCAACCATGATGAACTGCATCTGCATCCCGCCCTGCTCACAGTAGGTCTTGACGATGTCAGTTACATAGTCAATATTTTGTTCATGGGAGTTTTTATCTGAAAATGAGAGTCGAACGTTGAAGGCAATATTGTTGTCGAGGGTCAGAGGATCCAGTTTGGCAACGTCGCCTACGTTGTCCAAAAGATTTTCGAAGCCGATGGACTGGGCGTAAGCCCAGGAGTGAAAGGCTTACCGGCGAGCCGGCCGGACGGTGATGCTCCCGAAACTCTTCCGTAGACGGTGTGGTTGTTATTGGTCCTATAACCGGTCGTGTAGTGACCGCCCCTGCCGTTGTCGTGGCTGTGGAGAAAATCCGCGATCATACGGGTGACCCGGTTCGCCATGACCACGGCTTCCTCGTCGCCGGACCCAAATTTCGGAACGGCTGTCGTAACTAACGCGTGGATCTTTGAATACCCTTCAAAGTTACTGTCGACTGCTTCCTTCAATTCCGTGAATGTGAACTTACTTTCTTCGAAAACAAGCTTCTTGATCACCAGTAACGAGTCGATGACATCCGAGAGTGCGATGAGAGAAGCGCCGGAAGAGTTGTATTTGGCTCCTCCATGGGTCATCCCGCGGCCACTAGTGATGCACCCTTCCAGGAGGGTGGAATATAGAGGTGACGGCATGAGTTGCTGGTGGACCTCAAGTAACTGGTGGGAGCCGATGAAGGCTTGTTCATATATGAACTCGAACTGCTTTTCAAAGGCACCGTAGAACTCTTCAAAGCTTTTGAAACCCTCAACTTCACCCGTCTTGGGCCCGAGGTCCCATTCGGCCACCGTGTGGTAACCATTGTTGAGCGCCATCGTAAAAGGTGCCATCAGGTTGGAGTCAATATCACCGGTCGCAGCAAGATGCTTGCCTGCCAACACTGGTTCCACGCATCCGCACGGTACCCAGTCGCGGATGTCTTCGACGGCCCATCCTTCATGTTGGCTCCAAGCTTCGATGACGGCCTCATCGTTGTGAATAGCCGGCGTGCCACAGGTAATGTAGTTAACTTCGCACACCCGTTTTAAATAGGTCCTGCTGTTGACTCCCGGCATATATCGCGCGTCCATGTCTGGATCGTTTAGGCACAGCATTTCCACCAGTTTCAAAATGATGTAGGTCATATCGTTTACGGCATCTTTTCCATCGGGCTTGACGCCTCCAACGACGGTGGAGGCCACACCTGGTGCTCCCGAGTTTTGCCATGATGCGATAGTTGGGGCGCCGATCCTATGGCTGGTGATCATCATAAAGAGGGATCCAACCACCTCAAGGGCATGTTTAATGTAGTCATCTCGGTCCTCTTTTGAGGACATCTTTTTAATATCTGCCTTAAAATATGGTTGGAGTATCTGGTCCAGCCGACCAAGGGCGATATCGTCATCCATGCCCTCCAGCCCAAGGCCGATAAACATAATCCAAATTATCTGAGCCGCCTCTTCAAGTGTTTGCGCGGGATCGTCCGGTATTCGTAGAAGGGTTTGTTGCATATGCTGCAGCTCTTTTTTTCTGCGGGGATCGGTTTCCTCACTCGCCTCCTTCCCCGCTTGTTGCGCCAGATTGCGGGTATAGGCGGATATGGCATCAAGACTTATTTTCATCGCTTCCAGCGTATTTATGTTTTCCTGGTCAGCGCCTGGATCGCTTTTGAGTTCCCGATCAATCTCTCCGATAATCCCTTTGAGCCCCATCTTCACGGCCTTTTCAAAGCCCGGGCAACCAGGATTTAGGGATACGAGGCCCCATAAATTCAGGCAGAAGTTCCGATCGGCGATCTGAGCAGGTAGCGGATTATCGAATTTGTCAATCCATTTCTGGTGCACATTGCGGTTCACCCAAAATGGAAAAACATACTTATGCAACGTCTGGATCGTCTCCTCAGAGATGTCGTACGGATCCAGCTCGCGTCCGTGGATGGTTCTAAGTTCGCCCCAGATCGACCAGCCCATCGTATAGGGCTGGGTAATCGATCCGCATATCGGATTGGGCGTTAAGGTCCCAGCAAGCAGACCGTTAGGACGGATGACCGGCTTTCTATTGGTCATGAGATGATAGAAACCGCTTGCGGTGCGAAGGTTGGGATCCCAGGGCGTTCCGTCTCCTTTTGTCTCATAACCGTGCTCAATAAAGAAATCGGTTAGCAGCTTTCCCTGCTCCGCAGTAACCTCGGGGAGGGTGTTGAGGTGATCGTCCTTGAACTGTCTCAGCCGGGGGAAATCATCAAGGCTGTATTTTGATAGATAGGGCTCATCTAACCAACCAACGCCGGGGTCGACTTTTTCACCTTTTAGCCTGCCGGCCGCTCGCTCTTCCCGAATCGCGCGATTGGGATTCCCTGCCTTTTTGGCGAGACTTAAATTCTCTTCTCGGTGTTCCTTGGCTTGAGCTTGAGAAGATTTCAGCTCCTCGTCTGAAAAAATAAGGCTGGTCAGGTAATCGAAGTAGTTATAGAGAGCTAGATTTCCTTCGACCCGCACGCGACTTGCAAGAATCATTCTGCATGCATCATCCTTTTTAGCAGCCTGGTAGTCGTTGAAGTCCTTTTCCGTGCGAAATAGCAGCGTTGCATCGACATCTTTCGGGACATAATCCTCAGCACTGACATGCCCGTCTTTGATAATCACAGCTAGCTGCATCCGGTCATCTTCGGTTCTTAACCCGATGGTTGCGTTGATCCATCCCTGGGTACCCTTTAGCTCCTCTTGCAAGGATGGCGTTGAGTTAAAGGTTTCGGCTACGGATTGAAGAAGTTCGATCGCGTTCGCTGACGCGCTCGTTGCAGTTTCCATCTAGATCCTTTCCGGTGGGCTACGGTTCAGTGTAACCCCAGAATCTGCAACATCAATAGGCTATTCGCACTGGCGGGAGAACACCGGCGATGAGTTCGATCAATCGTTCATCTCGTAAGAGCCGTTAAGCGCATGGACATGAGTCTCCCAAATACGATTGAACCTCTCAGCGTCTACGGCCGGCTTGCGGATCATCTGCTTGGCAGAGCTGTTGTTGCTTATCGGTGCTTGTGGGCTTGTTGTGTAGGTCCACCGCGTATCTGGAGAAGTCTCGGACCAGCACATCGAAGATCTGATCGACAAGATCGTCTTCGAGTTCATAGATCTTTGCATTTTCCAGGATTAGCTGCCCGTACGCGATCAGCGTAAAGATCTCTCCGACTGCAAGTAGGAAGTCGATGTCGGTCTGCTGTTCCTGGTTCGGTGTGGCCTCTGCCATGCACTTTTTAAATACGCCTATCTGCTCCTTGAAGATATTTACGTTTGGCAGGTCCCAGGTCGAGTAGGCAATTTCGTAGTCGTGGAACTGAACTTTACTCAAGCCCTTTGTTGGGCCCTGATCGAACAGGAAATCGTCATTCATCGCATCGTCTCGGGTAGGTACTTCCTCGTAGTCTGCGGGATTGAACAGGTAGTTTGGAAGGAACTTCATTATCAGAGCGATGTTGACGTGTACCGTTCCCTCCAGTTTTGGCAGAGCACGGATATCACGGCCGGCCATCTCAAAGTACATGTCTTTCTCAAAACCCTTGGCTGCAATTACGTCCCAGAGATGGTTGATCACATCTTCACCCTGGGTCGTTACCTTCATCTTCACAATCGGGTTATAGAGCAGATAGCGTCGGTCATCCGGGCCTGCACTACGCATATAGTCGGCGGCCCTAAGTGCCACCAACTTCATCGCTACGAGCCGCGCGTAGGCATCGACAAACAACTGTTTTACATGCGAGAAATCGGTTACGTACTGGCCGTACAGGCTTCGGTTGGCTGCGTGATTGATTGCCTCGTACAGCGCGTGGGTACAGATCCCGATCGAAGCCCAGCCAAGGTTGTATTTGCCCACGTTGATGGTGTTGAGCGCGGTGCTCCAAGCATCGTCTCCAATTGAGAGGATGTCGCCCTCAGCGACTGGATAATCGTTCAGCCTGTACTCGCCGACCCAAGACTGCGTGTTGGTGATGTTTTTGACGGCTTCGTATTTTTCATGCTGAGAGTCGACGGAGAAGAAGACAAATTCGTCAGTGTCGTCTGTTTTTGCAAAGGTGGAGACCATGCGAGCCTGATTGGAGTTGCCGATGTAGTACTTGTCGCCGCTGGCTGAGTAGTTGCCATCACCGTTTTTACTCAAAATCATGTCGGTGGAGTAGAGGTCGGCGCCGTGTTCCTTCTCCGAAAGGCCGAAGGCAAAGATCTCTCCGTCTTCAAGCTGCTGAGCAGCGCGTTGCTTCAACTCCTCATTGTCGCTCATCCAGATCGGACCGAGGCCCAGCACCGATACCTGCCAGGCGTACCAGAAATGCAGTCCGTAAAAGCCCAGGATCTCGGCGAACTCGCAGTTCCTCCAAGTGTCCCAGCGACAGTCTTCGGCGCCATACTGATCGGGGGTCATGAGAGTGGCAAAGATGCGTTCCTTCTTGACAAAGTCCAGGAAATCGGAGTACCAGACACGATTCCGATCGCCCTCTTTTAATTCTTCCAATCCCTTATCCTCGAAAAAGTCGATCGTCTTGAGCATGATCTCCTTCGATCGCTCGTCTGGATACTTGCGACTGTGCTCCTTTGGGTTCAAGAGAATGCTCACGAACTGCTCCTTCTGTTGTTCTATGTCAACGATCGAGCAGTAAGTTATCAGAGGGTGAATCTGGGCCGAATCTGTGGCTCCCTATGGTGGGGACACTGAACGGCCGTCGATGCTCCCCTTTCACACCAACTCGGGAAGAATTCAGCGTGGGGGAAAGTATTTAGACGGTGTCATGCTCCTTCACGTACTTTAGTGCCTCAAGTATGGCCCCGACGGAGTGTCCGGAGACGACCTGGTGCCGCAGCTTGGTTTCGGGGTGAACTTTGTAGAAGTTGCGGCGGCCACGTTTGTAACGGGAGATATATCCCGTCTCAACGAGATCGGTGACTATGTGGTGAGCAGATCTTTCTGTGACGCCACACTGGGTTGCTATCTCACGAATGCGTACGTTCTCGTCATGCGCTATCAAGAGCAGCACGGCTGCATGGTTGGTGAGGAAGGTCCACGACTCGTTGGGGCTGGTATCAGACACATGACTAATAGTATCAGCAAACTTAATATAGTATTAACAGACAGGTAATGAAATACCTGTATATTAATACTAGAAAATAAATTCATACGTTGGATTGGAGGAGTCATGCAAACTCTATACATATCGGAGCCGGTTGCAGAGCAAAGCGCGTTTGGATTAACCCCGCTTGCGCGACACAACACAGTGTCTTCTCTTGTCGAATACATCGAGCAAAAGTTGAAGGAAGGTAGGCGCATTCTCAGTATCTTTTGCGATGCCAAAGTCCGCGATCGTGTTGAACGGTTTCCTTACATTCTGGATGACCTAATGGACAACTACAGCGTTCTAAGCGCCATAGAAGACCAGCTGGGGCCGGACGTCGACTTTGCTGACTACATTGCCTATTTAGATGCCTGCGTCTATAAAACGAACTACCTCTCCAATAATGGATACTTCTCCGACAATATGGCGGCTTGATCCATTAAAACTCCCTGTTGCTTGTCAGCCGCATCAGTATCCAGACACACGCTTGCAAGATTTCAGGAATATGGGGAGATTCAACTACGACTCTGGTAGAGCTCGCGCGCGGATACCGTGATCTGCTCGGCGTCCGGCAGAGCGAGCTGTTCAAGTGTTTGGCTGTAGGGTATTGGTACGTCGGCACCTGCAAGTCGCTGTGGTGGGGCGTGTAGTGACCCGTGCAACGTCTCGGCGATCCTGGCGACTATTTCGGCGCCGAATCCGTGCATCAGGCAGCCGTCCTCGACGATCAGCAGCCGTCCTGTTTTGGACACGGATCCTGCCACTGTGGGCATGTCGAGTGGCACAAGGCTGCGCAGGTCAACGACTTCGATATCAATTCCTTCGTCTGCCAGAATGTTGGCCGCGTCGAGCACGCGCCCCAGCACCGCTCCTATCGAAACCACAGTTAGGTCTCGGCCGCTCCTTTTGATATCAGCAACCCCCAGCGGCACAACCTGGTCGCTGGAAGGTATCTCGCCGGTCTCCAGGTAACCGAGTTTGTTTTCGAAAAAGAGGACCGGGTTGTTGCTGCGGATCGAGGCTTTGAGCAGTCCCTTGGCGTCTGCGGCACCGCTTGGGGACACGATTAGCAGGCCAGGGATGCCGGTTAAAAGCGACTCTAGGCTCTGGCTGTGCTGGGCGGCCGCGCCGATGCCCCCGCCGCCAGGCGTGCGCACAACCAGCGGAACCGAGTACTGGCCTCCACTCATATAACGCAGCTTGGCAGCTTGATTGACGATCGGGTCCATGCAGCAAGTCAAAAAGTCCGAGAATAGGATCTCGGCCACTGGCCGCATACCGGTCATGGCGGCTCCCACTGCGGCGCCCACGATCGCGTACTCGCTGATCGGTGTGTCAAGCACTCGGTCAGGGAATCTCTCAGCAAGGTCGTCGGTCACCGCGAAGTATCCGCCTGTCGTCACATCCTCACCGAGCATAAACACCCGCTTATCTCGCTCCATCTCCTCTGCGAGCGCTTCGTAGATTGCGCGCGAGACGGTGACCGTACTCGAACCGGTGGGTGAAGACTCGGATAGGTCGCTGTCGGGGCCAGGCGGTTCGAAGAGCACCTTGTCGTCGGGTGTAAACACGTCATCTGCGAACGAATCTGTTTGGGGATCTGCTGCGCTACGCGCATTCTCAACTGCCTGCTCCACCTTTTCCTGCATCTCTTTCGCTAGGTCAAGCACTTGGCTTTCGGTAAACACTCCTTCATCTACCAAGCGGCGCTCGAATCTGGTTATAGGGTCGCGCTTCTTCCACTCGGCGATCTCATCATTCGATCGGTACTGGACCGTCTCTCCCTCCATGTGGCCGTGCCAGCGGTAGGTCTCGGCTTCTATCATCGTCGGCCCCTGTCTGCGCCGGGCAGTTGCGACCGCCTCGCTCACCGCACCATATACAGCCACCGGATCGTTGCCGTCGACCGTCACGCCAGGCACGCCGTAGGCTGCTGCACGGTCGGCAAGGCGGTGTACGCGAGTATGTTTTTCAAGTGGTGTGAACTCTCCGTAGCGGTTGTTCTCCATGACAACAACTCAAGGGCAGATCCCATACCGCTGCCAAGTTGAGGCCCTCGTGGAACATCCCTTGGTTGGTGGCGCCGTCGCCGCAGAAGGCAACCGCGACACGGTCGGTCTTCGTCTGTCTTGCCGAGAGTGCGGCACCCGCGGCGATCAGTATCGATGCACCAACGATGCCGTTTGCGCCGAGTGCTGCCACGCTGGCGTCGGTAACGTGCATCGATCCGCCCTTGCCACCGCACAGGCCCGTTTCCTTGCCGAAGATCTCCGCCATCATTCCTTCCAAATCTGCCCCTTTGGCGAGCATATGGCCGTGGCCGCGATGAGTCGTTGTCATACCGTCGTCATGCCGTAACGCAAAACATGCACCCGCTGCAACCGCCTCCTGTCCGGTCGAGACGTGGATCACTTCAGTAAACAGATTACCCGCTTCGAACTCGACCGCAATCGAGTCCTCAAAAGCGCGAATAAGCAGCATACGGGCCAGCATCTCGCGCTTTAGGTCGGCATCGTCTGCGGGTGGTGCGGAAGCTCGGAACTCAGGAGTTTTGATACCCGCACGGTCTGATGGAACGACGGGAGGGAGACCGACACGCTCACAGGATTTGGCGGTAAGGGGTCGCCTGTCTCCTCCTCGTCGTTTGATCCTGTCGGTCACTGTTTGAATCCCTCTCTGCAGGCGCTTGAACGGCGTTGCTCTGGTTTTTTCAGTGTCAGCCTCAGCAAGTTCCGCATACCCAAGCTCTATAAGCACTTCCTTGTATATGGGGAATGCCGGCTTGATCGCCGGCAGCAGCTTGAGAGCCTTTGGCACCGACCCGCGAGAGACGATCTTGCGTGTGGCGATGGCTTGGGCGACGTTGAGTCGTCCCAGCCAGAAGCGGTGAGAAGTCTCTGCCTTCATACGCATCTCCACGTCTGCGTCCAGGTCGCTCGGGCCGAAGCTGTAGGAGATCGGATCTTGCCGAAGGTCGATCGTTGCCGTTGCCTCAGGATCGCGGTAGTTGAGCCGCAGCACCATTCCGCTCTCTAAAAGGGCGCTGGCTATCTCGGGGTCTGCGCTGACGCGGTCGAACATGGCGCCGATTACACGATAGAGCTGGTCACTGTCGGCAAAAGTTGTCACGCTCGATCGATGATAGTGAGAATCTGGACGGTGTCGCTTGAAGTGGCGGATGGGCGAACAGCTCTAAAGGGGCGGCTCTTCATTTTCCCCTATGCCCGGAGTATCCTGGAAGTATGAGAGGGATCAAGCACCGCACAGTATCTAAAGTCGTCGCAAGCACGGCGGTTGCGTTTGGCGTAATTGGAACCGGCACTGCCTGGGCAGGGCAGGTAGGTTGCGACGGGTCGGGTGGAGGTCTTGCACTGTCCTCGCGGACCATCCAATCCGGTGGCGTTGAGCGCACCTATCTTTTGCAGGCGCCGAAAAGACACAATGGATTGACTCCCCTGCCGGTGGTCATTAACTTTCACGGCCTGGGAGGAAACGCAAACGATGTAGAAAAGGCCACCAACATCACGTCCCGAGCAAACAGGGACGGCTATGTTCTGATAGTTCCACAGGGAATCGGCAACGTGCCTGCATGGAACTCCGGGGGTGTTTTCTCAGGAATATCCAAGGCGGATGATGTCAGGTTCGTGCGCAACATGCTCGACGAGATCGGAACCGAGTTTTGTGTGGACCCGACACGCGTATTTTCCGTTGGCATTTCAAATGGGGGAGGCATGTCTGACAGGTTGGGCTGCGAGATGTCGGATCGGATAGTTGCGATCGCACCTGTTTCTGGCGCCTACACGGTACGGCCAAAGAAATGTAAAAAGAAGCGAAAAGTTTCGGTCATTGAATTTCACGGTGACGCGGACGATACAACTCCCTATACGCAGGAAGGTCCTCTCAACGTATTTATAGAAGTCCCGACCTGGCTTGAAGATTGGGCCGCCCGCGATGAGTGCAGTACGAAGTTCATGAAACGCAAGATTGCCCACAACCTGACCAAACTAACATTCAAAAAATGCCCAAAGGGAGTGGCGGTCGAGCACTACCGCATACACGGTGGGGGCCATTCCTGGTTTGGCTCACCGATCGCTGGGACAAATGTAAAGACAACAGCTCGAATCTGGAGTTTTATAAAGAGCCGACCGAAAAACAGAGCTACTTCGTTCTCGGTCAAGGTGGATAAACCCGGGAAGTATGTGTTTAACGCGCTCTTGGCGAGCGAAAATAACTCTGTAGTAAAAGACCGCTTTGCGAGGCGATTCAAACGAAGCGGTACTCAGATCGTCAAGTGGTCCGTTCCAAAGAAACTGCAACGCTCCAAGCAGTCAACCTACAGACTGTCTTACAAGGGGCCGGGCGACTCCGGAACCGTCCACCTGCGGATCAAATAGTTGGGCTGCAGTACATGTGATTTTGTGCACAGAACGCTTGCGCGAGACCGCTAGGATTGTGCTCGAATGTCAGTCGCAACACAGAAAGGTCTCCAGGAAGTAGCACCAAACCTGTGGATATACGAGGAGCCGCTCAGGTTCTACGGTATGCAGATCGGCCGCAAGATGATCGTGATCCGGTTGCAAAGCGGTGAACTTTTCATCAACTCGCCCGCCGAGCTATCAGGCTCTCTGAAAGAAGAACTCGACGAGCTTGGACAGCTTCGCTATGTGACAGCGGCGAGCAGCATGCACGGCCATCTGTACATGGAACACTACGCGGCCGCGTATTCAGGTGTCGAGCTTTTTGCAGTACCGGGTTTGCCGAAGAAACGGAAGGACCTGAGCTTTAACGGCATGCTGGGCAGTACACCGGATCCACGCTGGGCAAAGGAGATCGATCAGGCCGTCTACATGGGGAATCGATTCATCACAGAGATCGAGTTTTTTCATAGAGAGAGCAAGACGCTGATCCTGGGGGACATCTGCTTCAACCTGCAAGGTGACTTTCCACCATTTACCTCACTCATGGCGCGTCTCTCTGGCACATACGGGAAGCTTGGAACGACCAGAGATATTCGGATATCGACGCGCAACAGAAGTGCGGCGAGGCGCTCGATCGGAAAGATCTCTGAGTGGAACTTCGACAGAATTATCGTCGGTCACGGGGAGATGGTGGAGGCCGATGCCAAAGCCGCGTTCCACAAGGCGTTCGCCTGGCTGTAGTTACGTGTAGCGTGCCAGTAACGTGGGCGTGTATCGTCGCGCTAGATCGGGCCGGTTGACTGCTGTTAGTATGCGCCGGTGGACTTCAACGTAGAGAAGCTAGTCCAGGCGATCATTGCCATCATGGTGATCATGAGCCCTTTCGAAAAAGGGGCATACTTCCTAATCCTGACAAAAGACATTCCGAACAAGCGGCGGGCGGCGGCGTTCAAGGTGGTTGGCGTCGTGGCATTGATCCTTGGGGGCACGGCACTTGTCGGCAAGCTTGCTCTCGACGCGATGGGTATCAACCTCGGTGCCTTTGGCTTCGCCGGAGGAGTAATCCTTTTCCTGATGGGGCTGGAGATGATGTCCGGTTCACCGACACGCATTCAGAGCGATAAATCAGGGAAGCAGAGCGAGGAAGAGGTACACGAGACTTTGATGGTTCCGCTGACGATGCCGCTGATAGCGGGGCCGGGCACAATAACAGTTGTCGTGACCCTGGCTGCCAGCAGCGATACTTGGTCGTCCACTATCTACGCCTTGATAGCAGTTGGCGTCTCGGTTTCGATATTGCTCGCATCTTTTTTACTTGCCGAGCGTTGGTTCGGCAAGATGAAGGAGCGCACCACACGCATCATCACTCGCTTCGGCGGGCTGCTAATCGCGACGATCGGCGTTCAGCTTGCCTTCAGCGGGATAAAGACCTTCTTTGGGATATAGATCAAGATTCGTAGTTACAAGCTGGCCCTTACTTCTTCGACGCCTTCTTCTTTTTCTTCTTCGGACACCTCAACTTAACCTCATCCTTAACCACGTAGTAAGAGCGGTTGGTCCTGACAAAAGCAAGGAACTTCAAAGGTTTCTTACAGGACTTGAGCCGAGGAGTTCGGATAAAGCTCCGCTCATCGGGATTGAGCTCAACCCCGACCCTTGAAAGAGAGTCAGAGGGAAGGCTCTTCAAGCTCATACGTTGCTTTGTGGCCTTGACCTTCCGCCTCTTGCCATGTACCTTGATCGTCTTTCCTGTGTCTACCTTCTTTTTGAAGATACTTGCACTGAATGAGCCAAATGAAGAGCCCGCACCGAGCTTCAGGGCAGACTTCTTAGAGCTTGCCTTCTTTGACTTCTTCCTCCTACGGGCAGATATCCCCTTGGTGCGCTTGCCCTTCCTCAGCTTACGAGTAACCGTTCCTCTCTCAGATACCGTGGTTAGCGCTCCGTAGGATGCCTTACCCAGCTTTGCCTCGTTTACCTTTAGGTGACGAGGAAGTCCAAAAGAGACACTCTCTACGTCTTCTCCCTGTGCGGATACATCCAACTCCACCGAGGTGCGCTTTCCACGGCCTCTCTCGGATAGCTCCACATCAAACGATGGCCTGTCACACCCTGTTACCTCAACCGAAGAAGAGGTTGCATGTGTTGCACCTGTGTGGCTTGTGAAGGTTGTATTTGCCTGACCGCTACCACACCTTCTGGGGTTGGTAAGTAAACCACCGTTACCACCGTTCAAAGAAAGGGTAAACCCGGACATAGGCACAGGCGGTAGATCGGTGAACTTAACCTCGAACCGATCGTTGACCAACCCAGCCTCGCCGTCAATTCTCAAGCTGATGAAACCGTCCAAGAGCATCGATAGGCCAAACCTGCCGTCTGGGCGTATCTCTGTTAGATAGACGTTTCCTGTCAGTGGGCCGTCCCCGACCGGTAGGAAGCGAGAGTTGGCGCTGCCCGTACCCAGCTTGGAGGATTCTGGACAGCTACCTTGCGCAAGTGCATCTGCCGGACAGGGGGTGACCGTGCTATTGAGGTTTGCACCCGTTCCTTCAGGCAGAAGTACCTTGACCTCCTTGATCGTCGCCTGATCGTCTGTCTGGGAGATAGAGGTTGTAATTGCAGGTGCCTGTCCCGCTCCCGAGGTGTCTCTGGAGAAGCCAAAGGTGGGGGTGAAGGGCAGGTTCTCGCAGCCTGTTGACTGATAGGGGGTGGAGTCTGATACCTCTTTACCGTTGCCACTTCCAAGGTGTAAAGTCCATGGGTACGCAGGTTCGTTGTACGAATTGAACTCGTATCCTTGAAAGAGAACTTCGACTCCGTCCGGTGCACAGACTCTTGAGTTTTCCAGAAGAGGGAACCCGCTCTCGGTGCCTATACTGCCGTCAATATCGAGTTCGATTCGCTTCATCTGACCGGCTACCGGGTTATCGTCGTTGGCTGAAAACACTATTCGATCCGGGATGTAGTCAGCAACGATATCCAGCCGGATATCCGAAGTGACAGGCTCTCGCACATTGATACTCATCTCGGTCGTATCGAAGCCTGCGTAGTAGCCATAGTCTTTAAGAGATCGGTAGAGCAGGCGGATGCGGCCTTGCTCATCGCCTTGCGGCCTTTCGTTATAGACGTCGACCGGCCAAACGTCGAAGATCTCGGGGTCTTCTTGACCGCTACCATCCATGCATCGCACCCAAGTTCCAAGATCGCCCTCATCGCACCTCTGTAGGATTATCTGGCCGCTGCCAATCCATGACTCAGGATCACATACCCAGTAGAGAAATCCTATTCCCAAGATATCCTCAATGCGCCCATTGCAGTATCCGACGGCGTTGGGATTTGCCAGCTGTCCGTTCGCCAAGGCAATTGAGATCTTTTTGAAGTTCTGTTGCCAGACAAAATTTTCTAGCGGGCATCTTTTTTCATAGGGAATACAGCGGTTTTTGGTCTTATCGATCGTAAAGGACATTGCTGGGCTTGCTCCCGCCTCGTAGGTCGAGAGGGCGTAGTTTTCGAGTTGCGGTGTGAACTCGTAGCCCGGATCGGCCTTGGCAGGCGTTATTCCCCACCAAGTAGCAGCGGATGCAAAGATCAGTGCGGCACATGCGTAAAGTAATAGGCTTCTTGCCCGGTCTGAGGATGCCATCGTATCTCGTTCCTCTCCCTGTTGTTGCTGATGAAAATCTCTCAAGTATGGCGACGAGAGTTCTGAAAGATCGTTTCGCCTACGACCATTTGCACCTTCGACTATTTAAAAAGAAGAGCCCGCACTGGGCGGGCTCTTCTACGCTGAACTATTTGTTTTGAAAGCTAGCGCTTACTTGCGATTGCTCCGTTTCCGGCACCACCGACCGGGGCCGGTGCTTCCTTGAAGGCGAAGTTTCTCTTCGTCCACGCCTCGCAATGGGTTATCGTGCCAGAGGTGTCACCCCCGCGGTTCGTAATGTAGATCTCGAATACACCACTGCCGTTTGAACAGTCAGGCGCTGATGCATGACCGTTGTAGGCTGTGGGGAGATCACCCTCGCTTCCGCACAGTTCTGTTCCGGGTTTACCATAGTAGGTGCAGAAGTCCCAGTCGATCTTTGCCACGGTGTAGTCGCCTACGAGGCTCACGATCGGATAGATCCAGAGTTGGTATCGCGTCTGGCCGCCGATTCGCGTCTTGCGAACTGACTGCCAGCCATGTCCGATTCCCGGCGAGTTCGCAAAGAAGCAGGCAACTACTTCACCATTTACATTGTCGTCACAATACGGCTCTGCGTTTGCCTCTCCCGGAGGATAGGCTGTGATGGTGGTCGGATCTTCCTCGATCACACTTCCAAAACCGCCCAAGAAGCCGATCGCACCGGTCAACGAAGTACCCACGAAAGACCCGCGTGCAACTTGTGATGTATTGGTAAAACGAGTACCTTTCGGATAGGTCATTATGGCGTTCTCGTACAGAGTATCTCCGCCCACGAAGGGGAAGACAGGCGCAGCGCCACAGGCAAGTCCGACACCTTCCGATCCTGACGGGTCGTAGGCCCGGTCGCTATCTGTTACGAGGTCGAACTCCTGAACGCCGAATTCGTTTCCGTACACCTCACAGCCCGGGAAAACGACAGCCTGCGCGCTTGAGCTCAGGCCCATGAAAGCCACCAGCATCACGCCGCTGATTAGTGATAGATAAAGCTTTCGCATCATCTTTTTACTCCTCCTTACGTAGTTGTCCATCCCAATTGGATGAACGGCTTCAAGCGGGGCGACGAATGGTTTTGCCTATCGTTTCGTTTTTAATGGTTTGTTCCCAGAAGTACGGAAAAAAACCGAAACGTTGGGGGCCTTCGATCGTCGGTGGTATGAAGTGTCAAAAACGGCTTGATACGCCGAAAACGCACGGAGGCAAGGATGTCCCCACATGCCGGAGTAAAAAGTAACCCTGTAGCTACTAACGGTGCCAAGGCATTGCCAGGCCAAGCCCTGGAAAAAGATGACGGGCACGCGTCTGTTCTTCGCGTGTACGAAAAGGAGTTCGATGGCTTCTGTACATACGCCGGCAGCCTGGTTGGCTCGTCGGAGCTGGCGCAGGACATAGTCCAGCAGGCGTTTGCCAACACCCTTGCCGCGATAGATCGTGGAACTCACATACATAACGAGGCTGCGTTCCTGACTCGCTGCATACGCAACCTAGCCTTTGATCATCACAAAGGTAAAACCGATCACAAGTCGATCGACGATGAGCTTCCCAGACTGTACGAGAGGTTTTCCGACAAGCAGCTCCCGTACTTATATGAAAAATCACCCTTCGAGGACATCGAGCACAAAGAGAAATGGAAGCAGCTGGCCGATGCCGTAGACGACCTGATCCCAAGTCAAAGGCGCGCATTTCTGCTCGCCGAATTTAGGGGCCTCGGCTACGAGGAGATAGCCAGCCGGATGGACCGCTCCACCGACTCGGTCCGGATGCTGCTGAACCGAGCGCGTCACCGCGTGAGATCGATCGTGGAAAACGGCACCGATTCGGTGGCTGGTTACGTGCCAGCTATAGGCGCAGAATATAAGTTTGCTAGTAACCACGACGGGCAGTCTGGATTACTGGCAGCGCTGAGGTCAAAGGCATCGGTGTTGCGAGATTGGCTTGGCGGCGATCTTCGACAGAGCCTGGAGTCTCTCACGCAACAGGCATCGACGCCACTCGTTGCAGGCACGATGGTCGTCGCTCTCTCGACAGCTCCGCTTGGATCGTTGCTTGGCGATGATTCAGCATCCACGGATCGTGCAGTTGTGCAAAAATCCAATCCCGTTGTGCAGGTCATGCCTGTAGGTGGGCTTGAAGCAACAAAGCCGCGGTTTGAAGAGATTTCGAAGGAGCGGCAGCCGACTGGCCTCGACGCCATTAATCCTGAAAATCGAGTTCCAGAGCCAACCGGGAACGATCTATCGGATCCCAAGAGCGATCACAACCGTGTGCAGAGATCTGGGCCAGGTGGCGACGAAGATGCTGTCGCCTCGGGCTTGGATGGCCCGCCCGCCCCACCAATCTCGTCAGACGGCTCGGGGGATGACATGCAGCATCTGGGGGAGGCTCCTGGACCCCCATCTGAAGATCCACCTCCACGCGGTAATCCGGCGCCCCCATATGAAAGCGCGCAGAACGGCAACACCCCCGATGGTCCCTGTGGAAACTTTCCAGACATTGCTGTGGCTTTGACTCCGGAAAAGACCGACCCTGAAAATGTAGAGCAGGTTGCAATATCGACAGACTCTGGGCCGGATAAAATAATCTCCTCTTCGGCATCAAATGTAAAGTGGCTTAGTAGCGAGCTTCAGGAAGTGCCGCGAGCTACTCCATCAGAACAGAACAATCACGGGTATCACCCATAGACAGTTATCTTGTCACCGCTTCTCAGCCAGTTGTGCACAGCGACCGCGTTTTCATTGGGAATTCTAAGGCAACCGTGACTGGCCGGGTACGGCGGTACTGACGGGTAGCCGTGGATCGCGTATCCTCGTATGAAGTAGACCGAGTAGTACATGCTCTTTGCGTTGGACCCAGGAGTGTGTGAATAGACGCTGAACGTACCCTGAACGGTAGGTGATGCCGGCGCCCCGCTCGAGGTGTGGAGTATTCGGTACACGCTCCCGTTGCTTGCTAGTACCAGGACTTGGCGCGATAAGTCGGCCTCAACATATCTGCCTTTTCGGTTGTGACGCAGTTTGAACCGGCCGGCGCCGCGGCCAATCTTCTTCCACACGGCTGTATTTACGTCATTGGTTCGGGTCATGCCGGTTACCTTGCGAAAGGCCAGCACAGCACGAGAGGTCGCACCGTCGTAGAGCCCAGTTACTGATACCCAGTAATGCAATCTTTTCAAACGTCGCTGCAGAAGGCTCACGGCAGGTCCTTTTGACCCCGGTGCAAGGGTTGGATAGACGGTTCGGAATATTCTCGTTCGGGATTTACCGCTGACAAATCCTGGGGCGGCCTTTGAAGATGCAGAGACCCGATACCTGCCTGTTCGATTTGCTTTGAAGGAGTATTTATATCGACTGTTTTTCAGTTGGACCTTGCGCACATAGATCTTGCGGCCGTTTCTATATACACGGACCTTTATCTGCGCATTTAGCCCACTCGGCTTGATCTTTCCTCTTACGCGAACTCGTTGTCCCGGAATCGCACCACGCACGGCCTTCCCTACGCTCATCGCGATCGAAGGGCTCACCTTCAGGTCTATTTCGTTGCTCTCGGACTGCGAGTATTCGCCCAGGTCCTCACCTGTCGGTGAAAACGCTGCAGCGTAGCTCGCCTCACTTGAATGTTTCGCTTTGAAGCGAGCCTTTCCCGATGATCCGGTCTTTGCACGGGAGATCAGTTTCCAGATCCCGATATCTGTCTGTCTATAGAAGTTGATATGTCTTCCCTTTAATGCTTTACCAAATGAGGAAAGCCTCGAGGAGAAGCTGACTTTATTTCCGTAGACACCCTTTGAGCTTGCGCTCTTTAACGAGACGTATGTGGGCGATGTGCCTGGCGATGGTGCGGTGCTGTCCAGAGGGCCGGCCGACGCGATCTCAGCGGGCAATATTAGAGCCCCAATCGATCCGGTTATCGCGAATCCCGTTCGCCAGTAACTTGTCATCCTGACACCTTTATCGGCCTAGCTACAGAATACCCCGATTCTTGAATAATTTGTTGTTGTGTTTCAGTCAGTTAGAAGCTGGGATCTCTATCTCAGTCTTCGAATGAAGCATGCACGATCCGGCGATATGGACTCGGTCGCCAACGTATTCGCAATCGAGCTCGCCACCACGAGCTGAAGCTTGATAGGCATGAACTGTCTGTTTTCCCAGGTGCTCTGCCCAGTAAGGCGCGATGGTGCAATGAGCCGATCCTGTAGCCGGGTCCTCAGAGACACCCATGGTCGGGGCGAAAAAACGGGAAACGCAGTCGAACTTCACTCCCGGGGCGGTTACGATCACCGCGCGATCGATTTCAGACAGGGCCGGTATGTCGGGATCTAGATTCCTAATCTCTTGATCTGATCCATAGATAACGAGATAGTCACGCGCCGCAAGAACCTCTGTCGGTGATCCACCGAGCGCTTCGAGCAGGCCGGGGGGAGGGGAGATCGGCTGAGGTGGTCGTGCGGGAAAGTCCATCACAAACTTATCGTCTTTTTGTACGACTGAAAGCTGCCCGCTCTGGGTTTGAAAGACCGTCTCACTACAGTCCGGATCGAGCTGGGTAAAGATAACAAAGGCGCTTGCCAGGGTGGCGTGGCCACATAGGTCCACCTCAGTCGTCGGTGTGAACCATCTCAGGTTGAATACGTTGCCACTTTTTACAAAAAACGCAGTTTCCGAGAGACCGATATCCGCAGCGATCTCCTGCATCGTCCCTTCTTCCAGCCAGTCGCCCAACGGACACACCGCCGCTGGATTGCCGGTCGATTCCTTACCGGTGAAAGCATCGACTAGATAGACAGGTATTTTCAAGAGCCAAGTGTCTTTTCGAGCCAGTCAAAGACTCGCTGATCACGTAGACCCAGGGCAACCGGCTCGCAGTGGTAGTACCCGCCCTCACGATCAGAGAATTTCACCAGCTTCTTAGGGCCCCGCAGAGCATCGTAGAGTTCCTTCGACTGGCCGGGCCAGAACTGCTCACCATCTGGATCGGTTATCAACATCGGACATTCGATCCGATCGACACAGTCTTTAAGGTTGTACTGCTCGGCTAGCTTAACCACATCATAAAGCGAGTCTGTAACCCCGAAGGGAGCCATTCGGAAGTCTCGAGCTCGCCCCTCATACCCTTGGCAAAGTGTTCTACGAAGTTCACTTTCTTGTCAAACTTCTCTTTTTCTCCCGAATCCAGGAGTTTTCAGCATCCCCTTCGGAAGCCTGTCCTTCCAGGTGGTTGAGACGTCCATCACGCCCGGGTCGGCAATAGCTGCAGCAATCCGGTGCTCAAAAGCCACTGCTCGTGGAACCCAGTATCCGGCCTGACTGACACCGTGCAGCGTAATTCGCTCGGGATCCACATCAGCGCGAGTCACTGCATAATTGACGACCGGTGTGATCACCTTTTCCCAATCGGGGCGGAAGTAGAGATCTTGAATGCGTAAGGCATGGCCTTGCCCTGGGCCATCAAAGGTAAGGCAGTTGTATCCCCGTGCCAGTGCACCGGCACCGCCCTGCACGTACATCTCGGTTACAGATCCGTCGCTGCCGTTGTTCAGGATAATGAGGGGGCGACGTTCACCTGAGTCGTCGCAGCTGAAAAAGTAGCCGACGAGTTTTGTGCCTTCATAGGGGATCTCGACCTTTTCGAAAGGAGGGTCAAAATTAGAGCCGGCTTTTTCGAAGCACTCACGATGAACCTTCCATGTTGGGAGAATGCGCAATGGGTCGCTGGTCCCTGTTAGAAAAAACACCGCCTGGTTGTAATAGGTCGATGCGCGGAGGTACGCCTCGCGGGCACTTATGCGATGCCCCTTGCACTCGCTTTCTTCTGCGATCGATCTGACTCGGTCTGCTGTTTCAAACCATTCCCGGTACCAACCCTCGTTGTCACCGTTTTTAATCCGGGAGACGGTGGACAAAACCTCGCCGATATCTGCGCCCTTGTAGTAGGCGGCACCGAGAGCAATATGCGTTGAGAAGTTGAAGTCGTCGTCTTTGAAGAACTTATACATGTATCTCCCTCCTATGCGAAAAAGATCGGCTCTCGGGCCCTTGGCGTCGCGGAAGCTCTACTCTGAGTCAGAGAACTGTATCTCCACTCGCTCTATGATCACCGGCTCATCGGGTCGATCGCCGGCACCCGTGGATGTCTTATTAATCGAGGCAACCGCATCCATCCCGTCGGTTACTTCACCGAACACGGTGTGCTTGCCGTCCAGCCAGGAGCATTCGTCTGCGGTGACGATGAAGAACTGCGAGCCGTTGGTGTTTGGACCGGCGTTTGCCATTGCAAGGGCGCCCTTGACGATCAGGCGGTCGTTGATCTCGTCCTCAAACGTGTAGCCCGGGCCACCAGTACCCGTTCCCTCTGGACAGCCTGCCTGGATCATGAAGTCGGGAATCACCCTGTGAAATGTAAGCCCATTGTAGAAACCGTCCGATGCAAGTTTGTGGAAGTTCTCAACGGTTTTCGGGGCATCCTCCTCGAAGAACTCGATGGAAATCTTTCCATGCGTTGTATGAAGATCGGCATTTGACATCTAGATTGCACCTCCGGCTAGCTCATGAACTTGGTATCGCATCTTATTGCGTGAGAGGCTTTTAGTAAAACAGGAAGAAGTCCTAGGTGATGCGCCTACCGGTTAGAAACGTAGACATAGGAAGCATGACCGATACATTCCTTGTACTTGCCGTCGGCACCGTGCTTGTCATCCGTTTTCAGCTTTGGTTAACCAATTACCCGCAACTGTCGACGGGGAAGCTGCACATCGCCCACATGCTGTGGGGTGGCCTTCTGATGATGATTGCGATCATTGTCATGGTGTCGTTTATAGGCAGATCGATACGTACCTTTGGTGCAGTGGTCGGTGGCATAGGGTTCGGCTTCTTTATCGACGAGCTGGGTAAGTTCATTACCAAGGACAACGACTACTTTTTCCAACCGACTGCAGCCCTGATCTACATCATTTTCATTGTCATCTATCTGGGCACCAGACACCTTCAGCACAACCGTGGTTTCTCCCCTCGAGAAAACCTTGCCAATGCCCTCGAGTTCGTCAAGGATGGGGCGATTCATGGGATCGATCGATCCAACAAGCGTCATGCCCTCGAATTACTCGAAAGAGCGGATCATGCCAACCCGTTGTATGAGCCTACTCGAGCCCTGCTCGAAAGTTTCAAGGCAGAGCCCGACCCCAAGCCGCCGAAAACCAAAAGGATCGCCATGCGGTTGGAGTCCTTTTATAAGCGGATCACTGAGACGCAATGGTTTACCAAGGTGGTGACGGCCGTCTTCGTTCTCTACGCCGTTCAGGCCGTGATCCAAATAGTTTCGATCATCCTGTTCACCGGCGCTTCCCTGGTCGGGCTCAATGCTGAGGAGATCGTTCAGGCCACATTCGACCACGCTGAAAACCTCTCATTTATTGCGTGGGCTGCGATCGTCTCATCTCTGGTGTCAGGGCTATTCATTCTGGTAGGTGTCAGGCGGCTGAAAGAATCACGATTGAGTGCATATCAGATGTTTGACCGTGGGCTGCTGATTTCGATATTTATAACCCAGGTGTTCATCCTTGCCGAGTCGCAGTTTGCCGCGGTATTTGGCTTGGCAGTGAACCTGATTCTCCTCGTATCGGTCAGATACATGATCAACCAGGAGAAACAGTTAGCTGTGCCCACCGCCGTATCGCACGCCGCTCAGCCAACAGCCGGCTAGGGATTGAGCACAGAGGCGTCGAAGAACACCTCTGCAAACATGAACCTGCAGCAGATAGAGAAACGATTCCGAATACTGGTGCTCGATCGCTGCGCTGGCAGCGATACCGGTGGTCGTTATGGAAGATGTGGCGCGCGACGCTTCAACAAAAGATATCGCAGGCATGCTCGACTGGGCCATCTGGGCGATATTCGCGCTCTACCTAGCGCTGATCCTGGTCGCCGCTCGCACTCACCGGGATGTTTTAAAGCATGCTCCGCTGTTGATACTGATTGTCGTTTTGACCTTTCCAGCGTTGCCGGCCAGCATGAACAGCCTGAAGCTCTTGAGGGTCTTGCAGCTCTTTGCGCTATTGAGGTTGAATCAGAGGCTGATGTGGAGGATTTTTACACCAAGCGGGATCAGGTTTGCGGCGATTATGACGGTCTTGGTTGCATTGGGAGGGGGAGTAGCGTTAAAGCTTGCAGAAGACTATGAATCGACCTGGACCGGTGTGTGGCTTTCGATCCAGACAATGGCGACCGTCGGATACGGAGATGTTGTGCCGCACACGGTTGCGGGCCAGTTGATAGCAGTGTTCATAATGGTCGTCGGCATCGGATTCATGACACTGATCGTCGGAGCAATGGCCAGAAAATTCATTTCCTACCGGACCGACACTGGACTTCCGATGATGAGCCAACATCCGGTTCTGGATGTTGCTGAAAAGCTGGAGGAATATCCAAGCGCTTGCAACGGTTGGAGGAAGCCGTTGGGTCGGGGCCGGCAACGGGACCGAAAGACCTCTAACGAGCCAAGCCTAGTAGTAGTAGTAAAGAGGTTGGTTCAAGCCCTCACTGAGGGTGAAGTACCCAGAGCCCTGACCACAGAATGCGATCGCCTCACCTTGGGGTTCGGCCGTGTAGGAGAGGGTCGTTGCGCTTCCCGATAATGCATCAGGCATAGTCGTCCCGGCTGTACGCTCATAACGGTACACAGACCAGTAGCCTTTGATCAGCACTTCGTCTCCACCGGGAGAGATGTCGCCTCCTACGGCGCCTCCCCAGGACAGTGTGTCGAGGTAATCCAGAGTTGCCGTTGGATCTGCCCACTCATCGCTTGCCAGGCGATAGATGCGTAGAGACGAGCCTCACGTTTCGAAACGACGTACACCGCTTCGTCCTGCGGGTCGACCATCAATGTCTCTGCGTCACGCGCCCCGTCAGGGTAGGTGAGCTGTATCGAATCTGACACTGAAAGGCTTGCATCTTGACCTGTCCGATCGTCAGACACCGACGGCTCCTCCACTCGGTAGATCGTCACCGAGCCGCGAACTGCAGAGTTATCGCCCATATCGCCGATATAGAGATAATCGACCCCAGGCTCTGGCCCCGGCCCGATCGCCAGGTCCTCCCAATCGTGAGCCGATGCTCCGCTAATCGCGTAGGTTCCAAGCAGTTGCCCCTTCGGTGTTTATCGCAAATAGCCGCGCGGAGTCGCCAGAGTCGTTGTGTAGCCATATGACACCAGAGTTTTTTCTACTGGAGGCCAATCCGGAAGCCTCGTCGATCTCACCTGACTCGACGGATCCGATCTCGCTTCTCTGTGAGTAGTCCGATGTCGGCGGTCCTTCAAGCCGATCACCCGGAACACACGACGATGAGTCGTCTGGGCCTGGCCCTGTCTCGGCATTCTCAGACTCGGTCTGTCCATGCTCTGACTCCGGCGCGTGGGGCGCTCGAACAGTCCGATGCTCGGTAGGGCACGCATGATCTGTAGCGAACCTTTCTTAACTGCGATTGTCGTTTTCTTTGCAGATGCCGCTTCATCGAGGTAGCGCTATTTGATGAAGAAGATTTGAACGATTCGCTGGCATGCAGCCTTACAATCACTCCCTTCAACTTACGATCCTTACAACTCGACTTACCGTATGCGTAACGGAGAATGCGTTTCGAATGCTTTGGACCGAAGCGAACGGTATGGAGACGCGAGATCTTTCGGTCTGTGGGCTTGAACTCCACACTACCCTTTTCAATCGCTGAGGCGATAACCCGCCTTTTGCCCTTTCTTTTAAGTACTTGTACCTTGACTTGCACCAGAGCGACCCGCTCAGCCAGGTTGTGCTGCTCGATCGGTTGTCCGTAAGTTGCAACCGATTTCAGATAGATCCTGTTGTCCTGGCCACTGCAGTACAACTTGGTTTTCCTGATACTTATCCCGGACTGAAAAGACTTGGATCCGCTCTGGGTACGGGCGCTGTCTGCATAGGAGAGCACAAATATAGAGCCAAGAACCGCAATCGTGACCAGGCCTGCGATGCAAGCTCTGCGTCTAGCCGATGCGTCTCTCCACGGCATGTTCATCCCTCCTTAAATAGAGGTTACGCCTTACAAACACGCATATACAACCAAAGTTCGGACCGAGTATGGTTTTCTCCGATCTGAGTAGCCAACTTTTTTCGTAATTTCAGGACATCTCGCGGATCCCCTGTATAGACCCCATTCCTGGAACGAATCCGGGAGTACGGATTTTACGAAGGAGCCCATGATGATTCCCATTGCACGATGCAAACAGAACGGCAGCAAAACATATGCCGTAATAGCTATTTTTACAATGGCGCTGGCGACGTTACTAATCGCCATCGTCGTATCACCGGCACGCGCGGACAGAATCGGTCCGCAGCTTCCCGGCATGATGATGGAGTTTGACAGTATCGACGACTGTGTCCCGTTTGAGCCCGGCGGCGACCCCGGCGACCCCGGCGACGGTGATGGCCAAGACGGTGATGGCCCACCGTCCACGATCTTTGGTAAAGCAGACCAACGATCTGGTCATAAATACACAGCACCGAGTGCCGGTACGATCAGCGGCTTTTCGATTCAGGCCCCCATCTGCCTATGACTCAGATACCTGCGAGGAGGTGGTGGATAGCTACCCCATACAGTTCGGTGTGTTAAGGAAGGTTCCCGGGTCGGAGTACAAGTACACGGTTGTTGCTTCAGAGTCGAAAACAGTCGAGTCTGCTCCGATCGGTTCGCCCAGCGTGGTTCGTCATTTCAGTGTCAATCCGATGTCGGTACAGGCGGGAGATCTGATCGCGTTCGGGCAAGTGCCAGGATATAATTACGATGGCAAGGCAAGCCTGAGCGGGTTTTTCGCAATCGGTGTCGGTGGCTACGAGGACGATCTCGGCTATGGCTGTCTGCAGATGATCGCGAATGGTGCAACGCTTCAATGCTGGGGTCCCTTGAATTCGGTGGCCGCAAACGATGGAGACATTTCCGGCACGGACTGGATCTCTCTTCGCTTGCTGATGAACGCCGACTTCGAGCCGGCGTCAGCTCCGCCACCACCCCCCACAGGGCGTATCCGGTGGACAGGTCTGCAATCGAATCGACTACAAGGCGACTTTGAAGACATACAAAACGGTCGCGGCAAAGTACATGCTGAGCAAGGGCGTGCCGGTCGAGATAGATGCGAATCAGTCCGGCAAGGCCACCGTCGATGTTCTCCTGAGGACCAATGGCGACGTCAAGAAGTGGCTCGGCAAAGGCAAGAAGGCGAAACGTCTGATAGCGCGCAAGCAGATCAAGCTCAGCGCGGGCAAGACCAAAAAGAGCAAGCTGCGCCTGACCAAAGTCGGCAAGGTCACAGTTGAAGAAAGCGTTGAAGAAGCGCGGCAACAACAGCTTGAGACTACTGGTCAAGGCCAACCTGGATCTCGGGGACAAAAAGCTCTCCAAGCTGAATAATAAGAAGGTGAGCCTGCAAAAGAACACCAAGCTCACAAAGAAAGGCAGCAAGCCGAAATCTAAGGGATCCGTCTCACGTAGCAAGATAGGCAGCTTCACAAACTGTGCAGCACCTTTGAAGATAAAGGTCAAGAAGGTCGGCGGCAACAAGCTCAAGTGGAGCGATCTTGTCAGCAGCAAGGGCGTTCGGGTACAGCTCGAGGCCTCGACCTCAGCGACCGTGAAGCTGAATCTTGCAATGTGGGGACGCTCGCTTACACTTCTGCGCCTTTCGAAGAAGAACGTCAAGAGCACGAAAGCCAAGAGCCTGGCGACCAAGAGTGGCATCAAGGTTAGCTCCGGCACCAAGGTCGTCTACCGGCTGAAGCTGTCAAGCTCTCAGCGCAAGAGGCTGAAGCGTGCCAGCAAGCGGGCAAAGCGAATCGCCCGTACGACGGTCTACTTCAAGCTTCAGGCAACGGGTGAGGCCCAAGACGACAAGAACAAGGTGCGCGACAGAAGGCACCAGACGCTGAAGTTGAGGGTCGGTCGCTAGACACAAGCATTGGGGACACCAGACGCTGACATTCGGCGCTGACAAGAGACCGGCCGGGCAGAGATGTCCGGCCGGTCTTTTTGTCACCGCGCAGGAAACTGCCCATTGCCTGCAAAGACAACAGTGGAGCTAACGTCTACGACCAGGGACCCCATCTAGATGCAGATACCCGATCAAGTTGATGAGAAATATCCTCTAGCGCGACTGACCACCATAAAAACCGGTGGTGCGGCTGACTTCTTCGCTTCAGTCGAGGATGAGGAGCAAGTTGTCTCTTTGCTTGCATGGGCCGATTCCGAGGGCTTGACGGTAGGAGTAATAGGCTCGGGATCGAACCTTTTGGTAGCGGATGAAGGTGTCCAGGGATTGGTGCTCAAGCTTGACGGGAACCTCGCGGCAATTGAACAACTTAGGAATCGCCTCATATGTGGCGGGGGAGCGCGACTGCCCCAGGTATCTGCACGCGCCGCATCGCTCGGGCTGTCCGGCATCGAGTTTGGTGTCAGCATCCCCGGAACTGTTGGGGGCGCAGTGAAGATGAATGCAAACGCGTACGGTGGGCAGCTGAGCGACACGCTCGAATATGCTCAGGTCGCATCTTCATCAGGTATTCAAAAGAGATTGCCCGGAGATCTCGATTTTGGCTACCGATCTTCAAATATTGGTTCTGACGAGATAGTCATTCGAGCCTCGTTTGCCTTGGAGAGTGCAGCCAGCGAGGAGGTCAAGAAGACCCTCGAGTCGATGAGGTCGAGCAGGAGGGAGGCGCAGCCCTCGGGGATAAAGACGTTTGGCAGCACCTTCAAGAACCCGGAGGACGAAAAAGCGCAGGGACAGAAAGCAGGGCAGCTGATTGAGGCAGCCGGTTGCAAGGGGCTAAACGTCGGCGGTGCAAAAGTTTCGGAAAAACATGCCAACTTCATAGAGAACACCGGTGATGCGACCACAGAAGATGTGCTGAGCGTGATGGGGGAGACTCGCGATCGAGTAAAAGACAAATTTGGCGTCAAGCTGGAGCCCGAAGTCCAGTTCATCGGTAGATCGGCAACGGCAACGCGTTTGTGGGAAAATGACTCCAGCAGCTAGTCACGCACTCAGATCGAGGGCAAGAAGATCGTCTCGCTCGCGAAAGAAAACTGCGCGAAAGTCGGGTGGCCTGAACACGCCGATCGTGGTCATAGCGGTAAGCCTGATCGTTTTGGGGTTCGGGTACATGTGGTTGCGTGACTCATCTCTTGTGGAGGTAAAGACCGTGAAGATAGGTGGAGTCACAAAGAGCGACCCGAAGGCGCTTTCAGATGAGATCAAGCGTGCAGCAAAAAGCATGACGACACTTCATATAGATAACGATGCGCTTGCACGAGTTGCCGATCGTTATCCGGCCATCAAAGAGATACGCGCCGATCCCGCTCTTCCCGACAAGATGACGCTGAATGTTGTCCATCACTCGCTCATTGCCCGAGTGACGACCTCTTCCGGTACGGCCGTAGTCACGGATACCGGTGCGGTGGTCGAGGGTGCTAAAGGAGTGAATCTCCCCAGAATTCGAGTACAGCAGAAGGTCACTGGCGACAAGATGACGGGCGCGACCTCGAAGGCATCTCTTGCGCTTCTTGTGGCCACTCCCGCATCCTGGCGCAAACAGGTGAAATCTGTCTATGTCGGGGAGAGTGGGTTGATCGTTGTCATGCGAAAGGGGCCGAGGATCTACTTCGGTGAGGGAACCGATCCGAAACGCCAGTGGTTGGCAGCCTCACGGCTGCTGGCTGAACCGAGTGTACGCGGCGCTACATATATAGATGTGAGCTCTCCAGAAAGGTCAGCGGTTGGCGGACTGGGCGACCAAGGGGTCCAGCCTGAGCTAATCCAAGGTACTCCCGCCGCCCCTACAGAGACCCCGGTGCCGGTCACACCTCTCCTCGCTGGACAGGATCAGCATCAGCAACCGGCAGCCCCGGCAGATGGACAGGGGACAGGTGCTGCTCCAGCGCCACCGCAGGGAGTTAAACCGGCCCCGGAAGCAGGAGTTGCCCCTCAACCGCCAGCCACCGGCAACACCTCTAGGACCCAGACTCCGACAGGCGGCGGAGTCAGCCCGCAACCCTAAACCAAAGCTTGAGGGTTCAGGCAAACTCTCAACCTCAACTTTAGAGTTTTGATTTTGCATGAAATCTTGCGCCGTTGACAGGGAGGATATCCTGTCCTATCGTGCAAACTAGAGGAACAAGCAGTACTGGATAAAACTCTAGAGCACAACTTGAGGGCAGAGGAGAACGCTCAATCGCTACTTGAGGGTGTAGATATATATGGATACAAACAGCTATTTAGCAGTCTTGAAGGTAGTCGGAGTCGGCGGCGGCGGCAGCAACGCTGTCAATCGCATGATAGATGCCGGCCTTAGGGGCGTGGAGTTTATCGCGGTCAATACCGATGCTCAGGCGCTTTTGATGTGCGATTCGGATGTAAAGCTGAACATCGGCGCCCAGATAACAAAAGGATTGGGTGCTGGGGCAAATCCAGACGTAGGTCTTGCCGCGGCGAGCGAGAACCACGATGAGATCAAGGAGTCCTTAAAGGGCGCAGATATGGTTTTCGTAACCGCGGGTGAGGGCGGCGGTACCGGAACCGGTGGCGCACCGGTAATAGCTGAGATTGCCAAGGAGGAAGTTGGTGCTCTGACAGTGGGTGTCGTGACGCGCCCGTTCGATTTCGAGGGCAAGCGTCGGATAACCCAGGCTGAGGAAGGTATCCGCACCCTGCGAGACAGGGTGGATACGCTGATAGTCATCCCCAACGAGAAGCTCTTGGCGACTGTGGAACGCAGAACAACCATGCTGGAAGCATTCCGAGAGGCTGACGACATTCTCTACCAAGGTATTAAGGGAATAACCGATCTGATAACTATCCCCGGCCTGATAAACCTCGACTTTGCCGATGTGCGCACGATCATGCGCGATGCAGGCTCAGCATTGATGGGAATCGGAGCTGCCGGTGGTGAGAACCGTGCTGCCGAGGCGGCCAAGGAGGCGATCTCGTCTCCGTTACTCGAGCATCCGGTCGACGGAGCTACGGCCATCCTGATGAACATAACCGGTGGTAAAGATATGGGCCTCTTTGAAGTGAACGAGGCAGCCGAGCTGGTATCCGGAGCGGCGGACTCAAACTGCAACATAATCTTCGGAGCAGTCATAGATGAGTCGATGAGCGACGAGGTGAAGGTCACCGTTGTCGCGACCGGATTCGACGGAGGCTACGGAGGCTCAAAGGCACGCGTCGGGGCAAGAGCCGGCCGCAAGGAACGCGATACCGCAGTAGACAGACAGCGAAGCAGTTTGGAGATCTCGGACGACGAGATCGATATCCCCGACTTTCTAAAGTAGACATCCTTCCGATCACGTTGCAGTAGGCCCTGGGGTACTGATCTGCGCCTAGTCGGGAAATAAGTCCTGTTCGCTCCCGGAGACGTGCTTACCGGCAACTGAGGCGGCTTCCAAGCCCTCCACGTCAGTCGACGTGACATCGGGCCAGGGAACACTACGAAGCTTCCTGAACGCGACAGCGAGCGTTAGAAGCACACCGACCCCGGCGACCATAAAGCCGATCCTCGTAGAAAAGATAGAGCCGATGAGACCGCCAAGTACAAAACCGATACCAGGCATGAACTTATCGACAGACTCGAGTAGAGAGATAACCCTAACCTGGAACCTGTCGTCGATCATCTCCTGGATCAGGGTGATCAGCGCAACCCACTGAAAGCCGTTACCGAACCCGCCTACCACCTGCACAGCCGACGCAACATAGATATCCGGTGAAAGCGCCGTACCGATATAGGCAACTGCTATCAGCACAACCGAGTAGAGCAGGAGCACATGTAAGCGCTTCGAGTTTGTAACCGCAAACCAGAGACCGCCGATCGCCATCCCGACACCCCATGCAGCGATGAATACTCCGTATCCGGTATCACCGGCGCCGAGTGTCTCCTTGACAAAGATGATCTCGAGCGGGAGCACCAGATCGGTGAACATGACAACGGCTCCCAGGGTTGCCAGGAGCGGTAGCAGGACGTCGTGGCCCTTCACGTACTCAAACCCCTCTTTGAGCCGATCGCGCCAAAATGCAGCCGCAGGCTCGGCCCCAGGCAAGCCCTTTACGTTTAGCAGGACAATGGCCGCTATCAGGAACGTTCCAGCGTCAATCAGCAAGGCGTCACGTGCCCCGATCAGCGCCACCAGCACGCCCGCAATCAAAGGTGCGAAGACCGACCCCCAGGTAAACGCTAGATTGAGTAGAGAGTTGCCAGCTCGTAACTCACCGTGTGGTTTTAGTATCGATACCGTTGACCAGCGGATAAGCGTGCGGCCACTCATCGCGAGGGTTCCGTCAAGGAAAGCGATCAGCGCAATCGCAGGGAGGAAGAAGTTATCGGCAAGCACTGCCAGAACAACGAACAGGCAGGCCTCCACGAAGTAGATCAGCGGCAGGCTCCATCGGGCAGGGAACGCCTCCGCCCGTGCAGCGAAAGCCGGTGCAGCCAACGCCGGCAGGAATCTCATCGCAATAAACAGGAGAGCCGTCGCCAGTGCGCTTCCCGTCTGGTCAAAGACGAGGATGGCGAGAGCGATATCTCCGACCCAGTCACCGACGATGTTTACAACCTCGGCAGACCACAGACGACGAAACACCACACGTTTAAATGGCTTTGTGTCTATACGCACGGCGGCAGAGCTTAGTTGTTTGCACCATGTAGAGATACAGCCGCAAACAAAAGCCGATGGCAGGGATCGCCGCAGATTATGGCCATACCAGGGCATCAGGTTCATGCAGCAACGTCACAATGGCATCATTTTGCAGAGCACGTCCGTATACATACTGAAACCTCCTAAAACTTGTAAAAACTTATAAAAACTTAAAAAAGGCTGCAAAAACCTCCACAAAACCTCCACTTGAGATTGAGACTTATCCTGCCGGACAGCAGGGTGCGGGAGTGAAATTGGCTCGCGCTATTCGCCTCTCCACGGAGGGGTTATGCTAAAGACGATCATTCGACTGGAGGCGCAAAATGGGACGTCTGGACGCTAAACAATAAGAAAACGTCTTATATCTAAGAGAAGACACTGGCGGCAGGGATGCCGCTATGTTTGTTATTCAAATATGGCATGAAGGTAAAATTGAAGTGACTGCAAAGGAATTGCATATAAAGACATATACCCGGATCTGCCGATAGATTGCCTACGGCTAGATCGATCAACCGACAGCGAGGGTGGATCGAGGTGGTCTTGAGTGTAAATGGCACGGGAGAGATACTGAGGGCAAGAGAGCCAACGATCGTTGAGTGTACTATAGGCAGGCGTATGCATTGAATGTCGTAGTAGTGGTTGCGCTGGTACTGTGCTTTGGTAGTGGATAGCGGTCAAAGCTTTTGACAGCAGCCGGGATTATTCGTGATACTGCTTGGCTGGCCGTCTTTGCCAGATTCCTGAAGATCGAAGTTCAGCAGGATCTGCCCATAGACGGGTTGCCGCTTGGCGATACTTCATAGCCGCCGTGGTGCTTGGACCCGCTGACGCCGCGATTGTAGTCGGGTGCCGGTCGATTTGATTGGAGAACTCTACTACCCGCTTGTCGAGTATACAAAGAGCTTCACCGCTGGTATGAAGGAAAGCATGTCACCATTCTTCGCCGCAGGATTTTACTCCGCCTGCTTGAGCCAGCTAGCGCAGGCTTTCACAGTAGTCCGGAGCAACCGGGAAAGATACGCATTGCCAGTCTGAGGTCAGTAGTAGTAACAAAGGTAAATGTGGCGTTACGAAGGGTGATGTCGATAAGGAAACCAAAGCCGGTGGTCGTAGGGACATGGCGGTGGTTTGCTGCTCCGATTAAAGCACCGGAGCCGGCTGGGTCAACGAGTGGCTTTAATAGACCGGTCCAGCTGGGCATCGCCGGCGACCTCGCAGACAAGGCCTGGTTTGCACTAATCCCGGGGCTTCTCTTTCACCATTTCATCGGTGTCTTTCAACTTAGCTATCAGGACCCTTGCGTATTACCTGGTCTTTCAAGCCGCCTTTGCCTTGGTACTTGCGATCAATTTTTTACTTCGGGAAACAATCGACACATGGGTCGAGCAGATACCCATTTGGGTCAGGCGCGAAGATGCTCGCCTTCCTCATCCCAGCCGAGATCGTGATCGCCGCTCTCGGCATGGGTGTTCTATACGGCTACTACGCATCTGGTCGAGGACATCGGCGTTGCTTACTAATGGCTTTGGGACTTTTGCGGATTCTCTTCTACTATTGGCACGCTCAGAACAAGAAGGTCACCATAGAGTGCGAGGCCTTTGACAGACTGACTGCTCGCGTACAAGCATTGCATGGTCGTGACAACCGTACAGGCACCCACTGTGCCGCCGTTGCTCTATATACGCATGAGATTGCTTGCGCTGCAGGCCTTTCTACCAAACAGCGTTTCCGCGGGTACAGGGCAGCGCTGGTTCACGATGTAGGCAAGACGAGCTGGCCGGGGCCACTGCTGGATGGAACCAAGGGCCGTGATGAGATCACAGAGGTAGACCGTCTCTATATAAAGGACCACCCAAATGCAGGAGCCGACAGAATACTGGGTGCTGGATTCAAGCATCTGGCCCAGATTATTCGTTGTCACCACGAGAACTTGGATGGAACTGGGTACCCGCGCGGGTTCCAGGGTCATGAGATACCGCAGCTTGCCAAGATTATTCGGGTCGCCGACACCTACGACGTGATAACTGCACGCGACACCTACCAGAGTCGTCGAAGTAGGGAGGAGGCGATCGCTGAGCTGCGAAGCAAGCCGGAGCTCTTTGAACAACGCTATGTGGAGGCTCTCGTTGAGGCACTTGAAAAGGACCCAGAGCTTAACTACAGACATGAGGATCGACGTACATATGAGGAAGCGATCGACTTTTACACCGCAGGATTCCTTAGAAAGAAACGACCACCAAAGCACGGGCGAAAAGTAAAGTTCCCCCACGGTGTCGCAGAACCGATAGGTCGTGAGTCGGTAGTCAAAGGCTCTTCGGATTAGGTCATACCAAGCAACAGGCAAGCACACTGCTGCGAGGAAGAATGTCTATTACTAGGACCAACGGACTTGAGAACAGACGTCGAGAAGTCGCCTCGTTTGCCATATCTGGGATTGAGCTAATTGCACTCATCCCCATTTTTCTCGTAAGTCTTGGCTCATCAAAGTGGGATCTAACGCTCCTCGCCGTGCTTCTGTTTATTGCGGTTGCATCAAACCTCTTTGCGAGAGTCACGACCAGTGGCAAAATCGATGTCTCAACAGCAGCTCTTGCATTTTTAATTGCTGCAGTTTTTTTGGGGCCGGCGCCTGCTGTTGTAGTGGGCGTGGTATCCGAGTTGCTCACCGATATCGCAGAGCGAATCATGAAAAGCAAGCTAAAGATGGGAAACCGAACCAGCAGTCTTGCGGGACTTCTATCAACACTGGCATCATACTCTGTGGGCAGCGCTCGCTGCTGCGTACGCATTTGAAGCAATAACTTCAAACACAGCAAGTGCTACAGATCCGATGTTCTTCGTCGGCGTTCTGTGCTGCTGGTGTCACGTTCGATGTGATCAACTTCGTAATCGTCAGTACAAACATTTCGGTTGAGACGAAGGAACGATGGTTAAAGCTTGTCCGATACGACTACATCCCGACGATCCTGCCACAGCTCACGGCGATCCTGCTGATAGCGGTAACTGCTGTTGTATATCAGACAGTCGGGATAATCGCGCTAGCAGCTTTTGCGCTGATCATCCCATTCTCAGCAAGTCTTATGAGAGCGACTCCAACCGCCTACAGGTTCCTAAAACAGAGAGAGGATGTCGTCGTCTCCGAAGGCTTAAAGCGGCGACGTGTGCTCGATGGGCTCGAGGGCCGGTACTCCTTTTACTACCAGACCGTTCCGTTCCAGCTAAATGCACGTGGGATTCGTGAGGCCGCCGACCTGGCATTTAACATCGGCCGGGCGTTGCAATGGCCAGCGGCAAGAAGTCTGCGTCGCCTACGAGCTTGCGCTGTTTGAAAGTCTGCAGAAATCGCCGATTAGAAAAGGCTTTCAAACACAGGGATTTTTAGGCGAGTTCAAAGAGGGCCTTCTGCGCACATACCTGGGCGAGCGAAGGCCGACCAGCCCGCTGCTCAGCGAGGTCGTCGATCTGGCCCTGGCCTTCACCGCACATACATATGACGTAGACGACAAGGCAGCGCTTGGAAACGGTGTGGATCGCTTCGTCGAGAAGATAGAAACCGAGACCAGAACCATCGACGTAGTTCTCGTCTATCGAGAGCGAAACAAAGTCGCCCTGGACGCTCTTGGTTCAGCTCTCATCAACAGCGAATCTCAGCCTGCACGCGCAGGTTGATGGAACGAATACCACTGCTACGCACCAACCTCTTCCAGGTGACACGCGTTCATTTTCATATCTCGAAAGGTCTATTGAAGCGCTGGTTTATGAGGAGCTTGAGCAGAGGACTTATCGATAGAGGCCCCGGTACATCTCCTCAGCACCCAATGCCAGAGCAATTCCACGATATACCTCTCGCATTTCTGAGGCATCGATAGATTCACCGACCTGTTGATCCAATCGTCTCTTCTCGAGCGTGAACAACTCCGTGCAGTTAGCCACTGAGTTCTTTCCGTGGCTCGGTAGAGATACCCAAGGCCCGCCAGGCACATGCTTGCTTGTGACGTATACACATATGACTTTTCGCCACTGCGGGTCTAGGTTCAGATCGTCATTAGATACGACTAGCAAACGTTTGCGTTCTTTGAAGCCTACGCCCGTGTAGTAGATGCAACCCGCCTCAGGCTGTTTCCTTTTCACTCACCCTCCAGATCGGATGCGTTTAGCAGCGCTGCCTCATCAGCAATCGTGTCGTCTTGATACTTCGCGTTTGCTGTCAAAGCTTCTCTCAGCTCTCTTCTGCGCAATGCGTCATAGCCGGCGTCGATCATCGCACGCAAAAGTGCTGCGTCGGTCTTGATCTCGTTCCGCTCTGCATAAGAAGCCAGCGCTTCTAGCTTGTTATCCAAAGCGTCGTCACGAACTAAGTTGAATCTGGCTGTACGCGTCATGATAGAAGTATGACGCACAATATACGTTGTGTCAAAGTATATTATTATGCGTCATCATATGACGCATTGGCTTGATTTCAAATAAAAGCGTTAAAACTTGCTTCTGATAGAGATCGATTTATGCAAGTAGAAGGGCAAGCTGTGTAGCCAAAGATGATTAGTGGCGGCCGCAAGGTGGACGAGCATATAGGAGCCGCCTCTTTTGGGGCAAAAACACACGCTGCCCGAAAAAATATTTCAAAAATGTCCGGCAAAAAAAGTGTTGTTGGGCGTCTAGTAGGAGAATGGGAAAATCCGGTGGACAGGCAGAAGGCGAAAACTTCGGCATCTCGACCGGTGAAGGCAGTGGTGCAAGACCCGTGTCGTGCGCTGTCACCACCGCGCTGGAAAGGCTTGAGTCGGCAGTCGATGCAGTGGCATCAGGGCCCTTGACGCCGGTGTTTTTGAGGAAGCTCTTCTCAATGGATCTGTTGGACGGCGCTGAGCTCGACATGTTTACAGACCTACTGGATGCCAACAGGTCACTCAAAAGCGCCCTGGCCGAATCGAGGGGGCGTGGGTCGTGAGTTCGGCAGTTGCACTTGATTCACAGGAACAGGCTCGCAACCAGAAGATCAGTGAGGCCCTCGAGCGTTACAACGGCCTGATCTGGAAGAACTGCAAAAGGTTTGGGTCTCGCTGGGCCGAGGACGCCTACCAGCAGATGGTCACCAAGGCACTTGGGCGAGAGGACCTCTTGGAAAAAGATGTAGACGATCTTGGTAGGAAGCTTTGCTACATGGCGCTTACCGAGGCGGCGCATATGGCTCGTTCTCAAAAGCGACGCGATGCGGCGATAGAAACGATGAAGACCTCAAGCGCGAAGGCGGAGTCGTTTGAAGAGCCACTGCTTTCACTCGATGCGTGGCTCGAGGTGATATCGAGGATCTCGGATGAGAAAGCACTCGTGTTCAGCCTCTCAAAACAGGGATTCGGTGAGGGTGAGATCGAATCGATCGCCGGTGTCGCTCACCAAAGGGTCAAACGAGTCGTAAGAGACGTTAACTCTGCGATCGGCGACGTCATGATGCACCAAGATGCAGGTATCTGCGACAAACAGGTGCGTTTGCTTGAGGCGTACGCTCACGATACAAGGGTTGGACGCGGTGAGGAAAAAAAGCTAGACCGGCGTGTACGCAGCAAGCTAAGAGCGCACATGGAGATATGTGATGTCTGTACGGCTTACATCGAGAAGGCACGGGGCGAAGTGGGGACCGTGCTAGTCGCGGCACTACCTGCTCAGCTTTTGTTTGGCGGGAGAGTCGGCTCTGGGAGACTGTCGGGTGCGATCCACTCGGTAACGGATTTGGCCACTGGGTCTGCCGACAAGCTGAAGCTTGTGATGCATGGAATCCTTGGGCGCACGGAGCCGGTCGGCCAAGCAGCGACCGGCGCCAGCGCATCCGGGTTGGGACCGGGCAGGATCGCCGCCGCCTGCAGCGCCGCAGCCGCATGCATAGTCGTCGGAGCGGTCCAGGGCGTTCCAGACGTGAAGCACGTGTTCACCAACACCAAAGCCGCAAACATAGACACCAAGCCCAAGCGGGTGAAACATCCTACGAACATTGGCCCGAGTTATCAGGGATCACAGAAACCTGACTCGCAGGCACTGCCAACGAAGTCGTACGCACGGCCTCAGAGCAGTGCCGAAAAAAGAGACAACAAGACGGACAAGCAAGCCGCAGGTCGGTCGAATGAAACCGCAGCGCCCACCGGGCAAGCCGCGGGGCCAGAAAGTTCGGGATCACAGGCCGAACCTCCAGCAGAGTCAGACGGAGACGCCGAGTTCAGCCCCGACAGCCTGGGCGCCCAGCCGGAGCCGGGGGGTTGATCGAACGTGGCAGAAACGAAGTTTTTCAAGAACGGCCAGAACAGAAGCCGCAATCAGAAATCCAACAGTCGATGGAATCCGATAAAGCAAACAGCAGGGGGACGAAGATGAGTACAAGCAACTTGGATCTGAAAAGAAGATCATTTTTGCTGAAAGCGGTGTTACCGGCGATACTGGTCTTGGCTACATACGCTGCTTTGCCTGCTGGTGTCCCGAGCGGGATACCTCTTGCTCATGTTGAGGTTGCTAAAGCGTCCGGTTTTTATACCGTTCAGCAATGCCATGACGGCTATGGTGCAGCACACGGATGGGTGGCATACAACCCATCTGGAGCCTTTAGCACAGAAAACTCCGCTTGTCCCGGAGCTGCCGGACTCAGATGGTACATACCCAATATCGGATATTGGCCAGGCCAGTACGCACAGTGGTACATAAACGCCCCACCGTATACGACCATTTACAGATGGACCGGGCACGGGCGGAAGTGGTCTAACGGCATGATTATGTCAATGGCAAGGTGTTGGGACAACGTAGGCGGTTGTGATTGGTTTTTTTCACCGAATGCAAACACGAGCTATACATGGTTCGACACCGGTGCCATGAATATGGTGCAAGTCTCATTTCATACAGGATGCTTTGGCAGCTACGACTGCATCCCTTTCGCTGCGGGACGAATTGAAGGTTCGGACTTCGAGTTCACAATGTACGACGGAACAAACATCTGGATCGACCCCCTTAGTGGATCTCTTTTCAATGGAGGTTGGGTAAAAGGTACTCAGGATATGCTCGTGCATGCCCACGATACAGGTAGCGGCGTTCGCCAGATTGGTTGGCGCCTCGATGGGGGAGCAACCCAAGAGTGGTACGGGCCTGCTTGCCATATTTCAGGAGGTCACTACGACTCACTAGCACCATGCCCCGAAGGTCAATGGAAGTACTACTCAATAAACACAGCAAACTTCTCAGACGGCTGTCACATGATTACAGGAGTAGGACAAGAAGTGGCGGACGCTATGCAAGTCACTACAGATGGATGGTTCTGTAGCGACAATACGTTCCGACACAACCTACAAACATGACGGTCGCAGGCGGTGACAGGGTGGCACAGCATTCGTCATTCGACTATCGTGGGATAACCCAAGTCAAGGTAACGGATCACCAATTTCGGCGGTTATCAGCGTTGGGGTGGCGGGATCCGTGGACGCAATTGAAGGGGCAAACTCCATGAACTAAACAACCTGCGATGTGGTTCTCAGGCGAACCACACTATTACCGTGTGGTTACGAGATGAGGCTGGGAATCAACCTGAATCAACTGCTGTTTTGAAAGGAGTAAAGTGGGACGATCAGCCGCCCGGGGATGCTATGCCGGATGCAATTAACGGGTACGTCAGTGCTGGTGAGGCTGTTGAATGGCAGCCGGTGAAAAGCGAGGAAATTCCAGTATCCGAGATTGCCGGCTACGCGGTAGCTTTTGATCAAGACCCGGACGGAGATCCCGACGAGGAGATCACCCATCCTGGCGAAGATAACAGGACCACCGAACTACCCGGTTCAGTATCTGAAGGCGAGAGCTACATACATGTAAGGGCGATCAGCGGCGCAGGTGTTCCCGGACCGGTAAACAGTGAGTTGATAAAGGTCGACCAGACAAAGCCAACGGTAGATGTGACAGGGCATACAGACAGCTGGCAAAAAGGCCCGGTAACGATCGGCCTGACTGCATCAGACAGCTACTCGGGGGTCGACCCCCAGGAGACAGGGTCCGGCCTGATGTACTCGGTGGATGGTGGCTCGACACAGGTTGCACAGGGCACGACCGAGTCGATCGACTTCTATCGAGACAGGTATGCACACGTTGAAGACATACGCGACAGGACGTCGCAGGCAACAGAGGTGACCAGACAGAACTTGTCAGTTCGTGTCGACAGCAAGCCGCCGACACTGGGCTTCGTCAAAGCCAAAGAACCCCGACGACCCGACGGAGGTGCGGGCAAAGGCAGTCGATGAGCACTCCGGTTTTAAGACCGGAAAGCTCTACTGGAGGGTTGAAGATACTGCTAAGTGGAAAGCTATGGCGACTGAGTATGTTGCAGCGTCAGACGAGCTTGTTGCCCACATTGACGACGACTCAATACCTGAGGACAAGAAGGTCGAGTACCTGGCGACAGGTGAGGACAATGTAGGCAAACGTAGGCTCGAGCGACCTGGACACAGAGGGCAACAAGTACACAGCGCTCACCCCGATCAAGTTCGGCTCGTACTTTCAAATACGGTGGCGATGCGGGGATATTCTTCGAGAGGCCGAGTGCGAACCCTGCCTGCAAGAGGGCGAAGTCTGGCTACCGTAAAGCGCGCGACAGGAAGCTAAAAGCGCAAGAGAGGCACCAGAGCGCCGGCACAAAACGCCAAGAAAGATCGATGCGCAGGTATGAGAGAAGGATCGGTAAGCACTGTGGCTACGGGGTAAAGAAAAAAGGCAGCAGAAAGAGGTCAAGCAAGGCGACATTTGATCTAGGTATTGCAGAGGCCGCCGACAAGAGCAGGAAGAAGAAGCGCTGCAAGAGCATTCGCAAGGACGGGGTGACGGTGAGGGTCTGCGGTAGGAAAAAGAGTGAGAAGAAAAAGACAAGGGGTGGTGCCGGCATCTATACCAATCTGCTCCAGGTGGGATACGGAGAGCGCGTACAGGTACACGGCCGCCTGGTCGAGAGATCGGGTAAGGGGGTGCCTGATGCAAGGATCAAGATCGGCACGTCGTCGATGGCTGAATCCTCCGGCGACCGCGAATACAGGCTAGTTGGAGAGGTAAAGACGACGGAGAGCGGACTGTTTAGCTACCGGTTGCCGAGAGGCGGCGGCAGGCATGTCAAGGCCTTCTACGACGGCTCACCGACCAGGAGAAGGGCGGAGTCGCGGGCGATAACGCTTTTCGTCAAGAGCAGGGTCGGCTTTAAGTTGAGGCCGAGGAACCTGCCGAACGGCAGGAGGGTGCGAATCTCGGGGCGTGTCTATCACCAGGGTGACAAGACACCCCGAAGCGCGGCAAGATAGTCGAGCTGCAATTCAGAAACCGGTCGGGAAAGAGGGCTCGGTGGCAGACCTTCCGTACGATCCGAACTAAAGGTAAGCGCGGCCGCTTCAAGACTTCCCACAAGTTCAAGTTCATCGCCTACAAACAGAGGATCAAGTTCAGGGTCAAGATACCGGCAGAGTCGGGTTGGTCGTACTCGACCGTGACCTCACCGTCACGCTCGGTGGTCGTCTATCCACGTAAGTGATTGCCGTATTCATGGAATTTCAAGTAAAGGAAGTCTGATCTCTAATACAGGTTGATAAGTAAGTGGCGGTGATAAAGGAGATAGCTGAAATAACTAAGTAATGAAACGTTGTATGACCGATCAGTCTATTGTGGAGGCGAAAAGCAGTGATAAGTAGAACAACTATGTTGAAGACCGGTTTAGTGAAATTCATCTTGTTGCTTTCAAGAGATAGGAGAGTCTTGTGTTTGATCCTAGCTCTGGCATTTGCCGTTACCAGTCATACGATGCTCCCCGCAACGAGCACTGCGACAGTGGCTGGATTTGCGATAGGTGAGCCAGGCGGTGAACTTTCACCGGTTACAGGCAGTCCATGGAACTCCAAGGCCCACAATGAAGGTGCCACCGTAACTCCCGACGGTCGGTACCTTTTTCTGGGCGGTACGACCTATGGATCCCCTGCGGGAGCCTATGGGTTTACGGCAGATGGATCGTCGGGTCAGATTTTTCCAATACTGGGATCACCCTTTAACCCAGATTCACGAACAATTGCACTCGATACTACTCCTGACGGGAAGTTTCTTTTCGCGGCAGACCACTTCAATCACAAGCTAGTCGTCTACTCAATTAACGATAGCTCGGGAGCGCTAGCGCAAGTAGGTGATTCTCCATATGACACAGAGCAGCGTCCTCGCGGTGTCGCAGTAGCACCAGGTGGAGATCGCGTTTATGTGACTAACTCCTACTCAAAGAGCATCTCGATATTTAACGTAAACCAGTCGACCGGTCAGCTTGATGAAGTTCCTGGCTCACCGGTTTCGACACCTGCAGCGACTGGGTCGTGGGATCTTGTGTTAAGCCCGGATGGAAAGCACCTCTACACCGCTAATTGGAACTCAAGCAACATATCAGCCTACGATGTGGACCAGTCCACTGGGCTCCTGACAGAAGTAGCAGGTTCTCCGTACGAAAGTGGCGGTGGCGACCATGGACCACAAACGATCGATATATCACCAGATGGCAAACATCTTTATGTGGGTAACTTCGTGTCCTTTACAGAAGGAAGCGTCTCTGCGTACAACGTTGATGGAGTAACGGGACAGCTCACAGAGCTTGCTAGTTCACCGTTAACAGTTGGGATGAGTCCCGAAGGTCTTGCCGTCGCGCCGAATGGGTCTAGAGTGGCCGTAGTGGTTTACGAAGACGCCAACAACATTTGGATGTTCAATCGAAACGATGTGAGCGGTGATCTTACGGTTACATCAAGTACAAGGCAGACCGCTCGATACGGCGGATCTATTGCGTTCAGCCCCGACAGTAGATTTCTTTATGTTGGCTTCGTGGGAAGTGACTTCGACGAAAGTCCTCCTAGCTGGGCACCATCGAATTTGTGCTGTGCGTCTTCAGGACAGTCTTGGCAACAACCCACAGTATCTTTGAAGCTGAGTGGTAGGAAAAATCAGAGGCTTTCAAAGCGCGGTGTGAAATTAATCGCGGAATGTTCCAGGAATTGCACTGTGGAGTTCAGCGGGAAGGTCGTATTTTCACAACGTTGGAAAAAAGGCAAGTCCGCCAAGGGAAACCGTAAACACCCGAAGCGAACACAAAAGATATGGATCAGCCTAACCACCAGAAATTTAAGACGAAACCATCCAACGAAGGTCACGTTAAAGTTCTCACATCGAGGTTACCGTGTGTTAAAACGTGTTCTTAAAAAGCGCAGACGCCTAAGGTTGCAGGTAAAGAGTGCGGTGCCGCATGTTGGCAGTAGCGGTCATCAACGCCTGAAAGTGTGGCTAAAAAAACCGGCTCGGCGAGCTAGTAAACGAGCTAAAAAACGTAGATAATTTGGCCGAGAACGTCACGAAAAAACGAGGCCACAGTATCCACTCTGTAGCCTCTATCCACGCGGGTGAACGTATTTGATGGTTTCAAGGATGCAGAACATAAGGCCAGCGGGAAGGGGCTACATTCAAAAGGATCGCTTATCTAGACGATCTGATAGGTAGAAGGAAATGAGGAGGTTCCGGCATATAGCTGCTGCGGTTTTGGCTACCGCTCTGGTGGCCTCTGCCCCTGCTTCTGCCATCAACGTAGGGGTACCTTCGACGGGCGTCGGTCTACCGGGGTCTTGGTGGGGTAATGGGTATACAGGTGGCACCGCAGATATTGGGATACTTGAGGACTATTCAAACCACAACCACCCGTGGCTTGCGGGGGTCAACTTTGTAGAGCCGCCTGGGCAGTTGCCGACAGGCATGAACCACGGAACATCGGTTACTTCGGTTGCGGTCGGTAACGATCCAAACGAAATATACAGAGGTATCGCATACGGGGTTGAAAAGGTTCTTGATGCGGATAACTTTGCCGCCTTGTGTCCGGGTGGTAGTGCAAGTGAGGAGTTATGGAGCCTAGGGATTGATCACCGTTGCAATTGGGGTAGTGGGCCTTTGGTTGAAGGTGCAGATCAAGATGACCGAGCTGAGGCTCTGAGTTGGGCAGCTGGTAATTCAGCAACTATTGAAGATCCAGCAGATCTCTGGTTCGACTCCCTTATAAGCATCTACGGAGTAGGTATATCAGCAGCTGCTGGGAATGAAGGCCCAGGTGCCGAGACGACCACAGAGTTCTGCAACAGCTACAACACCCTCTGCATGGGTGCTACTGATGATGAAGAGACCACATCGAGGGCAGACGATACGATCTATGAGTCGTCGTCTTGGGGTCCGGTCATAGGCACTAACAGGAAGAAGCCAGACCTGGTTGCGCCCGGTGAGTCGCTCGCGGTTGCAAACTACCAGTGTTCTTCTCCAGGCTGTCCTGACGAGGCGCACGGTGCAAGCGGCACATCCCTCTCCGCCCCGATGGGCGCCGGCGCCCTGGTGATTCTTGCAGGCGCAGGCATAACCGACTACAAAGCCCAGAAAGCGATACTCATCAACTCTGCCGATGGCATCGGTGCACAGACCACCTGGCAGGCAGACGCCGGCTGGGGTCAGCTGGCTATGGACACCGCATACCTGCAAAAAGACAACTACGCAACGGGCACGATCGCAGAAGGTCAGTCGAAGTTCTACTCGGCGAACCTCGCAGTAGGCGACAGGGCGACGATCACCTGGCACAGAAGGGTCGTATTTGACTCGATACCTCCAAACGCACAGACCCCCAAAACCATCTACCCACTAACCAACCTCGACCTAACCCAGTACTCGACAGGCCAGGCACAGAGAGACACATCAAGCACGTCTGACAACAACGTAGAGCAGGTGACCTCGCCTAACACAGAGAACGCCATATACAAGGTAAAGGCCGCCAGCTCCGTACAGGGAGCCTCAACGCAGCCTTACGCGATAGCTGCTTCAAAAGACCTCACCGAGTTAGATGCACCAACAGTCGATCAGGCAGTGGCACAGGGAGCTACCGAGGCACAGCAGGCAACCGACGTCACCATCACGTCTGACATCGAAAACACCTCTAACGACTTAACCGCGGGGGCGGTCACAGCCGACATAGACCTTCCATCGGGCGTTACGCTGACCGGAGGCAGCGACCCTCAACCGTTGGGCACCCTGGGGCCAAATGACTCGGCCCAGGCCCAATGGACCGTACAGGGCACAACAGACGGCCTCAAACAGATAACTATCGACGCTCAGGGATCATCTTTCGGTGAGACTTGGTCGTCGAGCAAAAACCTATCGCTCTTGGTCGACTCAACCGGGCCCACAACCTCTTTTGGCTCTCTCGGCACCTACGCTAACTCGAATCCTGTCACCGTTCCCCTTGCCTCAAGCGACGGATCGGGCACAGGAGTAAACCAGACAGAGGTCGAGGTGAGCGCAAACTTCGGCGCCTGGTCACCACATACAACCCTGAGCGCAGGACAGGACTCCTTCACCTTCACCGGAGTGGAGGGCGTAAGCTACCGCTTCCGCTCACGGGCAACCGACGACCTGGGAAACACAGGTGAATGGTCAGAAAGCTCTACCACCACGATCGACACTCAAGCGCCGGCACTGTCGCTCTATGCCCTGCCCACCTCGGCCTTCGGCCAGACGATATCCATATGGGTAGCTGCGTCTGATGTAACTTCTGGAGTGGCATCACGGACGTACTCGATAGACGGGGGAGCAGTACACAGCTTCACGGGTGACGTTATCTCTATATCCGGCCTCGCACCTGGAAGCCACACGGTCTCTGTGTCTGTCTCAGACACAGCCGGCCACATAAACACCCGTGCAGCCAGCTTCACAGTCTTGGGAGTCACTGTTGATCCTGAGCCGAAGAAGAGATCGAGAGTCGGCAAGCTTCGCATCAAGCGCAGAGGCCGCAAGATCACGGTCAGAGGCACAATCACCAAGGGTGTTGCAGGCAAGGTACGCATCACTGCCAAGTTCTACGGCAAAAAGCCCCGCTCGAAGAAGCTGAGACGGAAGATCAAGAAAGCCACTAAAACATACGCGAAGATCAAGAAGCAACAGTTCAGAAAGACCCTCACCGTCCCCACACGTGGTCGCTACAAGGTCGTTGCCAAGTTCAGGGGGAACGATGTGTTCGAGGCGTCGAAGCGGACTCGAAGAGTGCGCGTGAAATAGAAAGTAGGTAAGTGTTCACGTAGGCTGATCTTCGACTGACGAAGGGGCATGTTCAGTTAGAGAAACCTGCTGTTTACAAAGGAGGTCTGTGCTTACCTGCAGCCTGTGTCTTCCCGACTCGGAGGAGGGATCTGGCTATAAGCTCACTTAGTTCTCTACTCCCACACAGTCATCCGGATATCTGGAAGCCGTAGGCACACGGATGTACATTCGCCTTCCGAGGTACATGGCCCAGCTATCGGCGAGATCCCTCCCGTCCATGGTCGGGACGACACGCGGGGGTGTGTAAGTTGTCTATCTGGCGTGGACCACGTGAACGTTTACGTCGCTGGTGCAATTACAGAAGTGTATTCATACTTGTTTTGTATAATGAATACACTTCTGTATACTAATAGTATGACTGTACCGATATCAGCTCGATTAGAAGACAAGGATGCGAAGGCTCTTGATTTACTGGTAGAGAGGGGCGTATTTAAGAACAGAGCCGAGGCCCTGAGGCTATCTATTGTGGAGAAGATTGCGCAGGAGAGAGAAAGAGCAATCGCTGAGTCTTACAAGAAAGCCTACAGCGATGATGATCAATCGGACTTCATTGATGGCGCCAGTCTGTTGGGTGACATTTTCGATGACGCATGAACCTTGCAAAAGAGGAGACGTCTTCCTTGCAGACCTAGATCAACATGCTAAGCGGCCGGTTGTCATTTTGACGCGAAACACTGCTATTCCAGTGCTCAAATCCGTAACCGTTGTCCCAGTCACTAGCAAAATAAGAGGACATGTGGCTGAGTTGTTGATAGGCAAAGATGAAGGTATGAAAATTGAAAGTGTTGCGAACTGTGACAACATACTGACGATTGAAAAGACTCGTTTAGGTAAGCAGTATGGAAGCCTCGGCACAGTTAAGCTGAATGAACTTTCAAATAGAATTAAGATCGCTCTTGAGCTTGAATAAAGGGGCTTACCGGCGGTTAGACAGTTGAGACCATAGCGACCTCCTCACTCGGTGGCAACGACAAATCAGTAGAGCACTTGAACTCACCTTCGATTGCAACGACCAGCTTGGCGAGATCTCGATAGCCGTTGATCCGCCTGAACTGCTTCTCTGCTTCGAGCATTCCGGCAGCAGTCCAACGCATAGCCATATCACCCCTCGTCGAGTTGGATGAGAGTGAGAAAGTCGCCGAAAACCGCCAGATCCAAGTCTAAAAATATCCTGAAATTTGGCCAGAAAGCTTGATTGGGAGTGGAATGTGTGGTTTAAAAGGGGTACGGGATCGGGTAACCTATCACCTAGGGAGTGAAACTTATTAAGTGCTTCTGCTGAAGCCAACAGAAAAGAAGGGCAAAGCGCCGGTCAAGGAACCGGACAAGGTTCCGATCCGTTTGCCTGTCACGACGCCTGTTGCTAAGCCCGGATTGACCAACGGCAGAGGCAACGGCAACGGCAGGGTGGCTGCTCAGGCTGTGGGACTTCCCACGGTTGATGGTCAACCAAAGCCCGTCAAAAAGGGTTTCCTTTACAACTTCAGCGTTGGCGCAGTCGCATTTGACGCCAAAGCTAGGACGTTTTTCAAGGGACTGCGATTTTCTGACGCGATCGTCTACAACATGACCGGCATAGTGATCGGGTTGGCGATACTGATTGCCGGGGCGGTTACCCCTGAGGCAGGAAGTAGCGGGCAGTCGAAGGCCGGCGCCAACCAGTCCGGTAGCGCTGCCGGTGCGGAGAAGTCCGATGTAGAGGAACTGCGTGCGCTGCTTGGTACTGGAGGGTCTGAGGAGAAATCAGATACCGAAGAGCTGCGTGCGCTTTTAGGTACTGACAGCGCGGACGACACAGCGGGCTCATCGAGTTCCGGATCAGAGTCCGGCTCGAGTGCCGGCGCCGGTGCGGGCTCCAGTTTCGCTCCCGACCCTGGCCTAGGCTCAGGTTCGAGCTCAGGCTCAAGTTCAGGATCAAGCTCAGGTTTTGATTCCGATTTCCCTCCATCTGGCACTGGGGACTCGTTCGGTAGTTCACCTTCTCCACCGGTTTCATCAACACCCAGTCCGGCACCCTCGACACCCACCCCATCCCCGACACCGGCCGATAGCGTTGCCGGCGGAACATCATCTGGAGCTGGAAGTCCGACGGAACCGGGTCCGGATCCAGAGGTCGTTGTCCTGCGCACAGCAAAGAGCGGAACCGGTTCTATCCAAGAGGTTGGAGCAGTGTCCGGAAAAGGCGCGGGATCCTCGGCGGAAGTTGGCAAAGACCCTTCCGATATGACTTTCTCACGTAAGGGATCGAAGGCGTACGTGGTTAACACTGGATCTGATTCGGTCTCCGTAGTGAAGCTGTCTTCTGGAAAAGTTATTAACACGATCGACGTCGGAAAAGGGCCGACAAACATCTCTCTGGCACCGAACGGGAAGCGCATGTTGGTCAGCAATACAGAAGCAGGTACAGTCACGTTGTTGAACCCGAGCGGTGGCTCGAAGGGGCTTGGGTCGAACATGGCAACGATCGAGGTTGGGGCATCACCGACCGGAGCGTTCATCGTGGACAAGACCAAGGCTTACGTAGCGCTTGCCGAGTCAGGCGAGTTGGCGATTGTGGATCTTACAACTAAGCAGAAAGTCGGTCAGATTGCAGTCGGCTCATCGCCTGCGACCGTTCTGGGCAACGACTCTTTGGCATACGTGACAAACAGGGACTCGGGATCGGTCACGATCGTTAACACGGATGACGACACGGTTGTAAAAACAGTCAAGGTAGGCAAAAAACCAACGGCAGCAACGCTGTCGAAGAGCGGTTATCGCCTCTACGTAGTCAATGAGGGCTCACGATCGGTATCTGTTATTAACACGAAGACCAAAAAGGTCATGTCCACATTCCGCTGGACAAAGAAGAGGATGAAGGCTGTCGGTGCCGGCAGCCTGAAGAAGGTAAGCCTGAGGAGTATCTCATTCGATGCAAGCACCGGCGCTGTATTTGTTACAGACATCGCCAACAAAAAGCTTTGGATGGTCAACCCGGTGAAGAAGAAGATTCTCGACAAACCGGCGTCGGTTGGGGAGCGGCCAGTCGTCGCAAAGTTCTTCCCCAAATCGAAGAAGTAGCCGACCGGTTATTTGATTGTCGACTTACGGTGGATGCCCGCCGGATATTTTTCGCAACCGACGGCTACAGCGTTGTATGGGTTGCAGAAAAGAAACGGCTACAGCCGGTGCTTAGACTGTAGCCGTAAAACCGGGTCTCCCCCCAGCGTGCTTTCTTGCATTAGGTGCAACGACCACCGACCTCCGTGTCGAGCCAACCATATGCATCCTTTTTTTGATCTCTGCGCGACGCTATTGCGCCGACCGATCACAAGGTACTACCATGAGAATTTAGCAAGACTTAGCACTCGTTACTAGAAAATTAGCAATAGACTGCCGGCAGACACATGGGTTACTGGCACGCGCATCCGAGACAGCACCCGAACAGGTGGGGGGCGCTTGTGGCGGTCAGCCTCGCGCTTTTTGCGATAGCGGTGAGCACCACAGGGATCACGGACGTGCTTACCGACATGGGCAACGACCTCAACATGGGTACTTCCGGGCAGACCTGGATTATGAATATCTATATGCTGATGGTCGCTGCGTTTATCGTCGCGGGCGGTCAGCTTGGGGACATACTCGGTCGGCGGTTTCTCTTTATGGCGGGGACAGCGGTCTTCCTGGCAGGATCGGTGCTGATTGCGACGGCAGACATGACCGCAACGGTGATTGTCGGCAGAGCGGTGCAGGGCTTGGGTGCCGCCTGTGTTGTGCCCGCAACTCTTTCCATTATCGACGTCTCCTTCTCGCGTGAGCAGCGTGCGTTGGCTATCGGGATCTGGGGCGCCATTGCCGGGATCGGCTTTGCATTGGGACCGGTTATCGGAGGTCTTCTAACACATCTTTTTAGTTGGCACTGGCTTTTCTGGTTCAACGTTCCCTTTGGATTGCTCGCCTTGGCAATTTCGCTCGTGTCGATCAGCGAGTCGCGTGACGAGGGCCGATCCCGAACAGTCGATTTTGCAGGCATGGTGATTATGGCGGTCGCAATGTTTTCCATTATTTTGGGACTGGACCGGGGAGAGAGTTGGGGCTGGGATTCGATACAGACGCTCAGCCTTATATTGGGCGCAGCCGTAATGGTCGTGGTTTTCATTTACGTGGAGTCGCGGCTACAAAATCCAATGGTGCACTTCGAGCTGTTTAAATCGAAAGCATTCATCGCGGGAAACGTTGGGACTTTTATCATCACCTGGGGGCTTATCACCGTCCTTTTCTTTGTAGCCAATTACCTACAGAATTTTTTATTGTTGGATTACACCGCTCTTCATGCCGGAGTTGCGCTACTGCCATTCGGTGTAGCGATGTTCACCGTTTCGCTAGTTAGCGGCACGATAATCAGATGGTTCGGACTTCAATGGATGATGGGGTTGGGCATGCTGTTGATGGCAGTGGGCTTTTTTCTGATGGCGGTTGTCTCAGATGGCTCAGGTTATTCGGCTTTTTTGCCGGCGTTGATAATTGCTGGAGCAGGGTTGGGACTTACGTTTGGTCCGCTCTCTGCTGTTGCCGTTGCATCGGTGGGCGCGGGCAAGGTTGGAGAGGCTTCGGGTCTCGTGAACATGAGTCGATACATTGGCGCGGCGCTTGGAGTTGCCGTTAGCACCGTTGTTTACAACTCGGCCGCACTGAATAGGTTGAGCGAAGTGATCGGTAATCTCGGCATCAATGCCGATGCTGGCACAAAGCTGGATCAGCTTGTCGCAGGCAACGACTCGATAGCCAAGGCAGAGATCGAAAAGGCTTGGACCGGCGAAAAATGTGTTTGTCGAGGGGGCAGGTCAGGCGATAACCAACGGCTTCACTGCCGCGATGCTCACCGGAGCAATCGTGTGCGTAATTGGCGCTTTAATCTGCGCGGGCTTGCTTTCAAAAAAACATCGCACCGAGGCGCCGCAGGCCGGGCCTGAAACGATCAACGAGCAGTCGTAAAGTTACTTGCGACTGACCTGTTCGCAACCGCGCACGGTGTCGTGGCGGTCTACAATCGCCCGGTCTCTGCCGCCCGCACCACAGTTGAGGTAGTCGGCGCCGTTGTAGACGGCACGTAAGACGTCGTTTCCGGATCCACCGTACAAACGGTCGTTGCCGATTCCACCGTTAAGCATGTCGGCGCCCGACCCACCGGATATGTAGTCACGACCACGACCTCCTTCTATCTCATCGTTGCCGGCCTCTCCGTACATCGAGTCGTCACCTTTGCGGCCGAAGATCCGATCGTTTCCTCCGCCACCACGGAGCAGGTCGTTTCCACCCTTGCCCTCGAGGTCGTCGCTTCCTCCCCAGCCGAGACAGGTGTCGTCACCTTCGGTGCCGAGCAGAGTTTCTGGGCCGTCTGTCCCGCCCTCCCAGCAGGAGTAGCTGATGATGCTCGGCTCGATCAAGACCTCTTCGCAGTTGAAAACCTTGTAGTCGCGCTCGCTCTGCAAGTTGGTGTAGACGGTGTCGTAGCCGGAGCCACAGTCGACCGTGTCGGGGGCCGACCCACCGTATATGACATCGTCGCCGGAGCCGCCCTTGATGTTGTCTACTCCGCGACCACCCTTGATGAAGTCATTTCCGGTGCCGCCGGAGATATAGTCGTCACCGAAGCGCTCCTCGACTATTCGATCGTCGCCGGAGCCTCCGTATAGGTGGTCGCTTCCGTCGTAGCCGTCGATCCGATCGGAACCGCCTCCACCGTAGACAGTGTCGTTACCGGTACCGCCAACCAGGCGATCGACTCCACCCTTTCCGTATAGACGGTCATTGCCGCCCAAGCCGTAGAGACGGTCGCTGGAAGAGGTTCCGTTGATGTCTTCGGCCTTGTCGCTTCCGTAACGGGTTGCTGCTTGAGATATGCCAGGCAGCAACAGAATAGAAACCAACGCAACGGCAATAGCCGCGTTCTTGAAATGTATGCATATGAAGAGATGACTCATTGTTTAACCAACGTATTTCGTTAACACCTGTTAGGGGCTCACGTAGTGCTCCGACATGCGCTTTGTATCGAATACTTCATGGGGACCCAGGCATCGATCTATACACCTGTGTTATCGGCAGAAAAGCAGTACACCCTTGTAGAACGGTTGTTTAGGCCCATGTGAACCAGAGATGGTTCACAAATCCGATCCGTCCTCTTGGCCTTGAGCTTTATATAGGCTTTGTGGCACGGAAACCATGGAAGCAAGCGGAACATTTGAAAACAAGGTGGTCAGCACCTTCAATAAAAGGGCCGGTTCTTACGACCTCGGCATGAAACTGTACTACTTGATCGGCTACAGATACGCGGCCTACCTTAGAAATGCCGTTCGGGTCCTGGAGCTTTGCCCAGGAGATACGGTCGTCGAGATTGCGTGTGGGACGGGAATTAACTTTAAGTCGATACAGAAAGCGATCGGGCCTTCGGGGAAGATAATCGGTGTGGATCGAACCGAAGGGATGCTTGCCGAAGCCAAGAAAAAGGTAGATGCAGCGGGTTGGTCGAACGTCGAGCTGATTCAGCACGACGCCGTCGAGTACGAGTTTCCAGAGAACGTGGACGGGGTTCTCTCGACCTATGCGCTCTCCTACATCCCCGGATATGAGGAGATCGTTCGAAACGGATGCAAAGCGCTGGCACCGGGTAGGCGAATTTCGATCATGGACCTGAGATCCCCGACCACGCCGGTGATATCGAAGATCGTCTCGTTTCTACTGGTTCTCCTCCTCAAGCCTTATGCGGTGACCGATGACTACGTTGCCAGGTATCGCTTGGAACAGATAGAGAAAATCATGCGTGAGCAGCTTGGAAACGCCACCGTGCGTGAGTGGTATCTCGGCACAACCTATGTAGCTTCTGCAGAGCGTACCGAGCCCTGATCGATTGATAGGCTCTTAGCTCATGGGCCAAGCCGAAGTAACTGAATTGAGACGCACGCCGCTTTTACAAGCACATCGCGATGCCGGTGCGAAGCTGGTGCCATTTGCAGGCTGGGAGATGCCTGTTCAGTACGAGGGTGTTAAGGCGGAGCATCAGGCAGTAAGAAACGCTGCAGGGATCTTCGATGTATCGCATATGGGCGAGATCGAGACCACGGGACCGCGGGCGTTCGAATTCCTTCAGGCACACCTTACAAACGACCTGTCCAAGGTGGGGGAGGGAGGTGCTCAATACGCGATGCTCTGCCGAGCAGACGGCGGGGTGATCGACGACCTGATCACATACAGGCTTGCCGGTACAGAAAACGGCGAGAGGTTCTTGAGCGTCGTCAACGCTGCGAACAGAGAAGCAGATTACCGCTGGTTACAGGAGCAGGCCGAATCGTGGGACGGGGTAGAGGTAAGCGACGTATCTGACGACTACGCGATGATCGCACTGCAGGGGCCGCAAGCGTTTTCGATCCTGAGACCTTTGTGGAGTAATGGAGAGCCCGATCGGCTGGGTAGGTTCAAGGCGACGCGGGCTCAGGCTGCGAATGTCGATGTGCTTGCCTGCCGCACCGGATACACCGGTGAGGACGGAGTCGAGTTTCTGCTTGCACCGGGGGATGCTGAGCAGCTCTGGGGAGCACTGGTGGAAGTAGGCGCCAGGCCGATCGGCCTGGCTGCTCGCGATACGCTGCGCTTGGAGGTCTGTTACCCGCTCTACGGAAACGAGCTCACATTGGAAAGAACTCCAATCGAGGCGGGGCTTAAGTGGTGCTGCGCGCTGGATAAGGACTTCGTCGGTGTTGAGGTACTGCGATCTGTATATAAAGAGGGCCCAAAGGAGAGCCTGGTCGCGTTCAAGCTGGATCAGCGCGCAGTCCCACGTACGGGCTGTGGCGTCTTGCACGAGGGGGAAAGGGTCGGCGTCGTTACAAGTGGCACCTTTTCGCCAAGTCTAGGGATTGGGGCCGGTATGGCATATGTCTCCAGCGAGCTGGCGAAGCCCGGAACGGCGATCGATATCGATATCCGCGGTAAGGTCCGACCAGCACACGTTGTGCCAAAGCCACTTTATATGAAGGAGTAAACGAAGCAAAAAGGAGCAGCATGGCCGAAGAAAACTACCCCGAAGACCTTATGTATCACGCCGAGCACGACTGGGTAAGAGTTAACGGCGACACAGCGACCTTCGGAATAACCTGGTATGCACAGGATGCGCTGGGCGAGGTCGTTTTCTATGACCCACCGGAGAACGGATCGACGGTCACAAAGGACAAGTCGTACTCGGAGGTCGAGTCGGTCAAGGCGGTCTCCGATGTGATAGCGCCGCTTTCCGGTGAGGTGGTTGAAACAAACGATGTGCTGACAGAAAGCCCAGAGCTGATCAACGATGATCCTTACGGTGAGGGTTGGCTGGTAAAGGTCGATCTGGTCAATCTGTCTGAAAAAGAGACCCTGATGGACGCCGTGGAGTACAAAAGGCATCTAGAGGACGCTGACTAAGGGCTCGTGCTGGCACTCTAGAATAGTTAGCCTCAAGTGAGCCGCTATACACCGAAATCCGAGATCGAACGCCAGTCGATGCTGAAAGCTATCGGCGTAACCTCAGTCGATGAGCTGTTTGACGACATACCCAAAAGTGTGCGCCAGGATGAGGCGATAGATCTGCCAGACGGTTTGCCGGAGCACGAAGCGATCAAGCAGCTCGCCGATCTTGCCGCAAAAAACACTCACGCAGATGAGGAGATAACGTTTGTGGGCGCGGGTATGTACGACCACCATGTGCCGGCGTGCGTTGGGGCGATCATCTCGAGGTCGGAGTTTCTAACCTCGTACACGCCGTACCAGCCCGAGCTCTCACAGGGGAACCTTCAGGCGATATTTGAGTTTCAGACAGCCATCTCTGAGCTGGTTGGGCTTCCGGTATCGAACGCATCGCTCTACGACGGGCCGACCTCTGCGGTGGAAGCCGCATACATGGCGAAGGTCGAGACAAAACGGAAAAAACTTGTCGTATCACGGGGACTGCATCCCCAAACGCGCGAGCTTTTGGAGACATACTCAAAGGGCTTTGGCACAGAGGTCGTCGAAGCACCGCTTGAGCAAGGTGTGACATCGGTCTCCGACCTAACCGACCTGGTCGACGGCGACACGGCAGCGGTCTTTCTGCAGCAACCGAACTTCCTTGGGGCGGTCGAAGACCTCGACCGTCTGAGCGAAGTTGCTAAATCGGCGGGAGCGCTGTCTGTATGCGTCTGTGACCCTTTGACCCTGGGCGTACTTGCACCGCCCGGACAGTTCGGTCTAGACATAGCGTGCGGTGAAGGGCAGTCTCTTGGCAACGGTCTCTCTTTCGGCGGGCCGTCGTTCGGATTCTTTGCCGCCTCCGAGGCACACATTCGGCGCATGCCCGGGCGGATCTCCGGCGAGACGACCGATGTCGATGGGCGTCGAGGGTTCGTGCTGACGTTGCAGACGCGCGAGCAACACATCCGACGCGAGAAGGCCACCTCGAACATCTGCACAAACCAAGCCTTGAACGCCCTGGGTGGGATCGTCTATCTCTCATGGCTGGGCAAGCATGGAATAGTTGAGATAGGCGAGCTGATGTTGCAGCGGACAGCGTATGCTCGAGATCTCTTGGGCCAGATCGATGGCGTCGAGCTGCTTCATGAGGCACCGGTTGTCAGGGAGTTCGCAGTAAAACTGGATGCACCGGTGGAGACGGTCGTTGACCGCTGTCACGAGCAGGGGATCGCAGCCGGATATCCGTTGGGTCGAACGTACCCGGAACATGAAGACGGCCTACTGATTGCGATCACCGAAAAACGCTCCAAAGAAGAGATCGACGGGCTTGCTGAGGTCTTGGGCAAGGTGGTTGCAGATGAGCGTCAGGCAGCAGAGGCGGTAAAGGCATGAGCTTGGAGCAGACCCCGGCACAGGCCGATCGCGCCGAGACGATCTACGAGAAGAGCAAGCCCGGTTGTTATGCGGCGACTCTGCCAAAGATCGACGTTCCACAAAAGAAGGGCTTGATTCCAGAGAATCTTGCTCGGGATGAGTCACCGCGGTTGCCCGAGATCTCTGAGCCAGAACTGGTACGCCACTTTACAAAACTCTCGACACGCAACTTCGGAGTTGACAGTGGCTTCTATCCACTCGGTTCGTGCACTATGAAGTACAACCCAAAAGTAAATGAGCTGGCCGCCGCGTTACCGGGCTTTGCCAGGCTGCACCCGCATCAGGACCCGTCAAGGGCTCAAGGGGCACTGGAGTTGATGTGGCATCTGCAGCAGAGCTTGGCCGAAGTTGCCGGGCTGCCCCACGTGACATTGCAGCCCGCTGCCGGTGCACACGGAGAGCTTGCCGGGCTACTTCTGACCCGTGCGTATCACCAGGACCGCGGTGAGGATCGTCACAAGGTACTGACCCCGGACACAGCACACGGTACGAATCCCGCAACGGTGACCATGGCAGGCTACGAGGTCGTCAAGATCGCAACAGACGAACGAGGCGGAATCGACGTCGAAGAGTTGAAGGAGAAGGCCGACAGTGACGTCGCATGCCTGATGCTGACCAACCCGAACACGCTTGGTGTATTCGATGAGAACATAGAGGAGATCGCACAGGTTGTGCACGATGTCGGTGGCACGCTCTACTACGACGGGGCCAATCTGAACGCGGTTATGGGAATTTCACGCCCCGGTGACATGGGATTCGACATCGTCCACATAAACACCCATAAGACTTTCTCCACACCGCACGGTGGAGGAGGACCGGGTGCTGGGCCGGTAGCAGTGTCCGATCGCATAGAGCCGTATCTACCCGTTCCGGTGGTCAGAACGACGGAATCACAAGACAGCTCTGAAGCCACCTTCTATTTCGACTACGACCGGCCCAAGTCGATCGGAAGGCTAAAAGGCTTCTATGGGAATTTCGGTGTACTGGTTCGTGCCTACACATACATCCTTTCGTTGGGTGGCGACGGCCTAAAGGACGCTTCAGAGACAGCGGTCATGAATGCAAACTACTTACTCACACGCCTACACGATCGCCTGGACATCCCCTTCGATCGCACCTGCATGCACGAGTTCGTTGCATCCGGAAAGACGGTGAAAAAAGAGCTGGATATCAAGGTGCTGGATATTGCAAAGAGATTGCTGGACTTCGGCATTCACCCACCGACTACATACTTCCCGTTGCTTGTCGATGAGGCGATGATGATCGAGCCCACCGAGACCGAGACGAAGGAGCGCCTGGACGAGTTCGTCGATGCGATCGAAAAGATTCTGGACGAGGCCAAAGAGGACCCGGAGATTGCCAAGAACGCTCCCTATACGACACCGGTGCGCAGGCTCGATGAGGTAAAGGCTGCAAAGAAGCCCGTGATCCGGCAGAGCTTTGACCCAGGCTAGGGATACCATTGGCTGTTAGACATCGTGGTCGTTCAAGGCCTTTAACCTGCCGGCTGATGTGGCTTTAGCATTGAATTGTAGTGAATGTAAGTGTAGTATTTAATGTGTGGTTACAGCTAAATCAAACCCGATAACCCTGCGTTTGAGTCCGGCTACGGCGAAGTGGGTGGACGCTGAAGCCGAACGGGTGAAACGCTCCAGGAGCGCAATCATCGAGGCTTTGACAGAGGAGGCCGCACGAGTGCGTCGTTTTCCCGGAATTGCATTCAGGGGCCCCGAGCACGATCGGCGCCCGTGGATGATCGGAACGGCACTCGATATATGGCAGATTATCGAGGCGTACAAGGATTTCAAATCCACTGAGGAGATGGTCAGCGAAAGCGATCTCGCAGAGCGACAGATAGTCACCGCGCTTGCGTACTATGAGCAGTATCCGGAAGAGATCGACACGGCGATCGCAGATAACCGGCGCAGCCCCGGTGAGTTGCGCGATCTTTATCCCGCCATTACCTACGACACCTAGAACTTGAGGATCCTGCTCGACGCACATATCTCCGGCAGGAAGATCGGCTCAAGGCTTGCAAACGCAGGTCACGACGTGCGCGCAGCCGACAGCGAAAGTGACCTGGAAGGGCTGGATGACTCCGATCTACTTGAGCTTGCAGCGAAAGATGGCAGAATAATGGTTACATTCGACGTCAAGGACTTCGCACCGCTGGTCATGGAATGGGCCGAGGCAGGTCGAAAACACGCCGGGTGCATATTTGTCAGGGGCTACAGGAACGGTGAAATCGGCGCGGTTTTGAAAGCGTTGATAAAAAAATTGCGAGGCCGCCCAAAACAGTCTGATTGGATAGATCGCGTCTCCTGGCTGTCTCCGGCAGATAACAGTGCAAAGCCAAAATAACCGAGTCAGAGAAGAAGGCGGAGGAGTACAACTTGCTGGCGATGCAAACGGAGAAGGCTGGAGACGTCGAGGGTGTGAGCATCATCCGCACAGCGACATTGGACGGTGAATCCACAGGCGTTCACCTCACCTACTTCTTTGCCGGAGACAGCAGATACTTGATCGACTGCATAACAGAGCCAGACGAACTGGAGAAGGTCGACGGGGAGATATTTAAACCACCGTTAGCGAGCGTGAGGATCGATCCGCCAAGTCACGTCGAAAATGGAGAAGCTGACAGTTAGACCCACCGCGGATTTGAAGGTCTCGGCATCAGACGCCGACTAATTTTGACGATTGATCATTGACTGGTCGCGGTCTCCGCCTGTTAGACCACTATTCTTGCGTGTTAATGGAACAAGGTACCTCAACAAAAGAACGAGTATTCTCTGGAATGAGACCGACCGGCAGGTTGCACCTCGGCAACTACTTCGGTGCGCTGAAACAGTGGGTTGAGCTGCAGGACACCTACGAGTGCGTATACAGCGTGGTCGATCTCCACGCACTGACGACCGCATACGAGGATGTGTCGCAGATACACGAGGGCGGGATCGAGATGGTGGCCGACTGGATCGGCGCCGGTATCGATCCGGAGCGGTCGATCATATTTCGGCAGTCTGCAGTTCCGGAGCACTCGGAGCTTGCCCTGCTGTTGGGGATGGTTACGCCGAAGTCGTGGCTGGAGCGGGTGCCCACATACAAAGGTCAGATTGCGGAGCTGGGTGAGCAGATCGATACGTTTGGGTTTTTCGGTTACCCGGTGTTGCAGACTGCCGACATAGTTCTGTACAAGGCGTCATATGTTCCGGTTGGCCAAGATCAGCTGCCACATCTTGAGCTGGCGCGAGAGATAGTCAGGCGCTTCAACCATCTTTTCGGCAGTGGCAACTCCATGTTCCCGGAACCTCAGCCGATCGTCACAGAGGCGCCGGTCCTACTGGGCATCGATAATCGCAAGATGTCAAAAAGCTATAGAAACGCGATAGAGCTCGGGGATTCACCCGAGACAATTAACGAGATGATCGGCAAGATGATTACCGATCCTGAAAAGATAAAGAGGGACGACCCTGGGCATCCAGAAATATGCAATGTTTTTGCCTACGAAAAGCTTTTTGGAGCCCCCTCCGACAGAGTTGAGGAGATCGAACGAACCTGTCGCTCCGGCGAGCTTGGCTGTGTCGATCATAAGAACGAGCTTGCCGAGCGTGTAGTCGAGTATCTGCGCCCGATCCGTGAGCGCAGGGAAGAAGCCCTGGCCGATCGCGGCGAGCTGGAGAGAATACTGGATCAAGGTGCGGAGCGTGCGAAGGAGCTGGCGGTACCAATCATCGAACAGACCAGAAAGGTGATGGGGCTTTGACAGCTACGCGGATTGCGTCGATCGATCTGGAGCTGGACGTCTTTCAAGGACCGTTTGATCTTCTCCTGGCTCTGATACTCAACGAGGAGATCGATCTCCTCGAAGTCGATCTAGCGGAAGTAGTCATCTCCTACATAGAGCACTTGGAGGCTCGTCACGAGCTGGACCTGGAGGCTGCGACCGAGTTTCTGGTGCTAATAGCCGCTCTTCTGGAGTTCAAGTCGCGTCTGATGCTTCCCAGCGAGGGCGAGGAGGGCCTTGAGCTAGAGCGGGAAGAGGCAGCGGAGGAGCTGCTGGCGCGCTTGCTCGAGTACAAGAAGGCAAAGAAAGCGGCCGGCTGGCTGATAGACAGGTTCATAGAAGAGTCAGGGTTCCGCTACAGGAGCGCGCCACTGCCTGGCCGGTTGAGGCAGGTATCGATCGATGCAGCAGTCAAGGCTTATGATCCAGCAATCCTCGATCATGCAGTGGCAGATCTTTTACAGCCACCGCCCCAGATCAAGCTACATGAGATCCGTGCGCCGGCAGTGTCTTTAGAGAGGCGACTGGAGCACTTGCGCGGTCTTCTGAAGAGAGAGGGTAGCTTTACCTTTGACGAGGCGGTGGGAGACGAGGATCGGATGACTCAGGCCGTCACCCTGTTTGCACTACTGGAGCTGTACAAGAAGGGCGAGGCAAGCTGGAAGCAGTCCAGGCCGTTCGCGGAGATAACGATCAACAGCTCCGCTGCAGACGCCGGTGGGGGAGATGGAGAGCAGGCCGGCGGATGAACAAGCTTGCAAGTGTTATTGAGTCACTTCTGTTCCTATCGTCTGAGCCGGTGAGTGTTGACGAGCTTGCGGAGGCGTGTGAGTGCGACGCGGAGGAGGTCATGGGTGCCGTTAGCCATCTGCGCGAGCACTACGAAGAACAAGGTCATGGGTTGGTCTTACGCGAAGTCGCAGGTGGATTCACTCTGGCCAGCAGTCCACGGGCAGAAAAAGCAGCGAGAAGCCTGTTTGCCAAGCCACGAACTCCACCTCTGTCGCAGGCTCAGGCCGAGACACTTGCGATCATCGCCTACTTGCAACCGGTCTCACGACCTGAGATCACTCGAATCAGAGGGGTCGCGGCAGAGTCAACGGTCGGGACACTGCTGGAGCGCGGGCTGATCGACGAGACGGGACGATCTCAATTCGGCGCGGTTCTATACAGGCCGAGCGAGCTATTTATGAAACTGTTTGGCCTGTCCAGCCTGGACGATCTTCCCGATGTATCTCAATTTGAACCGAGCGTTGAAGACGCGGACGAGCTACGCAAGAAACTCTTACACGCCGGCGAACAGAGAGTGAACAGCTAGCACCAAGGTCACGGATATCGGATAGATGGAAATATTGGGAAGAATGGGTAAAAAGTTACACCAACGTAAGATACATGATGTATGCTTAACATATGAAAAGGTTGCAGATTATGATCGATGAAGACTTGGACGCGGATCTTGAGCGGCGGGCCATCTCTGAACAGACATCAAAGGCTGCCATTATTCGTAGGCAGCTCCGTGAGCAGTTACGACCATATCCGCCACTGTCCGCAGATCCATTAATGCGAATGGCAGGTTCAGATGACTTTGATCCAGCGCCAGTCGACGACATCGTTTACGAATGATCTTCGTCGACACCTCTTTTTGGGTCGCGTTGCGAAATGTTAAAGATGGCAATCATCAAATCGCAGTGGATCTGTTGCAGCAGTACAGCGACGTACCACTGCTAACTACGAATCACGTAGTCGGTGAAACCTGGACGTTCCTCCGGCGTCGTGCAGGTCATGCGTCCGCAGTTGATTTTGTCGAGATGGCTACAGCATCACCGCGAGTCGAGATTATCCACACATCAGAAGACCTTGAGGCACAAGCGCTTGAGTGGCTTCGGCAGCATGACGAAAGAGAGTACTCTTTTGTCGACGCCACCAGCTTTACGGCCATGAAGTCAATGCGTATGCAAAATGCGTTTGCTTTTGACGGGGACTTCGCTGCGGCAGGCCTTGTAGAGATGAGACCGTAAAGGCTTATCCCGGAACCAGTCATTTTAATTCCAGAGAGTCGAGACTGGCACCGCCCATAGTCGATCGCCGAACGGGAGCGTGTCTGGGCCCGTGTGCACGACGACTCCCGCCGTGAAGCGTGCTCCCAACTTATCCCGTAGGTGAGCTAGCCCGCTGAAGTCCCTCTCATGGGGTGTCAATCCGAGCTTTGTCTCAACACCAGCGATCTGGCCGTCTTTGCTTTCGATCAGGATGTCCACCTCTCGCCCGCCGGCTGTGCGGAAGTGGTAAAGCCGCGCACTCTCCTCACACCAGGTGATCTGTTTGTTGATCTCTCCAGCGACAAAGTTCTCAAATAGGGAACCGGCAACGGCTGTCTCGTCGTTGATGAATCGTTTCGCACTGTAGTTCACAAGCTGACAGGTCATACCACTGTCAGGTAGCCAGAGCTTCGGGGATTTAATGAGGCGCTGTCCGATGTTCCGGGTCCAAGCCGGCGCACGGCGGACCAGGAAGAGAAGCTCAAGCAGCGTCAGATAGCGCTGCACGCTGTCCCTTTTCATCTCGAGGGCCTTACCGATACTCGATACGTCCAGCAGGTTCGCCACGCGTGCGGCTGCGAGTTGCAACAATCGGGGGAGTTCGCCGAGCTGCTGAGCTCTCGTCACCAGATCCTTGACATCGCGTTCCAAGATCATCTCGAGGTAGTTTTGTACCCACTTCGAGCGGCGCCTCGGCTGTGGCCGAGCGAGCATTTCCGGATAACCGCCCAACACGAGTTGCTCGGCGATCGCTTTACGGCCGGTCGGTGCGCTTGTGACCTTAGGAACTCGCCCGGCAAGTAGCTCACTCACGAATCTCTCTTGCGTTCCGAGGATCTCACCTTGCGAGAGCGGCCACAGTTGCACGCGCTCTGCACGGCCGGCGAGTGACTCGGAGATCTTGAGTGTTGACCAGACGTTCGCCGAGCCCGTAAGCAGGAACAAGCCTCGAACTTGCTTGCCACCTCTACGAGCCCGGTCGACGTGGCCCTTGATCGCGTCAAGAAGAGCCGGTGCCTTTTGAAACTCATCGATGAACAGGGGAAGTTCGCTTTCTTCGATGAACCCGGTAGGATCGGCGTTGGCTGCAGCTCGCGGTCCAGCGTCATCAAGATTGATGAGACGAGCGTTTCGTTCGTTTGCGATCTGCTCGGCCAGCGTACTCTTGCCGCACTGCCGCGGGCCGACGATGATCACAACCGGCGTGTCGTTGAGCGCGGCTTCGATATCAGGTCTGATGTGCCGAGGATAGATAGGCATGAATCTGGTGGGTACGTAGATAGTACCTGATGATTACGCAGATATGGCCTGATGTTTGCGCAGAATGGTTCTGCAGTCTACGCATATATGTGTCCAGCGATCACCGGGGCGTAGGACTTCTGCATAAAGCAGCGCCAAAAGGAGTTCATCGAATAAGTATGTGGAGTGGGGGAGTTCATGCGCTTTTAGCGTTAAAAGGCCACCGGTGGGGTTGTAATCCGCCGGTGGCCTTTTGTCGTTAAATCGGGGCTGGCTGCTCAGGCGTCTACCCCGACCGTTTGACGGCTAGATCTGCCCTGGGGGAGGGCCACCAAAGCCGTCGTCGCCGGACTCTTCAGGACCGCCACTGCCTCCCGGTCCTGGAAGTCCTGGGCCACCCTGTCCATTCCTGGACCCGGGGCCTTTGTTACCGTCCTTGCTTCCACGCTCCTGCTCGATCAGTTCCTTCATGTTCGATCGATCACAGGCACGGAACGGACGCACATCGGCTGTTTCAAGTCGCTTGAGCTCTTTGTCGACTCGTTTGGTGGACTTGCCATTTTCGGCCAGCTTGGCCTTGTACTCCTCAAGCCGCTTCGTGTGCTCGGCCTGGTTTTCCTCGCCCACCAACGTGTACTTGCTATTGAAGGCGGACTGGTCATCTGCTTGCTCATCGACACATGACTTGAGAAAAGCGAGTCTTTTCGACTCCATCTCTTCTCTCTTCTTCTTGTGCTCGGTCTCGCACTTACTGGCGGCTGCCTTCTTGTCCTCGGCGGAGGCGTCACGATCTACGCCGCTCTCTTTAAGGCATTTGCCAAATGGGCCACCTGGCGGTCCACCGCGCTTTCCGCGCTTTCCATGATGCGGAGGATTCTGCTTGATCTTCTGGCACTGACTCATCGCACCCGTACGATCATCGCCCTTGCCATAGAGCTCTTTGAAGTTATTCTCGCCCACTACTTTGAGCTCGGCTTCGCAGGATTTCTTGGCCTGCTTCGCTCGCTCCTCACTCTTTGCTTTCGAGCCATCTCCGTTGCCGGATTTAGCCAAAGCAACAACTGGTATTGATAAAAGAAAAATTGAAATAAGTACAGCTATCTTTTTCATTTTTTCTCCCTTCCATGTGGTAGGCAACTTACGACAACCAGTAAATCCTCTGAACATGAGAGGAGGATGAGATCAATCTAAATCTTTTTTAAGAAGAAGCTCCAGGATCGCGCCGCCATCGGCCGCGTTTCTGGCAGTGACGGTTCCTTTATGTGCATCTGCAACCTGTTTAACGATCGAAAGCCCAAGCCCGGAGCCCGACATGCTTCGTGCGGTCGTCGAACGGTAGAAGCGATCAAAGATGTGGGGCAGGTCCTTTTCGTTGATTCCTGGGCCATGATCGCGAACGGAAACCCGGCAATCTTTAAGTGAGACCTCAACTACGCCACCCTTGGGACTCCATTTCGCGGCGTTGTCGATCATGTTGCTCACGGCTCGATCAAGTCGCTGAGGGGCGCCGTCGGTGAGGCATTCGTGGAGATCGCTTTTAAAGGTGATCTCGGGATGTTGTCGCTCGGCGCGCTTAACAGCTTCAGCTACAAGTCTGTCGAGGTTTACATCCTGGAAGCTACCGTCCGGTTCGTAGCCCCGGGCGAGATCTATCAGGTCGGTCACCAGTGCAGTGAACTCATCGAGCTGGCCTACGACGTCCTTTAGGAGCATCTTTCGATGGCCCTCAGAGAGCTGCTCTGGCCGGGCAAGAACCTCTATGTTTGTTTTCAGACTTGCCAAAGGTGTTCGCAATTCGTGCGACGCGTCTGCAACGAGCTGGCGCTGTGCATGATCTGCCTCATCTAACTCCTCGAGCATCAAGTTGAAACCCTTTGCAAGGCGGGCAAGCTCGTCGGTTCCCTCCACATCGATCCGTTCACCCAGATCGTGGGTGGCCGAGACATGCTCCACGCTGTCCATAAGTCTTGAAACAGGTGTCAGTGCAGTTCCGGATACGACCCTTCCCAGAACAAAGGCGATAACCACGCCCGCCGCTGAGATGACGATCAGGATGATCAGAAGCTGGTTAAGCTGGTTGTCGACCTCATCGAGCGGTCTGGCAATCTGGAAGGCGACCCCGCTTCGCAGTGGCGCGGTGTATGCGCGCAGATGTTCTCCTTCGACATCCTTATCTGAAAAGAATGCAGCCTGGTTTCCTGCGGCGACCTCCTTATCTTTGCTGCTGACTGGAAGCTCTGGTCCAGACGCTCGTCCCAGCTCCACGTCTCCATTAGTCTTGATCGTCTGCGCTATACCTTCAGGTCCCCCGAAACGTGGTGGTGGGGGCCCAGCTTGCCCCTCATCGCCGACGAGCTTCCCTTGTCTGGGCGGGCGGACGCCGACCGGTGGGGCACTGCCGGGTTGAGGACGAGCATCGTCGTTCTGACCACTGTCTTTACTCTTCTTGTCCTGTCGATTTCTCTTGTCTCTATTTTCCACTCTTTCGTAGAAAGTCTTTACAACGCGCGCCCGATTGCGAATTGAGCTGTCGATCTCGTCGCGCATGCTGTCGCGGGCCGCAAAATAGACAAGGAATGAAGCCACGATGACCGTGACTGCCACTGCGACAGATGTGGCGATAGAGATGCGGCTGCGGAAGCTCATGGCTTCCTCAAAACGTATCCAACCCCGCGAATCGTCTGGATCAGCCTCGGTTCCCCATCTTCTTCGGTCTTTCGCCGTAGGTATCCAACGTAGACGTCGATCGAGTTCGAAAGGACACCGAAGTCATATCCCCAGACACGTTCGTAGATGATGTCTCGGGTCATAACCTGCTCTGAGTTGATCATCAGAAGCTCGAGCAGCTGGTACTCGGTTCTTGTCAGATCCAACAGGCGCTCGCCTCTCTTGACCTTATATGAGCCTGGGTCAAGCGTCAGGTCGCCATACTCGAGCTCTTTTTTACCGTTTCCGTTAAGGGTGCTTCTACGCAGAAGTGCTCGCAGTCGAGCAAGTAGCTCGTCCAAGTCGAACGGTTTGGTTAGGTAGTCGTCCGCACCGGCATCCAGCCCGTCTACCCGGTTGCTGATCTCGACACGTGCGGTCAACATCAGTACCGGCACACGGTTGCCCTTCATCCTTAACTGCCGACAGACAGCCAGGCCGTCCATCCCCGGCATCAGGATGTCGAGGATTACTACGTCCGGCTCATCCCGGTCTATCTTCTCGAGTGCCTGCTCACCGTCTTCTGCAAGCGCTACCTGATAGTTTTCGAGGATCAGTGCGCGCTCGATCGACTCTCGAACCGCACGCTCGTCGTCGACTACCAACACCTTCATACCTATATTCTGGCCCAACTTCCTAAGAATTTGATGAGAGGGCGAGTGGAGTCTAAACTGCGAACGGTGCGTCTCGTAAAGTATTTAGCTCACTCAGGAGTTGCCTCAAGAAGGAAGGCCGAGGAGATAATCGCCGAAGGAAGGGTTTCCGTAGACGGCGCCGTCGTAAAAGACCCGGCTCTCGATGTCGAACAAGACGATGCAGTAAAGGTCGACGGCAAGCTGGTGGGAGTGGAGAGGCGTGAGTACTACCTTCTGAACAAGCCGGCGGGGGTAGTGTCAACCGCAGACGATCCACAGGGACGCACCAAGGTAGTTGACATGGTGCGCGCAGAGGGCCGTGTCTATCCGGTTGGCAGGCTCGACGCAGGAAGTACCGGGTTGATGCTTTTGACAAACGACGGAGAGCTGGCCAACCGCTTGATGCACCCTCGTTACGGGGTCGAGAAGACGTACTCGGTCAAGGTCAAGGGACGCATCTCGAACCAGGCAACGGAAAAGTTGAGTCGGGGGGTGGAAATTGATGGTGGCCGTACAGCTCCCGCCAAGGTGAAGCCCAAGAAACGATCAAGCGGCTCAAGTAGGTTCGAGATCACCATCAGGGAGGGCCGCAACCGGCAGGTTAGGAAAATGTGCCAAGCCGTAGGCCACGATGTGCTCGAGCTGAAGCGAACACAGTTCGGCCCTTTGACGCTGAAAGGGCTAGAGCCGGGGCAGAGTAGAGTCGCTACTACCGACGAGATTCGGCAACTTAAGCAATAATCTGTCCGGAATGAGTGAGGATATTCAAAACGAGAGAGTTTTTGCACTTCGTGGGGCGACTTCGGTAGAGCGTAACGACGAGGCCTCGATTCTGGCTGCGACCAGGGAGCTGATCACCGAGATCATGGAGCAAAACAGGCTTGTGCCGGAGAAGATGGTCAGTTGTATCTTCACATCGACTGACGATCTAAACGCTGAGTTCCCGGCAGTAGAGGCAAGGGAGCTTGGACTGAACACGGTGCCGTTGCTGTGTACTCGGGAGTTGAACGTTCCAGGATCTCTGGAGCTGTGTATCAGGGTGATGATCCACTTCTACGCCGATCCGACGCACCAGACAAAACACGTCTACCTGAAAGAGGCACAGAGTTTACGCAGCGACCTGCAGTCTGCGCAGTAAACTCATCTAGATGAGTGTCAAGTTCGCACAGAAGCTCGCGCGCATGCCACATTACTCAGCGGGTCTGGACGTGGATGCTGCCCGCGACCGCTATCAGATCAGCGACGTGGTAAAGCTGGCATCGAATGAATCGCCTTTTTCACCAGCGCCTGCTGTTCAGGAAGTAATCGCGAACTGTCTTAAAGACCTGAACCGTTACCCGGACGCCGGTGCGGTCGCTCTACGACGAGCGGTGGCGGAACACTACGATCTGCCCGCCGGACAGGTTACGGTCGGCAACGGTTCTTGTGAGATCCTTCTAGCGGCGGCTGAGGCGTTGATCGAGCTTGGATGCGAGCTTGTTTACGCATGGCCCTCGTTTTCGATGTATCCGCAGATGGCTGCCCTTACAGACACAGTTCCGACAACGGTCCCTTTGACGGAGAACTACGAACACGATCTCGATGCCATGGCGGACGCGATAAACGAACGGACACGGCTGATGGTCGTCTGTAATCCCAACAATCCGACTGGGACCTATCTGCCGAGCGATGAGATATCCAAACTGCTGGAGAAGGTACCGGACAGTGTCTGCGTCATCCTCGACGAGGCCTACACAGACTTTCAAACCGTCGAGGACCCGGATACGTCATTGGACCTAATGAAGAGATACCCGAACCTGGTCCTGCTTCGCACCTTCTCGAAGATACATGGGCTGGCGGGCCTTAGAGTCGGTTACGCACTTTGCTCGACAGAGTTCCGAGATGCGGTTGACGCCGTCAGGCAGCCATTTAGCGTGAACCGTTTGGCGCAAGCGGCGGCGATTGAGGCACTCCGCCACCAGGACGATGTCACGCGCAGGACCGAGCAGAACGTCGTTGAGCGGATGTGGATTGAAGAGGAGCTTCAAAGGCTTGGACTGGAGTCACCGAGGTCTCAGGCAAACTTTTCGTGGATAGCGCTTGGTTTACGCGATGAGGATCGCGTGGTTGAAGGGCTTGCCAGAAACGGTGTGATCGTGCGTCCGGGTAAGGCCGTCGGGGCCGAGGACTACATCAGGGTGACATACGGAACACGTACCGAAAACGAACGCTTTATCAGTGCGCTAGAAAAAGTATTTAATAAGTAGACAGATGTGGGAATTGCGCTTTCGACATAGAATGTTCTCAAGGTGATACGAAAATGATGATTGTGATGAGAGAGGATGCGACCGAGGACCAGATCAAATCGGTCGCGGAAAAAGTAGAAACGATAGGGGCCCGTGCCCATATCTCCGAGGGCGATGTGTTAACTGTCATCGGAGCGATCGGCGACCCCGAGAAGGTTGCCGGGCTGGAGCTCGATGCTGCGCCCGGTGTTGATCATGTTGTGCCGATATCCAAGCCTTACAAGCTTTCCTCTTTGCAGTTTAAAAAGGGTGAGCGAACTGTTGTCGATATCGATGGGCACAAGATCGGCGGCGGATATTTTGGGATTATCGGTGGTCCGTGCACGGTGGAGTCGCTCGACCAGACTCTTGAAACTGCCCGCGCCTGTCGAGATGCAGGCGTGACGATGCTTCGGGGAGGCGCATTCAAACCGAGAACCTCGCCATACAGCTTCCAGGGACTTGGATCGGAGGGATTGCAGATTCTTGCCAAGGCAAAAGAAGAGACCGGTCTGCCGATCGTTACTGAGGTGATGAGCGTCCGAGACATTGACGCCGTTGTCGAAGTTGCCGATGTGATCCAAATCGGTGCCCGCAACATGCAGAACTACAACTTACTGACCGAGATAGGTAGGAGCGGCAAGCCTGCGCTTTTAAAGCGAGGCTTGGCAGGTACGCTGGAAGAGCTGTTGATGGCTGCGGAGTACATTCTCAAGGAGGGCACCACAGACGTCATGCTCTGTGAGCGCGGTATTAGAACCTATGAGCCGGCGACCAGGTTCACGCTCGACATCCTGGCGATACCGATCCTGCAAGAACTCTCTCATCTCCCGGTGGTCGTCGACCCAAGTCACGCTGCCGGTCGAAGGGACCTGGTGCCACCTGTGTCTATGGCCGCAGCTGCGGGAGGCGCAGACGGGATAATCGTGGAGGCCCACCCCGATCCAGAATCTGCTCTTTGCGACGGGCCGCAGGCGTTGCCGACATCAGAGTTCGCTGAATACGTGCGGCAGGTGAACCGGGTCGCGAAACTTGTTGGCAAGACAGTAAAAGAAAAGTGAGCTCCGTTAACCCCGTTGCTGTTTTGGGCGTGGGGCTAATCGGTGGCTCTGTTGGATTGGCGGTCCGGGAAAACCTCCCCGACACAGAGGTACGGGGATTTGACGTGGCCGAGGGCGTGCTTGAACGTGCTCTCACGATGGGGGCGATCACCGAGCCCTGTGACTCGATAAAAGATGCTGTTGCCGGCGCCAAGGTTTGCATAATCGCCTGTCCCGTCGGCAAGCTGGCTGAGGTCGTTCGAGAGGCGCTTGAGTATTCGGATGAAGACTGCGTAGTCAGCGATGTCGGCTCTGTAAAGGCTGCGGTAATCGAGTCGCTCGATGGGGACGAAGACAGAAGATTCATTGGGGGACACCCTCTTGCGGGGGCTGAAGCCGCCGGTGTTGAACACGCAGTCGCAAGACTGTTCAAAGGCGGAGTCTGGTACTTGACGCCTACTGAGAAGACCGAGGGAATGCTCTACGAGAGGCTTTACAGATTGATCGCCGACATCGGCGCCCGCCCACAGGCGATCGACGCGGACACGCATGACCGGCTAATGGCGACTGTAAGTCATCTGCCGCACGTGCTCGCCAACGTGCTTGCAGACCAGGCGGCAAGCACTTTGGCCGAGGAGGGTGAACGACTGCCGGCGACCGGTCCCAGCTTTCGTGACATGACCAGAGTGGCGGGTTCGAACCCGTCGATCTGGACCGACATCTTTTTGGAAAACAGCGAGGCGGTCGCAAGAGAGACCGACGCGCTGGCACGAATGTTGGACGATGTGACAACTGTCTTGCGCAGCGGGGACAGGAACGCGGTGGATGAATGGATTCTGAACGCCCGTGAGCATAGAAAACACCTGCTCGCACCTCAACTCGACGGCGAGAAGATATTCCAGCTCAGAGTCCCCGTACCAAACAAGCCAGGCGTTCTGGCAAAGCTTTCGCTGGCGCTAAGTGAGGCCGGTGTAAACATCGCAGATATGAACCTGTATCCGGCTCCCGACATGAGCTCCGGAGCGATTTCCCTGTGGATTGCGGGTGTGGATCAAGTAAAAAAGGCGGAGGAGGTAGTGTCGGGACTTGGCTACCCAGCGGTTCGCGTTGATACCGGAACCGCCTAGCAAGATGCCGGCATGATTAGAGATGGACTACCGTTTTGATCCCGTAAAAAGGATCGCCGGCCAGCTTTTGCCGCCTCCGGACAAATCGATATCGCACAGAGCGTTGATCATCGGTGCAATGTGCGAAGGCGGGGTGGCGATCGAGAACCTACTTTCCGCAACAGATGTGCACTCCACCGGAGCTGCTGTGAGTAGGCTGGGCGCCGATCTTTCCGACGGGAGGATCTCTGGAGTGGGGCTTCGCGGTGTGAAAGAGCCAGACTCCACAATCGATGCAGGAAACGCAGGAACTTTGATTCGACTGCTTCCGGGATGGCTGTCGGGGCAGATCGGTAAGCGCTTCACCATCGATGGAGACGAGAGTATACGGCGCAGGCCGATGGAACGTATCTCGGCGCCCTTGGGCCAAATGGGGGCAGATATAGAGCTGCATGACGAGCACTACCCACCGCTAACCGTTAATGGAGCAGAGCTTAAGGGGATCGAGTACGAGCTCCCAGTTGCCAGCGCCCAGGTCAAGTCATGCATTCTGCTGGCAGGGCTGCTGGCCGAAGGTAGGACGGTCGTCGTTGAGCGGATTCAAAGCAGGGATCACACCGAGCGGTTACTTAGGCGGGCAGGGGCGTCGCTGGAGGTCGAGCCGGGCGATAGTGGGGGCAGGATCTCCGTTGCTACGGCCGATACACTGAGCCTGGACCGAGTCGTCGTGCCTGGTGACTTCTCATCGGCCGCCTACGCATTGGCAGTTGCAGCAATTCTTCCCCAATCTGAGCTCGAACTTGATGGGGTGGGGGTCAACTGGACCCGTACCGGTCTGCTGCGCGTGCTGGAGAGGATGGGGGCCGAACTGTCGGGTGTTGTCGAGACAGCTGACAAGGCGAGCGCGACCGATGAGCCGGTCTCCAGCCTGGTCATCCGTGGATCAGAGCTAGAGGCGACGCAGGTGGGCGCAGAAGAGGTGCCGTTGATGATCGACGAGCTTCCACTGGTCGCTCTCCTAGCAGTGTTTGCGAATGGAGAGACACGGGTCACGGGGGCGCAGGAGCTGCGTTACAAGGAGTCCGACAGAATCGCTGCGGTTGTAGACGGACTTAAGGCGCTTGGCGCCGAAATCGAGGCGACCGATGACGGGTTTGTTGTCGATGGTATCGGCAGTCTGCGTGGTGGGACGATAGACGCTGGTGGCGATCACCGGCTGGCGATGCTCGGCGCAGTAGCGGGGCTTGCGTCCCGAGAGGGCGTTGAGGTGCGTGGCATGGAGTCGGTAGAGATCTCATACCCCAACTTCATATCTGACATTGAGGGTCTGGTGGTCCAGTAGCAAACAAGGTCGCTGGATCAGACCGGACCATCTAGGCTTTCCTGCATGGTCATTGCGATAGATGGACCGGCCGGGGCCGGAAAGAGCACGGTCGCACAGGCGCTCGCAGAGCGGCTCGGTTACGTATATCTCAATTCGGGAGCTATGTACCGTGCGGTTGCCTTTAGTGCGCTCAAGGCCAAGATCGACCTCAAAGACGAGGATGCGGTCGCCAAGGTGGCGTCGTCGATGGATCTTGTGTTGGAGGATCGCGGAAAAGGCCACTATAAGGTGCTGCTCGACGGACAGGACGTGTCAGACGAGCTAAGAAAACCGAAAGTAAGCGGGGCCAGCTCGCAGATTGCGACACATCCAAAGGTACGTGAGGAACTGGTGAAAAGACAACGAACGATACTGGCCCACGGTGACTATGTTGCTGAAGGGCGTGATATCGGCACGGTGGTTGCACCCGAGGCCCAACTGAAGGTTTTCTTAACAGCAGATGAAGAGACCAGGGCGTCAAGAAGAACCGCGGAGCTTGCAGAGCGGGGCGTCAAAGCAGACGATGATCTTATTCGCAGGGCGATGTCAAAGAGGGACGAGGCGGACTCGACGCGTAAGGTCTCACCGTTGAAAGAAGCAGACGGCGCCGTGGTGATCGACACCTCCAAACTGAGAGTCGATGAGGTTGTAAACAGGATCGTCCCCCTGGTCAGAAAAAACAAAGATGAGTGAACTTGCGCGCATCGCTGTAGTGGGCTTCCCGAACGTCGGCAAGTCAACGCTGGTCAACCGCTTATCAGGTACCCGCGAGGCAGTCGTACACAGTGAGGCCGGAGTGACTCGCGACCGAAAAGAGGTTGAGACAGAATGGAACGGCATAACCTTTTTACTTGTAGATACCGGTGGAATAGACCAAGAAGACAAAGTCGAGCTTTCGTCTCAGGTCCAACGCCAAGCCCGGCTTGCGGTTGAAGAGTCCCAGGCCGTGCTGTTGGTCGTCGACGCAAGGCTCGGTACAACGCCAGGTGATGAGGAGCTTGCATCGTGGCTTAGGGGCCTGGGCAAGCCGGTTACGGTCGTTGTAAACAAGATAGACAACTATGAGGAGATGCCTGCCGCAGCCGAGTTTTACGGACTGGGCCTAGGAGAGCCACTACCTGTATCTGCGACCCACGGGCTGGGAACCGGTGACCTGATGGATCGACTGGCAGAGATCGCATGCGAAGGGGAAAAGGGCTCTGAACCTGAAGCGAAGGTTCCGAGGTTGGCCGTTCTGGGCCGGCCGAATGTAGGCAAATCCTCTTTGGTCAATGCTTTCGCAGGCGAGGAGAGGGTCGTCGTTCACGATAAACCGGGCACAACTAGGGACGCAATAGACACGCGGTTGGAAGTTGATGGAGCGGGGTTGATCCTGGTCGATACAGCAGGGCTGCGAAAGAAGTCGAAGGTCGCAGGCAGTATCGACTACTACTCTCAGATCAGAAGTGAAAACGCGGCTCAACGCGCTGATATCGCGCTGGTGGTCTGTGACGCAGTAGACGGAGTTACCTCAGAGGATCTAAAGATCGCCGATCTTGCGATGCGTGCCGGCTGTGCAGTGATTATCGTCTTGAACAAATGGGACATCCACCAAGCCGATCTGGATTACGCAAAAGGGCGCATCGAAAAGAAGATGCGGCTCAGACCAAAGCTTGTGACTACATCGGCGAAAACCGGTCGGAATATTGGCGCCCTACTACAGGATGCACTGTCGCTGTACGAGAGATATCGATCCAGAGTCTCAACGGCAGAGCTGAACCGCTTTGTCACCGATGTTCAAGCAGAGAAACAGCCTCCGGCGGTTGGGGGCAGGCGGCTCAGGATCTACTACATGACCCAGGTCGAGGCAGGTCCATCGAAGTTCAACGTGTACATCAACGACCGTCGCCGGATTCAACGCGACTATGCCTTCTTTTTTGAGAACAGACTTCGGCAGCGCTACAAATTGGAGGGCGTACCGGTGATCATCGATTTCAGGGGCAAGGATAGTCGTGGAGGGCGCAGAAGCAGGCGGGAAGAATCGCCGGTCGGCAAGTAGCTTTTTTCGTTCATTTTCAGTCTTTCACGCTAACCTCTCGGCTCTTAGAGTACTTAGAGACTATCCGAAACCCTTAAGTGGAAAATGCAGACAGGAGTAAAAACTAGCTATGAGTGTTGAAGACGGAAAAATAAGCAGCAAAGGCCTAGGAGAAAACGAATATCTATTCACGTCGGAGTCGGTCACCGAGGGACACCCAGACAAGATCGCCGATCAGATATCCGATGCAGTTCTAGATGCGGTTCTAACCGACGATCCATACGGGCGAGTCGCATGCGAGACCTTTGTAAACACGGGAATGATCGTCGTTGGAGGCGAGATTACGACCGAGACGTACGTGGATATTCCGAAGGTGGCACGTGAGGTGGTGCGTGACGTCGGATATACCAGAGCCAAGTACGGCTTCGATGCAGAGACATGCGCCGTGATAACGACGATAGACGAACAATCCCCTGACATCGCTCAAGGCGTGGACGCAGCGTACGAGGCGCGCCACGTTCCCGGCGACGACGACCCACTGGACAAGGAAGGCGCCGGCGACCAGGGCATGATGTTCGGATATGCAGCCCGAGAGAGCAAGGAGCTAATGCCGTTGCCGATCCAGCTAGCGCACACGCTGACACAGAGGTTGGCCGAAGTGCGCAAGGGCGATATCGTTCCCTATCTGCGGCCAGATGGGAAGTCGCAGGTAACGGTGCGTTACGAGCACGGACAGCCTATAGAGATCGCCAAGGTGCTTATATCTACACAGCATAAACCCGGCGTCGACTCTGAGACGCTGATCAAACCCGATCTTTGGGAGCATGTATTGCACCCGGTGCTTCCGGCGGAGCTTTACGACGAAAGGACGCTGCTGGAGAACTTCCTGGTGAACCCAACTGGAAAGTTCGAGATCGGAGGCCCGATGGGTGACGCGGGCCTAACCGGTAGGAAGATCATCGTCGATACATACGGCGGTGCGGCAAGACACGGTGGCGGCGCCTTTTCAGGAAAGGACCCGTCAAAGGTCGACCGTTCCGCAGCGTACGCGGTTCGTTATGTAGCCAAGAACGTGGTTGCGGCAGGTCTGGCAGATCGCTGCGAGGTGCAGGTCGCATACGCAATCGGTGTGGCCCACCCGATCTCGGTCATGGTCGAGACTTTCGGTACCGAGCGTGTACCAACCGCACGTATCGAGGAGCTGATCGACGAACACTTCGATCTACGGCCAGGTGCGATTCTCAGAGACCTGGACCTGCGTAGGCCGATCTACAGGAAGACTGCAACCTACGGTCACTTCGGGCGTGACGAGCACGACTTCACCTGGGAGAAGACCGACAAGGCAGACACGTTGCGCGAGGCAGCGGGGATCGACAAACCCGCCGGAGAGCGCGAAGCGATCAGCTAGAAGCAGGTCTTACCAGCAACAGTTCCAACCGGCACGAACAGCCTGCCGCCGCGTTCACATAGGTGAACGTATGATTGAGGTTAGTCAAAAACTTTTAGCCAACACTAAGGCCGTTTCATGGAGCGCAAAGGGATTTGTGGCGCTCGGGCTCACCGTTTCTATTCTGGCTATTTTTGTTGTCAAGGCAGATGGAAGTTACGCATCAGACGTACCGGTTCAGACGACGGTTACGATCAATACCGGAGTTGAGGATGCCTGCTCTCTACAGAAGTATCCGGACTTCAACAATGGGGACCGTCCCGAGGGAAGGCCGAGACAGCACTATCTGAATTCTGAGGTCTGTCTGATCAGATTCGCAGATTTGGACGCCCAGATCCCTCAGAAAGCGACTGTGAGCAGTGCAACGTTGACGCTCTCTACCTACAACGCACCTCCGGATACAGCGGGCGAGATTTTTGCCTACCCGGTCGGCAAGCCGTGGGATGAAGGTGAAGTCACGTGGCTGCAGGCCTCAGATGAGCTCTCATGGACTGGGTGGGGTGTAAGTGCCAGAGGCGATGACTTCTCGAACGAGTTACAGGACAGAGCCGGTGTGGCAGAAGACGGGCGTATTCGGCTTGAGATAACACAGGCCGTTCAGACATGGGTCGCTGGGACCAGGCAAAACAACGGGCTTCTTCTGGCTCCCAGGAACGGTTTCAGGTTGCCTTATCCGGACGGGCAGGGTTCGGGCTCAATATTCATGTCGGAGGGCCCTGAGAATGTGCGTCCGGAGCTAGAGGTCACATATATGGAAGACGATCGGCCGTATGTCGAGTCGATCGCTGTTCAGCACGACTCAAGCTGGGACATCAATGCAAACAGCACATCAATAAACTACCGAGGTGCATGGGTCTATGACATGTGGGACCTGGGAAAGACGCATGTTCCAGATCAAGGCACTGCGCTTCATATCCTTGGTACCGCTGACGACCGGATCGCAAGTTTTGCTGCTGGAATCGGCCCTGGCATAGTTGATCGGGCCATAGAAAGACGTGCAAGCTCCACCCATTGTGAGACATATACGACCAAGTTTGGTAAGAGGGTCAGTTCGCGTATCGAGCGGAACCTATGCAAAGAGAATGGAAGTTCGGAGTCCGACCCAGTATCCGAAAAATCCCCAAGCGAGCCCAGTAGCTCAAACAACGTAAGCAGTCCAACGCCACCCGGCCTTGAACCACCGAGCGCATTGGTTAGCTCACGGGTCCTGGTGTTATTTGGGAGCAAGTTCTCCTATGGCGTTGATGTGACAGTTGGGAAGACATCAGCCTCGACTAAGTGGGTCAGCTCAACGCATGTGCTGATCAAGCTGCCGACGACCCTTAAGAAGGGCACCCACGACGTAACGGTTAGAAACCCAGACGGGGGCACAGCGGTGCTTGACGATGCTGTAACACTGGAGCAGGACCCGTTAGACGGTCCAGAAGATGGGGTCCAAATCAGTGGTATTTCCCCACGATCAGTAGTCAGAGCAGCTGGTGGAAACCTCAGGATAACCGGTAAGAATTTCAACGATTTGACACAGGTAAAAATCGGTGATGAGTTGCAACAAGATGTGTCTGTTCGATCGTCGAGCATGCTGGAGGTGGCTGTGCGCCCGTACTCACGACAAGGAATTCAGACGGTGTCTGTCGCAAGCCCTGACGCAAGCCTGAGCTATAGGAAGGACTCGATCCGTATAAACAAATGGCAGGACCCAGGATATGTCTACACGGTGGACGACTTCGAGCAGTACAGAAGCAACGAGGAGCTGGTTGGGGACGATCCGAATGTAGCCGACGCGACCCCATGGATGTGGTATCAAGGAGAGGGATGTGATGGAACGGTATCTTTAGCAACCGATGAGGGGGACCACGGGAGTCAACAGAGCCTCGCCGCCGAGCAGGGCCCCATCGACACAAGTCCCGAGTGCGTAAACGACACTCAGAGCATCTATGTCTATTACAGCTTGCCACGTGGTCAAAGGATCGATGGGGCAGTCGGTACTAATCGGATGAAGTACTCGCTGAAGTTTCCCGCTGGTTTTGAAGAGGGCGGTGGAAACTACAACTGGCATGTCGGCACGTACGCACCGAACCCCGATCCAGAGACCGGCAACCCGGACAACCCATACGAGTTTCAGGGAAGACACTGGTACCACTGGTTGAACAGAGCTGGTGACGGCCAGTGGTTCGACGTGGTCCACACCAACTGGCCCCAAGATGAGCGAAATGATTCGTATCACGAAAGCGGGTCCGATCCGGGAGTTATCGGCCACTACTTCGATTTCATGCACCGCTTCTACATGCGGGGAACACCACGGCAGCAGAATATCGAGCGACCTTTCACGGTGTATATCGACGAGGTTCAGTTCTACTACGAGTCCGACGATATTCGCGTTGCCGTCGATGACAGTGAGATCGGCCGGCGGAACGGAGAAGAGGCGGTCTTTCCCATCGAGATTGAAAACCAGTCCGATGTTCGTAGGAGCTTCAACCTCGTATTGTCCACTACAAGAAGGACGTGGCAGGCAAGTACCTGCTTTTACAAGGACATAAACCGCGATGAGACTCTGCAGGATGCCGAAAGAGAATGCATGACAGGCACAACTCTTGACGGCCGTGAAACGGAAAAAGGGTTCGTCTATACGGAAGTCCCGGAAGATCCTGAAGTGAGCAAAGACAGATCGACTATCGCATTCACGGTGGACGACGCAGATTCATTACAAGCAGCAGGCTTGGAGCTTCATGTAAATGTGGGGCCAGATGACGGTGTTGTGACTCCTGCTGCTTACGGCAACGATTAGTAGAGGATCTGCCGAAAAGCGGAACCGTAATCGTTAACCGAAACTCCTCCGTAAGACCGAAGCCAGCGTGTCTGCGCAAAGAGCGTGGAACGATCGCTTCGGATCTCCGTTTCCCATGTGGAAGGCACGAATGTCTGAAAGGAAAGAGCTGTGAGCAATTCAATAATCGAAAGAACTAACCAAAACATGATTACATTCATAATCGGAGTCGCTGTGCTTTTATTTGCGGTGGTTCCCGCAGCCCAAGCGCGCAAGCTCTACACATCGAACCTTTCAGTTGACACTGTGGCGTCGGTAGAAGTCGAAGGCGGCGTGGCGATTGGCCCCGTTTCTCATTTACCGGTTGGAACCAGGCCAGGCACCGTTGCAATCAACCCGAAAGGCACACGTATATACGTGGCGAGCAGGGGTGTAGTCGATGGCCCCGACCCTGATGACGTCTATGTAATAAACAGCGAAGATAACAGCGTTGAGACGGTTCAGGTGGGCGACAAGCCCAACTCAATCGTTGTCGCGCCCGACGGGAAAAAAGTCTATGTGGGAAACACGGGCACAAACACGCTTTCTGTTATCGATACCACCGATAACGGCGTGACAACGGCATTGGAAGGGCAAGTGACAAGTGTTGGAGAAGTTGCCGTTCACCCCGATGGGTCTCGTGTATATGTCACCGACCCGACAGGCCAGAGGATCTTGGTGATGAGTTCTGCATCCAACGAAGTGGAGGATGAAATCCAGCTTCCCGACAGCGAGCTTGGAAATCCGACAGTGCCGGTTGAAGTGGCGTTCACTCCCGACGGGGAAACGATGATTGTGACGTATACGACCGACAAACAGCCTGCCGCCTGGTCGTACGGGGGCGTTTGGTTTATGGGTGCAGATAGGAATGCTGAAAGCTACCACCAGATAGAAAGCACTCTCGCCACAGGTGACCGTGTGTACTCGAGCCATTTAGTCGTGACTCCGGACGGATCACGTTCCTATGTTGCAAACACAAGGGCTGCATCCGACCAGATTTACGAGTTGGATAATGCAAAGCAAGAGTTGATAGGCGATCCGATTGAACCGGGCAACAACGCTCTGGTCAACGGCCCCTGGTATACAGCGATGTCTCCCGATGGGGCCTTTGCCATAGCCGGCAACGTTTCTTCAATTGCAAACTTCGTCTCGGTAGTGGATAGCGATCCTGACAGCGGAACATACAAGAGCGTTCTTGACCCGATCATGATCCTGCATCCGAACCCGAACACGCCCACTCTTCCCACCAGGCCCTACGGTGTGGCGTTAACCCCCAACCAGAGCCCGGTCGGGGCACTTTCCGTTAAAGCAGGTTCCGTAGGTTCTGCAACCCTGCTCGATGCGTCATCGTCGAGGGATGCCGATGGCAGGATCTCAGAGTACCACTGGGCGTTTGGGGACGGGAAATCGGCTACCACATCATCGCCCGAAATTCAGCATGTCTACCCGAGCACAGGCGTATACACGGCTCACGTTACCGTGGAGGACAACGATGGGAGCATGGGCGATCTCGTGTACACCGGTAAGGCAACGCTGCACGCAGCCGGCCAGGCAGAGGTGAGTTCAACATTTGAGGTCGCTGCGGTTAGTGGTACTGGCCAGCCTCAAGCGACAACTCCGGCTCCTGGTGGCGACAGCTCACAGGGTAAGAAAAGCACGAACCTAAAGCTAAGAATAAGTCGTCCAGGCAATAGCAAGCGCTACAGGGGTAAGCAGCTCAAGTCCTTCAAAGGCACGGCGGTAGGTGGCTCGAAGATAAAGGTTCGCTACTCGTTGGCGCAACGAGTCACGAAGAAAAAACGCGTGAACGGCAAGTTGAAGCGACTGAAGAGGTGCAGGCTCCAAACCGCCAAGGGCAAGCGCAAGCAGCGCAAGCTGCGCTCATGCAAAAAGCGCGTCTACCGGAGTACGAATGGCTCGGAAAAGTGGAGCGTCAGGATAAAAAAGCCGATCAAGCGCGGCAGCTACATACTTATCGTAAAGGCTACAAATGCAGAAGATAAAAGAGCGATAAAAAAGGCCAGCTTCAAAGTTGTGAAGTAGCTGTGCCCGCATGTAGGGCGATCATCTATGCGTGGATAGATGGAACGGATGCTTCAGGCCGGCGTTTAACGGATAGTTGCCAGTATATAAAAGGAAGGGAAGCCAATAAAATGAGATCAAAAAGCGCAAAATCGCATCTGTTTTCTGCATTAGGACTTGTTACAGCGCTAGCAGTTCTGATGAGCTATGCCCAAACTGCGTACGCTCGATATCTGTACGTAGCAAGCAAGAGAAATAACGAGGTTTCAGTCGTTCAAACCGACACTGGAACAGCCAATAGGCCCCGAATAGCTGTTGGTGATGTGCCGTCTTCGTTGGTTGTCAACCCCGCCGGCACACGCGTCTACGTGGCCAATTATGGGCAAGCCGCGAATCCGGCAGCAGACACCGTTTCGGTTATTGATACCGCGAGCAACAAAGTCGTAAATACAATCGGAGTGGGAGATAAACCAGTTGACCTGGCCGTCGATCCCGACGGCAGCAAGGTTTATGTTGTCAACGCTGGCACAGCCGGGATAGGCCTCAGCCTCTCGGTTATTAACGCATCTGATGGTTTGGTAACGACTCTGGACCTGGACCAGGAGGGTGCTTCATCTTTAGGCGCAGTTGCGATCAAGCCGTATGGCTCACGTGCGTATGTCACCGACCCGGACGGTGGGAAGATTTGGGTAGTTGATACTTCAGCCTTTACTGCCGATGTTTTGAGTTCCATCGACTTGCCGCCCTCGGATTATGGAGTGGCAGCGAACCCTCAAGACATCGTGGTTTCTCCGGATGGGGAGAAACTTGTTGTCACGGACATCGGTCAGAGAGTTGGTATACCGCCGGATGACGAAGACGACTACAAGGGAAGCGTGTGGGTAATCGACACCGACAACCCGGCAGACAACAGAACTTCAATAGAGACGGCTCAGACCGGTCCCCTGGCCCTTTCCAAGGCTGGGATAACCGTTGATGGATCGAGAGCTTATGTCACTGGAAGCCTAAGTGGTGTCAACGACGACACGATCTCGGAGGTCGACATCTCGAGTGCAAGGCTCTTGGACACCATCATTGTGGATGAGCCAAGTTTCTGGTCCACCAGCAACCCGGCTTCGCTTGCCATGTCACCCGAAGGGACAAGGCTTTGGGCGGGTAACGACTCATCTTATGGGATGACCATATTTTCAGTGAATACCGAAAGTGGCGAAAATCACAACGAACTGCTTGCACCGATAAGTATCACTGGCCAGACACCGTCGGCAGTTGCGCTGGTCCCGAACCAGAGCCCGGTTGCAGCTCTGTCGGTTCAGCCGGGCCCGGTTGGATCCTTGACCAGGCTGGATGCATCGGCGTCGTTTGACCCTGACGATCATCAAATAGACCATTATGAATGGGTCTTGGGTGATGGCGATACCGCTACTTCTAACTCTGACAGGCCGTGGGTTGATCACAAGTATGACAGTGTGGCCAGGTTTACGGCAAGCGTCACAGCGGTGGACCGTGCGGGGAATAAGGGCAAGGAGCTCGTTTATACCGGGAAAACTGCCATACAGGTGCCAGGTAATGCGACCGCTAGCGCTTCGTTTGAGGTCAAAGCGCAACCACCTGCACCTGCACCTGTGCCTGCGCCTTCGCCTGAACCTGCGCCCGCTCCGGCAACGACCAGTGGAAGCGGCAGCTCGCAGAAGGGGGCAAATGAAAAGCCGAGATTGACGGTTCGCAACCCGAAAAAGAACAGGCGCTACAGAACAAGAAAGCTAAAAGCATTCAACGGCACCGCAAAAGGCGGTTCAAAGATCAAAGTTACCTACTCTCTGGCGCGCAAAGCAGGTAGAAAATGTCGTCTGTTGACCGCCAAGGGGAAGCGTAACCAGCGCAGACTCCGCTCGTGCAATAAGCGCTACTTCAAGCCGGCGAAGGGCTCGAAGAAGTGGAGGGTGAAGCTGAAGCCACCGCTAAAACCCGGTAGCTACATACTAAAGGTAAAGGCGCGCAATTCAGAGGGCGAAACAGCCGCCAAGCTGATCAAGTTCAAGATCAGGTAGTTCCACCGGACGACAGAATGCTCCGCGTTCAGTCGAGCTGGCTGCCGAAGCTGCATCCGTTTGTGACATCTGTCGGGTGTCCAGCAAGCTTCAAAGCTACAAACGTTCGTCTACTAGAACCTGCGCCCGATAAGGACGAAATCGGTATCTGTCGATAAAAATAACGGGACTCTTACTGTTGGCAGGGGTCTTGTAAGTAGATGATGGAATCGGAGACGGAGCTCCAAATGTTGTGCGCAGGGACTTCACAAGTTGCTTTTCAAAGAACCTACGGATGGCAGTTGCTATCCGTTCTGGCCGTAGTTTGTATTTTTGTGTTCCAACCGGCGCAAGGTGCTGCTTCTCAAAACGTCGGCGCTTGGGGTGAGGGCAAGTACTGGGCGGACTCCAAAGATCACCGCGAGGTTCACTTCAACGACAACCAGTCCGGCTATAACGGTATTGACGATGCAGCCTACTGGTACGACCCGTTTGGTGGTGTTGCCAACGGAACCTTCTACTGGCTCCGTGATAAGTACCAATACCAAAACGGCACATATGTCTGGTATGCACGTTACGAGTACTGGGGTCACGTCGAGTGCACTTTCATCAGCGGGAACAGCGCGCAGGTCGAGGGACATGTCACTTACACCAACGACCCGGGTAAAGAGCCATACGATCCCGATGGAGATGGGTACGGAGAACCACAGCGAAGCCCCTTCTCCCAGTTCCGTATGCGCGATGAGGCGCAGGATAAGATCTGGATGGCGGTTCACGTTAACAAGGCTTACTGCGACTATGTCGGCTGGCTCGGCCACACCTTCGATGCAGGATACGTAACAGTTCAAGGACAGCCTGACAGCGATAGTGACGGCGTACCCGACTCATCCGACAACTGCCCCCATACCTGGAACCCGTATCAGGAGGACCAGGACGGTGACGGCACAGGCGATGCGTGCGATTCACAGGACGGCGACGATCCGGTGACGCCACCGCCTCCCACTCCTCCTCCGGATCCACCATCCGAACCGGACTTACCCGACGATGAGTTCGCAGATGAGGACATGGACGATATTCCTGATGATGAAGATAACTGCCCGGATGAGCCAAACGATGGCCAGGAAGACAGTGACGGCGACGGGATAGGGGATGCCTGTGATTCCCACTTCCCAGGGAGTGAAGGTGAAGATGCATACCTCGGGAACGATCTTTCCGAGACTATCGAGGGATTGGGTGACCGTGACTCACTGGCAGGCGGCGAAGGCGACGATCTGATCAGTGGCGGCGGGGGGACAGATTCCCTGGCCGGCCAGGACGGCAACGATGTGCTCGATGGTGGCCCAGGTGACGATGTCCTATTCGGCGGCGAAGGGGCGGACACGATTACAGTCGGAGCGGGAAGAAATCAGGTGGACGGTGGACCGGGAAACGACAAGATCGACTCCCGTAACGGCATTGCTGACCTGATAGACGGCGGCGAGGGAAAAGATACCGTTGAAGCCGATCCCTTTGATCACGTGATGAGAGTTGAAAGAGTATTACGCGGCGGGAGCGCTGTATCTGCTGCGAGTGCACGCGAGGCCGGCGCCAGAAAACCGTTTTTCGGTAGGCGTTCCGGCACGAGATTTGCGGACCGACTGCGTGGTTCGGGAAGGAACGATCTGATTCGTGGCAAGCGCAGCAGGGACTCGCTCTACGGTCGTGGGGGCAGCGATATGCTGTTCGGTAACTCGGATCGCGACCGGTTGTTTGGGGGACCCGGCAACGACACACTCGAAGGCGGCTCGGCTGACGATCTACTGGTCGGAGGACCCGGCAACGACAAGCTGGTAGGTGGCTCCGGGAACGACCGGGGCGCCGGTGGGTCTGGAGCCGACTACCTCGATGGTGGTCAAGGAGACGACAGGCTTCTCGGCGGCGCTGGAGACGATTGGATCGTCGAAAAAAACTACGGTGACGACAAGCTACTGGACGGAGGACCAGGGAACGACGTTGTTTTCGGCAATCGCGGCGGCGATAGAGCCAAGGGGGGCAGCGGATCTGATCTGGTCAGCGGCGGCTCCGGGCCTGACAGTTTATCCGGCGGGCCCGGTAACGACCATGTCGACGGAGGAGCGGGCAGTGATCCCTCAGTAAGGGGCGGCACAGGCGACGATGTAGTCCTTGGCGGCGATGGCCCGGACGACGTCTACGGAGGGCCCGGAAACGATCTTGTCTTCGGCGGATCGGGGCCGGACAGATTGAACGGTGGATCAGGGCACGATATCTGCTTCACACAGTTCCGGAGCGAGGAGCGATACGCCAGGGGCTGCGAGGTAGTTGTTAGCTACGATCCATCCGCGGTGGGCGACGATGACGGCCGCTATCCGATCTCCGGTGACGAAGGCCGCGACAGGCTCTTTGGAACCGCCGGTACCGATACGATGCTCGGCCACGGCGGCAACGATCTGATCAGAGGATTTGCGGGCAACGATGAGCTCGACGGTGGCGAGGGCAGAGACCGTATCTACGGTGGGCGGGGCAACGACCTGATCTTCGGTCGCTTCGGGAGTGACAAGCTAAAAGGTGAAGGTGGCAGCGACACCATAGAGGGCGGACGGGGCGACGATGTGATTCACGGCGGTTCGGGCAAGGACAGGATTAACGGCGGCTACGGTCGTGACAGCCTCCTCGGCGGCAATGGCAACGACGTGATCCAGTCGCTTGACGGTAAACGGGACTTCATCGACTGCGGACAAGGACGGGACAAACTGATCAGGGACAGCCACGATCGCTGGAGAAACTGTGAGAAGGTCCGTTAACCAGTTCCTGCGCGGGGTAGTTAATATCAGGTAGCGTCTGTGGCTGCATGAGAGCACTTAAGCAAACGAGCGAGCTCACGCTAGTTGTGACCGCCTCTGCCGTTTAAGAGATTCCTGCCAGAATTCCTGCCGGGATCGTCCCCTCCATTTCCTTCGGGTTTTTTCCCAGGATTCCCATCGGGATCACTTCCAGAGTCCGCGCCGGACCCGTCTGGAGGCCTGTCGTCGGCATCAGGACGTGTGCCCGACTCTAGCATCGTTAAAAGTTCATCGGCGAGGTGCTCGGTCGTTTCTCCTTCGCCGTGAATGTGCTCATCATCTATTGTTGAGATGGTCCCAACTGAGTTATACGGAGGCTCTCCCGTTTTGTTACTGCCGGGTGGGCTCGGATCGGGTAGTGGATTGTGGTTATTGCCTCCGGGTGGACCGTTCGCAACGGCTTCATTGTTCCCGGCAGGTTTCGCCGAAGCCTGATTCATGTCATCAGGCTTATGTCTGTCATGTGACGTTGCCGGCGTAGGGCGCCATTCGTGCTGAGTGGTCTGCGGCTTATCTAGGATCTGATTCGCTATATCGATCTCTGGGGTTCCGTTCGTATTGCGCGAGTTCAGCGACAAATCAGAGTGGGCGATACCGTGAAGTCCAGAGGCGTACTTTCGAGCGAGAAGTGCTTGTGCTCGCGCTGGGCGTGGTTGATGCACAGGTTGTGTACACAGCTGTTGAGGAACCCTCTCATGTTGTCGATCCGGGCGCCGCGTTCGGTTGCTGCGAGTGCGTTGGTGAACGCCTGCTGAATGATGTCTTGTGCAACCTCTGCAGACTTGACTAGGGCGTATGCGTAACGCAGGTGATCGCGGTAGTTCTCCCTGTAGGCACTGTGGATCTCCGCCAGGTTGCGGTCTACTCTGCGCTTTGCATCTTTGCACTCAAGTACGAGTCGTACTTCAGGTAGCCCGATCCCACCGTGATTGTCGTTCGAATCCGATTGTAAGTGGTCCATCCTTGGCATCTCGATCCTCATTCCCTTAAGAAAGCAGATTCATATCCCCGTATATCGAATAACGCCATACTAATCTCTGCTCAAGCGCCTTTAGCATCTGTGGGAACATCTCAGTCCTTGCTTGACTTTAGCCTCTGGTACTTCATATACGTCAGGTCACTAAACAAGACTCATCGGCCTTAAAAAAGTACCGATTAAATTAAGATAATTCGTGCTGCTAGAAGATGTGGGTTCTTCTCTCCTTGGGGGGATTCAACACTCGCATTGGATTAGACCGGCACGATCAACCACCCTGCTGTGTCCTGCCTCTTGCACCGACCGGTCCATAGGGGGCCGGCGTGAACATGAGGAGGAGAAGTAACAATGCGCAAAATTTACCTTGCATTAGTAAGTTGCGTGGCACTGGTGGCCTTTATGGGCTTCGGTGGGTCGGCGTTCGCGGTGGTGGACCCGAGCTGCGACGGCGACCCGTACAACAACGACTTCGCGGTCCACGACTTCACCCTGGACACGCCCGACAGCCACGTTGCCGGCGATGTCTCGGGCGTGAGCGGCTCAGGGCTGGCGTGCGGTACCGAGATCAGCGGTACTTGGCTCGCACCCGTCGGAGCGGGGACCCTCAACGACAACGCCGACATACTGGCGGCCCCGGGAGTCAAGGTGAACCCGACGGCCGGCATGCCGGTTGACTCCTACGCGGGCGCAGCCGTGATCAACTCGGCGTCGTGGGCACCAATCTTTGGTGCACTCATCATACCGGATGTGCATTCCGACCTCACCGTCGCTCCGATCGGCACTGCCGATCAGGTCGAGACCTGCGCCTACGAGGCGGCACAGGCAGTCGGCGGCCCCGAGCCGGGCGAGATCGTCGCCTGCTACCGGGGGACCACCGACCCGACCGCGCTAGTCAAAGGCCACAACTTCAGCTGGCAGACCCTGGCCCCCGACGGCCGCTATACGCTGACCATCGGTCGCTTCTACAACGACCTCCTCGCGCACCCGGCAGGCATTGAGGGCGTGAAGGCCGGCCTCACCCACATCAAGGAGTTCACGCTCTGTAACAACATCGGCGCCCCGATCACTCCGGGCATCGGCGGGCAGTGCGGCACCAGCTCCGACCCGTGGATACAGAAGAACGGCATTATGAGCACGCCGATAAATAAGAGCCCGCTCCAGTATTGTCCGCGCGATGCCGGGCTCTACACGGTGACGGTGACCAACAAGGCCGGCGAGACGACCGGCCCGGTGTCGTCGCGGGTCATCTGGACGAGAGGCAGCACGGGGTCGTCCATCACGTGGTGCACGCCGTACCTATACACGGCATGGTCGGACAAGCCCGCAATACCCAAGTGAGTGGGCAGAGCATGAAGTAGGCAGATGAAGGAAGTGAGGGAGGAGCTACACGCTCCTCCCTCACCCCTTAAAGAAGAGAAGTTTTTAAAGACAACAGAGCAGGTGGGAGAAACGAGGAGAGAAGATGAACGCTATAGGAAATAGGACAGGATTTGCCAAGGGACTGGTAGTTGCAGTTGCAATTGCTGCATCGCTTGCGTTTGCGGCCGTACCGGTTGCCGGTGCCGCGGATCCAGACGACCCCTACGTTCCCTACTACAGTTTTGAGCAGTTCAACCCCGAGCTGGAGGTGGGGACCTCGACCTCCCGGGCCGGTGCCCACCCCGACCTCGTGATCAGGATGCAAAAGCCAATGAACCGCTGCCTGGAGTTTGACCCTGACTCTACAAGTGAACCGCCGATCGAATGCGCCGCCGATCCCGATGCGGTACCACCGCTAGATCCCCCCACCGAAGGCTTCCAAGTCTACATGGAGCAGAGCCTGAAGAAGATGCTCGTAAACTTCCCGCCCGGGCTGGTGGCAGACGCCAACGCCGCTCCCTACTGCGACGCCTTCTTTGGCTGGTTGCCCGCATTCGGTGGGGTGTTTTTTCTTCGCACATGGCAGTGCAAGAACCCCGCCAGTATGGTCGGCACGGTGAACATAAAGGCGTCCGCCTGCAGTGCAAATGAGCAGCACACACCCGGTTATTCTTGGCTATGCCAAAGCCTTCAGCCCGATCTACCGCCCGGTGTCTACATGGACAAGCCGGGCTATATCTACAACGAGCGGCCCGGCCCCGGCGAGCAGGGCCACCTGGTGGTGTTATGGGCCGTGGACCAGCCCGACGACCCCCCTGATGATTTTTTCGACACGGTGGTCAAGACCGACATCGGCATCACCGTGGACGGCCCCGAAGTGCGGATGCGCTCGGCCTCCGACCAGATCCCCGACTGGCTTCAGTTCATTATAGGGATGGACGGCGACGCCGACGGCGAGCCAGACGACGTCGACGGTGACGGCGAGCCCGACAGTATAGGCGGCCCTCCCACCACCGCCCAGATGTTCGACATGGAGCTGACCCTGTTTGGCGCAACCGGTGCCGAGGCCGGCCATTCCCTGCTCACCAACCCCACCTTCTGCGATTCGCAGCAGATCGAGGGCGAGTTTCAAGGCTACAAGATAAATGCAAGGCCTGATCCGAAAGCCCCGAACCCACTGCTTCCCGGCTTTCTTCCCGGCGAGGGTGAGGGAAAGACGGTCATACCCGACTCGATCGCATATCAGGCCACCGACTGCGACGCGCTCCCCTACGCGCCGACCTTCACCGGCACCGCCGGCACCGACGCCCCCGGAGCGGCAGCGGCGCTATCGACCGTGATAACTCAGGCAGAGGGCGAGGCGGCGACCAAGAAGACGGTCGTAACCTTCCCCAAGGGGATGGGGGTAAACATCGCATCGACCCTCAGGGCTTGCAAAGCGGCCGACCTTTCGGCAAAGAGCTGCCCCGAGTCCTCGAAGATGGGCACCGCGGTAGCCGAGTCGAGGTTCCTGCCCGAAGGTGAGACTTTGCAAGGAGACGTCTTTCTAACCGGCACGGAGAGCGACAAGGTGACCCTTTCAGTTCTACTTACAGGTTTCATCGACCTTGAGATAAAGGGAAAGACCCAGGTAGGCGACGACGGTACGATAACCGCCGTATTCGACAACCAGCCCCCGGTTCTCACCAACAAGTTCACCCTTAACCTCTTCGGAGGAGAAAAGAGCCTGCTGCAAAACCCCAGAAGGTGCGGCCCAGCAACAACCACCGCCGCCTTCACCTCCCACTCGGGCAAGGTGCACACGGTTGAAAGCACCTCTCAGGTTAAAGGCTGTAATGAGCCCACCTTCGACGCTGAGCTGTCGGAGCCCGGCAAGGGCAAACGCACCGGCCTGGAGCTGGAGGTTAGATCGGATCAGAAGCCGATAAAGGAGGTCAAGTTCGGCATCGACCGTCACATGAAACTTACGTCCAGGGGCTTGGGCAAGAAGCGCAAGTTCGGTGAGGTGTCTGTGACTTCTGCCTCAGGAACCCAAGAGGCAGCGTTGAAGCGCTCCGTCGGTGCAAGCCAGAAGAAAGTGAAGGCCTTTTCTTTGAAGGTAAGCACCTTGGATGGCTTGGGGGTAAGTATCTACCGCAAGCACTTCATAAGAAAGGGTTCAAAGACCTTCAAAAACAAGAAGAACACGAGGTCTTTGAAGAAAAAGACCGTTCCAAAGAACAGGGTGTCGGTCAAGCCCTTGCCCACCGACGATACCACCAAGGTATTGGTCTCTCTAAACCCAAACGAGACCAAGCTTCTGCGTAACCCCAAAGGCAAGTGCCGTACCGACTTCATCGCGCTCATCAAGACCACCGATGGCGTCAAGTACGCCTTGAAGCAGAAGCTGAAAATGAGGGGCAAGGGGTGTTCGAGGAAGAAGGCAAAGAAGAACTAGCCGCCGTGGTGAGGTTGGCGTACCGAAAGGCTATGCATCTCGCAAGTCAGTGAGACAAAAAAGTGGCATGTTCATAAGTACTTCGTGTCTAACTATGTGTGCGGGTGTATATAGGGTCGGCGCCTCTGTTTTCAGTCCCGAAAAAGAAAAGCCGGAACTAATGTGCGCCGCTCCGGTCTTGAATTCAGATAGTTGAAAAAGATAGATGGAAGCGGGGGATTATCTTGAGCAAGACGTTCTTGCGAGTATGTGTGGCGTCATTTCTGGCGCTTTTTTTGTTGGGAGGAGTCGCTCTGGGGGCATGGAGTGGCACCACTGTGGACAAGACGATCGGCGACTTCAACGGTGACAAGCGTCTGGAATACGGCCCTGGAGAGCCGTACACTGTGCGCGAGGACCTAGGGAACGCCAATCCAAACCGAACGCAGACCAGGACGCCGGTTTTCAATCCGTTTGTACAGTTGTCGGACCTTCATGTAGTGGATGAGGAGTCACCGGCGAGGATCGAGCAGTACGACGATGCGATTCCCGGTGTGCACGGCGCTTATCGCCCACAGGAGTCCTTGATGCCGCATACTGCCGACGCGCTGGTACGTCGAGCGAACTGGGTTCGCTCTCCGGTCACCGACAGATGGCCGAATTTGGCGATTGTTACGGGAGACAGCGCAGACAACATGCATGAGAACGAAACTGAGGACTACATCGGTGTCTTGAACGGCGACGGGGTCGATCCGAACTCCGGTGACCCAAACTTCCGGCCGGGCCCACTCTGCTTGCCGTTCTTATATCCAAGAGACCGCTATCAAGGTGTGCGTGGCGATAGCATGTGGTACGAGCCTGACAGATCGGAGCCCGGCGAGGACGGCCCGGGATACGCTCCTGCCGACGGGATGCGCGACTTCTCGCGGTTGTTTGAACGGGCCAATCGGCCGTTCACCCCGAAGGGCTTGAGGTACCCGTGGCTGGCGGCATTCGGCAACCACGATAACCTGGTGCAGGGCAACGTGCCGGCATCTGACTTCCTGGAGAGCGCGGCGCTTTCATGCTGGAAGATATTCGCGGGGCCGACTCACTTGGTGCAGCCCGATCCCCAGCGGCATCTGCTGTCGCACCAGGAGTGGATCGAGAGGCACCTGGCCGACGGCGACGGGCACGGATTCGATCCTGCGAATCCGGACATCGGCTACTACTCGGTGTCGAAGCCGGGCGGCATGCGCCTGATCGGCCTTGACAGCGTAAACGAGCTTGGTCTGGCAAATGGCAATATCGATTCCACACAGTTCGAATGGCTGGACAATGAGCTTCAGCAGGCAGATGAGGCGAACGAGACGGTTGCCGTCTTCGCCCACCACAGCCTGGTGACCATGGACATAGTGTTCCCCGGTCAGAGTGCGCACTGCGGACTGATCGAGCAGGGAGGCACTTGTGCGCAGCGTGAGTCGCTGGAGGCGCTCTTCTACCGCCATCCCAGCGCGATCGCTTTTGTGTCAGGCCACGAGCACAACAACCGCATCGACCCGCGTCGGCAGGGCGGGGGAGGGGGCAACTTCTGGGAGCTGGTCCTGGCGTCGGATGTCGACTGGCCTCAGCAGGGCGGCATGATCGAGATATTCAACAACGAAGACGGAACCTTCTCGATCTTCCGCACGATCCTCGACCATGCGGGAAAGCCGGATGTGGGAGACAGCCCGAACCTGTTCAACCCGCTGACTCTCGCCTCGATCAGCCGTGAGCTCTCATACAACGAGCCACAGGTCGCACTGGATGCGGCCGGCACACCGTCGGATCGCAACGTCGAGCTGATCGTTACCAGGTAAAACGAGTAGATAGCTCTAGGAAGCGCCGAAGCTGGGCCCGGCCCCAGCTTCGGCGCCCCTTAAAGACAGGAAAAATAGGCTTGATCGACAGTAAGTGATGTATACTTACATCATGTCGCACAGAACCCAGATTACACTGACCGATTCGCAGTACAGGCAGCTTAAACATGAATCTGAGAAGACCGGACTTGGGTTGGCAGAGATAATTAGAAGGGCTCTCTCAAATAAATTTGGCACGTTTGCGCAGCGCGACACCAAAGCACTTGAGGAGAGTTTTGGAGCTTGGGCCGATCGTGATTTTGACGGCGAGGCGTACGTGGAGAAGATTCGCCCAGGCCTCGGTCGCAGGATGGGTCTTTGACGGTAGTTATAGATACATCGATCCTGGTTGACCATCTAAGGGGCGACAACTCTGCCAAGGAACTACTTGCCGAAGGTATAACAAGCGGTCGAAGGCTGACAGGCTCTGTGCTTACGAAAATCGAGATTCTTGCCGGAGTTCGATCGGGCGAAGAAAAAGCTACTGAGGAGTTGCTGGGTCAGATCGAGTGGATTGAAGTAGACGAAGACCTATCGGATCAAGCGGGCCGGTTGGCCAGACATTGGCTCCGAAGCCATCCCGGAGTTGAAGTTGTCGACTATGTCACGGCCGCAACCGTGCAGCGACTTGAAGCCACGCTCTGGACGCGCAACGTGAAGCACTTTCCAATGATTTCAGGATTAACAACGCCCTACTAGACGATCTGTTCGTCCAGCGCCACAATTTCTCATTGTGGCAGTGAGTTCGCTGCCGATTGGACACGCCGACTTGACCGTTGATAGCGGGAGCGCCGGTCGAGTCAGAGAAAAAACGGGACTTTTACCCCTCTTTTGACTCAGTAGGTTGATCGTACAAATCGCAAGAGGAGGCACGCTGCGCAGCCGGCGGTGCCTGAGGCACATACAAAACCAGGAGGGGTATTACATGCACAAGCGCTCAGTGCTAATAGTTGCAATTGCGGTAATCGCTTTGACATTTACGGCAGTTGCGCAGTCCAAACTGTCCAGCAACAAAAGGATGGTCAGGCAGTCGCACGCACCGACCACGGTCGACCGTACAATCGTTGACCTCGACGGCGACAACCGTCTGGACAGCGTGACCAACAGGCCCGGCGATCCCTACATTGAGCGTGAGGAGCTGGGCACGACCGGTCCCAATCCGACCCGTAGGTCGCTTGCCCATCTCGTTCAGCTATCCGATATCCATATCGTCGATCCCGAGTCGCCGATGCGGCTTGAGGACATCGACGACCTCGGCTTGGGCGACGACCTCCTGGGTGGCGCCTACCGGCCGCACGAGTCGCTCGGCCTGCAGACCGCAAACGCGGTCGTTGCAACCCTCAACGGGGTCCGTTCGCCGATATCCGGGACCCGTCCCCAGCTGGCGTTCACGACCGGTGACAACGTCGACAACATGACGGAGATCGAGACGACCGGATACATAGACGTGCTCGACGGAAAGCCCTCGTTGGACCCCGACTCCGGTGACCCGGACTACGATCCCGGCTTCTTCTGTCTCCCCTCACTCTACCCGGATCGGATATATCAGGGCGTCCGTGGCGACGACTGGTATGAGCCGGACGGCCCCGGCGACGGGCCGGGCTACTCCAGCAGCGAGTCCGATAACTTTGCCGACACCGGACGCCATGTGGCGGTGCGGGACTTCCCGGGCCTCTTCGAGCAGTCAAGGCAGCCCTTCAACGCGGTGGGCCTTGACTATCCCTGGATCACCGTCTTCGGTAACCACGACGGGCTGGTGCAGGGCAACCTGCCAAAGGACTCCTCGCTCGAGTCCCAAGCGACGGACTGCTTTAAAAACTTCGGTAGCCTCTTCGACGAAGTAGTACAACCCGACCCAAGGCGCCATCTGCTCGACCATAACGAGTGGATAGCCAAGCACTTCGACAGCGCCACCGACCCCGGGCCGGTGGGACACGGCTTCAGCCAGTCCAGCCCGAATCAAGGCTACTACTCATACGAACTCACAAATGGGCTGCGCCTGATCGGCCTCGATACGGTCAACTACGACGGCCTGGCAAACGGCACCGTCCGCGACGGCTCGCTGGGGCAACCCGACCAGTTCGGCTGGCTCGACGATCAACTTGCCCAGGCAAGCAGCAGGGGCGAGAAAGTGGTTGTGATCGCCCACCACTCGTTGAGAACGATGAACAACGTCGACTGGTTCGGCCCCGACGACCAGCACTGCGGTCTGATTGACCAGGAGGGCGAGACGCCCGGGGCCCCAACCTGCCAGCAGGTCGGCAACGAGTCGCTGGAGGCGCTCTTCTACCGCCACGGCAACGTCATCGCCTACATCGCCGGCCACGAGCATGAAAATAACATCGAACCTCGCCGGCAGCAGGCCGGCCCGAGCAAGTTCTGGGAGATAACGACCGCCTCTGAGATCGACTGGCCTCAGCAGTCGAGCCTGATCGAGTTCTTCGACAACGGTGACGGCACGATCTCGATCTTCCGCACTCTGGTCGACCACCTTGCACCTGTGGATGCGGGAGACGACCCCGACCTAACAGACCCCATGAATCTCGCCTCGATATCTCGTGAGATCAGCTACAACGACTACCAGGCCGGAAACGGAGAGGACGGCACGGCTGACCGCCGCGGTGACCCGGAAGACCAAAACGTTGAGCTGGTGCTCGATGTAGGGCGGTGAGCAGTCAATTGGCCGATGGTGGACGGCCACTGCCCGGATTTGTATTTACTACTACAACACCGCCGCCGGCAGTTTGCACGGTTGGCTGGCCGCCGGAACTGGGGACGTTGCCACCTTGGCCGTTGCCAGGCGAGCTACCTTGCGATCCCTGAGATCCCTGAGATCCCTGAGATCCTTGTTGATTTGATTGATTTGATTGCGTCCCTGAGGCGGCCGTGTTCAAGTCAGCTTGAGTTATTTCGCTCTCATCTTGAACCAACAAGCACATTGCATTAGGGATGGGACAGGGACCCGGGGGGTCCGGGCCCGGGGGGCCCGGAATCTCGCGGGGACTGTAGGAACGACGGGGATCACGCACCCGGTCATCGGCCGATCCTTCTTCTTGATCTGAGCCCGGACCGCTGCCGGGGGAACCAACGAAATCTGGCTCTCGCTCGTCATAATTGCTCGTCGCCGCATCAGGCACCCTGTCTGTTACTCGGAGATCGGGCCTTCGATTGTCTTCCACGGCAACCGAAGGCCGAGGAGCATCTCCCCTCGGGCCCAGCATCGCCTCATCGATTCGAGTTGGGCCAGATGCCGTTGCATCGGTCTGAGTCCCTGTCGATTGAGAGTTAGGCCGCGAGGCCGGCGGGCGCTGATCGACAAAGATGCCTGAGGTCGGCGCCGATCGAGGCGCGTCTTGCTGGACCGACGGAGCCGGTGACGCGGTTCCCAGCGCAACGATCGTCAATCCCACGACCAAGGAGTAGCCGCTCTGTAGCAGAGCATCAGTGCCAGTCTGGGATACATTTCCAAGCCAGGCTTGCAGTTCGGAGACCCTGGGCTGTACCCAATCGGATATGTTCGAGCGCAGCGAGGGCCGCCAGGATTTGAGCGCGCTGTCTGCTCCCAGGACGGGCGCCGGGATGCCGAACGAATCCGGGCCGGCATCCACCCTTGCCCGGATCTTGTTGCGCGCACGGTTTAAAAGCTGCCGGACGGAGCCGACCGAGAGGTTCATCGACATCGCGGTCTCCTTGTAGCTGTAGCCTCTGATCTCTCTTAGCAGGAACGCATCGCGTTGATTCGGAGCCAGCTGGTCGACAACGCTCTCAACCTCGCGCCACTGCTGCCTGACCTCCGCCGACCCTGCGGTCGATCCTCCGGTCATCTCGTGCAGCCTCTCCTCCAATGAAAGAGCCGACTCCCGGTGCTCCCTGTACCCCCGGTTTACGCAGAGGTTGTGTACGCAACGCCGAATGAACCCGCCGAGGTTACCGATCTCGGCGCCGTCTTCGACCGCCTTCAAGGTGTTGGCAAAGGCCTGCTGGACCACGTCCTGGGCCACCTCTGTAGAGCCCAGCCGGCTGCGTGCGTAACTTACGCACTCTTCGTAGTCGTCGCTGTATATCTGGTGAATAGCTTTGGCAGTTTCGTTGGCACCGGTCTTGTCACCGAACCCTGATGGAAGACTGCACATGTTCAACACGTTCTGGTTACCGTTCTCTGGCGCATTGGGCCCGTTCCCGGCCATCCTTGACTCCTTGGGGTTTGGTATCTACGTGTGTAAGGCAATCAACAAACCGCCCTCACCGCCCTAATAAGACATTTGAGAAGGTAAAAAGTCCCGAAAAATATTTTCATGTTTCTCAGTGTGAGATCCGCACCGAAGAGTGCAGTCAATCAGCAGCGGGACTATTGGCCGTCTGGTTTGTCTTAGCAGGTTGCACTGGTCGGTCCAATGGGGATCGGCAAACAAGTAATAAGGAGGAGGAGATAATGCGAAAGCTTTATCTATCAGTAGCAAGCTGCGTGGCGCTTGTGGCCTTTATGGGCTTCAGCGTGTCGGCGCTTGCGGCGCCAGACCCGTCATGTGACGGTACCCCGTACAACAACGACCCGGCCGTCCACGATTTCACGATCACGATGACCGACAGTAACGTTTCTGGTGAGGTCTCGGGGCTAAGTGGCTCGGGGCTGGCCTGTGGTGCTGATACCCAAAATAGTGGTTCGTACTATGACCACGCCGATATTGGCACACCGCCAGGTGTCGTGATAAACAACACCTCCGGAATGGCAAACGGCCGTTTCGTCGGTACAGCACTGGTGAATGTTATGGTCGCCGACATTTTCGGCGGCGTCTATGAAGACGTACACAGCGAGCTAAGCATCGCACCGATCGCGGAGTGCGCTGCGGAGAACCCAGTTGGCGGCGACATCCCGGGCACGATCATCGCCTGCTACAGGGGCGACAACCCAGTGGGCTACAACTACAACTGGGGGACCGTGGACAACGACGGCAAGTCGTGGCTTACCATCGGCCCGTTCCACTCATTTGTCACCTCTGGCTTAACTCACATCAAGGAGTTCAATCTCTGCGGATACGTGGGTGCGTCCGGTGGATCAAGCTGCGGCACGAGCTCAGACCCGTTCCTGCAGAAGAACGGCGATGCGTCACAAGGTGGGTTGGTCTCTATCCGCAAGCCCGGTGGCATCAAGTCGGCCCCGCCAATTGGCGTCAGGTATCGCCCTGACTGTTTCAAGGGCACAGGTACATACTCGGTGACCGCCACAAAGAAGGGGTGGCCAGACGACTGACCCGGCGAGCACCTGCGTGGTGTGGTCTGAGTAGTGGTGAGCGAAGCTAGGAAGGCATGGAGACGTGAGGAACACGAGTAAGCGGAAAAGCGGAAGGGGCCGAGGCCCCTTCCGCTTTCACCCGCATAGACAGCAAGAGGACTGGATAGACGCAAAAGGCGGAGAGGCACAAGGAGAAGGGAAAGAGGGACAGTGAAAACGAAGATTAAAACTAAAAGGATTTCTATAGCGCTTTTATGTGCGGGACTCATTGTGCTCGTTAAGCGCTCCAGGCACCCTGGCTGCGCACGAGGACGGTATCGAAAACGACCCCTTCACACCTCAGTTTTCGTTTTCGACGACCACCGACCGGGCCGGCGCCCACCCCAACCTCTCGATCGAGATGCAAAAAGAGTTTCCCAACCACTGCATCGAGCCGGAGGCGCCTACACGTTCCAACCGCTGCACCCTCCAGTACATCGAAGAAAACCTCAAGCAGATGACCGTGAGCTTCCCTCCAGGAGCGATCCCCGACCCCAACGCCGCTCCGTACTGCAACGTTAAAAGCAGGGGAATCTACCCAGGGGAAAATTCCGAAGTGTTTGGCTGTGAGAACGATGTTCCGGTCGGAGTTGTCGACATAACTGCGCAGTTATGCGTAGAAGAAGGTGGAGCCTCCACAAAAACCCCCGATGGATGCAGTGCCGGATTTTTAAATGGCAATCCGTTTGGCGAGGGCGTCTGCAATGATCCCCAGATCCCTCCCAACGAGGGCTGGACCTACTACAGCTTCTTCGGGCCGCCAGACGAGACGCGGCCGGGGTACACCTACATCTGCCGCTCGCTCGGCTATGTATACAACGAGGAGCCGCGCACCGACGAAAGCGGCGGACGAGTCGAGGACGGACATCTGGTTATCCTATGGCCTCGCTGGCTAGACCAAGAGAATGTGCCACCTGCCGGCTACCCGCCCCCTGAACTTTTCGACCCTATCGGCGGATACGTAACGGTCAAACCGACCCACGTGAGCGTGAAGGTACGCCCATCGGACTTGGGCGTAGACTCGATAGCCGAGGTTCCCGACTTCCTGCCCGGTAATGCGGGCTATGTACAGCCTGGCCAGCCCTCCGACCTCTCGCTAACCCTCTTCGGCGCAACCGGCACCGAGCGCAGGCCATCCGCTTATCACCAACCCGACATTCTGCGAGCCGCAAACGCTCGATGCCGAATTCCTGGGCTATGCCCACAACTCTACTAAAGGTGATTCAGGCATCGGCCTGCCAGGCTACGGCGACGGCAAGACCGAGACCGACTCGGTTGGCGTGCAGTCAACCAACTGCGACGCAGTCCCCTACGCACCCACCTTCACCGCCTCGGCCGACACCGAGACCCCGGGAGCAGCAGCAGCCCTGTCAACCGTTATAACCCAGAAAGACGACGAGGCAACCACAAAGAAGGTGCAGGTCGTCTTCCCCAAGGGAATGGGGGTGAACATAAACTCAACCCTAACTCCGTGCACCGAGGCCGACCTGGCGGCAAAGAGCTGCCCGGAGTCTTCAAAGATGGGAACGGTGACGGCAGAGTCACGCCTGCTTCCGAAGCGAGAGATACTGGGAGACAGCGTAAAGCCGGAGGACGAGGTGCTTGTCGGTAACGCATTCCTAACAGGGCTCGAGGGAGACAAGCTGTCACTGTCGCTCCTGCTCACCGGCTTCATAGACCTGGAGCTGAAGGCAAAGGCGGGAGTAGATGCAGACGGCACACTCACCGCCACCTTCGACGACCTGCCAGCCCTTCCATACAACAAGTTCACCCTGAACTTATTCGGAGGAGAGCGGAGCCTGCTGCAAAACCCACAGAGATGCGGCACCCACACCACCACTGCCACCTTCACCTCCCACTCGGGCAAGGTACATACGGTTGAGGCCACATCCCAGGTTAAAGGCTGTAACGAACCGACCTTCGACGCAGAGCTGTCGGAGCCCTCCAAAGGCAAGCGCACCGGCCTGGAGCTGGAGGTCAGATCCGACCAAAAGCCGATAAAGGAGGTCAAGTTCGGCATCGACCGTCATATGTCGCTCACGGCCAGAGGCTTGGGCAAGAAGCGCAAGTTCGGAGAGGTCTCTGCCACCTCGGCTGCAGGGACCCAAGAGGCCGCTCTAAAGCGCCCGGTGGGTGTAAGCCAGAAGAAAAAGAAGGCCTTCTCGTTGAGGGCGAGCGCCCTGGAGGGCTTGGGGGTAAACATCTACCGCAAGCGCTTTACCAGAAAGGGCGTGAAGACCATCAAGCGCAAGAGCAACAGAGAGAAGAAGGCACTCAAGAAAAAGACCGTCCCCAAAAACAGGGTGTCTGTAAAGAACCTGCCGGGTGACGATCTCACCAGGGTGTCGGTCTCCCTAAACCCGGATGAGACCAAGCTGCTGCGCAACCTCACCGGCAGAAAAACCTGTTATGCCCGCTTCATAGCGCTTATAAAGACAGAAGACGGCATCAAGTACGCCTTGAAGCAGAAGCTGAGGTTGAGGGGCAAGGGGTGTGGGAAAAAGAGTACGAAGAAGAGTAAGTAGGCGCGAAAGGCAAACATTACAAGGAGGATAAATGAAGCACCTTAATTCTTGAGATGTGAGCGAACCTTTGTGCTGAGAGCGATACGCCGATAAACCTCTCGCAATATTTTCATTTTGGTTCGCGTGCGGGCTTCCCGTCGGATTCGCCATCAGGCTTCCCGCCCGGTTCATCCTCGGGCTTGCCGCCGGACTCGCCCTCAGGCTGATCGCAGGATTCGCAATCGGACGTCCCTCCGGGCTCATGTCCAGGCGCTCCATCGGACTCATCTTCGGGCGTCCCTCCGGGTTCGTCCCCAGGCGCTCCATCGGGCTCGTCATCGGGTTCGTCGACAGGCACATCGCACAGCCCGAGTTGGTTGGGCTGGGCGGGTCTCCCATCGGGACACTCCACCGGTTGTGCGCACTCATTAAGGCTCCGCTCTTCAACGACACATTTGTGTTTGGCGGCGGGTGGGACTGAGTACGGTTGTGGGCCAATGGGGGTGCCTTCGCCGGGGTTGTTACCCACGGTGGCATTATGTCCGGTAAATTCTCCAGTGGATTGGTCGATATTGTCTGGCTTGTGCCGATCGTGCGGCGAGGCCGGTGCCGGGTGCCGGCCCTGCTGTGTGAACTTCGGCCCAACTGCGGTTCGATCGTCCCCTCCGATCGTTTGCCCCGAGGGTTCCCTGGTGTCGTGGAGGATCGGCTGAGATCTGGTGGCCTGCCGGTACGAGCCTTGACCTGCTGGAGCCGGGTCGGACGCTGTCCCGCCGGGCCGATTCAGGATACCGCCAGGCACTACCGCGAGGGTAACCGCAATGCCGGCGATCAGTGGCGCCGCCGGCTGCGTCATCGAGTCCCAGCCTTGCTGGACGATGTTGTTCAGCCATGACTGAGCCTTGACAAGCTTGTTCCCGGTGCCGCCGATCGGGCGTAGGTAGTCGCCGTGAACATTATGAGCCAGAACTCGGTTGATCTTCAGCGCGGGCGCCGGGATGCCGACCGCATCCGGGCCCGCATCCACCCTTGCCCGGATCTTGTTACGCGCACGATTTAAAAGCTGACGGACGGAGCCGACCGAGAGGTTCATCGACATCGCCGTATCCTTGTAGCTGTAGCCTCTGATCTCTCTTAGCAGGAACGCGTCACGTTGATTCGGAGCCAGCTGGTCTACCACGCTCTCAACCTCGCGCCACTGCTGCCTGAGCTCCGCCGAGCCTGCGGTCGATCCTCCGGTCATCTCGTGCAGCCTCTCCTCCAATGAAAGAGCCGGCTCTCGATGCTCTCTGTATCCCCGGTTTACGCAGAGGTTGTGCACACAACGCCGGATGAACCCGCCGAGGTTACCGATCTCAGCACCGTCTTCGACCGCGTTCAAGGTGTTGGTAAAGGCCTGCTGGACCACGTCCTGGGCCACCTCTATAGAGCCCAGCCGGCTGCGTGCGTAACTGAGGCACTCTTCGTAGTCGTCGCTGTATATTTGGTGGATAGCTTTTGCAGCTTCGCTTACACCGGCCTTGCCACCGAAGGCATGCGCAGAACCGCACCCGCTCAGCGCGTTCTGCTTACCCTTTTGTGGCGCATTGGGCCCGTTCGCGGCCATCCCTGACTCCTTGGGTTTAGGTATCTACGTACGTGTGTAAGGCAATCAACAAACCGCCCTCACCGCCCTAATAAGACATTTGAGCCGCATAAAAGTCCCGAAAAATATTTTCATGTTTCTCAGTTTCAGATCCGCACTGAAGATACCGCAGTCAATAGCAACAGCGGGACTATTGGCCGCTTGAATTGTCTTATACGTTTGCACAAGTCGGTCCAATATCTGGGCCGCAAACTCTTGTCATTATTTCGGCGGCAAGAGAAACGTGCTTTCTCAGAAGGTAAAGCTTTTGAGCAAAGCGCGTAAGAAGAAAAAATCCAAGAAGCGCATGTATGCACGAAAAGCAAACATGCCAGGGTGTCAGGGAGGAAAAATGAGGCGCCTTAATTACAGAACTGGATGCACATCCGTACTCAGATTCATATACGTGCTCGCTGCGATCGTTGCACTTGCACCGCTCATACAAGCGGCTGTGAGCACCGAGAGCGAGTTCTACTCTCTGCCGGCATAACGCGCGAGGGGGAAGGCAGGTTGTCCCCCACACGCCAGGGAGTGAATCGTAAGCAATCAGAATGGGAGAAATAAAATGATAAGAAAATCGTTTCTGGGCGTCACTTGTCTGGTGGTGGGTTTTGTGTTTATGGCAGGATCTGCTGCAGCACATAGTAGTGGCAAGTCTGCAAAGAAAGTAACAACAAAGAAGAAACAGACTTACAGCAAACAGACGCTCAAACAGATAAAGAAGTGTCGGGCAAGCAAGAGTCGACACGTAAGGAAATGGCACTGTAAAATAAAGGATAAGACAGGTACCAAAGGGATAAATGGCATAGATGGTCCTCGCGGTCTTATGGGCCCGACCGGTCTCCAAGGTTTAGCAGGAGCCATGGGGCTGCAAGGTACTCAAGGCGATCAAGGTCTCAAAGGCGATCAAGGTCTCAAGCGATCAAGGTCTCCAAGGCGATCAAGGTCTCCAAGGCGATCAGGGCGATCAAGGTCTCCAAGGCGATCAGGGCGATCAAGGTCTCCAAGGCGATCAGGGCGATCAAGGTCTCCAAGGCGATCAGGGCGATCAAGGTCTCCAAGGCGATCAGGGCGATCAAGGTCCTCAAGGTCTCCAAGGCGACCAAGGCCCCCAAGGGGATCAGGGTCCTCAAGGACCGTCAGGTATATTAAGCATCTATACCAAAACGTCATATGGTGAAAGTAATGGTGCTACAGGATTAAGAATACCGGCGTATTGTTACATGGGTGATAAACCTCTTGGTGGGGGCTACGCTGAGATTCAAGGAGAAGTTACATACTCAAGGCCATTTGTAGATCCTGGCGGTATTCAAGGTTGGGAGGTATATGTCTCAGCTCCAGCTACACAACATCCCGTAGGGAGGACTTATGCTCGCTGCGCTGAGATGTCTAATTAGTTGACCCGAATAAACTCTCAGAATGTCATTCTGAGCGACCAAGAGGGGAGTGAAGAATCTGGCTTCAATACTGATAGACGTTCCAGATTCTTCGGACACCCCGGCCTCAGAATGACATTTTTCGGGGGGAAGTAATTACTCGACTTTCGCCATCCTTGACTCCTTGCGGTTTGCTATCTACGCGTACATAGGCAACCAACAACCAACAAATTGCCACATCGCCCTAATAACGCATTCGAGACGGTTAAAAGTCCCGAATAATATTTTCATGTTTCTCAATTTCAACCTCGCACTGAAGAAAACAATCAATCAACAGTGGGACTATTGGCCGCTTGACTTGTCTTAGCCGGTTGCACTAGTCGGTTCATTAGGGGATCGGCAACAGTTTGAAGAAAGAGGAGGAGTAAATGCTATGCGCAAGATCTATCTTGCAGTAGCAAGTTGTATAGCGCTTGTGGCCTTTATGGGCTTCAGTGCGACGGCATTGGCGGTACCAGACCCGTCGTGCGACGGTGACCCGTACAACAACGACGCGGTCGTCCACGATTTCGCGATCACGATGACTGACAGCAACGTTGCGGGCGAGGTCTCGGGGCTGAGTGGCTCGGGACTGGCCTGTGGTGCGGATAGCTACCAGCACGAGTTCGTTCTACGACCACGCCGATATAGGCACGCCGTCCGGTGTCGTGATAAACAACACCTCCGGGATGAGCAAACACCCGATTCGTCGGCACCGCCGTTAATAAACGTGATGACCGCCGACTATTTGGGGCGGCAGTGCATGAAGACGTAGCCAGCACGCTAAGAATCGCTCCGATCGCGGAATGTGCGGCAGAGAACCCAGTCGGTGGCGACATTCCGGGCACGATCATCGCCTGCTACAAGGGCAGTAACGTTCTCGGGAACAACTACAACTGGGGGACCGTGGACAACGACGGCAAGTCGTGGCTTACGATCGGCCCGTTCCACTCGTTTGTCACCGCTGGCCTAACCCACATCAAGGAGTTCAACCTCTGTGGATATGTGGGTGCAGTAGGTGGCTCAAGCTGCGGCACGAGCTCAGACCCGTTCCTGCAGAAGAACGGCGATGCGTCACAAGGTGGGTTGGTTTCAATCGACAAGCCCGGTGGCATCAAGTCGGCCCCGCCGATTGCCGTCAGGTATCGCCCTGACTGTTTCAAGGGCACAGGTACAGTACTCGGTGACCGCCACAACGAGGGGTGGCCAGACGACCGACTCGGCGAGCACCTGCGTGGTGTGGTCTGAGTAGTGGTGTGCGAAGCTAGGAAGGCATGGAGACGTGAGGAACACGAGTAAGCGGAAAAGCGGAAGGGGCCGAGGCCCCTTCCGCTTTCACCCGCATAGACAGCAAGAGGACTGGATAGACGCAAAAGGCGGAGAGGCACAAGGAGAAGGGAAAGAGGGACAGTGAAAACGAAGATTAAAACTAAAAGGATTTCTATAGCGCTTTTATGTGCGGGACTCATTGCGCTCGTAAGCGCTCCAGGCACCCTGGCTGCGCACGAAGACGGAATCGAAAACGACCCCTTCACGCCGCGGTTTTCGTTTTCGACAACCACCGACCAAGCCGGCGCCCATGCCGACCTATCGATCGAGATGCACAAGGAGGTTCCCAACCACTGCGTCGAGCCGGAGGATCCAACGTTTTCAAACCCCTGCAACGAGCACTACACCGAGGAAACACTAAAACAGTTAACCGTGAGTTTCCCGCCTGGAGCGATCCCCGACCCCAACGCCGCTCCCTTCTGCAACCTAAAAAGCAGGGGAATCTACTTGGGGGAATTCGAAGTGTTTCGGCTGCGAGAACGACGTGCCGGTCGGGGTCGTCGACATCACCGCGCAGATATGCAATGTTGTAGGCGGGGGTACTGCCCCCGCAGGTTCTGCTCCCGATGGATGCGCTGTTGCATTGCTGAACGGCATTCCCTTATCCGAGGGGGTGTGCAACGACCCGCAGCGCCCTTCCAACGAGGGCTGGACCTACTACACCTTTGGGCAAGTTGAGCCACTTCCTGGCTACACATACGCCTGCCGCTCGCTCGGCTACGTATACAACGAGGAGCCGCGGACCGACGGAAGCGGCAGGCGGATCGAGGACGGCCACCTGGTGATCCTCTGGCCGCGCTTTCCGGATCAAGATAACTTGCCTGACGGGCCCGCGCCCGATGAACTCTATGACCCGATCGGCGGATACGTAACTATCAAACCAACGCACGTGAGCGTCAAAGTGCGAGAGGAGGACCTGGGCGTGGACTCGATATCCGAGGTCCCGGACTTCCTGCCCGGCCGCGAGGGCTACATACAGCCAGGCCAGCCCTCAGACATCGTCCTCACCCTCTTCGGCGCAACCGGCGCCGGGCGCGGTCATCCGCTTATCACCAACCCCACCTTCTGCGAGCCACAGACAGTGGGGGCAGAGTTCCTGGGCTACGCGCACAACTCACAGACCGATCCCGATACACCTGGACCCTCAGGTTACGGTCCCGGCTACGGCGACGGCAAGACAGTAACCGACTCGGTTGGCGTTCAGTCCACAAACTGCGCCGCCGTACCTTACGCTCCCACCTTCACCGCAGGAGTAGACACCGAGGCCCCGGGAGCGGCAGCTGCCCTGTCAACCGTGATAACCCAGGCTGACGACGAGGCGACTTCAAAGAAGGTCCACGTTGAGTTTCCCAAGGGCATGGGGGTGAACATCGCATCAACCCTCACACCATGCTCCGCCGCCGACCTTTCGGCAAAGAGCTGCCCCGAGTCCTCGAAGATGGGCACGGTGGAGGCGGAGTCGAGGCTCCTGCCCAAGCGAGCGATCTTGGGCGACAGCGTCAAGCCGGAGGACGAGGTGCTTGTGGGGAACGCCTACCTCACCGGCTTAGAGGGAGACAAGCTGTCACTGTCGCTCCTGCTCACCGGCTTCATAGACCTGGAGCTGAAGGCAAAGGCGGGAGTAGATGCAGACGGCATGCTCACAGCCACCTTCGACGACCTACCAGCCCTTCCATACAACAAGTTCACCTTAAACCTCTTCGGAGGAGACAGAAGCCTGCTGCAAAACCCCAGAAGGTGTAGCACTCACACAACAAAAGCCACCTTCACCTCTCACTCGGGCAAGGTCCACACGGTTGAGACCACGTCCCAGGTTAAAGGCTGTGACGAGCCGACCTTCGACGCAGAGCTGTCGGAGCCCGGCAAGGGCAAGCCCACCGGCCTGGAGCTGGAGGTGCGCTCTGACCAGAAGCCTATAAAGGAGGTCAAGTTCGGCATCGACCGAAATATGTCGCTCACAGCCAGAGGCTTGGGTAAGAAGCGCAAGTTCGGTGAGGTGTCTGTCACCTCGGCCGCAGGGACCCAAGAGGCGGCGTTGAAGCGCTCCATCGGCGCAAGCCAGAAGAAAAAGAAGGCCTTTTCCTTAAAGGTAAGCGCCCTGGAGGGCTTGGGGGTAAATATCTACCGCAAGCGCTTTACCAGGAAGGGCGTGAAGACCTTCAAGCGTAAGAGCAACAGAGAGAAGAAGGTGCTCAAGAAAAAGACCGTCCCCAAAAACAGGATGTCTGTGAAGAACCTGCCAGGCGACGATCTCACCAAGGTTTCTGTCTCTTTAAACCCGGACCAGACCAAGCTGCTGCGCAACCTCACCGGCAGAAAGACCTGTTATGCCCGCTTCATAGCGCTTATAAAGACAGAAGACGGCACCAAGTACGCCCTGAAGCAGAAGCTGAGGTTGAGGGGCAGGGGCTGTGGGAAGAAGAGTACGAAGAAGAGTAAGTAAGCGCGAAAGGCAAACATTTCAAGGAGGGAAGATGAACACCCGCATAAAGATGCCTATGACTACTAAAAGGATTTATATAGCGCTTGCTTGTGCAGCGCTGGTGGCACTTGCGTACGCGCCCGGCGCCCTGGCCAACCACGAGGACGGCATCGAAAACGACCCCTTCACTCCGCGGTTTTCGTTCTCGACAACCACCGATCAGGCCGGCGCCTACCCAGACCTTACGATCGAGATGCACAAAGAGCTTCGCAACCACTGCGTCGAGCCGGAGGAGCCCTCAATGGGCAACCGCTGCACCCGCCACTACACCGAGGAGACCCTCAAACAGATGACCGTTAGCTTCCCTCCGGGGGCGATCCCAGACCCCAACGCCCCCCCTACTGCGACGTAAAAAGCAGGGGAATCTACGAAGCAGCAAATGCTGAGGTATTCGGCTGCGAAAACGACGTACCGGTTGGGGTCGTCGACATCACCGTGCAGGTGTGCAATGTTACCCCCACGGCTTTGCAATTTCCTGATGGATGTTGGCCCGCGTATTGGAGTTTCAATGTTGGAGCATTATTGGGCGAGGGGATCTGCCCCGACCCCCAACTCCCTCCGATCGAGGGCTGGACTCGAGGGCCGTTCTCGCCGCCACTGGCGGGTGACACCTACTCCTGCCGCTCGCTTGGTTACGTCTACAACGAGGCGCCAAGGGAAGATGCAAATGGAAAGCGCCTGGAGGAGGGCCATCTCGTGATCATCTGGCCACGCTGGCTGGAAGTGTTTCCGGGGTTGCCGCCACATCCCTCGGAACTCTACGACCAGGTCGGTGGGTACGTAACGCTCCAACCGACCCACGTGAGTGTGAAGGTGCGAAAGGCGGACTTGGGTGTGGACTCGATAGCCGAGGTCCCAGACTTCCTGCCCGGTGAGGATGGCTATGTCCAGCCAGGCCAGCCCTCGGATATCGCCCTCACCCTGTTTGGCACCACCGGGGCGCAGAAGGGACATCCGCTGATCGCCAACCCTACCTTCTGCTCACCCCAGTCGCTCGATGCCGAGTTTCTGGGCTACGCCCATAACTCGCGTCAAAACCCCGCCGGTATCTACCAGCCCGGCTTTGGCGACGGCAAGACCGTGACCGACTCGGTGGGCGTGCAGGCAACCAACTGCGCCGCCGTACCTTACGCCCCCACCTTCACCGCCGGAGTAGACAGCGAGGCTCCGGGTGCAACGGCAGCGCTTTCAACCGTAATAACCCAGAAAGACGACGAGGCAACTTCAAAGAAGGTGCAGGTTGAGTTCCCCAAGGGGATGGGTGTGAACATCAACTCCTCCTTGACCCCATGCTCCGCAGCCGATCTGGCAGCCAAGAGCTGCCCCGAGTCATCGAAGATGGGAACGGTAGAGGCTGAGTCGAGGCTTCTTCCCAAGCGAGAGTTCCTGGGCGACAGCGTGAAGCCGGAGGACGAGGTGCTTGTGGGGAACGCCTACCTCACCGGCCTCGAGGGAGACAAGCTGTCACTGTCGCTCCTGCTCACGGGCTTCATAGACCTGGAGCTGAAGGCAAAGGCGGGAGTCGATGCAAACGGCACACTCACAGCCACCTTTGACGACCTACCCACCCTTCCATACAACAAGTTCACACTGAATCTCTTCGGAGGTGAAAAGAGCCTGCTGCAAAACCCCAGAAGGTGCGGCACTCACACAACGAAAGCCACCTTCACCTCACACTCAGGTAAGACCCATACGGTTGAGACCACATCCCAGGTTAAAGGCTGTAACGAGCCAACCTTCGACGCAGAGCTATCGGAGCCCGGCAAGGGCAAGCGCACCGGCCTGGAGCTGGAGGTGCGCTCTGACCAGAAGCCTATAAAGGAGGTCAAGTTCGGCATCGACAGACATATGTTGCTCACGGCCAGGGGCCTGGGCAAGAAGCGCAAGTTCGGTGAGGTATCTGCCACCTCGGCTGCAGGGACCCAAGAGGCCGCTCTAAAGCGCCCGGTGGGTGTAAGCCAGAAGAAAAAGAAGGCCTTCTCGTTGAGGGCGAGCGCCCTGGAGGGCTTGGGGGTAAACATCTACCGCAAGCGCTTTACCAGACAGGGTGTGAAGACCATCAAGCGCAAGAGCAACAGAGAGAAGAAGGCACTCAAGAAAAAGACCGTCCCTAAAAACAGGATGTCTGTGAAGAACCTGCCGGGCGACGATCTCACCAAGGTCACCGTCTCGATAAACCCGGACCAGACCAAGCTGCTGCGCAACCTCACCGGCAGAAAGACCTGCCATGCCCGCTTCATAGCGCTTATAAAGACAGAAGACGGCACCAAGTACGCCCTGAAGCAGAAGCTGAGGTTGAGGGGCAAGGGGTGTGGGAAGAAGAGTACGAAGAAGAGTTATTCTGTGAAGTAGCCGGTGTGCCGCTTACCAACAACCCTGCCGAGCGTGCACTTCGCCATGCAGTGATCATGCGTAAAGTCCAACTCGGTACACAGTCTCAAGAAGGTAACCGCTGGATCGAGAGGATCTGCTCGGTCAAAAAACGGTTGATCGAGCGGGTGGCGGTGATGGGTGTATTCCCGAGGACATACTTGCCCGCAGGGGATGGGCCCCATCGCCGGCAGGACCCGCGAGCGTAGGCGACTACGAAGCTGGTGAATCAGGGCCTTGGGGGTTTAATCGAGATGTCAGCGAACCTTTGTGCTGAGAGCGGTGCGCCGATAAACCTCTCGCAATATTTTCATTTTGGTTCGCGCGCGGGCTTCCCGCCGGATTCGCCATCGGGCTTCCCGTCCGGTTCATCCTCAGGCTTGCCGCCGGGCTCGCCCTGATCAGGATTAGCTCCCGACTCATCCTCAGGATTAGCTCCCAATCCATTTCCAGGATCATTGCAGGATTCGCAATCGGGCGTCCCTCCGGGCTCGTCCCCAGGCGCTCCATCGGGCTCGTCCCCAGGCGCTCCATCGGGCTCGTCCCCGGGCACATCGCACAGCCCAAGTTGGTTGGGCTGGGCAGGTCTCCCATCGGGACACTCCACCGGTTGTTCGCACTCATTAAGGCTCCGCTCTTCAACGACACATTTGTATTTGGCGCCGGGCGGGCCTGAGTACGGTTGTGGGCCAATTGGGGCGCCTTCGCCGGGGTTGTTACCCACGGTGGCATTATGTCCGGTAAATTCTTCGCCGGAATGGTTGACACCGTTTGGCCTGTGCCCATCGTGCGACGAGACCGGTGCCGGCTGTCGGCCCTGCTGTGTGAACTTCGGCCCAACTGCGACTTGATTGTCCCGGCCGGTCGTTTGCCCTGAGGATTCCTTGGCGTCTTGGAGGATCGGCTTAGATCCGGTGGCCTGCCGGTACGAGCCTTGACTTGCTGGAGCCGGGTCCGATGCCGTCCCGCCGGGCCGATTCAGGATGCCACCCGGCACGACCGCGAGGGTAACGGCAACGCCGGCGATCAGTGGCGCTGCAGGTTGCGTCATCGAGTCCCAGCCCTGCTGGACGATGTTGTTCAGCCATGACTGGGCCTTGACAAGCTTGTTCCCTGTGCTGCCGATCGGGCGCATGTAGTCGCCGTGCGCGTTGTGGGCCAGAACTCGGTTGATCTTCAGCGCGGGCGCCGGGATGCCGATCAAATCGGTGCCGGTATCCGCCCTCGCCCGGATCTTGTTGCGCGCACGGTTTAAAAGCTGCCGGACGGAGCCGACCGAGAGGTTCATCGATTGCGCGGTCTCCTTGTAGCTGTAGCCTCTGATCTCTCTAAGGAGAAACGCGTCGCGTTGATTCGGAGCCAGCTGGTCTACCACGGTCTCAACCTCGCGCCACTGCTGCCTGACCTCCGCCGAGCCTGCGGTCGATCCTCCGGTCATCTGGTGCAGCCTCTCCTCCAACGAAAGAGCCGACTCCCGGTGCTCCCTGAATCCCCGGTTTACGCAGAGGTTGTGCACGCAACGCTTGATGAACCCGCCGAGGTTACCGATCTCGGCGCCGTCTTCGACCGCCTTCAGGGTGTTGGTAAAGGCCTGCTGGACCACGTCCTGGGCCACCTCCGTGGAGCCCAGCCGGCTGCGTGCGTAACTTAGGCACTCTTCGTAGTCGTCGCTGTATATCTGGTGAATAGCTTTGGCAGCCTCGTTGGCACCGGTCTTGTCACCGAAGGCATGCACAGGACCGCACGCGCTCAGCGCGTTCTGGTTACCGTTTTGTTGCGCATTGGGTTCGCTCACGGCCATCCTTGACTCCTTGGGGTTTGCTATCTACTCGTGCATAGGCAACCAACAAATTGCCCACATCACCCTAATAAGACATTTGAGCCGCATAAAAGTACCGAAAAATATTTTCATGTTTCTCAGTTTCAGATCCGCACTGACGATCCGCAGTCAATCAACAGCGGGACTATTGGCCGCCCGATTTGTCTTAGCCGGTTGCAGTAGTCGGTTTATCAGGGGACCGGAAACAGTTTGTCATTACGTCGGACGGCATGAGGTATGTGCCGTCTCAGATGGTGAACTCAAGGGCAAGGGGATGTTCGAAGAAGAAAAAGCAGAAGACTTAAAAAGAAGTGATAGGCACCAATAATGGGAGGAAGAAAGATGAAGCACCTTAATAACAGAACGGGACGTAAATCCGTATTCGGGTACATGTACGTGCTCGCTTCGATTGTTGCACTTGCGCTGCTTGTACCAGCAGCTGCGAGCGCCGAGGGCGAGTTCGGTTATCTCGACAAGTGGGGAGAGCTCGGCATTCATGATGGTGAGTTGAATCGCCCACACGGCATCGCCATCGACTCATCCGGCAATGTCTATGTTGCCGACCAGGGTAATTTCCGCATACAGAAGTTCGACTCGAACGGCGCGCATCTGGATACATGGGGAAACATCAGGGACGATGAGCTCAAATCGACGGCGGGCCTGGCAGTAGATCGGCAGGGTAGCGTCTATATCAGTGAGTGGTACTGGACATCGGACGACGGCTGGGTGACCTACACACTTCACAGTCGCGTACGAAAGCTCAACCCGGACGGGAGTCTCGTCACTCAGTGGGGAGATACCGGGACAGGCAATGGGCAGTTCAATGGGCCACATGGTGTGGCTGTCGACTCAAATGACAACGTCTACGTTGCAGACTCGTTTAACCACCGTATTCAGAAGTTCACCTCAAACGGTACATTTCTCAACAAGTGGGGAGGTCTCTGCGACGTCGCCAAACGCGGCCCAGACGCTTGTGACGGTAAGTTCAATCACCCGGTCGGGATCGCTGTGGACGCGGCAGGCGATGTCTATGTTGGCGATACCATGAACCACCGCATACAGAAGTTCGACTCAAACGGAGGACTTCTCGCCAAGTGGGGAAGTTCCTGTGTCACCGACACAGGGGATCCGGACGGCTGTGACGGTGAGTTCTATGTCCCGACCGATGTCAGCGTCGATCAGGGCGGGGCCGTCTTCGTGGCCGACACCGGTAACAGCCGCATTCAGAAGTTCAATCCCGACTTGGGCCAGTACGAGTATGACAGTAAATGGGGAGTCCGGTGTGTGGTCGAACGCGAAAACCCCGACACCTGTGAGGGTGACTTCAATCTGCCGTACGGTATTGAGCTCGGTCCGGACGGAAACGTCTACGTTGCCGACACCTTCAACCACCGCATACAGAGGTTCGGTGAGCTTCCGGACCCGGGCCAAGACCCTGGCCCGGGCCCAATTTCACCTCTGCCTTTTCCAGGAGGCCCGTTATCCCCACCGCAAGCTCGGCCCCCCGCTGCCGCGGCGCCCACGTCTGGGACCTCCCGGCTCGAGGTGCATGGGAAAACCGCCAATAAAGCGGTTGTTCCAGGGGCAAAGGGGAAAGGTGGGGCCGAGATCAGATGAGTTACTGATCTCCTGTTAATATTTAATCTAAGGATCAAGGGAGGTACAGGATGTACTGGAGGCAAGGAAGGTTGACAGAGAAAGAGGGAGGAGCGCCGGCGCCGCTCCCTCTGCTGAAAGAGACGGCCCCGGCTGCGCAAGCGGTGAAGGTCTTTCCCTTGGCGGTGATCGTGCTGGCCATCGCCCTCCTTACGGCGTTTTTTCAGCCAACTCCGGTTGGAGCGAGATCTGTCTTCGACTCAAGGTGGGGAGAGGTAGGCGATACGGAGGGCCAGTTCTTCTGGCCAATTGGCGTTGCCGCCGACGGCGCCGGCAACGTCTACGTCGCCGATACCTTCATGTCGCGCGTCCAGCGGTTCGACGTAGACGGCACCTTTAAGATCATGTGGGGTTGGGGCGTGAACCCTGATCCACCAGACGGATTTGAAGTCTGCGAAAGCTCTTGCCAGGGAGGGCTCCCTGGCTCCGGTGACGGTCAGCTCAGTCTGCCAAGCGGCGTCACAGTCGACCGAGACGGCAAGGTCTACGTCTCGGACTCGGACGACAACGATCGCATCCAGGTGTTCAGGCCGCCGAATGAAGGGCACGCGTACGACACCCAGTGGGGAGGCGAAGGGACGGGTGAGGGCCAGTTCGACGAACCGGCCGGGATCGCAGTGGACGCGGTAGGCGATGTCTATGTTGCCGACTCCGGCAACCACCGAGTTCAGAAATTCAGGCCGGATGGCGCCGGCTACGTTTTCGTAACCGCATGGGGAGGATTCTGCGACGTCGCCGTGCAGGGTCAGGACGGCTGCGACGGCCAGTTCAACTACCCGTCCGGCATCGCCGTCGATCCGGACGGCGGAGTCTTCGTCGCCGACACCTACAACAGCCGCATCCAGAGGTTCGACTCAGGTGGCGGCTTCATGGAGAGATGGGGAAGCCACTGCGACGTCGCCGTGCAGGGTCAGGACGGCTGCGACGGCGATTTCAACCGCCCGCATGGCATCGCCGTCGATCCGGATGGCAAGGTCTTCGTCGCCGACACCTACAACAGCCGCATCCAGAGGTTTAACTCAAGTGGCGGCTTCATGGAGAAATGGGGAGGCTTCTGTGACGTTTTCCTCGAGGGTTTGGATGGTTGCGACGGTCAGTTCAGTAACCCCCACGGCATCGCCGTCGATGCCAGCGGTAACTTCTACGTAGCCGACACCGTAAACTACCGCGTCCAGAAGTTCAGGGGGCTTCCTCCGGTCAACATCGTTCCACCCAAGGTCTCAGGCAGCCCCCACGTGGGTCAGGAGCTTGAGTGCTCCGAAGGCGAGTGGGACAACGAGCCGACCGGCTTCAGCTACCGGTGGCTGCGTGACGGGGAGGACATGGGCGCCGCCTCCGGCCCCGGGTACGGCCTGGCCGGAGCAGACGCCGGGCACGAGATCAGCTGCGCGGTTACAGCCACCAACGCGTCCGGCAGTGCCACGGCGACGAGCAACGGCGTCGGCGTGCCGACACCGAGCTTGCCCGCGCCCCCAGGGACGGCGCCCGGGCCACCCGACTCACCCGTCTCGGCGCCGGGCTCGGCTCCCGGGTCGGCCCCATTCTCAGAGGCCTGCAACCTGGAGATCACATCACCCAGGCCGCGCAAGACCGGTACCAAGACGATGCGGGTCACGGCCAGGCAGGCCAGGCGCCTGTTCACCCACGGCGCCAAGGGAACGATGAAGTGGGGCACGGTCAACGGCAAAGACGTGGTCTGCAAGAAGGTCAAGATGGTGATCCTGCAGCAACGCGGCAAGCACTACTACATACCCGGCACACGGACGAGGGTGTCCAAGAAGATACTGACCCGCAAGAGGTTCTCTACTCGTGGAGTCGGCTTCCTGAAAAAGAAAAAGGTGGGCAAGCTGCGCACCAAGACGCGGTCTGGCAAGAGACAGACCAAGATCAGCTACAAGGACTTCAACCGCAGGTCGAGATTGGGAGAGCGTGCTCTAAACAGCCTCAGGAGGAGGGGTTACATCGGCAAATTCCTGGTGGTTTACAGCGCCGAGATCGACAGAACGACCGTGCTCAAGAAGATCGGGTTGAGATCGAGGGTCAGGGTTCGGTTTTAGCCTTGGGGAACAGGTGGCGCATTTTGTGTCCGAAACGAAGGTTGCGCTCCCCAAATAACCATGTTACACTATAGAAAAAGAAGCAGGTAAGCATAGAGCGTTCAAGGAGGAGCGGATGAGTAGCTGGGCATGGCTGAGTGGAAGATGCTTGGTGCTGTATTTAGGGTGCCTTCTTGCGCTGGGGCTATCCACGTTGGGGGCTACCCAGGTGTCGGCAGCGCCACTGGTAAACGGCAAGATCGCCTTCTGGTCAGACCGCGACGGCAACGCCGAGATCTACTCGATGAGCTCGGACGGCAGCGGGCAGGCGAACCTGACGAACAGTGCCGGTGGCGATCGGAATCCCGACTGGTCATCGGACGGCACCAAGATCGCCTTTCGAGACCGATCGCGACGGCAACAATGAGATCTATGTGATGAACGCCGACGGCAGCGGGCAGACGAACCTGACAAACAATGCCTTTAACGACCGGGATCCCGCCTGGTCGCCGACGGCGCCAAGATCGCCTTCGACGTCCAATCGCGACGGCGACTATGAGATCTATGTGATGAACGCCGACGGCAGCGGGCAGACGAACCTGACGAACAATACCTATAGCGACTTCGGCCCCGCCTGGTCACCGGACGGCGCCAAGATCGCCTATGAGGCGGGCGGTGCGGGCAGGGGCAACGCTGAAGTCAACGTTATGAACGCCGATGGCAGCGGGCAGACAAATCTGACCAACAGCCCGAACGTACGACCAAGCTCCCGACTGGTCCCCGAACGGCGCCAAGATCGCCTTCGTGACTCTACGCACGGGCAACTATGAGGTCTATGCGATGAACGCAAACGGTACTGCACTGGCAAACCTGACGAACAATCCCTATAGCGACGAGGCGCCCGCCTGGTCCCCGAACGGCACCAAGATCGCCTTCAAATCAAATCGCGACCTATACAACGACGAGATCTACTCGATGAACGCAAACGGCAGCGGGCAGATAAATCTTACGGGTAGCCCGGCCGGAGAGGGCGACCCCAGCTGGGCCGCTCTCTGGCCGCCTTCAAACACGGATCTGCCGGTAATCTCCGGCACCCCGCACGAGGGACAGCAACTTTCCTGCTCGGAGGGGACGTGGGACGACGACCCGACCGGCTTCGCCTACCAGTGGCAGCGAGACGGCTCGAGCATCTCCGGCGCCACCGATGCCACCTACACCCTGGACGGGGCCGACGCGGGCAGGGCAATTACCTGCCGCGTCACCGCCACCAACGCGGCCGGCAGCGGGTCGGCGACCAGCGACGCGGTCGACGCCATCGGCGTTCCTTCGAACACCGCTGCGCCTGAGATCTCCGGCACCCCGCACGTGGGACAGACGCTTTCCTGCTCGCAGGGGACGTGGGAGAACGACCCGGACCCGACCGGCTTCGCCCACCAGTGGCTGCGAGACGGCTCGAGCATCTCCGGCGCCACCGATGCCACCTACACCCTGGACGGGGCCGACGCGGGCAGCGCAATTACCTGCCGCGTCACCGCCACCAACGCGGCCGGCAGCGACTCGGCGACCAGCGACGCGGTCGACGCCATCGGCGTTCCTTCGAACACCGCTGCGCCTGAGATATCCGGCACCCCGCACGTGGGGCAGACGCTTTCCTGCTCGCAGGGGACGTGGGAGAACGACCCGGACCCGACCGGCTTCGCCTACCAGTGGCTGCGAGACGGCTCGAGCATCTCCGGCGCCACCGATGCCACCTACACCCTGGACGGGGCCGACGCGGGCAGCGCAATTACCTGCCGCGTCACCGCCACCAACGCGGCCGGCAGCGACTCGGCGACCAGCGACGCGGTCGACGCCATCGGCGTTCCTTCGAACACCGCTGCGCCTGAGATATCCGGCACCCCGCACGTGGGGCAGACGCTTTCCTGCTCGCAGGGGACGTGGCAGAACGACCCGACCGGCTTCGCCTACCAGTGGCTGCGAGACGGCTCGAGCATCTCCGGCGCCACCGATGCCACCTACACCCTGGACGAGGACGACGCGGACAGCTCGATCACCTGCCGCGTTGTCGTGTCAAACGCCGCCGGCAACAGTTCCGCCACCAGCGACGCGGTCGCTGCAATCGGCGTGCCGTCCAACAGCACACGGCCGGCGATCTCAGGAACTCCTCAGGTTGGGCAGACACTTACCTGCTCGCAGGGGACCTGGCACAACAACCCCATCGGTTTCAGCTACCAGTGGCTACGGGGCGGATCGGCAATAGACGGGGCCACGGGCTCCACCTATAAACTGGTAGAGGCCGATGGCGGCCGGGCAATCAAATGCAGGGTCACCGCAACCAACGATGCCGGCAGCGACTCGAGCACGAGTGCGGAATTAAGAGTGCCGACTCGCACATCCCCAGCGACCCGACGTCGCCGCGCCGGTGACAACTATCGACTCAGGCCCCGCGGCGGCGGTCAGGGAGATGAGCGCGATCTTCGCCTTCCATGCAAACGAGACGGGGGTAGGATTTGAGTGCCGCGTCGATACGAGGCCCTGGGCGCCGTGCATCTCGCCGGAGGCCGTCCACGGGCTGATGGTAGGCGTGCACACCTTCCAGGTGAGGGCCCAGGACTGGGCTGGGAACACCGGAGAGCCGGCGAGCTGGAGTTGGACGGTCGATCGCAGCGCTCCCACGCTCAATGAATTGAACTTAGGAAAAAAGAAGGGGAAGAGGGGCAAGAGACTGAGCAGGGCGCGCCTCGCATCCATCAGCGGTCTGATGGGGGACGACTACGCCAGAGTAAGGCGAGTCAAGGTCAAGTTGAAGATTGTGAACCCACCCAGAAAGAGCAAGAAGGGGATGTGCGCGTCTTTGAGCCTCAGGACCGGACGCCGCATCGTGAGCAGGTGCAAGTGGGGGTTCATGCCGGTCAGGGGCACGAAGCGCTGGGAGATCACGCTGAGCAGAAAGGTTCGCTCGAATCTGAGGCGCAAGGATCATTACCGCCTTCTCATCCGGGCCCTGGACTCGGCCGGCAATCACAAGATCTATGGGGTGAAGTTCAGAGTCCGATGAACCGACTCACCCACCGGTAGCGATAAAGCGCCGGTGCGACTGAAAAAAGCGTATATGAACTACAATTAACGATATGGACACCTATTCTGCTGTGGCCACAGCGCGAATGCTGCAAACGAGTGTTCCGCGCGTTGTTAGAGCTATTGAACGGCTTGGGATCAAAGCGCGTACTCCGGGCGGCCGTGTGGCGTTGACACAGAAGCAGTTTGAAAGGCTGCGTAACGAGCTGGGGGTTACGCCCTCGATCGACGGTTTGAGCCCCACCGAGGTCAAGGTTCTGTCCGCACTTGCCCGTGCACCGTTGGGTCTGGCTTCGGCACGGGTGGCCGCGGCTCGCTCCTGCGTGTCCCCGACAGCGGCCTCTCGCGCCCTGCGCTCGCTCGAAGCCAAGGGCTTGGTGCTACGCGAGAGCTGTATCGTGGCCGCCGGGCGCGCACGTTCCATGGAACTGTTACGCGCGAACTACGCTTCATCGCGCTGGCCTGGGCTGGCCCCACAGTTGGCGAAGGTTGTTCAGCCGCACCGTCACCGTTCGCACGATCGCCGCGTTCCTCATTATCTTCGTCATCTTTTCTGGAACACCGCCCCCGAGCAGATGGTCGTAAAAGACGCGGGGGCCTACATCGCGCGCCGACTGTTAAACACCGGCGACTTGGAGGGCCTGGCATGGGGCGCGGCCAATCTCAACGCATACGACTGGGAACGGGGTGCCCGTGCACGCGGCCTCGACGCGTCGACAAGAGCGCTGGCCCGCAACCTTGCCGATGGGAGTGTATCGTGAGTTCGTCTGATCGGCTGCGCGCTGTATTGCCGGCGGATGCGCAGCGGGCTTGGGAAACACTTGCCCCTCATCTTCCACGAGAATTGTATATCGGCGGTGGCACGGCTGTCGCCATGCATCTGCAGCATCGTAAAAGCTTAGACTTCGACTTCTTCTATCACGAAAATGCCGTGGAACTGGACGTGTTGGAGCAAGCATTGAGCGATCTCGGCCCGTTCGCAATCACTCAACGAGGGCCGGGCACTCTCAACGGCGTTTTCTTTGCGACAAAGGTCCAGTTCCTTCACGCCGATGAGGCCGGGCCGCAGAAGTTGCTTGAAACACCAACTGCCGTCGAGGGCATACCAGTCGCCGGCCTAAGCGATCTGCTGGCGATGATGCTTAAAACCCTCGGCGAGCGTGGCGAGTTGCGCGACTATTTCGATGTTATGACCATTGAAAAAGACGGCAGACATACAGTTGAGGAAGGGTTGGGCTTCTTTCTAAGTCGCTATAAGCTCTCACCAACGGATTCGGCATTCGGTCAGCTTGTGCGCGCCCTGGGCTATTTTGATGATGTGGAAGACGACCTCGCTCTGCCACTTGCAAAGGCCGAGATTGCCGACTACTGGCGAAGGCGTCAGTCTGAGGTCATACGAAACCTCGGACGTACGCACAACTGATTACCGCTGCTCGTCCGTCCGCGGGCCTAGACTCGGGTGAATGGCGGCGATAGCGAGAGTTGAGCCTTTGTTGACGACACGAGCCCTCTCGGGGCCGTTCGACTACCGCCTGCCGGAGAGCATGGACGTCCAGACAGGCAGCATTCTGGTCGTACCGTTTGGGCGGCAGAAGCTCCTGGGAGTAGTTGTAGGTGTCGCCGATACGAGCGCTGTGCCTCAGAACAGACTGGTTGAGCCACTGAAGGCACTTGAGGCAGGTGTGCCCGCTGAGCTGGTCAAGTTGGGCCTTGAGGTTGCCCGTGAGTACGCATCGACTCCGGCAAGGGGACTACAGCTGGTCCTACCACCGGGGATCAAGCCCGGAAATGCCGGTGTTTCTCGTGTGAAGAAACGATTTCAGCTGGTGGCACATCTGACCGAATACGGGATATCGGCCCTCGACGGAAACGGAATCAAGTTGAGCGGTAGGCAGCGGCAGGTACTGGAGGCATTGAGGAGTGAGGATGTATCTGTCGCGAGCTTAAGTTCAAAGGTGAATGCCGATCACGGCTCGATGCGAAGATTGGAAAATAGGGGACTGGTTGAGCTTGATCGAAGGCGGGTAGAGAGACGTCCATCGCACCGACAAGTCGGTGCAACGACAAAGATAGATCGGATAACCGAGGACCAGCAACGGGCGCTGGACAGAATTGCCGAGTCGTTGGATGGGGGCGGAGCCGACGCCGGCTCTGGATCGGCTCTCCTTCTTCACGGAGTGACTGGAAGTGGCAAGACCGAGGTGTACCTGCGAGCTGCAGAGGAGTCACTTGCAAGAGGCCGGCCGGTGATCGTTCTGGTTCCGGAGATAGCACTCACGCCTCAAACGGTTTTCCGTTTTCAAGAGAGGTTCGGCGACTGCGTGGCCGTGCTTCACTCGAAGCTCGGGCAAGGTGAACGGTACGACGAGTGGCTGCGGTTGCTCAAAGGGGAGGCGACGATCTGTGTAGGTCCACGATCCGCAATCTTTGCGCCGGTGACGAATCCGGGGCTGATCGTAATCGACGAAGAGCACGACGCCTCTTACAAGCAAGAAAACGACCCTCGCTACGATGCGCGTCGAGTTGCGGAGATGAGGGCAAGCCGATCGGGCGCCGTTCTTGTCTCGGGTAGCGCGACCCCACGTCCGGAGAGTTGGAACAGGCTGACGAAGCTGAAGCTTCCGAAGAGAGTCGACGGGCAGAGCCTTCCCGCAGTCGAGGTGCTGGACATGCGCGACAGTCATGCGACGCTGCACTCGAAAACGCGCCGTGCGCTGTCAGAGGTGCGTGCAAGGAAAGAGAAGGCGATACTACTTTTAAACAGGAGAGGCTGGTCGTCGTTTCTTATCTGCAGAAGCTGTGGTGATGCGCGGCAGTGTCGCAACTGTGACGTGACACTGACGCTGCACCGTAGATCGGCTGGCGATCGTCTGATCTGTCACCACTGTGGCTACAGCGAGCAGGTGGGTTCCAAATGTCCCAGCTGCGACTCAGCCAGCGTTGCGCGGTTTGGCGCAGGAACGGCGAAGCTGGAGTCAGAGCTTAAATCGGTGTTGGACCCGTTACCGATATTTCGACTGGATGCAGACACAACTGTCGCCAAGGAGAGCGTTGGAAGGGTTTTACAGCAGTTCGACAGTGCCGAGACGGGCATACTTCTCGGAACACAGATGGTCGCCAAGGGGCACGACTTTCCCGATGTGACACTGGCGGTCGTACTGGACGCTGACGCGTCGCTGAGGTTTCCTGACTTTCGCTCAGAAGAGCGAACCTTTGCGCTGATATCGCAGCTTGCAGGAAGAAGTGGTAGAGGCCCGGCAGGTGGTCACGTGCTTGTACAAACGATGGCGCCTGGCGCCGAGTGCATAAGGTATGCGGCGAATCACCAAACAGAGAGATTTCTCGAGGCCGAGCTCAAAAGAAGAAGAGAGATCGGCTACCCACCGTTCGTTGAACTGGCACGGGTTGTCGCCCGGTCAGAAATTGACGAAATTGCACAGGAGACAGCGCAGCGCTTGGTGGAGAAGCTGCAGCACGATCGACTTCGTGTGCTGGGACCCTCACCGCTGTTTCGCCTGAAGGGCCAGTATCGATGGCAGGTATTTGTTAAAGGCGCCAGTAGGAATGTTGTTGCAGAAGTCGTGAGCAAGGCCGTCTCCGAGCTTTCAAAGGATCGCCGCAAACGCAAGGTTTCGCTCACCGTAGACATCGACCCGCAGTAGACTTATAGATAGATGTCGAAAGGCGCCGTTATAACAGGAGAGGTTGTAGAGCCTAAAGAGGTCGATAGGCGCGACCCCGAGGTGGAAGCCCGAAGGCAGGCCGCCCTGAGGTACGTCCGTACATTCGGCGATCCGGTCCTAAGAGCAAGGGCGCTCGACGTGGACAGTTTCGACCAGCATCTAAAGTCGGAAGCCAACCAGATGATGCGGATAATGAATGACTCGATCGGGGTCGGACTGGCAGCGACACAGCTGGGAATAATGCACCGGTTGATCGTCTATCGCAAGTTGGAGGAGCAGGAAGAGACAGCTCTGGTCAACCCTACTCTGGAGTGGGTGTCCGAAGAGAAAGAGACCGCAGACGAGGGATGTCTATCGCTTCCGGGTATATTGGTTGCGATTGAGCGGTCAGAGAGCATCCGTGTGCAAGCGAAGGATCTAGAGGGCGAGAATCTTGAATTTGAAGTCTCGGGCCTCGAGGCGAGAGTGATACAGCACGAGATAGATCATCTCAACGGCGTTCTGCTGGTTGACAGGACGAGCGATGAACTCAGGAAGGTGGCACTCCACCATCTGAGAGAGGGCACAGAGATGCCACTTCCGAATTCATCAAAACAGACCGAAGACGAACCGGCGCCTAGTAACTGACCGGCGTAAGTATCGGGTCCTTGCCGCGGATATAGCGGTCCCAGTTCTCGTTTGTCTTGTCGAAAACTCTCTGGCGGAACTCATTGACCGATTGAATTATCTCTGTAGTTGCTTTGATCGTGGTGGTCGTATTGCGCAACCGTTCCTCGATTGCAGCACTTGGATCCCATGCTGCCCATCCCTGAACCAGAGCCTGGGCGACGCTGGAGTCGTCGGATACTGGAACCGCAACCATCGACAGGTACATCAGCCACGTTCCAAGATACGCATTAGGAGTCGTCCCGACCAGGAAAGCTCCAATCCAAGGGGCCCCGTCGTGGTCGAAGGTGGCTATATAGAGCGCCGAACTGAAACCGGGCAGAGTTCTGGGGTGAGTCTCCCGTATCTCGATATTGGTGTCGGTCCCATTCGGTGCAAACGTTCTGAACTTGGGGTAGACCTCTCTCAAGGCATCGTCCGGGTTTTTGTAATCGCTTTCCACACACGGTGTATTTGGATACGCCTGGCAAAGACCGCTACCGGGCACCGATATAAGCGCCGGCAGCCCGAAGATGAACTCACCACGGGTGCTGTGGTAGCCCTCAATGGCGCCGTTGGCGCCACTGAACCACCATCCTGCCTCGGCCGGGACCTGTCCCGTTGCCTTTCCGTCAGGCGCCGTGTAGGCCTTGAGCGCGATCGGTGCAACGGGAACTTGGACCTTGCCTACCGGAAGCTCTCTCGCACGGCCTCCGCGCGCACGATTCGCGATTCCGCGAAGCGTTCGAATCGGGATCGCCGCGATACTGACTGCCGCCGCCGCTGACTTCTTCTTCTTCTTCGACTTCTTTTTCTTGATCCCGTAGGTGGCCGTTACCAGGTTCGAGCCACGCTTCTTGACTACAACATAGTCCTTCTGGCTCTTGCGAGATATCGTCGCTGAAAAGCGCTTGGCGCTCTCCTTCTTCTTCAACACCGTTGCCCCGGTCTGTTCCACCAGAGCGTTACCGGCCTTTGCGGGCGTTGCGTTCGTCTTTAACAACGTGTATGCAACGCGAGCCCTACCCTTACTTACTACGTATACGCCCCTTCTGTACTTGAGCTTGAAGCCTTTTGGAGCCTTTACTTTGAATTTGGTTTTCTTGTGACGCAGGGTCTTGTACGCAGTCTTCTTCTTTTTCTTGGCGCCGGCTTCGATAGGCTGTGCACAGATTGCAACAAACATTGCGAACATGGCAGCGATAGCAACCATAGTGACAAGCAGTCCTTTGCTTGAGCGGGACCTCATGTCTTCAATATACACCGGTTTTGGCAAATATAAAAGGGGTTTTAGGGAGGGGTCACGTCTTGCATTTTGCAGAGGGAGGGGTCAGGTCTTGCATTTTGCACAAACTATGCAAAACGCAAGACCTGACCCCAATCAAACTGGATCCCAAACTATGCAAAACGCAAGACGTGACCCCAATCAAAACGCAAGACCTGACCCCAATCTGACCCCAATCGGAAGAGGTAGCTGATTAGCCATGCGTATCGTCTACCTAGGCACATCTCAGTTTGCGGTTTCCATGCTTGAGTCACTGGCCGGATCCAGCCACAGGCCGGAGCTTGTAGTTACGATGCCAGACAGGCCAAGAGGCCGAGGCAGAAAAGTTGCATCGCCTCCCGTCGCTGTGGCCGCGAAGAAGTTAGAGATCCCGCTTTTACAACCAAAGACAGTCAACTCAGAGGAATGTAGGTCGGAGATCGGGCAAGTTAACCCCGACGTTGTGTGTGTCTGTGCCTACGGGGGGCTTATCAAGGAACCGCTATTGAGCGATTACTTGATGCTCAACGTGCATCCTTCGCTTCTACCCCGTTGGCGAGGCGCTGCGCCGATAGAGCGTGCGATCATGGCCGGGGATGAGAAAACCGGGGTGACGATCATGAAAGTGACCGCCGGTCTCGACTCGGGACCAGTAGCCCTGCAAGGGTCGTTCGATTTGGGTCAGGAAGCAGATTGCCGTGAGGTCTCGGCTGGATTGGAACGCCTAGGGAGCGATTTGTTAATCGAAGCATTGGACTTAAGCGAAGCCGGTCGGCTTGAGCTCGTTGAGCAAGACGATAATCTGGCGACTTACGCCGAGAAGATCGAGGCAGGGGATAGGGAACTTGATCTAGGAAGAAGTGCGATCGATCTGATCAACCAAGTTAGAGCGTTGAGCCCACATATCGGTGCCTACACACTCGATGAGCACGGTGACCGGATCAAGGTGCTGAAGGCAAAAGAATCCGACCGGCCCTTGCGAGTGGGCGAGGTAGCAGACGAAGAAAAACGCATCATCGTCGGTTGTGGAACCCGATCGATCGAGTTGCTTGAGATTCAGGCACCAGGAAAAAAACCGACACAGGTTACCGACTATTTGCTCGGTAATCCGGCGCCTGCGAAACTTGGTTCCGACTGAGGGGTTAAACTGGGCAGATAGAAATGAAACAGGCGGGGGAGCAAGTGGATCTCAGCAACGCGGAAAAAGAAGCGATGCCGCTTCGTCCAAAATGCCCCGGCTGTGGTGAGCCTTGGCTACGCCCAACTCAACTTGCCGGCCGTTACAGATGCGTGAACTGCTTTAGAAGGTACGAGCTTTTATCGAACTGCCCGCAATGTGGATCGCACTCGACCCTGGTCCGGATGACTACGACCGCAAACCTGTTCTGCGGTGAGTGCGGCGAGAGCATGCTGCAGCTCATCTGATATTTGTGATACAAAAGCAAAAACGATGATCCATCTAGGTTCCGCATGAGTGGAAAAACCCTACCACCAGGGCGTCATGTAGCGCCGTCGATACTGTCTGCCGATTTCTCAACGCTTGGAGACCAGGTGAAGACGGTTCTCGACGCAGGGGCGAAAGTGATACATGTCGATGTGATGGACGGGCACTTCGTACCGCCGATTACTATCGGCCCTCTTGTGGTCGAGGCGATAGCAGGAGAGGTCCATGAGGTCGGTGGTTTCTTGGACGTTCACCTTATGATCGAACAGCCCGAGCGGCAGATCGAGGCCTTTGCGAGCGCCGGTGCGGACAATATAACGATCCATGACGAGGCCACATCAAACGTGCATGACGTATTGATGCAGATCCGTGAGCAGGGCTGTACTTCTGGTCTCGCGCTGAAACCCGAAACGTCGATTGAGCACCTGGAAGAGCTCTCAAGTGTGATCGATATGGCGCTTTGCATGAGCGTGAATCCCGGTTGGGGTGGACAGTCATTTATCGAATCGTCGGTTGACAAGATCGGGCGTATGCGCAGACTTCTTCCTGACGGGGTATCTATAGAGGTCGATGGTGGGATCGATACCGACACCGCTCCGGCGTGCGTCGAGGCGGGAGCTGAGATATTTGTCGCAGGCTCGGCTGTTTTTAAAGCGCAGGATCCGGCAGTTGCGTATCGTACGATCGTTGACGCAATCAGCACTTAGTCTTAAGTCCCCTCATCGGCCGCTGCCAGTTTTGCCTCCACCTCTTCCGGGGACCCCGGACGCGGTATGTCCTCTGAGTGGCCATGAGGCCGGCGATATATCAGGTAGAGGAGAGCGGTAAGCAACACGGCTGCAAGCAGGAAGCCGAACTCGACCCTTCGGCCCACATCGGAGATATCTACTAGAGCAAGCCAGGCAACGAACGCCATGGCTGAGCCGATCCAGCAGACAGCCGCTCTGCGGGCCTGACCCTGAGCGAGTGCAGCCTGGTTGAGAGTTGCAGCGGAGAGGTAGAAGCCCATTCCGGTCGCGACCAGAGCGAGGCCGACCCGGTCATAAGTGAAGTTCGAGCCGAAAAAAGCGCGCATCAGATCGGGGCCTGCGATAAGCATGGTGGCGATGACGATGATGGCAAAGCCGGCGATCGCGAATATCGTGATCCTGACACTTCGCCTGAACGTGTCTTTGCCTTCGGTTATCCGCACATTTGTGAGGTGGGGCAGAAGGCTGGTGGCGATCGCCTGAAACAGCTGCAACGGTGCGCGCGCAACCAGCAGGATGTTGAAGACAAAACCGGCCAGGGCGTCACCATTTGCCCCTTCTTCTGTTGCCTTTACGATCAGGGGTCCCGCATTGAGGAAGGTCTGCTCGCTGAACATGATCACCAGTACAGCGACTGCAAATCCTGAGCCGTGGCCGAATGTGAATTCCCCTGGGCCCGAGTCATCGCCTTTGTTGTCCGCGGCAGCCTTTGTCTCGACCACACCGCGAGCTTTGCGGCCAAGAATCCATGGCACAACAAGTAGGCTGATCAATGGCGCGGCAGCGATACCAAGAGCTACGACAGATGCTCCACTGAAGATGCCGACGGCAACGGAAAGCGCGAACAAGATTCGTGAACAGGATTCCAACAACACCAGTGCGCTGTACAGTGCGAAGCGGCGCTGACCGGCCAGATAGCCACGGGTGAAGTAGCTCACCGCGTAGGAAAGCACAGCGAACACCAATACCCAATAAAGAGTTTCGCTGCCGGAGAAGAGGTCGTTTTGCAGCGGGTCTCTAAAGACAAGAGCGAGCGCCAGGAACAAGGCGCCTAAGCCCAGCTGAATAGTCGCAGCAACCCTCAGTGGCGCCCAGCCGATCTCGCCTAACGCTTGACGCTCGGCAATCGTGCGCGAAAGGAGCTGCTCCACAGGCCGGTAGAGGACCGAAACGGTTATGAAAACCGCAGACCAGAGAAGCGTAATCCCTCCGTATTCATCCTTTGGCAACGAGTGCGAGGCAAGCGCAAAGAATCCATATGTGACAAGGCCGGTAACCCCGATGCCTACTGATAGTAGAGCGGCGCCCTTCCCATATTCACGGGTTGCCCGGCTCTTTTGTGACTCCTTTTCAGTCACCAGCTCCCACCGTTCAAGGATTAATTGTCAAGTCGAAGCAGCACCATCGTCCAAGGGAACGGGGTGAGAACCTGATCAATCCTGCCGTACCTCTCAAGCATCTGTACAAAACCTCTCTTTGACCAGTGGTTTAGATGGCCAGGAGTGTTTCCAAGGTCTTTTATATATGCGCCTCGAGCCATATTGAGAATGCGCCAGATCGGCTCACGTGGAACGCTCACAAGTATCTTTCGGTTCGAGACACGAGACATCTCATCGAGCATGTGTCTCGGCTCCGGTACGTGTTCCAATACCTCCAACGCGGTCACCGTATCGAACTCGTTGTCAGCGAAGGGCAGTCGCTCAGCAATGCCCACCTTGAACTCGAGGTTGTCTGGCCCTGGATTCGCTTTCCATTCTCGTTCGAGTTTTGAGTCTTCAAGGTCGATCCCCACGATTCGGCCACCACCCATCTGACCCTCGGCCCATCTACGCGTAAGTACACCCTCGCCGCAGCCAACGTCCAGAAGCGACGTAGGAGAGATTCCGTCCAGGACCTCGTCGGTCACAGCCATGAAGCTATCCACAAGACGCCTCTGAATAGGATTTTTTGAGCCGTATTTGTCCGTGTAGTTGCCGGTAGGCACGGCTCCCTGTTTAGCCATTTCATCTGTCGCGGTACGAGAATTTTCAGAAGTCACTATCCATCACCTGTCCCCAGTGGTACCTTGTTTTCACGTTTCCCCGCTCCCGCGTCTGTCGAGATTCCGGGTCCCTCTCCATCTTCATTACCTGGGTTACTCTGGGCGCCGGACTCGTAGTGAGATGGCCCGACCCCGGTCTGTAGCTCGATTCTTCTTACGCGCTCGAGTGTTCTCTGAATCATCGTTCTGTTCGCGGCAAGTAAGTCGCCGAGTATTCCGAGGGCAACCAGCACCATCGCTGTAATAAACAGTACGGCCCCAAGTAAAAGGGACTGCTGGTGGCCGTCACCAGAACCTTGCGCGTAGAAGACTAGAAAGCGTATGAAAAGGAACATCGAAAGAAGAAACGGGACGACTGCCAGTCCAGCAAAGACTCTGAGGGGTTCGTATCTTGAGTAAATACGAAAGATGGAAAGCGCGTTGTTTCTGACGTACGACCACATCGACTTGAAAAGTCGCGACTCCCTGGTCTGAGGATTTGTGCGTATCGGCGTGTGATCGACCGCGACCAGCATCTTCCCCGCCTGGATTATCGACTCCAACGTGTAGGTGAAGTTTGAGACAATGCTCATCTGCAGGGCTGCCTCGCGGTTGTATGCCCTAAAGCCAGACGTTGTGTCGGGAACCGTCGTGCCAGATGCTCTCCTCACGACCCAACTGCCAAGACGCTGCAACGACTTCTTTAATGGAGAGAAGTGTTCGATCGTCATCACTTCGCGGTCTCCGACAACCATGTCGGCGTCGCCACTCAAGATGGGTGCGATCAGTTTTGGGATATCGTCGGCACAGTACTGGTTGTCTGCGTCCGTGTTGACTATCACGTCTGCGTGGAGCTTCAAGGCAGCATCGAGTCCAGCCTGGAAGGCCGATGCAAGACCCTTGTTGTTCGTCAGCTTGACTATGTGCTCGACTCCACACTCTCGTGCGACATCGATGGTCCTATCGGTCGAGCCATCGTCGATGATCAGCCATTCGACCTTGTCGATGCCCTCGATATCGCGTTCACGCGGTAGGTCCGCAAGTGTTTGCGGCAAGGCCTCTTCTTCGTTGAGGCAGGGAATCTGAATTATTAATTTCATCTTGCGATTAACCTGGCGAGATGCGGAGGTTAGCTAGCCTCAACCGCGATGGAAACCGCATCAGCACCTTCCGCGAGCACGCGTTCACGGAAGTTGAGCTCGATATTCACGAATGTAGACCTTTCAGATGGCCGAATCTGGATGGTTGTGCTGATCCTGTTGATTGTCGTTGCGATCATCGGTTTTTTTGCCCGTCCCACCTATCCGAACTACGACTCTTACTATTCGCTGGTCTGGGGCAGTGAGCTGTTTTCGGGCCACGCGCCGACGTTTGAGGCGTATCGAGCGCCGACCGAGCACCCTCTGGCCGTGTTTTTCGGAGGCTTTCTTTCACTTTTCGGAAGCTCCGCAGATCGTCTCATGGTGTTGGCGACATTGCTTTCGCTGGTGGCGCTAGCTGCCGGCGTGTTTCGTATCGGGCAGGTTCTGTTCTCGCCACTGGTTGGGGCACTCGCAGCGCTGTTCGTGCTCACCAGGTTCGACTTTCCTTTCCTTGCGATTCGCGGGTATGTGGACATCCCTTATCTGGCTCTTGTTTTTGCCGCCGCCGCCCTCGAGGTTGCCAGGCCGAAACGTGGTACGAGTGTTCTATTGGTTCTCGCCGCCGCAGGTCTCTTGCGGCCTGAGGCGTGGGTTCTTGCCGGGCTCTATTTTTTATACATAAGCTGGTCGGCAAGTTGGCGGCAGCGCTTCGGTTATGCGGCATTGACAGCGCTCGCACCGGTGATCTGGTTCGGAATGGACTGGGCAGCGACTGGAGACCCGCTCTTTTCTTTGAACTCGACACGGGAGCTGGCAGGCGAGCTGGAGCGGCAACGTCCCTGGAGTGAGGTTCCGGGGATGATCCCAAGTTTTTTCAACAACACCGTAAAGCCTCCAGTTGTATTGCTGGGCGGGATCGGGTTTGTGATCGGGTTTATCTGGTTCAGGAAGAAGATGATCGTCCCGGGTGCACTTTTGCTGGTTGGCACTTTTACGTTCGTCGCGACCGGCGCAGTCGGTCTTTCGGCGATACCCAGGTATCTGATGGCGCCTTCAATTGCGCTCTGTCTGTTGGCAGCACTGGCGCTTGCCGGATTTTTGACTGAGCCACGTTTACGTTATTGGAAGACGTGGGCAGGGATATCAGCGGTCGCGGTACTTATAGGAGGCATCTACACAGTTGGGCACAGACCCGACTTGACGAAGTTTGAGGACGAAATTGCATTTCAAGGGGATATCCACCGAAGTTTTAAAGAGACACTTGCCGATCCTGTCGTGAAAAGGGCTATTGAGCGCTGTGGACCTCTGAGCGTTCCGACACACAAATTCGTTCCCGATGCAAGCTTTATACTCGATGTACCACCGAACAAAATACTGCCGAGAGCTGACCGAACGTCGAAGTACGGTGTAGCGGTGTTTGTGTTTGGTAGAAAGGCCGCAGGTCGCTACGGTGATTCAGTCGGCACCAACCCGATAGCAACATCTGTACCCCAGCCGGGTTACCGGCCGATCGCGTCGAGCCGAGCTAAGTACACGGTTGCATATTCGCATTGCCAACCTTTGGGAGAGTAGGTATGGAACGAGATGTGACCCCCAGAGCGGATCTATCGTCAAGAACGTTCGCGATAGCCCTGAGCTTGCTGCTGGCGATAGGTCTTCTGATCAGGCTCTGGGGAATAAAGCACGGCCTGCCCTATCTCTACAACCTCGATGAGGGAGCGCACTTTGTCCCCAAGGCGGTCGCGTTTTTCTCGGGTGACTTCAATCCCCACTACTTCATCAATCCTCCGGCGTTCACCTATCTGCTTTACGCCGTGTTTCTTTTCTACTTCGGTGGGGCAGACGCCGTACAAAGCGCGTATGCGGTAGACCAGGAGACGGTGTTCATAGTTGCAAGAGCGACCAGTGCCGTCCTTGGAACCGTTGCGATCGGGCTTGTCGCTGCGGTGGGTGTGAGGCTCTTCGATCGCAGAGTCGGAATCGTCGCAGCAGCTTTGATGGCTTTTGCCTTCCTACCTGTCTACTACTCACATCTTGCCTTGAACGACGTACCGACACTGGTGCCGATCTTGGTCTCGCTCTACGGCTCTGCCGGGATCCTGACGCGTGATCGCCGCAGCGACTGGGTGCTTGCCGGTCTGGGCCTGGGACTTGCAGCTGCGACCAAATACACGGCGGCGATCGTCCTCGTACCACTTTTAGCTGCGGCTGCCTACCAGTTCATGCACGGTCGGCGCTGGAACGCTCTGATCTTGCTGGGCATCACAGGAGTCATCTCTCTGGTCGTGTTCATAGTTGTAAACCCCTACAGCGTGCTGTCAGGGGCGGAGTTTCGTCAAGCGCTTCTAAAGCAACAGACAGCCGCCGGTGATCTCGGCAAGCTGGGTCAGACCGAAAGCAGTGGAATTCGTTACTACCTATGGTCTCTTACTTGGGGCATCGGCTGGATTCCGGCGATCGCGGCAGGATTTGGTGCGGTACTTCTATTCATAAGAGACCGCTGGCGTGGAATCTTCCTGGTTGTGTTCCCGCTGGCCTTCATCCTCTACATGGGCACTCAGGGGAGGTTCTTCGGTCGTTGGCTGATTCCAATACTTCCAGCGGTCATTCTGCTGGCTTCATATGCGGCAGTATCTGCGATCGATCGAATCAGCTTCCCAGCGAGAATCCGTTGGGCGGGGGGAACGGTGTTTGTCGCTATAACGGTTGCGCTGGTATTGCAGGCAGTGGTTCACTCCGTAAATGTCGATCGAGCGCTCTCTCGCGCAGATACAAGGAACCTTGCCCGTGATTGGCTTGTTAAAAACGTACCGGCAGGCAGCAAGGTCGTTATTGAGCCAATCGTTCCGCACCCATATATTCACGACCCCGGTAAACCGCAACCGGTAACACCGTCGGGGAACCGCTGGATCAAGTACCCAACGGGCAAAAGCCGGGTTGACAACAAGGGGCGCAAGTTGCCGGGGACTAAGACCAGGGTCGTGTACGTTGAGGATTTCGAGCGAGTATTGAGACCTGCGCTGCTGAAGGACTACCGTGGCAAACGCTACTGCTGGGTTATGGTCGGCTCGACACAATATGGCCGGGCGTTCGCAGATCCGGATGAGGTGCCGAAGGCGATCGAGTATTACAGACTTCTGGAGCATCAAGGGAAGGTTGTCTACCGTGTGAGCCCATACAAAAATGACGATGGTCCGGATCGTCCAGGCAAAACGAAGGTTCCTTTCAGCTTCGACTTCAGTTTCAACTACTACCCGCTCTCATACGAACGCCCGGGTCCAGACATAATCATCTACAGAATTCCTGGTAACGAGTGCGGGGGGAGGAAGCCTTAGCGGTCGCTCCTCATGTGTTTGGAAAGCCTGGACGCAGCACGGCGATAAGCGTCTAAATCTTCCCTGCGTGCAACCGCAAGAATGGAGATCTGCTGGGGAGCACCCTCTGGCTCATTGCGGTACACAATGCGGTAGCGAGGTCCAAGCTTCTTGACACGAGAAGGCCTGCTTGGATCATCGAATCTGATCTTTCTGCAGTCGAAAAGCACCTGTATATTGGGACGTGCACGCAGCTCTTCACCGAGGTACGGATCGTCGCGCAGGCTGAGTATCAGTCGCAATGCCTCTTGCTTAAGGCTTGTGGTCGGCAGGTCGATTATGTCGGTCTCGGCACCCGGTGTAACGACAACGCGATACCGATCAGGCAAGGAGATCCTTGAAGCCCATCTCTTTAGCAAGATCCTCGATAGGCTTGCCGCCCTTCAGGTTGCCAGCTGCTTCACGCTCGGCAAGTAGCAGCGCGATACCGATGTTCTCAAGCTCGTCTTCGCGTTCCAATGCCGCTTGGTAATCGATCTCTGGAATGATCACCGCGCTGCTTTTATTATAACGTCCAACGTGCACGGCACGTTCGGCAATCGATTCGGCCGGCTCCTTCAGCTCGCTGAAGATGTTGACCGTAGTGGGTAACTCCTCACGAGCCTTTGTTGTAGGGACACGCCTTTCTTGCTTAGACATACATTTATGATAGCACTATGTCGTACGTCATGTAGTACGGCTTTCTATTTTCGAACGCCCGGGTCCAGACATAATCATCTACAGAATTCCCGGCAACGAGTGCGGGGGAAACGTCATCAACAAGCACTGATATCCTTATATTCAACATATAGGCCAGCTTCGGGGCGGGGTGAGAATCCCCACCGGCGGTGAATTTAAGCCCGCGAACCTCGCGAAGGCGGGGTGGATCAGGTGAAAATCCTGAGCCGACGGTGTTCTTGAGCCAGCACGATTAATAGTGGTGGTTAAGGTCAGTCCGGATGGGAGAAGGTGGCAGAAGCAGGTCGTGCTTTTATATGCACGCTGCTGAAGCTACGCCCCGAACGGAAAGAACGGGGCTTTTTTGTCTCCAGAGATATCCAGAGAAAAGACAGAAGAACGCAGATATTTGGAGAAGGCGATCGAGCTTGCCGAGCGAGGTCGAGGCCGAGTATCGCCAAACCCGGTCGTCGGTGCGGTGATCGTCAAGGATGGCGAAGAGATAGGCAGTGGCTGGCACGAACAGCATGGGTTGTTTCATGCTGAGGTGAATGCGATCTCTTCGTGTGAAGTGGATCCGGTGGGCGCCACCATGTATGTGACCCTCGAACCTTGTTGTCACGAGGGTGAGACTCCGGCGTGCACGGAAGCGATAATCGAGGCGGGAATTAGAAGGGTGGTTATCGCGTCGGACGACCCGACCGATAAGGCATCGGGAAGAGGTCCCGGAATTCTGCGGGATGAGGGTATCGAGGTCGATTGGGCAGAAGGCGACATCGCTACCAGAGCGCGCCTGATAAACCAACCGTTTCGCAAGCACTCTCGATGCGGACGACCGTACGTTCTATTCAAAAGTGCCGTGACACTCGACGGCAAGGTCGCGACACAGACGGGCGATTCCCACTGGATCTCGGGAGAAGAAAGCCGCACATTGGTTCAGAGGTGGCGAGCAGAAGCAGACGCTGTTTGCGTAGGTATTGGCACCGTAATAAGTGACGATCCGCTACTCACTGCACGGGTCGACGGCGAAGACATTCGACAACCGGCTCGAGTCGTCTTTGACTCCGAGGCGCGGCTACCCCTAGAAAGCAAATTGGTGACGACGGTCAGTGAGTCATCGGTGACGGTGGTCGCATCACGTAGTGCGTCGCGGGCCAGCCTGGAACGGTTGGAGGAAGCCGGGATCCAAGTCGTTGTCGCATCGGGACAGAACGAAGCCGCGCGAGTTCGTTCCGCTATGCAGGAGCTTGGAGCTGAAGGGATCCAAAGCGTGTTGCTCGAGGGTGGACCTCATCTTGCAGGTGCATTCCTGGACTCTCAAGAGGTGGATGAGATGCGTATTTTCGTGGCGCCGTTCGCTGTCGGCGGGCGACAAGCGAGAGTTATGGTCGAGGGAGAGGGTTCACAGACGCTGGCAGGCGGTAAGAGGGCACTCTCGATGGAGACGGAAAAGATCGGCGCAGACGTGCTGATTCGAGCTCGGATCAAGGAGTGGTAGAGACAGTGTTTACCGGCCTGATAACGGAGCTAGGAGTCGTCCAGTCGTATGAGAAAAGCGACGACGGGGCAAAGATCTCAGTTGAGGCTCCGGAGACGGTGTCGCAACTTGGCGTAGGCGACTCGGTTGCGGTCGACGGTGTCTGCCTAACCGCCGTCACCGTTAACGATAGTCGTTTTTCGGTTGAGGCTATGAACCAGACGCTCGCTACAAGCAGCATCGGAGAGATTCGCCAGGGAGATGGGGTGAATCTGGAGCTGCCCCTTAAGGTGTCTGGCAGACTGGGCGGTCATTTCGTCCAGGGACATGTAGATGGGGTAGGGGAAGTGGCGTCGGTTGAGCAAGACGGCTTTGCAAGCAGGCTACGGATATCTGCTGGTCACGAGATCATGCGTTATCTGGCCAGCAAAGGCTCCATCGCAGTTAACGGGGTCAGCTTGACCATCTCAGGCTTGGACGATAAGAGCTTTGAAGTGAGCCTGATCCCAGAGACGCTTACGCGAACAAACCTCGGTCTCCTAAGGCCGCAGGAAAAGGTCAACCTAGAGGTAGACATGCTTGCCAAGTACGTGGCGGAGTTTTTAAACAAGAGGCAATAGAGAGGCCGATACCGTTGAGATCGAAGAGAAAAACAGATAGTTCGCGTGAGAGAGCTTTTGCGGACATCGAAGACGCAATCGAAGATTTTCGCCAGGGAAAGATGATCGTTGTCTGTGATGCGGAAGAAAGGGAGAACGAGGGCGATCTCACTATCGCATCGCAGTTCGTCACGCCGGAAGCGATCAACTTCATGGCAAAAGAGGGTCGTGGTTTGATCTGCCTTGCCATGGAGGAGCAACGTTGTGAAGAACTCGGGTTGGAGCTCATGGCCGCAAAAAACGAGTCAAAGTTCGAGACGGCGTTCACAGTGTCGATCGAAGCACGTGAGGGCGTGACCACCGGTATTTCAGCGCACGACCGAGCACACACTATAAAGGTGGCTATCGACTCTGAATCGACGCCCGAGGATCTTGTCCAGCCCGGCCACGTATTTCCATTGAAGGCAAAATCTGGAGGCGTGTTGGAGCGAACTGGACAGACCGAGGCGGCAGTTGATCTAGCCAGACTCGCCGGGCTCGTTCCTTCTGGCGTCATATGCGAGATCATGAAAGACGACGGTACGATGGCGCGCGTCGATGACCTGATCCCGTACTGCGCTGAACATGGGCTGAAGATGATCACGATAAGCGATCTGATCCAGTATCGGCGGCAAAAGGATAAGTTGGTTGAGAGGGTCGCAGATGCTTGGTTGCCGACCGAGAGCGGTGACTTTAGAGTGGTCGGTTACCGTTCGCTAGTGGACAAGAAGCATCACGTTGCGCTAGTCAAAGGCGACGTTGATGGTGTAGATGACGTGATAGTGCGAGTTCATTCAGAGTGTTTAACGGGAGATGTGTTCGGCTCTCTTAGGTGTGACTGCGGCGAGCAGCTCGCCGACGCGCTTTCCAAGATCAACGACGAAGGAAAGGGTGTGCTCGTGTACCTTTCCCAGGAGGGGCGAGGGATCGGCCTATTAAACAAGATAAAGGCCTACAAATTGCAGGATGGCGGTCTGGACACCGTAGATGCAAACCTCGAGCTAGGCCTTCCGGCCGATCTACGTGACTACGGAATAGGCGCACAGATCCTTGTAGACTTGGGACTGTCAACTATCAAGCTTTTGACGAACAATCCCAAGAAGATAGTTGGCCTTTCTGGATACGGATTGACAGTGACCAGTCAGCTACCGATTGAACAGCAGCCGCACAGCCACAATCGAGACTATCTGCGGGCAAAGAAGGAGAAATTGGGACACATCCTGCACCACCAGGGACTTCCATTCGATGAGGAGATGATCCGCAAGGAGACGAAATCCGACCAGGAGAAGGACGGCGAGTAGCCGATGCGCTTTGCGATCGTTGTAGCGACTTTCTATCCAGATCTGGCTGAACGACTGGAGTCAGGTGCGAGAAGGGCAATGACGGCAGCCGGCGTCGCCGATGAAGACGTTGTGAGGTTTGAGGTCCCTGGTGCGTTTGAGCTTCCGCTGGCAGCATTGAAGTTGGCCGAGAGCGGCAGATATGACGGGATTGTCTGCCTGGGCGCTGTGATCAAGGGCGATACCGATCACTACGAGTATGTTTGCAGCGAAGCGGCTCGTGGAATACAAGACGTATCTCTCAAGACGGGTGTTCCGTGCGCGTTTGGTGTTTTGACATGCGAGAGTAAAAAACAGGCATTTGAGCGATGCGGGGGCGACAAGCGCGACCAGGGCTATAACTCTGCCAGAACGGTACTAATGATGGCAGAGCTGCTTCTCAAGCTAGAATCCTGAAGATATATATGGCGAAGGTGTGTCACACATGCAGTAAGGGACCAGGGTTCGGCAACAACCGGAGCCATTCGATGATCGCCACCAGGAGGCGGTTCAATCCTAACCTTCAGAAGGTTCGCATCAACGAACAAGGGACCGTTCGGCGCGTATATGTGTGCACTCGTTGTCTAAAGGCAGGCAAGGTACTCAAGGCTTCCTAGCACTGAGAGCATCTATCTGACCGGTCTCACTGGTAAAAGTGGCCGTTCTCTTCTAGCCTGGCACCTTATGACAGACCGTTCGATAGTTCGCTTTAGACAGGTCATCGCATCCGCGGGTGCGAATCTTCAACGGCACCGACGAGAGATTAACGACATGAACGTCTTTCCGGTTGCAGATGGCGATACCGGTGACAACATGATGCACACCATTAAGGCAGTCGCTGACGAGCTGGAGAGTCTGGATGGCCAGTCAATTGACGAGATAGGAAGAGACGAGATAGTTGCAGCGGTTGCCAAAGCGGCACTACTGGGCGCGCGGGGAAACAGTGGAGTAATTCTGTCTCAGATACTTAGGGGCGCGGCAGATGAGCTGGTCAGCAGATCCGGGGAGCTGGTCGATCCAATTTTACTGGCTGCTGCGTTCTCGAGATCGACCGTGGCAGCCTACGAGTCAGTACGGGATCCTGTGGAGGGAACCATGCTCACGGTTATGCGAGAGATGTCGCACAAGGCCACGCAGGAACTAACCAAGCTGTCGAGCCCCAGGTTGCAAAAGGGCGCGGAACCAGAAGACCAGGATGCGCTCTTAGCTCAAGTGCTTGAGAGGGTGCTAGAGGCCGGTAAAGAATCGGTGGAGCGCGGACCTCAGCTTCTACCTGAGCTCCGGGAAGCCGGTGTCAAGGACTCGGGCGGCTATGCCCTGACCGTGCTGATGGAGGGTGCAATAGCTGCGCTGATAGGTAAACCGGTACCGGAAGGCGGCGAGCCAGTCGCACTAGGAAGGCCCATGACAGAACATCACGGATCGAGCAAATATCGATACTGCACCAACTTCGTCATCACCGGTCACGGACTGGACCGCGAAGTAGTAATAGGGCAGATGGAGAGGGCGGGTGACTCGGTGATGGTGGTCGGCGATCAGGTCACGCTGAGAGCTCATGTTCACACAGACAGGCCTGGAGAAACTGTAGAGCTGTGCAGAGGCCTCGGCGAAGTATCACATGTCGATGTGGCAGATATGAAGGAGCAGATAGCGCAACGTGATGCTCGATTGATGGAATATCGAACCGAGCAGGTCGCAGCCGATGTAGTAACCGGGGTTGTTGCCGTTGCAAGCGGTGAAGGGATGGAACGGCTGTACGGTGAGTTGGGTGCGACTGTTGTTGGCGCCGGACCTACGTTGAACCCAAGCACCGAGGAGCTGCTCGCCGCAATCCACTCGATAGTGGCCGATGAGGTGGTGCTTCTCCCAAACAGCACAAACGTAGTGATGGCCGCCGAGCGAGCTGCCGAACTTTCTGAAAAACTTGTTGAGATCGTTGTAACGGGTGCGCAACAAGCAGGCCTTGCTGCATTGCTCGGATACAAGCCGAACGATCGAGCCGATGCCAATGCCGAGAGCATGCGCCGTGTCCTTCGTGGAATAAAAGAGGGTTCGGTTGCGCCTGCAGCAAGAGACGACAACAAAGGACGTTTCAGCGCTGGAGAAGCGGTTGGATTTATAGGAGCACGAATCGCTTTCTGGGGAGACCCACCCAATGTTTTGAGGTCGGTCTTGGAAGAGCTTGCAGAAGGCACTGAGTTGCTAACCATCATCAATGGGAAAGACACACCATTGGATGACGGGACGCTAGAGGGCCTTATTCCGGACGGCCCGGAGGTAGAGCTACTCGATGGAGGTCAACAGAACTTTTGGTGGCTTATAGCTGCAGAGTAGTGTCCGCAAGACGAGCGAAAGTTGTCAGGCATGAGCATGACGTTCTATAAGCCTCGGTCTATAGCCGATGGAAAAGCGTTGCCTAAGGGAATGATGCTAGAAACGAAGCTTGTCTCAAGAGACCGAGATGGCTGGCTCTCGCAATCCCTAAGCGTCCTAAACGGTGTTGGGACAGCTGTGAGTCACCGAGCCGCAGAGCTGGGCATCCACACAGTGGGGGACCTTCTCAACTACCCACCGTTCCGCTATGAGGATTTCAGCAACGTACGTCAATTGGAACATGTTGCGATCGGTGAAGAGGCGACAGTAAAAGTCGAAGTTAAGAGCTGCAGGGTTCGCCCAACCAGACGAAGGTCTTTGAAGATACTGGAGTGCGAGGTCAGTGACGAGACCGGAACGGTCAAGGCTGTCTGGTACAACCAAGCCTACCTGGCGGAGCAGCTTATTCCGGGCGCAAACATTCTGATTCGCGGCAAACTTGAAAAGGCTCGAGGGAATCTGATTTTCAAAGTCCGTGCACACGAGTTTCCGTCAAGCAAGGAAGGGGCTGAGATAAACGGCATCCATACGCTGGGTCTTGTGCCCGTGTACCCATCGACAGAGGGACTTACCACCCGAAAATTGAGGCAGATGATCTGGCAAATACGGGATCGGGTGGCCAACGTTGCCGATCCGATCCCGGCTCGTCTACTTTACAAGCTCAAGCTGCCCAGGCGTGGGGATGCACTGAAGGGCCTGCACTTTCCCACCTCCAGTGAAGACACCATGACCGCAAGGTACAGACTGGTTGTAGAGGAGCTCTTGATTCAGCAACTTGCAGTTGCAACCAGACGTATGGCAAGACAGAACCGCTCGAAGGCCTGCGCACTGGGCAGCCCCGGAACGACTGTGGAGCGATGGCTGTCGTCGCTTCCGTTTGAGCTCACTGGTGATCAGAAACGCGCGATCGGTGACCTGGAGGGCTCACTCGATTCCGACAGGGCCATGCAGAAGATATTGATGGGCGAGGTCGGCTCAGGGAAGACCGTTGTCGCGCTGTACGCAATGCTTAGGGCTGTCGAATCAGAGGGACAGGCGGCTCTTATGGCACCGACTGAAACACTTGCTGGACAGCATTTCCAGACGGTGGAACGACTTACTGGTGGGCTATTGAGGATCGGCCTACTCACCGGCTCCACGCCTGATAAAAAGCGTCGGGAGATCCATGCCGGACTGCGTGATGGATCGATAAAACTGATCGTAGGAACGCACTCGCTGATCGAAAGCGATGTCGCATATAAAGACCTGAGGCTCGCGGTCGTCGATGAACAGCACCGTTTCGGCGTGGAGCAGCGTGCTGCACTTGATGTAAAAGGCAGAGAAGGGCTGGTACCGCACCTTCTTCACATGACAGCGACGCCGATACCGCGAACGCTCGCCCTTACCGTATATGGCGACCTCGATTCGATAACGCTGCGTGAATTACCGAAGGGGCGCAGCACAGTAAAGACCTGGTTAGTTCCCGAAAGCAAACGTACGGGCGCCTACGAATTTATTCGCAAGCAGCTGCGACATGGTAGACAGTGCTACATAGTCTGTCCGCTGATAGAGGAATCGGAGCAGGTCGTTGCGACAGCGGTGGATGCCGAATACAAGCGCTTGGCACAGGGAGAGCTGAGTGACTTTCAGGTGGAGGCGATGCACGGTCAGATGAGCTCAAAAAAGAAAGAAGCGACCATGGCACGTTTTGTCTCCGGAGATACCGACGTGCTTGTTGCCACCAGCGTGGTCGAGGTCGGTATAGACATTCCAAATGCGGCCGTGATCGTGATCGAAGAGGCAGACCGTTACGGGCTATCCCAGCTCCACCAACTTAGGGGTCGAATAGGGAGGGGCAGGCACGAGTCGTTCTGCCTGCTCTTTGCCGATCCACAATCTGAGCTTGCGCGTAAACGTATGGACGCAGTCGTCTCAAGTCAGGATGGATTTGAGCTGGCAGAGACCGATCTCAGGCTCAGAGGCGAAGGTGAGATACTGGGAACCAGGCAGTCCGGGATGCCGGAACTCAGGTTTGCACGTCTACCTCGTGACCAGCAGATTCTTGCCAAAGCAAGGAACGTCGCAGAGATTATCCTGGATCAGGACGAGGATCTATCGCTCAGTGAGCACTACATGCTTAGGGAGCTTGTGCGTCAACAGTTGCAAGAACAGGAGACGGTCGCGCTGGCTGCATAGAACGATGGCGACGCTAAGGATTATCGCGGGCGAGCTCAAGGGTCGGAAGATACGTGCTCCAAAAAGCAAAGCTGTTAGGCCGACCAGCGATCGAGTGCGTGAATCGATATTCGCACTTTTAGGCAACATCTGTGATTTGCGCGTTCTCGATCTTTATGCAGGCTCCGGGGCACTCGGCATCGAAGCGCTTTCACGTGGAGCGACCGAAGCCACGTTTGTCGATTCTGCGGCCGGACTACCTATAGAGACGAACCTCGACCAGCTCGGCCTCAGTGAAAAAGGGGACGTATTCAGGCAACGTTGTGAACGTTTCCTGGTGCATGCCGCAAAAAAAGGAGACCGTTGGGATTTGGTCTTTATCGATCCTCCGTATAGACTGGCCGACCTGTTGGTGGATCAGCTCGATCGGCTGGTGCCACCTATCTTGGAGAAAGGTGCACAGATAGTCGTGGAGAGCTCATTCAAAAAACCATTGTCTTTGGAGTTGCCAGAGAAAACAACACGCAGATATGGCGATACCCTTGTGAGCGTATATCGAATGGACAGGAAATGAGTGGCTCAAATAACAAGGTAGCGATTTGCCCCGGATCGTACGATCCGGTCACCTACGGACATCTTGACACCATTAGAAGGGCTGCACGGATCTTTGAGCGCGTGATAGTGGGTGTCGTAGATCAACCGGTTCGGAAGCAGCAGACCATGTTCAGCGCTGAAGAGCGCAAGCATTTCATCGAGGAAGCGACCGGAGATTTAGAAAACATTCACATTGAGGTTTTTGACACTCTGTTGGTGGAGTTTGCTCGGAAGCACGAGGCTTCGGTTCTGGTGAAGGGGTTGCGAGCTATTTCAGACTTTGAATACGAGTTCGAGATGAATCAACTTAACAGAAAACTGGACCCTGGAATCGAGAGTATGTACCTGATGTCATCGCCTGAATTCAGCTTTTTAAGCTCAAGTGGGGTCAAGGAAATGGCCGCATTCGGAGGCGATTTCACCGATCTTGTGCCTAGACTTGCAGCCGAGGGCTTAAAGGAGCGCTATGGTCGATAGCGAATTTTAGAAAAATGGACGTTCTTGTACTAATAGACAAGCTTGACGACCTGGTTCACAACGCGAAGCCAGTACCCCTAACCGACCAGGTGCGCGTTGACAGGGAAGAGATATTTGATCTCCTCGATCAGATGCGTGCAACGATTCCGGAAGAGATAAAGCAGGCGCGCTGGATAGTCAAGGAGCGACAGGAGATGCTTGCGGAGGCCAAGCGTGAGGCCGAACGCACAATCAAGGAGGCGCGTGACCAGCAGGCCAGCCTAGTTTCACAGGAGGAAGTGACGAAACAGGCAGAGCGGCAGGCAGAGGAGATAATCGAAGAGGCCAGGGCCAGGGAGAGAGAGATCCGGCTCGGAGCAGAAGACTATGCCGATGAAATTCTCAACACCCTGCAAGTGAACCTGGAGAAGTTTCTTGCGGCCGTCCAAAGAGGTCGAGAGAGGCTTGCCGGTAAGGACCGGGAAGAAGTCGAGGCTTAGTACCTCCGCTCGTTTCGGATATCACAGGGTTTTCGGATAGTTACTTAATATAAAAAAAGCGGTATGCTGAGCCTGTATGGGCCGGCTGTGTGACAATCTAGACCTCGGTGCACTGGGGCTTGACGCAGGCGAGAGCAGGTCGCTTGATCTGGGTATCCGTATCGATCCTTTCCAGTCGGGAGGGTTAAGGTGCAAGGTTGTGTCGAAACACGTCGCCTCGAAGCTCACCGTTTCACGCACGGTGCACGGATGGGCGTTCAAGTTGATCTATGTGGCAGATGTATCGGGGCCGTGTTCACGCTGCTTGAATAATGCGTCAGCACCGGTTGAGGTCGTAGCACGGGAAGTTGACCAACCTGATGAGGACGAGGAACTGAACAGTCCGTACGTGAAAGATGAACATCTCGATCTAGAAGGCTGGGCACAGGATGCACTGATGCTCGCAATGCCTATCAAGCGGTTGTGTAGAGAGGACTGTCGCGGCCTCTGCTCGGTCTGTGGAGTCGATCTCAACGAAAGTGACCCAGCGGACCACCAGCACGGCGACGACAGCGACCCACGTTGGGCGAAGCTCAAACAGATTAAATTTGAGTGATGTGAGAGGAGTAATATCTTCAAATGGTCAAAGTACCGGGCAGCGAAAATAAAATCTCACCCGGAGGAATGACAAAGGTTGGAGGGCTAGCTTTTGGTTCGTACTTGGGATCTGTAACCCGCTGGATTTCAACGGACGACGCGAGTATCGAAAAGGTACAACGCGCTGACTGGAATGACGGGCAGGCGGTTGTAGGCAACCTTATGCGAGAGGCGAGATTTGAGCTTTCAACGGGGCGTGAGATCGATCTAACGACCGGAGACATGATCGTTGGAGCCCTAGGTACACGCGAGGCGACTCTTGAAGTTGCGGGCTCGTGGCGTGACGGCGATGGGTCGAATATTAATCTGCTGTCGGCATCCGGAGTAGTAGGGGCGTGCACGTCGTTTTCTCCCTTCGTTCCCTATCCGGCTCCGCTGGAGTACGTTGGTCATCTCGTAAGGAACGACAAACCTCTGAATGTTCGTGATTTTGGTTTAAAGGTAGAACCCAGAGACCTATCGATACCGGTAGTGTTGGTTATCGGGACATCTATGAGTTCGGGCAAGACCATGGCCTGTCGTGCACTGATAAGGGAGCTACACAGACGTGGTGTTCAGGTTGGAGGGTGTAAGTTGACCGGCGTGGCGCGTTGGCGGGACACGCTTTCAATGCACGATGCAGGAGCGGTTGCCGCATACGACTTCGTCGAAGCAGGACTTGTCAGCACCGTAACCGACGAGGAATCGGTAACGCATGCCGCACGTGTCGTACTCACCGCGCTTGAGGATGCGGGGGCAAAGATGATTGTGTGCGAATTGGGGGCTTCCCCTATGGAGGGCTACCAAGGCGCAGCAGTAATGAAGGAGTTGGAAGGCAAGGTGCTGGGGATCATCATGGCGGCCTCTGATCCATATGCCGTCATTGGGCTCCAGAAAGCCTATGGAATAACACCGAACATTGTGACCGGAAGAGCGACAGTAACCGAGCCAGGACGCACATTGGTTGAAAAACTCGCCGGCGTCGCCACGGTAGCGCTTGACAGCGAAGATGCCGGTGCTGAACTGGTAAAAAAACTCGAATTGGTCGGTGACTGAGAAGGTGGATACCAAGGAGCAGTGGATGCCCACGGAAGTCGTTGAGAAAGTGGTAAGCATTCGGCGAGACATTCACTCTCAACCGGAGCTGTCCTTTGAGGAGTACCGGACAGCGGATTTGATTGCAAGCGAGCTTGAAGAGCTCGGGTTGAAATCCGAGCGTGTGGCTGGGACAGGCGTGGTTGCAGACATGGGCACAGATGGGCCGAGAGTTGCGCTGAGGGCGGACTTGGATGCGCTACCGATCCCCGAGCGCACAGGTCTACCATTTGCTTCAAAAGTAAACGGCGTGATGCACGCCTGCGGCCATGATGCTCACACTGCGATGCTGCTGGGGGCCACCATCGCTCTTACATCAGACCCACCATTAAATGGCCGTGTCCGCTTTATCTTCCAACCCGCTGAGGAAAGGGGTGGAGGAGCGCTCCAGATGATCGAAGGCGGGGCTCTCGACGAAGTACATGCGATCTTTGGTCAACACGTTGACCGTCACTACAAACCGGGTCAGATAGCGATCAGTGATGGACCGATGTCGGCTTACTCCGATTCATTTGAAATAAATATACGCGGCGGGGGAGGTCACGGAGCGAGACCCCACGAAGCGGTCGACGTAGTTGTCGTGGCAGGAATATTGGTGACGACGCTTCAGACTGTGGTCTCGCGTGAGGTGAACCCGGCGGAGCCGGTTGTTCTGACCATTGGAACGATCAACGCAGGTAGCGCAACGAATACGATCGCCGAAGAAGCTGATTTAACCGGCACAATACGAGCTGCCAGTCCTGAGGGTCGTGCAGCTGTCACGGAGTCCATCAAACGGATTACAAGCTCGGTTGCCGAGATTCACGGTGCCGTGGCTGAGATCCAAGTGCATGAGGGATATCCGCGCGTTATGAACGATTCAGCATGCGAGACTGACGCTAAGGGCGCAGCCAAAAGTGCGCTCGGCCACAGATCGGTCAGAGACATGCCGTTTCCGAACATGGGCAGCGAGGATTTTGGCTACTACCTTGAGCATGTGCCCGGTGCGTACATAAGGCTCGGCGCTCGAAAGTCGGGAGCGAAGAGTCACCCAGCGCACAGCTCTCGCTTCGATATCGACGAAAGGGCACTTGGGGCCGGCAGTGCGTACATGGCAGAGGTCGCTAGACAGGCGTTGGCACGATTGAGTAGCTAGATGACTAATTCCTAGTTCGATCAAAATTTGGGTCGATCATCTACACTCATTTACCCGGAAAGCAACACCAAGATCGTAGAATGGCAGTACCAAAGAGAAAAACATCTAAGTCGCGGCGAGACAAGAGGCGAGCTCAGCAGAAGCCAAAAGAGCCGTCTTTATCAAGATGCCCACAGTGCCACAGCCCGAAGCTTGCCCATCGCGTATGTCCCGTTTGCGGGACCTATGCCGGCAGAGAAATAGTTGCCCAAGAGGCCGAGGAGCAGGCACAAACGATCGAGGAATAATCGGGTTTTGGACACCAGAAAGTCTCGAATAGCATTCGACGCTTCGGGGGCTGAGCGAGGCCTCGGAGAGGTCGTAGCTGCTGTCTCTGAGGTGACGGCCGAAGGCATAGAAGTGCTGCTATTTGGAGACAAGGCCGAGATCGAGTCCCAGCTTTCGACCGATGGCGCCAAATCAGACGCGATCACAGTTGTCGATGCCCCTGAATCGATCAGCAACAAGGAAGAACCGGCACGGGCGGTCCGTAGAAAGCGCAAGTCCTCGATCGTTTTGGCGGCAAAGGCAGTATCGGACGGGCAGGCCGGCGCGCTCGTAAGCCCAGGTCCAACGGGAGCGACACTGGCATCAGGAGTGTTCCGTATAAAAAGAATCAAAGGCGTCCATCGCCCGGCACTTGCCGTATTGCTACCGGTACCAGGGGGGCCGTGTCTCCTTCTTGACGTCGGTGCGAACTCGCGTTGCAAGTCAGAGCAACTGGTTCAATTTGCATTCATGGGAGTGGAAATGGCGAGGATAGTCCTAGGCACTGACAAGCCGACAGTCGGCCTGCTCTCGGTCGGTGAGGAGGCCGGAAAGGGCACCGAGGAGGTGGTCGAGGCACATCAGCGGTTGACCGATTCATCGCTTGACTTTATCGGGAACGTCGAGGGGAAGGATCTTCCAGCGGGTACCGTCGATGTCGCTGTCTGTGACGGCTTTACCGGGAACGTTTCACTGAAGCTGATGGAGGGGACGGCACAGATGGTCAAGGAAGCGGTGGGAGATGCAGCGCGTTCATCGATTACCGGAAAGATTGGAGGCCTACTACTAAAACCGAGCCTAAGGCGATTGCGGGAGCAGCTCGACCCGAATAGAACCGGCGGCGCGATGCTGGTCGGACTACGTTCGTGCTGTGTCGTCGCTCACGGCAACGCGGACAGACATGGCATGGCGAACGCGATCCGTTTGGCCGATAAAGCGATGAGGGGAAACGTTGTTGAGCGACTGACAGAGAGCTTGGTGGAGGGCAAAGCGTTACGGAGTCCTGCATCCTCCGGCAGTGATAGCGTGCTTTTCAAGATATGAGCACAGAGACGACAAGCAGAGAAACCGTAATGGGGATGATCAAGTCCCATCTTTCACAGGAGCTGGATATAGATGAAAAGTTGATCAACGACGGGACACGTTTCAAAGAGGATCTTGAGGCGGACTCACTAGACTTGGTCGAACTGGTGATGGAGCTAGAGGATAACTATGGAGTCCGGATCAGCGACGAGGAGGCGGAGTTGATAAAAACGGTAGGCCAGGCGGCCGATTTTGTGTGGGGCCGCTTGAAAAAGGAATAGGTTGTCTGGAAAGGACGGTACAGCCGAGCTCAAGGCCCTGGTTAGTGAGTTGCCGGACAAGCTTTTACGCGAGGCAATTACGCACACTTCATGGGTCGAGGAGTGGAGTGAAGCCTATGAACGGCTGGCATTCCTTGGCGACAGCGTGCTGAACATCGCGGTCTCGACGGTGATATTCCCTCGCTTCGAGTCTTACACGGCTGGCAGTCTCACCAAGCTACGTGCTCAGGCGGTCTGTAGGCATTCATGTGCACGGGTAGCTATATCTTTAGGTGTTCCTGAGATGCTTGCAGAGAGGGCGCCGAAGGATGAATCGAAGTCGGCAATTGCACTCGGTAAGAACGATCGCATTCTCGCGTCCGTCGCAGAGGCGATAATTGGGGCGTGTTATCTGGCGTTCGGCTTTGAGCGAACGTCGGCAGCGGTGGTTGCTGCTTTTAACGAGGAGATTGAGTATGCAGACGAAAACGTTCTCGATTTTAAAAGCTCACTACAAGAGATTTTGGCGAGGCGTGGCGAACAGGTCATATACAGAGTAGTGGAACAGAGTGGGCCGCCTCATGACAGAACGTTTAACTCTGTAGCGAAGGTCGGTGAAAGAGTTTTGGGAGAAGGGACGGGAAGGAGCAAGAAAGAGTCGGAGCAAAAAGCGGCGAAAGCCGCTTTGGATGTGATGAAAAAGTAGTGGCGAAAGTTGTGATGAATAGGCAATTTGGAGGTTGGACATCTTCTTAAGCTCGGCAAATCTCAAGGGCTTTAAATCATTCCCCGATCGAACCAGGCTTGAATTTACGCCGGGAATAAGCGTGATCGTCGGTCCCAACGGCTCGGGCAAAAGCAATATCGCAGAGGCAGTACTTTGGTGCATGGGCGAACAGAGCCCGCTTGCTGTGCGAGGCCAAAGCATGCAAGACGTGATCTTTTCAGGCTCGCACGGCGTTTCATCCCGCAGGTCGGCTGAGGTCGAACTTGTCTTTGACAACAGCGATGGACACTTGCCGATCGAATTCAGCGAGGTGTCGATATCTCGTCGTCTGGATCGTAAGGGTGATGGTGAGTACAGGATAAACGGCGCAAGGTGTCGCCTGATCGACGTCTTGGAGTTGCTTTCAGATACTGGATTGGGCAAGGAGATGCACTCGGTCGTGAGCCAGGGCTCCGTAGAAGAGATCGTGCATTCGAAGCCACAGCAGCGAAGACTGATGATCGAGGAAGCAGCCGGGCTCGGAAAACACCGCAAGAGGCGCAGGCGAGCACAGCTAAAACTTGAACACACCCAGGAGAATCTGGACCGTGCGCTAGATGTAGAGAAGGAGGCACGCACATATCTGCGTCCTTTGAAAAGGCAGGCTGAGGCGGCAGAGCACCATCGTCGGCTCGAAAGGCAGTCGCTCGAGACCCGCGTGAAACTTGTTGCAGATAGCTTGGGCTCACATCGTGACGAGCAAGGCGAGGAAGAAGCACACGCTGCAAAAGCGATAAAGGAAAGAGATTCGGTTGAAGGGCAACTTGCAGAAGTTGCAAAACAGCGTGGGCAGGCAGAGCAGAGGCTTGCACAGAGGGGAAACGAGCGCGAGACTCAAACCGAGGCTTACTTCGCATCGCAGACGGCGTCCGAGAATGTGAACCTTAGAATTGAACAGTCACGCGAGGTATTGGCAGCGCTGAGGTCTCGGGTTCAGTCAGTGCAGGGGGCACAGCGTACCGAGGAAGAGCGTCAAGCGCAGTTGAGGTTAAGATCGGAGCGTGTCGAGCGCAGCCCCGGCGAAGCGCCTCCCATACCAATAAAAGATGCGCAATGGCTGCTCGGTGATCTCACGATCGAAGGGAACACGAGCAAACTGGCAAAGCTGCTGCTTGACGATACTTGGGTGGTTGAAGAAATCGATCATCTGCCAGACGACTTCGATGGAACGGCTATCACGAGCGCAGGATGGGCATACTTCGGATTCGATCGAGGCTCGTACCGACTGATAGGAGACGAAGGAACGGTCGAGAAGGTTGACGCAGGACGACTCGCCACGTTGAAGTCGAACGAACGGGTATTGAGGCAGCTGGTAGAGAAGGCAGAACTAGTTGTAGGCGCCATGGAAGGGCTTTCAGAAGCAGTTCAATTCCAGCACAATAAGCTAGAGAGACAGTTTGAGAAAAGCCGAGACGCAGGTGCCGAAGTAACAAAGATACTTCAGGAGCTGGCCGGTCGTGAGCACGGTCTTCAATCAAAATTGAGACAGGCCAATAACTTGGTAACCGAGCATGAGGTGCGTGTTGCACAGGCCCGCGACAGGGAGTCCGAGATTGCTTCGGAACTCGAGCAGATACGTTCGAAACTGGGCGTAGAAGTTGAAGCAGTTGAAGATCCGCTAAGCGAGGAGGAGAAACTGGAGCTTGAGACCAAGCTCGAGCGCCTTGAGCGACGGCGTGAAAAGCTCGGTCCCGTGAACCCCCTCGCGAAGGAAGAGTACGAACAGGCGCTTACTCACGTGCAGGACCTGAAGAGGCAGCGCGAGGATCTAGATGCGGCGATCAATGAGCTGCAAAAACTGATCCGTGACACGGACCGATTGATTAAAGAGAGGTTTGAGAAGACGTTTGACCTGACCGCTAAAAACTTTGGGGATATGGTTTCCTATCTTTTCCCAGGAGGTAGTGGCAGGATAGGGCTTGTAAAGCTCGAGAGGCCACGCGCGACACTTGGTGGCGCCACGGAGGCGACGACCTCTGAGGAAGAATCGGAAGATCAGGAGACGGATACCGAGAGAGCGGATGATGAAGAGCAGGATATGGGGGTCGAAGTAGAAGTCACGCCTGCTGGTAAGAACATGCGACGGCTTTCTCTTCTGTCTGGCGGGGAGAAGTCGCTGGTGGCGCTCGCCTTTCTTTTTGCGGTATTTCTGGCAAAACCATGCCCCTTCTACATACTCGATGAGGTTGAGGCAGCGTTGGACGATGCCAATATAGATCGATTTTTAGGTCTTGTCGGGAAGTACTCGGACAGAGCGCAGTTCATCGTCGTAACGCATCAGAGGCGTACGATGGACGCAGCCAATGTGCTTTATGGTGTCAGCATGGGTGACGACGGTATAAGCAAGGTAGTGTCACGGAAGATGGGCGCCAACAGCGAGTCACTCGGTGCCGACGCAGAGGCAAAAGCTGCGTAAACCTTTCAACACCGATTCGATACCAAGATGGCTAAAGACTGGAACGAGCTCTTTTATACGGGAAAGAACGACGTCGAACTGACGGAAGCGAGCGATGAGTCGCGTAGAGAGCGATCGGGTTTCTTTACGAGACTTCGTGAAAACCTCTCAGTAACCAGGGGGGCGCTTACCGGCGAGCTTCGGGCAACTGTTTTTAATACGCTGGACGAAGAAGCTTGGGAGAGGCTTGAAGAGCTCCTCATCTTTGCAGATGTTGGGGCGAGCACGACATCCGAGATCGTGGAACAGCTTGAAAGGGAGGCCCAGGAGGGTCAGGTGAGCTCAGGAGAAGATCTCGTACCTAGACTTGAAGAGTTGGTCTCCGAGAAGCTTTCCTTTGAAGACGATCGGATCGATGTCTCACACAGACCGACTGTGCTTTTGACGGTCGGTGTCAACGGAACCGGCAAGACGACAACAATCGGAAAGATCGCATGGCACCTGAAAAACGAGCTAAACCTGTCAGTACTGGTTGCCGCGGCTGATACTTTTCGCGCCGCCGCAGTTGAACAACTGGAGGAGTGGGCAAGAAGGGTTGAGTGTGACATAGTCAAGGGCCAACAAGGAGCGGACTCGGCTGCGGTTGTTTATGACGCCATCGAGGCAGCAAAAGCCAGGAAGCGAGATGTTGTTATCTGCGACACGGCAGGTAGGCTGCACACCGAGACCAACCTAATGGAGGAGCTTGTCAAGATTAGGAGGATCATCGAAAGACAGGTGGAGGGTGCTCCACACGAAACTCTCCTTACAGTTGACGCTACGACCGGTCAGAACGGCTTAAGACAAGCCGAGCTATTTAAAGAGGCTGTACAGGTGAGTGGCATATGCCTGACCAAGCTTGACGGATCGGCCAAGGGCGGGATCGTACTGGCCATAGCAAACGAGATGCGTGTGCCGATTAAACTGGTCGGGATGGGGGAGGGCCTCGAGGATCTACGACCGTTTGATCCGCAAGACTTCGCCACCGCACTGCTTGAGTAGGCCCTGAAGCCCTATCATCTTGCAGTAAGACCGATCAAAAAGGATTAGATTTTGCTCGAATCACTGCAAGACAAGCTTCAAACCGCGTTAAGTGACGTTCGTGGACAGGGAACGCTCGATGAGGATGCGATAAACAAGGCTATGCGCCAGGTCCGCCTTGCGCTGCTCGAAGCCGACGTCAACTTCAAGGTTGTGAAGGACTTCACGGCCTCTGTCAAAGGGCGAAGTCTCGGCGCCGGTGTGAAGAAAAGTCTAAATCCTGGCCAGCAAGTGGTGAAGATTGTTAATGAGGAGTTGGTCCGAATAATGGGCGGCTCCGCGAGTCCGATCGCATATTCATCAGCCGGTCCGACGGTGATTCTGATGGCTGGTCTCCAGGGGTCGGGCAAGACAAGTGCGTGTGGAAAGCTTGCCGCATACCTCAAAGGCCAAGAAAAGAAACCCGCTCTCGCTGCATGCGATGTCTATCGGCCTGCTGCGGTGGAACAGCTTGTAGCGGTCGGTAAACGAGCAGGAGTGCCTGTATATCAACAGGGCACAGATCGTGACCCAGTAGACATTGCCGAGTGGGCGGTATCAAGGGCTAGGAGTGAGAATCGGGACACGGTATTGATCGATACCGCCGGCAGGCTTCATGTTGACGAGGACATGATGGCCGAGCTCGCACGTATCAAGAAACGGATCAAGCCCCACAATGTCTTGCTGGTGCTTGATGCGATGACTGGACAAGATGCGCTAAACGTGGCAGAACAGTTCTCAGATACGGCGGAATATGATGGAGTCGTTCTAACCAAGCTGGACGGCGACGCTCGAGGTGGCGCAGCGCTGTCGGTTAGGCAGGTGTCTGGGAAACCGATCAAGTTCATATCGACCGGTGAAGCGGTCGGCGCCTTTGAGCTCTTCCATCCGGACCGTATGGCATCTCGCATTCTTGGCATGGGAGACATGCTCTCTTTCATAGAAAAGGCGGAAGCAGTAGTTGATGAGGAGGATGCTGCAGCGCTTGAGAAGAAAATAATGAAAGAGACCTTCACGCTGGATGACTTTCTAAAACAGATAAAGCAGATACGTCGCATGGGATCGATGACGAATATCTTGAAGATGATCCCCGGGATGGCCGGTAACAAGCAGTTAAGCGGGCTGAAGATAGATGAGAAAGAGCTGGACCGGATTCAGGCGATGATTACCTCGATGACACCAAGTGAAAGACGCGACCCAGAAACGATAAAAGGCTCGAGAAGAAAGCGAATAGCAGCGGGCTCCGGTACCACAGTTCAGGCTGTCGGCAGGCTGGTCAAGCAGTTCAGCGAGATGAAGAAGTTGATGAAGACAATGAAGAAGGGTGGAATACCACAGCTGTCGCAAATGATTAACGGCCGCTAGTATAAGGAGAATGTCAGTAAGACTGAGGCTGACCAGGGTCGGCTCAAATAAGAATCCAATATGGCGAATAGTCGTCGCAGATCAGCGTGCACCGCGGGACGGGCGCATAATTGAGGCGATCGGTAGGTACAACCCTCAGGTTGAGCCCTCAGTTATCGAGCTAGACGAAGATCGAGCGCGAGAGTGGCTGGAGAAGGGGGCACAGCCTACAAACACCGTTCTCAAGCTCTTACGCACAAAGGGAATAAAAGGCTAGGAATAGCCCCGGTAGGTCACACGCATCAAAGTTAAGTTCTTTTAGCTACAGACAGATGTTAAAAGGTGGCGAAAATTGAGAGATCTACTCGAATTCCTTGTGAAGATGTTGGTTGATGAGCCTGGACAGGTTCATATTGAAGAGTTCGATGACGAAGGCCTCCTTGTATTTGAAATACAGGTCGCCGAAGGGGATGTCGGCAGGGTGATCGGCAAGCAGGGTCGTACCGTGAGTGCGCTCCGCACAATACTTAGGACCGTTGCCCGAAAGAACGACGAGCGCGCGACCATCGAGATAGTGGAACGAGCAGAACCGGACGACTGATCGTTTGCGGTTAGATATCTTCTCGTTGTTTCCGGAGTGGTTCTCATGGTTTGAGAGTCAGCGGCACGTGGTCAACTCTTTGGAGAATGGGCACGAGATAAGGCTTTTCAACTATCGAGACACGACGCCCATCTCCAATCGACAGGTTGACGACACTCCATACGGGGGTGGACCGGGGATGGTCCTGAGGGTCGACGTCGTCGATTCTGCGCTTAAAAGCGTCTATGGCGACGACCGTGAGGGAATGCTTGAGAAACAGAGGGTAGTGATTCTTACGCCATCTGGCAGGACGCTGAACGAAGCCGTTGTGCAAGAACTTGCAGGGCTTGAAAGGCTAACTCTCCTATGCGCGAGGTACGAGGGGTTTGACGAACGGGTCAGGGAGTTCTTGAGTAACGATGCGATCTCGATTGGAAACTACGTCCTTTCCGGTGGTGAGCTCGCGTCGATGGTCATCGCAGATTCGGTTATCAGGAAGCTTCCCGGGAGCCTGGGCGACGAGGAAAGCTGTGTCGAGGAGTCGTTCAGCGAAGCCCTGGCTGGGGCACCGGAGTACCCACACTATACGAGGCCCGCTGTCTACCGTGATTGGCAGGTACCAGAAGTGCTGCTCTCCGGTGATCACAATCGGATTCGTCAGTGGAGGCTGGATCGAAGCAGTGAAATGAGTGAGTAGAACGCACACAGGTGTGTTGAGGGGTTTCGGACAGGCTCTAAGGTATTATGGGTTCCTCTATACGGTGATGCCCCATCAATAAAAGGGCCGCCGTTTTTATTTTTGGTTTAGAAAGACAGGCAAGTGAGCAAGGTAATACAAGAACTTGAGCAGCGTCAGCTGAAGAATGTGCCCAGATTTTTGCCTGGGGATCGTGTGAAGGTGCACTTTCAGGTGCAGGAAGGCAAGCGTACCCGAACCCAGATCTTCGAGGGCATAGTTTTGAAACGTCAAGGGTCCGGTTCGCGTGAGACTTTCACTGTGAGGAAGACCTCATTTGGTGTCGGCGTGCAGAGGACCTTTCCCGTTCACTCGCCCAAGATCGAACGGATTGATATCGAAGCGCGTGGCGAAGTTAATAGGTCGAAGCTCTACTACCTACGTGGTCGTATAGGCCGCAAGGCCAGAGTGAGAGAACAGTTTGATTCCGGGCTTGAGGAGGAGATGAGCCTGTACGAAACTGAACTCGCGAAAGAAGAAGGGCCAGATGGCGAAGATCAGGTTCCTGAAGAGGACGACGAAGTGGCTGAGGGTGAGGTCACTGGGGAAACCGAAGAGACCGCAGGGGAAGAGGTAGAACCCGATCAGCAGGATCGCACCGATGCCACAGAAGGAAATGGTGCAGAAGATAAGAACTCTAAGTCTGAAGAAACAAGCTCACACGAAAGCAAGGACTAAAAAGCAAGAATGAAAGGCAAGAAACGCAGGAGCGGCCTCGCTTCGATCGTAGAGCTTGTTGTAATAGTTGCTATTGCACTAGGACTTGCACTTCTGATACAAGCCTTTCTGGTCAAGCCATATCGCATTCCGAGCGAGTCGATGGAGCCAACACTTGACGTAGGCCAACGAGTGATAGTCAACCGTCTTGAGTACAAGTTTGGCGATCCGGATAGACGTGACATCATCGTCTTTCATCCACCAGCAGGTGCTGAACGTGGAGATCAATGTGCGGTACCCCACTCGCGCAAATCCCCTTGTCCCAAGGCGACCAGCCAAGAGGCCGATGTCAACTTCATTAAACGGATAGTTGGGCTGCCGGGCGACCGGTTAGCGGTAAAGGACGGGATAGCTGTTATCAACGGGAAGCCACTCAAGGAGGCGTATATCCGTCCCTGTGGCGGAATGCCTGCCTGCAACCTACCGAAGTCGATAAAGATTCCGGCCGGGCACTACTTTATGATGGGCGACAATCGTGGTGCCTCTGATGACAGCCGATTCTGGGGCCCAATACCTAAGGACTCGATAATCGGTGAGGCGTTCTTCACTTACTGGCCAATCAAAAGGATCGGAACCCTCTAACAGCGCGGGTGACAGCACCTCAAGACGTAAGAAGAGAAAAGGGAAGAAGACATCTCGAAGGCTTTTTTGCTTTGACAGAGAGTTGGAGACCAGATTTGTAGCGGGTGCGGATGAAGCAGGCAGGGGATGCTTGGCAGGACCACTGGTTTCGGCGGCAGTTCTCTTCGACTACGGGAGTCTCGGGCTTAGGGAGATCAGGGCTCTGTCAAGACTGGACGACTCAAAAGTTCACTCCGCTGAGGCTAGGGAAGAGCTTTTTCCAAAGGTTCTCGGTGTTGCAAAGGCGGTCTCAATCGGTACGTATTCTCCGTTCGGGATCGATAGCAGAGGTCTCCATAAGACAAATCTACTGGCTCTGTACAACTGCCTAAAGCAAGTAGCGGTTGATGGCTGTGTATGTCTTGTGGATGGATACAAGCTGCCAGCCCTCGGATATGAACAGCGTGCCGTCGTTGACGGAGACGCACGGAGCGCTGCTATCGCAGCTGCCTCCATAATCGCGAAGGTAACCCGAGATCGCTATATGTGTCGAGCTGACGAGTTGTATCCGGGATGGGGGTTTGCCGATCATGTGGGCTACTCCACCGCCGAGCACCGTACCGCAATTGAGCAGAAAGGAATTTCACCACTGCATCGACGCTCATTCCGATCCATTGCATACAAACAGCTGGGCCTGATCCAGAAAGTGGACCCTGTCCAGGGACGCAAAGCTGCTTAAAACGCATCTCGGATCAGAGTGATTCTCTCTGCTTGGTCGTTCGAGCCTAAGTTGACTCCAATAACGTCGAATCTGAGCGAAGGCATGTCCCCAGTCCCCGTCTGACAAAGCCTGCGGGCATAGGCACCCTTCTCTGCAAGCCAAAAGGCTGCCATGCGACGGACTCTCTCCTGTTTTTGAGGTCCGACAGATAGCTCTGGGCTGGCAAATGGAGACCTCGACGAGGAAAGACAGGTTCTAACCTCACAGAACACAAGCGAGTCGGGGTCAAAATAGACAAGATCCAGCTCTCCGTGGAGGTTGCGAAAGTTGCGATCGAGTATTTTGCAACCCAAGCTCAACACGTGCTTGCAGGCGAGCCTCTCACCAAGCTCGCCGATTTTTTGACGCCGATTCATAGTTTTATCCGAGAGTGAAGGTACAAAAATATTTGACAGAAATTCCTGTCAAAAATCAAATTATTGGCCTTATTCACAGTAGAAAGAGTCAAAAGCAGGTCAGGAAGACCACTATGACGTCAGACGGCACGATATTGCAGTCCGGGAAGGTCGAACTGCGCGCTTATCCTGACAAGTTTTAATTACGCTGGGGAAGTTTTACAGTTTCAACGAGCGTGTGACATCCTTTTGACGATTTTCGATCTAGCGTCAGGAACGTGCTTGCCTCGATCAGGACATATGCGCTAGCCGGGGTTGAGTCACGCGAGGTATCCGTTGAGGTCGATATTCAACCGGGTCTACCCACGTTCCAGATAGTTGGTCTGCCAGACGCAGCTCTGAGGGAGTCGCGCGAGAGGGTGCGTTCAGCCCTGCGCAACTCGGGCTTTGAGTTTCCACAGCGACGGATCACCGTAAACCTTGCCCCTGCAAACCTGCAGAAGGCAGGGCCAAACTTCGATTTAGCCGTCGCTTGCGCGATCCTGGTTGCAAGTGGTCAGATCGAAGAAGACGTGCTCAACGGCTTTGCAGCATGTGGTGAGCTGGCGCTCGATGGCAAGGTGCGCAGGGTAAATGGCGCCCTGGTATTTGCTGCAGGCGCAAGGGAGGCGGATGAGAGCAACCTGATCGTCCCCAACGAAAACGTTGAAGAGGCATCACTTGTTGAGGGAGTGAGGGTTGTCGGGATAGAACACCTTGCGCAATTGAAGCTGATCGCGGACGGATCGTTCAAGCCGTCGGCACGTTCCAACGGGCGTTGTCTCCAACCTAAAAAGACAGATGAAGATCTGGCAGATGTGCGCGGTAACGAGGGAGCGAAGCGAGCAATGGAGCTCACCGCCGCAGGAGGACACAATCTGTTGATGATCGGGCCACCAGGCTCTGGAAAGACGATGCTGGCGAGGAGACTGCCAGGGATAATGCCTCCGCTGAGCCAGGAAGAGGCAGTGGACGCTACAAGAATTCACTCGGTTGCGGGCACGTTAGGGGACAGGTCTCTGATTGAACAACGACCGTTCAGGGCTCCCCATCATTCAATATCGTCGGTAGGGCTTGTTGGAGGAGGTGACCCGGTTCGACCCGGAGAGATAAGCCTTTCCCACAACGGTGTGCTTTTCCTGGACGAGCTGGCGGAGTTCTCGCGACAGCCGCTAGAGGCACTTCGGCAACCACTCGAGGGAGGTTGTATCACGATCACACGAGCGAAGGGCTCGTTTGTATTTCCAGCCGCGTTTACCATGGTTGCAGCGACCAATCCGTGCCCATGCGGCCATGTAGGCGACCGCAGCTTGTGCTGTGCCTGTACCCCAGCGGCGTTGAACCGCTACAGGCTTAGGCTGAGTGGGCCGCTGCTAGATCGCATCGATGTCGTCCTCAGGGTCGATAGGCCGCGGCTGGAAGAGCTTCACGGCAACTCGGATCCCGAGAGATCGTGCGCGGTTCTTGAAAGAGTGTTAGAGGCTCGGGAGAGGCAGAGAGTACGTTTTTCAAAAGAGCCGGTCAGTTGCAACGCACAGATGGGCATACAACACGTGCAAGAGCACTGCACGATGGATGCAGAGGCAGAAAAGCTATTGAAGGATGCAGAGAGCGTGCTTACACTTGGTGGGCGTGGATACGTACGTATATTGAGGCTCGCGCGAACCGCAGCAGACCTTCGCTTGGTAGAGAAGCTGGGCTCGGAAGACCTGGCAACGGCGATCGCCTACAGGCATATGCCTCGAAATGAGTTGGCCGCATGAATCTTGGCTTGCGTTGGATGGAAGAGGGGGCCGAGTGGTAGGACGCGGCCTCTGTAATGACTGTCAGCGCCACGTCGATCTTGCCTCCAGCTCTTCGGGCCTAGATGCCGTGTGTCGTCATACCGAGTCATACCCGAAGGGCTTGCTGCAGCTTCCCGACATACCCGAGGTGCTTTACGCTCTTGGCAGCAGCCGGTTGCACCTGCTTGACGGTCCGTGTGTTGCTGTCGTCGGTGCGAGGAGGGCCTCGCCGTACGGCCTGGAAATTGCACGGAATCTAGGATCTGGCTTGGCAGAAGCTGGCGTTACCGTAGTTAGTGGTATGGCCTTCGGAGTCGATGCGGCAGCACATCGAGGTGCGCTTGAAGCGGGAGGGCCTACCGTAGCCGTGTTAGCTGGTGGGGTGGACAATCCATATCCTCCATCAAATAGAGGCCTTTATAGGGGGATACGTAAGGTAGGCCTGGTGATATCAGAGCTGACACCAGGTACTGAACCCCGCAGGTGGAGCTTTCCTGCTCGGAATCGGATAATGGCCGGATTGTCGTCGATGACCGTTGTAGTGGAGGCAAGTAAGCGCTCCGGCTCTCTGATAACAGCAGATATCGCAACTTCGCTGGGAAGGGACGTCGGCGCCGTTCCCGGAATGGTGAACTCGCAATTGGCAGTGGGGACGAATGCCCTTATTGCGGATGGCGCAAAGGTGGTGCGTGGGGTAGAGGATATCCTCAGCGAGTTTGAGCTCACCTGTCTCAAACCGGTGAGTGGCGTTGAGCCTACAAAGATCAGCGATACAGACGCATACGTACTTTCACGAATCGAGAACGGGTGCGACACTCTTGATCAATTGGCAAACTCCGGGGACCGCGATCGCGTGACCACCGGACTGACCCAGCTCGAGATACTTGGATTAGTGAGGCGTGGGCCCGATGGACGCTATACCCGGACCACGAAACCTATACTCTCAACTAATGCAGAGCGGGAGGATTCCACGGGTACTTAGTATCGCAGGCTCGGATTCGGGTGGGGGCGCCGGCATTCAGGCTGACATAAAGACGTTCGCTCGCTGTGGTGTGCACGGTATGACAGCCATCACGGCGATAACGGCGCAGAATACAGTCGCCGTGACTGACGTGATCCAGGTTCCCGTCGAGATGATAATGAAACAGGTAAAGGCCGTGGTAGACGATATCGGGGTAGATGCCGTGAAGGTGGGGATGCTTGCCAACAGGGAGGTGATCGATACGGTGGCAGAGGCGCTCGAGCTGATGCCGCTTGCGGCCGTTGTCATCGACCCGGTGATGGTTGCCGAGAGTGGAGCACGTCTTCTCGAGGACGAAGCGATATCAGCACTGATCGAAAAGCTGATCACGACGGCAAGCGTGGTCACGCCGAACATCGCCGAGGCGCGCGAACTCACCGGCCGGGGCAACGAAGCCACCACAGAACAGCTCGCTCGCGCAGTGCATGAGTTGGGCCCGGACGCTGTTGTCGTAACCGGGGGACACCGTAACGGCGATGCCGAAGACACTTTCTTTGATGGTGACCGTCTCGAAAGGATCCAGGGCCCCAAGTTTGAGAGAGATACGACTCATGGATCCGGTTGTACGCACTCCTCCGCGCTTGCTGCTTACCTGGCAAAGGGGTCGGACCCGCTGGAGGCAGCGAGGGCGGCGAAAGAAGTTGCATCCGAAGCGGTACGCCTGGGTCTGGACGATATTGGATCTGGTGCCGGTCCCGTTGGGGCTATAGGTTAAGTCATCACGTAACATCCGCAAATGAGCGAAAGTAAGTTCAGACGCAGAAGCAGTGTGATGTTGGACGGTCCGGCTCGTGCGCCGGCCCGTTCCTACCTGAAGTCGATCGGCTTTGGCGATGACGATCTCGACAAGCCGATAATCGGTGTTGCAAACACCTGGACAGAGATTATGCCGTGCAACTTTCACCTCAGGCGTTTATCTGAGCAGGTCAAGAAGGGTATCCGTGAGGCCGGGGGCACTCCGATGGAGTACAACACAATTGCGGTTTCGGATGGAATTACAATGGGCACTGAGGGCATGAAGACATCGCTCGTTAGCAGGGAGGTGATCGCTGACTCGGTGGAACTCGTTGCACGCGGGCACCTGTTTGACGCGGTGATCGCACTGTCTGGTTGTGACAAGACGATACCCGGAACGGTTATGGGCATCGCTCGGCTCGGCTTGCCTGGTCTGATGCTCTACGGAGGTTCGATCGCTCCTGGAAGCTTTCAGGGCCACGATGTGACCATTCAAGATGTTTTCGAGGGTGTCGGTGCACATGCAGCGGGTAATATGAGCGATACGGAGCTTCATGAGTTGGAGGGAAGCGCTTGTCCTGGACCTGGAGCATGCGGCGGGCAGTTCACTGCAAATACGATGGCGACCGCGTTTGAGGCAATGGGCGTCTCACCGATGGGAAGCGCGATGGTGCCGGCGATGATAGGCAGGAAAGACGAAGTCGCTTATCTGGCTGGAAAACTGGTGATGAATAATTTAGAAAATGGTCGCCGGCTGGACCAGATAATCACTAAAGAATCGTTGGAAAACGCGATCTCTGCTGTTGCGGCTACAGGAGGCTCAACAAACGCTGTTTTGCACCTGCTGGCGGTTGCAAATGAGGTCGGAGTTCCACTTGTGTTGGAAGACTTCGACCGGATAAGTTCAAAAACGCCACTGCTCGCTGATCTTAAGCCGGGAGGTCGATACGTTGCCACCGACCTGTATAAGGCGGGAGGTGTCGGGCTGGTAGTCAAGCGCCTATTAGAAGCAGGCCTACTGAACAAAGAAGAGATGACCGTTACCGGCCGCACGATCGGTGAAGAGGCGTCCGATGCAACGGAGATGGAGGGCCAGGACGTTGTTCGTCCACTTAGCGATCCACTTAAAGGTTCCGGCGGTCTGGTGATCTTGAAGGGCAACCTGGCGCCCGAGGGCTGTGTAGTCAAGGTTGCGGGTCATGAGTGGACCAAGCACAAGGGCCCAGCCAGGGTTTTCGAATGTGAGGAAGACGCCTTCAAGGCCGTGACTCGTGGCAAGATAAATGAAGGTGACGTTGTCGTGATCCGATACGAAGGTCCTAAAGGTGGGCCAGGCATGCGTGAGATGTTGGGGGTGACTGCTGCGATCGTTGGCGAGGGCCTCGGCGAGTCAGTTGCTCTGGTCGCTGACGGCAGGTTTTCGGGCGCCACCCACGGACTTATGGCCGGTCATGTCTCGCCGGAAGCTGCCAACGGCGGCCCGATCGCTGCGCTGGAGGAAGGCGATCAGATCGTCTTCGATGTCGAGAGCCGAAAGCTTGATGTCGAGCTATCGGAAGAAGAGATAAACGATCGGCTTGACAGATGGAGCCCGCCAGAGCCCAGGTATAAAAAAGGCGTGATGTCAAAGTACGCACGCGATGTGTCGTCGGCGTCCAGGGGGGCTGTCACTGATTAGCCGGTAGGGAAGCGGACAAGAACTCGTCAAGCAGCCTGTTATAGCGCGTCGGTCTTTCAAGCATCGCAACGTGCCCTGTCTTTTCAAAGATGATCTTCTGGGATAGCGGTATCTTCTTTTCAAAAACCTCAGCACACCGGACAGGGACGATCCTGTCGTTTCTACCCCATATGATCAAAGTCGGTGAGACGATCTTTTCGAGCTCGGTTGCGTCGCCATGAGAAAGCACGGCGTTTATACCGCTCCAAAAGCCAGGCGAGCCGAAACCGATCGAGACCTCGTACAGAAGTTCTGGCCTGATACGGTTTGGGTATCGGGCGACGCCGTTCAGGACCAGCCAACGCGCTCGCTTTCTTCGCACCACATCTCCCCTGTATCTACGGGCAAGAGCTCCAAGTCTTTTATCGATCTGTTCCCCCGGAAGCAGTGGCAGGCGACCTATGCCAGTTGCATATGCGCCCGCAGGCGAACCGAGCGCAAGCCGCCTTACCCTACTCCTATATCTGGATGCATAGTCCGCAGAGACGAGCCCACCCATCGAGTTGCCAACAAGGTCTATCTGATCCAGACCCAGTCGCTCGCAGAACGCATCTACGAAGCGCGAGAATCTCGGAATCGTTATCTCGTCTTTGGGCATCTCGGAAGAGCCAAAACCAGGAAGGTCGATCGCAAGTACGCGCTTGCTGCGCGCGAAGTACGGAATGTTCTCAAGCCAGTTCTGCCAGCATCCGCCGAGCCCGTGGATGAATAGGAGCGGTGTCTCGCCATTCTTTGCATTCTGGACATCCACATAGTTGACCGACCGACCGTCGATCTCGATGTGTTTCAGATAGTCACGCCAGTTGATTGTCAGCCATTCCGCGTGGGGGTCGGAACCGTAGTCATCAACGGCTGTTTTTGAGACTAACCTATTGCTTGAGTCGCCAGGCATTCCGACCAACCATACGGATTACGCGTAACCGATGCGTTCCAAGATCGGGACCTCGTGGATCTGCGGGGGTTGTAGATGGTCCCAAAGTATTCCGCTCGGGCGTTCGAAGCTTCTGCTTACTTCGATCACTGCTCTTGGCGTAGCGATCAGGTCGATCGGGATATCGTGCTTCGTTACCGGGAGAGCATCGCGCAGGATCTGTATCGGATGAACCGTTGTCGCAACAATTGTCTTTTCGGTGATGGCTTTGGTTTCCGATAGCAGTGCAAACTCCAAGTCGGAAAAGCCTCCACCCTTGCCAACTCGCGCACCGTCCAAGTTAACCGCAACAGAGCCACACAGAAAGATGTCGATCTTGGGAATCTGCTCGAGGTCTGTAACCCGACCATGCTTCATCGCACCCTTGATCGTCGCTGCTTCCCTCAAAGCCTGACCTTTCAACTTCTCAGGAACCAGCAGACGGAATGGGTGTTCATCTCGTAGCCTGGGAACTGCCATCACAAGTGTTTTGCCCTGCTCCAACGCCAGCCTACGGACATGTGTCTGAGGCGAGTCCGGGTTCGCCTTGATCACTTTGGCTTTATTCCACGGAGGATGCAGTGACAATCGCTCGGCTGCGCGTTTTGCATCCGCGAAGTTCGGTATCCGTCCCTGTGCCCCCGGGAAGCGCGCCACTCCCTCGCTTTCCATGGAACTCCAGACCCTCTTCCTAATACTTTCCTTGGACTGCATCCCCATATCCTAAACTGCTGTACGGTCGGTTGCAGCTATAAGCAGCTACACAACTATCGTCGGAAGCTGTCAGAATAAACCCTTATGCGACACGTATCGGCAGGTCACGCAACAAAGAGAGTGCTGGTAACCGGCATTTCTACGTACTGGGGAGGTCGATTGGCCCAGGCGTTGGAGCGCAACGAGCGCATCAAAGCGATAATCGGCGTTGACTCCAAGGACCCGACGCGTGAGCTATCGCGCACAGAGTTTGTGCGAGTTAGCAACCAACACTCGCTGCTTAGGCGGATCGTCGAGGCCGCCGAGATCGACACCGTTGTCGATTCGAGACTAGTAGTCGACTCATTACAGAATTCGCCAAGAGCTGCACATGAAAACAACGTAATTGGCACGATGAATATCCTTGCCGCGTGTAGTACGCCGTCTCCGGTTAGAAAGCTCGTATTCAAAAGCTCAGCACACTTTTACGGATGCGAACAGGACGACCCAGCATTTTTCACAGAGGAGATGGAGAGACCGGGTAGGCCGAGCACTGCGATCGAGAGCGACATAGTGGAGGCAGAGACCGCTGTAAAAGAGTTCGCCTTGAAAAACCCGCACATCAATGTGTCGGTAGTGCGATTCACCAATGTTCTAGGGCCGCAAATCAAGAACTCGCACATGCGACTGTTCTCACTGCCGGTAATCCCCTGTATTTTCGGTTTCGACCCTCGCTATCAGTTCATTCACGAAGACGATGTTGTTGACGTCTTGGAGCACGTGGTTCTCAATGAGCTACCCGGCGTCTATAACGCTGGCGCAGACGGTGTTCTAGTTCTTTCTGAAGTCGCTTCGCTGCTCGACAAGCAGTTGTTGCCGGTGCTTCCGCCAAAGGGAACCTTCTCAGCGCTGGCGCCGCTCCGCCGCCTAGGGGTGAGCATGCCGTTAGAGATGATCCACCAGTTCAGGTTTGGACGTGCACTCGACAACCGCAGGTTGAAAGCGACAGGATTTCGCTTTGCCCACACGACGAGAGAGACAGTAGAGAAGCTGGGTGAGCAACTACGCCTAGAGCCGGTAATGCGTGGTGTTCAGGAGCCGTACCGGTATGAACGTGAGGTCGAGGAATTCTTAAAATGGAGTCCCAGTGTTCGAAAAAACAGGGGAGCTACTCAAGGTCAGCAGCCATTGATAGCTGACTAGTAGCTACGCCTTATCTTGCAGCAAACATTGCAAATTTTTCTATTCCGTAGCTCACTGTTTTAAAATTCATGTGGATGAGAGGAAAACGACTCCCCATAGTCGCAGGAATAGGACTGCTTGCCATAGCGTGTCTAGTGGCGCTTTTTGTGTGGGATAAGGGCAGCTCGGACGGCATTGCGAAGGGGATGTCGGTCGGGGGAGTCGATATCGGCAGCCTTGAATCAGCCGATGCAGAAAAGAAGCTGCAGACAGAGGTTGCCGGGCCTCTAAAGAAATCGGTGACCGTCAGATTCAATAAGAAAAGAACCCTGCTGGACCCAAGAGAGGTTGGGCTGCGAGTCCGAGTTGCATCGATGGTGGACAGGGCACTGGACGAGAGCAAGAAAGGCGGCCTGTTCGGCCGTTCGTGGAGGCGCATCACAGGTGGGAGCGTCGAAGAAGACCTGAAAGTACAGGTCACGTATAGTAAAAAGAAGCTCGAATCGTGGGTCAATAGATACGGTAAGAGAACGGATGTCGCTCCCAAGAACGCCGAAGTCTCATACACGGCGACGAGTATCTCGCTTGCGCCAGGAAGAAACGGCGTGCGGATTAAAAAGGCCAAGCTCCAAAGCAAGTTGCAGAAAGCGCTGGTGTCAGTGGGAAGCAGTCGTACGGTCAGGGCGACGGCAGAGGTCGCCAAGCCAGAAGTAACGAGAGCAGATCTGGAAAAAAGCGCCCCGATTGCGATAACGGTAGACAGGGAAGGTAAGACAGTTAGGCTGTGGAAGAACTTCAAGGTTGACAAGTCCTACACCGTCGCGGTCGGCAAGATCGGGTTCGAGACGCCGAGCGGTCTTTACAGCATTCAAAACAAGCAGGTCAATCCGGCATGGATCAAACCAGACTCGGACTGGGTACCGGAAGACGAGCGAGGCGATGTCGTGCCCGGCGGTGACCCGGACAATCCTCTCAGAGAACGTTGGATGGCCTTTGCAGGGTCGGCAGGCTTTCACGGAACGGATTCGTTGGGATCGCTTGGCTCGGCAGCGTCACACGGGTGCATAAGGATGGCGGTACCCGACGTCAAAGACCTATACGATCGTGTTGAGGTGGGCGTGCCTGTATTTATAGGTTAATGCGTATGGATGTGCAAGATCTAAGCATTGGCAAGGTCCTTAAGTGCAGGCAAGCAGTATCGGACAACGAACATTTGTAAGAGCATGAAAGACGGAGCTAACTGTAAAGAGTCGCCGTGGGCGGGTGCGATAAACGGATTCGAGATGGATCTTGAAAATCGTGGGGCTGCAGGGAAAACCGTTAGTGCGTATGTTGCAGATTTGAAGCAGTTTGCTGCATGGTCCGACGGTAAGGGTGTCGGACCAACCGTTGTTGACCACAGGTATCTACGACGCTACGCCGCACATCTCTCCGATCAAAGGTGTGGAAGGCAAACCGTCGCTCGAAAACTCTCATCGATCCGTGCCTTTTTCAGGAATCTAATTGAGCGCGAGCAGATTGAACAAAACCCAGCGGACCTGGTGTCAGGACCGACAGGCATCAGGGATCTTCCCAGAGTACTCAAGCGTAGTGAGGTTGAGGCACTTCTCGACTGTGTTCCTGTAGACGGCCCATTGAAAATGCGTGATCGAGCGATCCTTGAGCTTGCGTACGGCTGTGGTCTTAGGGCACAAGAGCTGGTAGATGTGACGGTTGGCGCGGTAGATTTCGACAATGAAGAGATAAGGGTATGTGGTAAAGGCGGGAGAGAGAGGATAGTCCCTCTGGGTGAGCTTGCACAGAGGTCGCTAGAGCGTTACTTGTCGAGGGGCAGACCGAGTCTCGAGGGGATTGATAGGGAGGAGGCTCTTTTTATTTCAAAGAGCGGGAAGCGCCTCTCGGCTTCCGACATTCATCGTCGTCTCACGGTCTGGTTTCAGCACGCGGCGCTTCCAGGCAAGGTGTCGCCACATGTTCTGAGGCACTCATTTGCAACCCATCTTCTAGAGGGTGGTGCTGACCTCCGTTCAATACAGGAACTCCTTGGTCATTCAAGAATTTCTACCACGCAGGTATACACTCGGGTAGAGTCTAAACATCTACTTAAGGCTTACAGGGAAAGTCATCCCAGGGCTTGAGGTTGTGATAGGAAGGCGTGGAGACGACAAAAGTAAAGGGGACGCATATCCGTGAGTTGTGGCGGAAGTACAAGCGTGATGACGATAGAAAAGCAAAAGAGCAGCTTGTACTTGCCTACGCTCCAATAGTTAAATACGTCGCGGGCCGCATATCGAGCGGGCTCCCTGCGCACGTTGAAGAAGCAGACCTAATCAGCTACGGCTTGCTAGGTCTGGTCGGGTCCATCGAGCGATACGAGCCGGAGCGGCACATCAAGTTCGAGACCTTTGCAATGGCCAGAATCAAGGGAGCGATTATCGACGAGCTGCGCTCGATGGACTGGGTCCCGAGGTCGGTGCGAGCAAAGATGCGAAGGATCGAGGAGGTAAACGCCAGCTTGGAACATGAGCATCAACGGTCTCCAACTGACGAGGAGATAGCCGATGCTCTGGATATGACGGTCGACGAGTTCCACGACGCGTTGACTCTTATCTCAACGTCATCGATGGTCGCGCTCGATGAGCTTTGGACGGTCTCGGACGCGAGCGGTGATCGGGTCTCGCTTCTGGACACGATCAGCGACGCAAAAGCAGACGATCCCGTTAAATCGATCGATAAGGATGAGGTAAAGGACCGCCTCTCTGATGCTGTGTCCAAGTTACCCGAGCGGGAAAAGTTGGTGGTCGCACTTTACTACTACGAGAACCTGACGCTGCGAGAGATTGGTGAGGTTCTGAACGTAACCGAGTCGCGGGTTTCGCAACTACACACACGTGCTGTTCTTCGTCTCAAGGGCAGGTTACAGGCCGATATCGGCTCATCTGATAACTAGTACTAACCTTTCAGTGATGATTGCAGAGATCGATGTGGGGAAAATGCAAAGTATATGTTCTGTGTGTGGAAGGACACTGCTGACAGGTGAGCGCACGAAGACCTACGTCAATACCGGCGGCGAGCGGAAAGAGGTATGTGATCTCTGTCGGGATAGGGTCGAGCATCAGGGATGGGTGCGCGCCGAGGGGCAGGATCGTCCATTTATCCCGAAAACTAGAAATAGAAGGGAAGGGGGGACGATCAGAACCTGGCTTCGCGGTACAAAGGGCGCAGTAGAAGAGGACAAAGTGGTCGAGAACAGTCCACCCGAGATGCCCGAGACAGTTGGTAGGCCGCGCTCCGATACACCACCGATCGATCGCGAGGATCTAGCCGAAGAACCGCCAGTCAAAGCAAACGAGGAACGGTTTTCACGGAATGTGGAGAAACGGAGCAGAAGGTCTGTTCACGCAATTCCCACCAGTGACGCAGGCAAGCTGGAGAGAGCCGTCGAGCTTTTCAACGAAACAGAACATACGAAGACCGTGGCAGGCGTCGCTCGCACATTAGGCAAGCCCAACATCGCAGTTGTCGTGCAGAGTGGAACTAGCATGGAGGTTAAGATAGTCGTCGCTTGGGAGCTTTCCTGGTATCGATTTCGTATCGACGTATCAAAAAAAGATAAAGCGGTGGATCTCATGGACAGAGGAGATGAATTGGACGAGATACCGGAGGCTCAAAGAGAGTGGAATGCTGAAATTGACGAAAGCGGCTGCATGGAACTCATAGAATAGTGCCCGGGAGCGAGAAGATGAAAGTGAGGCCGGATTGAGATGATCTATTGCGTAGTGCCGGAAGCACTGTCTGAAGAGCTGTTCGACAAACTCACGGACTACTACAAGGACGATCCAAACGTTGAGGTAATAGTCGATCGACGGAATAGAGAGAGAAGGGCCAAAAAAGAAGGTGGCGGTCAGCGCCAAAAGCGTGATCGCCGTCGTGTCAGGGCCGCGGGGACGTTTCCTAAGATCGGCACAGAGGACGAGTAGGCGAGACGACCCCACCGGAAGAACGAGGGAAAGCAGGATCTGTTGCGAGCAATATTGAACGTGGATGGCGGGGCACGAGGGAACCCGGGCCCGGCTGGGGTCGGCGCGTTAATCAGGACCAGGGACGGGAAAATCCTGGCAGAGGAGCATGAATTCATCGGTACTGCGACCAACAACGTGGCCGAGTATCGCGCACTGCTGTTGGGGCTTGACAAAGCGCTTGAGATTGGAGTCGAGGACGTAGAGATAGTTAATGACTCAGAACTCGTTGCCAGACAGATCAGAGGCGAGTACAAAGTAAAACATGTCGATTTGAAGCCTCTCTTCTACGAGTCTCGTGCAAAGCTCGAGAAGTTCAACAGCTGGTCTATCAAAAATGTGCCGCGTGATGAGAACTCTGATGCCGACGCGCTCGCAAACCAGGCGATCGACTCCGGAGTTGTATGAGCGATCATGCATGACTGCCCGTCGTAGACGAACACAGATATAATGCACTCCTGATGCGGATGTAGCTCAGTTGGCTAGAGCGTCTGCTTGCCATGCAGAAGGTCGAGGGTTCGAATCCCTTCATCCGCTCTATTTTTTCTCCTTCTCAACCACTTCGAAACGCACAGCCTTCTTGCGTGAGGCGTTATCCACAGCGTCGGTAGCTTGCGCCTCTATCCTGTAGCTACCGGTCTTGAGTTTCTTGGCGATCTCTTTCGGCATCGTGGATCGGTTGATGCCTTTTTTGGCCTGCCTGGTAAAGCTCGCCACCGTCTTGTAGGAGCGCTTGGCCTTTTTCTCACACTTTGAGCGCCTCTCGCGACTCAAGATCTTCTCGCATCTGGCTTGGCGCTTAACGCGCTTACGCTTGCTTAGGCGCTTTTGGATCTTGAAATTGACCATTGCCTTTTCCGTCAGCGTGTATGCGATCTTGACCGCCCTTTTGCCGCGTATTCTCAGGAGTTTGCGCGATATGCGCTTGTCAGTGAGTTTGAAGCGCTTGATCCTGGGCTTGGTGGTGTCGGCTGACACCAGTGCCGGTGGTGGCGCCAGCACGGGGGCGGGTGGAGGCGCGAGAGGTGGGGGTGGCTCGGGCACGGCCGTGATCTCAATCGTCTCGCTTGCGGTAGTCTTGTTGCCGAGCTCGTCGGTCGCGGCGAGATCGACAGAGTATGTGCCGGGCTCGGAGTAGCTGTGGGCAACGCTACTTCCCGTAGCCACTTGCCCGTCGCCGAAGCTCCAGGTTACCTCGTCGATCTGCGACCACGTATCTCGTGCTGTGACGGAGAAGGTCACCTGGCTGCGGACGTCGGCGCTGGGAGGAGCTGAAACGTCGTGCAGTTCTGGCCCGGCCACATCATGGACGGCGGAGCGGATCGTGGAGAACTCCGGCAGCCCGCTTCGCCAGACAACCAGCGCGTCTCCTGCCGGGTCCAATGAAACCCGGGGCGTGGGACTGAGCGGCTGATCCGCGGCAAGGATCACGGACTCCTGCCAGTCGTCTGGCGCACCCTCGGTGGGGGCGGATCTGGTCGCAGCATGGACGTCGAATACCGTAGCGATAGGGTTCGTGGCCCGGCTCCAAACGACTATCTCGTCATCATGGCCGTTGACGGCAACGTCCGGCGTCGGCAGGTCTTGCGGCCGGCCGACCGCGCCAAGGTCTACAGTCTCGCCCCATAGCTCGCCGTCGGTGATCGAGGTTGCCATTATGTGCCAGCCATCCGTCTCACCGGACGCCCAGGCGATGAGACCGCCACCGTTGCCATCGAGGGCGATCTTGGGCCCATATATAGCATCCGTCGCGTAAGGATGATCGACCGGATCGCTCCAGCCGGCGTCGGGCGCCGCATCGCCTTGGCGCAGCGCGGCCCGCAATCGCCAGGCGCCCTCCGATAGCTCGCCCCAAGCAACCATTGCGTTTCCCTGCCCGTCAAGTGCCACTGTAGGATAGTCCACAATATGACTGGCGAGCGCGTCGCCGCTCGCAAGGGTCTCGGCAGGCTCGCTCCAGTTGCCGCTGGACGAACGAGCGGAGGCTCTTATCCGCAGCGTGAACCCACTGTATTCACGCCACACAGCGATTGCGTCGCCGGCCTCATTGACCGCCACCGCCCGCGTACCGGTGCTCACACTGGCGCCGGGCTCCGAGAGCATCTCCGCCGGTTCCCAGTGGGCACCGGACTTAACGGAAGTGTACAGTGCCTGTTGCGGCACTTCGATTGGAGCGCCAGATTCGTTCTGCAACCAGGCGGCCACCGCATAGTCACCAGCGGCTGTAAGGTGTGAGGCGTAGGCGCTCGTGTCCGGTGGCGAGACTGCAACCGCAGGGCTGGCCTGCCCGCCCGGGCTCACCTCGGCCACCCTAACCTGCCAGTTGGGCAGCCACAGCTCCTCCCAGCTGACTAGAACACTGCCCGATCCACTCTCGGCGATCCGGGGGTTCTGTGCCAGAGAGCGCGCGCTGGTGAGCGTCGTAGGTTCGCTCCAGACACCACCTTGGTGGTAGGCATACCGGATCCTCCTGGTCGGCTGATCCCAACCAGGCCACGCCGCGAAGGCCTGCCCTTGGGCGCCTAGCTGGACTACAGGGGCGCCGACGCTTGAGGTTGCCCGCGATAGGCAGGTAGGCTCGAGCCAACCCAGCGGCATTCCACTGCCGCCCAAGAGGGAATCGTCGGATTCGCATCGACCCGACTCGATGCCTACGCCGCCGCAGACGAGTCGTGGCGCCTGCCAAGTGCCATCCAGCCCGACCGCGCCGAATCTGGAAATGACCTCCGCTCGCTCTGGACTGCCCTCTCCGTAGAGGTCAACAGCCGCCTGGATCGCAGCGGCGCGTGCGTCCTCGAGTGACGAGCTTGGAAACAAGTACACCGTGAGCGCGCGGTAGAAGATACGCTCGGCTCGCTCACGTCCCAGGGCGGTGGCGATGTTGTAAAACGCCTTGTTCGTGATGCCACTGTTCGTGTGTACACCGTAGTTGTCACCGCAGGTGGTGAGCCAGTCGTCCACATGGTCCGGCTGGCCATATGCGGCCGGATCCGCCAGGGACCGAATGACCCCCAACGCCGAGTCTTCCCCAATGCTCCAGTCATCGCGGTCAACCATCGCACCGAAGATGTCGGAGAAGCTCTCACTGAGGGCACCGGACTGCCAGGCGTAGCTGAGGTCGGCCGTGTATAGAGTGACCGCGTGGGTCCACTCGTGCGCAACGACGTCGCGGGTGGCCATCTCGTCGCCGAAGACAGTCTGCTCATTGTCGGTTCCGGCCGCCCACCAGAACGCGTTGCCGAACCCGGTGCCGAAATGGGTGGTCGACCTCATCGTCGTTCCACGGCCGTCGTAACCGTCACGACCGTGCGTGTCAGCAAAGTAGTCGTAGGTCTCGCCGGCAAAATCGTGCGCCCAATCGACGTCCGCGTTACCGGTGGGTGGGTCGTCCTCGGTGCGTTCCAGCTCTCCAGGCAGGGAGCTCGGAATGCCGGCTCCGTGATTTGCGTCATACGTCAAACGGTCGCGGCTGTCGTGGGCGTGGTCGATCACATCCACGAGATCGCCAGTGCTAGCGTCGATGACGTAGGAGGCGAGCGAGAGCTCTGTCCAATCGGCAAGCTTGACGACCCAGGCAAGGACCGCTCGTTCACCCGACCGCTCCGGCGCCCCTCCCGGATACACGACCAGGCGCGGGCGACCGATCGGCTGCCCGGCAGGCAGTTGCGCCAGGGCAAGCGAGACCGCATGCTCGAGATTGACACGCGGTCGTACGGTAGGAAGTGAGATACCAGGCACGAAGCCGTTCGAGATCGCTACTACCTTCGTAGCGTCGGCCCTGAGGTGCACGGTAAGCAACGCGGTTTCGACCGGGATACCGTGATACATCTGACGGAACTTCACGTGGCGCATGCCGAGGCCGTCGACAGACATGACTCCGTGGTCAAGCTCAGCGCGGGGCCGACGGATACCCAGCGGCTCGGATTGGCGCTCTACAGCGGCGAGCGCACGAGCTCTCGCATCACCCGGACCGTGCACCGGGATGCTGCCTCGCAGAAAGCTCGGCGCCCCGGTAAGGCGATTCATCGTCACATCGAAAGATGCGGCAGCCCGATCTGCTGTCGCGACGGCGACGACAGCAACCGCTATGACCACGAACAGTGCCGTGAAAATGGGTCGCCCTCTGGCCTGTTGGCCGAAGGGCATGGCCTGGAGGCGTCCAGCGTCGGTTGATCCATCCATGACAATCTCCATAAGCGGCTCACCTATTGACGGTCAAACCCTCTCCTCACTATCCCGTCGGGCAACTTGGCCGGTGGATTGAAAGCCCTACAATCGCGAATTTGCCGTTCATGTTTCCGCTTTTCCTAGTTTTGTCTTCTACTAAGAAGGGGACATTTGAGGCCTGAATTCATTCCGCTGGCGCGTTATTGCGCCAAACCACGGGTGCGCCCGTCATTTTCTCGAGATGGGCTCACGACGCCCAAGAGCTAACGCACTACCTCATCTCCTCCAGAGCACCCTCAACCGCGCCACTTCCTGGCGCGACTCGTTGCCGGCGTCATCGGTGGCGATTGCCTCGATCTTGTAGGAGCCAGTGCGAGCTAGTTTCTTGACCACCTTCTTGGGCAGCTTGACGCGGTTCTCGCCCCTGTCTGAGTCCTCGCTGAAGCGGGCTACCGTCTTGAACTTAGCTTTAGCTCGCTTGCGGCACCTGGAGCGCTCACTGCGCGTTTCTTCTTTCTTGCATCGCTTGCGGCGCATTCTGCGCAGGCGTTTTTTGATGTGCTTTTTCAGCTTGAACTCGACCTTTGCCTGCTCCGTCAGGTTGTAGCGGATCTTGAACGCCTTCTTGCCTTTCCTGCGCAGGCGCTTGCGCGATATGCGCTTTGTGGTCAGCTTGAGGCGCTTGATCTCCGGCTTGGTCGTGTCGGCCGGTGCCGGCACTGTCACAGGAGCGAGCGGAGCTGACACTGGCGGTGGCTGGGCCGGTTTGGGCACCGGGTCGGGTAGGGGCGGCGGCGGCTCTTCTTCCTCGTCATTGTCATCCTCTTCATACTCGCCTATCTCTACAAGCGGATCAGACTCGACTGACGGCGCCCTGTCCTCGCCCGCTCCTTCCGAAAGCTCGGCGCCGTCCAGCGTAGACAGCCACACCTGAGAGTCCTCGTTTGTTCCGCCACGCCACAGCGCCACCGCGGCGCCCGTGGAGTCGACCGCCACCCTTGGCAGCGTCTCCCCTCCGGTGGCGCTCTGCGCTCCCTCCGCGGTGAGCCTGCGTGGTGTGCCCCAACCGCTCTGCGATCTGCGAGCAGCATCTACAGCCCAAATCCTCACCGGATCATCATCGACCAGCGTCTCCCACACGGCTACGGTATCTCCGTTAGCCCCAACCGCGAGCTGTGGCCAGGGTTGCTGGGCCGGGCCACCGCCCGCGCCGGCGATCACCGGCTCACTCCACGAGCCGTCGAGCGACCGCGTAGCGGCAAGCACGTGCCAACCCTGGTCGATGATGTGGTCCTGCCAGACGATCTGGCAGTTTCCCTGGCTGTCGAAGGCGATCTGAGGCCACGAAGATGAGGCGTATGTGCCGAAGACGTCAGTCGGCTCGCTCCAACCGCCGGCAGGCTCGCCGGCCTGCTCCGGCCGCCAGATCGCTGACCGGATCCTCCACTGAAAAGGATCTCCTGCTTCATCGAGCTGCGACCACACGGCCGTGGCATTGCCGTCGCTGTCGAATGCTACGTCGGGTGATCCGGCCAGATTGTTTCTCATTGATCGACAGCTGGGCAGGGGCTTTGCTCCAACCATGATCGGACGTGTAGGTGGCAGCCTTGACAGCCAGTGCCGGAAAGGGAGAGCCGGAGGTCATAGTCGTCCATGCGGCCACTGCGGACCCCTCTGCGCTGACGGCGATCGCCGGTGAGATCACCTCAGACTCTAAGCCTGAGATCGAGGAGCTTGGTTGCCAGCCCTGTCCTTGCGGGCGTAGTGCAGCTCGCAGATCCTTTTGTGTGGACCCGTCGTCACTAACAGTGCGGCTCCAGATCGCGAAGGCGTTTCCCGCGGCGTTGATCCCGAGCCGTGGGTATTGAACTTCGTAGTCCGGGTCGGACAGGGTATCGGGGGGCTCGCTCCAGCCCCGCTCGGCCGTCCAAGCCGAGCTGCGAATCTGTGTACCGGAGCCGCTTGGGTCTATATATCTCCACAAAGCCAATGCTCTGCGACGTCCGGAGAAGGCCAGCTGCGGCTGGGATGCATCGGCTCCATCCGGCACCATGTTCGAAACAGGACGCGGCTCGCTCCATGAGCCTGCCGGCATGCGCTTGCTGTATGCGATTTCGTGTCCTGTCGTACCGGCACGAGCGCGCCATACCGCCAATGCGTACCCACCGTTTTGTACCGCTATTTGGTGATCGGTGGGGCTGTCGCTAGGCCCAGATACCGCGATTGGCCCCAGCCACGTCGGCAGAGCCTCCGCGCGCTGGACGGAAGTCGCGCCGGACAGGCAGATCGACGCCGTTATCGTTACGATAGTCGCGGGCACAATCTTCAACGTGGCCGTCATCGACATTGCATTGACTCTCGCTTAGGAGTGCCTGGAATCCTTACATCCGCGACCGGGGGCCCAAGCCTGCATCCATCATCAGAACTTACCGGCCATCCCAGGGCCGGCGTCGGCCATGCAGGACCACTAGCTTTGCTTCGGTCGCTGAGGGACGTGTCGTGTTGATACTGGTTCCAATCGCCCGATGCGTGCTTGGCAAACGCCGACGCACTGAAGCCCATAAATACAACCGGCGCCACACAGCTTGCAACCGCAACATATAACTTGTTCAACATTCTCGTTCCTCCCCGTTTGTGTTGAATAGACAGTCGGAGCAGCCCGGCGGCCGGGTATAAGCCTGTTTACTTCTTCTTCGGCTTCTTCTTCGAACACCCCTTGCCCCTCAACTTCAGCTTCTGTGTCAAGGCGTATTTGACGCCATCGGTGGTCTTGATGAGCGCGATGAAGTTGGTACGGCACTTGCCTTTGGGATTGCGCAGAAGTTTGGTCTCATCGGGGTTGAGGGAGACCGATACCTTGGTGGTATCGTCTGTGGGCAAGGGCTTGACCGACACCCTGTTTTTAGGGACGGTCTTTTTCTTAAGGATCCTCTTCTTTCTGTTGCTCTTATGCTTGAAGGTCTTCACGCCCTTCCTGGTAAAGCGCTTGCGATAGATATTTACCCCCAAGCCCTCCAAGGCGCTTACCTTTAAGGAAAAGGCCTTCCCTTTCTTCTGGCTTGCGCCGATGGAGCGCTTCAACGCTGCCTCTTGGGTTCCTGAGGCAGAGGTCACAGATACCTCACCGAACTTGCGCTTCTTGCCCAAGCCCTTGGACGTGAGCAACATATGACGGTCGATGCCGAACTTGACCTCCTTTATCGGCTTCTGATCTGAGCGCACCTCCAGCTCCAGGCCGGTGCGCTTGCCCTTGCCGGACTCCGATAGCTCTGCGTCGAAGGTGGGCTCGTTGCAGCCTTTTACCTGGGACGTGCTTTGAACCGTATGGGTCTTGCCCGAGTGAGAGGTGAAGGTGGCGGTTGTTGTTGCAGGGCCGCACTTTCTGGGGTTTGTTAAGAGGCTCCTGTTTCCTCCGAAGAGGTTCAAGGTGAACTTGTTGTATGGCAGCGTGGGTAGATCGTCGAAGGTGGCGGTGAGCGTTCCATCTGCCCCAACACCAGCCTTTGCATCGAGCCTTATGTCGATGAAGCCTGTAAGCAGCGCTGAGAGGGTCAGTTTGTCTCCTTCAAGCCCGGTCAAGTAGACGCTTCCTGTCAAGACCTCGTCCTCAGGTTTGACACTGTCTCCCAGGAACTCTCGCTTGGGTAGAAGCCTGGACTCGGCGGAGACCGTTCCCATCTTCGAGACCTCCGGACAGCTCTTTGCTGCCAGGTCGGAGGCGGAGCAGGGCGTCAAGGTTGAGTTGATGTTTACACCCATTCCCTTGGGGAACTCAACGTGCACCTTCTTGGTGGTTGCCTCGTCGTCGGACTGTGTTATCACCGTTGACAGGGCAGGTGCTGCGCCCGGGGCGTCGGTGTCGGCCGTGGCGGTGAATGTGGGTGTGTAGGGGACCGCGTCGCAGTCGGTTGCCTGGTAGGGGAACGGGTCGACCGCCCTCACCTTGCCCTCGCCGGAGGGCGGTGGAATGTCGACCTCGGGCGGGACAAAGCCGCCAGCGTTAACAAAGTTGTCCATGGAGTTGTTGGCCCAGCCCTGGAGGCCGGCGCCGATCGCCTGCGCGGAGCAGAAGGTGGGGTTGGAGAGCAGTGGATGGCCCCTGCCGGCGCCGGTCCGGCCCTCGAGGGTCATCGTAAGGTCGAATAGCTGACCTCCGCTCAGTACCTTAGGGAGCAGCGTTCCATTTGCAGCCAGCCTGTTTTCGACCACCACCCGGTCGGGGATTTCGTCGGCTATCGAGTCGATGCCGAGGTCGCCCTCGCGCACCTTCACGCTTATGTCGGTCTTGGTTGGTGCGGCGAAACAACTATCGGGGCGCGGCAGCGGACCGGGACAACCCTGTGGCCAGAGCACCACCAGGTGTCCCTGCTCGCCGGGGCCGGGACGCTCCATGTAGACGGTGCCGGGGCCTTGGGCGCCGGTGCCGCTACCGGGCACGCCTCCGAGGCCAGAGCAGTGGGGCTCTGCCGACGGTCCCCCAGGCGTCGGATAGCACTGGGTGGAGACGATGTAGGCGGTGCCGACCTCGGCGGCGGGGTTGCTGCAGAGCCAGTTCTTTTGATCAAGGAATCCTATATTCAACCAATCGAGATAGGCCTCGCAGTAGGGGGCGGCGTTTGCGTCGGCCATAAGCCCCGGCGGCAGGCTGATCGCCATCTTCTTCAAGTCCTGCTCCCAGTGGAACCCCTGAGACCCCTCTTCGAACGGGCAGTTACCTGGGCGGTTTCCATCGGTGCCAGGCGGGCAGCCGTTCTGCTTCCTGAAAAGTTCAATGGTGAGGTCGGGATTCACGCCGGCCCGGCTGTCGGATGCGGATACATCGAAGCTCCAGGTCCCCGGCTCCAAGAAGTCGCTGTCCGGGTAGGCCCCGGCGGCGGGCGCCATCAGGGCAAGCGCGAACCCGGTAATGGCTACGAGCCGTGCGAGACAGCCAGCTCTTTGGTGAAAGTTTCTCCGAACACTTTTCATCTATCTAGTTCCCTCTACAATCTGGTTCCCTTTACACTGATGGGACAGCTAACCGCGGCGATCGTTCCAATATTCCTGCGGGCCGTTCACGGGAGTGCGATGCCTGTCGTCTTTGTCATAAGCTCGAAAGTCGGAAGGCGGGGAGTATTCCCCGCCTTCCTTACTTTGGTCCTCCTTATGAGGTGAGTGCAGTCAGCCTTTAAGGATGGATCACGCTCCTGCTTGGTCCGGAGAAGCAGGCAGGCGCGTGATCGCCTACGACTGTCCGTTTCTCGCAGTCCGGTATATTGACAGGGGGCGCAGGTAGCACATTTGCGGACCCGCCAGACCCGAGGACCCAGATCCACGGCACGCAACTCGATACCGGATCGGTCGTGTCGCCGGCCTTGTTGGTGACCGTAACGGTGTAGACGCCCCTGCCCTGGTTGCAGCGAGGGCTTCCGGGTGGCACACCGACGCTGGCGGCGCCGTTCTTCTGCAGCCACTTGCTCGAATCTGAGCCGTCGCCGCAGGAGTTGCCACCGACAGCGCCTGCGTATGCGCACAGACGGAAGTCGTCGATCTGCGTGAGGCCGGCTGGACTGCCGGTTATGTCATTGTAGAAGGGGCCGATGGTCAGCGTTGTGCGACCGCTGGCGTCCTCCTCTACCCAGACCCAGCTGTGGCCGGTCTCGGTGTTGCCTCTGTAGCAGGCGAGCGATCCGGCCGGACAGTCGGCCGCCGGGTCGTCGTCGACCCGCATGATGACCGCAGAGTTATCCAGGAACACTGCGCCGCCCAGGAAAAAGACCCAGGTCGCGGCGTCAACCACCGCGCTGCCGATGTATGATCCGTCTGGAAGGTCGGTGCTCGGCGCGGCGTTAACGGCAACGCCCGGTGGGTTCTGGATGTCGGCGCGGTCGTTAAGCGTCTCTTCTCCCATTGGTGGATCGAAGGGATTTGCTGGATTCCCGTGGATCGCTGTGCCACAGGCAAGGCCGGTTCCGGTCACGCCCGAGACCTCGCTGGCCACGTGGCTGTCCGGCGTGTCGACCGAGAAGCCGGTCAGGGCGAACGCGTTACCGGTCGCCGCGCAGTCCGGGTCACGGACGTGGTCGGCGAACGCCGTCGAACTGAAGCCCATAAAGGCCACCAGCGCAACACAGCTTGCTACTGCAAGATAAATCTTGCGAAACATGGTTACTCCTCCTCATCTCTCGCCCGCCCCTTATGGACCGGCTTTTTCATCAGGTTGGGACAAGGAGAGGGGACAATCGTTCCATGTAAAGCCCTCGAGGCGGTTTGCGCGCTCTTGGGCAAAGCTCAAGATTGGAACTAATTCAGCCCTCATTTGTCTCATGCGTCGAAGGATGTAAAAAGGCATACGGAGTTGCCGATTCGTTCCGTCGGGCAAAATCTAATGAGGAGAAATCATGCAACGTCGTCTCATACTGCTGTCAACAGTGGCTGTTGTCGTACTTTCGTTGTCGGATGTCGTATATTCCAAGCAGTCTGCTCAATACAGAGTTGATAAAGCACAGGGTCCGCCTACAACTGTCGTTCAAACCTTAGGTGACTTCGACGGTGACAACCGTCTGGAGATCGGAGCCGGCGACCCCTACGTTTTGCGTGAGGATCTTGGCGCCTCGTCAGGTGGAAAGGACCGCAACCTACTCGCGCACATGGTGCAGATTTCTGATTTCCAGACGGTCGACCCTGAGTCACCGATGCGCTTGGAAGACATCGACGATATCGGCTTGGGAGACGACCTTCTAGGTGGCGCATACCGGCCACAGGATGCGCTCGGACTATTCTCTGCAAACGCTGCCGTTCAGACGCTTAACCAGGTGCGCTCACCGATCTCGGGCACACGACCCAAGATTGGCTTTCTAACAGGCGACAACGCCGACAACATGCAGCAGAACGAGACCGAGTGGTACATGGACGTTCTTAACGGAAATCCCTCACTGGACCCCGACTCCGGCGATCCAAATTTTGATCCTGGCATCTTCTGCTTCCCATCGCTCTATCCGGATCGCGTATACCAAGGCGTGCGTGGCGACGACTGGTATGAGCCTGATGGTGGAGGCGATGGCCCAGGGTACTCCAGCGACCAGTCGCAGAACTTCGCCGCAGTTGGACGCCACGTCGCTCTGCGCGACTTCCCGGGCCTTCTAGAGAGGTCCAGGCAGTCCTTCGATGCCGATGGTCTCAGCTTTCCCTGGGTCACCGTCTTTGGCAATCACGACGCGCTCGTACAGGGCAACCTTCCCAAGGACTCCTCGCTCGAGTCCCAGGCGACGGGTTGCTTTAAAAACTTCGGTGGTCTCTTCGACGAGGTAGTACAACCCGACCCCAGACGCCACCTACTTGACCATAGCGAGTGGATAGCCAAGCACTTTGAGAATCCGGCACAAGGAGTGCGACCGGGTCACGGTTTCAGCAAGTCCAACCCAGATCAGGGCTACTACAGCATGCGAATGCGAGAGAACATGCGGCTGATTGGGCTGGACTCCGTTAACGCAGACGGCCTGGCGAACGGCACCATCCGCGACGGCTCGCTGGGACAGCCCGACCAGTTCGGCTGGCTCGACGATCAACTCACCCAGGCAAACAAAAGAGGCGAGATGGTCGTCGTGATCGCCCACCACTCCCTGAGGACGATCAACAACGTCGACTGGTTCGGGCCCGACGATCAGCACTGTGGACTGGTTGACCAGACGGGTGAGCCACCGGGCGCACCATCTTGTCAGGATCTCGGAAACGAGTCGCTGGAGGCGCTCTTCTACCGTCACGGCAACGTCGTCGCCTACATCGCCGGCCACGAGCACGAAAACAACATCGAGGCGCGCCAAGAACAAGCTGGCCCCGGTAAGTTCTGGGAGATAACTACGGCTTCGGAGATCGACTGGCCCCAGCAGTCAAGCCTTGTCGAGCTCTTCGACAACCGCGACGGCACGATCTCGATCTTCCGCACCCTGGTCGATCATATGGCGCCCGCGGATGTGGGAGGCAGCCCGGACCTAAGCGATCCCATGAGCCTCGCCTCGATCAGCAGGGAGATCAGCTTCAACGACTACCAGGGCAGGACCGGCGAAGACGGCACCGCCGACCGACGTGGTGATCCGGAAGACCGCAACGTTGAGTTGGTGCTGGATGTGAACTAGAAATAGCGCTTGAGACTGAAGGAAGTAAGAAGCTATATATAGGTGAGCGGGTCCCTACTGGTATTGAACCATAAGTACCCTTTGCAGATGCCTCCCAGCGACAAGATCGTAATCTCCGGTGCACGCGAACACAATCTCGCCGGTATCTCACTTGCTATACCACGTGACAAACTGACCGTGATAACGGGGCTTTCCGGGTCCGGCAAGTCGTCACTTGCGTTCGACACGGTCTACGCCGAGGGTCAGAGACGGTACGTGGAGTCGCTATCGGCCTACGCGCGCCAGTTTCTGGGCCAGATGGAGAAGCCGGACGTTGACTCCATCGAGGGGCTTTCTCCGGCTATCTCGATCGACCAGAAGACGACGTCGAAGAACCCCCGCTCGACGGTTGGGACCGTTACCGAGGTCTACGACTATCTCAGACTGCTGTATGCACGGATCGGAAAGCCGTTCTGCCACAAATGCGGTGAGCCAATCGCTGGGCAGACGGTCGAGCAGATAGTTGATCAGGTGATGACTCTGGACGACGGTAAACGTTTCATGGTTCTTGCGCCCGTTATTCGTGGTCGCAAGGGGGAGTACGGCCAGTTGTTCGACAAGCTCTCCGCAGACGGCTACAGCCGTGTTCAGGTAGATGGAAAGATCAAGATGCTCGACGACGAGATCAAGCTCGATAAACGGCGTAAGCACGACATCGAGGTAGTGGTGGACAGGCTTGCGATGAAAGCCGAGTTGCGAAAGAGGCTCTCGGACTCTGTCGAGACCGCAATCGCGATGGCCGATGGCCTGGTTCAGATCCAGCTTGTCTCGGGCAGACAGAAAAGTGCAGCTAAAAAGGGTTCAAACGGGAAATCAGACGAAAAGACGATGGTCTTCTCCGAGAAATTCGCCTGCCTCAACTGCGGCACCTCGATGCCTGAGTTAGAGCCGCGTAGCTTCAGCTTCAACTCTCCGCACGGTGCCTGTTCCAGGTGCACGGGCATAGGCTCGCACTACGAGGTCGACCCCGAGCTGGTCGTGCCAGATCCGACAGTCAGTATCGCAAACGGAGCGATAGCTCCATGGGGTAGCTCTAGCTTCTATGACCAACTACTCGGACAGGTAGCAGAGAAACTTGGCATCGATGCATGGACGCCATGGCAAGATCTAGACCCGTCCGATCAAGAGGTATTTCTGTACGGGCTTGACAAGGGAGATCGTCTCCCGGTTACGTATCGCAGCAGGCGGGGCAGGACTCGTAAGCGGAGGGCCCGATTCGAGGGTGTTGTGAACAACCTCGAGAGAAGGTACAAACAGACGGACTCGGACTATGTGCGGGACAAGATCACCCAGTTCATGTCGGCAATTCCGTGTCCTGCTTGCAAGGGTGCCAGGTTGAGCCCTGAAAGCCTTTCGGTGAAAATCGGCGGCATTGATATCGACAAGCTCTGCCGTCTATCTATACATAAGTCGCTCTCCTGGTTTGAGGAGTTGAACCTCAGTGAGACTGAGCAACAGATAGCGCGGATGATTCTGCGCGAGATCAAGGAGCGACTGCACTTCTTAGACAGTGTGGGGGTCGGCTACCTGTCACTTAATCGGGCTGCAGCGACGCTGTCCGGTGGCGAAGGGCAACGAATCAGGCTGGCGACGCAGATCGGGTCGAGCCTTGTTGGCGTGGCATATATTCTGGATGAGCCGTCGATCGGCCTCCATCATCGCGACAACTCGAAGCTGTTCGGAACATTGGTGCGACTGCGGGATCTTGGTAACACGATAATCGTCGTCGAGCACGATGAGGAGACGATCAGATCGGCAGATCACGTCGTCGATCTTGGTCCAGGCGCCGGTGAACACGGTGGCAGAATCGTTGCCGAGGGCACTCCGAAGGAGATAGAGGACTGCGAGGACTCGTTGACAGGGCAGTTTTTGTCGGGAGCAAAATCGATCCCCGTTCCAGGAGTACGACGAGAAAAACATGGGAGCTTGAAGGTGCTGGGTGCAGCGCAGCACAACCTCAAGGACCTGGATGTGGATATCCCGCTGGGAGTATTCTGCTGCATCACCGGAGTGTCAGGGTCTGGCAAATCGACGCTGGTCAACGAGATCCTTTACAAATCGATCTCGAATCGGCTACATAAGAGCAAGATAAGGCCTGGAGCCCACAGAGACATTGAGGGGCTCAACCAGGTCGACAAGGTCATCTACATCAATCAGTCACCGATCGGGCGCACACCGCGCTCGAATCCAGCCACCTACACCGGCATATTCACACATATAAGGGAGTTCTTCAGTCGTACGCCAGAGTCGCGTGCAAGGGGCTTCAAGCCAGGCCGTTTCAGCTTCAACGTCAAGGGAGGGCGCTGCGAGGTCTGTCGCGGTGACGGTCAGATCAAGATTGAGATGCACTTCCTTCCGGACATCTACGTGCCGTGCGAGCAGTGCCATGGACGCAGATACAACCGCGAGACGCTAGACGTCAGATTCAAAGGGAAGACGATCGCCGACGTGCTCGACATGTCGGTGGAGGAGGCACTCGAATTCTTCAACAAGATCCCCAAGATCAAACGCAGGCTGCAGACGCTGCACGATGTAGGTCTCGACTACATGCGCCTGGGACAGTCGGCGACCACACTCTCAGGTGGAGAGGCCCAGCGGATCAAGCTCTCCTCGGAGCTATCGAAAGTCGCAACAGGTAAGACTCTATACATCCTCGACGAGCCGACGACAGGCCTGCACTTCGCGGATGTCGAACGCCTGCTGAACGTACTCGGCAGGCTTGTCGACGCCGGCAACACAGTGTTGGTAATCGAGCACAACCTCGATGTAATCAAGAGTGCTGACCAGATAATCGATCTCGGTCCCGAGGGAGGAGAAGAAGGGGGAGAGCTGGTTGCGTTCGGAACTCCCGAAGAAGTCGCCGAAGAACCCGACTCCTACACCGGCCAGTTCCTGCACCGCGCGTTCGACAGGCGTGGTGAAAAGGAACCAGAATCGGCCGAGGTTCTGTTTGCGTAAGTGGGGTCAGGTCGTGAACAAGACCTCCTAGCCGGCAACGACTGTGGCCGGCAGGAAAAACAACAAGTTAGGAGGTCTCGACATGAACTATGTCGGAATTGACTGGGCTTATAGTAACGCGGCCTGGTGTTGTATGTCAGAAGCAGGTGAGGTAGTAGGTGAGGGAAAGATCCCCGCAGATAGAGATGGCCTTGCTCAGCTGGTAGGGCGGCTCGGTAGTGAGGTCAGTGCATCCGTTGAGATGATGAGCGGAGCCTACTGGCTCTACGAGGAGCTATCCAAGTGCGGCTGGGAGGTAAAGATTGCAGACGCGCGCAAGGTCGCAACCGTTGCACCCCTGGCGTTAAAGACGGACAAGGTCGATGCTCGGGTCTTAAGCGCCCTGGAACAGAAGGATCTAACTCCCAAGTTGTGGATCAGGCCGCTAGATGACAGAGAGCTCAAAGAGCAGGTTCTTCTCCACATGCACATGACGGGCCTTCGCACGGAGTTAAAAAACAGGGTCTTTGGGATCACGACGCAGTGGGGCTTAAGGCTTACCTGCGATCGCCTAAGGGCTAAAGACCACCAAAAGCTCCTTCAAGACCACGGCGTGCCGACTACCTGGTGCGATTCAATCGCCCAAACGATAGAGCTTGTCGATGTTTTCGATGAGCGGCTTGCCCAACACGACAGAAAGATGCGCTCACTTGCCCGGAAGGACCCGAGGGTCAAGCTGCTTAAGACCATCCCTGGGGTGGGTGACTTACTTGGGCTTGCGCTTGCGGTCGAGATATCGGATATCTCTCGCTTCAGCTCCCACAAGAAGCTGATCGGCTATGCCGGGCTTGCCCCACGGATAAAGCAGTCGGGTAAATCAAGCTATACCGGCCCCTTGTCAAAGTCGGGATCAAAGCTTTTAAGGTGGGCTGCAGTCGAGGCTGCCCAGTGTGCCTGGCGCAGCGACAACCCTTACCGTGCCCACTACATAAAGCTGAAGCGAAAATACGGGAACGGAAACCCTGCAAAGGCAGCCGTTGCCCGCAAGATCTTGACGGCTGCCTGGCACGTTCTTTCAAAACAAGAAGAGTTCAAAGTTTGTCGCCCATGCAAGTGCGACAAAAACGCCCCGGCAAGCTCCACCTTTGGGGTTGGTCGCTTAAAGACCCAGACCTGACCTGAGAAGCCGGGGCAACTCCAACGACAACGTGTGGCATAAGACCACCTAAAGAGACCTGAGTAGACCTCACAGTAGAAAATTCATACGAAGGAGAAGATATATGCACAACTAGGAGTCAACAGTTAAGCTGACACAGTAGTATCAGCGGTTATGGAGGTCTTGTTCAAAGAGACCCCTATAGCACTGTGACCGTGACACGTCGTTCTCGGGGGCGGTCGTCGAAGTCGGCGAGCACGATCTGTTGCCAGGTTCCGGTAACCAGCCTGCCGTCTCTAATGGGGAGTGTCTCGGATGGGCCGATAAACGCTGCTCTCAGGTGGGAGTGGGCGTTGCTGTCGCCTGCGAGTCTGTTGTGGTTGTAGTCTGAGTTCTGAGGAATCAGCTCTTCAACGATCTCCTTCAAGTCCTGAACGCAGCCCGGTTCGTACTCGATCGTCGTCACCGCGGCTGTTGAGTGTGCGACGAAGATGTGCGCAACGCCGGTCACGACGCCAGATGTGCTGACCGCTTGGCTGACACCGTCGGTGATATCTACGATGTCGCTGTCGCCGCCGGTGGATATAGAAAGCTCTGCTGTGAATGCGCTCACGTGCTTGCTCCCGGGGTCAGGTCTTGCAATAACACACTCTCTCCTTCAACAGCATCTCTATACGTGATTGCAAGACCTGACCCCAGATACGAGCCGATCACGGAAATCATCCAGCTCCTCAGGGTCGATGCTGTAACAGTGCTCGGGCTGCGGGAACCCACCGCTTCGTACATCTTTCACATAGTCCTCGACACCCTCGATCATCACCTCACGGACCTTGCTGTAGCGCTTGGCAAACCGCGGCGAGTGGCCGTCGTAGATTCCAAGCAGGTCGTGGAAGACGAGCACCTGTCCGTCTGTTGACGATCCGGCGCCGATGCCGATTACCGGGACATCGATCATAGGGACGATCTCATCCGACACCGCAGCAGGTACGGCCTCGAAGACGATCGAAAAGCATCCTGCCTCTTGAAGGGTAAGTGCGTCATCGGCGATCGACAAAGCCTTATCTGTTGTGCGGCCTTGCGCCTTGTAGCCGCCAAGGGCTGTTGCCGACTGTGGCGTAAGCCCGACATGGCCCATCACCGGTATGCCGGACCCTACAATCGCTCTTACACGGCTCAGGGTTGTGCCCGCACCCTCCACCTTGACTGCGTCACAACCGGCCTCCTTGATAAATCTCGTTGCGTTATCGACGGCCTGTTCGTCTGAGCTTTGATAAGAGCCGAACGGCATGTCGCCTACAAGGAAAGGCGTTTTCAAGCCCCGTCTCGCGGCGGAGGCAAGCATCACCATCTCATCGGTCGTGATCGGCACGGTTGAGTCGTAGCCGAGCACCGTCATGGCTGCGGAGTCACCCACAAGAACGACATCGACGCCGGCCTCTTCAACGACGCAGGCGCTTGGGTAGTCGTAGGCTGTGATCATGGTGATCGGTTGATTGAGTCGCTTCATCTCCAACAAAGCGGGAAGGGTCACCTTCTGTCGCTCAGCCGGCGGTGAGTCGGGGATCTTCGTCGTGGTCGTCATTTTGCACTCTCCAGAAGCTCCGCCAGCTGGCTGTCGGTGCTGACGATTGAGTTTTCCTCATCGACATGGACGACGATCGGCTTGTGATCCCCTAACTCGGTCTCCTCGTATACACCGTACGAGATTACGATCACCTTGTCGCCGCTGTGAACGAGTCGTGCTGCCGCACCGTTTATCTGGACCTCACCGCTGCCGGACGAGCCCTCTATCGTGTAAGTCTCAAATCGCTCACCGTTATCGATGTCCAATACATGGACTTTCTCTCCGGGCAACATGTCGGCAGCACGCATCAACAGCGGATCGAGTGTAATGCTGCCCACGTAGTTGAGATCACAGTTTGTGATCGTCGCTCGGTGGATCTTTGATTTCAACATATGGCGTTGCAATTTAGTTACCTCCTGGCTTTCATTTGGTGGCACCAGTAGTAGATACCTTCCGGTGCCTTTCATCGGTCGTCGAGCTGGTTTTGTGTTCCTCAGGAACCTGCACCAGCCTGTTGTCTATGAGCCGTGCTTTCCCAACCTGGGCAGCCACAGCGATAAGTACCTCTCCATCCAGTTCATCCAACTCAATCAAATTCTTTGCATCGAGTAGCTCTAAGTACTCAGGCTCGATGTCCGATTGTTCCAACTCGGTCAATGCCGCCTCTGCAACGAGGTCGGCGTCACGCTCTCCAGATTCGATCAACGCTCCTGCGGCTTCGAGTGACCGGTTAATAGAGGCAGCTCTCTCTCGCTCGTCGTTGGTTAGGTATACGTTGCGGGAACTCATTGCCAGTCCATCTGTCTCTCGCACGGTGGGAAGTACTCGTAGATCGATGGGAAAGTTGAGGTCATCGACCATCTTTTTGATCACAGCTACTTGCTGTGCGTCCTTCTGTCCAAAGTAGGCAAGATCGGGTTGCACTATGTTGAACAGCTTTGCGACGACGGTCGTAACGCCGTAGAAGTGTCCTGGGCCCCTTCTTTCCGGGGAGCCACAAAGTCTCTCGCTTAGTTCCGAGACTTTGACCGACGTACGAGAACCATCGCCGTACATTTCAAATGAATCTGGGAGAGAAAAGGAGATCGACGCCGTAATGCTCGGCCAACTCGTGATCTCTGTCCGTGTCCCTCGGATAGCTCTCCAGATCTTCTCCCGGTTGAAACTGCGTCGGGTTTACGAACAGGCTTGCAACCACGATGTCACATTCGTGTCTTGCGGCGTGTATAAGAGAGAGATGGCCATCGTGGAAAGCACCCATCGTGGGTACCAAGCCGATCCGCCTGCCCGCCCTACGGTGCTTTTCAAGCTGTTTACGGCAGCTGTCGATCGTGCGGGCGATCTGCATTCCCGTAGATCCTTTACCCTTATCTTCTTGTTTCGTTCCAGTTCCCTTGTCTGGAGATACCGGACGTCCCATATGGGCGCTCCCATTCAAGTTCTTGTTCGTGGTCCACTCTGCCAAGTAACGGCCACAACAGTGACTTAACTACTTAAAATAATAGCTGCTGTGCGGACAGATGTTCGGATGTTTGTGACGAACATCACCGAGCGACGATCAAGCTGGCCGCATATTGGAAAGAAAACCCAATGATTTGGGTTTTCTATGCTGGAGCTGTAGTAAACGGCACGTAAGAGCCCAAACTACGAGACCCGCTTCCATTAGCAAATGATTTTGCCTTTCTACGCCGGAGCTCGCTACGAGACTCGTCCTCTAATATCCGTAGGATTATCAAATCGAGGTGGCAAGAGGAGGTAACAGTTGGCGCTTAAGACGATGACCGCTGAGGAACGAAAGCAAGAGCTTGTCGGTTTCTTCCATGAGCTCGAGAATTGCAAGAAGTGCGAGCTTTGCCAAACGCGCACGAACGTGGTGTTCGGTAGTGGCGATCCGGACTCAGAGATCATGTTCGTCGGTGAAGCGCCCGGTTTCAACGAGGACAAGCAAGGAAAGCCGTTTGTGGGTAGGGCGGGAAAGCTCTTAGAGGAGCTTCTCGAAGAGATAGGACTCACGCGAGAGAAGGTCTTCATAGCCAACGTTCTAAAGTGCAGGCCTCCGGACAACCGGGACCCGCAACCAGACGAGATTGAGTCCTGCAAGGAGCATCTCTTCAAGCAGATTGAGCTGATCAGGCCACGAGTGATCTGCACTCTGGGCAACTTCTCGACAAAACTGCTCACTGGGAGTCCTGAAGGTATTACCCAGGTACATGGAAAACTCAGGCAGTTATCTATCTCGGACATGACGGTTTCCCTCTATCCCATCTTTCACCCGGCAGCGGCGCTGTATACGCCGAAGATGCGAGAGACACTCAGCGAGGACTTCAAGAGGTTGCCAGCGGTCCTCAAGGAGATAGAGGGCGAGACAGCGTCGGAGCCTGAAGTGGACTCCGTAGAGGCTGGTGGAAGCGCTGAGGATGAAGCAGTTGCGGCAAGCGCCACGTCTGAGCCCAACCAGATGGATCTCTTCTAACTTGCCCCGAACTTCATTTAAAACAATCTCTGCGGCCGACACTGAAGAGCTGGGTGTGGCGTGTTCTGCGTTGCTGCACCCCGGTGACGTTGTGCTTGTCTCCGGTGAGCTAGGAGTGGGGAAGACGACGTTCATAAGAGGAGCCTGTCGTGGATTGGGTATCAACGAAGGTGTCACCAGCCCGTCTTTCGTCATAGGTCACACATATGAAGGGGATGCCAGCGTCGCCCACATAGATCTGTACCGTATAGATTCGTTCGAGGGCGAGGACCACTCAATTCTGGATGACTACATAACGGCCGACAGAGTATCGTTTGTGGAGTGGCCCAAGAGTGGAGCGCCGATACCTATCGATCACCGTATGCAGGTCCATATCGAGTACATGGACGGCGATAGGCGTACGATCGAAATCGAGGGCGAAGGGCCACTGCCCGAGGCGAAAGTATGAAGCTGCTTGGATTCGACACAGCTACCGCAATAACCGTGGTCTGCGTTGCCGATGAAGGTCGATTCTTCGAGCAAGCCTTACCTGAGGCGAGCGGAGAGCGACAACCAAAACACACACAGGAACTGTTACCAGAGATAGTAGAAGTGCTGCGACAGGCCGGTCTGACCCTTGGAGACGTAGACGAAATAGCGGTCGGCGTGGGACCTGGGACGTATACCGGCTTACGGATAGGTGTCGCAACCGCAAGGGCTCTGGCGCAATCGTTGGGTTTGCAGTTGACTCCGGTCTCTACACTCGATGTGGTTGCCCTCGGTATAGCCGACGATCTCGCTGACGACGATATTGTGCTGCCGGTGATCGATGCAAAAAGGGGCGAAGTGTTCTGCTGCGCGTATCAACCTATTCGAAATAGCAACGACGCTCTCCTTAAGGCGCTGTCCAAGCCGTTCGTCTCGGCCCCTGTCGATGTTGCCAAGACACTGGGAGACATCAAGGTCGGTCGGTTGGTAGCTGCGGGCGATGGAGCTGTCAGGTACAGGAAAGAGCTTCAGAGGGATGGAATAGATGTGTTGGACGATGAGGATGGTGCTCACATACCGATCGGACGCAACATATGCAAGATAGCAGCGTGTAACGATCCAGTACCGCTTGAGGATGTTTATCCGAACTATTTGCGATTACCGGACGCGGAGCTTACTCTCAGAGCAGGCAAGCTAAATGTCTAGTGATGGTAAATATTCAGGTACAACAAATTGTGTTTCAACCACTGTCGAGTACAAGGTCTACGACTGAGCGTGTATGGAACTAAGCGAAGGAGCCAGTTGTCTGTGAGCAGATGCCGCATACCTACGCCGCCCGACGGCGTGTACGTCGGGTGGTATACGCAAACGAAGAGGTGCTGAACGGTTAAGAAGAATATTTACATACGTGGACTTGGCTACGAGGATCTGCCTCGTGTGATGGTCATCGAGAGAAAGGCTTTCACCAGCCCGTGGTCACTGGCCATGTTCGTACTTGAGATGTCGAAGCCGAGCAGCGTCTGTCTCGCTGCCGTAAACAAGGACGATGAGGTGTGCGGCTATCTGGTTTGCTCCCGATACGACACGGTCTGGCACCTGATGAACGTATCGGTCGAAAGTAGTTTGCGTAGACAGGGGGTCGCTGGGACCCTGCTGGGTCGGATGTTCGAGTTGACGCGGAGGCAGAGTGGGGAGCAGCAGTACACGTTAGAGGTACGACTTTCAAACACCTCGGCGATTCAGATGTACGAGCGGTACGGCTTCCACAGCGCTGGGGTCAGGCACCGCTATTACCAAAACGACGGTGAAGACGCTCTGATCATGTGGCTCACACTATCGGAGGGCGATGAGCTCTCCGGAGAGCTGGAGTCCGACCTCTTGTCGCAACTTTGATACTCGCGATTGAAACCTCATGTGACGACACCTGCGCTGCGGTGCTGACCGGGGAGAACCAGATACGGTCGAACGTTGTCTCTTCCCAGGCCGAGCTTCACGACCGATACGGCGGTGTCGTGCCCGAGGTTGCATCCAGACAGCACCTGTCGCTTATCAATACGGTGGTCGATGAATCGTTGACGAGAGCCGGTGTCACTCTGGACGAGATCTCACTCATTGCGGCGACAGAAGGCCCGGGTCTTATCGGCGCCCTATTGGTAGGGATAAGCACGGCAAAGTCTCTCGCTGCCGCAAAGGAGCTTCCGTTTGTAGCAGTTGACCACATGCTCGGCCATATCGCCGCAAACTTTCTACTTAGCGACCCGGTCGAGCCACCCTTCCTATGCCTGCTCGCATCTGGGGGCCATACGCTGATTGCGGCGGTGGAGGACTACTTACGATATGAGGTTCTGGGCCAAACGCTTGACGATGCTGCTGGGGAGGCGTTCGACAAAGGCGCTCGGATGCTGGGTCTTCCGTACCCGGGTGGCGCTGAGCTGGACAGGTTGGCGACAGAGGGCGACCCAAAGAGATATGACTTTCCAATCAGCATGAGAGGATCGGACAACTTGGACTTCAGCTACAGCGGCTTGAAGACGTCTCTGGTGTACAAGATTAGGGATATGGGGTCTGAAGAGGTGCGCAGGCACCGCGCCGATCTGGCCGCCTCTTACCAGGACGCGATCTGCGCTCAACTTGTCAACAAAAGCAAAAAGGCGATTGAGCGAACCGGGTACGAAGCCCTGGCGCTAGGGGGTGGGGTTGCAGCAAACTCCGTGCTCCGAAGTCAGATGCACGGTTTGGCCGACGAGCTTGGGATCCGTCTGGCTGTGCCTCCGATAGAACTTTGTACCGATAACGCGGCGATGATCGCCAGCGCGGCACGATATCTAGACGAAACTCCGTATCCCACATACCTGGATTTTGATGCCTTTGCCAGGAAATAACCGATGCCGAGGGTCATAATGTACGTGAATGGTCGACAGGCTTAGCGCCATTTGTTGCGAGGCAACATAAACTACGTAAGACACAAGAAGGATATGAAGGTAACTGTTTACGGAAAGCCGAACTGTTGTCTCTGCGACGAGGCTAAGGCGGTGCTCGATAGAGTTCGGTCGGTACACACATTTCAGTTAGAGGAAATTGATATAACGTCAGATTCACAACTCGAGCTCGAATACGCGGACAGAGTTCCGTTGATAAAGATTGACGATAGGCTGGCTTTCAAGTATCACGTTGATGAGAGAGAGCTGGTAACAAGATTGGGCGGGGTCGGATGACTGACCGGACTGAACAAGAACCTAGACAGAGCGATGAAGATGTCAACTCGAATGATTTCGAGAAACTGACGCTTGGGGTTGCGGCGCGCCTCTCTCGATATCTGCAGGTTCTGACTGAGGCGAAAAAGATGGGAAAGGAAACGATCTCATCGAAAGAGCTGTCGGACTATACGCACGTCAATTCAACTCAAATAAGGCGCGATCTGTCCGGTTTCGGTAAGTTTGGCAAAAGAGGCGTGGGCTATCACGTCGATTCGTTGGTCGACCATATAAGGAGAATTTTACGCACCTCCGGCCACCACAACATCGCCTTGATAGGGGCCGGGAACCTGGGTCAAGCGATAGCCTCGTCCGACATATTCGCCGATCACGGCTTTCGAGTGACAGCGATCTTCGACGGCGACAGGGCCAAGATCGGCAAACAAGTCGGCGGTCTCCTGGTGCAGCCAATGGATCGGATCCCGGAAAGCGTTGATGAAAACGAGATCATCGTAGGCGTGATGGCGGTACCCAAGGAAGCTGCCCAGAGTGTTGCAGACCTACTCGTTGATGCAGGGGTAAAGATCATCTTCAACTACTCGGAAGCGCTTCTTCAGGTGCCACCTGACGTTACGGTTCACACTTCGTCCCCGGCCGTAGATCTACTCTACGCACTCTATTTCTACCTGACGTAGACATCCTTTTTTGGTGAACTGAACGATGGCAGGAATGGATCTCAAACAGGCACGCGAGAGATTCGAAGATTCCACCGACTTTACAATTGCACTGGAGGAAGAGTTTTCATTACTCGATCCGCAGACCCTCGACTCGGTGCAACGATACAAGGAGATCTTGGACGAGGCCGCAAAGGATCCCTTTCTACATGACCTGGTCGTTGGAGAACTGATCATGTCGGAGATCGAGATCAAATCGGGTCGCTGTGAGAACTTCACCGATGTCGTCAACAAGCAACAACAAGTTCGCAAAAGGCTGTATGAGATAGCCGATCGTCTAGGGATAACGCTGGCTGCAACCGCAACTCATCCTTGGGCTCCGTGGCAGGAGCAGAAGATCATCGAAACGCCCCATTACAGAATGGTCGAGGAGGAATTGAAGTATGTAGCCTGGCGAAATAACACCTTTTCCATGCACGTGCATGTCGGAGTCAGGGGAGCCGACAGAGCGATGGCGGTCTGCGACAGATTGAGGGAGGTTCTCCCCGAATTGCTTGCGCTTTCAAGTAATTCACCGTTCTTGGATGGCATGCTCTCAGGACTGCACTCGGCACGTAGTCAGATATTCACTCGAAGCTTCCCACGATGTGCGATCCCGGAACCCTTTGGCGACTGGCAAAAACACGCGGACTTCGTTGAGTTCCTGGTGCGAAGTAATTCGGCCTCTGAGCCAACACAGCTCTGGTGGAGCATCAGGCCGCACCACTCGTTCGGTACGGTCGAGATCCGCATATGTGACGCGCAGTATCGGGGTGATGAGAGCTATTCATTGGCAGCGCTCATGTATGCATCTGTAGCGCAGGCCGCTAGGGACTACGACGACGGTATAAGGCAGACCCCGACAGAACAACGCAAACTCGATGAAAACCTGTGGCGTGCGCTCCGCTTCGGTTTGGACGGCAAGATGATCGAGCTGCCGGAACCAGTGGAGCGTTCGACCGTCGATGCCGTTACTTCTCTGATCGAGTGGACCGAGCCGGCTCAGCGAGACCTGGGTATAGATCGGTATCTTGGGCCAGTGAAAGAGATGCTGGACAATGGAAACGGTGCCCAGCGGCAGATAGTTGCGTATCAGGAAGGGGAGCACATGCGTGAAGTATTTGACGAGACGATCAAGACGGCACGTAGGACCTATATCGGAACCGAGGCAAATGAGTTTTTGAAAAACACAGAGGAGGTATTGAAATGAACGAGGAGCTCAAGCAGGAAGCGACGGATGACACACCAAAGGATGCTGAAGCGAGCAGCGATGCGAGCAAAGCCGATCAGGAAAAACCGCAGGCTGGACCTGGGCCTGACGGTATGAGCGAAGAGGAATTCAAGCAACAACTACAGGAGCAGCTCCGAAGGATCAGCGTAAAGGACGTAGTGCTGCAGACATCGGTCACACTCGTCAACTTAGGGTTTCACAGACTCGGTCTTAGCGAGGAAACCAAAGGCGATCGCGACCTAGATCAGACGAAGCTAGCGATTGAGGCGATTACCAGCCTGATGGGGCTGGTCGAGACGACGGCAGCGGAGCAGGCGCAGCCACTTAAGGATGCGCTGTCACAACTGCAGCTCAACTACGTGCGTCTAACCGATGAAAGTAAGAAGCAGGATAAGGGTGAAGAAACCGGAGATGGCGATGATAAAAGTCAACCATCGGAGCCCAAGAAGACCGATGACAAGACCGGCAAGCTGTGGACGCCACCCGGGAGCTAGCTGACTTAATTTAGATACACTCCCCGCGCTTTCAACTCGAAAAGGAATTGGCATTGACAGACTTTCTAACTGACAACGGTGTAGTAGTTGCGCTTGTATGCGCCGGGGCAGCGATCGTGTACGGGCTGCTAACCACTCGATGGCTTTTGAAAAAGTCGCCGGGCAATGAGGAGATGCAAGCGATCTCAAAGGCCGTCCAAGAGGGCGCAAAGGCATACTTGACCAGGCAATACACAACGATCGGCATAGTTGCCGCGATTATCTTTGTAGTTCTGCTAATAGCGCTTGATTGGCGCACGGCGGTCGGGTTTCTAGTTGGTGCTGTTCTCTCTGCTTCTGCAGGATTTATCGGGATGAATGTCTCGGTTCGCGCGAATGCGCGGGTGGCCGAGGCGGCGAGAGGCGGAGTCTCGAGAGCGCTCTCAGTTGCGTTCAAGGGAGGCTCGGTTACCGGTATGCTGGTCGTAGGTCTTGCGCTGCTCGGTGTGGCTGGGTTCTACGGCTTCCTTCAGCTTGTTACAGACCTTGGCGAGAAGGAGGTCGTTGACGCACTGCTGGGACTTGGCTTCGGCGGCAGTCTGATCTCAGTATTCGCCCGTCTTGGTGGTGGAATCTTCACCAAAGGCGCCGATGTCGGAGCCGACCTGGTTGGCAAGATAGAGGCCGGCATTCCTGAGGACGATCCGCGCAACCCCGCTGTTATTGCGGACAACGTTGGCGACAACGTTGGTGACTGCGCTGGTATGGCGGCGGACCTTTTCGAGACTTATGCAGTTACCGCGGTGGCCGTGATGCTGCTCGGCGTACTCACCTTCAACGAGATCGATCAGGTTGCGATCTATCCATTGGTGCTAGGTGGCGTTTCGATAATTGCATCGATCATCGGCGCCTTCGCTGTCAGGTCGAGTAAAGGGAACGTAGAGGGAGCCTTATATATGGGCCTGATCGTGAGCGCTGTTCTTGCAGCGGCCGCCTTCTACCCGATAACCGACTGGTTGATGAGCACGATCTCGCCGAAGGATACGGCGGTGGCTGCGCCTACGGCCGTGAAACTTTGGCTATGTACGTTGATCGGCATCGGTGTAACTGCGTTGCTTTTCGTAATTACCGACTACTTCACATCGACTCGTTTCAACCCCGTGAAGTCGATAAGTAGGGCATCGGAGACCGGCCACGCGACAAATATAATCCAGGGCCTCGGAATATCGATGGAGTCAACTGCACCTCCAGCGATAGTTATTGCGCTGGCGATCCTTGGGGCAAACGAGCTTGCCGGTGTCTACGGAATTGCCGTTGCGGTTATGGCGCAACTCTCAATGACCGGCCTGATAGTTGCGCTAGATGCATTCGGTCCGATAACCGACAACGCCGGCGGGATCGCGGAGATGGCCAACCTTCCAGAAGACGTGCGAAGCGTAACCGACCCGCTCGACGCAGTCGGCAACACGACGAAAGCGGTCACCAAGGGCTACGCGATCGGTTCTGCTGCATTGGCCGCGTTGGTGTTGTTTGTTTCATGGAGGGATGAGCTGGCCGCTGAACTTGCCCAGAAGGGAGAGTCGCTTGCCAGCTTCGGATTGGCTGAACCGGAGGTTCTGATCGGCCTACTTGTCGGTGCGATGATGGTCTATCTCTTTGCGGCGTTGTCGATAAATGCGGTTGGCAGAGCAGGTGGAGAGGTCGTGCAGGAGGTGCGCAGGCAGTTCAGAGAGAAGCCAGGGATCATGGAGCGGACCGAGAAGCCAGACTATGCGCGGTGCGTGGATATCGTCACGCGACGGGCACAGCATGAGATGATCCTGCCGGCACTTATCCCGATTGTGGTTCCGATCGTGGTCGGGCTACTTTCGATCCAGGCGCTCGGCGGTCTCTTGATTGGGGTGATCGTAGCCGGCCTGTTCGTTGCGGTTTCGATGACCTCTGGCGGTGGAGCGTGGGACAACGCAAAGAAGCTGATCGAGGACGGAGCGTTTGGTGGCAAGGGCTCAGAGGCGCACGCCGCGGCAGTGACTGGCGATACAGTCGGTGACCCATACAAGGACACTGCGGGCCCCGCGATAAACCCGATGATCAAGGTGGCAAACATCGTTGCGCTGCTGTCGATCCCATTTCTGACCTAGCGGTCAAGGTGGCTGGAGAAACCACTGCGAAGCGGCAACTCTGCTGCAGGATCGTTCCTGCAGGGGTGTGTGCCGGTGACGATTCTGTAGCTAGACATGTTCTAATACAGCACTATGGCTGAAAGAAGGCCAAAACACGCGAGCCTCGAGCGCGTTCTAGGGGTGGGCGCACTGTTCAGCACCGCATACGGCAACGTGGGCTCGTCGATTTACTACGCGCTAGGCGTCGTTGCGGTTTTTGCGCTTGGTCTTACGCCGATGGTGTTCCTGATTTCGGGAATAATCTTCATGATGACGGCTGCCACATACGCCGAGGCAACCGTCATGTATCCGGAGGCAGGTGGCTCTTCGAGTTTCGCCAGGCATGCATTCAACGAGCTTGTCAGTTTCATCGCGGCGTGGGGGCAGCTTCTCAACTACATAATCACGGTGGCGATCTCGGCCTTTTTCGTGCCTCACTACCTGTCGGTTCTGTGGAAGCCGCTCGACAGCAGCCCAGCAGACATCATCGGTGGAGCGTTGTTGATCGGCCTGCTGGTTGCTATCAACGTGAGAGGCACGAAAGAGTCTGCTCGAGTCAATATGACCCTGGCGATCGCAGATCTTCTTACACAGGCATTACTTGTGGCCTTGGGTCTCGTCCTTTTATTCAGTCCAGAAACGCTGGTCTCGAACGTTGTACTCGGCGTAGCCCCAAGTTGGGGCGATTTCGCATTGGGCATTGCAGTTGGAATGATCGCCTACACCGGGATCGAAACGCTGTCGAACATGTCGGAGGAGGCAAAGGACGCGGGTAAAACAGTCCCTCGTGCGGTTGGGCTGGTCGTGGGAGCGGTGCTGCTTCTATACCTGTTGATACCGATGATTGCGCTCTCAGCTATGCCGGTTACGGAGGTTGACGGCAAGTATGTGACCCAGCTTGTCAGCCAGTACTCAGAGAACCCAATGTTGGGAATCGTAGACAATGTGCCAATCGGTGAAGTAGTAGATGTTCTCCGAATCTATGTCGGCATACTCGCTGCAGTGATCTTGATTATTGCGACTAATGCTGGCCTGATCGGTGTAAGTCGGCTCACGTATTCGATGGGTCAGTACCGGCAGGTTCCGAAGGTGATGCGATCGATACACCCAAAGTTTCGCACGCCGTATGTTGCGCTACTTATCTTTGGCGGGGTAGCGATTCTGACCTTGCTGCCCGGGCAGACCACGTTTCTTGCAACCATGTACTCGTTTGGCGCAATGCTCTCGTTCACGATCGCGCACGCAGCGATGGTAACGCTGAGAGTGAAACGTCCTGAAGCCGAACGGCAGTATCGTGTCCCTTTCAACATACCTATCAAAGGCAAGCTGATACCGATCACGGCGATCCTGGGCGGACTTGGTACCTTAGGGGCCTGGGTTGCAGTGATGGCACTTCATACTGAGACCTTGTTCTTCGGGACGGTCTGGATGTTGATGGGCTTTGTGCTCTATTTTGCATTCCGCAGGCGAAGTGACATTCCCTTGACGTTAACGACCAAGATCAAGGTGCCGAAACCGGTGGTCGAGCATGAGGTCGAGTACAAGAGCGTGCTCGTAGTCTTCGACAACCTCGAATATTCAAGGCAGGCGGTTGCTACCGCGATAAAGCTTGCGGCCCGCAAGCGACGTGGTATTCACCTGCTGGTCACGATTACCGTACCGATGAACCTTCCACCAGACGCTCGTCTCAGGGAGGAAGAGGCACGTGCTGCGGAGATTCTTGAGGATGCGCGGTTTGTTGGCGGGCGGAGAGTGACGGGCGAGTGGATCAAGGTACGTCCAGGAGGCGCAGGCGCGAGAATTGTCGCTGAAGCACTCGACATCGAAGCAAAAGCGATTGTGGTTCCTCTGGCCAGGAAACGTGCGAGGTCGACACTGGGTGATACGGTTGAAACGCTACTGGAGCGCAGGCCTTGCAGGATCATCATCGACTCAAGCTCCACAGATAGGCTTGATTGAGGACCATGGATTCAAGCTCACACGATAGACACAGGACGGCAATCCGCATTTTTTCGGTTGTGTTTATCTGTATCGGTGTTGGGATTGTGGTACGCACCTTGGCATACGGTGGAGGGCCGCTGGCATTGGGATTTATCCTCGGGCTGATGTTCATCGCACTTGGGGCGGCGAGATTTGTGATGTCTAAATGATCAGCGGAGAGTCGCAAGATAGGGGTGACGAGGAGAGCGGTACGTTTGCGTCGCGTATTGCGTTGAAGCGCAGTTTCGGTGTACCGCAACTTTTTACTGCAGGTTACGCGACGGTTGGCGCCACGCTTTACGTGACACTCGGATTCGTAGCGGGGAGAGCTCTCGGCTTTACACCACTTATCTATCTTGGCGTCGGTGTGGCGTTCATAGTGACGCTGATGGTCTATATGGAGCTTTCAACGCTGTACCCCGAAAGGGGCGGAAGTGCGACCTTTGTTCGATACGCCTTCAACGAGTTTTGGAGCTTTGTCGCAGGCTGGGCAATCCTGCTGGACTATCTGATCGTTATCGCTGTGGCGGCATTTGCTGTGCCGCACTACTTGGGTGCCTTTACTTCTACCTTTACGCGGTTTGGACCGGATGTTCTGATATCGATCGCCGTTATCATACTGGTCTCTGCGATGACGATCCGTGGAATCTTTACCGGCATCAGGGTCCGTGCCGCTCGTCTCGCGATGCTCGACATAGCCATGCAGGCCCTGATCGTGCTCTTTGGCCTCGCGATGGTGGCAAACCCCGATCTCATTACGCGGGGGATCGACTTGGGTGTGACACCGTCGTGGTCCGACCTGATCTACGCGGTCGTAATCGCCACAATCGCATTTACAGGCATAGAGGCCGCATCGAACCTTGCTCCTGAAGTTAGGGAGAGAGGGCAGAGCCTGAGGCGAGTCGTGTCAGCGAGCACGGTGGTTGTGATCAGCGTCTACGTCGGCATTGCGCTGGTAGCGATCATGGCAGTTCCGGTGGAAAACACGCCGGAAGGGCCACAGACCGCTCTGGGGGGGCGTTTCGCTGAAGCGCCGATGCTCGGGGTCGTGATGAGCATGCCGGTCGACTGGCTTGCTGACATATTCAAGTATGCAGTTGCGGTGATCGGCACCTTTGTACTGATTCAAGCGGCCAACGTCGCTATGTCAGGGGTCGCCGGCCTCTCGTACTCACTGGCTACGAACAGGCAGATGCCGAAATCGCTTGCGCGGCTCCACCCAAAGTATGCAACGCCTTACATCGCCGTAGTAATTGCGGCGGTTGTAGCTGCCATACTCGAGCTACCGGCAAACCTGGAGATTCTTCTTTCTATTTACGCTTTCGGCGCGCTTTTTGCCATCACTCTCTCCAATCTCTCGCTGGTGGTGCTCCGTTTCCGCGAGCCGGAGCTACGTCGTGAGTTCAAGGCTCCGCTGAATCTAAAGATAGGGCGGGTTGATGTCCCGCTACTGGCCATCGTCGGAACTCTCACCGCTTTTCTTTCATGGGTCAGCGTGATCGTCTACCACCAAGAGGCGCGCTGGCTAGGGCTGGCGTGGTTGGCCGCAGGCACGGCTTTCTATGTGGTCTACAGGCTTAGTACGGGGAAAACTCTGACCAAGCGGGTGACGACGACCGAAGAGTCGCTCAAGGAATCACGCGACATCGCCTACGGCAGTATTCTTGTCCCGATCTTTGGGACCGCGCTCGACGACGACATCGTGGGAACGGCCGGAAGGCTTGCGGTGGAACAGACGAGCGACAGCGAAGGCTGTGTCATCGAGGCCGTATATCCGATCGTTGTGCCGATCTCGCTACCGATAAACGCAAAGCTGCCGCGGCAACAGTTGGAGCAGGCCGATCGGGCACTTGTACATGCCAAGGAGGTCGGTGAAGAGTATGAGGGAGTTACCGTTGCGACCAGCATGATAAGGACCAGGGCCGCCGGCTCGGCGATAGTGACCGAAGCCGAAAGGCGAGGCGTGGAGGTGATCATCTCGGCGGGGGAAACCTCCCTCGGTGCGGGGTGGGCAGATACTGGGCGGTTTAGCAGGAGTACATTCGCCCTACATCGGTGGCGTAACAGACTACATACTTCGCAAGGCTTCTTGCCAGGTCCTACTCACCGCTCCGCCGATCGACCAGGATGAGGCAGGGGCCACTTAGTAGAACCTAACGTAAACTAGGGGATACAAGCGATTTCTAATAAAAGAAGTTGCCAATCTAACGACGGGTACGAGATCTAACTTGACTGGATATATACCGAGATGTTTGTGCTGATCGTAGGCTGCGGCCGGGTTGGATCTGCGGTAGCCAAGAACATGCTCAAGGCCGATCACACGGTAAGTGTGCTCGATGAAGAACCTGAATCACATGCTCTTCTCGATACCGGTCTTGAGATGCCATGGGAGGATATGGGCGGGAGGTTCACAGTAGGTACCGGACTTGAGATCGATGCCCTGGTCGAGGCCGGGATAGCGGAGGCTGAGGTGTTTATCGCCTCGACCAACGGCGACAACACCAATATCGTCATCGCACAGATCGCAAAGAGGAGATTTCAGGTGCCAAAAGTGGTCGTACGCGTTCTAGATCCGGCGAGGGCCAACTGGTACAAGACTCAGGGCCTGGAGACCATCTGCCCGACACAGCACGCGATAGAGCTTCTGACAGATGTGGTGCTCGGATCCGGCCGTATACAGGGAGACTCCGGTTCGGAGGGGGCCAGTAAATTGTTTGTGATGATCGTAGGCGCGGGGAAGGTGGGGCTCAACCTGACCCGTGAGCTTATGGAGAAGGGCCACGAAGTTGCCCTGATCGAGTGTGATCGCGCTCGCTATCTGAAGGTAGAGAACGAGTACGAGCACGTAGTCCAGTACGGCGACGGAACCGAGTTGTGGGTTCTGGAGCGATCGGGAATTGAAAGGGCCGACATGGTGATCGCAGTGACCGGCGACGACGAGGACAACCTTCTCATCCCCCAGGTTGCAAAGGACAAGTACGGAGTGGAACGGATCATCACCAGGGTCAACAATCCCAGGAACCTGCAGCACTTTGAGCTGCTGGGCGTTCAGCCGGCCGTTTCAGCAACCGATCTGATCCTGAGGCTGATCGAGCATGAGGTTCCAAAGTACGGTCTCGTACACCTGCTCGACCTGCCACAGGAGCAGCTGGAGATCATCGAGATCGAAGTCACAAAGAAGGCTGAGGCAGAGGGAAAGACGGTAGCCGATATCAAGATTCCCGAGGGAAGCCTGGTTATTTCGATTCTTCGCGAAGGTACGGGTTTTGTGCCGAAGGACGATACAAAGGTCTGTGAAGGTGACGAGGTACTGGTCGTCTGCAACCACGAGATCGAAGAAGAGATTCGCAATTACTTCGCAGGTGAGGCATCTTAATTAAAAGCCATCAAAGAATCCGGACGATACATGGCGCAATAGGGGCCGGCAGGTTCTTAAATCAACTGCGGGACTAGGATTCGAACCTAGACTACCGGGACCAGAACCCGGCGTCCTACCATTAGACGATCCCGCATCGAAAGATCATGAATTCCTGGTTCTGGGAGTTTAAGACAAATCTCTCTGTCTCAGGATGTTTTGCGCGCGATCTATGTCGGCCGGAGTGTTGACGTTGAAGAGCTCTTCGTCCGGTAGCAGTACACGATCGGCACCCAGGCCGTCGATCGCCTTAGTAACCGAGACATCTTCGGCGAGAGCTTCCTTCAGATCTTCTAGGCAGCTCTTCGGATACACGCCAAGAAGAGGTTGAACTTTGTCCGACGAGGACGCAACAGTCGTTTGTCCAGAGCCAGCACTCTTAATGAGCTGCTCAATTGATTGCTTGCGTACAAGTGGAAGATCGCAGGCGCATATAAGTACGCCGTCCGCTCCACACTTTTCAAGGGCCGCAACTACACCGACCAGGGGATGTCGCTTTTCTTCCTGGTCGAGCCAGAGGTCGTCGTATTCAAGTCCCTCGGCTTCCTCTCTTTCTTTGACAACGACCGCGATGGTTCCGAAAACCTCCCTACAGACAGCTATCGAATATGAAGCGAGTGGTTTCCCGTTGAGCTCCAGTGTCGGTTTTCCTCCGCCAACACGGCTTCCCATGCCACCGGCTAGAACTGCCGCTGAGATCGAATGCTTTTCTGAGTTCGTAACAGGAATGGCGTTCGTGGCAGCGTCAGCTGCCAGTCGATTTTGCTACGTAGTCTGCAACTTCCTTCGCCTCATTGTCGGGAAGCAGGCCCTTAGGCATCGTTGCACCGCCGTTGATGATCTGCGTTTCAACTCGGGCGGCAGACCGCTTCAACTGGTCTAGATTAGGACCGGTAGTGCCCGTCGTGCCTGCTGCCTTCAAGATATGGCAACCACCGCACTTTTCGACAAACAGTGCTTTGGCATCAGGTTTCTTCTGGGTCTTCGTTGACGTGTCACTCTTCGCTGTTTCACTCGAGTCGCCTATGTTGTACCCGATCACGTAGGCGGCTATCAGCAGCCCCGCAAGCGCGATTGCAACAACAACGCCTAGGCCAATTGCCAGCGACGCACCGCCGTTCGAGTCAGGTTGTTGTGAAGAACTAGTCATATAGAACGCCAGACTATACAGAAAATGACACGGATGTCACCCTGAGCGCCAGCGAAGGGCCTCTCTGGTGGCAAGAGATCGAAAAGATCCTTCACTCCCTTCGGTCGTTCAGGAGGACAAGGGGCCTTCCCTACTGAGCGCACTCACCCTCGCCGCGCTCTACCACGAACTCGTCCTGCCTTCCCCAGTCGATGAACTCTTGAGCAGTCCTTCCGTCGTACTGGGCAGGTACACCCAGGTCTCTTGCAAGTTGCTCGAACTCATCGATCCCGTTGCGTTCGACAAAGTCGTTGAACTCCTCGTCGTCTACTCGGTTCGATTGGTAGTGCGTGATAAAACGCTCCACTGCGTCTGGAACACGCTTCGCAGGTATCCGGACTTTCAGTCGGTTCCCAAAGCTGACGTTGCCTCCATCGTAGTTGCCACCCAGGTGAGCGATATACGCCGGTACCTGTCTTTCACCGATCTTTATCGCCGCTCCGTAGAAACCTATGTTTGCCAGGTGGTGGTGACCGCAGCCATTCGGCAACCGCTCATCTTGATGTGGATCTTTCGAGTCAGCGGGTCATCGATCGCCATCTGCTCGATGCCTCCTGGACGGCTTGGTTGAGTCCCATCGAGCTGGTAATGCCAAGCTTGCAGCTGTCGGTTCCCGGACAGCTGACCACGTCCGATATCTCTTGCGCTCCGCCGCTACCCAGTCCCAGTTCGTTTCAGGCGTTTCCATACCTCGTAGACGCTCTCGTCATGCACCCAGCGCATAACAAGATTCTGCTGAACACTGGTTCGGGCGTATCCTCCAGTGAACTCACGCATGATCTCCGCCAGACCTCGGAACTGGTCGGGAGTCAGGTCTCCTCGTGTGACCTTGACATCGATCGACGAGAAACCTTGTTGACGCTGTTTTCTTACGTTTGAACGGTCGAAGTCGTCAAACTCTGGTGAGTCGCCCTCGGGTGCTGAGGGATTTTCAGGTCTCGGGCGCTCTTGAGCCTGAGCCTCCTCGTCGTCTATAAGGAGATACCCATCCGGCGAGAAGTCCCGACCCTCGATCCAGCTGCCCTCGAGTTCCTCATCGACCATGCGCCGAAACTCGTCGATTCCTACGCGATCGACAAGGAACTTCATCCTTGCGCGGGCTCTGTTTGTACGAAGGTCGTCCTGCATGTCGAAGATGCGAAGTACAGCCTCGGAAACTTTCAGGTAGTCGTCTACCGGTACGAACTCATAGAGAAGGGGGGCCGTGCGTGGCATGATCGATGTTCCCCCACCTGCCCAGATCGAGAACCCAAGCTCATTCGTGCCGTTCATAGAACGAATACGTGGGATGAAGCCGAGGTCGTGAATACCCGTTATCCCGATATCTTGGTCGGTTGCGGTGAATACGACCTTGAACTTCCGAGGCATCACCTGAGTCAGATCGCTTCGTACAAAAAATCGGATAAAGGCAGCAGCGTAGGGCGATGGGTCGAAAGCCTCATCTTGGCAGATGCCTGCCCAAGGATCTCCGGTCACGTTTCGCACTGTGTTGCCGCAGGCCTCCCGGGAAGTCAGCCCCGCACGCCCCAGCTTGTGGATCGCTTCTCCGGCCTTTTCGATCGCGACGTGGTGCAGTTGAATATTCTGACGGGTGGTTATGTGTCCCTTACGTAACGGAACGTGCTGCTCTATAACCTCGGCAAAGGCATCCATCTGATCGGGAGTTATCTCGCCAAGTGGAAGTTTTATCCTGGTCATATGGACGTCGGGCTGTCGTTGCCCATATACGCCCTGCTTCAAGCGAAACCGTGTGTAGGCGTCTCCATCGATATCGCCGTCTAAGAACTTGGTTGTCTCGGTTTCGAAGTCCTCGAACTCCCTCTCTATTATCGGGATGATGTGGCCGGGAACGTTCTCGTATAGCTCTGGGTAGTCTCGTGAGCCGGGCTTGCCTTTCCTCGTTTCGGTAGTTGGTTCCATATTTGTCAATCCCCTCGGACTTTTAACTAGAAATCAGTGGTTTCGGCGAATATACCATAATTCCGAGTAACTATTAGGTATTTAACTAGAGGGTTTGTGCGCCATACCTGTTGCGAGGAAACGGCTCGTTTTACGTAGCGACTCTTTCTCTCTTGGTCCAGGTGCTGTAGAGATTGTGATATGTGCCTCTCTTTGAAAGGAGCTCTTCATGGGTTCCGATCTCGACGATTTGGCCCTTTTCCAGCACAACTATCTTGCCCGCGCGCCGGACCGTCGAGAGACGATGGGCGATAATCAGCGATGTCCTCCCCGAGAGCAGTTGCTCCAACGATCTAATAATCCGCGATTCGAGCTGAACATCGACGCTGGACGTGGCCTCATCCAGGAGCAGGATCCTCGGGTCCGCAAGTAACGCTCTTGCGAAGGCGATGAGCTGCCGCTGACCGGCAGATAGAACCGCTCCTCGTTCACCGACCTCGGTCTCGTAGCCTTGCGGTAGCTTCTCGATAACTTCATCTGCTCCAACTGTCTTCGCAACCGATCTGATCTCATCGATATCTGCGTCCGGCCTACCGAAGCGGATGTTGTCACCGATCGTGCCCGAGAACAGATAACTCTCCTGAGGAACTGTGCCGAGTTGCGTACGCAACGATTTGGCGGTAACGTCGCGAAGGTCGTATCCATCGATCCGCACATGCCCCTTTTGTGGATCGTAGAACCGCGAGACGAGCTTCATCATCGTCGATTTTCCCGCTCCCGTATGACCAACCAGAGCGACCGTCTCACCGGCGCCTATCTTCAGATCTATACCGTTTAATGCCCAACTATCGTCTTCGTAGCTGAACCAGATGTCCTCGAAATTGATCTCACCCTTGATATCGGGCAACTTGCTCGCGTTTGGGGAGTCGACGAGGTCGGGTTCTTGATCAAGAAGGTCGAAGATCTTGTCAAGGGCCGCCATACCCTGTTGATACGTATTGTAGAGCTGCGAGAGCTGCTGGATTGGATCAAAGAAGCTCTGCAGGTAGCCGACGAAGGCGACGACGACACCGATCTCGATATTTCCGTTCAACGCTTGATATCCGCCGAAAAGCAGGACTGCAGCAGTACCCATCGCCGAGAGCATCTCGACATTCGGGTAGTAGGCAGCGTTCATTCGAACTGTCTGCATATTCGCCTCTCTATAGGCGTCGTTGTGCTTCTCAAACTCGCTTATGTGGCTGTGCTCTCGACTGTAGGCTCTGACCACCCGGATTCCGCTCAAGCTCTCTTGAAGATATCCAGTGATTGTCGCTATTCGGTCTCGTACGAGCCTGTACGCCCTGGTCGAGAAGTATCTGAAGACGATGCTGCCGATCGCCAGTAGGGGAAGAACGGCAAAGACAATCAGGGCGAGTTTGAAGTCGAGCAGCAGAAGGATCACGGCCGCACTCACTAGCGTCAGGCTGCCAGACAGTAGAGTCACAAGTCCGTCTGACACGAGCTGGTCCAGCGCCTGCACGTCGTTGGTTATCCTAGACACAAGCACCCCGGTACTGCTGCGCGAGTAGAAGCCAAGCGAGAGCGTCTCGAGGTGTTTGAAGATCTTGAGCCTTAGACCGGCGAGTACGCGCTGACCGACCCAGCCGACCAGATACGTCTGAACGGAATATGCCAACCAGTAGAGGATCACCGATCCCGCAAACACCGCTACAACTATCGTCAACGTGTCAGGATCTTTTGCCAGGATGCCATTGTCAATTGCCAACTTGGCAAGATACGGCGGAGCTAGCCCCGCTCCGATCACTATCAACATTGCGATCAGCGTTGCGAAAACCTGTAGCCGGTAGGGCTTCAGCAAGACAGCCACGTTTACTATCTTTCGCCAGCGTCGGTCGCCGCCGCGGACAAGGTTCAAGAAGTTTCGTACTCGCCCAGGAATCATTGCTTACGTGCCTCCGGAGCCCCGTAAAGGACGTAGTCGTCCTCAAGCTGTTCATGCTCAACGATCTCCCCGTAGATGCCACCGATCGTTGACAGCTCTTCGTGGGTGCCAGTCGCAACTATGCCTCCTTCGTCCAAGACCACTATCTCATCTGCCAGTGAAAGAGTTGAGCGTCTGTGCGCGATGATGAACGTTGTTCTGTCCTTCATGACCTCTTTGAGCGCATCTCTAATCTCGGATTCGGTTGTCGCGTCGACGTTCGAAGTCGCGTCGTCGAGTATCAGCACCATCGGATCTGCAAGCAGGGCTCTGGCGATCGATATACGCTGACGCTGACCTCCAGATAGCGTCAGCCCACGCTCGCCGACGACTGTCTCGTAGCGATCGGGCAACTTATCGATAAACCGATCAGCTCGGGCCCGTGTTGCGGCCTCCACAATCTCATCCATAGTCGCATCGGGTCTGGCGTAGGAGATGTTGTCGCGCACGGTTGCCGAGAATAGGAAGCTGTCGTCAGATACGAAAGCTATCTGTTGACGCAGTGAACTGACATCGACGTCTCGGACATCGGCACCGTCGATCAATACGCGGCCGACGTCGACATCGTAGAGCCTTGGGATCAGTAGTACCAAGGTGGTCTTGCCAGATGCGGTTGGGCCAGTCAGCGCTACCGCTTGACCTGCCGCAACGTCGAGGTCCAAATCAGTTAGAACCGCGTTTGAGTCACCGTAAGAGAAAGTGACGTCTTGAAATTGGACTCTTCCTCTTCCTGACTTAAGTAACGGTGCGTCTGGCTTGGATTTTATATTGGGTTCACGATCAAGGATCTCAAATACACGGTTGCCGGACGCAACAGCGCGCTGAGCCTGTCCGAGCACGGTTCCAAAGCGTCGCATCGGAAGGATCAGCATAAGCAGATATGTATAGAACTGAACAAACTCGCCTAGAGTGATCGTTCCGTTTATCGCCTGTCTTCCCCCATAGATGAGGACAATCCCTAGGCCGATGTTCGGTAGTAGTGCAATGAAAGGGCTGTAGAAGGAGCGCAAGCGCGTTGCGTGCATAGCCTGATCGAATGTCTGCTTGACCTTGCTTCGGAACCTTTCCAGTTGAAGGGGCTCTCGTGCAAAGGCTTTGACAACCCTGATGCCGGATATCGTCTCCTCTGCTCCCGCGGCCAACTCTGCGACTCGTTGTTGGACCATCTGGAGCGATGGACGTGCACGGCGTCCGTAACGGCTAGCCGTTAAGACAACCAGCGGGGCGGGGGAGAGGGCCAGTGCTGCCAATACTGGGTTGATCGAAAACATGACCGCGGCTGCAAGAAGGATCGTGAACAGTTCCTGCACAAGGAATGTAAGTCCGTATCCAAGGAAGAACCTGATTGCTTGCAGGTCAGCAGTAGCTCTCGACATCAACTGCCCGCTCTGCTGCTGGTCGAAGAAGGCAAGCTCGAGCGATTGGAGATGTTTGTAGATGCGATTCCTTAGATCGAATTCGACACCGAGGCTGACACGACCACCGATCAGCCTGCGTGACACCGATAGTGCAAGACGTAGTACACCGGCACCAACGACAACCAGGGCAAGCGGTAGAAGGGTCGATTTGTCACCACGTTGGATCGCGTCGATCGTACGCCCGACAAGCCACGGAATCGAGACGGTCATGACCATCGCCAGCATTGCAAGCACCATCGAAGCAAAAACGCTGCGACGGTAGGGGCGCAGGAATCCGAGCATCCTTTTGAAGGTGTTCATGTAAGAAGGTTACGGATTAAGTCAAAAGCGTTGATACGCACACGGGCGAAAACGAGCCAACCATGTGCGTCTAGATGAAACTAGAAGCGAGGGTCGGCCAGTGTACGGTTCAACTTATGTACTGCCCAACGAGCCCAACGAGCAGCGTCTGCCTGGCAAGAAAAACCGCCAGGAGCTACTTCGAGAAGATCGCGAGCCATGAGTTGCTTTCCTATCTCAACTCCATCTTCGAATGCCGACCGTTCTTGACGCTCAGCACATCCTGCTTCGATCTCTGCCTCTTCGGTAAGTAGCTGCTCGTAATCGGGACCCTCATACATCGGATCCACGCCAGCAAAATCAAGCTCTTCGAGTTGCTGACCCTCGTCGACGCTGTATATGTCGATAACACTCATTTTGAGATTCCTCCACGCTTCTCCCAAAAACTGAACTTTTCTGGCCCGCACCCCCGGGCATGCCCAGAACCTCCCTGCACTGGTCCTGTTCATTCATTTTCGGCATCTTTTTGAAATACATGAGTGTTTTTTTACACAGTGGACAGTTGTCGTAGATATGGGTACGGTCGCTAAAGGCGCCGATATGCAGGCATGGCGCTAGTAATCGCTTGAACTTAGGGCAGGAAATCCGGCCCTAGACTCGGGGTGAAGCGACTATCCGGTCAAGTTTGTGGGCGACCCAACGGGCCCAGCGAGCGGCATCTGCCTGCGTACTGAATCCACCTGGCGCATTGTCCAGAAGCTCCTGCGCCAACACAGACCTGCCGACCTCGGCTCCGTCCTCAAAGGCTGATCGATCCAAACACTCCGGAGAACCGGTAGCTATCTCGGCCTCTTCCAGAAGAAGCTGCTCGTAGTCCGGTCCTTCATCGTAAGGCTCGACGCCTACAAAATCGAGGTCCTCAAGCTGTTGGCCCCCGTCCACACTGTGTATGTCCACGATGCTCATAGTGACACAAGAACAGGCATACAAGCCTTTCGTCCGCAACTATGGACATCTGTTTGATTCGGATGGAAAAAGGGGACAGGTGAGCCCGTAACTATTCAGGGGTCCAATCGTCTTAAACCCCAAAGATCCTGATTCACATCCCTCCCTTCTTGGTAGTCGCTTGTGCTCGCGGGTCTAAGTCACGGGTGGGGGCCCATCCCCTGCGGGCAAGTATGTCCTCGGGCATACACCCACCCGCGCCACCCGCTCGATCAACCGTTCTTTTGCAGAAGCTGGATCGACGATGCGTAAGCGGTGGGTCTGGGGTTTGGATTGGAAAGGCTCTGGGACGACTGCACATGGATGCGCAAGCCAGGGATGGCTTGCGTGGCGTCCCAGGAGTGGCGGGACGAAGCGCTCTTTTCAAGCTGAACCCCAGACACACTATGAGACTACGTGAACGCTTACGTGAGTTTGAGCGGTTATGTCTACCTGGGAGCAGGTTGGTTGGAATAAAGAGGAGCAGCAAGGAAACTATACTTGATATGTAACGACTTAGATAATATACTACGCTACGTATTAGTTATAGAACAGACAATGAACTAACGGAGGTATATCATGGGGCACACAGGATGCGGATCGAAGGGTGAGCTAGCCTTGTTTCATCATGGTTTTGACCGGCTCTGCTCAGATATCTTTGATTCAGACACTTTCTCAGTGCGTGGAACGGCACGTCGATGGGCGCCGGCAACCGATCTGGTCGAAGCGAATGACGAGTACATACTGAGCGTAGATCTTCCCGGTCTTGAGAAGGAAGATGTAAATGTCGATGTCGAGGACGGCATCCTCACCGTGTCGGGAGAGCGAAAGTTGGAGCAAGAGGAAAAGAAGGAGGGATATCGTCGCTTTGAGCGGAGATTCGGCAGTTTCAAGCGATCACTAAAAATTCCTGATGGGATCGACCCAAGCTCGATCTCAGCGACTGTCAGCAAGGGCGTGCTCGAAGTGCATATACCGAAGCCTGAAGAGAGCAAGCCGTACCGGGTCGATATCGACGTTGCAGAGAACGGCAACACAATCGAGGGCGACGCAAAAGAGACTGAGTAAAAAAGGACGGGTATCTAGAAAGTTGAGGCCCGAGCGCATTTCGGGCCTCACAGACGAAGATTGGCTACGCAACGGCGTATAGTTAGGACGTGATCGGTGTATTTGCATACGCATCGCTGGTGGATAGCGAGAGCGCATCCGAGACACTTGCAAGATCCGTACGGCCCGGCGTAGTCGCAGACCTGTACGGATTCAGGCGAAGCTGGAGCGTTGTGAGAGACAACCGGGAGAGCGAGAAAACGTTTGCCCGGGTTGGCGACGGGTGGGTACCGGACTATGTTCTGCTGCTTAATGCAAACGAAGCCGAGCCTAAGGATCGTTTTAACGGCGTCATCTATAAGGTAACCGAGACCGAGCTAAAGAGGCTTGAGGATAGAGAGAAGAGGTACAGACCGGTCGAGGTGACAGAGCGTCTGAGCTACAGACAGGGAAGCTGCGAATCTGGAGACAAACCATTGTTCACCGACGTGTATACGTTTACCGGCAAACAGGATCATCTGATCGATTTGCCACCACCCAACTCGTGCGTGCTGGAAAGCTACATGGGTGCAGTTCACAGGGGATTCGAGAAGCTGGGCAGTCGTGAGCTAGAGATCTTTCACCAAACGACTGACAATCACCGGGCACAGGTCATTCGTGCAGAGCAAAAAAGCGGAGATGGCGACGAAGGTCTTCCCAGAGAGTGGTAGTCGCTACCCACGTTCAAGAACCGCGCTCTTTCCGGCTCTGCGCCGCCGCTCTTCAAGCAGGTACCAGGCGAAGAAGTAGAAAGTAACGACAAGTGTCAAGCCTTGGACGAGATCGGCAATGTGGTGCTGTCTCACGAACAGGGTCGATATGAAGATAAGCGCTGCCCAGACGACCATGTAGGGCGATATCTTCAAACGGAGCCTGATCCAGCCGATCGCCGCCAAGGTAGACATGATCGCGTGGCCGCTCGGGAAGTCGTTGTAGGGCTCGTCGGTTCGGTAGAGCCACTTGACTGCGTCATAGAAGACGCCGTCCTGGGTGATCTCGGGCCTCAGCATCTTCGTTTGAAGGACGATGTAGAACACATCGGCGATCAGAAGCACCACGATGCCGGTTATCAGCCAGGTACGAAACTGCGCCCACTGACGTTTGTATGCGATGAAGAGCATCGAGAAGAGCACAAACGGATATAAAGTCATATATGGGACGATGAACTCAGGAACCAGCGGTATGTGCTTGTCGAGCGTCGACTCCATTATGATCGTGTTGCCGATTGCGTGGTTCAGCGGCTCGTAGGAGTATGCGGCCGCCAGGAATCCCAGGAACAAAACTATATTCACCGCAGTTGCGGCTCTCGATTCAAGGTGGGTCATCACTGATCGATGACCAGGCTAACAGCGGCTGTGGATCGCTTTTTCAATCAGAGCTACTAGGAGCTACGTTTGGATCTTGACTTCTTCACCCGTATCCTCGTCTTGACACTCGATTCGGACTCGACCGGGCTGAATTCGAACTCGTAGACACCCAGCTTGGCCGTCTTTTTACCAAGCTTGCCTTTAAAGACATAACTGTTCTCACCGGCAGCCGCCGAAAGCGTCTTTTTGTAGGCACTGACAAGTGGAGCGCACTTCTTGTTCTTCTTAAAGAACTTGCGCTTTGCTTTCTCACTACGCTTGAACTTCTTGCGCTTTTTCTTCGAAAGCCTCTTGCACTTAGTCGTCTTGTCCTTTTTTGATCGATAGCCGCGACTTTTACTCAGTACCCGTGAGACCTTCAACCCGACTTCTCCGGCCTTTGAGAGCTTGTACTTAAGGGTTGACTTGGAGCTGCACTTTTTCTTCGACTTTGCGCTCTTTGCTTTCCCGGAGCGGCTCTTGGCTTTCACGTTGACGCACTTGCTCGACGCAGTCAGGTCGGAGATCGTCGGAGCTGAAGTATCTGGAGGTGCCGGGCTGTTTGCAGCCGTAGGTTGGAACTCGGCATTGAACGCTACGTAGCCGGTTTGATAGGCCGCTTCAGGAATTACGTCTGCAAGGTTTTGGAAAGTCAAGATCTGACCGGGCGATATTGGTAAAAAGACCACGTTGACGGAATCGCCTGTCTGTCCTGACAATACTGGGTCGATAGAATATTGAGCACTTGCGCCTCTCCAGCCAAAACCGATCTGGTCACCCGCATTTACCGGCACGCTGACGGGATATCTGTTGACAGTGTTTGCGGTGGCAGCATATGGACCGGCGACTGAGACGATCATGTACTGATTGTCGACAATGTGTGGGCGCAACACTGAAAATTGGATTACCTGATCGGTCTGCCCGGCCGTGAAGTTGTTGCCAAGGCTGACGTTGAAGGCCTGGATCTCACCATCTCTTGGAATAACCAGGCTTCTCGACGGATCTGCGGTAGTTCTTTGAGTGCCCGTCACATTATCGCCTGGATCTACGAGAATTATTCCCGCTCTGCTCGCCGTTGATGGCAGCTGTGGGCCTATGATCTCTGCCCCTGCTTTCTGAGATAGCAATGAGGGGCCAACCAAAGCGACGATTGCAAATATCGCAAACCTGCGACAACTGTTTCCGACAAGACCGTCCATGTAAATCTCCTCCAGTCCACTCCTTGACATATATAAGATACCCCGGTTCTTGTATTTGTACAACCGGAAAAAGAAAACGCCCCCGCCCTGCCGGGAGCGTTTTCTTTATGATCAGCACGATGACTATGGATGGCCGATGGTATGTCCCGAAGGCTTTATCGACCGAAGACCTTTATTCGTTTAGGATGGTCCCAGCTAGCATCGAACAGCCGTCCAGGCGCACCGGACGGTCACGATGGATAGGTTCGAACAGCTGCGGGCAAAGAGAGACGTCTGCAGGTTCCAGTTCAAGGCCGTAGAAGTGCAATATGAAGAAAAATGCGCCCCGAGCCCTAAGGCTGGGAGCGCATTTTATCAAGGTAAGCACGGTGGCTATGGATGGCCGATGGTATGTCCCGAGGTTGTATATCGGCGATATGTGCATATACCTGAGTCCGGTGGAGAAAACATCGAACGGATGTCCAGACGCATGTTTTTCTGAGGAAAATTTCACACGAGGAGAGACAAGTGATAGTAACCGTTCAGGGGGTTCAATTGCCTTAAACCGCGAAGGCGTGATTCATCCCCTCACTTCTTGGTAGTCGCTTACGCTCGCGGGTCTAAGCCGACGATGGGTAAGCGGTGGGTCCGGGGTTTGGATTGAAAAGGCTCTGGGACGGCTGCACATGGATGCGCAAGCCAAGGATGGCTTGCGTGGCGTTCCAGGAGTGGCGGGACGAAGCGCTCTTTTCAAGCTGAACCCCAGACCCACTATGAGACTACGTGAACGGTTACAAGTGATATAATGACCGACGAGTCGGTCAATGATAGATAGGACGATGATTCTCATTCCATGCCGATAGTCGTTGACAAGAAGAAGAAGGCTCAAGACATTGGCCAAGCCGCGCTGAAGGTCTTTCGCAGCCTTGGTTATCACGAGACCAGGATGGCCGACATAGCAGAGGCTGCTGGGGTCGGCAAGGGCACACTTTACGAATACTTTGATGACAAAGCAGACATACTGCAGCATGTCTTCGAGCAGTATTTTGACTCTTTCAAAGAGGGGGCCCTCAAAGCCGTGGCTGATACGAATGGAGCGGCTGCTCAACTGATGGCCTTGATCGACTTCTCTATAAACCACGTTGCAGCGTGGGAGGATCACTGCTCGGTATTCGTGGACTACTTTGGTGCTTCACGCGTGGGCCAAGAGGGCTCCTTTTCCCTATCAGATATATATTCGGACATACATAAACTGATCAAGAGCCTGGTAGAGCAGGGACAGACCGAGGGAGAGATTCGAGGCGATCTGGACCCGAACGCAACAGCTGAGCTTCTCGTATCGGTCTTTGACGGCGTTGTGCTTCACGGAGTAATTACCGAGCGAGAGTGTGACATGGGCTCGCTACGAGACGTTGCTCGGAGCCTGATTTCCAAAGGGTTACATGTGTCAAATGCGCCTGACAGCAAAACACGGGGCAACAAAAAGGTGGCAGAAAGATGATCAGCTACGTTTTCATGAAGATTCTCGAGGGACGCCCCCGTTCGTACGACAAGCACATGGACCAAGCAAGTGGAGGGCGCGTGCGCAAGATGAAGGAAGCAGTCGTTTCCGAGGTGCGTCCGGATTCGCACGTCCTCGAGATCGGCTGTGGCACCGGCGAGCTTGCAGCCATGCTCGTCTCAGCGGGATCGTCAGTTGACGGTTTCGACTCAAGCCCGTCGATGGTGGAGGCCGCTAACGAGAGAATCGAGGCAGAGGGCTTGAGCGAAAGATTCAATGTCAGGGAAATGGGCGTGGACGGTATGGACGGCCTCGACTCAGAGTCGTACGACGCCGCGATCGCAACGCTTGTTCTAAGTGAACTCTCAGATGGTGAGAGACGCTTTGCATTAGAGAACGCTTTCCGCGCGCTTCAACCTGGAGGGCGCCTTGTGATTGCGGACGAGGTCACGCCACGAACCAAGGGTCGCAGGTTCCTGCATAAGCTGGCACGTGCGCCGCTCGCTGCCGCGACCTTTCTGGCATCACGAAACTCCACCAGGCCGATCGCGGACCTGTCAGGAGACGTTGAGAAAGTCGGTTTCCACGTAGACCAGGAAGAACGGGAGAAAAACGACGCAACTGCCCTCATCGTTGCGCACCGTCCAGCCGGGGAGACCGCATGAGTTTTTTGAAGACGATATGGGGATTTCTATTTCGCCTATTTCCCTGCCCGACACCCGTCGGTCTGCAAAAGATAGGCAGCCCGGGTCGCGAAAGCCCGGTGCTCGTCACGTGCAACTTCGACCTGACTGTAAAGAGGTTGACCAAGATCCTTGAACGAGCCGATCTAGATGTTTGGCTGGTGGTAGCTGAGTCGAAGGGAGTAAACGTCTGGTGTGCTGCAGTTGGTGATGAGTTCAACACTCACACCGTGGTCGCCGCGGTCAAGACCTGCGGTGTCGCCGACAAAGTAGATCACCGCAAGCTAATTCTGCCGCCCCTGGGTGCACCCGGCGTGGTCGCCGAAGGCGTTCGCAAAGAGACGGGCTGGTCGACAAGGTGGGGTCCGGTTTGGGCCGAGGACATCCCGCGATATCTTGCAAACAGAAAGCGCGATGAGTCGATGAAGCGAGTGGACTACGGCTGGAAGGAGAGGCTAGACACAGCACTTGGCAGCCTCTTTCCAATTTTCGTCGTGGCTGCTTTAGTCGTATTGATATTCGATCGAGGGCTATTTTTGGAATATCTGGCAGTCGGTGCCGCCGCGTTTCTATTCTTCTTTCTCACATGCCCGTGGATTCCAGGAAACACCGGGCTTAAAAAGGTGCTCTTTCTCGACGTTATCCTTGCGGCCGCGCTGGTAGTTGGGGAGATGCTCTCCGGCTCGGGTGGATTCGCTCTGAGGTCCGAACTGATTCTTGCGATGATCTTGCTCCTTTACTATGGCTCAGAGTTGGGAGGGCTTGCCTCGACATTGCCAAGCGATATCGATCCCTTCCTGGCAAGGCTCAGCATAGGCGCGGTTGGCAACACCGCAATGGCTGGCACTGTACGTACAGAACTATTAAACAGTTACCGTGAGTTGACCTACTACACAGAACACTGCAACGGCTGTCGCCGCTGTGAAGAGATTTGTCCCCAACACGTCTGGGAGATGAATCAAGAGAAGCGAGCCGTCCTCTCACGCCTTGACGACTGCACAGCATGCCGGGCCTGTCTCATGCAGTGCCCGACCGATGCCATCGAAGCGCCTTATGTTGGTAAGCATGCTGTGCTGGCTGAGGCAACGGCAGACTGAGTCAGAGAGTCTTGCCTCATCTATAAAAAGATGCGATCCCAGCATCAGCTGGAAACGCATCTTCAAAAGAGAAAGACCCGAGGCTTGGACGGGCTCTATATGTATGTCCCGGGATCTAGTATCGCCCGAATTCGTTATTTCCTTAGCCGGTCTGCGATATATCAGACGTTTGTTGAGACGTTGCCGTAAGGAAAATGAGCCTGGAGCCGTATACAGAGCAATACATAGGCGGCAAGGTGTTAAACCTCGCCTACAAAAACACCTGGGGATTTGAGGAGTGTTTGGTAAAGATGGGTCATTCAAACAAACCGCATAGTTTTGAACCAGCGAACGGTTGCAAACGGATGTGTATAGGCCTTCCGGTGATCGCGACACTTTTATTTCTATTAATAAATTCATCGGCAGCTCTGGCAGAGAACTACGAGGTATCGCTCTCAACAGATGTCGCTGCGGCACAGCCAACGATGACAACATCGATCACCGATACTCACGAAGAGGTGACCTGGGATTGAGAGACATCCCGCCGAGTAACCAGACGCGGATCTCTGAATGCGATGAGGCGCTGAGTTTCAATCCCAGCTTCTCCGTGTCAACCGATCCATAAGGAACGGAAGATGCCTCAGAAGTCGTAGCCAAAATAACTCAATCATTTGGTATGAACGACGGCGAGTACCACAACGCGCACCTGAAAAAAGTGCACCTGAAATTCCCGGATAGCTACGGGCTGCGACTGCATGAGGACATGGTTTGGCGCCGGCCGGATGGAAACCTATTTGAGAACCACTGTTCCTCGGACGCAAAAATCGTTGAGGTGAAGGTACAGACCATATATTCTGAAGAGCCCTCGACCGGTAGTCTGTACCTGCTGTATCCGAACTTGTTGTTAGCGCGGATGCACACGGTGATGTTCGCTGACGGTTATGCTGCTCGGTCGTGCCAGCTCGAGCCGGTTGACGTGACCTTCTGGTCTCATAGCCGGATAGAACGACAGAGCCGCGCGTCGGTAGATATAGAAAATGAATGCGCACCGTCCGACGATCCTTCAGACAGTGAGGGAAACGAAAAGAAGCGACATGGATCGAGTGAAAAAAGAACGAGGAAAAATGGTCGGAAAATACTCGGCAAGGAAATCGTCAAAGTAGTAGTGCACAAAAAAACGTTTCCAGTCTCGGCATAAAAAAACGCGGGTGCGAGCGTACGGTCGAGGTTAGTCTATCTAGAACCCCAACGAAACCCAGTTGACGAGGGTGTTGGCTTTAGCGGGCTTGCTGGGAGGCTTGACGCAGGCTCTGGGTCGTTGTAGCCAGCTGGAGCGACATCGTTGGGTGAGCTTGGGTGGAAGAGGGAGGCAAGGTACTGGACCTGCTCCCGTCCGGGACCCAACTCAAACTGACCACCACCGTACATGTCGATCGCATTTTCTTGGCAGTAGTCGTAGGCTGCAGAGAGCTTTTCAAGGCTACCGAATCTTGAGGGTTTGACATTCAACGTCTTTGGTGCAAAGGGGAGGTCGACAATGTCGGAGACCGAATGTATCGGCCCGTCCCAGGTTATTCGGTCTTGATGTTTCTCAAGGATCGGCTCGGTCTCTTTGTTTAACTCCGGGTCTTCTATCCAAGCACGAGGGAAAGCATCGATCACTGTCTTGTAGAGGTTCAGGATCTGCATCCTGATCGACGGCCGTCCCCTTGTATGTGCCCTTGAAGTCGACGGTGACGACCGAGTTGGTGGTGGCCAGTTCTTCTATCAGCCTCTCGTCCCATGAGCTGGTTGGGTCGAGCTTGAACTTTGTTTGTGGGTGGACTGTCAGAAGTTCGTTTATCGGGTTGATCGACGGCGGGTCTCCAAGGCGTCGTGATATAACGAACTCGACCGGCGCGGGGTCGATACCCAGCGCTCCATGAAGAGGTAGCTCTGCCTGGCGCAGCGCAAGATCAAGTGCCGCGCTTTCAAATGCCCAGCGTCTAAAGAGGCGTGACAGATCCCGAACCGGCTCAACCGGGAAGAGATCTGTCTCGTCGAGGAGGCCTGCGAAGCTGCGGATCGTGAACGATCCTGCAATGGGTAGCTCCTTACCCTCGTCCTGGAACGCAATGTGATCGAGACCCTGATAGGTGACGTCCTCGCCGACGCCAACGTGGCCGGCGCCGAATAGATGGACAACGGTACTGTCGCGGGTGAACTCGCTCGAGACATCCTTTGTTAGGCCCTCCAGTTCGTATCGATCTATCTGTAGCGGTAGTTCGGCGATTAGGTCAAATAAGGGCACGCACAAACTATATCTTCAAGAAGGTGCTCGAAGAGCGTTGGTGCTCCCAGGTTAACGAACCGTGCCCGTTACTTGTTATTACTAGCGCTCGCGACCCTACTCGTATAAGACGTACCGTTCTTATCGACCCATTGCAGCCGCCACTTCTCATTGCAGGCGCCTGACCGCTTGACAGAAGTCTTGAAGTAGTGTCCCCGGCTCTTTTTAACCGTCACGGTTTTAACCGTTGCAAAGTTCGTCCCATCCCCGGACTGGATATCGACCTTGTCGGATCCCATTTTGGGACGAACCTTTCCACCGCCGTCTCCGGGATCGAAACGGCCGCTGTACCGTTTGGCCACCGCACGTACAAATCTCGACCAACGAGTCATGTTTGGATACTGGCCGTTGAATCGCTCACTGCTCTTCTTGGTGCTTGCCCAGAGCGGGGCGGGTGCTACAGGATTGATCATCACCTCGATGCCCTTCTCTTTTGCGCTTCGAACCGCAGCGTCTATCTGGGAAAAGTATTGCGAGCCGTATGTAGACGTATCTAACTCGTTGAAACCGGGCTTGGTTCGTGAATCTGGTTCGGGGGCCACCCTATCCCAGTTGATGAAGATCTGGACCACATCGACGCCCATCGCCTCCATCTCGGAGAGCACTCGGTCACGAGCGGCAGCACCGCTTTGCCAAACCTGCCGGTCATCACGCACGACCGTAAGCTGTTTTTTGCTTGACTGAGCTATGGCTGGAAGTACCAGGAGGGTGACCAGTACCGATAGAACACCTAGCGAGATCGCTGTATGTGAAACTACTCTGCGTTTAGATTCGGCTTCCATGCCCATCCAGCAGATCCTCGGTTCCGTTTTTTCCGTTGTGGCTGTACCTTAAACACACTTTACGCCGGAGAAGGTTCGCATCTATTGCAAATGCAGCGAGTATGGCTGCTTTCGCCGTGCGCGATATATGATCTTTCTCGGCTTCTATGCTCGACATGAATCTCTCCTATGTCCGTCGTTTCGTGAGCTACAACAGACAGACTTGTAAAAGGTCCGTATGAAGAGAATCATTCTTAGGAGATTCTTAGGTTGCGCTACCCGTATCTTCAGCGTGAAACTACTGAACAATCACAAACGAGGATAAGTGGTCCGGGCCGTATCTGTAGACAGCGAAATCGTGGTCATAAGTCCAGACATTGTTGCGATCGAGGCGTTCGAGCAACGAAAAAGAGATTCGATCGGTGATTGAGAAATCTTGATCCGGGTACCTATTTGACAGCGCAAGAGCGGATCTGACATCGTGAGCGTGAAACTCCTGCAACTGAGTTCCACTGTCAAAGATATATGTCAGCGTTGAATCAGCTTGATCCCTTCCTGACCTGGAAGCTACGAGGAACCAGAACTCCTGGACGACATGCAGACCGGTCCAGAGCCGCTTGTTCTCCGATTGCAGACGAAGCATGCATTCGTGCGCTCGTTTGTGATCGCGATCCCGCTCAACGGCAAGCGAGAACAAGGCTGACGTGTCAACGAAGATCATGGAGTGGAGGAGTAGGCGTCTTCTACGATCCGTCGCTTGTCGCGCGCAAAATTAGTCTTCGAGCCACCCTTGACGGCTCCTGATAATTTGCCTAGATCGGTTGTATTGCCTCCGAAGCAGACGTTTTCCTCAACAAGTTGTCGCAAAAACTCGGCCATCGAAATCCCTCGCCTTCGTGCCTCATCCTTCACTGCTTTGTGCTGGTCTCTTTCAAGGTATATCTGTGTAGATCTGTACTTGGAAATAGCATTGCCATTATAGCAGTGCCATCACTCTATATTCTCCTCATTCTATTTAAGGGTTCTGTGCTGCAAAATAAGCACCATCGAGCTTATATCCCGGACGGTATTTCGGACCGGACGTTCTTGTCAAACCAGATAGATTCGAACATACCCATTCGAAGCGTCTCAAGGCCTCTATGGCGGAGGAGGGACTCGAACCCCCGACACGCGGATTATGATTCCGCTGCTCTGACCAGCTGAGCTACTCCGCCGTACAAGTTCGCCGCCATTGAGGGTATCGTTCTACATAACGAGCGACCTATAGGAAATCTAGCAGTGTCAGGAGCATCAAGCGAAAAGACGAGTGATCTGGACCAGGCGGTCGAAACAGTCTTACGCAGATGTCTCGGTGTACGTGCTGGCGAGGTTGTGTTAGTCGTCTGTAATCCGTCAACACATAAAGTTGGGGCCAGGTTCCGTCGGTGCGCAGAGGAGCTGGGCGCAGACGCTGTACTTGCGATAATGACCGAGCGGGACTCAAACAGTGCCGAGCCGCCAAAATCGATAACAGCAGCCATGAAGGCGTGTGACGTCATGCTTGCACCGACAAAGCAGTCGCTGACGCACACGAAGGCCCGGAGGGCAGCTACAAACAAAGGAACGAGGATTGCAACGTTGCCTGACGTAAACGACGAGATGTTGGCACGGGTTATGAGCGCGAACCTGAAGAAGCTCGTAAACCGCACACTGCAGGTGACAGAAGCGCTGACCGTTGGATCCGAGGTTCACATTACATCTGACGAGGGAACCGATCTTCGCTTCAAGATCAAAGACCGCGAGGCGATCGCCGACGCGGGAGAACTGACCGGGCCAGGTGCGTTCGGAAACATCCCCTGCGGCGAGGGTTATGTTTCACCACAAGAGGGGACGGCGGAAGGAACCCTGGTCGTCGACGGCTCGATCGCGACACTTGGCCTAGTCAAGGAGCCGGTGACCTTAGAGATAAAGAGAGGGCACCTGGTTGGAGCAGAAGGGGGCTTAGGCCCAAAGTTCATGGACACGCTTTCCGATCACGGCAAGAAAGCGACCAACGTCGCCGAGTTCGGCATTGGCACGAATGAGAAGGCGAAGCTGACCGGTTTTGTGCTCGAGGACGAGAAGATCCTAGGCACGATCCACATTGCCTTCGGCGCAAGCGCCGCGATTGGCGGCAAAGTCCAGGTTCCGATTCACCTCGACTGCGTAGTGATGAATGCAACAGTGGCGATAGACGGCCACCGGCTTGTTAAAGCCGGGCGGTTGATCGTCTAACGAAGGCAGCCGAGCAGTTTTGTTAGTTGCAGTGCCAAATGTAAGCGAGGGAAGGCACGACGCAGTTGTTGAGAGGCTTGCAGGTTCGTTTTCCAAGCACGGCGCACGGCTGTTGGACGTGCACAGCGATGTAGACCACAACCGCAGTGTCTACTCGCTTGCCGGCGATGAAGACGAGTTGATCGAAGGTGTTGTCACCGGGGGCAAAACCGCGGCATCGGTGATCGATATGAACGCACACGGCGGCCTGCATCCGTGTATCGGGGCGCTGGACGTTGCGCCGATCGTCTATCTGGATGAAAGCGATCGTCGCGATGCGGAACGCGCTGCACTTCATATGGCCGATCGCATTTCAGATGAGCTGCTGGTTCCTGTTTTTTTGTACGGCGAGATTGCCACTTCTGAGGAGAGACAGAAACGATCGTTTTTCAGGCGTGGGGGATACGAAGAGATTGGGCGCCGCATGATCGAAGAGGGGCTAAAGCCGGATGCCGGGCCAAATAAACCGCATAAGACAGCCGGCGTAACGCTGGTCACGGCACGACCACCGCTGGTTGCCTTCAACCTAGAACTAGGCGAGGGAGACACCAAGGAGGCGACAGCGATTGCCAAGAGCCTACGTGAGTCAAGCGGTGGCCTGCCGTCTGTAAAGGCGATCGGGCTGCATCTTCCATCAAAGAAACGTGCTCAGGTATCAATAAACATTGGACGATCGGATCTGGTGCCTCTTTGTACGGTCGTAGAGACCGCTGAGCGAGAGGCGCGAAGACAGGGTGCGTCGATCACGAGTGCCGAGATAGTCGGGCTTGTGCCTGAGGCGGCACTGGAGGGATTTCCAGAAGACCTCGAGATACGGGACTTCGAATCCGATAGTCAGATCCTCGAGCGCCGGCTAGCTGCGTTGTAGAGATCGAGGGAACGCTACTCTCCAGTGCATGGCCAAGACCAAGAAACGCAGACGTAAGAAACACAGAGGAACCCAAGCTGGAACCAAGAGCGCAGCGCGACGGAGACGACCGAAATCCCGACAGGAGGCCAAGGCGCGCTCACGACAGGGTCGGCAGCAGAACCGACAGCAGAAGCTGGACAGGCCTCCGAGCTGGCGCTCGGCAGCGACGCGAGCGGGCATTACGGCAGCGATCTTTGCTGTAGTAATCATCGTGCTGGGCATGCCCCCACTGAATGGGATCGTATTCGCATTTGCGGCCTTTTGGATATACCTACCTCTCGGCTACTGGACCGACCGGTTTATGTACAGGCGGAACATGCGTCGCAAGGCCGAACGTGCTTCAAGTGAAGGCAAGAAGTGAGGCACAATGCCCCTTGATGTGCGCGCGATTGCGGTGGGCCCAATAAAAGAAAACTGCTTTATCGTGCGTAAGGACGGCTCAGACAAGGCGGTGATCATCGACCCTGGAGATGAAGCGCCGAAAATCCTTGGCGTCGTTGAAGAGCTGGGTTTGGATATCGAGGCCATCTTACTGACGCACTGTCACTTCGACCATATCGGGGCCGTTGCTCCCGTGGCCAAGGCGACGGGAGCGCCTGTATACATACATGAGATAGAGAAACCGGTTCTGGCAGACATCAACAGCTTCGTTCCACTGGAGCAGTTCGGACCGTTTGACAACTACGAGGTCGACCACACTTTAAAGGGCGGAGAGAGGCTCGATCTTGCCGGGCTGGAGATAGACGTCTACCACACTCCGGGCCACAGCCCGGGCCACGTCACGTACTCGATCCCGGACGAGCAAGTGGCTTTCTCTGGCGACCTCCTTTTCCAGGGATCCGTGGGGCGCACGGACCTTCCCGGTGGCGATTGGAACACGCTGCTCGAATCGATTCGCACCATAACCGAGAAGCTACCGGACGAAACAAGGGTCTATCCCGGCCACATGCGGGCGACAGATCTAGGGGCCGAAAGAAGAACAAACCCCTTCCTTACCGAACTTGCCAGCAAGTAGCACGTATAGAGTGTAGGGAAATGGCCGGCAGGTATCAGGCCCCAAAAGGCACATACGATCTACTCCCAGAGAAGGCAGCTGCTCGCAGCCGTGTCGTTAGTACGGCACGCACCGTTCTAGAGAGAGCGGGATACCAGCAGATCGATACTCCGATCTTTGAAGAGACAGAGCTTTTTTCCAGGGGCGTGGGAGAGGCCACAGACATCGTCTCGAAGGAGATGTATACGTTCGCGGACCGCTCTGAACGGTCGCTGACGTTGAGGCCGGAAGGCACGGCATCGATATGCCGTGCCTATATAGAGCACGGAATGCAGAAGTGGCCGCAGCCGGTCAAGCTTTGGTACACCGGCCCGATGTTTCGCTACGAGGCGCCCCAGTCGGGCCGATTTCGTCAGCACTTACAGATCGGTGTGGAGGCGTTCGGATCGACCGACCCATCACAGGACGCTGAGCTGATATCGCTTCTCGCCTCCATATATAAGGAGCTGGGCGTTGAGACCGAGTTGGCCCTGTCGAGTATGGGAGATGAGAGTTGTCGCCCGGCGTATATAGATGCGCTACGAAAGTACCTACTTGGAGAAGCCAAAGCCTTCGGCAAGGCACAGCTTGAGCGGATCGAGAAAAACCCTTTGAGAGTCTTTGACTGGCAGGAGGAAAAGGTTTTTGAAGTGACGGAGGACGCGCCGAAGCTCATAGACAACCTCTGTGACGGGTGCCGCGACAATTTCGAGCGGGTGAGAAGCTATCTCGATGAACTGAAGATCGACTACGAGATCGATCCGCGGCTGGTTCGTGGGCTTGACTACTACACCGGCACAGTGTTCGAGTTCAGCTCGGAAAAACTGGGCGCACAAAGTGGCATCGGTGGTGGCGGCCGATACGACACGCTGGTAAAAGAACTGGGCGGACCGGCGACTCCGGCGGCCGGTTGGGGCCTGGGTGTCGAGAGGACGGCGCTGGCGATGGAGGCATCGGGTGCCGATAAAGAGACGGAGCAACAGGTAGACGTCTTCTGCGCTGTTGAGCACACTAAAGACGAAGAGGCTCGCAGGAAGGCGTTCAAACTCGCACACGAGTTACAACAAAATGGCATCGGTGCGGTCAGCGACACATACGGGCGTAGCCTAAAGTCACAGCTGAAAATGGCCGATCGTCTGGGGGTGACTTTCACGGCTTGTGTCGACAGCGCGGACTCCGCAGATACTGGCTGGTTGAAGGACATGGAAGAAGGATCGCAGCATGATGGCATCCCATATGACAAGATGGCCGAACAGATCGAGGATAGCATCGATGAGGCGAGACAGGCACGGGAAACCATAGACAGAGAGAACTGATGGAAATTCTGCGTGCCAACAACTTTCGTGACACCTGGTGTGGCAGCATGCGGGCCGAGGACGAGGGCAAGGAGATCGTCGTTTCAGGATGGGTCAACTCGCGACGCGATCACGGCAACCTGATCTTCATCGACCTGCGAGATCGCAGCGGTATTCTGCAGCTTGTTTTCAACCCGGAAAGTGTGCCGGAAGCTCATGCGTTGGCGCACGATCTTCGTGACGAGCACGTGATAAGCGCGAGGGGACAGCTTCACAAAAGGTCCGATGAAACGATCAATCCAGATCTCGACACCGGTGAGGTCGAGCTGATGGTTGAGGAAGCCGAGTTGCTAGCCGCGGCGGAGACTCCACCGTTTGAGATCGAAAAAGCAGGCGAGGTTGAGGAGGTGCTGCGACTCAAATACCGCTACCTGGATTTGAGGCGTGAGGGAATGCGTGAGACGATTGAGCTTCGCCACCGTATGACAGACGCGATGCGTGCACGCCTGAACGAAAAGGATTTTATTGAGGTCGAGACACCGGTCCTAACCAAGTCAACACCCGAGGGAGCGCGTGACTTTTTAGTGCCGTCGAGACTTCAACCAGGGAGCTGGTACGCGCTGCCCCAGTCACCTCAGCTTTTCAAGCAGCTCCTAATGGTCGCTGGCTTTGAGCGCTACTACCAGGTCGCAAGATGCTTCAGGGATGAGGATCTACGTGCGGATCGTCAACCGGACTTCACCCAGCTTGATCTGGAGATGTCGTTTGTAGGGCCCGACGATGTGATCGAAGTCATCGAGGACGTGATGGTTCACGCACTGGCCGAGGCCGGGATATCGGTTGAGCCTCCATTTCAGAGAATCTCATACGACGATGCAATTGCAAGATACGGCAGCGACTGTCCCGACATCCGTTACGGGCTGCAGATAAACGATCTGGGTCAAGCCTTGGAGGGAACGGAGTTCAAGGTGTTTAACTCGGTGTTAGAAAGCGGTGGCGTTGTACGAGGAATCAACTGTGGAAGCCATGGTGAACTGTCAAGGGCCGAGTTGGATGGACTGATCGAATTCGCGAAGGACGAAGGTGCCAAGGGGCTTGTGTGGGCGTACTGCGAGAGTGAAACCAGCTGGCGCTCTCCGATCGCGAAGTTCTTGAGTGAAGGAGAGATCAGGGGAATGAACGAAGCACTGAGCGCTGCCGACGACGATCTGATCTTGATTGTCGCTGACGACGGCAGGTTCGTCCCCCGGGTTCTTGCGGCGTTACGCAAGCATATGGCCGATAAGTTCGACCAGATACCGGCGGGAGAGCACAAACTGTGCTGGGTCGTTGACTGGCCACTGTTTGAGTGGGATGACGACGAGGACTGTTGGCACCCGCTACACCATCCGTTCACGGCCCCAACCGACGACTCGCTTGAGTTGCTGGAGACGGATCCTGGTGCGACCCGAGCCCATGCGTATGACATCGTGCTCGATGGAGTCGAGATCGGTGGAGGCAGTATCCGTATAAATCAAGCCGACATACAACGAAAGGTATTCAGCGCGCTCGCGATAGGTGAGGAAGATGCCGAAGCCAAGTTCGGGTTCCTGCTCGAGGCACTTAAGTACGGCGCACCACCGCACGGTGGTATCGCACTGGGCATCGATCGAATCGTCGCCATCACAGCGGGTCTCGACTCGATCAGGGATGTAATCGCCTTCCCGAAGACCGCCAGTGGCACCGATCCGATGACCGGCGCACCGGCGCAAGCAGAGGCACGGCATCTCAAAGAACTTGGCATTCACTCCACAGGAAAGACGGTTGACCAATAGATTGGATGTCTTTATCGACGACCCAAGATTTGATGGTTGGGAGACGGTTCAGACGTTCGAGGACGTTGCGACCGCCAGCGCTTTCGCTCAGCAGTTAAACGAATGTGGAATTGACGCTGCACTCACCGCGGATAGTTCACCCGACAGACACGGAAGGGGAGACATCTATCTGAGTGTCCCATCCGAGCAAGTTATCGTGGCACAGGAGTTCGTCGACTTCCCCGAGGACTGAGTTAGAGCGATCGATAAAGGTGGCTTTGGCGCTATGACGGTGCGATCGCCTCGGCCGTTTCACGGTACGAATCAACGGCGATACGAATTGCTTGGCGCGTTCGGAACAAGCTCTGTCTAATAGAACCTTTGGTCGTATCCAATGCTGACGCAGCTTCCCGGTAGCTGAGACCACGTATGACCGAAAGTAGAAAGATTTGGCGCTGTTCTTTTGTAAGGTTGCGCAGGGTTTCTGTAATCATCTCGCAGTGATTACGTAGCTCCACGAAAGTGGGAGGATCAGGTCTACGATCAACATGTGTGTTATCCAACAGAGACTCTGTAGGGCGTGATCGCGACACACGATGGTAGTCGGTGGCTAGGTTGCAAATAACATTGTGGACCCAAAGCGATAGGTCCGAAATCCGGTATCCACGCTGTATTGCCGAGATCGTTCTTGTAAAAGCTAATTGAACGATGTCTTCGGACGCTTCTCGATCGCCAGGCTCTCGAGGAATCCGTATGGGATCAGCTAAAAGCACGACGCATAGGTCGAATCCAGCAACATAGACAGCCCACAGTATTTTTTCTGATCCCTCTGCGCGGTCCCTATCTGCATCCGGCAAATCACTTTGCTCCTGCCCCCAGAAATAATTTTGTTAGAGATCTAAATGCTTCAGCGTGCACATCTCATGCAACGGGCATTACTGATCACACGGTTCACAGATCAGACGGAAATTTGTGACTTTCTATCTTCTGTACGGAAAGATGAAATTGCCAGGGAAAGTCTTTATAAAAAGAAGAGGCAGGTCGTGGGAACGACCTGCCTCAGAGGTGAAGACTGTTTATCAGTTACGTTCTGCCAGCGGTTTGTGGCCTATTGCTCATCACGGTACACGACGATGTAGGCTGTTCCTGCGGTTTTAAAGTCGCCGTCCCACAATGTGACATTGACCTTAGGATTACCAGATGGATTAACCTCTAATTCGGTGTACGGTTGGTCACTCTGTGCGGTTGCCCATTTTACACCGCTGTTCATTGCAAACGTCAAGGTGCATGTGCCCTGGTTGTAACTGAGGCTGGGCAATTGCATGCCATTTGGAACGAGCTTGCCATTGATTGTATTCCATTGGCAAAGGCTCCAACCGGTGTTGATATCTATCCGTCCAACCAGCGCAAGAGCAATCGGCCCAGTGTCACCTGGATCGCCTTGTGGTCCTGTTGGCCCGGTCGGCCCGCGAGGCCCAGTAGGCCCCATCGGCCCAGTCGGCCCTTGATCACCATCGGGCCCTTTATCTCCATCCGCGCCTTTTGCGTTGTTTGACGACGTTGAAGCGGTAGGTAAAGCTCTGAGCTGTCCCGCCGGAGGATGGATACGCTTTTACCGTCAAGTCGTATTTGCCTACCGGTACTCGTTTTCCGCCGTTCAGGTTTTTCCGGATCGTCTTCGATCGACTGCCCAAACCGAGCGGCTTGATCGTCAGGCCGTATCGGCCGGCACTGTCCGCCGTCTTATCGATCGTCACGCCGTGAGTCGTAAGGGTGTTGCACGAGACCGACTTTCTTTGATGGACCTTGTAACACTTCTTCTTCCGAACCGTGGTAGATGTTCCACTCTTCTTTACATTGAAGTACGTCACTCGAAGGAGATACGCCTCGACTCTACCGTACCCATGTTCGAGGCCTTTGAACCCTGTGTGCAAGTAACGACTGAAAAGTTTTGACCGTTTCAGCTTTACTCTGTTCGTCGTGTTGAAAACAGGCGTGGTTAGGGATAGAAACGGCTGGACCGCGACCGGATTCGATGGATCTGTAGTCTCTTCATCTGGAATGATGACCGGTTGCCAGGTTGGTACTCCGTCCAGAGAGCTTGATGACTGGCTTATGTTGGTCTGAGAGCTGCCGTCGGCCATCATCGTGTAGACCTCCAAGTCACCGTCGCGGTCGGAATGGAACGCGATCATGGTGCCGTCTGGAGACCACTCCGGTGCGTCGTCAGAAGTTGAGTTGTTAGTGATATTCGTTGGACTGCTGCCGTCACTGTTTACGGTATAGATCTCGTCGTTTCCGTCCCGACTTGTCCGGAACGCGATCTTAGTGCCGTCAGGAGACCATTTCGGATTGACTTCGCTGTCGCCCGGGCTGTTGGTGATGTTTGACACCCCGCTGCCGTCGGGGTTCATCGTGTAGATATCTCCCCAGGGGTCGTCCACATCTGACGACCAAGCGATCGTGGAACCGTCCGGTGACCAGGTAGGTGATCCGTCTGACGCACTGTTGAACGTCAGCTGCGTTTCGTCGGTGCCGTCGGCATTCATCGTGAAGATCTCGTTGTCTCCGTCCCTGTTCGATCTGTAGGCGATCTTCAAACCGTCTGGCGACCAGCACATTTCTGTTTCGTTCGATGAGTTGTCTGTCAACTGTTGCAGACCGCTGCCGTCAGCGTTGACCATGTAGATCTTCGGCATCGCCGTCGCGCGCTGATGCAAACATCATTCTGGACCCGTCACGAGACCACTTTGGATCAACGTCTACACCGGAATGGTTTGTGAGGTTGGTCGGCGAGCTGCCATCGACGTTCATCGAGTAGATCTCATAGTTACCGTCACGGTCGGTGATAAAGCCGATCTTTCCATTTTCTACTGTTGATGCCTGAGGAGCAGATACAGTAAATAGCAGAGCGAGAAGTACTGTAACCAGCAACGCTACCGTGCGATGAGCATTTGGGGTGATTACACCAGCCATGTCCCTCCTTGAACGCTGCGATCGGTGCACGTACCTTGAATTCAGTATACCCCGATTTGTAAGAGAAACTTAGTAAATCTCAACGGAGTGTGTGCCAACACTCGATCGACTGTTTTCGTGCCTAGCGTGAAGGAAGGTGTTGGTTAGGCTGACGCGTTCCATTTCCGGACTTTCGCTGTCCGGACTCACTTTCCGTATTTGGAGTATCGAGCACCGGCAAGCGCGTTTCATGGTTGCTTTCCATATGGGGAAAAGAAGTAGGCATATCTTCCTCAGCTGATGAATAATTCGATCCATACATCTTTCTATCGGCTTCACTCGACAACGATTGGGGAGACCCTTGGGGCGGTGGCTGTCCAAGCTCTCCGCTCTCTTGGCCGGGAGACATCGGTACCTCCGTTAGTTCAAAGCTTTGCAAAGGTGATGTTCTGTCTTCGCTCTTGTTTGCTGGCGGATCGAGTGAAATTCCCTTTCTTTTTTGGTTTGGTCTAGGGAGATCACGCTGACTTTCAGTGCTAGCTGATTGTTCACTGATACCGTCTGAGTTATCAGAGTCTGTTGCCCTTTGCTTATTGTTTCTACGCGCTTTGTTTTCTTTGTGTGCAATTGGAGTAATGGCCGATGGGCGAACGCTCGAATGTGTTGTTAGAGCGGTATCGCTGCCGACAATAGGTGAACTGAGAGCGACAACAACGGCGGTGCCGGTCATGAGTGCAGCCGCATGTTGAGCTATGGCTTCAGATGAGCGTAAGGTAAGTGAGGTAAACGAGGTAAACGAGTCATGTAGTTGAGTGAGCTTGGCAGAAAATCGATCCCAAAATCCTCCGACACGATCGAGATGGCTATTGGAATCTTGCTGATACAGCTGGAGAGCAATTGACGGAGCAGCAAAAGAGAGCGTGTCTGGACCTATGGCCTCTTGTATATGCTTTCGCGCTCGCATCAGAAGCTGTGCAATAGAGTTCTCCGAGCAGTCCATGATGTCAGCGATCTCACAGTGCTTCAGCCCCTTCAGCTCTGCCAGCAGGAATGCGGACTTTTGAGGTGGGGTGAGCCCATTGACTGCTTCAAAAACCTCCGCTCCGTACTGTACCTTTGCATGCGCAAGATCGAGGGAAGAGCCGGGATCGACAAGATCGAAGTCCTCCAAGAGAGGATGTACTTTCTGGTTGAGGTGATCAACATAGTGAAGAGAGCTGTTTTGCACACAACGATTAAGCCACCCTGCCAGATTGTCAATCACTGAGCCACGCACAATAGTCTGCGCCGTATTCGTGAATGCGTCCTGTACGACGTCATCGGCGGCCTCTTTTGACCCAACGATCTTGAACGCTTGCCGGTGGAGGGTTCTATAGAAATCCTCGTAGTGCGCTCTCAGAGCCTTGAGCTGATACAACTGCTCTGAGGTGAGCGACGACTCCGCTCCTACAGAATCGGATCTAACGGTGCTTCCTCTTTTCGCTTTTGCACGCATCCCTACGCAAGCCTTCCGACCGGTCATTGCCGCACCTATATTGAGGGCGTCTATGTATTTGATAAACGAAGCCGGGAAACCTGATGCCCCAAATTTATTATGGGCCCTGATGGTTGCTTATCGAACTATCTTGATCTTGTACCTGTAAGTCTTTGATTTGCCACCGAGGATCTGTTTTAGCTTGAAGACAAGCTGGTAGGTGCCCTTGGCAATTCCTCTACCCTTCTTGAGCCTTCTCAAAGTCCTCTTGTTCTTAGTTGGGGTGTATGTAAGTGATGTCCCTTTAGTAGAAACGCCTTTAGCGGAAATCTTCCTACATGAAACCTTCTTGCGAAGAAGCGTGTAGCAGCGTTTTTTTCGCGCCCGCTTCACACGTATATTGACAACCCTCACAAGTGTGGCCGTTGGCTTTCTATAACCTGCGATCGTTCCCTTGAACCCCTTTCTCACGTATCGGTAGAGTCTTTTACGTGTGAATCGGTTCGTCTTTTTCTTGCTCAGCTTCGGCTTGGTGAGCTTAAAGGATACGGGCTCTGTCGTTGTTACACCCGAAGTTGCCGAGGGCGGTGCCGGGATGTCTGTTGTCGTACCAGGGCTTGGGTACCCCGATTCCTGGTCTTCGATATAAATGGGCTGCCAGGATGGTTGAATCTCGTCCGAGAAAGGAGCTTGAGATACGTTGTGCTGACCTGTACCGTTGGCATTCATCGTATAGATCTCGAGGTCTCCATCTCGAACCGAGGTAAACGCGATAGCCGTACCGTCCGGGGACCATGCTGGAGATAGATCGACGTACATATTGTCCGTCAACCTCGTCTGCTGGCTTCCGTCGGAATCCATCACGTATATCTCCTCGGCGCCGTATCGGTTGGACTGAAAGGCGATCTTTTTCCCGTCCGGTGACCACGCTGGATACAGATTTGTACCGGTACCAGTGCTTGTCAATCTGGTCTCTCCAGCGCCATTCGCGTTCATAACATAGATCGCCATGCTTCCTTGGCGAAATGACGAAAAAGCGATCTTAGAGCCGTCCGGCGACCATGCGGGCGAGAAGTCCATACCCTGGCCGTTCGACAGTCTTGTTTGATCTGTGCCGTCAACGGCATCCATCTTGTAGATCTGTGCCTCCCCGTCCCGGTTAGAGGAAAAAGCGATCTTAGAGCCGTCCGGCGACCAGCTTGGGTCGGAGTCGTCGAACGAGTTGTCCGTCAACATCTTCTGCCCGGATCCGTCGTTTTGCATCACGTATATTTCGTTGTCGAGAGATCTCGACGTGTAGGCGATCTTTGTTCCATCTGGCGACCAGGCTGGGAATAGATCTGCGCTTGAGCTGTTTGACAGATTCTTCAGCTCACCGCCGTCTGTGTTCATTGAGAAGATCTGGTACCGGCCATCTCTATCCGATGTAAAAGAGATCTTTCCATTGATAACTTTTGCGAAGGCGGATGAAGAGGGGAGTGACAACAGGATCGTAGTCAACAGAAGAAACACAATCTGGACGATCGAACAGCAAGATCTGCTCTCTGATTCGGCGTACATGGGTTTGGTTCTCCTTTCGTCCCTTTACCTAACTGATCGAGAATCGTTGTAAACCTGACGCACATTCACACAGCTGCATGCGAAGTTGCCATCAGTGCAGGGAGACGATGTTGTAGGTCTCTGGATTCTTTAAGTCGACTCCCGCTATCAAAGCGGCACAGTAGGCCAAGATCACGATGACCGCGATGACGATAAACAGGTAGTAGTGCCAGTAGCCTCTACCTCTTCCTTTATGGATGGTCACGACGTAAGTGCCGGGTCCTGTAAGTACCGGACCACGTGATCAGTCAGGAAACCGCGTGCTCCATCACATACGACCTTCTCCTTCTCTCCCGGTGACTCGATTGTCACTCTGGTCATGATTGTCTTGGACTCAGCAGTCGCATGGATAGCAGTTCTATCCCAGATTGCTACTTCGTCTTTTACGTGCTTGGGCTTCACATACTTGCCACCGATCCTGTATTTAAAAGCATGTACCTTGGTCGGTGAAACGCCTAATAGAAAATGTGACGGCGGCCCGGCGCGAAGAACCTAAAATCCTCAGCAGGACCGGATTGAAGCTCTATTCTGCAAGATCCTTCCATCTGCCCGGACTGTTGTAGAGCTCGAGCTTCTTGACGGAGCCATCAGGAAGGGTGAAATCTACTACCACAGCCGGCTGCTTGGACTCGTGTTTGTCAGTCCTGTTAACTTTGAAGCTGACATCACTGCGAGGGTATGTCTCGACCCGGGACCTCTTTTGTTTCAACTTGGTTTGTATCACGCCACCATATTTCACAGGTATGAATATGATGGTTTTATCAGTCAATACGACGATGTTGAAATCGTACGCTTTGTGGTCTGACGAAGTAGTCTTTGTCCTCTGCCGTTGAAAAGCACGCTTAAGCTCCCGCTTCAGTTTCGACCCGCTCTGAACGATGCCGTAGTCGCACAACTCCGAGGTCTCGTTGGCTTCGATATTTTTCTGTGCCAATTCGTTTCATACTTTGCGCTATGTCCATTGTTTCTCCTTCAAGGTATGTGGTTCAAAACGTGTGAGTGCTTACTACGTAATTAGGCGTCATATGATTTGATAGATCCGTTGGAAAATTCTGACGTCTCACTTTTTGCTTACCTTGCCACACAGACTCTTCGCAGGCCTAACCTTCTGGGTCTTTGTGTACTTGTGCCCACTGGTGGGGAACGCGCTTATCTTGAAGGAGACCTTCTTCTTACAGCTTCTCTGCCTCTGAAGCAGTCTCTTCGGTACAGTGAAGCTGAACTTCGTGGCACCCTTGGCCTTTGAGCGGGAACGGACGGACACGAGGCCCTTGCTGCTTACGGACAGACGTGCACTTTTAGGCCTTGTGCTTTTCTTCAACTTCTTTGCAAATCGCTTCCTCAACGATTTGCGCCTATAGTCACTTTTTTTGAACGCTTTTGAAGCAGAAAGAGCCACCCGATAAAGCTTTGTGCCTCTGGCACGTACAGTCACCTTGAGGCTACCCCTCTTGGTGTATTTGACGCTTATGGAGGGCTTTTTTGAAGCAGTCGAAGAACTGGAACTGCCGGACGTTACAGATGAACCGGAGCCCGGGCCGGAGGCGGGTGGTGGAGGCTGGTTGCCGCCTGGAGGCATGATCTGGTTGCCTGGGGGCTCAACGCCGCCGTCCGTCTTTATGAACTTCTGAATGCGGTGGTTTGAATGTATCGGCGACGTAAACACTTTGGTCGCCTCCTACTGCAACATCACCGGGAAATTTAAACAGCCCGTCTTCGGCACCGAAGCTGCCCCAACTATCGAGATAGTCGGCCCACGCTCCAAACTTTGCAATTCTATGGTTGATCGTGTCCGCTACGAAGACATTGCCCTGTCCATCAATACCGACGCCGTTGGGATATCTAAAAACGGAGGGCGAATTGGAGCCGTCCCAAGAGCCAAGATGCCTGCCGTCCGAATCAAAGACTCTGACATTGTTACTGGCTGAATCGGGAATGTACAGCGACCGTTTACCATCCGCAGTATCCAGGCCGATTTCTACATCTGCAGGTGTATTGAGAATTGGAAAGCCAATCGAAATTTTATATGAATGCGTCGAGTCGAAGACATCGATCTGTCTGTTTTCCGTATCTACGACATAGGCATTATCATTTTTATCCAGCGCCACTCCGCCGGCATTTTGGATGTAGGATTGGCCAAACTGAGTTTTAAAACTTCCGTTACTGCCAAAGACTTGAACCCTATTGTTTTGAGAGTCGGCTACATAGATATCGCCCGAAGAACTAATTGCTACCCCAGACGGACTGTGAAACTGACCGTTTCCGTTGCCCCGAGCCCCCTTTTGACAGATCTGTGGATACCCGGCACAGATCTCAAAACCAGCGCTACCCCCAGTCACCACGTCGTAGCCAAACATCAGGATGAACTCTCCCCGGGGACCGTATACCTGGACCCTTTCGTTGTAGCCGTCGGCAATATATACGTTTCCGTCGGAGCCAACAGCTAAGTCAGTTGGCTGATTGAATTGAGATTGCCCCTCGCCGTAGCTTCCCCACCTTGCTTGGAACTCATACCCTGCTGCCGTCTGAACAGCGGATAAAAGGGTGAGCGAGATAATGGAGATAACTACCGTTGTGCAGATCGCTGTGCACAGGCCTACCGGTTTATGCATACATATTGCCAGTCTGAACTTCCGTGTCATGCCTATTTCCTCCCTCTAGTAATTGTGGGCAGACAAGGTGTTTACTTATTTGATAAGTAGAGCGCGATAATCTGACGATCGATTGGCTCAAGTTGGTCGTGCTAGGTGAGGCATTACTTTTTATTTACTTCTCGTCTTGCGTTTTTGTCTAGCAGACTGCGAAAATATCTGCCTGGATTGATCACTGGGTCTGAGATCGGTGGCTTCTGCACTTTTGATCCCCAATCGGGTGATGCCTCACTAGTATCGGGTGTTCCAGTTATGTTGGACAGGCCACTACCGTCTACGTTCATAACATAGATATCCATGTAACCACCAGAGAGATATGACTCAAATGCGAGCTTGGTACCACTCGGAGACCAAGTAGGCTCTGACTCAACTCTGTCGGGCGTATTCGTCAGCTGCTTCGTTTCACCATTCAAGAGATCCAGCAAGTAGAGATCCTCGCAGCCGTCATTTTTCATCGTGTAAGCGATCTTCGTACCGTCAGGTGAGATATCGGGATATCTAGAATCTTTGGAAGTGTCCCAGGTTAGCCGTGTATCGTTCTCTCCATCTTCAGTCATCGCCCAAAGCTCCCAATTGCCACTACGCAGTGACTCAAAGGCGATCCATCCACCGAGACCCCAAGACGGTCTGCCATCGATCGCTGGGTTCTCGGTAAGCCTGGTCTCACCACTGCCGTCGATATTCATCTTGTAGATATCAGTCATGCTGCTGCCTGGCTGGAACGAGTAAGCGAGTTCAGTTCCGTCTGGCGACCAGTCAGGTGTACGTGCAAAGTTTGGAAAACTGAGAGATGTCAGGTTTGTGAGTTTACTGCCGTTAGGTTTCATCGTATATACATCTGCACGTAGATCATGGAAAAGCTCGAAGGCGATATGCGTCGCGTAAGGAGACCACTCGGGCGTGTGCGCGGTCGAGTTTTCAAAACTGGCGAGCGTTTCTCTGTTACTGCCATCGGGTTTCATCGACTCAATACTGCCGACGCTGTTTTTATTGACAGAAAACACGATTATTCCGTTCTGCCCAGCGTTTGCCGTTGCAGTAAAGATAAAAAGCAGAATGCTGACAGCTATTAACGATGCACTATAGTTGGTTACCGAGTTGATCATAATTTACTTAAGGCCCTCCCCAGTGGTTAGTACAAATGCTCCTGTGAATAAAGATCGATAAGACACATAAATCTGATGCAGAATCTTTCCAGGTTCAAGTCAAGACGTTGGTTGCCTGCAGAGTTTTTGGACAGGTATCAAGTTGAGCCAGGCCGCTCAAACGGCCTGGCTCAGAGGGATGAGATTGCCCGGGATGTAACTTTAAATACATCGAGTATGCCGGTTATTGCTCGTCACCACGGTAGACAACCACATAGGCGTCTCCTTGGGTAGCTACGGGTGGATCACCGTAGGTACTGGGGAAGTTCAGGAGTTTCACATAGACGAAACTCTCAACTCTGTTAACGACCACCTTACTCCAGGATGTGTAGCCCGACAGAGCTTCTGCTGTTGCCCATTTGACGTTGCCGCCTGCGGCGAAGGTTAACTTGCATACGCCATCCTGTACCCATTCTAAGGTGGGCGCCGTCTCTCCCTCGGGGACCAGATAGTCGTCAGCGTGTGACCAACCGCAGCTTTGTGCCGTATTGTCTATCTTGATCTGGCCAACCAGGGCTATTGCGCTGGGGCCGATATCTCCCTGGGGCCCCTTGTTGCCGGTCGGGCCTTTGTTCCCGGGTGCGCCATCGGCGCCAACTTGGCCATCAATACCGGGGTCGCCTTGCGGCCCCTTTGAGCCGGTCTCGCCAGTTGGGCCCTTGTCGCCAAGCAGGCCCTTCGTACCCAATCCTTTGATCCTCGCAAACGCGCTCTTGCTTAACTTCGAGGCAGATACAGTGCTATTCCCGATATCTGCGCCCTTGATAGTCTTGTTCTTGATCTTCGAACCGGTCACGACGTTTTTCCCGAGCTGGCTGCTCCTGGTGATCACTATTCCTGCTGTCGCAGTGCCTCCTAGGGCAACAAATATCGCCAGCAGCGACAGTATGGTTGGCGCCGATGGGCACCTTAGTTTGAATCGCATCTCTACTTCCCCCTTTCAAAGCCTCATTAGGCGCCTTCCATTGGTGCCAGGCCTCGAATATCTGTCTCTGATAGGTATTGATAGAAAAGCGGGAAAAATATTTCTCTCTTTAGGAAAATATTATTAAGCATCACAGAGAATAAACATCTCAGAAGAGGTGTGGAGCGAGCGGTGCTTGTGAAAACATTCAACTTCCGCGTCATATTTTCCCGGCTTTCCGATCAATCGTATTAGAAGGAAATAATTATCGACGTTCCCGAAGGCTTAAAAGCGCGGGAACCTGGGAAGGAGCAACACTGTGAAGAAAGTCATTGGACTTATCACTATTACAGCATTTGCCGCAATCGGCACGCTGGGGCTTGCAGCTCAGGCCGCTGTGGCGTTTGACCCACAGGATGACTGCGCGGGCGGTCAGTACGGGGTAAAAAACGCTTGGGTAGACACCTCACCGAGCACGCAGTTTGCCGCATCGGAGGTCTACGGTGGAGCTGTCCTTTGTGGAAGCGACACTGCGATAGAGCACGGTTACACGGGTGGCAAGATCGAGTCGCCAGCATTGGTTACGCCAGCAGGAACAACCGATCAGTTTGGGATGGAATTCCGCTGCGCAAACCCGGCGTTCCCGAGCGCCTGCACAACATCGACAGACCTGCCGAGCGGTACTTTCGTCAGTGAAGCCGAGATGGACGTCATGGCCTTCTGGAACGGCAACTACTTCTCACACATAGATAACGACCACAGTAAGATATACGTAAACCAGGCTCCCGGCGGGCCGCCGAACACAGACTGTGCGGCGACCTACCAAAACAAACCGGTTGTCCAGTGCCTGCAGGGAAAAGACGATCTTGGATGGGGAACTTCCAACATCATCGTCACGAAGTACCAGTCAGGTAGTGGTGCAGGTGCAAACACCGGTCGCTACAGGCTGAACATAATACAACCCGTAGCTACGGGCGGCCAGCTGGACCTCTACTACACCAAGATTGGTAAGAGGGGCTCATGGAACGGCCAGACCGGCGTTCCAGACCCCACCGATAACCAGATGGCGCTACACATATGCAAGTATGCCGGGGCTGTCAATGGCAGCACCTGTGGGACAAACCCCGCCGACTGGCTCCAGATAAACGGCAGGAAGGGTTTCTACGTCCAGTGTGGGCCAGTGCAAGAAGGTCTCCTTCCGGCACCGTACGGTTGGGTGATAACTGGATTCAGGAACTGGTCTGGGGGAATGAATCCAAACGGTTGCGCCAATGACAAGTGGACCCAAACGCAAAGTGCCAGCTTCGAGCTGGGTAAGGGCGAGCTCGGGAAGAGCACGACATTAGGTAAAGAAGAGGCAGCTTCGTAAGAGTGGCGCGGCCGATAGTCGCATCAGGATAAACGAAGCGAGCGTAGGGGCGGGCTTGACCCGCCCCTAGTGCTCGGAAGAAGTTTAAAAAAAGATCAAATGCAAGAAATCGCGGGGGCGAAAGGGAGTTGGGAAAAATGGATTTAATAGAGGGATTGGCTTTGAAGCTGAGGATCGTTAGTAGGACAGCACAGGGCAAGGTGTTGTTAACTGGCATATGTACTGCCGCAGCGTTAACGTTTGCAGCGGCGTCCTCATCGTCAGCCCACCCCGGACATGAGCCATACGTCTCGCCCTACTTCACGCCAACGCTGGAGGTCGCGAGCGACAACGTCTCTGCCGGCGCGCATCCCAACCTAACAATCAAGATGGTCAAGGAAAGGCCGAACACATGCGGACCTGCCTATCCGTGGGTTAATGATGGATGCAATGACCCCGACCCTTATATAGAGCAGGACCTCCGCGACTGGCATATGACCTTTCCACCAGGCCTGATGGCAGACATCCAGGCTGCACCTGAGCGTTGCAACGATCCGCAGAAAAATCCCGAAGATGGCAGATACGCTTGTCCTGCCGGATCGAAGATTGGGGATATTAAAACTAAGTGGCGTCGATGCTTTGCCCCAAGTGACCCCAGCAACGGATGTGCCGACTATACGTATGGTTTACCGATAAGCGGCGAGATTTATATGGGTGTCCCGGAAGGGAATGAGCAGGCACGGCTTTACTCGCTGATCGGCCCGTTTGATCCTCCGGGCCGGACGCTTAACATCCGTATAGAGACAGTCATTACAGCTCGGCAGGGCAGCGGTGGCGTGGAGATCAAGGCAATAACCAGCAGTATTCCGGATACTTTGTGCATCAACCCCAGTGGGCCGTGTGTTCACCAGACAGAGATCGCGGCGCAGATCTACGAAGCTGCGATGACGATATACGGTGCAACCGGCTCAGAGCGCGGCCACCCGTTGCTGACCAACCCTACATCGTGCAGTCAACGTCTATTCGGCTCCACTTTCACCGGCTATGCAGGGTACGCCCAGGACAACCACCCCGGCGAAGGCTACGGCAAAACAGTCACAGACGCCGACCCCTTCCCGGTCAGAGGCTGCAACGGGCTCGACTACTCGCCCTCGCTCTCGATGGGCATCTCACCAAACACCCCCGGTGCGATACCGGCGCTGACCACAACCCTCTCACAAGATCAAGGAGAGCAGACAACCAAAGAGGTAGTGGTGCGCTTCCCACGCGGCATCGGCATAAACCTTGCAAACAAGGTATCTCCCTGCCCGCAGGATAACTACAACGCAGACACATGCCCGGACTCTGCACGCATAGGCTCGGTCACCGCAAAGTCCAAACTGGTACCTGAAGGCGAGCTATCAGGCAATATCTACTTAGGCCAGGCATCGGACGGCAGCCTGCCCCTGCTTATATCACTGAAAGGCTTCGTAGACCTAAATATCAGCGGTAGAGTGGCGGTATCTGCCAACGGACAACTCGAGGCCACCTTTGACAACCTCCCAGAGGTACCGATATCAAGCTTCACCCTAAGCCTGGACGGCTCAACCGAGCGCGGTATGTTGAAAGTACCCACAAGCTGCAGGCAATCAACAGTCGAGACCCGCTTCACCAGTCATCAGGGCAAAGAACACAACACCACCACCCCAATAAACATAGGCTGCAACCGGGGTACCTTGGATGTAGACGTAGACCCGCGAAAGACAGGTGCCCACCCAACGGTTACATTGGAGGCCAAGGCCTCTGGCATAAGAGATGTCAGATTCCGTATCCCCAAAGGCCTCAAGGTAAGAAAATCCAGTTCGCTCAAATGGGGTACAAGCTACGGATCTCTCTCCCTGCAGTCGACCGACTCATCGGACAGATACCCCTTGAAGCCTGCAACAGAATCGGAGAGCGCCATGAGCTTGGGCCTCGCCGCCGTATCCTCGGGCAGGGCACAGTCGATTACCACCCTGTCACCGGGGATTGTCAAGAGAAGCTGCAAGAAGGTAAAGCGGAAAAAGAGTGCTAAATCGAAAAGACGCAGCCACATAGCCCGCACCTCTGCCAAGAAGAAGAAAAAGCGCAAGAAAACCTGCACACGCACTGCATCCGGAGGACACGCCATAAGTTTCACTGGCCTACCCGACGATCTAACCTCGGTATCGGTAGAGCTTGAAGGAGAGAAGGGTAACTTCCTCTCAACCCCTTCCAAGTGCAAACAAAAGAAACAGAAAAAACCGAAGAAGAGCTCAAGCCGGGCCAGGGCGAGCAAGAAAAAGTCGACACTCATAAAACCCAAGCTTGCCTTCTCCGCCCGCATCACCGATGTCAAGGGAACAACCTACTCGCCCTCGAAGTCGGTAACTCTCAAGTGCGCGAAGAAAAAACGCAGCAAGAAGTCATCGGGGAAGAGGTCGAAGAAGAAGCGCTGAGCGAGCGGTGCTTGAAAAAACATTCAACTTCCGCGACATCTTCTCTCTGCTTGTCGATCAATCTTTGTAGGGGGAAAAGATATTTGTGCTCCCGAAGGCTTTAACGCACGGGAACCAGGGAAGGAGCATTACTGTGAGGAAGATAATCGGGCTTATCGCAATTGCGGCATTTGCCGGCGCCGGCATGTTGGGGCTGAGCGCAGGGATTGCAAGTGCTGAGTACTCATTCGACAAGAGTTGGGGTGGGTTCGGAACGCTAAACGGCTTCTTTAACTACAGCGTCGGCATCGATTCTAAGGATGGGTATGTCTACGTTGCCGACTGGGGTAATAACCGGGTGCAGAAGTTCACCACCGAAGGTGGATTCGTGCTGGCATGGGGCTCGCCAGGAGACGGCCCAGGTCAGTTCAATAATCCAGATGACGTGGCGATCGACGCCGGCGGTAACGTTTATGTTGCCGACTCAATGAACCACCGCATACAGAAGTTCACCCAAGAAGGAGTCCGTATTGGTAATCCATGGGGAGAGCAAGGCTCAGGTGTAGGGAAATTCGAAAGGCCCAAGGGCGTAGCGGTCAGCGGTGGCTATGTCTATGTGGCCGACTGGGGAAACAGCCGAATACAGAAATTCACGCTGGATGGGAACTACGAGGGTATGTGGGGCGCCTACGGAGAGGGGGATGGCGATTTCATGCTTCCCCAAGACGTCGCTGCCAGCTCCGATGGCTATGTCTATGTGGCAGACACGGGAAACCACCGCATCCAAAAGTTCGACACAGACGCAATCGGTGGCTGGGCCTGGGCAGGCAAGTGGGGGACGGAGGGATACGACAATGGGAGGTTCAGATACCCCACCGGGATAGACGTCTCGGGCGAGTACGTGTACGTTGCTGATAATCGCAACAACCGCATCCAGAAGTTCTCGCGCAACTACCCGTTCAGATTCAGGGACAAGTGGGGCATGCCGGGTACAAGCGAAGGCCAGTTCAACGAGCCGGAGAGGGTGGACGCAGACGAGGATGGCAATGTCTACGTATCCGATACTTTAAACCACAGAGTGCAGAAGTTCGAAGAGGTGGAACCACCACCTCCACCACCGATACCTTCTGCAACTCCTCATGGACCGGGCATACAGCCACCGCAAGCGTTGATCGTTCCACAGAAAACGCAGACGGTGAAGCCGTCGGCAAACTTGAAATTCACGCGAAGGGGTACGCTCCGCCTTCAAATAAAGGCAGGTGGGCAGGCAAGGATAAAGGGGGCGTCGTTATCGCTTCGCGGCATTCTCAAATCGAGCAGATATAGGAGCGCGCAGCGTCGGAGGATCTTAGTACGCCTGTTGAAAAAGACGGCAAGCGAGAAGGCCAGGTTCCATTTGAGTAGAAGGGGCACAATAATTATCAGTGCTGCATTGAAGGAGATGGGAGACAGAAGCCTGCTCTTCAAGCTGCCGAGAAGATATCTGGATAGCAGGCACATTTGCAAGAAAAATTCAAGTAAGAAAAGGTTACGTCTGCGCATAACCGTCAAGTACACGAACGGTGATAAATACAAGCTTAAGCTCAGTCAAAAGAAACCAAGGAAACTGTGCGGCTGAACTGTGTCCCTTGCTTTGTTATAGGTCTAGAGTGCGCCTGATTCCTCTGGACATCCGATTAGGAGGTCAACATGGCAACTTCGGATGTCAAGTTAAAGAGAGAACAGGTGAAAGTCGGGTTGAAGCTCGGCAGTAAGCAACCGCTTGGTGAGGGCATCGGGCTTAAGCTATGGGGATAATAAATAGCGAGTTCGGCGTACGACACCGATAGTTGATGAGACGCAGGACCAGGGGTGGGGCTTTTGCCCCGCCCCTTTCTGTACCGGCGAGTCAACTTGGTCGTCAGAAAAAGGCCGTTTATATATCAACTAGATATATGCCCGAATACAGGAAGGCTATGAAAGGCGTACGAAAATTCAAGAGGAGAGGCATTTTGAGCTCGAATATGGCGCTTTCACTAATTGTCTCGGTTTTAATGCTGAGCCACGCAGTGCCGACCGTTACTGAGGCTCGAGGTGTTTATATTACGCAAAATCAAGGTGTTCAAGTAACTGTTATAGATTCCGAGACATTTAACGCAGCAGACCCGATTGATATACAAGGATATAACCCGATCTCTGCTGCGATGACACCTGACGGAAAAGAGGTCTATGTAGTTCACGAGGGCTTGCCCGTTGTCTCGGTGTTGGACACACAGACAAACGACGTGGATGTGATTGGGATATCCAGTACTGCAAGTTCTGTGGCTGTGGCTCCAGACGGCGAGAAAGCCTATGTCACCAGCTATGAGTCAGGGTCCCTGTATGTGATCGATACCGTAACGCGCCGGGTTGATTCAATTTATGTCGGCAGCGGAATAGCGGACCTCGCAATCACTCCCAACGGCACCCGCGTCTATTTGGCCAACTTTAACTCGGGCCGAGTATTGATATTGGAGACCGAGGGAAGCACGGTACTTGACGAGCAGGTACAAGTAGGCATTGCCCCAAACGGACTCGCAATCACCCCCGATGGCTCCAAGGTATACGTGGCAAACATTAACTCTGATGCTGGGGCGGTAGTATCGGTCATAGACACCGTCTCCAACCAGGTTGTGGAGACCGTATCGAATGGCATTTTGCCGGGCCCTTCGTCAGTAGAGATCAACTCGACCGGAGATAGAGCCTACGTCGCAAGTACGCCCGGATCTGTCTCAACGATAGATACCGAATCAGATACCGTCATCGCAGACCCGGTTGTAGTTGCAGCAGGCGTGTACGGTATCGACGTTACTCCCGATGATAAGAAAGCCTTCGTCACAAGCCTGGATTCAAATATCGTCTCAGTCGTTGACCTGACGAACAACGAGCTAATTGGCCAGATAGATATTGAAGATGGGCCGCGTGGTGTGGCTGCCAAGACCAACCAAGGCCCTACAGCACGGCTATCGGTAACACCCGCTGGGGCAGGCAAGTCCACCGTTCTCGACGCGTCTGGCTCAAGTGATCCGGACGGCACGGTTGCCAAGTACGAGTGGGAAGTTTGGTGATGGTGGATCGACAACCACAACGCAACCAATCACGACGCATACGTACGCGCAGCCTGGTAGGTACACGACCGAGCTCAAAGTCACAGACAACGAGGGTGGCACGGACAAGTTTGTATATACAGGCAGAAGTGCGACTCACAACGGAAGCTCAGTCGCGATCACAACGGTCAGCTTCGACATCGAAGCAGCAGATCAGCCTGCCGGCGGAAAATACTGATAGCCAGAGCCCGGGGGCAGGGCAGGCTCCTGTTGGCGGTTCAGCTACCTGCGGTAAGGCTGACTACACGGTAAAGACGAAAATGCCGAGATATATACGGTCGGAGGATCTGAAGAATGGGCTGAAGCTGAAGATTCAATCCAGCCACCCTAGTAGAGCGTCGGTGAGCGTCTCGCTGAGCAACCGCGACATTCAAGCGACTCGGGTTAAACCGGGGCAAGAAGAAGACAAGGACGCTCGGCAAGACGAAGGCATTCAAACTTTCTTCAGGCAAGTACAAGAACGTGAAGGTACACATTTCGAAGCGTCTGTACAGAGCGATTCGTTGAAAACGGCTTAAAAAGTCAAAGCTGAAGGTAGAAGTGTCTTTTCAGAGGTACGGCGTAAATCAAAGAGCAAAGTGTCAACCAGTGTATGGGTCAAGCGAAAAGGCAAGGCAAGTAAAAAACAGGCGACTCGGAGAAGGGCCGTGCGCAATAGCGTCGACTGTATTTAGAAGGTACATCAATAAGACGCTTGTCTGAGCGTCAATTTATACCCGCTTGCATCTATTGCAAAAATTGGGCATAAGAATTATCGCCCGCATCTGTCAGATCTATTAGTGGAGCAACATACAGAGAGCGCTCACAATTAGATGGAGAGGATGGATAGGTCAATGAAGACAGAGGCACGGTCGCTAATAAGGATGAAATCATTTTTTAGTTCGATGGCAGTGGCTTTGATTACTGCGGGTGGGATGACGATTCTTGCGTTGCTGTTGTCAATTATCACCACATCTGCTGCTCCGGCATCAACGATTGAGAATGGAAAGATAGCGTTTGTCACTGAACGTGATGGCAACTATGAAATCTATTCGATGAACCCGGACGGAAGTTCGCAAATAAATCTTTCTAATTACTGGAGCATGGAACTGGACCCAGTATGGTCGCCGGATGGGTCGAGGATTATGTTTACGTCGCAAAGAGATGGAAACCTCGAGATCTATGTGATGAATGCAGACGGAAGCGATCAGACGCGCCTAACGAACACCGAGGCAAACGAGTCGGAACTAGACTGGTCCCAGGATCGATCAGAAAATCGTGTACAGATCGGATCAGGACGGTGATAACGAAATCTTCACAATGAACGCCGACGGTACCGGGCCTACACAGCTTACGTTCAACTCTGACTCCGATGGCGGTCCATCGTGGTCACCTGATGGAACCAAGATAGCTTTCACGTCGTCTCGCGACGATCCATGGCGAGAGATCTATACGATGAGAGCCGATGGCAGCGATGTGACGAATCTGACAAATAGCCCAGGTACGTCAGAAGTGGAACCCGATTGGTCTCCAGACGGCACCAAGGTCGCTTTTGAAACGGATCGTGACGGAAACGACGAGATCTACCTCATGAACTCGGACGGTAGCGCTCAGACCAACCTGACTAACAACCCTGGCAGTGACGAGACACCAGACTGGTCTCCAGATGGAGCCAAGATCGCATTCCATACCACTCGCGACGGCAACATGGAGATCTACTCCATGGAAGCGGATGGAAGTGGACAAACTAATCTAAGCCAATCGGCGACCTCTGTGGACGGAGTGGCAACCTGGCAACCGGTGACCGTTCCAGATGAAGAGACGATAACCCAATCTAGCTACCCGGATAGTTGCGTGAAAGTTATATACGAAAACAGGCTTGCCGTACGGCGAGAGATAAAGCTAGAAGATCTGATCAATAAAAATGGCGTGGAGGTACGCGTTGCAGCCGACAAACCAAGCACGGGCAAACTAAAGATAGAGATAACAGGGGAAAGGGCGCGTCAGTACAGAATCTACAAAAATATTTCCAGCAAGAAGAACAAGGTAGTTGCCAAGGCCGATGTAACGATAGGAACTGGCTACAAAAAAGTACAGCTCAAAGCGCGTGGCAAGACCATCAGAGCGATAAAGCGTGTGCTGCGGCTAAAGAAAGCGCCGAAGAGCGCGAAACTGAAGGTAAGCCTTACCTCATATGCGGTGTCGAATAAGCGCCTAAAGCGCCAGAACACCCAGACCATAAGAGCATTGTGGCGAGGCAAGCCACATACGAGGCGCACATATGAAAAGGTGCGTCAGGTCGTAGATAAAACAAGATGCGAAGAGCCACTGACGGCAAAGATCTCCGGTCCACGCGATGCAAAGATAAGTGCGCTGGTAACGCGGGAAGCAAAGCGTGGCAAGGGACTCAAAGTGAAAGTGAGCTGTTCAGAGAACTGCATAGCGACCGTTGGTTTTAGAGTCTGGGGCCGCTACGAGGTAGGTCTGAAGATAAGGAAACCAGGTCAGAAGAATGTGCTGCTTTCAAATAGCAGGGTGAAGTTGAATGCGGGCGAGACTAAAACGTTGAAGCTAGATGGTGTGAACTCGAAGAAGTTGCGAACGCTGCTAGTTCGAGGCGCAAGGAAACAACGCTACAAAAGGATCAAGTTCAAATACTTTGTCGATGCAAAGTCAGCTGACGGCAAAAGCGCTTCAGCAACCGGAACCTCCAGAGTGTTGTTGAGGTTCTGATCTCGCGCGGAGATGGACAGCGTAGGTTGAGGGTCACCTCGTAAAGCGCCTTCTAGGGCCAAATAGATGATGGCCGGGAGTCAAACGCTCAATAAGCGGAGAAAAGAAATCTGAAATTCACCCATCAGATTTTCACTTCTCGTTCATCAAGTAAGTAGAAGTCCCCAAATAAGGCTGACGCATGGTGTGGTGAAGCCGGAGACGTAAGGATGCGGATCAAAGCACATAGAAGAGGGAGTAACGGACAGCAAGCGGTAAAGGGTGTGCACCCATCCAGTAATGCCTCTTTCACGAAATCACAAGAAGAACTCGATGCACACTTCAAGGATGCGTACAAGAGTCTAAGGCACTACGCATACAAGATGGTCGGGTCGACCGAGGCCGCAGAGGATGTTGTCCAGGAGGCCTACGCGAACACCGTAACGGCTATCCAGCGAGGTTCAAACATAGAGAACTTGGGAGGGTGGCTTTCACGTTGCGTACGTAACAGCTCGCTCCAGTACATAGAGCAGCAGAGCAGGCGATCTCACCCACTGTTGGAAGATTTCGATCTAGACGATGGTGGACCCGGCCCGGAAGGCACGGTAATAAATCGTCGCTATATGCACAGCCTGTACAAGGCGCTTAAGCAACTCACACCGCAACAAAGGTACGTATTTTTGACTACCGAGGTTCAGGGTTTAAAGCAACGTGAGGTAGCCAAGGAACTTGGTTGTACTGAGAATGCTGTGGCCCAGTTACTACTGCGCGCTCGCGACCACATCCGCAAATCAATCGGTCCGAGAAGTCTTGGAGTTGTGCCGATCTTCTGGCTTCTTTGTCGTGTCCAGAGGATCAAGGAGAGCTGCAAGGGCTCGATCAATTCTGTAAGCGTAAAAGCTGCTCACGCTCAGAGTTCGGTATCGGGGTTCACTCGAGCGCTTTGCCGAGGCGGTCGGTCAACCCGCGCTTGCGATGGTTGCGCGTGCGGCGGTCGTCGTTGCGCTTGGCTCGGCCAGCCCGGGGAAGAAGGAAAACTCTCAAGTTGGAAACAGGTAGCGGATCCAGTCCCAGTGTCGCCGAGACGTACGCGCCTACAGATAGATCGTCTTCGACTAGCACGAAGAAGGCAGCCGTCAAAGACTCAGGAAGCGAGAGCCTGTATTCACCGTCACAGGGTGCCTCCACTAGGAATGCTCCCGGGTCAACTCCTTCTGAGTACGGAAAAACAGAAACTACAAAGAAGAGAGTCCGATTTCTCACCGTCCGGATCAAACGATTCCACACAGGCGACTCCAGCCAGCAGACCGAGCAGCGAAGATACATCTCAAGCTATCGGTACAGGCACCGATCAACCGCCTTCGGGAAACGAGATTCATGGCCCACCTTCTTACACGTTCATGGGAACGGTCAGTGTTGGATCGAATCCCGTAAGCATCGAAGTAACACCCGACGGCTCTCATGCCTATGTCACGAACATCGGGTCAGACAGCGTATCGGTGATCAATACGCTCACTCAAGAAACCGAAGGAGCGCCGATAGGAGTTGGGAGCGATCCCTGGGACATAGCGATAACCCCTAATGGTGAGAAGGCCTACGTTGCAAACGCACATTCGAACACGGTTTCGGTGATAGATGAAAACGCTGAAAATACTGCTCCGATCGCAGTAGGCTCGGGGCCGTTCGGTGTTGCGGTCACGCCAGACGGCTCTCGTGTCTATGTGGCAAACGCATATTCAGACTCGGTTTCTGTGATCGGTACGCGCCTCGTCAAAAACAGTAAAGGAGCAGAATAGGAGTAGGTGACAGTCCATTCGGAATAGCCATTTCGCCCGATGTCGCACTCGTGCCTACGTCGTAAACAGAGGCTCCAACGATGTCACCGTCATAGACACCGCGACAGATGAGGTAGTCGGTTCACCGATCGATGTCGGATCGGGGCCGTTGTCAGGATCGCATTTTCACCTAACGGCGCACGAGCACACGTCACAAATGCTGCCGACGATTCTATCTCTGTAATAGATACCACGAAGAACTCTTTACGGCCCCGACAAACTCGGTCATAGGAGACCCGATCGAGGTCGGTGGCAGCCCGTGGGACGTTACGGTCGACCCGGCTGGCCGCTACGTGTACGTAGCATGCGCGAACTCATTGAGGGTCTCCGTTATCGACACCGTAACAAGCAGTGTGGTCGAGCCAGGTTTTGAAGTCGACGGAGGGCCATTTGGAATCGCGCTTTCACCAGATGGATCCCGCGCCTACGCAACAAGCTATGCCTTTGACCGTCTCAGCGTTGTCGGTATCAGAGGCGATTGAGTTTTAGGAAGTGCATCCATGAAACGCATCAAACAGAGCAAACAGATATCTGCATTATTTTCGGTGTCGGCAATGATCCTGCTAACCGTACCTGCCGCCGCAACTGCGCGAAAAGCAATAGTAAGTTACCCTCTTAGCGCTCAGATCGGTATCACAGATTTCAATAGGACCGAAGGTTTTGAGAAGTTCACAGATCTTTCCGGCTGGCCATCAGACATCGTTATCACCCCAAACGGAGAGAAAGCGTACGTTGGCAACTTTTCAAACACAGCTGTGTCGGTGATTGATGTCGCGTCCGGCGCGCATGTCGATACGATCGAGACCGGCGTGGACATGTACCCGAGGGGAATGGCGGTCACACCGGATGGGGCTCGCCTATATGTAGTCGCGGGCAATAATACAAATGGGCAACAGCGAAAAGTTCTCGTAGTAGACGTGAGAAGTGACAGTGTTGTCGATGAGGTTTCCGGGGTTCCGCCGGCGCCTCAAAGAATCGTGATCAGCCCCGATGGAAAATCTGCGTACCTTTCCATCGCGCCCGGCTCAGTGCAACGGATAGACATATCGACAAATGAGATGTCCGGGGGACCGATCGCCGTCGGAGTGCAGCCTAGGGAGATGGCGATCAGCCCCGACGGTCAGAATCTGTACGTGAACAATACCCTCAGCCTTAAGCAGAGCACCTCGGTGATCGATCTCCCGTCAATGACCGTCCTCAAGAATATCGCTCTCGGTTACAACTCGGTAACTGCCGTGACGGTGTCGCCAGACAGTAGGAATGTATACGTAGCCAGGCTTCCGGGACAGGTGACTCATATTATCGAACGCACAGACCACGAAGTCGTCGGTGAAATACTGGCCGGTACGATGGGGTCAGGGATGGGACTCTCACCCAATGGATTGGTTGCGCACTTCACCGATGCCGAACTGTACGCCGACCGAGTTCGATCCTTTGATGTAAACAGCGGTGCCCAGCTTGGATCGATCTCGGGACCTGAGTTTCCTTGGGGAATTGCGATCGTGCCAAACCAGGGCCCGCATGCGGATTACGCGGTGAGTGAGGGGCTGGCCGGCCAAAACACTGTGTTCGATGCCTCCGGTTCGAGCGATCCAGACGGCGATGTAGAGACGTATCAGTGGGATTTCGGTGACGGTGAGACTGAAACAACGACACAACCCGTGATATCGCACGTATATACGACTCCCGGGACCTATACGGTCGTGCTCACTGTCGTCGACAATGAGGGTGGCTCAACGACCTATGTTGGCGACGGGAAGGCGACGATCACAATCCAAGGAGCAACTAGCAACGACTCCGCAAAAAGCCCAAGTGGAATCCAGTCTGGCCACCCCGATAGTTGCGGGACCTTACTTTATGAAAATAGACTAGACGTACCGCGAGAGGTCATGTTGAGAGATCTTGTAGGCAAAGCGGGCGTCGGTGTAAAAATCTCGGCTAGTGAACTGAGCACCGGGTCGCTTGAGGTGGCGATAAACGGTCGCGAGGCACGTCATTTCAAACTATTCCGTAAAAACTCAAGAAAGAAGGAAAAAGTACTTGTAAGGCGTCGAATCTCTGCCTCCAGCAACGAAAAAACAGTCTTTCTCAAGGTGAAGGGTAGGACTAGCAGGCTTATCAAGCGTGCACTACGACTGAAGCGTGGGCCAACACGGACGAAGTTGAAAGTTACGCTGACATCAAGATCGAACTCGAAGAAAGCTCTAGAACGTCTCAACGCACAAACGATTCGAGCTATCAGGCGCGGCAAGGTGACTGGCAAGAGACGATATGAAAAAGTTCGCCAGGTCCTAGATAGATCGCAATGCAGCACTCCTCTTAAAGCAAAGATAGAGGGTCCAAAGCAGACACCCTTAGCTGCGCTCACAACCAAGAAGGGAAAGTCGGGGAGCGGTGTTATGGTCAAGGTGAGCTGTTCGGAGGACTGCGCAGCGACCGTAGGTTGGAGAGTTTGGGACCGCTACGAGGTGGGGTTGAAGTTCAGGAAAGCAGGTCAGAAGAAGAAGCTAATACTTTCGAAGCGCAAGGTGAAGCTGAAAGCGGGCGAGACCAAGACGCTGAAACTAACGGGTGTGAACTCAAAGAAGTTACGTAAGCTGCTAGTTCGGGGCGCAAGGAAAAAACGTTACGATCGGATCAAGATCAAAGTGTTTATTGATGCAGAGTCCTCTGGCGGCAAAAAAGCTTCATCGGCTGGAACCTCCAGAGTGTTGTTGAAGTTTTAAATTCGTACGAATTGAAGACTTTATCTACTGACCTTCAGGTAGAAGGTATAGGTGTGTGCTGCCGCGCCAGAGGCCGGATATGCATCAAAGACCAATCTGTAATATCCGGCTGTCATGCGTGATCCCTTGTTGAGGTTTTTTAGAAGGGACTTAGAGCGCGAGGAGTTGCCCAACGGTTTGAACTTCAGTTCACCGGTACTTGAAAGAGTGACTCCGTTCGTAGTTCTAGTGGAGCAAGCGATACGCTTCCTAGGGCGGTGAATCTTGTAGCAGCGCTTAACCGTCTTAGTCGCCCTTTGCCCCTTGCCTTTTATCTTGAACTGCTTTACACGAACTAGATAAGCCTTAACGCTGTTGTAGCCAGAGTAAGAGCCACTGAATCCGTTATTTAGATAGTTATAAAGGGTGGCGCGTTTGATCTTTTTTCGATTAGACACATTTAATGCGGAGAGGGACAGTGTATATGATGGCTGCGTTGTGACAGGTGTAGGTGCCGTCTCATCTGGATCGGCCGTGATAACCGGCTGCCAGGCTGGGTAGACGTTGTCGGAATCCGGTTGCTGGCCTACAGCCGTCTGGTCGGTACCGTCGGCATTCATAACGTAGACGGCTCCTTTTGGTGAACGATACGAAAAGAAGGTGATCTTCGTTCCGTCTGGAGACCATTCTGGATGGTAGTCCCAACCGGCATGGTTGGTTAGATTTGTCTGGTCTGTGCCGTCAGCGTTCATGACGTAGATCTCGGGGTCACTACCGCGCATCGAAAAGAAAGCTATCTTCGATCCATCTGGCGACCAGGCGGGCGCGGCATCGGCACCTGCGCTATCTGTCAGCCTAGTCTGGTTGCTGCCGTCAGCGTTCATGATGTAGATCTCATCGGCTCCACCATCACGCTCGGAGATGAATACGATCTTCGTGCCGTCGGGAGAAAATTGCGGCTCAGAGCCGGCGGCTGAGACTCCACCTGGATATGCCTGGTTGCTGCCGTCAGCGTTCATCGTGTAAATTTCGGCACTGCCGCTTCTATCCGACATGTAGACGATCTTGGTCCCATTCGGAGACCAACTTGGAGCTGTGTCCCGTGATGCGTCGTTGGTCAGATTTTGTTGATCTGTGCCGTCCGTGTTCATCACGTAGATTTCGGTTTCGCCACCGTCGCGGTCGGAAATAAAAGCGATCTTGGTTCCGTCTGGTGACCATGCAGGGAGGGCATCGGTCCCCGGGTCGTCTGTAAGCCGAACCTGATCACTACCGTCTGCGTTCATCGAGTAGATCTCGAAGTTGCTGTCACGGTTGGACAAAAAAGCGATGCGCCCGTTTTCAATGCCTGCGTAAGCTTCTGAGGCAGCGACTAATATCGCAACGAGACAGAGAAGCGGTATTACGATCGACGCAAACTTATAGCTTCCTTGGGCCAGTGTGTGGGACATCCGTTCCCCTGTTATCGATTCCGCAGTACACAGTCAGTATATGGTGATTTTGTCATTCACACAACAATTTGTTGAATGTTGAGAATAGTGGCCGTATTCTTTGTTGTAGAGCAAGTAGGTGCGATTAGGGAAGAACGTACCAAGGAGATGTAGATGCCCGTAAAGGTGCCCATGAGGGGCATGCCTTATTGTGTGGACGGCAGTAAGGGCGAGTCATTGGATCACACCGATCAGTACGGTGCGCTGGAGGATGGCTTTAAAGAGAGCTACAGCAGCCTTTTCAACCAGGCACTGAGAATTGTCCGTACCGCCGACGCAGCGGACGATGTCGTTCAAGAGGCGTTCGTAAACACGATGGCCGCGATAGAACGAGGGGAGAGGATTAATAACGTAGGTGGCTGGATGAACCGATGTGTGCACAACAGCAGCATGAATTACGTGAGGCAGTACAGTCGCAAGCAGATACCGATGAAAGATAACTTCGAGCTGGTAGATCCAGACTCTTTACCCGAGCTGGCATACGCGAAGCGACGCTACAACAAGAGCCTCTGCAAAGCGATAGACAAACTAACGCCGGCCCAGCAGTCGGTGTTCGTATTGTCGGACGTCAAGGGCTTGAAGCAACGAGAGATAGCCAGCACCTTGAAATGTTCGGAGAACTCGGTGTCGCAGCTTCTTTCCAGAGCGCGGGGCCATGTTCGCAAAGAAGTCGGTTCCAAAAGGTTTGCAGCGGTGCCGATTCTCTGGCTTCTCTGTCGCACTTACAAGGTCAAGCAACGCTGCCACGCCTACTACCAATCGACCAGTGTCAAGGCTACACATCTGCACACATCGACTTCAACGTTTGTGCAGCGCTCGGCGGAAATGATAGGGCAACCTACGGCTGCATTAGTGGCGGGGGCTGTAGTCGTTGTTGCAATCACGACTTCTGACGTAGACAAGAAGAACGCCGCAAGTAAGGGGGGAGAGAGCGCCTCTCAAGCGGCACTTGCAACCACTGGCCCGCTGGCGGAGGTCTCTCCATCCAGTGCCGTAGAAGGCGAAGAGGGCAAAGAGAGCAGCGAATCAGAATCGGCTGGACCGGCATCGGCCGCACCATTTACGGGCGGTGGATCGATTGCGACTCCTGGCGTTGGGCACGGCGATTCAAAGTCCAACAGGCAAAGAGTTGAATTCCCTACAGCCAATACTGACACTGGATCTGACGCGGTACCGGCGGGTGGCTCTCCGGGTACAGGAACTTCCAACGGAGGTAGCGGTGGGGCAAGAAACGGAAAGATCGTATTCGTTGCAAACAACGGCGGAAATTTCGAGGTCTACTCGATGAACGCTGACGGCAGTGGTGTGGTGAACATGACCAACAACGCATCTGCAGACGTCGAGCCATCTTGGTCAGGCGATGGATCGAAGGTTTCGTTCACATCACTGCGTGATGGAAACGCAGAGGTCTACACGATGAACGCTGACGGAAGCGGGCAGACTAGGCTGACAAACAACCCGGCGACCGACAACGAGTCGAATATGTCATGGGGTGGGTCGAAGATCGGATTCAGATCGAATCGGGATGGCAACAACGAGGCCTATGTGATGAACGCAGATGGAAGCGGTGAGACGCGTATGACAAATGACCCGGACCACGACGGTGGCCCATCGTGGTCGCCCGATGGGTTCAAGCTCACATTTTCCTCTGATCGCGATGACCCATGGTCCGATATCTACGCAATGAGCTCGAGCGGTGGACCCTTGTCAAACCTGACAAACAGTCCAGGAACATCCGAGGTTGAACCGGCATGGTCACCGGGGGGAACCAAGATAGCCTTTGAGACCCAGAGAGACGGAAACGACGAGATCTACATTATGAACGTAGATGGCAGCGGGCAGACCAGGTTGACTAACAACCCAGCAAGTGACGAATCACCCATATGGTCTCCTGATGGCACTAAGATCGCATTTAAATCAGACCGCGATGGAAACAGAGAGATCTATGTCATGAATGCGGATGGCAGCGGCGAGACCAATGTGAGTCAGACACCAACTACCGACGAGTACACACCGGTCTGGCAGGCTGTTTACTAGGCAGACCTCGCAGATCCTCTCGTGTACCGAGGCGCCGTGAGTCACCTCAAATTTTAATGACCTGAGTGAGCGGTGATGCCTGGGTCGGGCTCGGCATCAGCGTCAATACGCTGGTTGGCCAACAACGCTTTGTGCTGCCAGTTCCTCCCACTTCCCCGGGCTGTTATACAACTCAACTACTTTGACGTCTCCGTCAGGAAGATGGAACTCGACCTCAGCAAAACGCCGTTGACCGAACTCCTCACCGGCCCTAATTCCGTTCGCACAGAACTTAACAGCTCCTCTTGGGTATCCATCTACCCTGAAGCTACTGTCCTGCCTCCATCTGTTTCCAAACCTTCCGATCTTTACGGGGATGAATTTGACCTGTTTATCAGTGATCACGACGATAACGTGATCAAGTGCTGTGACGGTCGACATTGAGGATTCCGTCAGTCGATGCCAGAGCGCTCGGCTTCCTCCATTCTTGCGATCAGAGATGCTTTGATCGACTCCGTAGTCGCAAAGCTCGAGCGTCTCACTCGGCTCTAAGTTTGAGCTAGCCAGATCGGCCATGCTTTGAACGAGATCCATGAATCCTCCCCAGTACTCTCAGATCTTGAATTCGTTACGAAGTCCTACACCTTTTTGTGCCTCTATTAATAAAGAGACGTTCTACGGCTAAAAGTGTCACACAAATTTACTTGCTGATATTGAGGCGGTAGGTAAAAGACTGCGCTGATCCGCCCGCTGACGGGTAGGCCTTTATCGTCAAGTCGTAGTTGCCATCGCGTATTCGCTTGCCACCGTTCAAGCCCTTTCGTATGGCCGTTGCCCTGGAGCCGCTGCCCATCGGCTTGATTGAGAATGAACCGGAACTGTCCATCGTCACACCGTTCGTCGTACTTGTATCGCAGGAGACAGATTTAGCCGGACGGTGTATCTTGTAGCAACGCTTCTTGCTATTTCCCTTTGTTCGGGAGTACTTAACGCGTAAAAGATAGGCCTCAATCTTTCCGTACCCTGACTGTGCGCCCGAGAATCCTGTGCGCAGATACCGGCGGAAAAGCGTTGAACTCTTTAGTTTCACCCTGTCGGATGTGTTGAAGGTAGGGGTGGAGAGAGCGAGGGAAAGCGTGGGTGTGGATATAGGCTGCGTAGTTGGTGGCGTGGGACTGGCCGGAGCAGTCTCTTCGAAATCCCCATTTATCAATATTCGCTGTGGTTGCATTCCCGGGCCGAGAAGTGCACCGACCGATGTTGAGGAGATGCCGGTCTGGATCGGTAACGAAAGCAGTCCGAAATAAGAGTTGTCATCGTTGTCTACGTCGGACCAAAAGGATGTGACTGAAGCCACATCCACCATCGCGACAGAGAGGATCTCTCCCTCGCGTATTGCCAGATCGACTCCGGTAAACGTGTTGACAACACCCTCGTTCACTGTGTGTGGACCCGATGCTGCAGCTACTTCGTATTCGTTTGCTTGTCCGGTGTATCTGAGTGAATAGAACCATATACCGGTCATCTGCGTAGGTGTGGTTACGTCGCCAGGGCAGGAGTTGATATCGCCGATGTATGCTCGCGCAGTCGTCACTGTACCGGTGGAAGAAGCCGTGTAGCTGTAATCAGAGCTGGAGCCGGCAACGGTCAAGGCCACGACGCCGATGCCAGAGAGACCGACTTGGCCCGCAAAGTTGCATGCCGGCGCAGGCGCCGGGGTCATTAGGGTGCCTAGGTTGTCAGGGCCAAGCAGCGTTGAAGCATTCGCACCTGGTGCTGCCAGCGCTACGTATGTCAACAGTGCAACGGTGAAGAAGGTTCTGATTGAACGCACTGAGATGTCCTCCATGACCTCGGGGCATTCAACTTCCAAAATAACACCGGTTCTCAGTTTTCGCAATGGCCGCCATAATGAACTCGACTTGTATTTTTATGCAAGATGTTGATAGATTTGTCTTAGCCCGGGCTCGTGCGTGGAGTCCGTGACAAAATTGAGCCAACACAATTTGTCTGGGAGCTCAAATTGGGTCTGGTTGAGGCCAGACTTTGAGGGCACCCACTTAAGGAAAAGGTTCAGTTTCCTGACGGACAGCGGCGAGCCGGGGCTTTTTTATGGGGTCAGGTCTCGAACGGTGCTCTTTGAGCACCAGTAAAGAGTTGAGCGTTACAAGAGTTGTGCTCAAACCTATACTTGGTGCGTGGGAAGAGAAGAGTTCGAACATCACCTAGCCTCCACCGACAGGCAGGGAGAGTTTCCTGAAGGCGGCTCAGTTGGAAGTGCCGGCAGTAGCCTGTGCGGCGATGAGGTCGAAATAGCGCTACAGATAGTCGATGGTGAGGTTACTGCTGCGCGTTACCGAACAAGTGGCTGTGGGGCCACCAAGGCCGCTGCAAGTGTCTGTACCGAACTGGTAGAGGGAGCGACGATATTCAAAGCCGCGAAGGTATCTCCCGCTGCGATCTCAGCAGAGCTAGGAGGTTTGAGTACACCCAAGATTCATGCAGCCGAACTGGTCGCGGACGCTCTTCATAAAGCGCTCTCTTCGCAGCTGATGACGGGCACTAGTATGACTTTTGACGGTGAAGGTGAGAGAGTCCTGGTTGCGATGAGCGGTGGAGTCGACAGTGCAGTCGCAGCGCAACTCAAGAAGAGATCCGGTGAAGAGGTGGTTGCTGTGACATTGATGCTGTGGCACGACCCCAAGGCAGACGGCTCAAGGTCTTGCTGCTCGCCACAGGCAGTTGTAGATGCGCGCGGTCTCGCCCACCAGATGGAGTTACCACATTTCACACTTGATCTGCAATCGGCATTTAGAGAGAGCGTGGTTGGAGATTATGTGAAAGAGCATGGCGATGGCAGGACGCCGAACCCGTGCGTGCGGTGCAACGGAACGGTCAGATTCGAAGCGATGCTTGAACTGGCCGACAAGCTGGGAGCGGCGCGGCTTGTGACCGGTCACTATGCGAAGGTTGCGCGTGATAGCGACGGGTTGCTGGTCGCCGCAGCAGACGATCCCGGGAAAGATCAGAGCTACATGCTCTCGGCGATCGACCCCGAAGTATTCGAGAGGGTCGAGTTTCCGCTTGCGTCACTGACCAAGACTCAGGTAAGAGATCTGGCGCGAGAAGAAAACCTGCCAGTTGCGGAAAAGGAAGAGAGCCAAGATCTCTGCTTTCTTGCCGGGATCGATCGCGAGAGCTTTCTGGACCGGCATGGGGGTATGTCAGATAGACCGGGGCAGGTATTCGACAGCCGTGGTAGAAAACTTGGCGAACACCTGGGGCACCATCGCTACACCGTCGGCCAGAGGCGTGGGCTGGGGTTGGCTGCGCAGGAGCCGCAGTACGTGTTATCAACCGATGCCGCGAGTAACAAGGTGGTTGTTGGGCCCCTGCAAGAGCTTGAGTTGTCAAAGGTGGAGATTGAGCGGGTAGAGCTGTACCGGGACGGTTCAAGAGTCGACCATGTCAAGTTGCGCTACCGCCAGGATCCACAGCCTTGTGGTCTCGAAGGTAGCCCTGAGAGGGGCAGTCATTCGCGGTTAAGCGTTCAGCTTGAGAACCCTGTCTATGGCGCAAGCCCTGGCCAGATCGCGTGCCTAATGGAGGGTTGGCGCGTGGTCGGCTGGGGCGTTATATCGGGCTGAACGACGTTTTGTGCGGGGTCAGGTCGTGCATGGTGCAAAATGTGCACGATGCACGACCTGAGAGCGCCGGGATAAACCGGCATGGAGAAAGGGATGAAAGTGCCCTACATTGAAGGAGTAGCGAACCACAGTGGCCCCGAGTCATGCGTCGGCGCTCGTAAGGGCGCGGGCGAAGCGTTGACAGGGGTACGTGCAGGCAGGACTATTGAGCCGCGAAATTGCATATTCCGGGATGCCGACGCCGTTCAGGTAGGCGGAAGGCAACATCGAAGGCCGCACTATATGCGAGCTGCCTTCGAACTCCGCGCGGTCGAAGAACCCAGGCATGCACGCAAATCTCCATGCGCGAGAACCGGGAGGTCCCATGATCGCCCGTCCTGATAATGGTAAGGACGAGCCGCGAGGGAAAGGCCAAGGCCGCAAGCCCTCGATGCACGATCATGGGAAATCTGACGGTCCCGTAGTACCTGCGAAACCGCCGAACAACGCCGACTCGTCGGTCGCGGAGGTGGTTGAGGAAAGGGGGCCGGCCAAGAGGGTGACGGCAGGCAAAACAGGTCCCAGACACAGTGCTGGATTGAACCTGTCAAATGCGCTTGACCGTGTGCGAAAGGCAGCACGAAAGGACAAGGATGCGCAGTTCACGGCGCTTCTGCATCACGTCACTGTTGATCGACTGGAGGTGGCTTACCGGGCAATACGCCCAAAAGCTGCACCGGGAGTAGACGGGGTGACGTGGCAGACGTACGGGCAGCAGTTGGAGGATAACCTCTGCAGTCTGCACGCACGACTGCACAGAGGGGCGTACCGGGCGAAACCAACTCGAAGAGCGTACATACCAAAGACCGACGGGCAGCTACGGCCGCTCGGCATCGCTGCTTTGGAGGACAAGATTGTCCAAAGAGCAGTCGTCGAGGTATTAAACGCAATCTACGAGGAGGACTTCCTCGGATTCTCCTACGGCTTTCGACCCAAGCGCAGTGCGCACGACGCACTGGATGCGCTTGCGGTCGCAGTCAGAAGGAAGAAGGTCAACTGGGTACTCGATGCAGACATCCGTGGGTTCTTTGATGCCATTGACCACGAATGGCTTATGAAGTTCATCGAGCACCGTATCGCAGACAGGCGGATCCTGCGTCTGATCCAGAAATGGCTCAATGCAGGCGTCATCGAAGACGGGATCTGGTCGAAGAGCGCAGAGGGCACTCCGCAGGGAGCGTCGATCTCGACGATGCTTGCAAACGTCTATCTGCACTATGTCTTCGACCTGTGGGCACACCAGTGGAGAGATCGCAAGGCGTGCGGTGAAGTAGTCATCGTGCGTTACGCCGACGACTTCGTGGTGGGCTTTACGCATCAAAGCGATGCGCAGCAGTTCCTCAGTGATCTACGCCGACGGTTGGCAAGGTTCGCACTGGAGCTGGCCGAAGACAAGACACGCCTTATCGAGTTTGGGCGGTTTGCCGCTCAAAACCGTAATAGGCGTGGCAAAGGCAAGCCTGATACGTTCGATTTCCTGGGCTTTACGCATATCTGCGCAAAGACCCGCAAGGGGCGTTTCAAGCTCAAGCGTATCTCAAGCAAGAAGAAGATGAAGGTGAAACTACGCGAGGTCAAGACTGAGCTTAGGCAACACCGGCATTTGCCCGTTCCCGAACAGGGACGCTGGCTGGCAAGCGTGGTGCAAGGTCACTGCGCCTACTACAGCGTTCCTGACAACAGCCAAGCGGTTAAAGCGTTTCGCTTGCAGGCACTGCGCCACTGGTGGCGTGCGCTACGGCGTCGCAGCCAGCGCGACAGCCTGTCCTGGCAACGCATGGGCCGCTTGGAAGCGCGATGGCTACCCGCCGTTCGCATCTTGCATCCCTGGCCCGACGATCGCTTTTATCGCCATCACTCAAGGCAGGAGCCCAGTGCGTTAAACGCGCACGCTGGGATCTGCGCGGGGGGCTGCTAGCAATGGTGGTCCCTACCGCGATCCCCTTTTTGAAGAAAAACTCAAGTCCCTGTCGATTTGTACCGATAATTACAAATAAGTGGACGGAAATACGACAGAGGTGTCGAAGGAATGACACCGAAACTGTGGAAGTCCCCAACTGTTTCGTATATGAGGTGCAGGGATGGCTCCGAAATCGACATCAAACTACGCGGCGAAGCTGGTAGTAGACCATTCACGTGAAGTTGTCGACAAAATGGTCAGCGATCTTGAGCACTTACTGGACCGTCACGCAGCATTCGATAAGTGGGTTGACACCCACTCATACTGCGTAGTGTCCCGTAAGCGCAAAGACAGATGTCACTGCCCACTTTGTACAGGCGCAAAGTCGTGACCGTTTCTTAGTCGGAGACCAGGAACCGACGAGTCTCTTAAGCAACTCTTGAAGTCGTTTCCAGCGTAGGCTCTAAACTACAGCGCGTGCAATCTCAGGAGATACGAGACACCTTCCTTTCCTATTTTGAGAAGGAGGGCCATAAGAGGCTGAAATCTGCCTCGCTTGTGCCCGCGAGCTTTGATCCGTCCGTACTACTGACGACAGCGGGGATGCAGCCGCTGAAGCCGTACTTCCAGGGAGCAGAAGAACCGCCGGCTCGACGGTTAACCTCGTGCCAGAAGTGCTTTCGCACAACCGATATCGATCAGGTCGGGCTCACCGCACGCCACCTGACCTTCTTCGAGATGCTGGGCAACTTCTCAATCGGTGACTACTTCAAGGAAGAGGCGATCAGATTCGGTTGGGAGTTGTCGCTCGATGGCTATCGATTTGACCAGGAGAACATTTGGGTAACCGTCTTTGAAGGTGATGACGAACTGGGTCTGGGTCCCGATGAAGAAGCGATCGCGCATTGGCGTGCCGCAGGGGTTCCAGACGAACGGATAGTGGCCCTACCCCGGGATGAGAACTTCTGGCAGGCCGGGCCTACGGGTCCGTGTGGACCCTGCTCCGAGCTGTACCTCGACCGTGGCGAGAAGTTCGGTGGTCCCAACGATCGGCCGGGAGACGATACGGACCGTTTCGTTGAGTATTGGAATCTGGTGTTCATGCAGTATGAGCTTAAGGACGAAGGAACCCTCGAGCCGTTACCTCAGAAAAGTATCGACACCGGTATGGGGCTCGATCGAATGGCGGCGATTCTGCAGGATGTTCCATCGGTATATGAGACGGATCTGTTGTCGCCTGTTGTAGGGCTTGGTGAAGAGAGGTCGGGGAGAAGCTACGACCAAGACGAAAAGACGACCAAGGCACTCAGGGTGCTTGCCGACCACAGTCGAGCGATGACCTTTCTGATTGCAGACGGAGTGGTCCCATCGAATGAGGATCGTGGCTACATCCTGCGTAGGGTGATGCGTAGGGCGATCCAACAGGGTAGATCGATCGGGATCGAGTCACCGTTCATGGGTGACTTTGCAGAGCTGATAGTTGAGTCAACGGGCGACACATACCCAGAGCTTGTAGAGCATAGGAAAACTATCGGGAAGTGGGTGGTTGCGGAAGAAGAGAACTTCATAAAGACCTTGGAGCAAGGACTGGAGATGCTTAAGGAGTTGATCACGGGCGCAAAGACGGAGTCGACCTCCTGGATCGGCGCGGAGGAAGCCTTCAAGCTTCACGATACATATGGGTTTCCGTACGATCTGACAAGAGAGATCCTTGCCGAAGAGGGCATGACGGTTGACGACGAGGGATTCCACGAGCTGATGGAAGAACAACGCCAGCGTGCGCGAGTTGGGACGGCGACTGCCCACGGATCGGAAGATGAGCACGACAGGATTTACAACTTTGCAAAGGACTCTGGCTTCACAACAGAGTTCACAGGCTATGAGCAGCTGGAGCTTAAAACGAAGACAGAGTCACTAACGACCGAGGACGGCAAGTTGCTGGCAAAGTTTCCCGAGAGCCCTCTCTATGCCGAGGGCGGGGGCCAGGTGGCTGACAGGGGAACGGTCTCGTCCGAGTCTGGCAGAGCGAAGGTGGTGGACGTTATCCGTGTCGGCGATGATCAGGTCGTCGAGCTTGAGATCGAAGATGGAGAGATAAAGGAAGGCGAGCCGGTACGTGTGACCGTCGATTCGACAGACAGACATGCGACCGCGTGCAATCATACTGCGACCCATCTGCTTCATGCGGCGCTGCGTGAGAGGCTGGGAGATCATGTGCGTCAGGCAGGCTCGGCGGTGCGCCCGGACAAGCTCCGTTTCGACTTCACCCACGGTGCGGCGTTGACCCAAGAGGAGGTCGAATCGATCGAACAACGTGTAAACGATTGGATATGTGCAAACGAGCCGGTTCGAGGCCTGCACATGTCTCGAGATGAGGCCGAGAAACTCGGTGCTATGGCACTGTTTGGAGAGAAGTATGGGGACTGGGTGAGAGTCATAGAGGTGGAGGATGTATCACGTGAGCTATGCGGCGGCACACATGTCAGCCGCACTTCGGAGATCGGCGGTTTCAAAATCACAGGCGAGTCGTCGAGTGCCGCAAACGTGCGCCGAATAGAGGCCCTAACTGGGCCTGAGCTTCTAAGGGGCTTTCGCGAGCGTGACAAGCTGATCGCCGAGATATCCAGAAAGCTAAAAACTGGTCCCGACAATATTGAATCCGCAGTTGACAAACTAATCAAAGAGAAGGATCAGCTTAAAGAAAGGGCAGCCGAAGGCGGGGAGGACGAAGTCGAGCAGCACGCCAAAGAGCTTGCAGACACAGCTGAGGAGATATCGGGAGTGAAGGTAGCGACAGGGTCGTTTAAAGATTTGAATCCAGGGAATCTTCGCAAGTTGTGTGACGCAGTGCTTTCGAAAGTCGGCGAAGGAGTCGTAGCGGCAACAACGAGCTCGGACGAAGGTTTCAACATGGTGATAAAAGTCGCACCAACGGTTGTCGAGATGGGAGTGAGCGCAGACGATCTGATAAAGAAGACGCTGGTTGAGGCGGGAGGCAGAGGTGGAGGACGTGAAACGATGGCGCAAGGCGGCGGTCAGGATCGTGCGAAGGCCGAGGACGCCTTAAAAGCTGCTGTTGAAGAATTGAAGAAAAAGTTCGAAGGCTGATGCGGATCCTGGCATTGGATTATGGAAGCGCCCGTTGTGGCTGCGCGGTGAGCGATCCCAGCGGGATGATTGCGAGGCCAATCGAAGTAGTTGAGGATGCAGCAACCGAGAGTGGCATGGCTCGTATTGTGGCGCTATCTGACAAGTTGGAAGTCGAACGAATCGTAGTCGGACTTCCAACGACGCTTTCCGGCGAAGAAGGTCTACAGGCGACAGAGACGCGCAAGTTTGTCGATCGACTGGAAGACAAGGTCTCTGTTGACGTGGAGACCTACGATGAGCGGTTCACGACCTCTATGGCGAAGAAAACCCGTAAGGACACTGCCCAGGCAGGGGCGCCTACGGAAGCATCGGAGGACTCGATAGCCGCGGCTCACCTGCTAACCGGTTACCTTAGAGAGAAGGAGAGTGGATAGGTGGAAGGCTCCGCCAGGCAGCCGTATGACGGGGAATATACTGAGCGTCGCGGTATGCGGTCAGATAGAAGGCCTCCACGCAGGATCAAAATGAGATGGCGCCGCGTCGTAATCGCTGCCTTGACGGTTGTGGTAGTCGTGTTTTTATGGCTGTTGTTCCAACCTTTTGCCGGAGACGGCGACGGGAAGGTGAGGATCTTAATACCGAAGCAGACCGGAGTGGGAGAGGTCGCAGAGATTCTTGACAACGCAGGGGTTGTCTCGAGCGCCTTTCTATTCGAAGTAAGGACGACCGTCTCCGGTAGTCGAGGCGATCTAAAGCCGGGCAGATACACGCTGCGAGAGGGGATGAGTTACGGTGCGGCAATCTCAGCGCTGAAGAAGGGACCACCACACAATGTAGTCCACGTGGTAGTGCCGGAAGGGGTTGGACGAATAGAGATAGCCAAGATCGCAAAGAAAGACGGCATATCTGGTAGATACATGAAGGCGAGCAAGCGATCTGTTGCCCTAGACCCGCACGACTACGGTGCGCCGAAGGGGACTGCCTCACTGGAAGGCTTTCTATTTCCAGCAACATATGAGTTAAAACGTGGGGCACGCGCCAGTACTTTTGTGGAGCACCAGCTCCAGGCGTTCAAGAGGGAGTTCAAGAAGGTAAATCTCTCGTATGCACGCAGCAAGAACTTGACCAAGTACGACGTGCTAATCATCGCATCGATGATCGAGCGAGAAGCTACGTTGTCAAAGGAGCGACCGAAGGTGGCATCGGTTATTTACAACCGCCTGAAGAAGGGGATGCCACTCGGAATAGATGCGACTGTCAGGTTCTCGAAAAACAACTGGGGCAAGCCATTGACAAACAGCGAGTTGGCCAGCGACTCACCCTACAACACGCGTAGACGCACCGGTCTTACACCCACCCCGATCGGAAATCCTGGGCTTGCTTCGATCGAAGCGGCGGCGAGGCCAGCAAAGACGAGCTATCTCTACTATGTGGTGAAACCCAATGCTTGCAATGAGCACGCCTTCTCCAGCAGTGAGGAACAGTTCCAACATGACAGTGAGCGGTATCAGAGCGAACGTGCCCGAAAGGGAAAATCTCCAACAAGCTGTCCCGAGTGACTATACGAATAGGATCTAGATAGATGTCGAGGCTAACAGGGATATTGGGTGACCCGGTTGCACACAGCCTTTCGCCGGCGATGCATAACGCCGCGTTTGCAGAGCTCGGTATGGATTGGCGATATGAAGCGATGCGGGTATCTGCGGATGAGTTTGAGCAGACTGTCAGGTCGCTCTACGGCAAGGGCTATGTGGGTGTGAACGTGACGATTCCGCACAAACTGAAAGCGCTTCAGATAGCGGATGAGGCTACTGACGCCGCGACGGTGATTGGCGCAGCGAACACATTGAGCTTTCACGAGGGCTTGATTAGTGCAGAAAACACCGATGCAGCGGGGTTTCTGGATGCGCTTGAAGCGAAAGGCCTTTCGCAGCTTTCAGGGAAACGAGCATTGCTACTGGGAGCAGGCGGCACGGCTCGCGCGGCTTCGTGGGCGCTACTGACAAATGAGATAGGGGCGCTGAAAATCTGGAATCGCACAGCTGAGAAGGCGACGGCGCTGGCAGGAGAGCTCGGAAGTCATTTCGATACCGGATCCATTGAACAGGTGAAGGACCCGGGTGTCTCGTCATCTGACTGCGATCTCATTGTAAATACAACCTCGGTAGGCCTTGAGGATGCCGGCAGCGATGATGAGGAGTTGGGCATGCTCAACTTGACCACGTCAGACTTTAAAAGAGGGAAGATCGTCGTGGACTTTGTATATCGCGGTGGAGGGACAGCGCTCGTCAGCGTGGCAAAGAGCAGGGGTGCACAAACGGTCGACGGAGCGGAGATTTTGGTGTACCAGGGCGCACGGAGCTTCGAGGTCTGGACCGGTATCCAGGCACCGATTCCTGTGATGATGCGTACGGTGCAGAAATTTATTTAACAGCGTTGCCGTAACAAAACGCGCCTAAGTCAGTCAAATTAGTGCAACAGAGACTGTTGTCGAGCAATTTCTGTTGCCTAGAAGTTGGTTGTGGCTTATTCTATAACTACAGCCAGTACATGGAGGTACAGCCGATAGGGATGCCGGCGACAAAAGAAAAATCTGAACAAAGGGCATTTCCCCCCACTGCCACAATCTCTGATGCTGAACGCAACAGAGAGTTGGCGAAGGCATGCATGAAAGGTGACAGAGGAGCGTACGCCGAGCTTTTCGATGCTTATGGGCAGAGGGTTTACAACTTCTGCCTCCGCTACACATGTAACGCCGATGACGCAGCCGAGGCAACGCAGGAGGCGTTCTGTAACTTCTTGGGGCAGCTTGAGAAGCTCGATCTCGAAAAGGTTCAGGTCTCCGGTTATCTGTTTGCGGCCGCTCGCAACGCTTCCCTCGACATGGTCAAGGAAACCGGCCGAATGGAGCCGACAGATGACGTACCACTAGAGAGCCTGGGGCCGGTTGAACTAGAGGTGGACCCCGAACGCTCGACGCTATTGGGAGATCAGAGCAAGGCAGTCGCTGCGGCAAACATGAAACTTCCGGAAAGACACCGTGCAGTTCTCGCCATGCGCGAGCTCGAACAGATGAGCTACGAGCAGATTGGCACCGCTCTTAGTATCAAAGGCAACGCAGTTGCACAGCTTTTATCAAGGGCACGTCTGCGTTTGCGGGATGAGATCAGGAACGAGACTCTGATGCGGCCGACCGAGGCTGAGGAGTGCAACCGTGCACTACCTCTTCTTTCCATGAAGGTGGATGGAAACCTCGGAAAGAGAGATACGCAGTGGCTTTCAGACCATCTCAACGACTGTGACAACTGCAGAGATAATCTGGTCGGCATAGAGGAGGCAGGCGCCACCTATCGAGGTTGGATACCGGTTCCACTCACGCTCGGATTCGACAGCGTTGCCGACGCAAGCGCAAAGACTCTTGCGCGCTACGCTGCTGGAAAAACTGGCTCATCCGGTTTCTTTGCAGGTTGGAAGGGCATGTCATCTGTTGGCAAACTGAGTCTTGTCGGAAGTGTCGTCTGCACACCTATTGTGGTCTCTGTGGCACTCATGTCAGACGCGCAGGCTCCGATCAATTCACCGACCCCGGAGCCAGCGGCAATAAAGCAGCTATCGCCTGCAGCCGAGGTAGGCGATACATCGACGAAGGCTGTTCCGAAGAGCAAGAACAACAACGACCCAGAAACTGCGACCGAAGACGACGGATCAGCCGTGCCTTCCGAGGGCGATTCAACGTCATCGAAAAGCCCCAGTAAAAGCTCAAGTTCAAAGAAAAGTCCTTCAGGATCAAAGAAGGGCGGAAGCGGCAGTTCAGGTTCTGACTCTGGATCGGACACATCGGTTCCTTTGCCTGGAGGCAGCACTGGAGACGGAAGCCCATCGACCGGGACTGGAAGTGGTTCCGACTCCGGCTCTGGAAGCGGTGGAGATGGATCGAGCAATGGTCCCGGCAACTGTGATCCAACAGGCGAATCTGAAAGTTTGCCTCCCTGTACTGCAAGTTGAGGCATTAACTCCCTTATATAGGTAGGAGAAAGTGATCGACGCTTAGGCGTTTAGGTCACAAAGCAGTCATTTGCGTTTCCGAAAATTGACGATTTCGCGTAATGATTGCCCTCGAAAGTGGTCCTTATATATAGAAGGGCAAATTATTTGTGCCCTTATGGAGGAGCAGCAATGGACAGGCAACCTAATCAAGAACAGTTTAAGAAGATGTTCGAGAGGATTATGGCTCAGCTGGATCAGGGTGCCGAAAAGAAAGACATGGATCTCGACTTCTTGGCGAAGCTCCCGACAGGCAATGGCTCCTCAAACGGTCACAGCAAGCGGAAACTCTCTCTTTTTGTATTGGGAAAGACCCGAATAGAGCACGGAGGGACCAAGGTCGGTTTTGGTGGTCAGTATGACACTGTACGGTTGGTCTGTTTGCTCGCATCGAGACTAGGAAGGCCGATGCATATCGAGGATGTCAAAGAGGCTCTCTGGCCAGAGATCGATCCGGATAGAGCAGAAGTTCGTCTGATAGAGGCGGTAGCGCACCTTTGCAACGTGCTCAACGTAATCCCCGACGAATGTCCCATCGACAGAAGTCATAACCGGTTGCGATTGCGGCTGGGCGACGACGTTTGGCTTGATGCTGCGGAATTGATTGAAGCGACCGGCAGCGGTGACTCGGAAAAGAGGCGTTGCGCGTTGACTTTGTATCGAGAAGAGCCATTTGCCGACTTTCCCTTTGAGGGTTGGACATTGCTGCCACGAGAGCTTTTACGCTCTAAGTTTGTTCAACTAACCAGACTAGAGGCCACCGCAGCTGCATCTGACGGACAGATCGAGAGGTCAGTAAATTTGCTGGAATGGGCGCTTGAAGCCGAGCCTTACGATGAGGAGATCTACTGCGATGCAATCGCTTCGAATATCGAACTTGGCAGGTTCAGTGCCGCTGTAAAGCAGTCCCGTGAATGTAGAGATCAGCTAGCCAATATTGGGCTCGCTCCATCGGCGAGATTAGAGGCCTTAGAACAGCGGCTTGAGCCGTACTTCGCATCTGGTCAAAAGCGATTCGTGTAGGCCTAAAAAGGTAAGTGTTCACCCCCTACCAAACATCCATGTAATCTGGGCTTGAGCGTGTCCGGAACTAAGCGAAAGCCCAAGTTGTATGGGTTATCTGGCACAAACTCACACCGGCCGGCGGCGTGTACGCCGGTCGGGGAGCGGAAACGTTTATATGGCGAGGGGGCCTGAACGCTTACCTAAAAAGAGTTCTAGCCTGACTCTCGCACAGAAAGAACGCCGATCACTTTGCTTGATTCCAGCAGGCCGATGTCGTGCCTTCCTGATACGTTGGCGATGAAGTCGAAACGGGCCGAAACTCTGCTCGAGACCGGTTCTATCAGGTCGTAACCGGATACCTCGACCTGGTGCGGCTCGTCACCGGTCACGGTGAGTTGAACCCGGTCGCCTTGCTTCAATCGAAAGATCCCTGGCTCCTCAGCATCGACTATGTCGACATCGATCTCAATCTCCACCGTTTTTATCTCACCATCCTGGGTAACGGCGCTTTGGCCGTTGGTCGAAGTGCGCGTTGTATCGGTAGAAGTGCTATCGATTTGACCTCGGGGAACAAAGAGCGACACAGCTATCGACACGCCTATAAAGAGGAGGATTATCGCAATGACCCGTGTTCTTGACATCGTCGTTACTGTACCTGTGTATTGCTCTGAGGAGCACCATGGTGCTGGCTGCACAGATTCAGGGACCGCAAGCGATAGCCTATGCATGTGAGTTTCCGTGTGACAACGGCGGGAGAATCCCACGGCCCAGGACTTGTGGCCGTGATCGAGGGGCTGCCGGCCGGCCTCGAGATAGACAGGGAAGACCTTGACCTGGATCTGCGCCGTCGGCAACTAGGGCATGGAAGAGGCGGCAGGATGAAGATCGAGAGTGATCGTGCTGAAGTGACCGCCGGGCTGAGGCATGGAAAGACTCTCGGCAGCCCCGTCGCGATAAGGATCATCAACAAGGACTTTGAAAACTGGAAAGAGCGGATGGACCCTTGGTCGATCGACAAGGAGATCGAGGAGGTGCACCTGCCACGGCCCGGTCACGCCGATCTGGCTGGCTCAATGAAGTTCGGGCATTCCGACATCAGGAATGTGTTAGAGAGGGCCTCGGCCAGGGAAACAGCCGCAAGAGTCGCGGCGGGGTCGTGCGCGAGAGTATTTCTCAAGGGGCTGGGGGTGACGGTGCATAGCCACGTGTTGCAGATCGGCCGAGTTGGTGTTGATATCGACCCTCAATCGCCTGACGATTTTGAAGGCGTGGATGAATCACCGGTGCGATGCATCGATAAAAGCAAGGCCGAAGAGATGGTCAGAGAGATCGATGAGATGCGTGGTCGGAATGAATCGCTCGGCGGAGTTATGGAGGTAAGGGCCTTTGGGCTTCCGCCTGGATTGGGATCGTGCTCTTCATGGCCGGATAGGCTGGACGGTAGGCTGGCACAAGCGTTGATGTCGATCCAGTCGGTGAAGGGAGTGGCCATCGGAGAGGGATTCGATGTTGCAGGTATCCCAGGTTCTGAGGCACACGATGAGATCTTCTACGACGATGACGTCGGCTACCACCGTGAGACGAACAGGGCAGGTGGCGTTGAAGGTGGAATGACTAACGGAGAACCACTGGTGGCAAAAGCAGCGTTAAAACCGATACCGACGCTGACTCAACCACTACGTTCGGTGGATACTGAAACGAAAGAGGAGGCAAAGGCGTTGCGGGAACGCACGGACTCTTGCGTTGTACCTGCTGCTGGCGTGATCGGAGAAGCGATGATCGCAATCACGCTTGTCGGGGCTATCAAGGAGAAGTTCGGTGGAGACCATATCGACGACGTAATCTCAGCGCTTGCAAGATACAAGGAGAGAATAGGCTGGCGTCGCTGACGCCAGTGCGATGCTGATGGGTGAGAAAAGAGCGTTGAAGCCGATTGTATTTATCGGTTTTATGGGCGCAGGGAAATCGGGCGCTGCGAGCAAGCTTGGTGGTGCGCTTGGCTTAGAAGTTGTGGATATCGACAACCTGATCGTGGAAGAGACGGGCATGTCTATCGATCAGTTTTTCGATGAAAAGGGGGAGAGCGAGTTTCGCGAGATAGAGGAACGGATCTCGATTAATGCGATAAAACCGATGAGCGTGACAGCGACAGGTGGCGGTGCAGTCTTGAGCGACGAGATTCGGGCGATGCTGCACGATTCTCTTTGCATCTATCTGGACATTCCAAAGAAAATGGCGTGGCGGCGAGTGAAGGGGTCAAATAGGCCGTTGATCAGAGACAAGCAACGGTTTTTTGAACTGCACGCTGAAAGAAAAGAACTTTACGAATCAGTTGCAAACGTATTCATCCCGTCTCGGGCCGTTGGATCGGTTACAAAGCTTACACCTCTAGTCGAGCAGATGGCGGAAGAAGGACTGCCGGAATCTACAAAGGTGGCCTTAGCGGTGACAGAAAGCGCGGAGTACCCGGTAGTTCTTGCCGACGAACTAGTTAGCAAGATCGGCATGCTGTGGGACAGTAGGAAAGCTTTTATAGTGAGCGACAGCAACACTGCTCCCCTCTATTTTGCGAAGCTTGCAGATCAGCTAGGTGAGCACGTTGCAGGCACATGTGTAATCGAAGCAGGCGAAGAGCATAAGACGATGTCACAAGCTGAATCGGTACTGCGAGAAATGGCTACCGCAAAGCTTACGAGGTCGGACTGTGTGGTTGCACTTGGCGGCGGCGTGGTTGGAGATTTAGCCGGATTTTGTGCGTCAACATACCAACGCGGGATTGACGTGATTCAGATTCCGACGACGTTGGTGGCACAGGTCGATTCAGCGTATGGAGGAAAGACCGGTGTTGATCTGCCAGAGGCCAAGAACTACGTTGGAACATTTCATCAGCCGACCGCTGTGTACGTCGATCCAGGCTTGTTGGTGACGCTACCCAAAGAGGATCTGTCTTCAGGCTATGCAGAAGTAGTAAAAACCGCTCTGATTGCGGGCGGCAACCTGTGGGCTCGGGTGCAGGACGAAGTAGAGCCAGAGAAACTCGTATTTGACTGCCTACGTTTAAAGTTGGATGTGGTGGGACGCGATGAGCTAGATACTGGAGTAAGAGCTGTACTGAACCTGGGGCACACCGTTGGGCACGCGATAGAGACAGCAACAGGATATGAGAAGTACAGACACGGAGAAGCGGTCGCGATAGGGCTGTGTGCGGCGCTAGAGCTTTCCGAGCGTACTCTTGGGCTTGACGAAGGTATACGGGTGCGCGTTTCCGAACTCCTCGATTCGCGTGGGCTTGCGTTGAAGTGTGAAGATGTATCCGCAAGCGATCTAAAGGCCAGTCTCGCCTATGACAAGAAACGACGGGGAGGAGCCAGCAACTGGGTTTTACTTGCGGCGCCGGGTGACGTACGCATCGACCATGAAGTTGACGATGACGTTCTGCTGGAGGTTATCGATGCAGTATCGGGAGGGGGATCAAGTTGAGCACGATATCTGCCAATAGGATCGAGGTGTTGCACGGCGTCAATCTGGACATGCTTGGGAGCCGAGACAAGAAGCACTACGGCGATCTATCTTTAACCGATCTAGAAATACAGATAAAGACAGTGGGCGAAGGAGCTTGGACTGGAAGTCGTGTTCTTCCATACGAACTTCGAAGGGGAGTACGTCGAGCAGATCCACCGTCTATCCGACGGGACGGACGGTGCAATTCTAAACCCAGGTGCTTGGACTCACTACAGCTACGCGATACACGATGCTATTGAGATAGCGGATGTGCCGGTCGTTGAGGTGCACCTGTCGAACATCGAAGAACGCGAGGAGTGGCGAAAGAAGTCGGTAATTAGTGACGTCGTAAAAGCCACGGTTTCAGGCAAGGGACCGGAGGGGTATCGAGAGGCGCTGAGACTGCTCGCAGATGAGCTTAGTTAGTAGTAGAACAGAACGACTAGTCGAAAAGCTCGAGAATCGCGATATCGATGCGCTACTTGTCTCAGACATTTTCAACGTTCGCTATCTGACTGGGTTTACCGGCACGACCGGACTGTGTCTTATCGGATCGGGCACCGAGCACTTTATAACGGATTTTCGTTACCGAGAACAGGCGCGAGCACAGGTCAAAGGGTTAGACATCGTCATAGGTGAGCGAGATCCATATGAGAGCATCGGGCGCCTGCTTGCAGGAGCAAATACGACTAGGCTTGGATTAGATCACGAGAAGATCCCTGTAAGCAGGTATGAATCGCTGCAAGACTCACTCTCCGATGGGGTGGAGCTGGTCCAGGCTGGCGGGATGGTTGAGGATCTGCGAGAAGTGAAGGACGAGCAGGAGCTTGATGCGATCGGTCGGGCAGCTGCCCTCGCAGACGAGTATACGCTTCGGTTATTGATCAGGGCATTGTCGGGCGAAGCGAGAGAGAAGTCGCTTGGGAACTAGAGAAGGGGATGAGAGAGGCAGGAGCACAGGCCATTTCATTCCCACCGATAGTTGCCTCGGGACCTAACGGGGCCCTACCACACGCTCACTCCGGCGACAAACAGATAGAGCCTGACACGCTTTTGGTCATAGACTGGGGATGCGTGATAGACGGTTATGCGTCAGACTGCACGAGAACCGTTGCAACAGGCACATTGTCGAACGAGGCATCATCTATCTACAACTTGGTGCGTCGATGCGCAGCGGCTGGCGCTGGAGTCGGTAACCGCCGGCGTTCAAGCGGCAGATGTCGACTCAAAGGCGCGGACAGCTATCGATGATGGCGGTTATGCCGAGATGTTTGGGCACGGAACTGGGCACGGAGTTGGACTCGAAGTGCATGAAGCGCCGCGTGTTTCGCAGAGATCGAGCACCGCACTGAAGAACGGCAATGTGATCACTATTGAGCCCGGTATATACATCCCGGGCAAGTTTGGAGTTCGCATAGAAGACCTCGTAGTTGTAAAAGAGGATGGGTACGAGGTTCTAACCCGCATTGACAAGGAGCTTAAGGTCGTAAGATAGTCTCTAAGCGATGGTTACTACTAACCAGTTAAAAAATGGAATGTGCATAGAGGTTGACGGCACTGTTTTTCGCGTGGTCGAGTTTCAGCATGTCAAGCCCGGCAAGGGCGGCGCCTTCGTACGCACGAAGCTGAAGGCCTTGGAATCGGGTGCAGTTATAGATAAGACGTTTCGTGCTGGGGAGAAGTTTCGTGATGTGCATATCGAGACCAAGAAAATGCAGTACCTGTACCAGTCTGGGGACGAGGTCGTCTTTATGGATGCAGGTACATACGATCAGATAACTATGGCCAAAGACAGCGTCGATGACTTGCTTGACTGGATTAAGCCCAACGATGAGGTAGATCTGTTGTACGTTGACGAGAAACTTGCAGACGCGCAGACACCGAGTTCTGTTGAGCTTGAAGTTGTAAAGGCGGATCCGGGATTGCGAGGAGACACCGCGTCTGGTGGCGGTACAAAACAGGTGACACTGGAGTCTGGAGTTACCGTCCAAGTGCCTCTCTTCATCAATGAGGGCGACGTCATCAAGGTAGACACACGAACGCGCGAGTACCAACAACGAGTATAACTTCCGTGCGTCGAAGCGAACAACGCAAACAAGCCGTCTTCGTCTGTTACAGAGAGGATCTGACCAAGCACATAACTGGGGAGGATGTTTCTAAGGACAGTGGTTCGTCGGCCTACAGTAAGCAGGTCGTCAGTGGGGTCGCAGACAATCTCGAACGGATCGATGAGCTGATCTCAAAATATGCTCGTGGTTGGAGCCTGGAGCGGATTGCACCTTTGGAGAAGTGCATAATGAGAGTCGCCCTATACGAGATCGTTTACCGGGACGACGTTCCCTTTGAGGTTTCGATAGACGAGGCGGTCGAGTTGGCGAAGCGGTACTGTGGTGCCGATGCACCGGGGTTTATTAACGGCATTCTCGGGTCTGCATTAAAAGAAGTGGATGAGGAGGGCTTGAGCGATGACTGAACCTGAAACCGATCTAAAGCAGGTGGCGGAGAAGCTGCGTGAGCTGGAGGGCAGGTTGCGTGACCCTGATCTGCCGGTTGAAAAGGCTACCGAGCTGGTTCGAGAGAGCGCACGGCTCGCGGCTGAGGCCGGCACCGAGCTCGAGCGCAGCCTGAGAACGGTGGGCACCGGTCAGAAGGCTAACTAACCGGAAGGGATCAGTGGAGAAAGAGGGATACCCAGAGGACATTCGACGTGATGTCGACCAGTACCTCGCTGATTTGAACTTTACCCGGCAGAGTGATATCTCGGGACTCGAGGAGGCGATGAGATACTCGTTGCTGGCACCGGGCAAGCGGATAAGACCTGTGCTCTGTATAGCGACAGGCAGATCCCTTGGAGTGGATCCAAAAAGGATAATTCCACTTGCGGCGTCACTTGAGATGATCCATACGTACTCGCTGATTCACGACGATCTGCCGGCACTAGACGATGACGATCTGCGGCGCAACATGCCGACCTGCCACGTGAAGTTTGGAGAGGACGTTGCGATTCTGGCGGGAGATGCTCTCTTTGCAGAAGCCTATCTGTTGATCATCGAACAGTTTGAAGCACCGATTGAGCAGAGGATGGCGTCACTTTGCGAAATCGCGAAGGCGGCCGGAGCGGAGGGGATGGTCGGTGGCCAGTATATAGACGTGACACAGAAGACACCGATGGACGAGGCCGAGCTGAGGAGAATGCACTCTCTAAAGACCGGATGTCTTATCGAGGCGTCGGTCGCCTGTGTCTTGCCACTCGCTGAGTGCTCAGACGAGTCGGTGGAAGCGTACCGAGCGTTTGCAAAGGAGCTAGGCGTGCTCTTTCAAATTGTCGATGACATTCTCGATGTGGTGGGCGCCGACGACGAGTTGGGTAAGAGAGCAGGAGCCGACGAGCGCCTTGAAAAACACACATTTGTGAGCACGTTCGGGCTTGATCGGGCGAGAGAGCTGGCATCAGATGCAAACCAAAAAGTATTGCAGGAGTTGGATGCGATTCAGAAGGACGTGAACGATCTCCGCAAGATCGCGCAGTTCATTTATTCGCGCACGCGCTAAGGTTTCCGAGGCGAAAATGAGCACCGATAGCCTTCTAGAGAAGATAGACAAGCCTCAGGATTTACACGGCCTGAGCGAAGCAGAACTGGAACAGGTCTCGCAGGAGTTGCGCTGCTTCATAATAGATACGGTAGGCGAGATAGGGGGTCATTTCGGTGCAAACCTGGGTGTATGTGAGCTTACGGTGGCGCTTCACAGTCTGCTCGACTCTCCTAAGGACAAGATTTTATGGGACGTCGGTCATCAGGCCTACCCACATAAAGTACTCACCGGACGCAGGGATCGCCTAAAGACGATAAGGCAGTTCGGCGGCCTTGCCCCGTTTCTCAACAGAGACGAGTCAGAGCATGACATCATGGGGGCCGGTCACGCTTCCACATCGATCTCATATGCAGTAGGCATCAAGGAGGCTATGCGGAGGAGCGATGACAAGGAACGGGATGGCAACGTAGTAGCAGTAATCGGTGACGGTGCGATGACCGGCGGAGTTGCGTTCGAGGCGCTAAATAACGCTGGGCATCTGCAGTCCCCGATCGTGATCGTTTTAAACGACAACGGAATGTCGATCTCGCCGAACGTTGGGTCGATGTCCGGGTACTTCAACAGGGTACGTCTGAATCGAAGGCTGTACAGGGCAAGAGACGAGTTCGAAAGAAGCTTGACCAGGCTGCCGGCGGGCATTGGATCATGGATTGAGAGACTTGGCCCTCAGTTGAAGGAGTCGATCAAGGCCTTCTACGCGCCAGGGCTGTTTTTCGAAGAGCTGGACATCGCGTACGTCGGCGTAATAGACGGTCACGATATCTCAACCCTGCGTCACGCACTCGACAAGGCTCTGAAGGCGGATCGCCCGGTACTGGTACACGTGAAGACCGTCAAGGGAAAGGGTTTTGCTCCAGCCGAGCAAGGTGGGTACGAAGGCATGGAGAAGTGGCATGCAGCCAAACCGTCGTCGATTGTTAACAGACGTCCGGCGAAAAGCAACGGGAAAAAGCCGGCGAATGGACCGCCTGAATGGACCAAAGTGCTTGGCAAGGCATTGGTCGACGAGGCACGTCGAGACAAACGCGTAGTTGGGATAACCGCGGCGATGGCTGCCGGTACTGGGCTCTCTCTCCTGCAGAAGGAGATGCCGGACCGGTACTTCGATGTAGGGATCGCCGAACAGCACGCCGTTCTGTTTGCCGCGGGCCTGTCATTGGAAGGGATGAAGCCGGTCGTAGCTGTCTACTCGACCTTTCTACAGAGGGCATTCGACCAGATAGTTCACGATGTTGGCCTTCAACGATTAAATGTTGTATTTGCGATGGATAGAGCGGGGTTGGTAGGCGACGACGGGCCGACGCACCATGGAGCGTTAGACATCTCCTATCTGCGTCCGGTGCCGAACATGACCTTGATGGCGCCCAAGGACGAGGCAGAGTTGGTCAACATGTTGCGAACGGCTCTGGTGTGGGACCAAGGACCGGTTGCATTGCGATACCCACGTGGCGCAGCTGTCGGCGTCGAGCTACCTTCTACGCCCGAGGTTCTTGAGATAGGTAAAGGGGAGCTGCTTGCGACCGGCGAACGTGTTGCTCTTGTTGGCTACGGGGACTGTGTGCAAATATGCATCGATGCGGCAGAGGAGCTGAAGAAAAAGTCAGGTCTTACTCCTACTGTTGCAAACGCTCGCTTCGTCAAGCCAATTGACAAAGAGCTGATAGGCATTCTCGCCAAGGAACACGAGATGATCGTCACGGTTGAGGACAACTCGATTGTTGGCGGGTTCGGTAGCGCTGTACTCGACGAGCTCAACCGCTTGGAAAGCGGCACAAAACTGATGAAGTTCGGTATCCCCGACAGATATATAACTCATGGCAAACCCGAGCTGCTGCTACAGGAGGTCGGCCTAACCGCCACCAATGTGGCTGAGACCGTTGCCCAACGGATCGGTGTCAAGAGCGCACCATAGAGAGCCGCAGGTAAGCGTTCAGGCCCCCTCGCCATATAAACGTTTCCGCTCCCCGACCGGCGTACACGCCGCCGGCCGGTGTGAGTTTGTGCCAGATAACCCATACAACTTGGGCTTTCGCTTAGTTCCGGACACGCTCAAGCCCAGATTACATGGATGTTTGGTAGGGGGTGAACACTTACAGCCGCAGATCGTCATTTTTCCCGTCTTTAAAAGGGGTAAGCGCCCCCTTTCGAGGGCGCTTGGGAGGAGAGATACTGTATTAGGGGAGATTCCAGTTATTTGGTAACCGGATCTCATGTATGAACATAAAAGAAAGATACTTAATTTTATGTGATTAACATCACAGATGTCATGACTTTTCTATCCAAATACGTCGATTCCTTAGATGGTGAAACTGGAGAATGAAGGTTCGTCTCGACGCTCTACTTAAAGATCGCGGTGCTTTTAAGTCACGTGCGAAGGCAGCGGCTGCAGTTATGGCAGGAGAGGTGATGATCGGCAAAGGCGGGATGAGAGCGAAAAAACCAGGTCAGCTGGTAGAGCAGGACATACCTGTGGAGGTACAGAGATCTTCAAGATACGTCTCCAGGGGAGGTTTGAAGCTAAAGCACGCACTCGAGATGTTCGAATTGAGCGTCGCAGGGGAGAGCTGTCTCGACGTGGGTGCATCGAACGGTGGGTTTACCGACTGCCTGCTGCAAAAGGGCGCATCTCGGGTTATCGCTCTGGACGTAGGTTATGGCCAACTCGACTGGAAGTTGAGAAACGATGAGAGAGTTACAGTTATCGAAAGGACCAACGCAAGATACCTGGCCCCCAACCAACTCCCGTTCAGACCCACCTTAATAACTGTCGATGTTTCCTTCATCTCGTTGAAGAAGGTGCTGCCAGCCGTTTTCCCAACGGCAGGGGATGGATTTAACTGCCTTGCCATGGTAAAGCCACAGTTCGAGGTAGGCCGTGATCTGGTGGGGAAGGGGGGAGTAGTACGGAAAGCAGATGACAGAAGAGAAGCGGTGGAGTCCGTTGCCAAGCGAATTGAAGAACTGGGCTACATAGTTCGCGGTGTTTGTTTCAGTGGACTCGAGGGTCCCGCAGGTAACAGAGAGAGCTTTATCCACGCATCGGACAATGGCGAGGGGATTTCCGACATCAAACAAGCTACGCTTGCAGCTGATCCTTGATGAGTAGAGAAGAGATCAAGCAGTCAGAGGGTTCACGCAAGGCAACTTTCTTCACTCACAGACACCCCGAGAAGATGGTCGATGCGGTAGAGAAGGCGATCTCCATCGCCGAGAGATTGGGTGTGCACTTGTTTGTGTCACCGGAGGAGACCGAAAAGCACAAGCTGTCTGCGCGAACAGCTGGCAATCTAGAGCTGAATGCCGATGTCGACACGGATCTGGACGTATGCGTCGCCATGGGTGGTGACGGAACGATTCTTTACGCTCTCCGCAGGTTCATCGATCGCAACATCCCGGTGTTTGGAGTGAACTTCGGCCGCATCGGGTTTCTTGCCACGGCTGAGCGCAATGAGTTGGAGGAGAGCCTCGTGCTTGCATATGAAGGGCAGTTCGAGACGTTGAAGCTTCCTGCGCTATCAGTTGAGATAGAAGGCTCGAGGTTCGCAGCTGTAAACGATGTTGCTTTTCTCCGTGAGCCCGACAATCAAGTAGCAAATCTTGCCTACTCGCTAGGTGGTGAGCAGGTTGGGGATGTTCGATGCGACGGTCTTGTGGTCGCAACTCCTGCTGGATCTACCGGATATAACCTGGCCAACGGTGGCCCAGTCTTGGCGTGGGGCGTAGAGGGTTATGTGATCAGCTTTGTTGCACCACACACCTTGAATGCTCGTCCTCTTCTGGCGGCGGCCGGGGATCGGCTAACCGTCGAAAACGCTTCGCTTTTCGAAGCGGTTGCCGTGAGCATCGACGGTCGCACTGAACATAAACTAGGACCTGGAGCTAAGGCATACCTGTCGTTTGAAGACAACAGAGCGGTGCTTGCTCAGCTTCCGGGTACAAACTTCTATCACCAATTCCGAGAGAAGTTCGGACGCCTGTAGCGGGCGTAGAAGTCCCCAAGGTCGAGGAATCTGTCGGGGCTCGATGCTACACGTTAGGTTGTGTTACGAGAGCTTCGCATAGAGAACCTTCTATTAATAGAGAAGGCAGCGATTCGGTTTGGGCCGGGTCTAAATGTGATTACCGGTGAAACAGGAGCGGGGAAGACCGTTCTAGCCCATGCACTCGACCTTATTACAGGAGGTAAGCCAAGATCGGGCATTGTGCGGCCAGGCGCTGACGAGGCATACGTTGAGGGAGTTTTCGACCTGAATTCGGACCTGGTCGGCGAATTGGAGCTCGGCGAGACCGCAGAGAACTTGCCGTTAGATAGACCAGAGATTGTGTTGGCGCGGAAGGTGTCAGCGGCGGGCAGATCGAGTGCGTACGCCTACGGACGCACGACCTCTGCAGAAAACTTGAGAGAGATCGGAACGCAACTGATCGCATTTTTCGGCCAACATGAGCATCGGGCGCTGATGATGAGCGCCGAGCAGATGAAGATGCTCGATGAATTCTGCGGGAACGGTCACCTGGAGGGAGTAAAGAAGTTCAGGAACCTCTATAGAAGGCAGTTAAAGCTAAATCGAAGATTGGAAGAGCTTCAAGGTATTGCATCAAATAGGGAGAGAGAGATAGGGATACTTGATTTCGAGATCGGCGAGATAGAGGAAGTGGTTCCAGATCTAGAGGATGCAGACGAGCTAATGATCCGTCACAAGCGACTCGCGAACTTGGAATCGCTTCGCTCTGCGTCGATGGGGTCAGCAGAGCTGATCGAGCCCGAGGACGACACGCCGGGAATTGCGATGAATCTGTCAACAGCGGCGGCTCATCTTGACGCAGTTTCTGGGGTCGAAGGGAAGCTCGATGAAGTCGCAGGTCGATGTAGAGACATGGCGTGCGAAGCTCAAGAGCTTGCGCGAGAGCTTAGATCGTTTGAGGCGCTACTCGAAGGTGATTCGAGGGAGCTGGCGCAGCTGGACGAGCGCATCGGCTCGATCAGCCGGCTTTTTAACAAACATGGCCAGACGGCACAGATCGTGCTCGAGAAGCTTGGGGAGCTACGCGAAAAGCGGAATCGCATAGATAGAGCGGATGACGAGCTCGTGGAGCTTGAAAAAGAGAAGGTCGCCATGGAGCGCGAGCTAAAAGATGACGCGGATCGATTGACTCGAAAAAGAAAGAGCTCAGCCGTGAAGATGATGGAGAGCGTGTGTGCGGAGCTTTCAGATCTAGACATGCCGTCCGCTTCATTCAACATAGAGGTTACAGACATCGACGACGATAAAGGGCTTGGACAGACAGGCAGTGATTCGGTCGATTTCAGGCTTGCATCGAACCCGGGAGTGGCGGAGGCCCCACTAAAGGAGGCGGCATCGGGTGGGGAACTGTCCAGGGTGATGCTCGCGATCGTTTCGGCTGCAAGATCACAGGGCGGATGGCCGATCATGGTCTTTGACGAGATAGACGCGGGCATAGGTGGCACGACGGCGAACTCCGTAGGTCAGAAGCTGAAACAGATAAGTGGTGGTGAGGATGATCGGCAGGTCATATGCGTCACACACTTACCACCCGTCGCTGCGCTTGCAGAAAAACACTTCTCGATCAACAAGAAAACGGATAAAGAGATCGCGACGGCATCGGTTGATGAGATTGAGGGTGATGATGTCGTCGTCGAGTTGTGCCGCATGCTGGGAGCTGACGAAGCCGATTCGGGGGCAAAGAAGCATGCGCAGGAGCTGCTGGCTGCAGCGTAAAAATAGGCCTCGGCAGCGCAATCCAGGCTGGACCTCGTAGAATTTGAGTCAAGCAGTGTCAGCTTCGATCGGAACTAAGCCAATGCAGGATATGACAAGCTCGGGTCCCAATGCGCGAGAAGTTGTGGGGACCGCCAGGTTAGATAAAAAAACCAAGGATCTTGTGAAGCGGCTGACCCATAAGGATATTGCGGTAATCGATCACCGGGACATCGACGCGATCTCAGCAGAGGAGCTTGTTGCAAGCGGCGTACGTGCGGTCATCAATAATTCAGAGTCCACGACCGGCGAGTATCCGAACGCTGGGCCGACGATTCTCGTCGATGCAAACGTTCATCTGGTCGATGTGGAGAGTGCAGACCTTTTTGAACTGGTAAACGATGGAGACGTGGTGCGACTAGTCGGCAACAGGTTGATCATGAACGGATCGGATCTGGCGACAGGCAAAGTGCTCGGTAGAGAGACGCTGACAAGGATCATGGAAGAGAGCAGGCACAGGATCGGTCACGCTCTCGAACAGTTTGCGGAGAACACGATGACGCATCTGCGGGAAGAGGTCGGGCTTCTATCTGAGCGTCAGGAACTACCAGATCTCAAAACGGTGTTTCGTGACCGTCAGGTGCTGGTGGTTGTACGGGGCATCGGCTATAAAAGAGACCTGAAGGTCCTGCGACCGTATATAAGGGACGTAAAACCGGTGCTGGTTGGAGTTGACGGTGGCGGAGACGCACTGCTCGAGGCGGGATTGAAACCTGACTTGATAGTCGGAGACATGGACTCGGCGTCGGACCGTGCACTTAATAGCGATGCCGAACTGGTCGTGCATGCGTATAGGGACGGGCGGGCACCAGGGACCGAGAGGCTTGAACGGCTGGGGCTGGAACACAAAGTGCTTTCAGTGGCTGGCACGTCTCAGGACATGGCGATGCTGCTCGTCTACGAGTTAGGTGCCTCGCTGATTGTCAGTGTGGGATCTCATTTCAATTTAGTTGAGTTCCTGGACAAGGACCGTCGTGGAATGTCGTCGACCTTTTTGACCAGGCTACGGATTGGCGAGACACTTGTCGATGCGAAGGGAGTGAGCCGCCTCTACAAACCCGCCCCGGGTTGGGGACAGCTTACGATGCTGCTCGCAGTTGCACTGACAACGATCATCGTTGTGATTCTTACATCCCCCCAGCTTGAACGTCTGGCGGATCTAGTCTGGTTGAAAGTGCGAATCATGCTGGGGATATAGATGTTTGACTTTCGTTACCACGTGGTTTCACTAATCGCGGTTTTCGCGGCGCTTGCGGTAGGCATACTGCTGGGAGTGACGATCGCAGACAAGGTCGTAACCGGCGCAGAACGCAATCTCTTGGACTCTCTGCGCGGCGATCTGAAGGATGCTCGAGACGAGGGGTCAGATGCGCTGAGGGATTTGAGGCGCAGCAAGGAGTTTGAGAGCCTCGTATATCCGGCGATAGTTGATAACCGTCTGTTTGGCATGGACATAGGCATCATCGCGTTCGGCGGCTCAGACGGCGTCGTGAAAGATGTGCGCAAAGCAGTCGAGCCGAGTGGGGCTAGCCTGGTCTCGATAAGCACCATACGCATTCCCATGAAGCTAGATCGGTTAGCGGACGAATTAAAGGAGACCGAGTTCGCTGAAATCGATTCAGACAAGAAGCAGTTGAACAAGTTTGCCAAAGAGTTGGGTAAGCAACTTGTCGAAGGGGGCAAGTTGGGAGAGCAGGTCAAACGGACACTGTTTTCGAGTCACAGCGGAAGGATGGACGAGTTGGACGGGGTCGTATTCGTCCACACCGATCGCGATCTCGAGGGGGATGAGAAACATACAGCTGACAGATTCGAATCGTCGCTGATAGACGGCATGCTTGACACCGATGTGCCGGTAGTTGGGATTGAGAAATCAGAGAACGATCCGTCACAGATCGGCTACTACCGCAGTCACGACCTTACAAGCGTGGACAACGTAGATACGAACGCTGGCAGGGTCGCACTGGTTCTAGCATTGCAGGGCGCCAAGGGCCATTTCGGGATCGGGTCGTCGGCCACGCAGCTGATACCGCACAGCTTGCTTGTGGAGACGAAAAGCAGTAAGTGAACTGGCAGTGGCTGACACTGGCGCTGTCCACCATCTTGACGGCAGCAATCGCGGGCAGAGTGATCGCTTCGCTAAAGGAAGCTGGTCTAACCAAGCAAAATTACAGAGGCGAACTGCTGCCCTATGCCGGTGGAATTGTGATCGTGGCCTCGGTCGTTGCTCTTCTCGGTCCGTTAGCAGTCGCACAGGAGCTTAGTGGCGAGGTGTTTCTTCCAAGCGTGAACGTCCATGTTTTGACCTTCGTGCTTGGCGTCGCCCTGCTTGGACTGATCGACGATCTTGTTAGTACACCTGCAAGAGGCATAAGGGGCCACTTCCGTGAGCTTGCCTCGGGCCGGATCAGTACCGGTGTAATAAAAGCGGTCGGCACGCTGGGCCTGGCTCTGTTTGCAGTTTCGGGGAGGGGTCAGGGAGCAGGTCAGTTCCTGGCTGAGGCGTTCGTACTTGCGCTTGCGGCTAACTTCTTTAACCTGCTCGACCTGAGGCCCGGGCGTGCGATCAAGGTATTCATCCTGTTAGGTGCTGGTCTGTGGGCGGGGAGCGGTAGCAGTGAGCCCGTGAAGTCGTTGGCTCTGTTTATCGGGCCTGTGCTGGCATACCTGCCCTTTGACCTGCGAGCACGGGCGATGTTGGGTGACACGGGGTCGAATCTGGTCGGTGCAGTAGCCGGTATCTGGATGGTGCTGACGCTTTCTAGCACCGGCTTGATTGCGGCGCTTGGAGTGCTTGTCGCGCTCACCGTTTACGGTGAGATCAGATCGATAAACACATTTGTAGAGAAAACTCCTCTGATATGTAGGTTAGACTCTGTCGGCAGATGAGTGAAAGCCCACTAACGAAATACATCTTCGTAACCGGTGGGGTTGTCTCCTCCCTGGGTAAGGGAATAACCGCTGCATCGATCGGCCGGCTTCTTGTAAGCAGTGGCTTGAGGGTGCAGATTCAGAAGTTCGATCCCTATATCAACGTCGATCCCGGGACCATGAGCCCATATCAGCACGGGGAGGTTTTTGTCACTGAGGACGGAGGCGAGACCGACCTAGATCTAGGTCACTACGAGCGCTTTACCGATGAGAACACAGCGCGTACGTCGAACGTTACATCCGGCGCCGTCTACTACTCGGTCATTAAAAAAGAGAGGCGGGGCGACTATCTTGGCGGAACCGTCCAAGTAATACCTCATATCACGGATGAGATAAAACAGAGGATAAAACTTGTTGCCGAAGGACAGGATCTCGACTTTGTGATAACTGAGATCGGTGGAACCGTTGGCGATATCGAGTCGCTTCCCTTCCTGGAGGCAATTAGACAGTTTCAACACGAGTACGGTCCGGATCGCTGCATGTATCTGCACCTGACACTGGTTCCTTACATCAAGCACGCAGGCGAGCTGAAGACGAAGCCCACTCAGCACTCGGTGAACGAGCTGCGCCGCATAGGTATACAGCCACACGCGGTGATCTGTCGCTCTGAGGAGCCCATCTCGAGAGACATTAGGAGCAAGATTGCTCTATTTGCGAACGTACCGGTTGAGGCCGTGATATCGGCGCACGACGTAGACAACATCTACAAGGTACCGCTGCTTTTCAGAGCCGAGGGAGTTGACGATCTGATCATGGATCACTTCAACATAGAAGTGTCAACTCCAAAGCTGGAAGATTGGGAACAGCTCTGCAAAAACGCAGACAGTCCTAAAAGAAATGTCAAGATCGCACTGGTCGGAAAATACGTGGAGCTTGGGGATGCGTACCTATCTGTTGTCGAAGCGCTCAACCACGCCGGATTTTTCCATGGAGCGGAGGTCGAGGTAGATTGGGTGGACTCTGAAAGTGTCAAAGATGAGGAAGGTCAATCGAAGCTTGAAACCGCTGACGGCATTCTGATCCCAGGCGGATTCGGTACCAGGGGAATCGAGGGTAAGGTCGCCGCGGCCAAGGTTGCGCGTGAGAAGAAGATCCCTTATCTCGGCATCTGTCTCGGCATGCAGATCGCAGTTATCGAGTTTGCACGCAACGTAGCCGGAATGGATGGAGCCAACTCTACTGAGTTCGACTACGAGACCCCTCACCCGGTGATCGATCTGCTTCCGGAGCAGAAAGAGGTGGAAGACAAGGGAGGTACGATGCGTCTTGGGGCCGACCCAGTGAAACTGCACAAGGATACAAAAGCGAGAGATATGTACGAAGATGCAGTCATATACCAGAGACATCGCCATCGCTACGAAGTAAACAACCTGCTACGAAAGAAGCTTGAGAGTAAAGGACTGGTCGCCTCAGGAACATCGCCAGACGAACGCTTGGTTGAGATAGTCGAGCTCAAGGATCATCCGTGGTACGTCGCATCACAGTTCCATCCAGAGTTCAAGTCGAGACCGACAAGACCCGAGCCGCTTTTCCGGGAATTTGTTGGAGCGTCCCTTGTCAGAGCCGAGAGTGTTGAGAGCACCGGTGAGACCGACGAGGAAGATTCAACGGACGGCCTCGAGGAAAGCGACGTTAAAGTCTCTGGCAAAGGCTCCAGTTCCGAAAAGTGACGAGTTCGTACTCTTCAAGGGCCGAGAAGGAACGGCTGGTCAAAGAGTTCATCCATCTCTGTGAGATTCCAAGTCCGTCGGGCTCTGAGGCGAATGTGGGGAGATATATCACCGAGGAGCTTGAACGGCTTGGCCTGAGAGTAGACGAGGACGATGCTGCAGCTAAATGCGACGCTGGCTGTGGCAACCTGTCCACATTTATCAAGGGTCAGGTCGATAGATCCGTTTTATTATGCGCGCACATCGACACGGTTCCGGTCAGCGGCGAGATAGACGTGGTTCGAAACGATGGCTTTCTGGAGAACAGAAACAGAGCGATTCTTGGTGCTGACGACAAAGCCGCGGTTGCGATGCTCCTGGCGTTGGCCAAGAAGTATGTTGAAATTAAACCTCGGGTTGGCGTCGAGTTCCTCTTTACCGTTCGTGAGGAGAGCGGCCTTGCAGGAGCGAAGGCCTTCGACGCAAGCGAGCTCAAATCGCGGTTCGGTTTCGTCTTCGATCATCCGTCACCGATTGGTGAGCTAATGATTGAGGCACCGACCCATCAAAGGATCACGGCAAGATTTTCCGGGGTGGGCGCTCATGCCGGCATCTGTCCAGAGGAGGGAAAGAGCGCCATTGCGGCCGCTGCGAAGGCGATCGAGTCTATGCAACTCGGCCGTATAGACGAGAGATCGACAGCCAACGTAGGTGCAGTAAGAGGAGGCACTGCAGTCAATGTCGTTCCCGAGAGATGTAGTGTGCTTGCTGAGGTACGCAGCCTCGACCATGAACACGCAGTTGAGATGGCTCAGGGAATTATCGATTCCTGCACCTGGGCCGCAGGAGCATGTGATATTGACGTGAAGACCTTGGTTGAGGAGGAGTTCCACGCTTTCTCGTTGCCCCGTGGGTCGAGGTCGGTAAAGGCTGCAGCCACCGCTCTGGAGGACGTGGGGCTCAAGGCGGATTTCAAGGCCTCCGGTGGAGGCAGTGATGCAAATGCATTTCAGGCGAAGGGATTTGAGTGTTTGAACGTCGCAAACGGGACCGAGGCAGTTCATACGGCAGACGAGAGAGTCTCAGTTGAATCTCTGGAGAAGATGCTCGATTTGGGGCACGCGATAGTTGCTCGGTCGGCGAATATGTGAGCAAGAATCACAGCGAACTACTACATTAATTAGATGCTGAAGATAAGGCGTGGCAAGATCAGGTCAATTACCCACAGAGGGGTCAGCGTTGACGGAGCAGAAGTCGAGCTGGAAAGCGGTGAAGTTAGGCCTGCGCTTTCATACCAGACGCTGACCGGCCCTGTGGAAGAAGACGACGAGGTACTAGTAAATATTGAGGCGCTCGACCTCAACCTTGGGAGCGGCGGATTCGATCTTGTACTGGCAAACTTGACAAGGGGCCTTGAGGGCGAAGGAACAGAGGGCGCCGAGACGATGAAGCTCAACTACACACCGATCCAGCATGCGGTTACGCCTCTTGAGGAAAAGACTGGTTTAGAGGCGCTGGAGTCGTCTCTGGATATAAAAGTAGGTGTAATTGCCCTACACGGCCAGCTAGCGGCCACCGCGTTCTCACTGAAGGGCGCATATGACGGCAAGAGGGTCGCGTATTTGCAGACTGGTGGAGGAGCGTTACCCGGGAGTCTCTCCAACACTGTAGGAGAGTTACTCGAGCGAGACTTCATAGCGGAGCATGTCACCGTGTCTCCAAGTTTCGGCGGCGGACATGAGGCACTAACTCTTGTTGGGGCATTGAAGGCATGTGACGAGGTTCTCGACTGCGATATAGCGTTGATCGGACCCGGACCCGGCATTCAGGGAAGCGCATCGGTGCTTGGCCACGGCGGAATGGAGGCTCTGGCAAGTTCTCACGCAGCTTTGGCGCTGGGCACTACGCCAACCATAGTTCCTAGAGCCTCAAGCGCAGATTCCAGGAGTCGCCACAAGAACTTGTCTCACCATACGGCCACGGTATTGAGACTGCTACTTGCTCCGGTCACAGTTGCACTGGCCGCCGAAGACATAGACAGCGACTTCCATCGAGAGTTAGTAGGCACAGATAGCGACAGTAGACACAGTATCGTGAATGTAAGCGTCGATGAGGCGATGTCCGAATATGCCGAATCGGGGCTACTCGCACAGACGATGGGCAGGTCTTTAAATGATGACCCACTCTTTTTCCGCCAGGCCATCGCTGGCGGCTTGGTCCTTGCTGGACAGGGAGTCAAAGTCGAGTGAGCTTCAAGAAGATATCTTCGGAAGAGAAGTGGCGAGGTCGGATCGCAACAGTTGAAGTTGGGCGCTTTGAGCACACAGATGGGGAGTGCGTAGACCGTGAGATCATCGATCATCCAGGAGCCTCCGTGGTTTTGGCCCTTGAAGAAAATACGCTGCATCTGATTAGGCAGCCGCGCGAGGTTGTGGGGGAGGATACGCTACTCGAACTACCGGCAGGCAAGATCGACCTGGGCGAAGATCCTCTGGGCTCCGCTAAGAGGGAGCTGGCGGAGGAGATCGGCAAAGGAGCGCGTAACTGGCAGCATATTAAAAGCGTCTACGCAACTCCGGGGATCAGCAACGAAGTGTTTCATCTCTATCTTGCGACCGATCTTTACGATGTAGATGCGCAGCCAGATGAGCATGAGAGGATAGAGATCGAGTCCGTTAAAGTCGATCAGCTTTCAGACGTGGTTGAAGAATGTCGTGATGCAAAGACACTGGTTGGGCTTTACTGGCTGATCGAGGATCTTAGAAAAGCGTCTAAGTAAACGTCTGAAGCACGCTTTGCACGTGCAAGGAGCATCAGGGCTCTCTGACGAAGTATTGGTTGAGTGGTCATGCCAGACGTTGCAAATACAAGAAACGGTGCTTTCAATGAGCACTTGCTCGACTTCCTCTCGTACCTCGAATTTGAGAAAGGTGCATCTAGGAACACCTTAGAGGCCTATAGGCGTGACCTTTCACAGCTTGGCGCGTCGCTTAAAAAAAGCAACAAGGATGTTGTAACGGTTACACGTAGGGATGTATCTGAGCACTTCGACAGAGTGTTCGATGGTGGCGAGGGGCATAGGCCTGCTGTTTCGACTTTGAGGAGAAAGTCAGCGGTCCTGAGGTCGTTTTTCAAGTTTCTGCGCAGGGAGGGCGTACGTGAAACGGATCCGATGGAGGGTCTTTCGCAACCTCGTGCGTCAAAGCATCTGCCGCAGGTTCTCGGTCGCTCAGAGGTTAGGAGGCTGATAGAACAACCGAAAGGGGGCGAGCCGACCGCATTGAGAGATCGGGCGATGCTTGAGCTGATGTATGCCTGCGGAATGCGATCATCGGAGACGATCGGCCTCGAGTTAGGTGATATCGACCTTGACTCGGGCGTTCTACGCGCTCGTGGAAAGGGGTCGAAAGAGCGGTTGGTACCGGTTGGTGGTGCGGCTGTTGAGGCGACCAGGCGGTACCTGGAACGGGGGAGACCACAGTTGGTGGGAACGGCAGATCAGCCGTACCTCATTGTGAACGCACGTGGAGGGCGCCTAACTCGTCAGGGTCTCTACAAGATAATTATGCGCCACGCCAGGACTGCCGGCCTAAAAGACAAGATGAGCCCCCACACATTGAGACACACCTTCGCTACACATCTGCTCGCGGGGGGCTGTGATCTAAGGGCCGTGCAGGCGATGCTCGGACACGCCGACATATCGACAACCCAGATCTATACACACCTCACAAACCAGAGGCTGAAAGAGGTCTACTTCGAGTCCCATCCGCGGGCAAAAGCCTAAATCGCCCTTACCACTGTCGTCTATCGGTTGAAGGTTTGCTCCAGTGCTCCCCGAGCTTCGAGGGTCTTGAGCTCCTCCAAACCTCCAACCAGTTCGTCGTCAACCACTATCTGTGGAAACGTATAGTTACCTGTCTTTTCGGCCAGGTCACTCCGACCGGCCGGGTTGCGTGCGAGGTTGATCTCTTTGTACTGTATGCCATGCTTGTCAAGGAGTCTCTTCGCTGCAACGCAGGATCTGCAGAAGTCAGTTGTGTAGATCGTTGGCTTATTCATCTGTCCGCCATGGAGTGCAAAGTTTAAGACAAGTGTTATTTAGATTTACCGCTTATGTCAAAGAGCTATAAAACGGAAGGGATTGTGCTTCGCAGTATTCGCTACGGCGAGTCTGATCGCATTCTGCACATCTACAGTGATATGCACGGCAGGATAGGAGCGATTGCAAAGGGCGCGAGAAAGGCTCGCTCTCGCTTTGGCGGTAGGCTCGAGCCCTTTTTCAGGCTGGATCTCGTTCTCTACAGAGGAAGAGGGGATCTCTCAACGGTGACGTCTGCAAATACACTCGCATCACATACCGAGATGCGTGGGAATATAAAGGCATTGAACGCCGCAACCGGTGCATCTAGAGCGGTCCTACGGCTGATGCCAGAGTCAGAGCAGAACGTTCCCGTCTACAACCTGATCTGCCGCTATCTCTCGCTGCTGGAGAAGGCTACATCTGAAAGCTCAGAGGTTGACTGGACTGTAATAGAGCTTGCGTTCAGAATGAAGCTACTGGTTGCGGCCGGAATAGCGCCGGAGTTGTTCCACTGTGCCTCATGTGGGTCCGACGGCAGGTGGGAGAGGTTTTCACCGCAAGCTGGAGGAGTTGTCTGCAATAAATGCGCCGGAAGTGATTTCATGATCGATAGTGAGGCGCTTGAGTTCATGCGCGATGCCTTGACGAAGCCGATGATCGATCTTGCTTCAAGAAAAGAGAAGAGAACAAAGCTGATCGATCGCGCTATAAGGGAGATCGTCGAACACCACGCGCACGTCTCTCTTGCCAAGGTTGCCTAAGGTCCTTGTTTACAGAAATACGCTCTGAAATCTGATATTTCTGCGCAAACGAGGGGCCATATCCAAAGTGGCCAACTATCATCGTCTAAAACAAAGCATACAAGGTTAAGGGTAGGTAAAAGAACGCGATGGGTGCAACGACTGTGACTGAAACCAAGTACGTCTATGAATTCTCCGAAGGCTCAAGAGAGATGAGAAATCTTCTCGGCGGAAAGGGTGCAAACGTCGCTGAGATGACTCGCATACTCGGCGCAGATCGCGTACCGATGGGATTCGTGATAACAACCGAGGCATGTGTTGACTACATGGAAGGTGGCGGCAAGGAGCCAGACGGCCTTAACGAGCAGGTCAGAGAGTCACTCTCTAAGCTTGAGGACGAGACCGGGAAAAAACTTGGCGATACAGACGATCCACTGCTGGTCTCGGTGAGATCCGGTGCCCGAGATTCTATGCCGGGCATGATGGATACCGTGCTGAACCTGGGCCTGAACGATGAATCAGTGGAAGGGCTGGTGCAGAGAACTGGGAATCCAAGGTTTGCTTGGGATTCGTACCGGCGTTTCGTACAGATGTTCGGGAATGTCGTACACCGCATTCCAGGCGATGCATACGAAGACGCAATAAAGAAGATCAAAGAGAGTAAGGGAGTTGCGTTAGACACTGAGCTTAACGAGGAAGACCTGAAAGAGCTCACCTCCACCTTCAAGCAGATCTACGTAGAACACACTGGAGACGAGTTTCCTCAGGATCCGGGTGAGCAGTTGAAGCAGGCGATCAAAGCCGTGTTTGACTCCTGGAATGGAAAAAGAGCGATCGAATACCGTCGGCTTAATCGGATACCCGATGAATGGGGGACCGCTGTAAACGTGCAGCAGATGGTTTTTGGGAACAAGGGTGAGAGCTCAGGCTCCGGTGTTGCATTTACACGGGATGAGCGCACCGGTGAATCAGAGCCATCGGGCGATTTTCTTACAAACGCTCAGGGAGAGGATGTTGTCTCAGGAGTCAGAAACACACGTGATATCGGTGAACTGGCTGAAACGATGCCAGACGTGCAAAAACAGCTCTTTGAGATTCTCAAGAAGTTGGAAAAGCACTACAAGGATATGCAGGACGTGGAGTTCACGGTCGAGGAGGGCCGGCTTTACCTACTTCAAACAAGAAACGCAAAGAGACCTGCACAGGCAGCCGTTCGTGTCGCTGTCGACATGGTAGATGAAGGTATTTTGACAAAAGAGGAAGCTATCGCATCGATCGATGTAGACAAACTTGATTCGCTCCTGCATCCAATGTTCGATCCGGAATTCAAGTTCGATGTCATAGCAAGAGGTGTCAATGCTTCTCCGGGTGCTGCGAAGGGCGAGATCGTCTTCACAGCAGACCATGCAATTGAAAAAGCTGCGGAAGGTGTCAAAACAATCCTTGTTCGACAATTCACGGAGGCAGACGACGTTGCAGGTTTCCACGCAGCAAAAGGGATACTCACATCCGAGGGTGGCAAGGCATCTCACGCGGCGCTCGTAGCTCGCGGCATGGGAAGGCCTTGTATCGCAGGCGCGAGCTCGCTGTCGATCGACATGGAAGGTGGCAAGATGGAGGTCGGGGGGAAGACCTTAAAGGAAGGCGACCTGATAGCGATCGATGGAACGACGGGTGAGATCACGACCGAGGACGTACCACTTGTAGACCCAGAGATAACGGAGTATTTTCAGACGGTCCTTGAATGGTCCGATGAGATCAGGCGGATGGCGGTGAGGGCCAACGCAGACAACCCGGAGGACTCCCGCAAGGCGCGGGAGTTTGGCGCACAGGGGATAGGGCTGTGCCGTACCGAGCACATGTTCATGGAGGCAGACAGACTGCCGAAGATGAAGAAGATGATCATGGCGCAGACTGAGGATGAGCGACGAGCTGCATTGGGTGAGCTGATCGAGCTGCAACAGGAAGATTTTGAGGGCATTTTCGAAGAGATGTCAGGACTACCTGTGACGATCCGTCTGCTCGACCCACCGCTTCACGAATTCCTACCAGACAGGACCGAGCTGGAGGTTGAGATCACCAAGATTAAGGCCACCGGTGAGGGTGAAGAGAAGTTGGAGCTGCTCGAGAAAGACCTGCACCGAGTTAAAGGCCTGGAAGAGGTAAACCCGATGCTGGGAACTCGCGGTTGCAGGCTTGCAGTGATCTACCCAGAGATCTACGAGATGCAGGTACAGGCGATCATTCAAGCGGCTGCTGCGGTGAAGAAGCGGCAGGGTGAGGCTCCAATAGTCGAGATAATGGTGCCGCTGGTCGACTACGAGCGAGAGCTGGAGATGATCAGGAAGATGATCGAAGAAAAAGCAGTAAGCATCGATGCCGAAGGGGTTGAATACCAGATTGGAACGATGATCGAGCTACCGCGAGCCTGCCTGGTAGCCGACAAGATCGCAAAACACGCAGATTTCTTCAGCTTCGGAACCAACGACCTGACACAGACTGCCCTAGGCTTCTCACGTGACGATGCTGAGGCAAACTTCCTAACGCACTACCTGGACGAGAAGATAATCGAGAAAAGCCCGTTTGAGTCGATAGACGAAGACGGTGTCGGAGTACTGATGGAGATCGGCGTGGAGAAGGCGAAACAGAACGAGACGCCTATTAAACTGGGCATCTGTGGAGAGCACGGTGGCGATCCCACCAGTATTCAGTTCTGTGACAAAATTGAGCTGGACTACGTTAGTTGCTCACCGTTCAGAGTCCCGCTCGCGAGGGTAGCCGCAGCACAAGCAACGATCGAAAAGGGCAGTTGATTAAGGCTGTAAAAATCTGATCTGTGGAGACGCGAGCGGAAGAGAGGTGTGTGTCCGGCTCGTTTGAGCGGCGTTTCGTTGAGTGGGAAGAGCAAAATCTTTCGGCGAATGCAGCACGCTCATATCCGGCTAAAAGGCGTAATCAAGAGGACCTATGTGGCTTGCGGACTCCGTTCCAGAGAGACAGAGATCGCATCGTTCACTCCAAGAGCTTTCGTCGTCTAAAGCACAAGACGCAGGTGTTCATCCTTCCTGAAGGTGATCACTATCGAACCCGGTTGACCCACACGTTGGAGGCCTGCGGTATCTCCAGAACAGTAGCCCGTGCCTTGAGACTGAACGAGGATCTGACAGAGGCGATTGGGCTGGGCCATGACCTCGGACATCCGCCGTTTGGTCACATTGGAGAGGAGGCGCTTGATAGATGTCTACAAGAGCGCTTCGACAGAAGGTTCGCACACAACGAACAGTCACTCAGGCTGGTTGACACCGTGGAGAGGGACGGTCTTGGGTTAAACCTGACAGATGAAGTGAGAGACGGCATCCTGCGCCATACCGGCGAGGATGAGCCACATGCATTAGAAGGGCGGATAGTAAGGATCGTCGATCGGGTCGCCTACATTAACCACGACATCGACGATGCGATACGTGCGGGGGTTATCGAAGCGAAGGATCTACCGCAAAAAGAGATAGCGATACTCGGTGACACAGGCAGCAAACGAATCGATGCATTGGTTCACGATATCGTCGAACACTCGGAAAAGACCGGAGAGATATCTCAGGGGGAGTCAGTTGGGGCAGCGATGGCCTCGTTGAGGCAGTTCATGTTTGACAGGGTGTACCTTGGGGAAGCAGCGCAGGCGGAGAGGGATCGCGTGGAGCGTCTGATAGAGACACTTTTTACCTACTACTGCGAACACCCATCCCAGCTGCCCGAAGAAGTAGATACAGAGAATCAGGCTGAAAGTGTCGTCGACTACATTGCGGGCATGACCGATAGGTTTGCAGTTCGAACTTACCAGGATCTAACCGTTCCCAAGGAAGGCCCGTAAGATGCCGATGATCACGCGCACAACGATCGACCGAGTCAGGGAAGCTGTCGACATGGTCGATACCGTATCCGCCTACACCGATCTGAAACAGCAAGGCCGAAACTACACGGGACTGTGTCCCTTTCACGATGAGAGAACGCCATCGTTCTCGGTGAACTCGCACGAAAAGGTCTTCTACTGCTTCGGATGCGAAGCAGGCGGTGACGTTTTTCGATTCATTCAGGAAAAGGAGGGACTTGACTTCAACGAGTCGGTCGAGCAACTTGCGGATCGTTACGGAGTCGAGATCGAGTACGAAGAGGCCGATCCTGAAAGTGCTAAAAGACGAGAGACCAGGGACAGGATTTTGGCGCTTCTAGAGCAGACTGCAGAGTTCTACTCTAAATACTTATGGGAGTCGGACGAAGGGAAGCTTCCAAGAGGCTATCTCGAAGGAAGAGGGCTTGGCCAGGAGGTATTAAAGAAGTTCAGAGTCGGATACGCAGCGGATGCCTGGGACAAGGTTTTGAAGCTTGGAGTGAAGAGCGGCTATTCAGAGGAAGAACTGACATGGGGCCGGGCTCATTACAAAAGGGGAAAAGGGCGGTACATACGACCGCTTTCGGGAGAGAATCATCTTCCCGCTGTCGGATGCTAGGGGTCGAATACTGGGGTTCGGTGCTCGAGCCATCAAAGAGACGCAGAAACCGAAATACGTCAACTCTCCAGAAGGCCCCGTCTACCACAAAGGCGACACGCTTTTCGGCTTGCATTGGGCCCGTGAAAGCGCTGCGAAGAGCGGCGAAGTTATCGTCGTCGAGGGATACACAGACATACTGGCGCTTCATCAGGCGGGGATCGAGAACTGCGTTGCAATCATGGGAACGGCACTTACCCCTCGGCAAGTCGCCGAATTGGGGCGTATTGCAAAACGTGTGATATTCGCTCTGGACGCAGACAGGGCGGGCCAGAAGGCGATGTTGCGTGCATTGGAGCTTGCAAGAGAGCGGGAGCTAGAGCTAAAGGTTGTGCGGCTTCCAGACGATAAAGACCCGTGTGACATGCTCCAGGCGGGGGGTCACCTTGACTTTAATAAACAACTTAATAAAGCAGCCTCGTTGCTTACATTCCAAGTGGACAGGGTTCTAGAAATGCACAACCTTGCGTCAGCGCATGAGAGGGATCTGGCGTTTTCTGAGCTTGTGCCGGTATTTGAGAAGGTTCCAGTCTCGGCCGAAAGGAACGAGGAGTTGCGTCGTGTGGCAGGCATCTTGAACCTGCCGAGAGATCTTGTCGGACATCTGAGTGCAAGTAAAAGTGGGGATGGACCAAGAGAGAAAGTTGTCGGGGTGACCGCCAGAGGTGAAGCGACAGAGCGGTCGTTTCTAGCCATGTGTTTAGCGCTTGGGAAGGAGAGCTTGACCTATCTAGAGCAGGTAACCGACGCTCATCTAAGCTCCGATCGATTGAGGGATGCTCGCAGTGCAATGCTTGAAAATATAAGTGAGCCGACGACTGCGATCGATCCGAATCAGGAAGAAACTTTGGCTTTACTGTCTGAATTAGTTGTTAGGAGTAAAGAAGAACCTGCAAGTACACCAAAACTTAAGGCAGGTTTCCTTGTTCTTGAATTAAACCGTCTGGAGAGTGAGATTACCTCTGCAAGGAAGAAGGAGGACTATAAGGGAATGCATGAGCTTGCCAAGGAGAGGCTCGCAATCAAGGAAGAGATCGAATCGGCAACGGGAGCCGCGTTGTGAGAAGCCAGACAAAGGCTTCACCATATAAAAATACCCCAGTGGTGAAGACTCAGAAAGTGGGGAGGCGAGAACGGACTTCTCGTAGTTCGAGCGATGGCGGCACGTTGCGCAAATACCTGTCGGAGATCGGGCGGGTACACCTGCTAACGGCAGACGATGAAGTGCGTCTTGCAAAGTTGGCCGAGAAGAAGGACATGGCAGCCAAGAACGAGCTGATCGAGGCAAATCTTCGACTGGTTGTGTCGGTCGCGAAGAGGTACTCTGGTTCGGGCTTGACTCTGCAGGATCTGATCCAAGAGGGGAACCTTGGACTGATAAGGGCAGTTGAGAAGTTCGACTGGCGCAAAGGCTTCAAGTTCTCAACTTATGCAACCTGGTGGATCAGACAGGCGATAACGAGAGCGATTGCAAATCAGGCGCGAACGATACGAGTGCCTGCGCACATGCTGGAGACGATTAAAAAGGTCCAGCAGATGCAGCGCGATCTGCTTCAAGAAAAGGGGTGCGAACCGACCGCAGAAGAGATTGCCAAGAAGGTGAAGCTGACCCCGCAAAGGGTTAACAAGGTGCTCGAGTGGGCACGTGAGACAGTATCCCTCGACTGTCCGGTTGGAGGAGAGGATGGCTCCGACCTTTTTGACATGGTCGAGGACGGGTCGATGCTCGAACCTCTGGACGAAGTTTCAGAACTGCTCGCAAGAGACGACGTACAGGCAGTGCTCTCGATGCTGGATGACAGAGAACGTAGAGTGTTAGAGCTTCGCTACGGATTGGACGGGAATTCACCGATGACCTTGGGCGACGTAGGATCTGAGTTCGGCGTAACAAGGGAGCGCGTGCGCCAGATCGAGTGTAAGACGTTGCGCAAGATAAAACGATCCAAGCAGTCCAACTGCCTAAACGGCGCATCGGAATGACCGGCAAGCACACGAACTTGAGCTGACGCTTCAATCGATCCACAAGAGCTGTATCTACTGATACAGTCAGTACGCCATTCCGGGGTAGCTCAATTGGTAGTAGCGCCTGGCTGTTAACCAGGAGGTTGTCGGTTCGAGCCCGACCCCCGGAGCTCTTTAGCCTTAATTTATTTGTCGCCCGGCTACTTGCGTGTACTCTTAATAAGTACACATGGACGTAGCTGATTCAATCCAAAAATGAGAGCCTGAGAAGGATTTACTATGCCAAATGCAAATTTCGATATCTCTACACGCAAGGTAATCACAGCACTCTTTGTTGCACTGATTATGGCTGGTGTTGCTGTGGGTACAGCTTTATGGATGTCAAACGATGGTCGCGCACCTGTCAACGGAGTGGCGAAGTCAGAAAAAGAACCGATGAGGGTTCTGGTTGTATACAAGAGCAGCAGCAAGCCTGAGCCTTCGGCCCCAGGCAACCGCATGAACGCACGCATTGTCAAGGGGAAAGTGCCGCGAAAAGAGACGGTCGCAACTGTAAAGACAGATGAGGACTGCGCTCCTGACTCAGCCGGGATATCAAACTGCTTAAACAAGCTTCGCCTAAAAGGAGGCTCTGTTCTCGAGGTTCGCCATCCTCACGAAATGAGCAAAGTACCCTGCATGGCCCCGGGTGAACGGGTACTGGTGAAGTCAGCCTAGTCAGGAGGTTGTCGGTTCAATTCCGACACCCGGAGCTAGGGACGCGAGAAGCTCAGAGCACTCGTTCTTATGACTAGGCCAGTAACTAATATCTGCATCAGTTGATAACGATGCTAGCCCTAGCAATAGGAGAGAATGACGCATGAAAAGGCTTGCTCAAGGCTTATTGGCTGCCGTAGGTACGGTTGTCTTACTTGCAACAGTCGGTTGTGGCTCCTCAGGCCGGCTTACAAATGCGGAGCTCATCGAACAGGGCGATGAGATCTGTGCCACATACAAGCAGAAGACGGACAAGATAGCGGAGCCGACGAACTTCAAAGATCTGGAGAGCTCGACCGATATCTAGTTGGAGGCCATAGGCAGTGGGCGTTCATGTCTGGCCAGCCTGTTGACAGCGTTTGCAGCGTTCGATGCACCGTTGTTCGCACTGGACCACCGTTTGAACTCAAGGGCGTGATCTTTGTAGGAACGGTTGGTGAGCATCGAGCGGACGGCCCATCGAATAGATGTAGGGCTGAGAAGACGCCATGGGACGTACATCCCTGCCTTAGACCAGGCGGCCCGTGCCGCGTTCTCCGCCATGTCGCCTTCGACAGGGGTTACCAGTACCGGCACGCCTAGCTCAAGCGCTCTGGTCATCGTGCCGTGCCCTCCGTGGCAGATCACCAGATCCGCCTGGCTCATCGCCCTGCCGTACGCGAGCCAATCGACTACGACGCCGTTATCAACCCCGGGAAGCGGCACCTCGGGCTCGAGTCCGTTTGTAGTGCCGAGAACCCTGACCCGCATCTTTACAAGGCCCTTAAGTACCGATCTGAGCAGTCGGTGCTGTGGATCCTTCGATGTGCTTGGTGCTACGACGACAAGTGGGCCGTCGCCGGGTGGCTCTTCGTAGTCTCCTGCGGAGCGTTCCCAGACAAGCGGCCCGGTTATCTCAACGTAGTCCGGCCAAGACCTTGGGTACTCAAGTTGCGGGTACGTACCGACCAGACAGAGGCTTCTGCTAATGCCTCCATGGGTGAATTCAAGCGGTGGCAGGCCGAGGCGCTCTCTTGCGCCGTTCAACTGGCGTCTTCCCAGCTCGACCCCTTTGTTTGAGATGTCCCCAACATGTTTCCAAACATTCCTGCCGGCTGCGGTGTCCGGCGGTAAGCAACCCATGCCGTATGGAGGAAGGTCGGGAGAATTTACTGGGTAAAGGTGAGGTACGAGAGTCGCCCATGGAGTGTTTTCAAGCTCTGAGGCCAGCACAGGTGCTGCCGTTATCACATCGCACACGACTACTTGAGGCTCGATCTCTCTAATCAGTTGAGCCGTTGTACGGGCCGCCTTCACCGCTGCTTGGTACGGTTTGAGCGGCTCCCTGCGGGTAGGAAAAACCTTGTACTCTGGGGCGGGCGAAAACGCTAGCCCTTCGGCCTCGATATCGCTGCGCCAGCGACTCCAGGTCTGGACTGTCGCTTCGTATCCTCTCTCGACGAGTGCGCAGCCAAGCGCAATCAGAGGGAATGTATGACCCGGGTCACCGAAGCCGCATAGCAGGATACGGCCTTTGTCAGGCCGCCTATTCCCCATGGTTGAGCGCTTTCGACGCTCCGCTTAACATTTTCTTAAAATGCTGTGTGAACCCTAGAATTGAGTACATTCAGGGGGTAGACTAAATAAATCGCGGCAGCGCGACGGCAATGGAGTGATAGGAGGTGGTTAAATGACCGAATACGGAGACTCAGTTTATGTTCCGGATGAGCATAAAGAAGGATCTCAGAGAGTAGATACGCGCGGACCGCTAGGCCATTGGGTCAGGATGGAAGACCCGGAGTACGACGAGGTCTACAAGGAACAGTCCAAGCTAGAAGAGAAATGGGCAGAGCTACGTGAAGAGGCTGGAGACGGATAGAGCAGAACTCACTTAAACCGTCTCTGTCATAAGCTGAAGCTAGCTATTGAGCTCCGCCAACTTCCTCAGCGTTCCAAGCCGTTCCTCCTGAGATGCCGCGACCGGCGTGACGATAATCGTGTCGGTGCCGATGTCGCTGTAGGCAGCGAGCCTTTCTTTTACGACTTCTGCAGGCCCGCACAGTGTGGTCATGTCGATCAGCTCTGCTGGGATCTCTGCCATCGCTTCTGCCTGTTTGTGGTCAAGGTACAGCTCCTGAATCCGCTCGGCCTCGTCACCGAAACCGTAACTCGTTACAAGGTTCTTGTAGAAGTTCTTCTCCTTCGATCCCATTCCACCGATATAGAGGGCGAGGAAGGGACGCATGAAGTTACGGCACATTTCGATGTCGTCGCCGATACACACCTGAGTCGATGGAACCATCGCAACCTCTTCAGCAGAACGACCTGCTCGGCCTGCGCCCTCTTCAAGCGAGGGCTTGAAGATCTCGTCGAACTTCTCTGGTGCGAATATGGTTGGCAACCAGCCGTCGGCAATCTCAGCGGTCAGGGCGACATTTTTCGGGCCGTTGGCGGCGATGTAGATAGGTAGACGGTCCTGAACCGTCTCGATGATTAGCTTTAGCGGCTTTCCACGGCCGCCTGGTAGGGGCAGTTTGTAGAACTCACCGTCGTACGTGAGTCGCTCTCGCCCCAGTACCTTGCGCATTATCTCGACATATTCACGGGTCATTTTCAGCGGCTTGCGGTACGGCAGACCGTGCCAGCCTTCGACAACCTGAGGGCCAGAGACTCCTAGACCGAGGATGAAGCGTCCATTGGAGATATTGTCAAGGGTTGCTGCAGTCATTGCCGTCATCGCCGGCGTTCTTGCAGCCATCTGGAATATTGCCGAGCCGAGCTTGATCCTCTCGGTGTAGGCGGCGAGCCAGGCAAGGACAGTCGCTGTGTCCGATCCATACGCTTCGGCTGTCCAGACCGAGTCGAACCCGAGTCTCTCAGATTCGACGGCCATCTCTTTCTGCTCGTCTCCGGTTATTCCCAATCCCCAATATCCAAGATGTACTCCCAGTTTCATCAACTCTCCCTTTCTTTTTTAAAAATCGGCTCCCGGGCGTTTCAATTCGATCTCCGGGACTATACAGTTGCTGGACGTGGACAGCACGAAAAGCACAGCCTTTGCCACGTCCTCCGGCTCGATCATCTTTTCTGCCGCCACCTGCTCCTTGATCCAGTCCGTCATCGGGGTGTCTACGAATCCTGGGCAGATCGCACAGGCCTTTACCCCGGATTCATTAAGTTCCTTTTGCGTTGCCTGCGTAAGCCCGACAACACCGGCTTTGGCGGCAGAGTAGGCTGCAAGCCAGCCCTGTCCCTCCTTGCCGGCGATCGAGGCGAGGTTGATGATCAGGGCGCTGGATGACTCGGCGCCGGCCTCTTTGAGCAGAGGGATAGCCTCACGCGTTGTCAGGTACGTCGCTCTCAGGTTTACGTTGAGCTGGATATCGAGTTTCTTAGCACTCAAATCCTCTATCGCACCTCCGATCCCTATCCCAGCATTGTTTACAAGAACATCGAGTCGGCCAAACTTCTCTTTGTGAGATTTGACCATGTTGACGATCTCGTCTTCCTCCATCACGTTGGTCGCAACGTGGTGAGCGTCGATACCTTTATCTGCAAGGCTTGAGGCAGCCTTCTCCAGCTTCTCTGGCGTGCGAGCGGCGATCGTTACCGCATAGCCCTTGTTACCTAGAGCCTCAGCGATTGCCATGCCTATGCCACCGGATCCACCAGTTATTAACGCCGCTTTATCGGCCATCTCTTCCTCCCAATGTGAATAGACGAGCGAGACATAACGGATTATTAAATCTCAAACTCAGACCAGTTCGCTTTTAATGACTTTTCCAATTGCGTTTCTCGGTAGCGAGTCGACAAAGACAACCCTCCTGGGAGCCTTATACCCTGCGAGCTCTTTCTTGATATATGTACGGACGCCTTCCTCGTTCAGGCCTGAGTTATGCCGAGATATTACAAAGGCTTTGAGTGATTGACCCCACTCATCGTCTGAAACACCGATCACCGCTGCCTCGCTTATATCCGGATGGCTGGTGAGTGCCAGCTCAACCTCACCTGGGTAGATGTTCTCCCCCCCGGAGACGATCATGTCGTCCTCACGGGCGTCAACGTAGAAATACCCGTTGCAGTCGTAGTGGCCGAGGTCGCCGACAGACATCATGCCGCGAACAATCTGTTTGTCGCCTTTTCTATTTGTGTAGCCAGAAAACAAGAGGTCGTTACCGACAAATATTCTTCCCTTCTCCTCAGGACCAAGTGGACAATGATTGTCGTCGAGAACCTCGACACGAGTACCTGGAAGTGCCTTGCCGATTGTGCCAGGCGCTTTGATCAGGTCGTCAGGGGACGCTGAAGTACCCCAAGCAAGTTCTGTCGCTCCATATAGGTTGTAGAGGATAGGGCCGAATCTATCGATGAACGACTTGGAGAGGTTGGAGTCAAGAGCGGAACCGGCGCAGATCACAAGCTCAAGTGACTCGGTGCCGTACCTACCAAGCGTTTCTTTCGGCAGGTCGACGATACGTCTCAGCATGATCGGTACTACAACTAGTTCGTTTACCTTATACCGATCGACTAGCTCAAGCGTCTTCGCAGGGTCGAATCTTGATGTAAGGATGAGGGATGACCCGATTGCAGAGCTGATCTCGAACTGAGCGTGACCGTGAAGGTGGTAAAGAGGTGCGGCGATGTGGCAGACGCTGCTCGACCTCCTGGGTATGGCTTGCAGGAAGTTGAGCAATTGAAGGACGGTTCCGGGCTTCGACCGAAGCGCACCCTTTGGTGGGCCGGTCGTTCCTGAGGTGAGAATGACCGTTTTGGAAGCGTGGTCGGGAGGATCAGGATCCTCTCGTCGAGAGTCTTCCACAATGGCCGAGTAGAGGAGATCGCCGTAAATATCCTTGTCACCGTTTCGAGCGGCAGCAATGCGCACCAAATCTTGAATTCCGTCGGTCGCTTCATACACAAGCGGTGCGAATTCAGCGTCGTAGGCGAGCACCCTCAGCGATTGATCTTTTACCACAGCATTCAGTTGGGGGGCGGCCAGCGTCGTATTGATAGGTACGCGACCGCAACCTACTTTGTCGCTTGCGATAGAGAGCTCGACGAAGGCTCGACCGTTCTTGCAGATTACACCCATGCTGTCTTCTGAGGAGACGCCGAGATCGTGAAAGTTGTGAGCGATCGCATTGGTACGCCGATGGACGTCCTCAAATGAGAGCATTCCCCAGTCATCGATGAGAGCTACGTCGGTCGGTCGTAGCTTGGCTCCAAGCGCATATGCGCCTGCGATGGAAGTTCCCCAGCGGTTGAACGCCCCGACCGCAGTTAGAACGGCCTTGGGATGCACCGGTCTGGGCAAGCCCTGGTTGAGAGCTTTGACAAGAACCCTCAGATGCGAAGGGGTCGGAATCGCCATATGTTTGAAAGCATAACTGTACGCGACCGGTTTTATCTATTAGTTGACTGATGCCCTGGCTCCGGATACCTTTGACAGGCATCGTTTTCGGCGACCACTGAGGGGGAGGACTCTTGCCAGAGGGTGAAAAGGAACGCCAGAGACTGAGCCGTAAAGAACGGAGGCAACAACTCCTTGCGGTTGCAAAAGAGGTACTCCTGGAGCACGGGTACGCTGATATGACGATGGAGCGCATTGCCGTTGCGGCCGATGTGTCGAAGACACTCATCTATCACCACTTCCCGAATCGCCGTGCTGTCTTTCTTGCACTTCTGTCCGAGGAACAGCTTCGCATGCTCATGCAGATATCGCCTGCGATGGGTGTAGGCGATACCGAGGAGAGGGTAAAGAGAGGCATTGCCGCCTTCCTAGAGACTGTGACCGGACAAGGACCAAAAGGCTACACAGCTTTCTATCGAGATCCCATAGGCCATGACCCTACTATCGCACTGGAGATAGATCGCTACCGCGAGCAGGTCGCGGAGATGGTTTCTGCCATGTTTGCAGAAGACGTGGGAGCTAAGTCAGAGACTTTCATACTCCAGGCCCATGCGGTCGTCGGGGCAATAAACAACGCAGTCGTCTGGATGTCTCAAAACAATGTCGAGATGAACGATCCAAAGATAATCGAATCGTTGACAACGTTGATTTGGGATGGGTTGAAGACGGTTCGAGAGAACGCGCTGGGGGAGGCAACCTCGTCCACAAAGACGTAAGTGGGCCGGGTAGGACTCGAACCTACGACCGGCGGACTAAGAGTTCAATTTGAGGCTTTGTCGCGTGTTGGTTTCCTATTGTCTATCCTTGCTTAATGTCGAAGGAAGAGGCTCTGACGTCTGAAAACCGTGACCCTGACCGCGACGGAGGCGGCGTCGCTGCCGCTTCGTTCGAGATCGTCCGGCGCGAAGACTTCTCGGACGTGACGTACCTGCTCGAGATCCGACACCCGCGGATGGCCAAGGTCGCCAAGCCGGGTCAGTTCGTCATTGTCATGGAGCACGACCACGGTGAGCGGATCCCGCTCACGCTCGCGGACTTCGATTCCGAGCTCGGCACGGTGACGCTGGTCGTCCAAGCAGTCGGGAAGACGACGAGGGAGATGCAAGCTCGCTGTCAAGAGGGCACGAGCCTGCACGCGCTCGTCGGCCCGATGGGCAATCCGAGCCGCATCGAGGACGCGCGCAAGGTCATCTGCGTGGGCGGCGGCCTCGGTGTCGCCCCGGTCTATCCCCAGGCGCGCGGGTACAAGCAGAGTGGGGCCTACGTGATCGGGGTGATCGGCTTCCGGAGCAAGGAGCTGATGTTCTGGGAGGACAAATTCCGCTCGGTGTGCGACGAGTTCATCGTCTGCACCGATGATGGCTCGGAGGGGATCAAGGGAGTCGTAACCGCAGGAATCGAGGAAGCGATCGCGCAGCACTCCGACATCGACGAGGTCGTCGCGATCGGTCCGCCGATCATGATGAAGTTCTGCGCGGAAACGACGCGCCCGCACGGGATCAGGACGGTGGTGAGCCTGAACCCCGTGATGGTCGACGGCACGGGTATGTGCGGCGGCTGTCGCGTGAAGGTGGGCGACCAAGTGAAGTTCGCCTGCGTCGACGGCCCGGACTTCGACGCGCATGCAGTCGACTTCGACGACCTCATGGCGCGTCTGGGGCGCTACAAGGCAAGCGAGACGGCCTCGCTTGAGCGCTGGCAGGAGAGCTGCCGCATCGAGGCGGGCTGACGAGGAGCGAGATGTCCACACCGCCACCGAAGAAGAAGACGATCCGGACGATCCCGCAAGAGCGAACGTCGATGCAGGAGCAGGACCCGAAGGTCCGCGCGACCAACTTCGACGAGGTCGGTTGCGGTTACACGCTCGAGGAGGCGATGCGCGAGGCGGAGCGGTGCCTGTTTTGCCCGGACGAGCCATGCGTCCGGGGCTGCCCCGTCGAGATCGACATCCCCGAGTTCATCCTGAAGATGACCGAAAAGAGCCTCCATGGCGCATACGAGACGATCACCGACACGAACCTCTTGCCGGCGATCTGCGGTCGGGTCTGCCCGCAGGAGACACAGTGCGAGGAAGTGTGCGTCGTCGGCGACACACTCGAGCCGGTGGCGATAGGTCGGCTCGAGCGGTTCATCGGCGACATGGCGATCGCCGAAAGCTGGGAGAGTGTGCCGTACATCGAGCCGAGCGGATTCCAGGTCGCCGTCGTCGGATCTGGTCCTGCAGGCATGGCGTGCGCCGCCGAGATGGCAAAGGGCGGCTGCGAAGTGACCGTCTACGAGGCCTTCCAGGAGCCCGGCGGCGTCCTCAAGTACGGCATCCCGGACTTTCGCCTGCCGAACGAGGTAATCGACGCCGAGATCGAGAAGCTGAGACAGCTCGGAGTCACGTTCGAACCCAACACGCTCGTCGGACGGCTCTTCACAGTCGAGGAGCTGCTGACCGAGATGGAGTACCACGCGGTCTTCATCGGCACCGGCGCGGGCGCCCCGAGCTTCATGGGCATCCCCGGCGAGTCGCTCGCGGGAGTGTTGTCCGCGAACGAGCTGCTCACCCGCTGCAACCTGATGCACGCGAGAGACTTTCCGGAGTACGACACCCCGCTGCAGATGGGCAAGCGCGTGGCGGTCGTCGGCGCCGGGAACACGGCGATGGACGCGATGCGCGTATCCCTGCGCCTCGGTGCAGGCACGGTCTGCTGCGTCTACCGGCGGATGCGCAACGAGGCGCCGGCCCGCGCCGAGGAGGTCCATCACGCCGAGGAGGAGGGGATCGAATTCCACTGGCTGACGGCCCCCGTCGAGATCCTAGGCGACGAGGACAACAACGTGCGCGCGATCCGGTGCCAGAAGATGGAGCTCGGTGAGTTGGACGAGTCAGGCCGCGGACGCCCGGTGCCGGTGCCCGGCAGCGAGTTTGAGATGGACATCGACATGGTCGTCTACGCGATCGGGACGAAGGCGAACCCGATCCTCGGCCAAACCTCGTCGCTACGGCTCGACGAGCGTGGGTACATCGTCACCGACGAGAGCCTCGCCACCTCGATCGCAGGCGTGTGGGCGGGCGGCGACATCGTCACCGGAGCAGCGACGGTGATCGAGGCGATGGGCGCCGGACGCAGAGCGGCGAGTGAGATGAAGGCGTACCTCGGACTGCGCGGCACGGACGCCATCTACGACCCCGAGCGTCCCGGTAGTGCCGGGAAGCGCTTCGGCATCGACGTCGACGAACACAACTACGTGCGGGTGACCGCATGAGCGAGGTTAGCGCGAAACCGGCCGTTACGCTCGGCGAGCACATCGTCGAGGTGATCAGCGACTCCGGCGAGGGTGCACAACGGTGCGGCCAGTCGCTCGGCGCTATCGCCGCGAAGATGGGCAATGGGATCTGGACCGTCGAGATCATCCCGGCCGAGATCCAGCCGCCGGCGCGCAGCGTCGAAGGCGGGAGCGGCGTCCGCATCCGCATTGGGAGCGATCGTGTCACGAACGGCGGCGACGCGACCGACCTCGTCGTTGCGTTCAACGAGCAGGTGCTGCTCGGCCGCGTGCGTGAGGGCGAGTTCAAGCCGGGCGCTACGATCCTGCTCGAGAGCATGTGGCGCGACGACGACGATCCGGCGATCGCCGAGTCCTACGCCGAGACGATGAGCGCGCTCATCGAGAGCGGCTACGACGTGATCGAGATTCCGATGGAGGTCGAGTGCCGCAAGCTCGTTGACGACCCGCGGCGCGGCAAGAACATGTTCGCGCTCGGAATCCTCTGCAATCTCTACAGCCTCAGCCTGCAGGTCGCGCGCGAGCAGGTGCGCATCGCCTTCAGCAAGAAGAGCGAGAAGGTCGTCGGAACGAACCTCGAACTGCTGGATGCGGGCTGGACGTGGGCGGAGAAAAACCTCGACTTTCGCTACGAGATCCCCGCCGAACGATCGAGTCAGGCGCAGATCGTCGCCAACGGCAACACAGCGCTTGCGCTCGGCGTGGTCGCCTCGGGCATGGACATCTGCGCAATGTACCCCATCACGCCAGCGACGTCTGCCTCACACTATCTGAGCGAGATGTTCGAAGAGGCCGGCGGCATCGTCCACCAGGCCGAGGACGAGATCGCGGCGTGCTCGTTCGCGATCGGCGCCTCGTACGCTGGCAGGTGTGCGGTCACCATCACCTCGGGACCCGGCTACTCGCTCAAGCAGGAGGCGATCGGGCTCGCGTCGATGGCGGAGATCCCCCTCGTTGTAATCAACGTCCAGCGGGGCGGGCCTAGCACTGGCCTGCCGACCAAGATAGAGCAGGGCGACCTGCCGGCTGCGATCTTCGGGACTCATGGAGACGCCCCGAAGGTCGTGATGGCGGCGAGCGGAATCGAGGACTGCTTCTACTCGGTGATCACTGCACGCAAGATCGCCGAGGAGGTCAACATCCCCGTCATCCTCCTCTCGGACGCGAGCCTCGCATCCGCGCAGCAGCCGTTCCCGAGGCCGATCTTCAGCGAGCACTGGTTAGCGCCGCCCGTCGACCAGACACCCGTCGAGCCTGGGACGCGCGCCTACGACTGGGATCCCGTCACCGGGATCGCGAAACGATTGGTGCCCGGTCAGCCGGGCGGGATGCACTCGCTCACTGGTCTCGCACACGACCGCGACAGCAATGTGGCCTACGACGCCGAGAGCAACGAGGAAGGCCTGCACTACCGCGGCCTAAAGCTCGTCGCGCTGCAGAAGACGCTCAAGCCGCCGCCGGTCTTCGGGGACCCGGATGGCGACCTGCTGATCGTCGGCTGGGGCGGTACGAAGGGCGTGATCGAGGAGGCCGTCGAGCGTCTGTGCGGCGAGGGGCTGCGCGTCTCGTCGGTGCATCTGCGTTTCCTGCAGCCGATGCCGCCAGGGATCAAGGAGATCATGGAGCGCTTCGACCAGGTGCTCACAGTCGAGGGAGCCTGGGCGGATCGCAAGGAGGACGAGCTCGTCGACGACGACAACCGTCGCTACTCGCCGCTCGCGATGCTGCTCCGCTCCCGCTACCTCGTCGACGTTGACTGCTGGGGCGAGACCCGCGGTGCGCCGATGAAGCCCGGAACCATCTGCGACGTCATCCGGAGCAGGCTCGCGCAAGGAGCGGTCCGATGACGATTCCTACGACGCAGTGCCTGCTCAACCTGCTGGAGGAACACCGCAGCCTCGAAGACTACGAGGGTGGCGTCCCGCGCTGGTGCAACGGCTGCGGCGACAACGCGATCCTCGCGGCCGTGCAGCGGGTGTGCCGAGACGAGGGAATCAACCCTGAGCGCACCGTGTTCGTGTCGGGCATCGGTTGCTCAAGCCGGTTCCCCCACTACATGAAGGCGTACGGCTTCCACGGAACTCACGGACGCGCATTACCGATCGCCGAGGGCGTGAAGATGGCGCGCCCCGATCTAGACGTGTTCGTCAGCACCGGCGACGGCGACTGCTGCAGCATTGGCGCCGCGCACTGGATCCACGCCATCCGCTACAACATGAACCTCACGGTGCTGCTGCACGACAACTTCGTGTACGGGCTGACGAAGAAGCAGACGTCACCCACGTCTCCGCGAGGCTTCAAGAGCAACACGACACCACGCGGGGCGTACCTCGAGGCGATCAATCCGGTCTCGGTCACGCTCGGCGTGAAGGGCGCGTCGTTCGTCGCGCAGGCGGTTGACTGGATCCCGGAGACGCTCTACCAGATCGTCAGGACGGCGTACAGACACAAGGGGCTCTCGTTCGTGCGGATCGTTCAGCGCTGTCCGGAGTTTCTGCCCGGTTTTCTAGACCCCTGGATGCAGGATCCGTCGAAGACGCAGCTTCTTACCCACGAGGACGGGCTCCAGCTGAGTCCCGAGCTCGGACGCATCTACAGGAATCAGCGCACGCACGACCCGCTCGACTTGGCGGCCGCCCACGAGCTTGCCGAGTCGGTTGACGAGATTCCCGTCGGGGTTCTGTACCGCAACCCCAACGTGCCGCGCTACGAGGATCTGCGCCACGCGGGCGAGGCACGGCCGGTCGAGCGAATCCGCGGGACACTGGAGGCAGAGCTCGACAGGTTCACCATCTGGCCCGTTGACGACGCACGCTCCGTGGAGGCAAAGTGACGATGGGCGAGACGGCAGAGCTCCAGCGGCAGATAGTGTTCCTCCGGACCGGAGCTCGCCCGGGCGAAAATCTGGAGCCGGTCGACGCCACGATCCCGCCCGCACTAATGGCCGGCTACCGCGACCTCGCTTCCCTTCGCTACGACTTCCCCGTCGTTCTCGTCGAGAGTCCCGACGACGGCGCGTTCGTGCGCTCGCTGACGTCGTCCGTCGACGACGTGCTGCAGGAGATCGCGCCGCGCGGCATCGAGGGCGAGCAGTTGCGCCGGCAAGTCATGCGCGCGGAGCGCGAGATTCGCGCGCTCGTCGCGGACGGCGCGCGCGGCATGTTGACCGACCTCTGGGAGAGAGCGGCGCCGGAGCTCGCGGACGTTCGCACTCACCTGAAGGTCGACGGCGAGGTCGCGGACTGCGACCACGAGCTGCCGCGGCGCCTCGTCGAGCACGCTTGGCGCAGCGTCCAGAGCCGCAAGGCCGGCCACTCCCACGCGGAGGTGGGCCGGCTCATCCAGGCACTGTCGGACATCCTCCGTGCCGCCTTCATCAACTCGGAGGCCGGGCGCCAGCCTGAGAGCCTGCGAGACGCCGTCGGCTCCACACACCGCGACGAATTCGACTTCGAGACGATGTCGGCCCTGCTCGGCAAAGGGGCGCCGAAAGATGAGCTACCCACCGACCGGCGCGAGCGGATCGAGTGGGCGCTCGGGGTGTTGAGACGTCAGCGTTTCTTCGAGCCGTCCCAGGGGACCGAACTCGCGCAAGCTTCCGAGTCACCATACGACTTCCGCTTCGGCAGTTGCTCAGACGCCGTCGACGCGTACCGTGAGCGGCTGCCCGAGGTGGTCGAGTTCGTGAAGGCGATGTCGATCGCGGAGCTCGAGGCGGATGGTCACTACATCGCGTCGGAGCACGACGCGTTCTTCGAGGACTTCGACGAGGATTCGCTCGCAAGCGAGGATCTGGCGATGTTCCCCGACTACCTCGTCTGCGCAGACGCCGGCGACGCAGACGAGAGCGCAGCGGTGATGGAGGTGCTGTCGTCGGGCCTGCCCGTGAAGGTCCTCGTCGAGAGCGAGGAGGTCCTCCAAGCGTCGTCGCCAGGAACAGGCCAGTTCGGCTTCGGTATGCGCAGTGCGCAGCTCGCAAGCACTGCGGTCGGGCTCCACAACGTCTTCGTCCTGCAGACGACGAGCTCAAACCTCTACCAGCTGCGCGGGCGGCTGGTCGACGGCCTCGAGTACACGGGCCCGGCGCTTCTCAGCGTCTTCTCCGGCCTGGGGACAGAATCGAGCGACCTGCCGCCCTACCTCACGTCGGCGGCCGCGCTCGAGGGGCGCGCGTTTCCCGCGTTCACCTACGACCCTGCAGCCGAACCGGACTGGGCGTCGAGGTACTCGCTAGAGGAGAATCCGCAGCCCGAACTTGACTGGCCGCTCGCGGAGCTGAAATACGCGGACGCGTCGCTGCAGCGTGTCGTGGAAGAAGTCGCGTTCACGCTCGTCGATTTCGCGGTCTGCGATCGGCGCCACGCACGCCACTTTGCGAGGATCCCGCGCGAGCACTGGAACGGCCACATGATTCCCGTCGACGAGTGGCTGTCGCTCGACCCGGCCGATGCCGAGGCGCAGGTCCCTTACGTCCTCGTCATCGACAAGGACGACTCGTTGCACCGGCTGATCGTCGACCAGAAGCTCATGCAGGCCGCGCGTCGCTGCCGGGAGATGTGGCACGGACTCCAGGAGCTCGGTCTCGCGCGCCTGCCCGCCGAGGCACCTGCGGAAGCGGTAGCGGAGACAGCGGCAGAGACACCCACCGAGGCACCTGCGGACGCGACAGCGGAGGCACCCGCCGATGCGTCGGAGACAGTCGAGTCTCCGGAAGAGGCACCCGCCGAGGAGCAAGCGACGGACGAACCATGGATCGAGACCCCACGCTGCTCGACCTGCGACGAGTGCACAGCGATCAACGACCGGATGTTTGCCTACAACGATGACAAGCAGGCGGTCATCAAGGACCCCGACGCCGGCACCTTCCGCGAGCTCGTTGAGGCGGCTGAGTTATGCCAGGTGGCGGTCATCCACCCCGGGAAGCCGCGCAACCCGGACGAGCCGGACCTCGAGGATCTGATCGAGCGGGCAAAGGCGTTCGAGTAGGCGCGCGACACGGGTTCGTTACGGGAAAATTTAGAAGTGGCCGTAAGTGAACTTGCTAAGGCTTAGTAGGGCTGACTACTGGTAATCCCAAGGTTATCCAGTCATGGATGCCGCCCCGGTAGTAGAGAATGGACTTTGCCGGGTAGTTGGCGGCGAGCAATCGCTTGATCGCATCTGGAGTTGCGGGACACTGAGGACCATTACAGAAAAGGACGGTTTGCTGCCCAGGGTCGAGTTCATCTATTCGCTCAATAATGACGTCGTGCGGGATGTTGAGTGCCCCTTGGATAGTTGACTTCTCGAAGAAAACTGGAAGACGGGTGTCGATCAGTGGCCTCTCATTTTCTATGTGCTCGATCACTTCGATCTCGCCAACAGTCTTCACATCTGCAGCAAGGACAATCGGTTGAATCCTGCCCCAGGTCGAATCCACCGTCAGATGGCCCGGTTTCTCCTCAACAGGCTCGGGAACCATCATCTGCTCATCAGCTTTCGGGTGACGCTCAATCTTCATGTCAATATTCTCAGAGGGCACCAATCTTATGGGCCGGGTAGGACTCGAACCTACGACCGGCGGATTATGAGTTAGCTCCGGGCTTTTCGGGCGTCCGCGGCTGTTCCACCTTTTCCCTGCAAATTAACGGGTTTTGGGGCTATCCTGTGTTGGCCTATTTGCGGCTGTTCGTGGGTGTTAGGTTGCCCCAAGGTTGCCCCATAACGTCGGGGCGAAGCTCGAAGCGACGCCGAGCGTCTTAGGATCAAGACCCTGGCTCAGATCGCTATAGCTAGGTGGAAGATGGCGCTCAACCTCTGCGAGCGGAAGATCGCCGAACTAGAAAAAGCGGAATAGATTTGCTCTAAAACCGTCATGTATAAGTAGAGGCACATCGCCGCCTTACCGAAGGGTAGGGGGATTGTCTGGTGAGGTTATAGAGTTTGTCAGGGAGGGCAAGAAAACTGAGAGCGAATTCTTGAAAGAACTCAATTACTGGATCGGCTTGCGTGACTACTGCCGGGAGCAGGTAGAGCGCTGGCGAGAGATATTGGAGGGTGATGATGGGGCGTAGGGTTGCGATATATGCGGCGTTGGCAGTTCTCGGCCTTGCGCTACCGGGAAGCGCTCTTGCTCATCCAAGCTCAGGAAGCAGTATTCCGAGTATGGCTCGGGCATGGGAGTAAGAAATACTCGAGCGATCTGCCCGAATTGTGGGGGCAAGATCCACACTCAGCCGAAGGGGCTTGGCCATTTTAGCCTCTGGGCGAACAGTTGGTTCCTGGTTCAGACCGGGGATGAGTGTCAGCACTGTGGGGTAGCTCTGACTGGCAGGGTGAAGTACGACAACCGAGCGGAATTGGCCATGCAGGTACAGCCACCAGTGCCCGATTTGCCGCCGGATCAGGCATGGTGCGTATTGTGTGGTGGACTGATCTATCGAGGCGATACCGTCTGCCCAAATGGCCACGCGCTGCGAGCCAACTGGGAAGGTGAGCTCCATCAGCAGATAGGAATGTGGCCTAAAGAACAGCCCGCTGAACCACCACAGCGACAAGTCTCTGAATCGCGGTTGGATGATCTTGAGAGACTCGCGAAATTACGCGAGTCGGGAACACTGACTGACGATGAATTCCAAGCGGAAAAGGCGCGACTGATGCAGCAGTCCTCGTCGCCAACAGAGGATGGCGCTTCCTGAGTGCCGACTCGTGGCTTGGTTGATGGTTTTGCGGCAGCTTCAGCAGGATGATCTAGATGAGGGGCAGAAGGCCGATCAGCAAGAGAGCATGGATAGGGCTGGGCCTAGGAGTGGCCCTAGTAGCGCTTGTGGGTGTTTGGCTGACTGGCGGTTTTAACTCGCTTCTCTACCCAACATTCAGCGTCGGGGACTGTCTGCGTGACAACAAGGACAAAGTCTTGTGTGGGGAGCAGGCGCGTAAGTATCGTCAGCAGGAGACTCGACGCATAAAAGGACTGGTATCGGAGTTCGAGCGCACCAACCAAGAGATCGAAGACGCACTCTGCAAGCAAGACCCTGAGTGCAAGAGACGAGTAAGAGAAGTCGATCAATTTGTGGAGAAGGCGCGCAAGGATGCCATCAAGGATGCCATCGCCCAGACTCCGGAGTGTAAAAAAGACCAAGAGTGTAGGCAGCTGCTTGAGGAGCAGTCCAAACGTGACGTAAAAAAATTACGAGAGGCGAAACTACGGGAACTCATACAAGAATTAGAACCATAGAACGCGAAAGACCCGCTTTCGCGGGCCTCTCAATCTGCGCGCGCAAGATTATAAACCCCCTCCGGCTGGCTTTAGGAAACTCCGACTGTCACCGCTTCGTCCATGAAGGCGGCGTCGCCTATCCCGGCGTCCATTAGATGAACGTAGGTTCTCAGCGTGAAGCCGGGGTCCGCGTGGCCCAGCCACTCCTGCACCTGCTTGATGTTCTTGCCCGACTCAAAGAGAAGTGAAGCGCAGGTGTGCCTAAAAGTGTGGAAGGAGACCGCCGACCGCTTCTTTCCGTCGCGCTCGACCGTCAACCCCGCAGCGACCGCCGCCGGGGCAAGGGCCCGGCGATAGACATTCGTCGGTGTAAGCTCGCTCCCGGTCGTCGACGCAAAGACTGGTGCATCCTCGCCGCCGTACCCGTCGCGTCTGTGCGCCAGAAGCGTCTCCACCATCTCCGGCGAGAGCGGCACGTCACGGCGGGCCTGGGTGCTTTTCAGGCGTTTACGCTCGCCCTTGTAAAACTGCTCGCGGACCTTGACGTGAGGGCTCTCTCCCAGGTCGAGATGTCGCCACGTCAGACCTACGGCCTCTGAGATACGCAGTCCGGTATGAGATAAGAACTGGAAGAATAAACGCCACTTCGGCTGGGCGGCCGCCAGGAAGATCGACAGGTCCTCGCGCGTAAGTGCCTTTTTTGGCTGATCGTCGCCGCCCGAGTCTCCGCCGCCGGGGATGCGTATGCCCGCCGCCGGGTTCGAGCGAATCAGCCCGTCGTCTACCGCCGTTGCGAACATGGCCGACAGGGCCGCTCGCAGCTTCTTGATCTTCGAGGTAGACGCGCCGTCCTTGCGCATCTCGCCGAAGAGGTCGCGCACGTCCGCAGGCTCGACCTCGGCGAGCCGCCACTTCTGCCACCCGGGCAGCGCGTGGGCCTCAATAGGACGGCGATACTCGGGGCGGGTCGTCTCCGAGAAGCCGCGAACGGTTCTCCCTGCGTAGCTGGCGATCCACTCGGTGAAGTAGTCGCAGAGGTTGACGCGCGCGAGCGGCCGGCCTTGGCCTCGCGGGCCTCGCCGTAGGTGCGGAAGTATTCCTTGTGCTGTTTGCCGCGGTGCTTCCAGGTCACTACGTAGCGGTTCCCTCGCTTGTAGACGCCGGGTGTTTTCGTTCGCTGCATTTTCACTGTTTTCCCCTCCTTCGGGTTCGCTTGCTCTTTGAGGTCGCCTTCGGCTCAAGGGTGACTTGTAGTATCCCCATCTCCTCTAGGTCGGCCAGCGTGGCGGCCTTGGCCCGCTGGCGAGGCCCTTGGAAGCGGTAGAAGCGATCGTCCTCGCCAAGGGGATGATCGCCCCGTGCCCACTCATAAGCCGTTCCGGGATCGACGCGCACTTCGGGTGCAAGCAACACATCGTCCTCGTCGGTGATCGGTAGAAACAGGTGAACGGGCGCTACGTCGAGCGCGGCAGCAAAGGCGATAGCGACCCCTAGGGACACCGGGCGCGGCGAAGTCTCGCTACACCTGATCGGTTCGCGTCCGTGCCCGCCGCCGACGCCTCGCGCTCCCTTCTCGATCTTCGAGATCGTTGCTCGATTAACTGGATGCCCTATTTTCTTCATCGCGTCGGCCAGGTCTTGCTGCCTCCAGCCCTTGCTCATTCTCGCATCCCGTAGCCGGTAGGCGAATATCTGGTTTACATCCAGCGATCGCTTGCGTTGAGTCATTCTGCCCCTTGTGTGCCGATTAGGAACATAATAGCATAGTATGTCACATCTGTGTAAACTGAGTACAGAAGCATGAAGGTAAAGGTGCCAAACACCAAGCTACGCCGCCTACGCGAGCGGCATGGTCTTAGCCTGCGGGAACTGGCGCACTTCGCGCGCTGCTCTCACATGACTGTTCACCGCCTTGAGGCTGGCACGCTTGACGTGGCACCCGCGACGAAGGCGCGCATCGCACGGGCGCTACGCGTGCCGGTTGCGGAACTCTGGCCCGCGTCCGATAAGAGAGCCGCCAGCGACGTAACGCCAGCGGCTCGTAAGTCGGCGAAGCAGGAGCCGAAGCGGGAGGCAGCCGGTGTCTGATTCAGGAGATGAGCTCTCGAGCTTCCTGCATAGCGATGCCCTCGTCGTCGATAGGGGGGGCGACTGTGGCGAGTGCTGAAGCGACCACGCAGACGTGCGGCGCGCCACAGAACCTAGAAGCCGAGAAATCTGTGCTCGGAGCGATGCTGGTTGCATCTACAGCAACCGAGCCGGTGATAGCAAACGTTGGGCTCTCGGCGAGTGACTTCTACCGTGAGCAGCATAGGATCATCTTCCGAGCGATTGCAAGCCTTCACGAAAAGAAAGAATCCGTCGATTCCTTAACCACCTCGGAGCATCTAAACCAGAAAGGCGAACTCAACGAGGCTGGCGGCAGAGATTACGTACACTCGCTTGCCTCCACCGTACCGGCAGCTTCAAACGCACTTCATTACGCGAAGATCGTGCGGGACAACGCAATACTCCGACGAAAGCACACAGCGGCTCAGGAAATCCAATCTGCTATCGAGCGCGGCGACTCCGAGCGCCTCAAATCCGCCGAGGCAGAACTCAGCGACGCATCGAAAGAAAGCAAACAACAGGCCGGGGCTGGCTGGCGAGATGACCCCCGAGCCGTCGACGGCGCTCGCTTCATACTTGATGCGCCCGAGCACGTCCCGGCAGTCTGGGGCACGGGCGCGGAGGTCCTCCACGCGGAGCGCGAGCCGCTTCTCATAGTCGGGCCCGCTGGAGTCGGTAAGACAACACTTGCTGGGCAGTACGCCCTCCGAAGGCACGGCGCACATGACGGTGACCTGCTCGGGTTGCCGGTGGCGGTGGACCCCCGCAAAATTCTTTACATGGCATTGGACCGACCGTCACAAATAGCTCGAAGCTTTCGGCGCATGGTCACTGAGAAGGATCGTAATGCGCTGGAGTGGCTTCACACATGGGCGGGGCCGATCCCGTTTGACGTGACCACAGATCCACTGGCGCTTACTCACTTTGTCAAGAGCTTCCCGAACGTCGGCACCGTCGTGATCGACAGCCTCAAAGACCTAGCCGCGGAGCTATCGCGCGATGAAGTGGGTAGCAAGATCAACCTCGCTGTACAACAGCTTGTAGGTGCCGGGGTGGAAGTTGTAACGCTTCACCATCAACGCAAGGCTCAGGGGGAAAACCGCCGCCCTAACAAGCTAGCCGACGTTTTCGGTTCGACATGGCTCACAGCGGGGGCTGGATCGGTTGTCCTTTTATGGGGCGATCCCGGCGACCCAATCGTCGAGCTTCACCACCTAAAACAACCAGCCGCCGAAGTCGGGCCGCTAACCCTATTCCACGATCACGAGCGCGGTGTTACGAGCCTTCACGAAACCGTCGATCTCTACGAGCTAGTGCAAGAGGCGACAAACGGCGGACTCGCTGTCGTCGAAGCAGCCCAACATATGTACGGGAGCGGCGACCCTGACCGAAATCAGGTAGAGAAAGCACGCCGGAAGCTGACCGATCTTGTCAGCCGAGGACATGCAGTCAAAGTTGAGGGATCAACACCGAAGTCTCCGGCACTTTATCGGCCGGCTGCGAGGGCATGATGACGGCTTGTAACAAATGTAGCGTGATAGAGCGTGATAGCGAGCGTGATAGCTACATGGCAGCATCACGGCCAATCACGAACCCGCATTCCAAAGCATCACGCACCTATCACGGCATATCACGGGGCGCTCACCTAGCCCCCAAAACCCCCTTTAGGGGGTTTGGAGGGCGTGAGCGTGATTCTCGGCGGTCGCACCTGGAGGCCCACGATGCCTGACAGCTTCCAACAGTTCGCGCAGGCTATCGCCCGACGCCTTGACGATGGCCGGTCCACCTATGCAAAGGGCGCCCATGATGAACGATGAGACCTTGACGCTCGTTGTTCCGGACGAATTGGTGGAGCGGGTCGCTCAGCGAGCGGCTCAGATCGTAGCTGAGCGCAACAGCCGTACCGGAACTGACCGCTGGTTTCGTGGGGCTAGACAGATCGCGGACTACATCGGAGCACCCACTTCTCGTGTCTACGCCCTGTCTGCTCATGCGCCGCCTCAGATCCCTGTCAGCCATGACGGATCGGCGCTAATAGCGAAGCAATCCGATCTGGATGTGTGGCTTGAAAACGGCGGCGGGAAGCGGGTGTAGCGTGTTTCCCGAAAAAACAACAAAAGAACGCGGTGTTAGGTTGCCCCAAGGTTGCCCCAGTCCTTTAGAACCCGCTCTGGGAACGGGCTTGCGAGGTGACACGCGGACACCATGTCCGAAGGTCAAACTATGAAAAACACCGCGAAACATCCACTGAAGGAAAGGGCGTTGCAACTTGCCGACAAGGTAGGCCCAGCTGAGGCCGCTCGAAGGCTGAACATAAATCACGCCACACTCCGAACCTGGCGGTACAGGGCGGGCCAGACCGGGCCGCCCCAGGGAATCACTCCCGTCGACTGGGCAGAAGCGAAGCGCGAAGGGGCGTGGGAGGCCTGGGAAACCGCTCGGACTGCTCTAAAACGCGTCCGCGAACTTCTCAGGGCCGGGAAGATGGGCGACGCGCAACGCGCAGCGCTGACGATGGCGATACTGACCGACAAGTCAGGCGTGCTGGAACTTGCGACGGCCGAGGCCGACCGGCGCGCTGTTCGCTTAAGTGAGGACAAAGGGCGGTTGATCGTTGATGTGCTCGCGCGCACCTTCGCCGACATGGGGTTTTCCTTCAGCGAATCCGCTCGGCGCGTGGCAGCCCATTACTTACGCCAGGCCGTCGCCGGTGAGCCGTTGGAAGGCCCTGCTCCCGATGCCGAGCGGGCGCGCTCCGAGACCAGCTCATCGACCAAGGGCCGGATCGGCGGGCTTTCCGAATTCAAGCCGAAGGCGCTTCCGCCGCCGCGTCCCGACGATGCCGAGACAGAGAACGTGGTAGACGTAGAGCCCGAGCCATCCGAGGCAGAGCAGAACACGAGCGAAGCTGTCCCAGATGTAGGCGATGTTTTCAATTCTGAAAACGTCCCGAAAGCCCCCACGAGCGAACCCGGACAAAAGCGGCGCCCCGGCCCGGCTTCTGGTACCCGGACCATGAAGGCGACGAGCCCCCGCCGCACATAGGACCGACGATATGAAGCCTCCTCACGTCCAAGGGGCCATGATCTCTGGACCCGCCGCGTACGCCCTGGCTCGCGTGCTCGATCCGCGCAAGGTTGCCGACGACCTGGCCGACAAGGGATACGACAACCGCTGGCGCGATCTTGCGCGCCTCGCCATCGATGCTATCCACATCGAGGCCGCCCGGTGGCGAAGCGACGCCAAAGAACACTTGGCGCGCGCCGCTTCCGCACGCGGACCCGAGCAGGTTCCGAAAGAGGGAGAGCTGTCAAGCTCTCAGGCGATGGAAAGTATTACGACAAGCCAGGCAGCCAACATTCTTGGTGTGTCCTCGCGGCGTGTCCGCACGCTAGCCGCCCGCGGCGACATACCCGGAAAGCGCTCGGGCCGTGATTGGCGACTCGAAGGCGCAGCCGTAGCCGCGCTGGCCACAGAACGGAAGGCGGCATGACGCGGCGAGACGAACAGGCCGCTAGGCGCGCCGCCGAGCTTGCCTCTCCCGAGCGAGGGTTGTATGAGAGCTTTAGCCGGCTCGGGATGTCGCCTGCGGCCGCCCTGGCCGCGACCATGGGACGTGACGGCCCGCGTCTTGAAACCGATCCGTTAGAGGAGCTACACAGGGACGCTGTACGCGAAAACCAAGAGGCCGCCCGGCGCCGGGAGGTAAAAGAGCGAGCCGAGCGCCGAGTGTGGCAGAACCGCCTCGATGCGACCCGTGAGAAGCGCGAGCGCGAGGCCGCAGACTATTTGCACGAAGTAGTTGACGCCAAGCACGCCCAGGAAGAAAGACTCGGGCTTCGGCCGGTGTCGGAGGGTGCTTCGGACAAGCGCGAAAACCTTAGCCGCCGCAGATTTCTGCACGAGGCTATCCCGCCTCGATCCATGTCGAAGCGTCAGCGCCGACGCCTGCGCGCGCTGCTGGCCAAAGGAAAGAGCTTGCGCGAGGCATTGAATCAACTAGATCGTGAGGGCATCATATGAGCCGGAAGATGGATAAGGCACGGGCGGCGGTAACGAATGCCGAGGCCCGCTTGAAAGAGTGGCGGGCCAAAGCTGAGACATTATCCAGCGAGTTGACTAAAGCCGAAAAAAACCTCGGCAGCGTGGCGGTCGAGACCGGCGACCTCGACAGTGCCTCGCGTAGTCTCTCCGATCTTCGCGGCCGGGCCGCCGCCGCCGGGGAGGCCGTTCGAGCAGCCGAGGCGGGACTCACCGAGGCACAACGGGGATTTATCCTGGCCGAGGCGGACGACCTCAGTAGCAAGGCAAAGAAGCTCCGCCGTGACGCAGACAAGCGCCAGTCGCAGACCGATATGCTACTAAAGGAACTGACCGACTTCGAGGGTTGCACCTATACTCCCGCTCCGCAGGACCAACGCGCCGGGGGTGTCGTGCTAAGGGGCGGCGTCGCCAGCGATTACGTCACGATAAACCCCACCCCAAAGACACAACAGATAAGAAACGAGGCAGCCGATCTCGATCGTCAGGCCGCCGATCTCAGACGCAAGGCGGCCGCACTTGAACCCAGTTTCTCCTCAGACAGGATGGCGACTGTCGCCGTCTGAAGGCGGGTGGAAGATTCTCGCCGCCCGCCTTCTGCTTCTCATCCCCGGTGAACCCGTTGCGTGGGCGCGCGCAGGTCAACGCGGAAAGCGCCGCTACACCCCTGCGCGTCAGGTCCGACACGCTGAGACGATCCAGAGGGCATGGATGGCGTCAGGCCGCCCGGCCTTCGGTGACTTGCCGGTTGCCTTATCTGCGCGTTTTTACGTGGCGAAGGCGCGAGTCGGCGATCTAGATAACTACATGAAGTTGTTGCTCGATGCGCTTTCGGGCTACCTGTATGCCGATGATCGGCAGGTTGTCCATCTGGCGGATATTCGCCGCTTCAAAGTCGAAGGAGAGCCACGAACTGAGGTGTCCGCATGGGTGGCCGAGGTGGCCTCTGGCTTGCGGGCGGCGGCGTGAGTGCTCAGCTTGCGATCCCTGGCGAGATAAAAGGTTGCCCCAAAGGTTGCCCCACAAGCCAGTTAGTAACTATTGGCACCATCCAGAAAGTGCCGCTTTACAGGGATTTTATCAGTGGGCCGGGTAGGACTCGAACCTACGACCGGCGGATTATGAGTCCGCTGCTCTAACCAACTGAGCTACCGGCCCTTTAGCAGTGGCTCGGCTACAGCCTAGCACCGAGCAAGACCCGTATCAGACGGGACTTGAAGTGACTCGGTTTTCAGGAAATCGCGTCTCTTGAGGCTACGGTTCGGTTTTGCCTGAAAAGCGATGCGCCTAGCGATATTGGCAGGAATTTGAAAACTTTTACGTCCCGTGCTTGTTGTACGAATAGATACAGATGACAAGATCGAACGTGAAAATGAAGCAGACGGTGGCTGCTGCAGCAATTGCGGCATGCGTATCGATGGTGATACCGGTGGCAGCGTATGCAGGAGATCCTGCGTCAAATCCGGATTTCCAGGTGCCGAACCCAGTGCCGAAATACGACGGTCCCAAGTATGTGTCGGATCAGCTGCTAGTGAAGTTCAGATCTGGTGTCTCATCTGCCCGTCAAAAGAGGATTATCGCGCTCGTAAGTGGTGAGCGAAAGAGAAAGTTCGGCGCCATCAGAGGTGGCCTGGTAAAGCCGAAGAAGGGCATAAAGCTGGACAACATGCGCAAGCGCCTAAGGCGTTTTTCCGATGTTGATGTCGTTGAGCGCGATGCCTACATATCTGCGTTCAAAGTACCTAACGACACATTCTTCGGTTACCAGTACGGTCTGACTCCGACAGGATCCGTAAATATTAGTGCGGATCAGGCCTGGGATACAAAGACCAGTTGCGCCAAGGTTGCGGTGCTGGATACAGGCGTAGATACAACGCACGCGGATCTCAAGGACAATCTGTGGAAGAACAAGAACGAGACTGCAAACAACGGCAAAGACGACGACAAGAACGGCTATGTAGACGACTACTACGGTGTCGATCTCGTCGACGGACGCGGATCCGGCGAAGACGATAACGGCCACGGAACCCATGTCGCAGGCATCGTTGGCAGCAAGGGAAACAACGCCTCCGGCGTTACCGGCGTCTGCTGGTCGGGCACGATCATGAGCGTGAAGTTCATGAACAGATGGGGCGTAGGAACGACATCCGGCGCAATAGATGCGATCGAATACGCGGTTAACAAGGGGGCGAAGATAATTAACGCCTCGTTCGGGTCTTCAACAAACTCGAAGTCTCTTGAGGAGGCGGTGAAAAAAGCAAAGAGCAAAGGATCTCTAATTGTTGCGGCCGCTGGAAACGACAGTGCAAACATCGACAAGACGCCGATGTACCCGGCTAGCTACAAGGACAGCAATATCCTGGTTGTCGCTGCATCAACACAAACGGACGGTCTTGCTTCGTTTTCAAACTACGGCGGGACGTCCGTCGACATGGCAGCCCCAGGCGAGAACATAGTCTCTACCTATATGGGCGGGGCGTACGCATCGTTAAGCGGCACATCTATGGCAGCGCCGTTTGTGGCCGGTGCAGCTGCGATGCTGCGAGCAAGAAACTCGAAAGCGAGCCATACGGAGATACGCTCGGCACTGCGGGATAAGGTGGACAAGCTGCCGGCGTTCGATAACAAGGTCTATAAAGAGGGTCGACTGAACCTGGAGAAGTCGCTCGACAAGATCAAATAAAGACTGGTTAATACCTCCCACAGCAGGAGCACTACACCATTGGAAAGCGTTGTTTCTGCTACTAATAACGCATGGCTGAAGATCCAGTTCTGTTAATAACAGGTGCAAGCAGTGGTATCGGGGCAGCGACGTCGAGAATGGCTGCCGAGAAGGGCTATCGCCTGGTCCTGGCGGCTCGCTCAAAAGATAGATTAGAGGAGTTGAGCGCTGAGCTTGGTGGTCGGGATCGTGCCATCCCTGTCGAATGCGACGTGACGAGTTGGGAAGATCAACAGAACCTTGTCTCTGTCGCACTTGACGCATTCGGGCGTATCGATGTGGCGCTTGCTAACGCCGGCATAGGCGCTAAGAGGGGCTTTCTAGAGGAGTCGGTCGAGCACTGGAAGGCGATGATAGATACAAACGTTCTCGGTGTTGCGCTTTCGATTCGTGCGGTGTTGCCCCACTTTTTAGACCGCAACAAAGGCCATATGTTGTTGCTCGGATCGGTTGCCGGTAGAAGAGCGCTACCCGGTTCGCTCTACTCAGCGACCAAGTGGTCGGTTACCGCGATGGGAGAGGCTTTGCGCCAGGAAGTGTTCGACAAAGAGCTGAAGGTTTCGGTTATTGAGCCAGGGATGGTGGATACTCCATTCTTCGAGTCCAAGCCGAAGGAGGCGCTGCAAGACGTCGATGTTGCACGGACGATCTTGTTCGCAATGGAGCAGCCCCCACACGTCGATGTAAACGAGATCCTGATCAGGCCACTGAAGCAGCCGATCTAGAACTCACTCCGTATCGAGGTCATGGACCACCTGAAGTTCTTGGAGCCTTCGTCTTGCTGAGTTGCCAAATGAGGCAACGATTGGGAAGGGAGCGTTGTGGATTTGTCGAACAATCATGGCATGAAGCAGACATCACCGTTGCCTAAAGGTTCATCGCTTTCGAAGTTCGTAAGTGGTCGAATAGACTCGCTTTCGAAGTCTCAACGTGAGGTAGCCCAGTACATAGTTGACCATCTAGAGGATGTTGCCTTCCAGACGGCCGAGGAGCTTGCCAGAAGAGTTTCGACTTCAAGCTCAACCGTAGTGCGCTTCTCACAAAACCTTGGCTTTGACGGCTTTCCTGAGCTGCAGCATGCTGCGAGGGAGGAGTATCGACGCAAAGCTCGCAGCGAGTCAAAAAATGGCAATGGAAGCGACGCAGCCCTGTTTAGCCTCGATCAGTCAGAGTTCGAGGCGGCGATGATGACCGATCACGTCAGCGTTGAGGAAACAGCGACAAAGGTCTCTGCAGAAAAGCTTAATGCGACTTCGCAGGCGATAGTCAAGGCCGACCGCGTGATTGTAATCGCACTCGATCAGATGGCGTTTTTCGGCGGATACCTGCGTTACCTGCTGGGGCTGCTCGACCTTCACGTGGACGTTGTCTCGTCGCCGAGTCAAGATGCTCTCACCAAACTTTCTCGTATAGATGCACGAACACTGGTCATCGGACTTGTTGCCGGAAGACCAGATCCACTGTTGGTCAGGGCCTTAAAACTTGCGCGGCACAGAAAAGGGGTATCGGTCGCGGTCGCAGATGCTTCGCTTTCAAATGCGTCAAAGTTCGCCAACATTAGCTTTTACTATTCGAGCAACAGCCCGTCTTATGTTCGATCACACACAGCTCTGATCAGCTTCATCCAGGCGCTTGCTTACTGCGTCTATACGCAGGACACAAAAGCGTTTGACGATCGAATAAAGGCCATCAAGCTCAAATAGAGTGCCTTTCGCTAGATAAGTCGCGGCATCGCAGGTGTAAACTTCCCGAAAGATGAAGGAAGTCGCGACATTCAAGGTTAAGGCCGGTCTTGCAGAGATGCTCAAGGGCGGGGTGATAATGGACGTTGTAAATGCCGAGCAGGCACGCATCGCGGAAGAGGCGGGCGCATGTGCAGTGATGGCGTTGGAGCGCGTTCCGGCGGACATTCGGGAAGATGGCGGTGTTGCGAGGATGTCGGACCCGAAGATCATCGGTGAGATTCAGGAGGCTGTCACTATCCCGGTGATGGCAAAAGCACGCATCGGTCACTTTGTAGAGGCACAGGTGTTGGAGTCACTTGAGGTGGACTACATAGACGAATCGGAAGTACTCACGCCTGCCGACGAGGAAAACCATATTGATAAAACCAAGTTCAAGGTTCCGTTCGTTTGTGGAGCTATAAATCTCGGTGAGGCACTGCGCAGAATAGGCGAGGGTGCGGCGATGATCCGGACCAAGGGAGAAGCAGGGACAGGAAACGTAGTTGAAGCGGTGCGGCATATGCGCAAGATTACGAGAGAGGTGGCAATGGTGGCTGCTTCCGATGAGTCTGAACTGCCGAAAATCGCCAAGGAACTAAAAGCACCCCTAGAGCTGATTCGCGATGTGGCTGAGAGAGGGAAACTGCCGGTCGTAAACTTCTCAGCCGGTGGCATCGCAACGCCCGCAGACACCGCATTGATGATGCAGCTTGGCGCAGAGGGAGTTTTTGTTGGATCGGGGATATTTAAAAGCGAAGAACCAAAGGCGCGTGCGCTTGCGATCGTGGAGGCGGCGACAAACTACCAAGACCCAGATGCAGTTGCTGAGGCATCTGCAGGTTTGGGCGAAGCTATGGCGGGAATTGAGATTGAAGAGCTTGGTGAGCAAGGGCTCATCCAGAACCGTGGCTGGTAGCCACTCTCAGAACAGATCGACAGGCTCACAGATCGTATGAAAATCGGTGTATTGGCGGTCCAAGGAGGGTTCGAAGCACACCGGGGCTCGTTGTCAAAGCTCGGGGTTGAGAGCATCGAAGTAAGATCGGCCGATGATCTCGGTCAGGTGGACGGATTGATTTTGCCCGGTGGAGAGTCGACGACAATCTCTATGGGCATAGAGAAGTACGGACTAGAGAAGCCGATCATCGAGTTTGTGCAGTCCGGGAAGACGGTGTTCGGCACCTGCGCAGGGTTGATAGTCCTAGATAGTTGCCATATGGACCTGATCGATATCTCGGCAACTAGGAACGCGTACGGACGTCAAATCGCAAGCTTCGAGTGCGAGGTAGGGATAGATGGCCTAGGAGACGAACTGTTCCCGGCCGTATTTATCAGGGCGCCGAGGATAGACGAGGTAGGGGAAGGGGTAGATGTTCTTGCGACCCACGAGAATATTCCTGTTGTTGCGCGCTCACAGAACGTGCTGGTCTGTGCATTTCATCCGGAACTGACGGGCGATCTGCGACTACACGCATACTTTCTCGCGATGGCAGGGTCGCGAGAGAAGGTGATAAGAGCGTAGAATAAAGGCATGTCGGGTCACTCAAAATGGTCCTCGATCAAGCACAAGAAATCTGCTGCCGATGCAAAGCGCGGTAAGGCATTCACGAAGCTTGGGCGGGCGATTACGGTTGCAGCCAGCGAAGGTGGCGGAGACCCCGATGGCAATCCTGCCCTGGCAAACGCGATCCAGAAGGCCAAGGATGCGCAGATGCCGAACAAGAACATCGAGCGGGCGATATCCAGAGGTACCGGTGAGGGAGAAGACGCAACCGTCATAGAGGCGACAAGCTACGAGGGATACGGTCCGGGAGGCGTGGCACTGCTGGTCGATGCCCTAACAGACAACAAGAACAGGACTTCGGCAGAGACCAAGCACATATTTTCTAGATTTGATTGCAGCCTCGGCGAGCCCGGCTCCGTAAGTTGGATCTTTGAAAACAAGGGTGTGGTCATGGTGGACGCTGGTCGGTACGGCGAGGACGACCTGATCGAGGCCATCGATGCGGGAGTAGAGGACGTAGAGCTGGATGAAGGCTCATACAGGATCACCTGTGACCCCGCAAATTTGAGCGCTGTGAGAGAGGTGCTCGACAAAGCTGGCGTGGAAGTCGAATCGTCCGACATGAGCATGGAGCCGACCACTACTGTTGAGGTAACAGGCGAAGATGCAAAGCGGCTGCTGAAGTTGATGGACGCTCTCGAAGAGCACGATGATGTGAGCAAGGTGCATGCGAACTTCGATATGGCAGCGGATGAGCTTGAAGCAGCGCTGGCTGGCCAGTAAAGACGCCATAAGCAAAAAGGCATCCGAACCGTTTCGCAGAATTCCTTCTAAATGAAGGTATTGGGAATAGATCCCGGCATGGCATCGACCGGGTTTGGAGTGGTGAGCCGTAACAGCGGGAGGCTTGAGGCGCTAGATGGTGGCGTTATCTCGACGGTTGCCGGAAAACCGGTCGCTGAGAGGCTTTCCGAGATACACGAAAGTGTGTGTTCTCTGATCTATCGACATCGTCCTGAGGCAGTAGCGCTAGAGGATATATTTTTCAGTGCAAACGTCGAGACAGCGTTTGCGGTAGGTAGGGCGAGTGGCGTGGTGATCTTGGCGGCTGGGCAAGCGGGATTACCAACTCAAACATATACGCCACAGGCGATAAAAAAAGGTGTTTGCGGCTCTGGGAATGCGGAGAAGGCTCAGGTGCAGAGAATGGTCAAAAGCCTGCTATCGCTCGACAGGCTGCCGCGACCGGATCACGCTGCAGACGCGCTTGCAGTTGCGATCTGCGAGTGCAACAGATCCGGTATAGCCGACGCATACGCGAAAATAGGAGAAACGGTGGAGGCTGGGCGATGATTGCATCGATAAAAGGAAAGGTATTGGTTCGGAGGCCGGACCACGTTGTCGTAGAGTGTGGCGGTGTCGGTTACAGACTGGACGTTTCGAGCCAAGCGCTTAAAACTGTGCCTGGAGTAGGCAAGGAGACACAGCTGCAGACGCACTTGGTGGCCAAGGAAGACGCGTTCAATCTGTACGGATTTGCCTCAGAAGAGGAGAGAGAGCTCTTCCTCATGCTTCTGTCAGTGGCTGGAGTAGGCCCAAAAGTCGCCGTGTCCGTACTTTCACAGATGCCACCTAGGGATCTGTTCAGAGCGATAGCGTCAGGCGATGCGAAGCTGTTTAAGTCCGTATCAGGAGTGGGGCGGAAAACCGCAGATCGCATCATCGTTGAGCTTAGGGACAAGGTAGCCGGACGACTGCCGGACGAAGGATCCTCCGATGGCTCGCTTCCCCAAGATGAAAGAATGATGGCAAGGGACGGGCTGGTGGAGCTTGGGTACACGCTGGTAGAGGCACAGTTGATGCTTGACGGTGTTGCGAGCGGTGCCGAGACGGCAGAGGAGATAATCTCAAGCGCATTGACCGCCAAGACAGCGAAGGGCTAGAAGAGTGGCAGAGACAACCGAAGAACATCGAATACAGACGCCGTCAGTGACTCCAGAAGAAGAGGAACTTGAACAAACGCTGAGGCCAAAGACGCTTAAAGAGTTTGTCGGTCAGGACCAGTGCAAAGATCAGATGAACGTGTTCATCGAAGCCGCAAAGCGACGCAATGAACCTCTTGATCATGTGCTTCTGGCGGGACCACCGGGATTGGGGAAGACGTCACTGGCGATGATCATCGCCAATGAGCTGGATGTGCCGTTTGTCCATACGGCAGGTCCAGCACTGGAGAGAAAGGGCGACATCGCTTCCTTTCTTACTTCGCTAGAGCCAGGATCGGTATTTTTTATAGACGAGATACACAGGATGGCCAGGGCTATAGAAGAGACTCTGTATCCGGCGCTTGAAGATGGACGACTACCGATTGTGCTGGGCCAAGGAGCGGGTGCACGTACGGTTACGCTGGACCTGCCTCCCTTCACGCTGATAGGAGCGACAACACGAACGGGGCTACTTACGACACCACTGAGGGACCGTTTCGGTGTCTATCACAGGCTAGACCACTACGGCGATGACGACCTTGCCAAGATTGTGAGGAGATCGGCAAAAATAATCGAAGTGGAGATCGATAAAGATGGCACGGAAGCGATCGCGAGTAGGTCGAGAGGTACGCCCCGTGTGGCTAACCGGCTTTTACGCAGAACGAGGGACTTCGCGCAGGTGCGACACCAAGGTTCGATTACCACACAGATTGCCAAGGAAGCGCTGGACCTGTTGGAGGTAGACCATGCGGGACTCGACAAACTCGACCGTCAGCTTCTTTCATTGATAGTCGAGAAGTTCGACGGCGGCCCGGTCGGATTATCAACACTTTCGGTTGCAGTCGGCGAAGAGGAGGACACGATCGAGGACGTGTACGAGCCCTATCTTCTGCAGAGCGGCCTGATAAAAAGAACACCGCGCGGCAGGGAAGCTACGGCGCGTGCATACGAGCACTTGGATATCGAAATACCAAGAAATCTTTCAGAAGAACAGAACGAGCTCTTCTAGACAGTCAACAAGCGCTGAATGGCATAGAGGGGCTGAAATCAGCTAACTAATCTCTCATCGTTTATCTGTCCGTGTCGGTGTCTATTCTTGTTTTATGAAGCTTTCAGAGTGGGCGGCCAGCCAAGGCATCCACTACCAGACAGCATGGAAGTGGTGGAAGGAGGGAAACCTTCCGGTTGCGGCCAGCCAAACACCGACCGGCACAATCCTTGTTCAAGAAAGAGGGACGACCGCCATGGGCGTAGCGCTCTACGCACGGGTTTCGTCCGGAGACCAGCGCGAAGACTTAGACCGCCAAGTCGGGCGTCTTGCGGCGTGGGCCACGGGGCAGGCAATGAGAGTGACTCGCACCGTTACCGAAGTCGGCTCCGGCCTGAGCGGCTCCAGGCGTAAATTGAAGCGTCTCTTGCAAGATGACTCGATCTCCGTGATTGTGGTCGAGCACCGAGATCGTCTTGCACGCTTCGGATGCGAGTACGTCGAGGCCGCTCTCGCGGCTCAAGGACGCAAGCTCGTGGTGATTGAGGAAAACGAAGTAGATGATGATCTCGTCCGTGATATGACAGAGGTACTCACAAGCCTTTGCGCACGTCTATACGGTCGGCGGTCAGCCAAGAGGCGAGCTGAGGCGGCACTACGTTCGGCCAAGGAGGTCGAATGACAAAGCAGGCCTATCGCTACGCCCTTGACCCTTCGCCGAGCATAGAGCGCAGATTACGCGCCCACTGCGGCGCGTCTCGCTTCGCCTACAACTTCGCCCTTGACCTCGTAAAGAAGCACCTCGAAGCTCGCAAGGAAGACCCGAATGTAGAAGTCCCTTGGACCCTGCCGGCGCTGAGACGTGAGTGGAACAAACAGAAGGCCGAGATCGCTCCCTGGTGGGCAGAAAACTCCAAAGAGGCATACTCGTCAGGCCTCGACGGGCTGGCCCGGGCTCTTAAAGCGTTTTCCGATTCGCGCAAAGGGAAACGGTCAGGCCCACGAGTGGGGTTCCCACGCTTCAAGCGTAGGGGAAGATGCAGAGAGGCCTGCCGATTCACGACTGGCGCTATCGGTATAGCGGGCCGCACTCGCATCAAGCTGCCCAGAATAGGGAAGATCCGTGTCCACGAGCCCACTACAAAGCTCAGCCAGTTGATAGACCGAGGGGATGCGCGAATCCTGACCGCAACGCTCTCGCATGAAGGTAACCGCTGGTTCTGTTCTTTCACCTGTGAGGTCAAGCGCCGGGACGCCCCGGCCTCCCGGCCAGACACCGTCGCCGGGCTTGATCGAGGGATAACCAAACTCGCGGTAAGCTCCGAAGGCGATACATACGACAACCCGAGGGCGCTAAAGAAGGGTCAGACAAAGCTCCGGCGCGTACAGAAAAAGCTCGACCGCCAAAGACGCGCCAACAACTGTGACTGTTACGACGAGGAAGGACGCATCATACGAGGTAAGCACCCGATCAAGCAATCAAAGCGCATGAGAGACACAGAGCGCAAGCTGCGTAGGCTCCAAGCTCGTGTTCGTAACCTGCGGCGCGACTGCCTACACAAGGCAACAACCGAACTTGCTGCCAATTATGGCACCATTGTAATCGAGAGTTTAAATGTCGCCGGCATGGTGCGAAACCACTGTTTGGCTCAGGCCATCTCAGATGCAGGTATGGCAGATATGGGCAGGATGCTTGACTATAAGCTCGACTGGCGAGGTGGTACGCTTGTCGAAGCCGATCCATTTTTCCCTTCTTCGAAGATGTGCTCTGGTTGTGGGACAGTAAAAGCCAAGCTGTCTCTTGCTGAGCGCACATACTGCTGTGAGGTCTGTGGCTTTGTCATAGACCGGGACTTAAACGCGGCAGTTAACCTTAAGAAACTCGTGGACCCGAGTGGCGGGGACACACAAACCAGCGCGTGGAGGCCTGCGTCAGACTCTCTTCGGGGAGCAGCGGCCTGTGAAGCGCGTACCCGGTTGTCTCAAAGGCGTAATACCGGGACCGTTGCCGAGCAATCTGCGACTGGCCGATATCAGCTAATTCAGGTAACTGATGTTTGCTGATGTTTTGTCAACGGTAACTGATAGAAGTGGGACGCGTCTTGGCTAGTCTCATCCATCATGAATATCACACTTCTGCTCGCATACATCCTCTTCTTCGGGGTTCTTCTGTATCTGTTGCTGATAATGCCGCAGAGAAGAAGGGCTCGTGCGCAAGAGAGGATGCTCTCAGATATGAAGGCCGGTGACGAAGTAGTAACTGTCGGCGGGGTTTTCGGCAAGGTGAAGGCGCACGACGGAGAGAAGGTAGAGCTTGAGATCGCCAAGGGAGTAACGATCAAGGTTGCAACTCGGGCCATAGGGCAGATAGTCCCTGCAAACGAGGCCCTGGGAAGCGACCTGGAAGCAAGTTAGTGCCTTACTTCATCTGTCCAAGCTGCGGCGACAGAACGCATGAGAAAAGCAGGACTGCAGGCTTCTCTCAGCAACCGAGAGGATGTAGAAAGTGTGGCTTCGGATTCATATTTGAATTGCTGGACGACTACTACCCAGCACCGAACGCTGCTTTCTTCACAGCCGACCAGCAGGGCAGGATAATCGACTGCGGGCGCGGAAGTTTTGAGTTGACAGGACTGAAGGATGAGAAAGTGATCGGTAGACCGATTGCGGAGGTTCTCGAGCTCAACTTTGAAGGTGGCGAGGACTACGTAGGCAGGGTCTTGGAGTGGGGGGTACGAGTGCTTGAAAAGCCCGCAAATCTTCAGGCCGAGGGCGACCTTCCGGCGACGGTCGTCGCGGACATTTTCCCCGCCTACGACGACGATGGCGGGCTACTGCTGGTACTGACTCCCAAGTAAACCTCGCACGACTGATGCACGGATAGCAGAGGGCTCAGCATCAACCGTGGTAGAGACTCGTAATCGGTAGTCGACGATCTCTGCCAAACGCCTTGGGACGGATCTTTATACCAGGAGGCGCCTGGCGTCGCTTGTACTCGGATGCATCGACCAGTCCGATAATCCGCTCAACCGTTTCACGGTCGAAGCCCTTTTCAACTAGTTGGTCCGCACTCTCGTCCAGCTCTACGTACGCCTCGAGAATCGGGTCGAGCATTTGGTACGGAGGAAGCGAGTCTTCATCAGTCTGGTCTGGGCGAAGCTCGGCAGACGGAGGTCTGGTGATTACAGAACCGGGAATAGGACTGTCTTCCTTACTGTTTCTGAGGCGGCTAAGGTCGTAGACAAGCGTCTTGGGGACGTCCTTCAACACCGCATATCCCCCGGCCATGTCCCCGTACAGAGTTGCATATCCGACTGAGAACTCACTCTTGTTGCCGGTCGTCAATACCAGCCATCCGAACTTGTTTGAAAGTGCCATCAGTAGATTGCCGCGGATACGCGCCTGGATGTTTTCTTCGGTGACGTCTGGCTCCGAGTTTGCAAATACATCGCCGAGAATTTCTCGGTAAGCATCCATGGCACGTTCGATAGAAAGATCGATTAACTGGATACCAAGCGTTGAGGTCAGCCGTCGTGCATCAGACTGTGTCTCAGATGAGGAGTAAGGCGATGGCATGACCACACCGGTAACGCGCTTCGATCCCAACGCATCGGCTGCTACGCATGCGACCAAGGACGAGTCAATCCCGCCTGAAAGGCCTATGACAACGTGATCGAAGCCGTTCTTTTCAACGTAGTCACGTGTGCCGACGAGCAGAGCCATGTAGACCTCATCCTCGGCTCCGAGCGCGGTAAACGATCCTCTTTTAGCTGCTGCACTACGTTCACGCTGAACCAGGCCAAGGTCAGCGACAGATTGGACTCTGAATGTATCGGATGAGTCTGCAGTGCCCTCGACTGAAGTTCGGCTGCCTCCGACGATCGAGAGATCGGTGACGATCAGATCTTCCTCGAACTGCCTTCCGTGAATCAAAACACTTCCCGTAGGATCTATTACAAGACTGTGACCGTCGAAGACGAGCTCATCTTGGCCGCCAACCGCATTGCAAAAAAGTATGTAGCAGCCGTACTGTTTTGCACGATTTGAAAGCAACTTTTGTCGCTCCAGGCCCTTACCCTGGTGGTAGGGTGAGGCCGAGATATTGACAACAACCATGGCGCCCTTGCTCACTTCATCCTCCACCGGGCGACCGAAATGCCAGACATCCTCGCAGATACTTAGACCTATCCGTAAAGGGCCGAGGTTTATCGTGGCGCCACAATCTCCTGGCTCAAAATACCTTCGCTCGTCGAAAACTCCGTAGTTCGGAAGCAGGACCTTGCGATAGCTTCCAACGACACGACTGTCATTGAGCACTGCGAGGGAGTTATAGACCCTACCCGTTTCACTGTCTAGCTCAGGGTATCCGGCGATTACAGCCGCATCTGTCACGGCACTGGATATCTGACCTATCTGCGATCGACAGTCTTCAATAAAGTGGTTTTTCAGAAGAAGGTCTTCGGGTGGGTACCCGACTGATCGCCAACTCGGGAAAGAGCACAAGATCGGCTTCGCAATCGCCGGCCTTGGAGAGGTAGTCGATCATCTTGGCGCCGTTCCTTTCGATGTCACCGACAGAAGTATCTATCTGACAGAGGGCAACTCGCAGCGTTGATTTACCACCATTCATATCGACCCAATGTTACTTTCAGCGGCTGAACTTGCCCTAAACAGGCACAACTTCCTTCGTCGGGCCAGTGCAAGTAGGTCGACGATCGATTCGTGGATGTACTCGGAAAACTCGTCGAGTTCAGGAAGCTTGTCGTAGTCGCCCACAAGTCCGAAGAAGAACGCCCCGTTATAGCTTAGAACCGCTATTCCAAGAATCTGATTTTGCGCCATTGGCACCATAGGGAACACGTCTTCCAGCTCGCGGCCAAGTACGTATAGCGGGAACTGAGGTCCGGGCACATTGGTTATCACAAGGTTGAGAACCTCTGGTGCGCGCTCAGCCTGGCTGCCTGGCTCATGATCGTCCCGGGTGCGAAACCGCTCAACTCTGTAATAACCTGGGCTCCGAGTGCTTGCTTGCTCTCTTTAACATCTGCCATCGCCTCACTTACGATAAGAAGCCTGTCGATTGGGTCCTCTGCATAGACTGGAAGGGGCGCAAGGACTGCGCTCACCTTGTTGCCAAGTGAGCCCTCGTCGATATCGGTTCGGACGCTTACCGGGACCATCGCTTTCAACTCCAAGCCTTCGGTCAAGACTCCTCTGGTTGGAAGGAACTTGCGCAGAGCCCCGGTCACGACTGAAAGTACGACATCGTTGACGGTTCCACCAAGCGAGTTTTTAATCTCCTTGAACTCGTCGAGGTCGGCCCTTACCCAAGCGAGACGCCTGTGATGCCCGATCTCCTCGTTTAACGGTGACTTAGGTGCTGGGTTTAACCCTGCCCATGCGAGTGCTCCTATCCCTGACACGTCTTCTAGCAGAGATCTTGCAATTCGACTCGGCGTGCGGATGACGGCTTTGATCGACCTGAGAGCCTCAGTCGGCTTGGTCGCCTTTTCCAGCATTGCATCGGCCAGAAGCTGAGCACGGCTGGGTTCTGGCCGCGGTTGCCAAGTTGTACCTAGCGCGGGAGGTGTTGCCGGTTCACGCGCTGTGTCGAACAGAACGGTCGTTATATCCATGCCTGAAACTCCGTCTACAAGGCAGTGGTGGGTCTTGCAGACGAGAGCAAATCGGTCGTCCTCCAGTCCCTGAACCAGCAGAATCTCCCAAAGAGGTTTGCTGCGGTCTAGGCGTTGCGACATTATGCGACCTGCAAGTCGCTTCAGTTCCATCTCCGACCCCGGAGGTGGAAGCGCAGACGCGCGAACGTGATAGCCGATATTGAGATGCGGGTCGTCGACCCAGACGGGCCTTCCTTGACCAAACGGAACATTGACCAGCTTCTGTCTGAACCTGGGCACCAGATCGAGTCTTGTATCGACGTGGTTGAGAAGCTCCTCGTAGCTTGGAGGTGGGCCCTCGAAGATCAGAGTGGACCCAACATGCATGTGTACCGGCCCTTTCTCTAAATAGAGAAAAGAAGTGTCTTGCGGGTTGAGCCTGTCCTGGGGCATAATTAATACAACATAATCGCGTAAAATCAGTTTGTGTCAAGTGTTTCTTACTACTTGAGAGGAAGATGAGCTAAGGAAGGCATGGTTAGAAAGACTCTGCATAATAATTTTGAGATGGAACGGTCGTTCAGACTGTGCCTCTACATGCTCGGAGCGATCCTCGTCTTTATCTCATTTGGATTCGCTGAAAAAGCAGATGCACAAAAGCGCTCCTTGGGCGGGCACCTAACTCGCATTACAGGCAAGACTGTAGATAAAAGCTCGAAGCGCTGGGCACTGACGAGAAACATATTCTCAGTGAGCGCTCAGTGGTCGAAGATGAGCGGAAAGCAACGACATGAGGCAAAGAGGGTCTTGGCCAGACCCACAAAGAAGGACTCTAGAAGAGCGAGCGAAGTTGGGTATACGACGAAAGAGGCAAAACCCTATGCGAGCGAGCATTTCCTAATCCACTATGTGACTACGACACGGCACGCACCGATCAGAGTTGACACAAATGGAAACGGTGTACGCGACTTTGTCGAAGAGACCGCCGCTGAGGCGGAGTATGCCTGGCAGAAGCAGGTGGTGGAGCGTGGCTGGCCGGCGCCACCAGGAGATCAGAACATGGGCGGCGACGATCGCTATGACATCTACCTCGCCGACCTAACCTCCGACGGGGCTTTCGGAGCCACCGTTCCAAACAAAATGCCAATCTCCAGGGCTTCGTTTCTGATTATCGATAACGACCTACCCGTCGATGACACCGGTGGAGTCGCGACAAAAGACGCTCTGCGTCAAACGGTAACCCACGAGTTCTTTCACTCAATTCAGATTGGCATGAACGAGCACATGATCGATCGAGAGGGCCTTATTTGGATTGCCGAAAGCAGCGCGACTTGGATGGAGACGACTCTCTCAGAAAACGACAGGGAAGCAGAAAAAGCGCTTGAAGATCTGTATGCGACCATGTCTCTACCCGTGATAGGCGAGGATGCAGCAATAGAAGGGACGATATACGGTGGCTGGCCGTACTGGCAGAGAATTTTCGATTGCCACGGCGAAGAGGCGATTAAGTCGGTCTTCACCAGGCTTCACAAGATGGGGCGGCGAGTTGGTACTGGCAGCGACAGGTTTGGAACTGAAACTATCGACAAGATCCTGAAACGAAGAGGTGACAGTCTTGGAGATCTTTTCTCAGGATTTGCTCTCGATGCGTATCTGGAGACGTCAGATCACTTTGGAGCCGACGCCGAGCCCGAGACGTCTGAGCGAGTCGTGAAGCTGAAACGAACCAAGCGGTTTACCGAACGTTCGGAGAGATACAAGAACGGCACGTTCGTACTCGACCGTCGTGAACGTCTGGAGGGTCTTGCAACTCACTACTACGTTCTGAAAACAGACAGTCCGGGAACGATGAGTATCAGGGTTAGTTGGCGAGGACCGCGTCCGCGAATATATCTGGTTGTGGGAGGAAGAGATGGAGTCGTCTATACCGCACCACCAAGAAAGGGGCAGACGACCGCCACCGTTCGTGTCGCCCCAGGCATCCTGCAACGGGTCGGCATTGTGATCAGCTCTCGAAGTAGTGAGAGTTCACGGATATTTGGCAGAGCACGGTTGAGCAAATAGCCGATAATTACCCGATTCTATAGAACTAAGTGTCATATAGCACTAACTTTCACGCTATTTCCGGCCATTTTGAGCTGAATTGAGTGACTTCAATCACACTTAGCCATTCAAGACCTTCTCGTTTGATATCTTCGACTGCTAGTTGAAGCTAGGCGCCTAGTCGCTATCGCATCTGTGCGACCGCGAGCGGGGGACCCAATATCGATCGATTTTACAATCGGGCGCGTAGAGGCATCCGATGAAGATGAAAGATCGGTCGACCGGGGCGAATCGGTCGATTACCGCGGCCGTAGCGCAGTTTGTATGCGCGAGCCCGACAGCTAACTCCGTCGGCGCAAAATAGAGGAGTCATGACATGCAGTCTCCGACCTATAGGGTCGGTTCGGCACTGCTTGCTGGTGTATTTGCAGCACTGGTATTTGCAGGGTCGGTTAACGCCTTTGGCGCGATCCTAGATAAAGAAAATGATAAAAATTCACACGACCTCTCAGGAGGTTTCACATCCGTTGCATCGACCGTTCGTGTCGCAACCTACGACCAACCGGTCAAGATAGTTGGGAAGACCCCGGCAGAGCTAGATGGCGAGACGCTGCACTTGGAACGCTTGGTCGGCAGTCAGTGGGTAAACGTTGCCGACTTCGTAGCAACAGGTGACTCAACGTACGTGACCTCTCTTAGACTTAGACGCACGTCAAGGGTGCGAATAAGGTCAGAGAAAGGGGGGCGCTCTACGAGCGACAGATAAATGTACGAGCATCGCTTGGCAGCGCGAACAGTCGACTGAATGCATGGGTTGGAAAGCGTGTGACGCTTAAGGGCAGTGTTCGCCCGGGGACGGCCGGCAGGAGGGTCTCTTTGGCGGCCAAGGCCAAAGGACAACTTCACAAGATCGGCAGCGCTCGTACAACCTCGGGAGGAAAATTCAAAATCTCGTGGATTGCGAAGAGATCTGGGGCAAAGAAGCTCCGCCTCCATGTAGAAGGAGACGAGGCTGCAGTTGCAGCATCTCATACGATAAAGATAAATGTCTTCGAAGGGGCGAACGCTTCCTACTACGGGCCCGGTTTCTACGGCAGCCGGACCGCATGTGGACAGACGATGACCCCAGGCTCCGTGCACGTCGCACACAGGACACTCCCGTGCGGTACGAAGGTCAAGTTCTACTTAGGCGGAAAGGTCGTCGAGGCCTCCGTAAAGGACAGAGGCCCGTTCCATTCAGGAAGAACTTTCGACCTGAGCGCCGGCTTGAAGAGACGTCTGGGATTCGGATCGACCGGTGTGGTCGGCTACTTGGTCGGCAAGTAGTCAGCGCCGGATAACCTTTTCGCAGCTTTTTGTAACTCTATCTCGTCGGTTTGCGTGGACTACGTCTTTGCCACGGCCGCAACTGATTCGATCGATCTCTTTTTTGGGCCCGACGGTAACGATCCGGTCGTTGCCATTCCCGGCACGGATGACGTCTTTGCCGAAGCCGCCGCGAATAGTGTCGTTACCAGAGCCACCGTATAGATGGTCGTTGCCGCGATCGCCATTGATGATGTCGTTACCTGAGCTGCCCCACATCCAGTCATGACCGCTTCTGCCCGACATCGTGTCGTCTCCAGCACCGCCACGAATTCGGTCGTTGCCTTTCTCACCCTCGAGCACGTCGTTACCCAGTTTGCCGAAGATGACATCGTTTCCGTCCCGACCGAGAATCGTGTCTGGGCCAGCCGTGCCCTTAAGAGTGTCGCTTTCTTGGTGCCGCTGATCACGTTTCCAGCCTCGGAGGGATCGTCGGGAACTGTGTCGTCTGAGTAGGGAACGTAGACCTTGTTCTCGCACCGCTTGATCTTGTCTTCGTTTGTGTAAGAGCCAGGCAGGGCAGACTTGTATCGATACATGCGTATCGTGTCCTTGCCCGGCCCACAATCGATATCTTCCTTAAGGTGGTCGGCGGAGTCGATATAGTCGTCGCCTGCGCCTGCATCGACAGTATCGTTGTCCCCGTCGGGGTGTATCCGGTCGTCGCCTGTCCCTCCGGATATGTAGTCAGGATTTGCCCCACCGTGGAGGCTGTCGTTGCCCGATCCACCGTTCAGTATGTCCGGGCTTCTTTGGCCACGGACCAGATCGTCACCGGGACCACCGTTGATCGAGTCACGGCCCGGCCCTCCATATAGACGGTCGTTGCCTTCTCCACCGGTGATGTGATCGCTGCCACGACGGCCTAGGATCCGGTCCATGCCATCTCCGCCACTTAGGCGGTCGTTGCCGAACGCTTCTCTAATCACATCATCGCCATTTGATGCCTGAACGAAGTCGTCACCATTACCCGGGTTTATCTGGTCGTTGTCCGATCCGGCCCTGATCATGTCGTTGCCGGTACCGCCGTAGATGCGGTCCTCGCCTGAGCCCGCAATCAAGAGATCGTTACCGGAGTTGCCGCGCAGGACGTCGTTTCCAGGTCCGCCGATCAATATGTCGAGCCCGGATCCGGCCCAAAGGTTGTCGGACCCCGGGCCTCCCTGGAGTAGATCGTTGCCTCTTCTGCCTCTCAGGTTGTCGTTATCCGCGTAGCCGAAGAGCCGATCGTTAAGCGAGCTTCCATTGATCCGGTTTGCGCGTGACGATCCGTGCTTGGTCCTGCCGCTGCGATGTCCACGGTAGATCGTCGGCACTCCCTTCCTTACTGGAACGAAACTGATCTCGGCCTTCTTTTTCTTAGCGCGTGCGGCCCTGACTTTGAGCGTGTAGTGATCACTTCGTAGATTTTTAGGCAGGCGCCACCTGTGGGTTTTGGTTGTTCGTCCCCTGGTGTTTCGGGCACCGAGATATGCGATCTGCTTCTTGGCTGGGCCGAGCAGCCAAGCGCGGAGGATGCTGCGCTTGCGACAGTTGATTTTAACTCTTGTCATCCGACTCTTACTCAGAGAAGTCCACGGCAACTCAGCATCGTGTAGCACTACGCAGTTCGGCCTGAAGCTCTTCTGCTTGACGGACGGCCGCTTTTGCAGATACTCAGCCGGTATGCGCCAACTCAGCGTCGTTTCACTGGTGAATGTAAATCCTGCCTCAAGGAGTGCACCGTTTGCGACCTTCTGAGCAGAGACGTTGCTTAGTGGGCTGGTGGATTTGTTCAGGTACGTTAGATACTGACTGTAAGGCGCTTGCCACCAGTCGAGAAGCGCTTGCGGTATTAGGACTTGAGAACGTCCTTTGTCTGCGGCAAAGAGCGTCGATCCTTCGATCTCGAGGTTCTGGCTGAACTTTGGCTCCTTCTTGTCCTTGATGTAGGGGTCCTCTTTGAACTGGCCGTTTGTAGCTATGACCAGCCCTTTGAACGGATCGCCGCCGAGATCTAGAAGCTTGTCGGGTTTTTCAAATGATGTAAAGGCAAGTCGCGAGGGAAGGATGCCGGGAAGAATGCCCGAGATCTGCTCCGCTGTTTTCAGCTCAATCGTGTGGAGGTTGCCTTGGTACGAGACACCCTGATCGATGCCACCGATAACCAGCAAGATATGTGGCTCTTTGCCCTCAGGTGCGGAGAATGTGAACTTCACACGAGTGGCGGGGGGAAGGACGCTCGAAAGTTCGGTCGTACCGTCCGCAAGGTGCAACTCGACACGCTGGCCGTTACTTGTGTCAGTGACTCGGCAACCGATCTGTGCACCGGTAGCACCGTCGATCGGCAGGTCCGTAAATGAGCTTTCGTCCGGTCTGAGTACCTCTAACTTGGTCAGGATAGAAAGTCCCTGTCTTGGCTTGGAACAGAATCTTGATGACCCGTCGCCTACGTCTAGATCTATCTGGCCGACATCTTGGTCGTCGCTTTCAACGGTCACAGCCGTTGCGCTTGAAGGCACAAGCGGGAAGTTCCATGTTGCATCACCGTAGAACCTGCCAAGATAGCCAGCTGCATACGCATAGACCGTGTACGTACCTGCGCCCGTGGTTAGTGAGAATCCTCCCTGAGCGTCAGTGATGGTCGATGCGATCCCTGCTCCACAGAGTGACACCGAGGTATCGCAGGCTATCACTGAGGCCTGGTTGATAGGTGACCCGGTAGAGCTGGCGACAGTGCCCGACAGCTGAGCGGCGTGAGCAGACACACTCAGGAAAAGCGATGCAAAGAATACAGCTGCCATAACTCGTGGCAGCTGCAATACGAAAGATCTTGCAGGATCACGTCCATTAGCGTGCATATATCAACCTTGAAGCCTAAGGGTATGACAAGTACAGAAATACGCAAGTTGCGAAAATGTATTTGCTGTGCGCAAGGTGACATTCGATCTTTTAAATGTGCGATTTGGCACGTAAACGCTTTATCCATTGGGTATCGTGCCTATGTAATGAATCCCACCACACAGTACGCACGCAGCGGCGACGCCGACATCGCATATCAGGTGGTCGGCGACGGTGACACCGATCTGGTCTTTGTGACGCCGTGGATGACTCAGATTGAAGAGTTATGGGGAGAGCCTTCACTTGCACGCGGACTGGATCGGTTGGCCTCATTTTCAAGGTTTGTTCTCTTCGATCGTCGCGGAACGGGCCTCTCCTCGCGCTCAGGAGGTCCGCCGACCCTTGAGTCCCAACTCGAGGACATACATGAAGTGATGAAGGCAGCGGATATGGATCGTGCCGCCTTTCTTGGACATATCGAAAGCGCAGCATTGGCAGTGCTCTACGCTGCGACTCATCCGGAACAGGTCACGGCCGCCGTTTTAGTCTCTCCGATCACTCGAATGGTCAAGGCCCCGGACTATCCGTGGGCACACAGCGCCGAGGAGCGCGATGCATTCGTTGACCTCGCCACAGAAAACTGGGGAAACGGCTTGCTTTTCGGCAGGTTCGCACCCAGCGCGGCAGATGATGAGAGGTTCATAAGGTGGGCAGGGAAGATGCAGCGACTTACCGCAAGCCCAACTGAGTTTCGTGCGATGTTGGAAGTAAACGGTGAGATGGATGTACGTGAGGTGCTTCCGCTGATACAGGCGCCGACATTGGTGATCCACCGACCAGATAGCGAAGCGGTGGACACCGGTCATGCGAAGTACGCTGCCGAACGCATCCCTGATGCAAAATACGTCGAATTCCCTGGATCCGACATGCTGCTCTTTGGTTACGATGACGATGCAGCCCTGGGTGAGATAGAGGAGTTTCTTACCGGCGCACGGCAGGTTTCAGAATCTGACCGAGTTCTCGCAACAGTGATGTTCACCGATATTGTGGGATCGACGGAGTCCGCTGCGGAGATGGGGGATAGGCGCTGGCGGGACCTCCTGGAGAACCACTATTCGATAGTTCGCACCGAGCTAAGCCGTTTTGGCGGCAAAGAAGTAAAGACGATCGGCGACGGCATGCTTGCAACCTTCGACATCCCCGCCAGAGGAATTCGTTGTGGCCTGTCGATTTCAGAGGCAGTGAAGCAGAATGGAGTCGAAGTGCGAACTGGGCTGCATACTGGAGAGTGCGAGTTGATGGATGGAGACGTTGGTGGCGTCGCAGTGCATATCGCGGCGAGGGTCATGTCAAAGGCAGAACCGAACGAGGTTCTATCTACGCGAACGGTGACAGACTTGGTTGCCGGATCGAAGATCGGGTTCGAAAGCCGAAGCGTGCACGAGCTAAAAGGGGTTCCCGGAGAGTGGGAGCTGATGTCGGCTCAAAGGTAGTCGACAGATAAAAACTAAGAAATACGAAGCCGATGTACTGGATGCGAACCGATAGCGAAGAGATACTTGACAGAGAGGGCGTAAGCAGGCGTGGGCAGCGGATACTCGCCGACCTTGACCGGTGGAATCGGCTGGTAGGCTGGTACAGATTCCACGTTCGGCGTGTGGCCGATCACTGGAAAGCTCTCGGCAAACCAAGGCCTCTGCGAATCCTGGACATCGGCACCGGTCCGGCAGGCCTTCTGGATGCGGTCGCCACGCATTTTGACCGAGAGGGAATAGCGGTAGAGCTTGTCGGAATCGATCTGCACTCGGCGTATGTTGATATGGCAAGAGAGAGAATGGGGGAGAGGGCTGAGATCGTTGAGGCAGACGCAACCGATCTACCTTATGAAGACCAGACTTTCGACCTAGCCACGACAACTCTCATGATGCATCACCTGCCGTATCACGTTAGGGACCGCATGGTGGCGGAGATCGGCAGAGTATGTCGGTCTGCATATATCTTCGATATAAGACTCAGCCTTTTCGGATATCTGGGGTGGGGGGCAGCCTCTAGTTTTTTGCGAATGGGATCAGACACCAGGCACGACGGCATGCTGTCGACAAGGAGAGCATGCACTTTCAATGAGTTCCAAGAGCTGGTTGAGCCACTTCCGGTAAAGGCACAGATCGTGGTCCCTTCGGCCATGTGCACCGTGCCGGAATAGCCTTCAACATGTAATCGTTCAGGCTTTTCCGTCTCATGCGATAGGCAATGTAAGTAGATGTGGATTCAGAACTTCAGCCGGTATGGAGACGACGAGGTGGCAGACCTCATCCAGTTTGCAACGGAAGAGGTTGACCTATCAGGCACGTGCATAAACGTCAAGAACGGAAATCTTGGTGGAAGTGCGTACGAGGGCATTCCGGAAATAAGCAACGCGCCGCCGTCAGCAAAGTATCTGATCACATTGCGCCTCGGAAAAAGATCGGAGGAGTGGCCGATTGGCCCGGTCAACTACCACTTCAAATCCCCAGGAGAGGTCGGGCCACGCAACCGCTTTCCATTCTTTACATGCAACGACTGGAGAGAGTGGCTTGTAAAGCTCGCCGCACACGAGGCCAAGCACATAGAGCAGTATCGCAAAGGATCTGTTCGCAGCGAGATCAGTTGCGAGAATTTCAGCGTAGCCGTACTTGACCGATACCGGTCTGAGCTCTCGGCATCTATGAACGAACAGCTTCTGCTTTTTGCTGCTTAGTGGGACTGCGACACATAATCTCCTTAGCTCGCCCTTGCCGACGGGCGTACCAATCCCTTTCGTTACAAAGCCAGGACGTTTCACACGATGCGTGATTTGCCTACGAAGCGATGGCAGTGATGAGGGCCATGCCTGGGAATCTGCTCAGGGGACGCTTTCTCACCTTTTCGTATCCTGCCTCTTTGAGCCAGCCCTCGATCTCGCCAGATGAGTAGGTACGGGCGCCACTGGTAACGAAGAAAAGCAGCCCGGTAAGAGCGCCGAGCTGGTCGGGACGCTTGCCGTTTTCAGAGAGAACTTGTTCCAGCACGGCGACCTTGCCACCCTTGCTCAAAGATGTGCGAGCACGCTTTAAGACAGACAGGGACTCTTCAGGTGTGAAGTGGTGCAGGATGTGAAAGAGGCAAGCAAGGTCGTAGTCGGTCCCCAGATCGCCCTTGAGGATGTCTGCCACGCGATAGTCGATGCGGTCCGAGAAGCCGACCTCGTCGACCAGTTTTCTGCCTATTTTTGCTGCACCTTCGAGATCGACGACGGTGGATCTGAGCTGTGGATACCGTTTGACCAAAGCGCAGGAATAGCCACCGTGACCTCCCGCTAGATCGACCATCCACCTGTCGTTTTCCGAGAGGCGCAATCTAAGAGCAACCTCATCTGCACCGAACCGCGAAACCTCGAAAAGGGAACGCATGTAGCGTTCCCAGAAGGATCGTCGGCATCGACGGAGTGGATCTCAACCGGATTACTAGAGCGCAGTACGTCCTCTGTCTGCTCCAGCCACCCCCACATATCGACGTTCAGATGACCGGAGTACGTTGCAACAGAGTCGGGTGAGTCTCTTAGAAGGAATCGCGTTGACATCTCGGTCAACTCGAAACGGTCTTCCTTCTTTTCTACGTACCCAAGTGACCAGAGGGCCATAAGTAGTGACTCTGTCCCGTCTACATTGAGGTTGAGCGTCTCTGCCATCTCGGAAGACGTAAGTGTGCAGTTCTCTAATGCATCGATGACACCAAGTCTGATCGCTGAACTGATCGTCTGTGCCATCGCAATTCCCATGAATGTCTCGGCAACCGGGATCGGAGCTATGTTGGCAAACAGAGCTACACGTTCCCTAAGGTCTTCTGGAATTATGCCCAATCGCATAGCTCAGGCATTCTAGTGCGACGTGCTGTAATAAGATGCCCGTTATTCATGACCCACCAAAGCTTCCGTTGGCCGACTTTCTGGGCCAACTGATAAAACGGCAGGCTGGTTTCTAGGGCCCTTACTGAGCAGGGTCCTTTTGCTTTTATCTTTTGACGGAGTGGGGGAGTGGCATCGATAGAAGTCCTACTTCTCCTCATGCCCTCCAAACTCGTAACGCATCGCCGAGAGAAGCTTATCTGCAAAGTCAGCTTCACCGCGTGAGTTGAAACGGTCAAATAACGCAGCGGATAGAACGTGCGCAGGGACGCCCTCGTCGATTGCGGCCAAGTTCGTCCAGCGGCCTTCGCCGGAGTCGGAAACCCGGCCGTCAAAATTCTTGAGATCCGGGTCCCTCTTCAACGCGATAGCAATCAAGTCCAAAAGCCAAGACGCGATAACACTTCCACGTCGCCAAACCTCGGCGATGTCGGTGGTGTCGAAATCGAACCGGTAGTGCTCGGGATTGCGTAGGGGGGTGGTCTCAGCGTCTGCTTCCCGATCTTCGCTTCCAACGTTTGCGCCGCGCAAGACATTCAGACCTTCGGCGTAGGCGGCCATTAACCCGTACTCGATGCCGTTGTGGACCATCTTGACAAAGTGGCCGGCACCGCTCGGCCCGCAGTGCAGGTATCCCTGCTCAGCTGTGCTCGGAGGGCCATCGCGGCCCTCTGTTCGCTCGACATCGCCCACTCCAGGCGCCAGTGAGGAGAATATGGGGTCGAGGTGTCTAACCACCTCCTCATCTCCACCGATCATCTCTGTGAAGCCTCTCTCAAGGCCCCAGACGCCTCCGCTGGTGCCACAGTCGATGTAGTGGATCCCTTTCGGTCTAAGGGTCCCTGAACGCCGCATATCGTCTATGTAGTACGAGTTACCGCCATCTATCAGGATGTCACCAGAATCCATGCGCTCAGAGAGCTCGCTTACAGTCTCCTCGACCACAGCGGCTGGCACCATCATCCAAACAGCTCGGGGTTTGCTCAGCTTGGAGATCAAGTCGTCGAAAGACGAGGCTCCGACAGCACCTTTACTTGACAGCTCGTCAACCGCCTCCGGGCTTAAGTCGTAAACGACACACTCGTGTCCATCGTTCATCAACCGTTGGACCATGTTCGATCCCATTCGGCCCAGACCTACCATCCCGAGCTGCATCAACGTTCTCCCTCCGCCTTTTTAGTGTTGCTTGAATCGAATGTTAAAAGAGATCTATGCCGTTGATACTACAAGTTAAGTCCCGTGGCGGATTGAATGTAGGAAGCCGATCTGAGGAATTGAATGCGATGCGTGGTAAGCGTTCAAGCCATATCTCATAATCAACGTTTCAGCTCTCCAGCCGGCGTACACGCCGCCGGCTGGCCTGGGTTTTATGTCAAATCAGCCATACAACTTGGGCTTTCGCTTAGTTCCGTACACGCTCAAGCCCAGATTCCATCGATCATGGTAGGGGGTGAACGGTTACGATGCGTGAGAATTGTATGCCTACCCTATACCGTAGGTGGTACCATATACTTATGAAGAAAACAAGCATCTATTTGGAGCCTGAGATCGACATCGCCCTGTCTAGGCTTGCTTCGGCGAGTGGCAAGACAAAAGCGGAGGTGATCAGGGCCTCGCTCAAGCGAGCGGTCTCAGAGGAGCCACGTGTACGCATTTCTGCTATCGGCGTAGGGAAAGGTCCTGGAAACGTCGCCGATAATGTGGATAAACAGCTAGAAGAGTCGAAGTTCGGGTCAGCTTGATAGTCATCGACACATCGGTGATATACGCGCTGATGGACAGTGCGGACCAGCGGCACGGAGAGGCGGTCTCATGGTATAAGGAGATGGATGATGAGTTGGCTACGACTCCTTTAGTCGTGGCAGAGGCAGACCACCTGGCCCGCGCACGTGCAGGCACCGACGCGTTGAAGGCCTACAGGAACGACCTGGCAGCAGGTGCGTACTTGATTGAATGGTGGCCCACAGCCGTAAGAGAGTCGATCGATGTCGTAAACAAGTACACAGATTCAGGGGTAAGCCTTACCGACGCCTCACTGGTCGTGCTGGCTGCACGAATAAGCACCAAGTCGATAGCAACATTCGATGAACGCCACTTCAGGATGCTGAGACCACTCAAGGGAGCAGGCGCATTCAAGCTATTGCCCGCCGACGAATAAAAAGCTCACGTGACGGAAATACACATGTATACACCCAAGGCAGTAAAGCGGATAAGCAGTTGACGAAGTTCATCAAAGCTGGAGATGAGTTCGCAACAACAGAGCCAGTAGTCATGGAAGTCCTGGCAGGGGCACGAGACGATCAGCATGCCGACGAGCTCCGTCGACTTCTATATCGGTGCACGCTTCTACATGCATCCGGCCTGCAGACGTTCGAGCATGCTTCCGCGATATATAGAGAGTGTCGCCAGGCGGGTCAGACAGTTGCCTCACTAGTTGATTGCCGCATAGCGGCGATCTGCATAGAAAACGACGCCAAAGTGTTCGCTGTCGACCGCGACTACGAAACGATTGCCAAGCACACAAGTCTAGAGTCTCTCTTAGTGTTGGCCAGAGACCAGGTAAAGACCGATCGTTTGGATGTTGTCCCTGCAACATGCCCGCATGTGATTAAAAGTATGAGATGTGTCAGGGCACCAATAATGCGCTCATATGCTACGCACGATAATAAGGATTATGTAGGCTTGCATGCGAGACTGCGCGGCTATCGTGGACCCGTTCCTGTTTCGTCCCAGGCAACAGTGGTTGGCCTGCTGATACAGCGTCGTCTACGCTCCTGCTTTCACGCGAAAGGGGGAGCGCCACTCCAGTCTGTTCCTCTGGCTGGGCAGCTGTGCCGGGGGCCGCCTGGGGGGCGAAGAGGCCAGCCCAAGGTCGTTCCGTGGGGTCGGAGATACTGACGAGACCACAATCTCGGGCTTGACATTCCGACATTACAAGGTAAGTTGTTGAGTCTAAAGTACTTTGTAAACTACCTTGTGAGAGCGAGAATGCCAGAAATTGACATCGACAACGAGGTTCTGGACGAGCTGAAGAGCCAAGCAGAGCCATTTATTGACACTCCGAACAGCGTGATACGGCGCCTCCTTGGCTTGGACGAGGTCGGATCTGACACGGCATCGTCGAATGGAGCTGCCGAGAGGCGCAGTCGATCCACGAAGGCTCGAGGTAAACGACCACGGAGCAAGCGAACGAGGGCACCGAAAGGCAGTCTTTTGCCGGGCGAGGCCTACGAACTTCCTATTCTTGAGGTGCTGGCACAGCGCGACGGGCGGGCGCCGACTAGCGAAGTCGTGGCGGAGGTCGGCCGGATTGTTGATGATCAACTCACCGACCTAGATCGCCAAGAGATTGAAGCTGGCGGACCGCGATGGAAGAACCGCGTTCAGTTCGCGCGTCTGCGTTTGGTCCAGAGAAGCTGGCTAGTCAAGGGTTCACCGCGTGGAATGTGGGAGATCACGGACGAAGGGCGAGCACAAGTGTCGAAGGGTAAGTCGTGATGGGTGACAACCAGCTGACCAACCTTGAAGTCGTCACAATTGCCCTGGCGCAGCTCGGCGGTGTCGAACGCACTATTCACCTCGAGGAAATTGCCGAACGAGCGTCCGAACTTGCCCCTGGAGCTTTCCGTTGGGATCTCGACAAGTTCGCGAACCTCATCGACAAGGACAAGGTCCGTGTGTCGCTGACCGACGCGGAGAAGGCTGACAGACGGCTGGTCAAAGGAGTCGGGGCGTCGCAACGCGGGAAGACCAAACGCACTGATTTCTGGCAGGTCACATCCAACGGCATTGACTGGTTGATGGAAAACCAAACTCGGATTGAAAGCGAGCTTGGTGCGCCTCAATCGAACATCAAGAAGGGGCGAGCACGTGATCTACGCAAGCGCGTAATGCGAAGCCCGCTATTCAACGCGTACGAGGCCGATGGTCGTGTCCCAGATGATGTGTACGCCTTGGCCGACCTTGTGGAGTGCAGCCCGGACGCTGGCAACGAAGTACTCCGCGACAAGTTCGAAGCTCTTAAGGCGCAGGTTCGCCTACTGAGTGATTCCGATCTAACTTCGTTCATGGACGCTTGCGAAGAAACCTACGCAAGCCTCGTTCTCTCCCCTGGAGGTGCTTCATGAAGGCGGCTGCCCCACGCGACATCAAACCAACGCGCAGATTCGGGCAGATGACAGCGCAGCAATCGATCCAGGATTTCTGGGACGCCGTCGTCGAACTCGTGACGAACGCGGATGACAGCTACCACCAGCTTTTCGTGGATGGCAAGATCTCGCGGGACGGCGGCCCGATCCTCTTGGAGGTCGAACCGAAACGCAAAGGAAAATGTTCCGTCCTCACCGTTCGAGACCGCGCCGCAGGCTTCAAAGATCTCGACCGCAAGATCGAGCAGCCAGGAGACAAGACCAGCCTTTCAGGCGAACGAGGATTCATGGCGCGAGGCCTAAAAGACTGTGCAGCGTTGGGGCACGTGACTGTCGAGACGATTGTCGATGGCGTAATCAGCAAGGCCGAAATCACGAAGTCATTCAAGTTGATCCCGTACAAGGCGAGCAGAAAAGGCGGAGACTTGGCAACGACGGAGGATCGTCGCCGGCTTGGTATCAAGCGTGGCAATGGAACGATGGTCCGAGTTGAGCCCGAGCCGCGAATCCAAGTTCCACGACTTGAAACCATCATCCGCGAGTTGCCCCAGCATCGGGCGCTGAGAGACATTACGTCTGCGGAGAGCGGCTCGAAGGTGCTTGTGAAAGTGTCGGACTCAGCTTCGGATGTTGCGCAATGGGAACCACCATCGGCCGAGTTGGTACATGATGTGGAGACCGAAGTTCCCGGCTATCCAGGCCGCAAGTTCAGGTTCCGTCTCTACCGGGCGGCTGCATACCTCGAAGATCCTCCGGACAAGCGCTTCCGACGGTCAGGAATCATCATCAAGGGACGTCGTGGAATTCATGACTGCTCGTTTCTTGACTCAGAATTGGAACGTGACCCTGCTGCGGGGCGCTTCTTTGGCCGCATCGAATGCGCTGCAATCGATGAAGTCGCTGAAGAGTGGGACGAACGACGACAAAACGACGAAGACCATCCGCCAGAGAACCCACTGCTGATTCTCGACCCGAATCGGCGAGGCGGACTTACGGATGGTCACCCATTTAGAGCCCGGCTTTACGAGATCCCTATTCAGCTCATCAAGAAAGTATTCGAGGACGAAAGGGAAAAAGAGCGGCGCGAGCAACGCAAAGTCGAGAGCAAGGAGACAACCGATCGATTGCGGCGACTGGCGCATGAAGCGAGCAAGTTCATGAGGAAGAAGCTGGAAGACCTTGGGGCCGCCGGACCAGGTGAGACTGTCAGCAAGAAGTCATTCCACAAGATTGGCGTGGGAATTGCACCTGCGTTCACACAGATCGCAGTTGGGGATACGAAGACATTTCAGGTCTATGTGAGCAAGAAACTCAACCTAAGCTCGGATGACGAAGTTACAGTGGGCCTCAGCAAGGCTGCTCAATCATCACTCGAAATTATCGGCGAGCCAACCGGTCTCGCCGACGATCCTCGGGCGGACGATGTAATGCGAGCGTCGTTCAGCTTGCGGGGCGTGTCCGTGTTTTCAAGAGCTCAGGTCTGGTGTCGAGTCGGCTCCCAGAACCCCGTATTCTGTGAGGTGCAGGTGGTCAGCGCAGAGCCTGAAGACATCGAGATATCGAATGACTTCGCGTTCCATCGACAGCAATACACCGTCAAGCACGGCGGACGGCGGACGCTGGTTGTGCAGGGGCGTTTCAACGGAACTGAGCCGCCAACCCTGAAGGTCCGATCGATCGATGCGAACGTGGTGAAATTCAGAGAGCGAACCTCCTTCGGGCCAGTCGAGGGCACCACCTATCAAGAAGCCACCGTGGTGATTGAGGGTGAAAAGTTGCTTGGCAAGACGCGCCTGATTGCGGAGTGTGATGGCCGTCAGGCGGATTGCAAGGTGAAGGTGGTAGAGCGCGACGAACAAGGAACAGATCTCGCGTTCGAACTAACCGAGCAATCGTTGGGTGAGAACTATCGGGCCGTCTGGGATGTCCGAGGCGGCGAGCCAAACAAGTTACTGATCACGACACAACACGAATCTGTGCGACGGTACTTGGGCCCGCGAGAAGAGGGCTATCCAGGTCAGAACAACCCACCATTCAGAGTGCTGTTGGCCGAGTTGATTGCTGACAATGTGTGCCGGCGCATCGTTGAGGCTCACGCGAAGGCCGTGCCGCACGAATTCGACAGCGACAAGGTCTACTTGCTTCATAACCGGCTGATGAAGGAATTCACGCCGATAGCACACTCGATTCAGCTGTCAGCGCCGTGAATGCACAGAACCCAACGTGACCGGTGCATCCGACGAACAAGAAACCCAAAGGGAGGGTTTGCGGCAGTCCCTTCAAGCTGAGTTGGAACGAGCGATCAGCGACGCAGGCTTCTCGAAAGACCAAGTCGCGTTCTGGATCGCTCACCAGACGCCGCTGGAGATCAGGGATCGCGGCGCCATGTACTTTCGACCCGTGCAGGACCCAGACCCACCGTACGCACTGACAGCTGAGCAGTACGCGGAAGCGATTTCACCGGAGCTACGCGATCGTCACAGAGTCATAGTCCATCTCGACTACGCAGTCCCTCCGGGACTAAGCCCTCTTGCCACAAGGGCACTCTTCGGGGCGATGCTAAGGCATGAATTGGAACATGCCCGCCAGGCAGAGGCCCCGGGAGGAGATGCCGCTCTTCTGATCGACCAAGAATTGATCGATCCTGTTCTGAGTCGAAAGGTGGGTGGGTTGGCCGGCGGCGCAGTCTTCTACAGCTTCAAACCGATAGAGATGGATGCTAATGCGGCGTCCGCCTCGTATGTTCGACAGTATTACCCGGCTGTCGTGGACGAACTTCTCGGCTGCCCATGCGCGAACCTTGTTCGATCCAACACAGGACCTGAGCGTGTTGATACTCTGCCTCGCCGCACCGTCTGCTTCCTATTTCAATTTCGGTCGATCGCCGAGGCGTTAGTGGCGCCCAGCAAAGTCGACCTCCACTTGAGGACATATTCGGACGACGCTGCCGACGTATGGAGCGAGCTCGCGGCTTCATAAAAGGTGCTGTCGCCGTGTTTCGGATTGAGCGAGGTTGCCCAGACCGTTGCCCGCCAGTCGATCGTGCTGACCCAGCAGGCCGATCCCCAAGGTTCGCCGCCAAGCCGACGCCCGGATTCGAACCGGGGACCCCTTCATTACGAGTACCAACCACCGGTTTGTTCTCGCTCCCGCTCTGCGCGACCAGCGAGCGTCTCGCGCGGATGTCCGCCTTGGATAAAACGCGACAATGGTGGTCTGCGGGTCACTGGTGGAGCCGAACATAACGAGCATGAAGGTCGCTATCGCGGCTGGTGTTACTGTGTGATCTCTCGGATAAGTGGATACTGGGCTGGTGACGAGGAGTACTATCAGAGTTGGCTGCACTGGCGTGAGTGGAATTGACATACAGCTCGCGCCACCTGGTTTGGCACAGGTATATGACTGGAGGTAGGGCAAGATGAATGGTTCTTCGTCGGGCGAAAGCCGGGGGGTGCTCGTGAGTGTGGCGCCGATGCGGCTCGCCGTTGCTCCGAGACACCGTCTGCCGAAATCGGTGGATGACGAAAACCACAATCGCGTGGTCGAACAAGCCCACGATTGGCAACAGGCGGCAGGAAAAGCCGTCTTCTGGGAGATGGGGGCGACCGTCCAGGGAGCGGGTGAGGGGAGGGCATACGAGCTGGCGGGCCAAATGGCTTCAGCCGGCGAGCAGCTCGGTTTGGCTCATGCCGGGGCGGTCGAGGTCGCGCTCTGGCGTGAGTTTCGAGAGAAGGCTGAGCCTGACCCGGAGCACGAGATGTCCATGCGGGCGATGGCGGAGACCCAGTGCCTTTTCGTGTTAGGCACCGGGCATGCCCTTGCGAACGTCACGGTGCGAGCTCTAGCGCTCCACCCAGATCTCAGGGCTGAGCTAATTAACGGGTTCGAGAATGCGCATTTGTCGCCGACTTTCGACCCCTTCTCGCAAAAACGCGACGACTGGGTGTCCTTGAACGTCGGTACGTGCAAGAAGATTCAAGCTGTGGCTCAGTGCAGTGACGTGCAGGAATTGGCCCAGTTAGTCAAGCCTGTCGCCAGATTCGCGTCAAAGAAGAGTTGGCAGGATCTCTTGAAGCGACGGAATGAGGACTTCCACCGTTGGCGCCCGCAAACTCACGGAGTAGAGGGCGTACCACGAACTTCGCCATGGAAGCGGGAAGGCCGGAGCCGGAGCCTAAACATCGGACATCCGAGCTACGAGGAGGCTCAGGGGCTGGCTGATCAGAGCGCCCGTGTGGCTAACGAAGCGATGCTGGACCTCGCTATATCGATGGAGGCCTTCATGTTGAAATGGCCTGTCGCGAGCAAATACCTTGGGGGTCCCAGGTTCAAGCTGTCTTAGTTGGTTGAACCAGCGACCTGATCGCCTGACCGTTAGCGGCAGTTCGCTGCTCACCGAGCCACGCACCGAAGCCGCGGATCAGCTGGTAATTGAGGATCGTGAACTCGCACGATTCGCCACTTCCGCTTCCCATGCTTCACGCTTCTCGTCCTAAACGGGAGCGATTTGCCTGTTCGCTCCAGCGTCGCCTGCGATACCGGTTGCGCGCGGGAGCGAACGGCTTTAGCTGCCCATTTCGAGCCCCCATATCTGATCACTCTCGAAGTACTCATCTGAAACCACTGATGGCGGACCGACCCCCGGAAAGTGCGACTGTGGATACATGAGAGCCTGTTTCGTGTCGATGTCAAGTCGCTCGGGGAGAGCAAGGTGCGAAAAGCTGTCTAGAGCCTCGATGATCTCAAAGCACACATCGCCGCAAGCCCATTGCTTAGCGTCAGCCGGTACGTCCGAACGGTGATAGGTCAAGTGGACCAGTTCCCGACCCATGCGCTGGCGGTTCCCTACCTCGGTCAGTGCGGGTGGTACTTCGCCTCGCTCTCGCTCCCACTCGCCAGGTCGGCAGAAGTCTGACGCAAAAGCGTCTTCGGGATTACGCTTCGTGCGCTTAGCCCAGAGAAAGTCCCGCAGGCACCGGGCGTGTATCAGGAACGACTCAAGAAAAGCATTGGACGCGGCGTTGGGAATGCCGTGTTTGGACAGCTCGACCGCGCTGCTCACCAGCATCCTCGCCTCGTAGACCAGGTGCCGTCTGGCCCATCGCATAAGTTCTTTATCGGATCGCAGTAGTGACATCTGCATTAGTTTAGGCAGTGGTGGCGATGGACCAAACGTCATGCTGCAATGCCCCCGAGCACGACATGAATCTGCGCCAGCGCCCGGCTACTGCGCCGCTGTTCATGGAGAGCCCGCTGTTGATGCTCGCCAAGATGTCAGAGGCGAATTGCGATGAATGCGTAGGCGTTCCCAGATCTACGCCAAGTTCGTAGATCCGTCAGAGTATCCTGACGCGGATGCCGGGACAGTTCAGTTCCGCATTGCGCGAAGGGCAGGAGAGTGGCCCTAGCTGGATAGAAGACCAACTGTTTCATAAGTAGTTCCCTGATCGGCGTTTTTAAGCCCACAAGATCCAACGCACGATAAGAAACATTATGCGCTCCTTTTTTGCCGGTATCTAGAACATCCCTCAGAAACTGTCACAGAATTCCATAATTACCTGTTACCGATAACTGCATCAATAAAGGAAATAGATAGAGCAGCAAGGTCACAGAAATGGAATTCTGTGACCTAACATACCCTGGTGCTAGTTCAATCCTTTTGGCTTTTGAGATAGCCCTCATAATCGTCATGAGTTTGGCCCTTGAACCTCACCTTGTTAACAAGCCCCGGTGGTGGCGCGCCTCGCACTAGAACCTGGGCTGGGACTGTTGAGCAAAGGGGAGGAGTGTTGTCCCAAGCTATACGGACTCGCTTACCGAAAAGAGTTAAATTAGTTGCTCCAGGTAATGCAGCAGAGGGAGCTAGTACTCCGTTGTATCCTTCATTACGAAGCCGCCGCCCTTCACGTTGGCAACGCTCGTAGTCATCGTCGATCAACGCCTCGGGAGAAAAACCACAAGTTTCGGCAATTGCGAAGTTGCTGTAGTCAACAATCTTGGATTGAGAAACACGAACTTGCCAAAATTTCATCCGCACCATTGTGATTTCATCTTCACTGGTGAGCTCCTCAGCGCGAATCAACTCTGACCAGGCGCCGTCTGATGAGAGACTCAAATATTGTGTCGGACCATCTTCGGGAATATGCCAGCGCATCGGCTCTGAACTCGTCCGGACCCAGAATGGAGAGTCGTAGTTGGCGTACCGATAAGCGACATCGTTAACTTCAGTTACTTGAGTACGTTTACGAGCCATGACCTGCGCGGCCGCTTCGCGCTGCCGCCAATAAAGTATTCTCGTACTCTTCTTTATCCAATGCGTCTAAAGGTGTCAGGCTGTTCAGCTCCTGCCGCCGCCTGTGAAACCACGCAACTACACCCTCTGGTGTCCACGCGTGTCTTAAGGTATTAACCAAGCGCACGACCAGCACCAGGCGACTACCAGGTTCGCCTTTGTCCTTTAGCCAGCGACTGAGTGTGCGGTCTGATATGTCCAATAGTTCAGCAAGTTCTTTTTGGGATATATCGGGTAGCCACTCCAGAAGCTTCCCCACCAGTGACTTTTTATCTTCATCGAGCTCGGGCACGTGCCCGTCGAGAGCGTCCCGCAAAATATGTCTAATTGCCTCTGCGTTTACAATGAGTGCGTCCAACATGTCGAGATTGCGCTCATCGGGGGTGTTATGGACACTTTCCGCACAATTGATAAGAAGTTCTTTTATTTCTGCAACATCCTCCAGGCTTAGGTCGTCCTTATGTAGATCGCGATTTAACTCATATAGTCGATCTTGGGTTTCGTTAAAACGCGCAGAGTACTCTTTGTCAACATTAGAGTTCTTTGTAAGCTCTTTGGTGCTCTCTAGCAGTTGCAAAAGTAGATCACGTATCTCAACAGTGGATTCTTTTAGGCCCTCTATCCTCTGCTCACGCTCTGTATGTACCTTTGTAGTCATGTCCCCCTCATGTCAGTCTTAACTGACATGATACAGACATTCCAGGACGTAGTCAACTCTAACTGTGTGACGTGAGAAGACCGGATGCTATGCCGTAGAGCAGATTTGTTGTGATCGCCTTTGAAAATGCAGTCTAAGGCTCTCTGCCTGGCGATCGCGGTATCCAGCAAGTAGAGCTCGAGATGCTTGTTGACGAAGTTGGAGTCGCTATACAACGCAGTTTCCCCAGCGTCTTTGAGAAGTGACTTGTTCGACTTTCCTTCATCATCTACCACCGTCGTTATACATCGTTAGCGATGCCTACAGTTTGACTAATCACTGGGCTCACCTGTCGTTTTCATAGTCCAGATGCTCCGCTTTTTATGACACACGAAGTGTGTTGGGTTGCTCCACATCTGGACAAAAACAACAGAAAGGAGTCCAAGATGAACAGTGTCAACTAGTAGGTCGCCTCGCCACCGACGTTGACCACTATGACGGTGTAGGATGAGAAGCCTTCATACGCTCTCTTCACAGTCGCTGTGAACTACAAAGAAGACGGCGCGGACTTCATCCGCGTTACGGCGTTCGGCAAACAAGCCGAAAACAACGACAAACATCTCGCCAAAGGTCGCCAAGTTGCGATCGAAGCCGAGGTCAAAACATCACGCAAAGAGCGTGACGGCGATACCGAGTTCTATCAGGACATCGTGCAGCGCCGTATCCGATATCTCGATAAGCCACAGGACTCCAAGTGAGTCCTGTGGTAAACCCTCGTGTAGGCGCCGGTGCAATACTGGACCACTAGCGCCGGTTGAAAACTAACCCACCTGAAGGCGTGAAGCGGGCCCTTCGTCCGTTCGGGTCTTGATCCTGACCTTTGTCGATAAGACCGAGGTCAGGAGAAGTGGATGATCAGCGTGGAACAGTGGGCAGATATACGGCGTTTGCATCGGGTGGAACAGCTTTCGATAAGGGAGATTCACCGCCGCACCGATCTGCATCGTGAGACGATTCGACGTGCGCTTGCCGGGGAGCTACCTCCACGCTACGTGCGGGACAAACAACCCTCAAAGCTCGATCCCTTCAAAGAAGAGGCCACTCGCCTTTTACGCTCTCGCCCAGGAATCACCAACACTCGCATCCGGGAGCTGATTGGCGAGTTTGGCTACGACGGAGGCAAGACCATACTCGACGACTACCTGCGCGAGATGCGCCCTGTGATCTGTCCTAAGCGCACCTATCAGCGCACCGTCTACCGTGCTGGCGAGATAGCGCAGTTTGACCTCTGGGAGCCTAAGGAGCAGATTCCTGTGGGCTTTGGTCAGCGAAGGCGTGGCTGGGTGGTCACCTGCGAGCTCGGCTATTCCCGAGCGGGCGAGGTGCCCCTGTCTTTTCCAAAGAGGCACCGAACATCCTTTGGGGCATGGCCCGCTGCCTGACCAAGCTGGGAGGACTGCCAGAGGTTTTGGTGTGGGATCGCGAAGGGGCAATGCACGATGGCAAAGGCAATCCCAGCGACCCTTTGGCAGCCTTTTGTGGTCAGCTTGAAACCGGCTGGCTTATCCTGGCACCAGCCGACCCCGAGTCCAAGGGAGCATTGGAGCGCAACCACCGCTTCATGCGCACTAACTTTGAAAGCGCGCGCGACTTTTCCTGCCACAACCACTTTCAGATAGAGCTTGATGATTGGTTTGAACATAAAGCCAACCCACGCTTCCATACCGGTATCCAGGACGTGCCGGCTAAGCGGCTCGTTGAGGAAAGAGAGGTAATGCGACCACTGCCACAGCTGATGCCCGATACAGACCACCGTTTCGTTATCCGTGTCCCCCAGCAGCCCTACCTGCGCATTGACACCAACGACTACTCGGTTGATCCCACCTTTGCCGGAAGGAGAGTCGAGGTAAGAATCTCGCAAGACACGGTTTTAGCGGTGGTGTTGGACAGCGGCGAGGTTGCGGCCACCCACAAACGCGTCTTTGCAAAGCATCTGACCTTTACCGATCCGGCTCATCAGGCCGCCCTGGATCGTCTTCGTGGCCGAAGGACGGCACCACCAGAACCAGAGGTCCAGATTCGCCCTCTGTCCGTCTACGACCAACTGATACCAGCATGAGCAAAACCTCTGAGCTGACACATCTGTTTTCCGCCCTGAAAGCCCCTGCAGCGGCCAGGGTCTACCCGCAGTTGGCAGAAAGAGCACGAGATGAGCAGTGGAGCTACGAGCGCTTTACCGAAGCCCTGCTTTCAACTGAAGTAGCCTCAAGGCAGTCCAGCGGTGGCGAGATACGTATCAAAGCCGCTCACTTCCCAGCAAGGAAGACACTGGAAGAGTTTGACTTCACCTTTCAACGCTCGATCAAAAAGCCGGTAGTAGAACACCTGGGCCAACTTGATTTTCTCCACCTGAAAGAAAACGTGGTGCTTTTAGGCCCACCGGGCACCGGCAAGACCCACCTTGCCACAGCTATCGCGATACGCGGATGTCTGGGCGGCTATAGAACCCACTTTGCCAGTGCCAGTGAGTGGGTAGGTCGCTTGGCCAGGGCAAAGCACGAAGGAGCACTTGAGCAGGAGCTTCAAAAACTTGCACGTGTGCCCCTTATCGTGGTTGATGAGGTTGGCTATATCCCCTTTGACCCTGAAGCGGCGAACCTGATGTTTGCGCTTGTTTCTTCACGCTACGAGAAGGCGTCGATGATCGTAACCTCCAACAAGCCCTTTTCGGCCTGGGGTGAGATATTCGGTGACGAAGTGGTAGCAACGGCGATGATCGACCGCCTTGTCCACCACGCCGAGATCCTTTCCTTAAAAGGCGACAGCTACCGCTTGAAAGACAAGGATCTGGGCAGCGCCCGCCCTTTGGTCGATACCAAACCAGCGCCGTAGTTCAACCCCCTAAACGAAAGCTCCGCCTGCCTCCCCCTCGCCTACGGCTTCGGGGGAGGCAGAGGAACCCCTAAAGCTCGTATCAAGTAGGTGCGTTTTGAGGCCGGTACATACCTCACAGGTGGTCCACTTTTGAACCGGCAGAAGTGGTACACATTTCAACCGGCCTTGACACTTCGGTCCAGCTCAGATCGTCTTAGAAGGCGATCTGAGGGTACTTCGGTCGATGCTCAGATCGTCTTAGAAGGCGATCTGAGGGGCCGTTTTAAATTCTGTTCGGCAATGAGCACTAGCTACAAGCGCGTCTATAAATTGGTAGAACGTTCATGAACAAACAATCTTCTTACTAATCATCATCTTTGTTTGTCCTGAACAATAAAAGGAGGAAGATTACGATCGCATAACACATATATGCGGCTGATTGGATTGGCTCTGGTATGTCCTCGCCACTTGTATCCTCGTAAAATTTCGACACTGTGTAGAGCACAAAAACACCAGTAATAGTGCGATGGATATTTACTTTTGTTGGCCGCGCGTAGAGCTTCCATCCAACTGTGTTTGAATCTCCAACGGTCATTGAGACATCCGTTTTATCGATTGTATTCTCTAGGTTTTGAGCTACTGACGTGACTGTTGAGATTGCCCCACCTATCGTAGAACTTTGACAGCGGCCCTCAACGGTGGTTAGACGGTTGAGACCATAGCGACCTCCTCACTCGATGGCAACGACAAATCAGTAGAGCACTTGAACTCACCTTCGATTGCAACGACCAGCTTGGCGAGATCTCGATAGCCGTTGATCCGCCTGAACTGCTTCTCTGCTTCGAGCATTCCGGCAGCAGTCCAACGCATAGCCATATCACCCTTCTGCCATCGCTTGACATTGCGGTGCGTTGTGCGAGCGACAGAGATCATCGACTCGATCGGATTGGTTGAAGCCAATGTGCGTTTTAAGCTGTTGCCTACTCCCAGACGGTTAACTGTCAGGGTCTCTGCCATACCTTCCCGAAGCGACGTGGCGGCACTGGGATGTGTTCGTTCCAACTCACCGGCCAGTACCTTAAGCTGCGACAGGCCTCGATCGTAGCCATTCTCTGCCCAGGCCTTACGCAATCGGTACCGGACAGCCGGCCTGTCACGCTCAGGCAGGTGATCGAGTACGTTACGTTCCTTGTGACGTATGCAACGCTGGATCGGGGCCTGATGGCCGAAGACATCGTCAATCGCCTTACGCAGAGCCTTCGATCCGTCGATTACAAACAGTATCCCCTGCTCGGGGTCCAGGCCTCGGGCCACCAAGTCCGACAGTAGCGCTGTGGCTACTGTTGCATTCTCGGTAGATCCCTCCCACAGGCCCAGTGGTACCTTCACTCCTTCAGTGGTGATACCAAGCGCCACCACATTCGTACGACCGGAAAGCTCGATTCCATCGATCATCAGCACTGCCAGGCGTACATCGTCTAAACGACGGCTCATAAGCTGTGCCATAGCTTTATGAGTGCGCTTGATGAACTCTCGTGATACCGATGACTTGGAGGTTGAGCGCTCTGTGGAGCTGACCTCTTCTCCAACCGGTTCTTGCGTGCGTCTGAAACGGCGTGTCGACACTCCTGCCAGCATGCGCTCTGCCACCACGCGTGAGAGCGGATCGCGGTCGGCGAAGTGCTCGTAGGTCGAAAGCTCTACCTCCTCTGAACCGTCAGCCGATCTCGCTCGTGGTCGTTTGACCTGCACTCTGCGTGCACCAAGCGTGACTTGGCCTTGCTCATGCCCATGGCGCACAGCGTTGCGTTCCGGGTTGTGCTTGGCCTTGGGCCCTACTATCTCATCGACTTCCTCTTCCATCAGTTCAGCGACAACACCTAAGCCGACACCGACCGATAGGGCCATAAGACCTTCTCTTGCCGCACCTACCAGTTCACCTAACGCTTCTTGCACTCGAGCGGGCAAGATGTCTTCTTGCTTGGTTACAGCCTGTGCAACCGTTACTGTCTCTTTCACAGTGGTTCCTCCTGTCTTGTTGGATTTTTGTCACCTCTAACGCTTGCAACGCAAGCGGACGAGGCGGGAGAACCGCTATTTCAAGTTCTACGAGCTATGGGGCATGCTCGTCTTATCATCGTCAAGATAGGCGATTAGTTCGCCGAGTATCCACGATTGATCAGGATCAGAAATGCCACGATGGCGGTGATGTACAACAGCCTCTGTGACGATTCTCCACCAAGACATATGTCGCAATAAAACGTGTTTCGTTTTCTGTTTTCTTACTTTGACAGGTACGTCTGTCAAGGAGCGACGTAATTGATTTGAGATTGTAAGAACTGCATCAAAACCATATTCACGAGCGATATCTAGATAGCGAGATACCTGTTCAACATCCAACTCTGCTGTCCCAGTCTTTACCTCTACCAGACAACTCCAGTTAGTCTTACCACGCTCAACAATAATTGCTCCGTCAGGTATTGATAGCTTCCCTTCAGAGTCCTCTAGATGTACCTCTGTATACGTTGAGATCCGCCCCTTTGGAGCACTAAGGTCCGATAGCAGGGCTGTACCAAATTCCGGTACGGCACCGATCACGGCTAATAATGAGGATGTGGCCCTCTTTTCTTGTTCCTCCTGGCCCCTGATACCAACTGATGGGATCAGTCTCGCCGGGGACCACTGCTCCATTTCGTTACGAAGCTTCTGCGTAGATTTTGACATCTCTGTGACCTCCCAATCCTTTAATAAACACTGCTAAATAGTCTGTTATACCTCCTGATAAGTTAGGCACCGAGGGCAGGAACTCAGTTTACTATTACTTTGCGATCAAGCGTTCTCCAACGGAACCTGATCTCAAACTCATGAACTTCCAAAAGGTGACGACGAAGTCAATACACAGAGATGAAATTCTGGGTGGTGGTGTAGGAACAAGAGCGGGGGGGAGCTCTTTGCGTTCTATCATCTAGCAAGCTGTCCCGCCTGTAAGGAGAATTGGATTGGATTTTGAGGGCCTTCTAAGGCGTCTAGATGACAACAGCCATGTTCGCGGAAGACAGTTCGAGCGACTGTGCAAGTGGTACCTCGAAAACGACCCTGTCTACACGGCCGAGCTTGAGAAAGTATGGCTCTGGGCAGACTGGCCAGGCAGATGGGGACCGGACGCTGGCATCGACTTAGTCGCTGAGGCAAAAGACGGCCGCCTGTGGGCGATACAGGCAAAGGCTTACAGTGAAGACAACTCGATAACAAAGGCAGACGCCGACACGTTCTTAAGCGAGTCAAACCGACCCCAGTTCACCTACAGACTACTCATTGCAACAACAGATCTCTTAAGCGCAAACGCAAGGCGCGCTATAGAGGGACAAGAAAAGCCGGTTGGGCTTCTATTAAGAGGATGGCTAGAGCAGGCAGACATTGAGTGGCCGGATACACCGGAGGTACTTGAGGCCCCGAAGAAACCAAAGAAAGAACCGCGTCCCCATCAAGAAGAAGCGATTAACGACTGTGTAGAAGGGTTTAGGAAGAACAAACGTGGCCAGCTAATCATGGCTTGCGGAACCGGCAAGACGTTGGTGGCTCTATGGGCCAAAGAACGCTTGAAAAGTAAAAGGACACTAGTGTTGGTGCCTTCTCTTTCTCTGTTGTCTCAGACGCTCCGCGAGTGGGTTGTAAATGCCAAGAAGCCTTTTGAATACCTTGCAGTATGTTCTGATGAGACAGTCGTAGGAGAAGACCACTTCGTTACTAAAGCCTCAGAGCTCGGCCTTCCGGTTACAACTGAACCCAATGAGATTGCAAGCTATCTAAGCGGGAAGGGGGAGAGGGTTGTCTTTGCAACCTATCAATCATCGTCCCGGGTCGCTGAAGCACTACAGAGTGGTTCAACGCAGTTCAATCTATGTATTGCAGATGAAGCCCATAGATGTGCGGGAAGAGTCGGGACGGACTTCACAACCGTTCTGGACGACGAAAAGATTAGAAGTAAACACAAGCTCTTTATGACCGCAACTCCTCGTTACTTCACCGAAAACGTTAGACGCGAGGCAGGCGAAGTAGACCTCGAAGTCGCGTCAATGGACGACGAAGAGAAGTTCGGGCCACCACTACACACTCTCAACTTTGGCAAAGCAATCAGTCTGGATCTTTTATCTGACTACCGAGTCGTTGTTGTGGGCGTTACAGACCAAACCTACAAGGACTTCGCAGAGACAGGCCGGCTGATAACACTTGACGGTGACGAGATAACAGACGCTCGTACTCTTGCCTCCCATATTGCTCTTGCCAAGACAATGCGCAAGTATGACCTGCGGCGCACGATTACTTTTCATGGACGGATCAAGACCGCGAAAAGCTTTAGCAACGATATACCAACAATTATCGATTGGATGCCCAAAAGTTCACGCCCAAGTGGGGAGTTATGGAGCCAGAATGTTTCAGGTGAGATGACGAGCGGGAAACGTGACACGCTCCTGCGACAATTCCGCAACCTTGGGAGTAACACGCGTGGCGTACTAACTAATGCACGCTGCCTTGGAGAAGGCGTTGATGTACCGACGATCGATGGTATTGCCTTCATCGACCCTCGTCGCTCAAAGATCAACATCATCCAAGCTTTAGGCAGGGCGATCCGAAAGGCACAGAATAAAAAATTAGGGACAGTCGTTATCCCGGTATTTGTAGATCCTGAGGAAGACACCGAGGAGATGCTCAGTACATCAGCGTTCAAGCATGTGTGGGACGTTGTGAACGCGCTAAGAGCACACGATGAAGTACTAGGAGAAGAGATAGACGAGCTAAGACGCCAGTTAGGACGTCATAAGAAAATCAGAAAGACAAAGAAGATAGTTTTTGACATGCCCGATGAGGTAGATAAAAGCTTTGCACGGGCATTCAATATCAAGCTTGTTGAAAGTACCTCTGCTTCTTGGGAGTTTTGGTTTGGACTACTGCAGAAGTATGTTGAGCGAGAGGGCGATGCTCTGGTGCCCGCTAAGCACAGGAAAGACGGCTACAACCTCGGCAGATGGGTGGTCAAGCAGCGAACCGCATACAAAAATGGCAAGCTCTCGCAAGATCACATAGATCGCCTAGAGAAACTCCCCGAATGGGAGTGGAGTCAGTATGAAGCATCCTGGGAAGAGCACTACGAAATGCTGAAGCAGTATGTTGACAGAGAAGGAAACGCTCTGGTGCCCGCTAAGCACAGGAAAGACGGCTACAACCTCGGCAGATGGGTGATCAAGCAGCGAGGTGTATATCAAAATGGCGATCTCTCGCCAGATCGAATCAAACGCCTTGAGGCACTCTCTGGATGGGTGTGGAATACAAGAGAGGCATCATGGGAAGAGCACTACGTAATACTGAAGCAGTATGTTGAAAGAGAAGGCCATGCTCTGGTGCCCCGCTCTCACAAAAGTGGCAGATGGGTGACCAATCAGCGAACCGCATACAAAAATGGCAAGCTCTCGCAAGATCGCATAGATCGCCTAGAGAAACTCCCCGGATGGGTGTGGAGCCAGTTGGAAGTGTCCTGGGAAGAGCACTTTATAATTCTAAAGAAGTGTGTTGACAAAGAAGGAAACGCACGTGTGCCCAGCTTACACATAGAAGATGGCTTCAACCTAGGCAATTGGGTGAATTTCCTGCGAACCGCATATAAAAATGGCAAGCTCACGCAAGATCGCATAGATCGCCTAGAGAAACTCCCTGGATGGGTGTGGGACGCACGCTAAACATCTAAATAACCAGTACTACGTCACTGGCAACAAAGCAACTTGGTAGGGCACCAAATAGCAGGGTAGGTATAGGGTAAATAAAGCGGATTATTTGCCCCTATTTTGTCTGATCCCAGGAGTACTGTTAAGGGCAATGGTTGTCTTGGTTACACATAGCACGAGTGGGGGGGACGCGAGGCCTCCTGGGGGCGTTCGAGGGCTTGTAGAGCTGCACGATAGCGTTGTGCAACGATCATGAGCTCGGCAAGTCAGGCGCTAGCTCCTCGAGACCTCGTACACGGCGAGCTCGTCAGAGAAGGAGAGCTTCAAAAGGCGGCGCTTTTGTTTGCTGCGGGTAGAGCAAGTCTCTGTACTCGTAAGACATATGAGGGTGTCTACAAGTCATTCGTCGAACATCTGCGAGATGAGACTGCAGGCATCGATGCGCTTAACGCACAGGCGGTCACCGACTATCGTGATTCACTTGAGATAGCGAACCTCAAACCATCGTCGATCGCGGTGCATTTATCAGCGCTAAGGAGATTGGCAAAGGAGCTGCGAGCAGATCCGTGTAGGCGCCGGTGCAATACTGGACCACTAGCGCCGGTTGAAAACTGACCCACCTTAAGGCGTGAAGCGGGCCCTTCGTCCGTTCGGGTCTTGATCCTGACCTTTGTCGATAAGACCGAGGTCAGGAGAAGTGGATGATCAGCGTGGAACAGTGGGCAGATATACGGCGTTTGCATCGGGTGGAACAGCTTTCGATAAGGGAGATTCACCGCCGCACCGGTCTGCATCGTGAGACGATTCGACGTGCGCTTGCCGGGGAGCTACCTCCACGCTACGTGCGGGACAAACAACCCTCAAAGCTCGATCCCTTCAAAGAAGAGGCCACTCGCCTTTTACGCTCTCACCCAGGAATCACCAACACTCGCATCCGGGAGCTGATTGGCGAGTTTGGCTACGACGGAGGCAAGACCATACTCGACGACTACCTGCGCGAGATGCGCCCTGTGATCTGTCCTAAGCGCACCTATCAGCGCACCGTCTACCGTGCTGGCGAGATAGCGCAGTTTGACCTCTGGGAGCCTAAGGAGCAGATTCCTGTGGGCTTTGGTCAGCGAAGGCGTGGCTGGGTGGTCACCTGCGAGCTCGGCTATTCCCGAGCAGCCGCAGGTGCCCTTGTCTTTTCCAAAGAGGCACCGAACATCCTTTGGGGCATGGCCCGCTGCCTGACCAAGCTGGGAGGACTGCCAGAGGTTTTGGTGTGGGATCGCGAAGGGGCAATGCACGATGGCAAAGGCAATCCCAGCGACCCTTTGGCAGCCTTTTGTGGTCAGCTTGAAACCGGCTGGCTTATCCTGGCACCAGCCGACCCCGAGTCCAAGGGAGCATTGGAGCGCAACCACCGCTTCATGCGCACTAACTTTGAAAGCGCGCGCGACTTTTCCTGCCACAACCACTTTCAGATAGAGCTTGATGATTGGTTTGAACATAAAGCCAACCCACGCTTCCATACCGGTATCCAGGACGTGCCGGCTAAGCGGCTCGTTGAGGAAAGAGAGGTAATGCGACCACTGCCACAGCTGATGCCCGATACAGACCACCGTTTCGTTATCCGTGTCCCCCAGCAGCCCTACCTGCGCATTGACACCAACGACTACTCGGTTGATCCCACCTTTGCCGGAAGGAGAGTCGAGGTAAGAATCTCGCAAGACACGGTTTTAGCGGTGGTGTTGGACAGCGGCGAGGTTGCGGCCACCCACAAACGCGTCTTTGCAAAGCATCTGACCTTTACCGATCCGGCTCATCAGGCCGCCCTGGATCGTCTTCGTGGCCGAAGGACGGCACCACCAGAACCAGAGGTCCAGATTCGCCCTCTGTCCGTCTACGACCAACTGATACCAGCATGAGCAAAACCTCTGAGCTGACACATCTGTTTTCCGCCCTGAAAGCCCCTGCAGCGGCCAGGGTCTACCCGCAGTTGGCAGAAAGAGCACGAGATGAGCAGTGGAGCTACGAGCGCTTTACCGAAGCCCTGCTTTCAACTGAAGTAGCCTCAAGGCAGTCCAGCGGTGGCGAGATACGTATCAAAGCCGCTCACTTCCCAGCAAGGAAGACACTGGAAGAGTTTGACTTCACCTTTCAACGCTCGATCAAAAAGCCGGTAGTAGAACACCTGGGCCAACTTGATTTTCTCCACCTGAAAGAAAACGTGGTGCTTTTAGGCCCACCGGGCACCGGCAAGACCCACCTTGCCACAGCTATCGCGATACGCGGATGTCTGGGCGGCTATAGAACCCACTTTGCCAGTGCCAGTGAGTGGGTAGGTCGCTTGGCCAGGGCAAAGCACGAAGGAGCACTTGAGCAGGAGCTTCAAAAACTTGCACGTGTGCCCCTTATCGTGGTTGATGAGGTTGGCTATATCCCCTTTGACCCTGAAGCGGCGAACCTGATGTTTGCGCTTGTTTCTTCACGCTACGAGAAGGCGTCGATGATCGTAACCTCCAACAAGCCCTTTTCGGCCTGGGGTGAGATATTCGGTGACGAAGTGGTAGCAACGGCGATGATCGACCGCCTTGTCCACCACGCCGAGATCCTTTCCTTAAAAGGCGACAGCTACCGCTTGAAAGACAAGGATCTGGGCAGCGCCCGCCCTTTGGTCGATACCAAACCAGCGCCGTAGTTCAACCCCCTAAACGAAAGCTCCGCCTGCCTCCCCCTCGCCTACGGCTTCGGGGGAGGCAGAGGAACCCCTAAAGCTCGTATCAAGTAGGTGCGTTTTGAGGCCGGTACATACCTCACAGGTGGTCCACTTTTGAACCGGCAGAAGTGGTACACATTTCAACCGGCCTTGACAATCCGTGGATCGAGCAGGTCAAGGGCCCTAGTCGTTCTCAACCACAACCGAAGGCCCTGAAGATGAGCGAGTACGAGAAGCTCTTGGCTGTGCCAGACAAGAAGACGCTGCACGGCAAACGAGACATAGCGATCTTGCGGCTGATGGGGGATGGGGGACTGAGGCGATCGGAGGTTGCCGGACTCGGCTTTCAAGACATAGAAGAGGTCGCCCGAGCCAAGGATCCGGAGCTCCGCACAGCAGTCGCGCGCAAAAAGGCAGAAGCAACGCGCCACGTCGTACACGTACGCGCAGGCAAACGTGGCAAGACGCGATCCGTGCCGCTTACCCAGCCGACGATCGATGCTCTTCGCGCCTGGCGCGATGCGCGGCCGCCGGCAGACACCGAGAGCCTTCTATTAAGCCTTCCCAAGGCCAAATACTCACAGCCCAAGGCACTGACAGCTCGAGCTGTCGACAAGCTGGTCGAAAGACATGCTGCGCAAACTCAGCTTCCTGACGACAGGCGTACACCACATGTTTTGAGGCATACGTTTTGTACGAACCTGGCGGAGCGGGGGGTAGCGCTCGAGGTGATAGCGGAGCTAGCGGGTCACAGTGATCTGCGTACGACGCTGCAGTATGTGACGGTGCGTGAGCATCGTAAGCATGACGCGATCTCGTCTTTGGAGAGCAAGAGTGATTGGTGAAGCTAATGGACAAACTGTGGTTACCAGATCAAGACCTGCAAAGTAGGCGCCACGGCTTGATTAGCAACCCGGAGGAATCACCATTTCTCCAGAATTTCTACACCTACGTCACGCACGAAGAGCTCTTTGGGTACAAAATTGATGAGGAGCAGATCATTGCGCTCCTTCGTGACCTTTCTGCCTACGATTGCTTGGCCAGTACGGGACGCCTATCGTGTCTTGTTGGTGTTCACGGTACTCAGAACACGCAGGAACAACTAGACATAGTTGCCAGGATGGGTTTAAGCCAAGATTTTCAAGACGGGCTTGCACGCATCATTGCACCGGACAACGAGCCTGAAAGAACGCTTTTCTTCCCTCAACAATGTGTCCATCTAGCGCGTTTGGCTATCTTGCATGCGGACCCGCGCCCGTCTGACGGCTTCCGACAGGGCAAAGGCGTAGACGACTTTTTACGTTGCTTATTCGGTATTACAGACATACTTGATGAAGGACCCGGTATAGCTGACAATCAAGGTATCGGTTGGGCGCTCCGTCAACAAGGTGTCAACGATCGACCCGACACGCTATATCTAACAAGCCGATACTACGAAATCTTCATGAAGATCTGGCCTGAGGTCGAGACACCTGAGGCTATTGAGGTGAACGATGCGTTTGAACGCTACACGGACCTCACACTTGAGGACTATTTCACTATCGGCATGGGAGTGACATCGAGGTTTCGGAGTTATGCACTAAATACTGATAGCGAATACGCACTTGTACCAGACCAGTACTTCTCTTCTACGGAGATAGATATGGACTGCGTTGAATGCTTTCTGTCGGAGGCCTCCGCGTCTTTAGAGGAACTACGCGACATGATCAACGAAGAGAATAAACGATACGGACCTACGACCTTTCGGTGCCACACATTCGACCGGAAACCGTTACTCAAAGTCAATGATGACCTCTATTTCCTCCTCGATTTTGCCGCACTTGAGCGTAAGGCGACAGAGGGTGTGTTTTGGATTCTGAGCAATGGCTCGCAGGATGAAGACAAACCCATAGAGCACTTTACATCGCCATTTGGCGCAGTGTTTGAATGCTACGTCCAGGAAACGTTTGTGCGCACGGTTGGTACGGGTGTCGGAGAGGAGCGCTATATGCCGCCTATCAAATTCCCGTCATCTGATGGTGAGGTCGATTCCAGTGATGCCGCCATTTTCTATGAAAGCGATGTGATATTCGTAGAGGCGGCTTCCGTGAGACCAGAAGTCAAGACAATAACTCGTGGTGATCGTGGTACCTATAAAAAGGACCTACGCAAAATCCTAGGCAAAGCAGAACAACTCGACCATCGCATACGTGACTTTAGACAGAAGCGGTTGCAGTATGAAGGAATAGTGCAAGAGGAATTCACGAATATTTGGCCTTTGCTTGTAGTAGCCGACTTCCCCGGTTTAGGTCCTATCAATGATGACATTAGAGAACAGGCAAAAAGAGTTGGGTATTTCACAAGTCGTGGATGTAGAAAACTCACGATCATTGATGCTGACGATTTAGCCTTCCTGGAGGCCTTAGTAGATAATGGTTTTACTTACAAAGAGTTGATAGAGGGATGGCAGAGATCTCCGTACTGGCAATTAACGATACGGCACTATGTCAATAGCCTCGAAGATGAGCGTTGCAAGAATCTTGATCAAGCAGCCCATCACGGTGTGATCTATGGGGAGTTCACCCAACTCGCTATTCAGAAGCTTTTTCCAGATGCTTAATAGCGCATGGCAACACCTTGGGTACACACGCAAAAGCGCTTAGGAGGCGATCTGAGACCTCGTTTTTGTAGGTCATCAGCAATATGGCAGTAAACAGCAAAATATCTTGGACACACGTCACATGGAACCCGGTTACTGGATGCGACAAGATCTCGCCTGGCTGCGCTCACTGCTACGCAGAGACCTTCGCAGAGCGTTGGCGGGGTACACCAGAGCATCCGTATGAACAGGGCTTTGATCTGCGACTTTGGCCTGAGCGTCTGGACAAGCCTTTGCGTTGGCGGCAGCCGCGCTTGGTGTTCGTGAACTCGATGTCAGATCTATTCCACGAGGAGGTACCGATTGAATACATCACTGAAGTCTTCGATGTCATGAAGCAGGCGGATCAACACGTATTTCAGATCCTTACAAAACGGCATGAGCGTCTTGTAGATCTCGCTGGCGAACTACCGTGGCCGGCAAACGTTTGGATGGGTGTAACCATTGAGAACCGACGCTTCGTGCATCGTGCGGACTATCTAAGAGAAGTGCCGGCGCAAGTACGGTTCATCTCGGCGGAGCCATTACTCGGGCCGCTCGAGGGTCTGGACCTTACAGATATCGGTTGGCTTATTGCCGGCGGCGAGTCAGGTCCACGTCGACGTCCACCGAAAGCCGAATGGTTTCGCGAACTACGCGATCGCTGCATTCAAGAGGGAGTAGCTTTCTTCTTCAAACAGTGGGGTGGCATGCACGCTAAAAGTGGAGGACGCGACCTTGATGGTCGCAAGTGGGGCGAGATGCCTGCTCCTGAAACATCACGAGCACAAGCGCCCCTATTTATCTAATAATGCTCAGGAATCTGAATGCAATACCATTCGACATCCCTGTGCAATCCGTTAGGGGCCGATATGAGAGGCCGTTTTATCGTCTTGTGCTGCAGCTTTTCGTTTTTTAGCTTCAGCCTTCAAATCGTTTGCAATATTCTCCCACTTCTTTTTCATTCTCTTCAGTCGCCAGACTCGCGTTCTGCTATCTAGCCATAGCCTGGTACGTACAAACCTCACTCGCTTAATCTTGAATGGTTTCGATCGATCCGCTGGATTGATTGTCTCCCATGTATGCCCAATCGCGTTTTGATACCTACACCAGTATTTACGACGTTCGTACCCCTTCTTTTCGAAGATCAGCTCAATTGGGTAGTTCAAGGGATATGTGTCCGTATGTGCATCCCTCTCAGGTAGTCGAGCACCTTCTTTAATAACCCTTTGAAGATTACCGCTCGAAGGATCGTCCTCTTCTAGCTTGAAAGCCCACCGTGAGCGGCCGATCTTTATCCCAAATCGAACATTGAAAGCTGAACCTCTGCCGTCGTTGGTCAGATATCCCAGTGCTGACTTTTGTTCAAGTACGGTTTCAAGTGGCGGTTCTCGCTCGTTGAGTAAAACTACTGGCTGGTTTACTCTCGTCTGGTTACGGACATTAAGGAACGTATTTATCAGGAGCCCGAGCAGTGCTATTGCAACAGCCGCAGCTGCGGCGATTTCAACGTCTTTTGTTTCCAGAATTATCGCGTAATTTAAGAAAGATGCGATACCAAGCGGCTGGATTATTGATGGAAGCATCATTCGGCTACGTTCACTCTACTCAAACTCTGATATAAGCGCTGAGAAGTCGCCATGTGCGTTTTCGTTGTAGTCTTCGATCCGTTTAACGATGTCATTAGGGAACATTCGCTCTGGTACGTACTCGTCAGGTTCATACACAGACATCTTTTGTCCAACAAGTTTCTCAACCACGTCCTCAGTGATACTTTCCCATTTTGGATTCTTGTAACGGGTGGTGCCTGTGCGGCTATCGATTGCGGTGGCGTCGTCTGATATGTGCCGTACTTTTGGTGCACTACTGCCTGACGCCTCTTGATCCCTCTCTTGCCTGACAAGTATGTACTCTGGGCTAGTGATACCTCTGTCCGGATCAAACTGAATTAGTGTAAATGTCCGGTCCTTTAGATGTCTCTGCATGATGGCCTCAGCGACATTTTCAACTGCATTAGTAACTGAGGTGTAGAGCCACTTGGCGCTCTGTCCAACTATCGCTATTGCTTGTTCGTCACTCTCGAATATCCGTAGATGGCATAGACCAAGTGAACCATGATAACCCTCGTACACGAGATAGCCATCATAGGTCAACTTTGACATCGTTATCCTCTCTCATATCTACGAGCTCTCATCGATAAAGCTCCCGGTACGTTTCTTCAGCACCCAAAGCCAGGGCAATGCCCCGGTATACCTCTCGCATTTCTGAGGCTTCTACAGATCCACTAACCTGCTTATCTAAGCGCTTCTTATCAAGCGTGAACAACTCAGTACAGTTAGCAACTGAGTTCTTGCCGTGGCTCGGTAGAGAAACCCAAGGCCCACCCGGCACATGCTTGCTCGTCACATATACACATATGACTTTTCGCCACTGCGGGTCTAGATTCAAATCATCATTAGAAACGACTAACAAGCGTTTGCGTTCTTTGAACCCTACGCCTGTGTAGTAGATGCAGCCCGCCTCGGGCTGTTTCATCTTCACTAGTCCTCCAGATCGGCTGCGTTTAGAATCGCTGCTTCATCAGCAATGCTGTCGTTTTGGTATTTCGCATTTGCTGCCAAAGCTTCTCTCAGCTCTCTTCTGCGCAGTGCGTCATAGCCGGCGTCGATCATCTCACGCAAAAGAGCAGCATCGGTCTTGATCTCATTCCGCTCTGCATAAGAAGCTAATGCTTCTAGCTTGCTATCCAAGGCAACATCACGAACTAAGTTGAATCTGGATGTATGTGTCATGAAACAAGTATGACGCATTGCAAGCGTCATGTCAAAGCGGTTATTTGTGCGTCAACTCATGACGCACGATAATAAACGTTATGTATACCTGTTGGTTTTAAGCCTATTCCGAGTCAGAGGAGGAGCGAAATGAGTGAAATCGCAATCCCAGATGAGATTTGGAGTCACATGAAAGAGCGCTTGGGTTACGACGATGAGGAGATGGAAATTTGAGGCTCCCCGTAGGTTCGGAGATCGCAACCATGAACCTCGACGGCTCAGGTTTGACGGAAGACCCGCCTACTCGCCAGATGGGACGAAGATCGCCTTCTATCAAAACGGTGGGAACGACGATATCTTTTCGATGAACGCCAACGGTTCGGGACCGATTGAGCTCACAACAACTGCCGACAACGACCTTCCGAATTGGCAGCCGCTCTTGCCCTCACCAGGTACACCACCGCCACCAGCATTCGACACGACAGATCCTGTAATAACCTCGCTCAAGATCACCAGCAAGTTCTCTCATACCTCTAAGAAGACTCAGTTGGAGATAGCAGCAAAGAAGAAGGTACAGCGCAGTGCGACCATACGCTATTCGCTATCTGAGGCTGCAACCGTATAGCTTGCGATTAAAAGAAGGAAAAGTGGCTACAAGATCAAGCAGAAGGGCAAGAAGAAAAAGTCCAAGAAGCAGTAGTTGCCAGCAGTTTTTCCTAGACTCGCGGTTATACAAACCGAGGAGACTCCATGGAAAAAGTGCTTTACGAGAAACGTGACCGGATCGCGTATATAACTTTAAACCGGCCGGATGCAAAAAACGCAATCGATTCCGAGACCAACGAGCTGCTGTGGGGCGCATGGATGGATTTTGATGCTGACGAAGCGGTTGATGTCGCGATTCTCACCGGCACAGGAGATGCTTTTTGTGCGGGGGCAGACCTTAAGACCTTTATCCCGGAGTGGAAGGGAGCCGACGCTCTCAAGGTTCGCGAGAACATTCCCTGGGGACTGGGCGGGATAACTCGAGGACTTCATCGCATATACAAGCCGATAGATGATCAGCTGAAGCTTGAGGCGATAAACGGCTACTCGTGCTCCGCTAACCCGGAGATAGAGAAGCGGCTCGAAGATTTCTACAAAAAAGAAGATGCTGGCCGTGTTGGAAAAACATAAGCTGAGCTATCAATTCAAGCGATCGGTCCGAACATCTCATTTGAACCAGGCGGAGGAGCAGTTTGAGTAACGACAGTACGAAATTGCCAGACTCTGCCGACGATCGCACGTTAACAGAGCCTCAAAAGGACGGGATTGATAAGACAAGACTGGTGAAGCGGGCCAAGCGGCTAGCTTGGGCAGGGATAAGTTGGCATTGGATAGAAGCTGTTGTAGCGATCTGGGCGGGACTAGCAGCGAGCTCAATTGCGCTGATTGGGTTCGGTGCAGATAGTTTGATTGAAACGGCGGCCGGTTTTGTTGTGGTATGGCGATTTGCGAAGCCGAGAGCCGGCTCGGTCTCAGCTGAACAGAGGGCCCAAAGGCTGATCGCGATAAGCTTCTTCGTCCTTGCCGTATACATCGGCGTAGAGGTCGTTCGGACGGTATTTTTTGGAGATCGCCCCGAAGTAAGTTGGGTCGGGATTGGGCTCGCCTCTGTAACACTCCTGGTTATGCCGCCACTGGCTATGGCAAAAAGCCGAATAGGAGTGAGCCTCGGATCTTCAGCGACAGTAAGCGAAGGTCGACAGAACATGATATGCGCATACCTGTCGGCCGCTCTGCTTGTTGGGCTGGGTGGAAACGCCATATTCGGGCTTTGGTGGCTTGACCCGGTCGCCGCTCTTTTTATTGCAGGTATTGCGGTGAAAGAGGGGCTTGATTCATGGCGCGGCGATTCCTGTTGTTCTTGATAAATCTGGCAATGCAAAGGGTTGCCTCTCCCCTACTCCAGAGATTTAAAGCGGTGATAACGAGTTAGCTGACAAGTGCCGCTTGTTCACTGAAATCGCTATCGTTGACCAGCGTCGATTGCAGATATCGCAGCGTGACTCCAGCAGTTGCGTACCAGTAGCCGATTTGGAAAATCTTCGAGCCTTTTCGAAATCTGGGTACTAATTTCATACTGTGAAGACCGTCGTAGAGGATGTCACCACCCAGCCTCCGGGCACGATCAACTAGCTGTCCGTAACTTCCCTCTTTAAGCCCAAAAGCAGCGTCCGCACCGTAGACGCTTTTTATCCAAACGCTCCACAGTCTGTCTGCGGTTCTGTCGGTCCTTACTTCAGGCGCCAGATCTTCCCATCTAATGACAGCGGGGCACTCGGCCTGGATCTGCGAGAAGTAACCGATGGCGATGCTTTTGTATAGCGCCCACCTAACGCTTTCAAGCTCCTCATCCGTCAAACGATCGATCTTGTTGCGCAGTACATACACAAGCCGAGGGACGAGTATTGGCTTCTTTCTCCCGATACCTGCCGGTTTATCGAGATCCGTTAGCTCTGAGTCGACGTAATCGTCAACACATTGTGCAGCGATCCTGGCCTCCTCCAGCCTAGCGGGTTCAAATACGTAAGCTAGGTCAGGCTCATTAGTGTGTGCGTCAAACTGACCAACAAACGAGCTCACTGCATCTAAAAACATAAAAAAGCTTAGCTGTAGAGCTGATGAGACAGACTAATCCCCATCGTTTTCTGACGGGTCAAGCTTTAATGCAACGGAGTTGATGCAGTAGCGCTTGTTAGTGGGGGCCGGTCCGTCGTCAAACACATGGCCAAGGTGAGCATCGCACGCACTGCAGACAACCTCCATCCTTTTCATCCGGAGACTGGAGTCGATAGCGGTCTCGATTGAGCCGTCGTCTATTGGCTGCACGAAGCTTGGCCATCCAGTACCTGATTCAAACTTCGACTCTGAGACGAAAAGTTCGTTACCGCAACAGGCACAGCGATAAACACCCGTATCGTCACAGTCGTTGTACTCGCCCGCGTAAGGCGCCTCCGTGCCTTTCCTTCTAGTTACTTCATACTGCTCTGGCGAAAGCGATGTTCGCCACTCCTCATCAGTCTTGTGAACTTTCTTGCTCAAGGTACCTTCAATAGTTCGGATTGAACTTAGAAAGATAGCGAGTGGATAGATAAGTAGGAAAGAAGAAGTCAGTTACTCGCCGGCCATCGGTATCTCGCCTCTGACATCTTCGCAGTTACTACTCGTCACGTCGTTGTCGTCCACGTAGACAATGTCGATGCCAGAACCGCAGTTTACGTCGTCACGCTCATCGTTGTATTCATTCACATGGATGATGTCGTTACCCGATCCTGCGGATATCACATCCTGGCCGCTACCACCAACGATTGTGTCTCGACCGGAGCCGCCGCTGATCGTATCGCCGCCGCTGCCTCCGTCGATGGCGTCGCGGCCTGCGTTTCCACGGATATCGTCGCGACCTGAGTCGCCTTCGATGATGTCGTTGCCGTTACCGCCGTAGATATCGTCGTTGCCTCCGCCACCATCAATCGCATCTCCGGCTGCGTTTCCTTTAAGGAGATCGTTGTTAGTTCCGCCACGCAACGTATCTTGGCCGTTGCCGCCGAAAAGCTTGTCCCGATTAGAGCCGCCATTGAGGTAGTCGCGTCCGGCGTTGCCGTAGAGGCAGTCTCTTCCGCCGTTGCCGCGGATAGTGTCGTTACCTCCTTTGCCCCTGTATGTATCCCAACGCGAAGTTCCGTTAAAAACGTTTGCAGCCGACGTGCCGTGCTCTGCCCAGCTGCTACAGGACCAGGCAGACGCTGTAGTTGGGTCCAAAAGTGGTACCAAGATGGTCGCTAGTGCAGTAAGAGGTATTGATAACGCCGATGCCCATGTCCACGTCTGTCCTCTTACTGCACGCGACCTTCCAGAGATGCCCGTCATGCTGTCTGTGCCCGATAAATACGTCATTGCATCCATGCTCACTGGGGAATTTCCTTACTTACATCTTGAAAACAGACCAGAGATTGAAAAGTTCGCATCAACATAGAAGTAAACGTGTCTATAACAAGAAGTTCTTAGTGAATTACCTCACATATATCGGCACACTAGACGGATATATTTAGTTTGAAGGGTTGGATTAGCGGATTGACGATAGAATGGAAGTCGCTATGCAGGGCGACGGTGTTCTACAAGCAGGAGTGTCAGACAGGGACACCCGTCGAGAAGAGGTGTATGAACCGGCTGCGTCGTTCGCTTGTGGTGCCAACGTAAACCACAGCTCTGTCTATGAATGTGCGGATGGGGACTTCGAGGGGTTCTGGGAGGCGTGGGCCAGCAAGCTGCACTGGTACCGAGATTGGGATCGGGTTCTCGAATGGCGACCACCGTGGGCGAAGTGGTTTATTGGTGGTGAGTTGAACGCCTCGTACAACTGTATCGATCGACACGTCAAGGCAGGCATCGGTTCAAAGGTTGCGTACTGGTGGGAAGGCGAAGACGGAACACGCAGAACGGTCACGTATGCGGAGCTACTCGATGATGTCTGCCGGTTCTCAAACGCTTTGAGGAGCTTGGGTGTTGAGCGAGGCGACGTAGTAGGTGTGTATCTGCCGATGGTGCCGGAACTGCCGATCGCGATGCTCGCCTGCGCACGTATCGGCGCAGTCCATAACGTGGTATTCGGAGGCTTTTCGGTTAATTCAGTCAGCGAACGCTTGCAAGAGTCGGAAGCGAAGGTGTTGATCACAGTTGACGGATCGTTCAGGCGTGGAAAGGTCATTCCTGCGAAGTCGGATCTGGACAGCATCTTGGACGACTGTGAATCAATTAAGCACGTAGTTGTTCTGGAACGGTCCGGCTGTGAAATAGAGATGAAACCAGAACGAGATCTATGGTGGCATGAGGTGATCGCTTCAGAGGAGCCTGACAACGAGCCAGAGGCGCTTAATTCGGAGGATCCACTTTTCATCCTCTATACATCTGGCTCAACCGGAAAGCCCAAAGGCATAGTGCACACGACCGGTGGTTATCTAACCGGTGTGCTTGCGACCCAGAAGCTCGTCTTCGATCAAAAAGACGAAGACGTTTTCTGGTGTTCTGCCGACTGCGGATGGATTACCGGGCACTCCTACGTGGTCTATGGGCCTTTGTTGAACGGCGCGACGAGTGTTATGTACGAGGGGGCGCCGAACTATCCCGACAAGGACCGCTGGTGGGAGATAGTCGAGCGGTACAAGGTATCGATCTTCTACACCGCACCGACAGCCATACGGACGTGCATCAAGTGGGGCGATCGATACCCACAAGCGCACGATCTATCGTCTCTCAGGTTGCTGGGATCGGTTGGAGAGCCGATCAACCCGGCGGCGTGGCGTTGGTACCACCAGGTGATCGGCAAAGAGCGCCTACCGATCGTAGATACGTGGTGGCAGACCGAGACCGGAGCAATCATGATCACGCCTCTACCAGGAATAACACCCACTAAGCCGGGCTCCGCGACCAAACCCTTTCCTGGAATAAAAGCTGCGGTGTATGACGATCAAGGCAAGAGGATCGTCGGTACCAACGGCGATCTGGTGATCGAGAGGCCGTGGCCAGCGATGTTTCGCACCCTATTCAAGGATCCCGAGCGATACGTAGATGCGTACTGGACCAAGTATGGGCCAAACATCTACCTCACCGGTGATATAGCAGTAGAGGACGAAGACGGGTATATCTGGATTCACGGTCGTGCCGATGACGTAATAAACGTATCTGGCCACCGGCTCTCGACGGCAGAGATCGAGTCTGCGATCGTGTCACATCCGCAGGTTGCAGAGGCAGCTGCCGTCGGCGTTCATGACGAGCTGTCTGGACAGGCAGTTGTTGCATTCGTCTCGGCGACCGGTGGCGGTGAGCCACCGGACGGATTTGACGATGAGCTTAGAGCACATGTGGCCGACGAGATCGGCAAGATGGCACGGCCAAAGGAGTTTATCTGGACGGCAGAGCTACCCAAGACGCGTTCAGGAAAGATCATGCGCAGGCTACTGCGTGATATCGCCGAAGGCAGGGCACTTGGAGATGTAACTACGTTGCTCGACCCCGCGGTGACCGAAAAACTAAGAGAAAAGATGGCAGCTCACGAAGAGGTGTAGAGAGCGCAAAGCCATATATCTGCCTCACACATTTCTTTCTCAGCACCCCAGTGAAAGAACCGGCTAGCAATAGACTTTTTTATGCAAGCTAAGACCATGGCAACCATCAGGCTGCTGCGTTCATGGCCTTCCTTACTCTATTCGCCTGCGCGGGATCACACGATGCAAGCCTCTCCCCCAATCCCCGCAGGAGCTCACCGATCGTCTGCGAGTTCTTATCTTCGTCACCGTCAGGGCTGTACGTTCCATTTGGGTCCTTGTCATATAAAGAGATCAGCTTCTTAACAGAGCTGCTGGCACTTTCGTCGAGTCTGTCGTATGAGTCGAGGCTGACCGACTTCTTTCCGTCAACTACGTCACAGAACTTGTCCACATCCGAGATCGCTGTCTCAACAATCTTCGCATCGCGGTCAGTGACATCTGTTGCACCGCACCCCGCTGCAAAAAGGGACACATACGCAAGTCCGATTATCGTTATCTTCATTCGGCCAAGCACGGGCCCAGGATACTAAACAATCGACCCGCCTCGATCTACTTTTGTACCGACTCGCAGTTAGTGACCGAATCGCCTGGATCGACAACGGCGACGTCGACTCCTGGGCCGCAGTCGATGATGTCGGTTCCGTTGATCGCGTAGATTCTGTCGTTGCCAGTACCGCCCTGAATCGTGTCAGGGCCGAAGTTACTGTAGATCGTGTCGTCACCTGGGCCGCCGTCGACGGAGTTGCTCCCGAAGTTGCCCTGCAGGAAGTCGTTCCCGTCCTCACCTGCAAGGTAGTCGTTCCCTTTACGGCCAGCCAACTCGTCGTTACCGGGGCCGCCGAATACCGAGTCATCGCCGTTCTCGCCCTCGAGCACATCGTCGCCCTCAAGCCCAAATATCTGATCGTTTCCATCGGCGCCTAGCATCGTGTCGGCTGCTGGGGTTCCGTAGAGCACGTCTGGACCCGCACCGCCCTTGATAATCGACTGGTCATCGTCGTCGCTGGTCAGATCGGGCGGTACTTGAACAACGTTCTCACAGTTCTTGAGACTGTCTCTTGTCGGCGCCGTTTCCTCGACCTGGACGGTGTCCTCTCCCTTGCCACAGTCGACCGTATCGGCACTGTCGTCTGCAACGTGGATGGTGTCATTGCCAGAGCCACCGTTGATGCGATCTGACCCGACACCTCCCTTGAGGCTGTCCGATCCTTTGCTACCGCTTACGTAGTCTTCACCTGAGCCACCGTCCATCGCGTCGTCGCCAGAGCTCCCGTACAAGCGATCCTTATTGGCTCCGCCACGCAAACTGTCGTCACCAGACCGCCCGTACAAGCGATCTCCGCCCCTACCACCGATCAGCTCGTCGTGTCCGTTACCTCCATCAAGAAGCTCGGAGCCGTTTCGTCCAATCAGGGTGTCGTGACCATTACGCCCGTACATTTTGTCAGGAGCTCGGCCGCCGTCCATGTAGTCGTTACCATCGCCGCCGTCCATGTAGTCGTGACCAAGTCTTGTCTCTATAAGCCTGTCGTCGCCAGCCTCGCCGTACAGTTTGTCGTCTGCATCGCCGCCGTCCAGGCTGTCGTGGCCGTTACCGCCCATCAATAGATCGTTGCTCTTGCCGCCGTTAATATAGTCCTTGCCGTCGTCGCCATAAAGCTTGTCCTGGCCGTCCTGACCCAATACTCTGTCGTCGCCAGACTCGCCGGTGATCTTGTCTTTGCCGGTACCTCCCACCGCGAGATCGTTTCCGGGACCTGCCTCGATGATGTCATCGCCCCTGAAACCCCGAATGGTGTCATCTCCCTCTAACCCTCTTATCAGATCGCTACCACGACCGCCTTTGAGCACATCCGGCCCTGACGTGCCGGTTATCAGAGAAAGTCCGCCTTGAATAGCTATCTGGTTCGGGCGTCCGCCGACCCTGATCGTCTTTATCTTTCGAAAGCTGTACGCGCTTATTACAGAGATCGAACCACTTTTTTTGTTCGCTACGAATATTCGGTCACCCTCTGGAGAAGCCACGACGTCGCCCGGGCCTCTACCGACCGCTGGACTGGCGTACGCCAGTCCCTTCCTCAGCCCGACGATCTGTGCTCGTCCTGTCTTTGAAGAGCCCTGCGCAACGTACAGTGACTTGCCGTTTTTCGATAGCGCAACTCCGGCAGGGGTCATCTTGAGTTTGATTCTGCGCTTTATTCGGTTATGGCGTTTTGAGAAAACGGATACATTCTTTCCTGCGCGATTTGAGATATAGACGTTCTTCTCAGTAGAGCTCACAGCGAGGTCGTACGGTCCTTTACCTACCTTCAGTCGCTTTCTTACTCTCAGCGATCCGGTGTATATGACTGCCATTCGTGATTTCCCGTAAAGCACGTAGGCTCGGCCTGTGTTTGATGCGATCGCAATCGCTCCTGGCCTTGATGGAAGCACCTTGCTCCTAGTGACCTTTCCTTGAACCAAGTCAACAACGTAGAGCCTTCCCCGTTTCTTGCCTGCCGTTACATAGGCAGTTGTCCCATCTTCTGTTAGTGCGACGGAGCTCCCAGAGCGGGATAGGTTAATCCTGTGAGTAGGTTTCTTAGTTGAGAGATCTATTACGGTGAGTCTTCCTTTACCTGAACCGTTGCTAAGGACAACTGCCTTGGTGCCATCCTCGCTGACTGCAACGCTTTGAGAGCGGAGGCCAACTGACGGTCTGGCAACGACCTTCTTGCTCGACGTATCGACGATCGCAACTTTTGATTTGCCCGTGACAGCGATGAGCAGGCGTGCCTCGGCAGCATCGGGGGAGAATGCCATAACTACCGGCAGGGCCAGCAGCGTCATTGCAAAATGTCTCTTTTTTTCAATTCCCATGATTGTCTACGAGTGCAAGAACTTCGTCAACCGTAGCGATTTTGCCTGCAATCGTCCTTGCGTTGTACGGTCACGTCGAGCTTTTTACTGCTCGCCCCACCAAACAGGCGCATACTTGCAAAGTTGCGGCGTTATCAGTTCACGCGCTTCTTGCCAGAGTTACCGCGCTTCTTCGAAGCCCTCTCCCTCTTGCACTTGACCCTCTGCTTGTAAGAGGCCTCGCCTTTGTCGCCGGAAGCGCCCTGAATCTTGACTTTGAAAACAAGGTTCCTATGCCTGACGCACTTCTTAAAGGTACGCACCATCTTGGTGCGTTTGCCAAAGAGCCTGATCGAGAAGTCGGCAAGCTCCTTGTCATTGGGGATGTTGCGCAGGGTGACCTTGGTGTAGCTTTTGGTCTTTGAGAGCGTCACCCTCAAGTCTTTGAGCTGTTTGTTGTTAGCCTTGAGCTTGATCGAGCTTGTGCTCTTTTTAGGTTTACGCTTTGACTTGGAGCTTTTCTTCACAGAGCGCTTCTTTGACGAAGCCTTCTTCTTTTTCTTCTTCGTCTTGTAGGGAAAGAGCCTTGCCCTTTTTTCCTTCCTGTTATCCCAGAACTCCACGTAAGCAAGCGGGTCTTTCTTCTTGTATCGCTTGTATTTGAACTTCAGGTCATTGGGCAGGTAGAAGGTTGCCTTGTCAACTCTCTTTCTGGGATGCTGGGATACCTTCAAGCGCATATCGGTGTAGCGGTTGTTTATCGGCTTCCAGAGCTTCACCATAAGGTCGGTCTCGACATCCTGGGCCTGACAGCCAACGATGTTCAGTGGATGAGTTCCAACCACCTGTCGGCTGTTGTGGCTTACCTGTGTTGAGGTGGCGTAATAAGTGCCACATACGAAGGGATTCAGCAGTGAGCCACCAGAAGAGGAGCTCAAGCTGATATCGACCTCTCCCGAACCCGGCAGTGGCGGGAAGTAGTCAAATGCCATCTCCACCCCACCTTCTTGCGTCTGTCTCATGGCACCTGAGAGCTGGATATCTCCAAAACCGGTGTTTAGAAAGACAGCTATGCCTATCGCATCTCCTTGGGGTTCTCCCATGTGGATGGTTCCCTCTATCGGGGTGGGAGAAAGAGCCGAAGATATGGTGATCGTGCCCAGTTGTGAGGTACTTTGGCATGAGGCGGCAGCGACTTCGGCTGCTCCGCAGGCCGTTACCCCGCTCGGCGCCATGCCGAAGCCTGCCGGTAGGGCGATACGCATCTCCTTTGTGGGGGCATCTGCAGGGTTACTTTCTGTTGAAGTCACTAGGTTGGAGGTTGACCCGGCAATGAATGAGGTAAGGGAGAGCCCGACTGCAGGGTTGTATGGAACGCTCTCACAGTTAGCGACTGGGAAGGGCTCTGTGTCGGTTGCGACCTGCTCATCGACACCGTAGCTTACGAAGGTGGCATCAAACGAGACCGAGTCGCAGATGGCGGGGATGGTGAGAAGCGGTGTGCCCGAGGCACCTGTCTTGGTGCCGTCAACCGTGGACTCGAGCCTGTATATGTGGATGTCGATTGAGAATCCCTCGAAGCTGAATGCATCTGGTACCTCATCGACGACCATGTCTATTCCCGATCCGTTACTTCTTAGTAAAACCTTGGATATGGAGACCACATCGGGAAGCTCGTCTCCGGGTATTTCTATCCCCAAATACGGGATTGACAGATGCTCCGGTATAGACACCATTCTGGCGGCTTCTCCGTGTTGTGGCGTCTCCTGGTAGGTCGTACTGGTAAAGGTTCCTGAATAGCCCAACACTGTAAATTCCATCAACTGAGAGCCGACCGGCTCTGCACTAGGGTTTGCGCAGTAGTAGACACTCTCGCTGGTCTGTGCCAGGTCGCAGTACTCGCTGTCACCAGCCACAGGTATCAACCCATTCGGCCACTTGAGTGTCATCGACTCCAGATCCAGCTCCTCCTCGTTGTATTCTGCCTCCAGCGCGATCGTCAGCTCAGGGTTGGCGCCGACCTCGTAGGTTGATGACACGACCGAGCCGATGCTCCAGGTGAAGGGAGCTTGATCAGCAATTGCAATCGAAGGACTGAGCAAGCCTAAGACAAGCAGCATCGATCCGATAAGTGTTGTGAAACTCGTGGCCTTTTTCATGCAAGATGAGATCATTGCGCACTCCCTTCAACGGACACATTCGGCAGCAGCCGGTCAAGCCACTTGGGCATCCACCAGTTGGCGCGGCCGAAGAGCCTCATGGTGGCTGGTAGGAGGATGAGCCTGACGACCGTTGCATCTAGGAAAATTGCAACGCTAAGCCCGACACCTAGTGCCCTGACGGTCATGAAGTCAGCGAGTCCAAACGCAAAGAAGACGCCGATCATGATCGCCGCTGCTCCGGTGATCACGCGGGCGGTGTGGTCGATGCCATACCGAATAGCGCCATCGGCGGTGCCGGTGAGGAGATAGCCCTCGCGCATTCTGGTGATGAGGAAGACCTCATAGTCTATGGAGAGCGCGAATACGACAGTGATAATTCCGATCAAGGAGATTGGATCGAGGAAGCCCGGACCGCCGATCAGCGGTGATTCGCCCGTACTTACGAGCACTAGTACACCGAGCGCCGCTCCTAACGTCAGCAGATTCAATACGACTGCCTTAACCGCAAGCAGTGGTGACCTGAATACGACGGTTAGTAGTAGCAGCGCAACCACAACCAGTGTGGCTATCAGAGGAAGAATTGTCCGATTCGCTGTTTCAATAAAGTCAGTCAGTACGGGGCCACGGCCACCCACGGCAGTATCCGCATTCAGGTCCCTGGCAAGGCTTGGCACCATCCGGTTGAGGCGTTTGTTGAGCTGGTTCAGCTCTCTCATGTCTTGAGGTCCCGCGTCGACTTGTTCTACTACTGCATCATCTCCACCCGGTACGACCATGATCCGGCTGGCCGAGCCTCCCTCATTCCAGTTGAGTGCGAAGGCCGCACTCTCCTGGTCGTCTACATCTCCCCCATCTATTCCTGCCAGTAGGAAGTACCCCGACTTCATCGTCTTTTCCTGCTGGCCGGCAGTACCGGAGGACGCTTGGCTCGAGTTGAACTGGCCGACATCACTGGTCATCTGCTCCAAACCAGACTGGAGGCCTGCGCTCTGGGTATGGCCCTCTCCGAGCTCACCTGCAAGCCTGCTGGCACCCTCTTTCAGGCTGTTTGCACCACCCACCAAGGTGTGGTTGCCCGCGTTTAAGTCCCCGGTGCCTTCACGGGTTTCCTCCAAACCACTGGTTAGGGAACCCGAGCCTGTATAGATCTTGCTTAGACCGGATAGCAGTGAGTCGGTCCCCTTACCAAGTTCAGCCACGCCTCCGTGCAGGTCAGTGGCGCCGGAGGCTAAGTTTGATGCCTCCTTGGAGGCAGCGATATTCTGCTCTGTGGCACGGGCGATTGAGCTCTCCATACCGTAGTAGCCTGACTCGGGCCGCTGTCCGGTCTTGGGATGCTGTCCGGTCAAAGTTCCAAGCGCAGTGGCCGCACGCTCATAGGCTACGGCAAACTCAGGATCGTACTTTGTTGCAGCAGTTGTACGATCAAGTGCCGCCAGCGCCAGTGCGAGCTCATTGGTGGCATCGGCGCTTGCCTGTCGCAGGCCCTCAAGGTCCTGCTTACCTGCTGCAAGCTCATCGGAGAAGTCCTTTGAGGCGTCCATCACCTGGGTGCTCCCCCTCTCCACCTCTTCTGCAGATGTTGCGATTTTCTTTGCCCCGTCGCGTGCCTCGGTGATCGATTTCTTGAGCTTGCGTGAGCCTGCGGTGGAGTCGTTCAGTGCACTCTGCAGCTCTAAAGTGCCGCCCAGTGACTTGTTCAAGCCACGCTCCAGGCGATCGGCGCTACTCGAGGCTTCAGACAGGCCTTTCCTTAGATCGCCAACACCACTCTCTGCTTCTCCCAGGCCGCCTTCAAGCTTGTCTAAGTCCTTGCGCTGCTCGGATAAATTGTCAGCTGCTCTCTGTAGCTTCTTTGACTGCTTGTTGAGCCCTGCCGGGCCCAGGACGGTGCCGACACCTTCCTGGCGAGCCACCTTTTTCTGAAACTTGTCGAGCTTCGCGAGCCTTCTTTTCTCCGTGATCGGCCCATCTTTGGATACGGCGATGACGGTGAAGAGGGCGCTCCAGCCTCCCCCTATCTCCTTCTTGATTTCCTCATATTCCGCTCTGAAGGAATTTCCGTCTGGAAGAGCATTTACGGCTGGGGCTCCAAGCTCTAAACCAAATGCTGAAGTTGACAAGGCAAGCAGAGGGATCAAGATAGCGACAGTGGCTACCGCCGGCTTTCTGATTAAGCGCTTGATGATATGGCTGACAGGAGCCTTAGATGATTTTCTGCCCAGACGCCAGCGCTCGAGGTACGGAGCGAAAATAAAAAGAAGCGCGGGAAGCAAGGTTGCTGCACCTGCCATCGCGATTATTGTTGCGCCCATGACCCCAACAGTGGATGATGTCATCATGTTTCCGGGAGCGATCAGTAGAGCCGCAAGCATTGCGAAAATCAAAATCAATCCAGCAAACATCACCGTTCTCCCTGCGGTGCTGGCGGTTCTTTCCAGGGCCTCATCCTTTGAGTGCCCAGCAGCTAGCTCCTCTCTGAACCGAGAGACGATAAGCAGCGAGTAGTCAACTCCGAGCGCAAGGCCCATCATCGACATCATCAGCGTTGCCATGGCGTCTACAGCTATGAGACGCGACAGTATAGAAACGACCCCGCCACCACAAATAATCACTGCAAAACCAAGCACACCTGGGATAAAAGCTGCAACGGGTGATCTAAAAACGAGTAGTAGGATGATTATGAGCAGTGGGGCCGCAACCTTTTCTGATTCCTTGGCAGCGTTGAAGCCTACGCGGTTTAACTCGTTGGCAATCGCAGCATTCCCGGTGATGTATGAGTTCATAGATTCAGGCAGTAGGTCTCGAAGCTGCTTTCGTACTGCCGGGACTGTGACTTTGCCGGTGATGTCATATGCTCGACCGACTTGGAGAACAAGTAGGGCTTGACCTTTTTTAGGCCTTAAAGTGTCAGGAGCATTCGGTGACCAAGGGCTTAGCACGCTTACGCCCTGTAGCCGGTCGAGTCGTTTGACTGCCCGAGGTCCGTACCGGTTGACTTGAGCCGGGTTTCCGTCGAGCAACACTGCCAGGCTTTGAGACTCACCGAAGTGCGACTTCTCAAGTTCGATTGCATTCGAGCTTTTGGTGCCATCAATGAGGATGTCGCTTGTTTCAAGCGAGGATGCGCCGCCTCGTCCGAAGATCGCTAGCAGAACTGCGATCAGCACCCAAACAACCAGAATGAGCTTGGGCCTTGACGCGCAGGCACTTGACACACGGCTCAACAGTCCGCCATAGGAGGTTGTCATTGACCCCTCATGCTTTGCGTTTGTTGTGGTACTTCGCATCCCCTGCTCCACTGTCCTATGGCTGTCCGATGGTAAGTAAGGTAAAAATATGTCCCATCGTTTTGACCTTCGGATATAATGCTTAATTGATAGCTGACTGACCGTTCAGTTAGGAGTATACACAATACTGACTGACTGTTCAGTAAGGAGTCAATAAGTGAGTGCGAAGGCAAATCAAAAAGAAACGACAAGGCTAAGCGCCGATGAACGCCGGGAGGCCATACTGGAAGCTGCTCTGACGGTTTTTGCCAAAAGCGGCTTCCACTCGTCCACAATTGAAGATATCGCACAAGCGGCTGGTATTTCTAAGGCACTCATCTATGAGCACTTTCACTCAAAGCGGGAGCTGTACAACACGCTGATTGAGACCTGTGCAAAAGACTTGATAGATCGACTAGCGGTGTCGGCTGCTGTTGATAAAAGAGCTGGAGTGAGATTGGAGAAAGGTGTTGATGCATTCTTTCAGTACGTCGAGGAGGACCGCGACGCCTGGCGTGTTTTGTATAGCGATTCAATTGACTCAGAGTTGGTCGGAAAGCTGAAAAGCGCCCGGGATAGAGTGAATAATGCAGTCGCCGCACTGCTTTATGCTGAGAGGGAAACCAGAGATCTGAGCCCCGACGAGCGAAAGAGGGAGGTTGAGATGCTGGCGCTGCTACTCATCGGCGCCAACGAGTCACTGGCGGACTGGTGGATGGATCACCCGGATGTGCCGCGCAGCAAACTTGTAGGACGCGTGATGGATTTCGCCTGGTTAGGTCTTGAGAGAATCGAAGCGGGTGAATCGTGGACTAGTAAAGAGGGCGACTCTTAGCCCACCTGCGATCACTTTGCGAGTTTCTTGTTTGAGCCCCTGTGTTTCTTTGAAACTTTCTTTCGCAAGCACTTTACCCGTTGTTTGTTCGATGCCTCCCGTGCTTCACTTGACTCGGAGTCAACTTTGACGCTGAACTCTAGGCCCCGGTGCTTCACACACTTTTTGAAGGTTCGAATCAACCTGGTTCGCTTTCCGAAAAGACGTACTGAGAAATCGGACAGTGGCTTGTCTTTTGGAATGTTCCGTACGCTGACCTTTGTGTACTTCTTTTTCTTTGAGACAGTAACGCGCAGACGTTTTAACTGTCTATTTTTGGCTTTCAATTTGAGCGGGCGAGTCTTTGATTTCCTCTTTCGTTTTGTCGTGTACTTGAAGAGCTTTGCTCGCTTTACTTTTTCGCCGTCCCAGAACTCGACATAAGCGAGAGGTTTCTTCTTGCTTTGCCCCCTATATTTGAACTTAAGGCTCTTGGGAAGGTAGAAAGTTGCCCGGTCCACAACTTGTCGAGGACTCTGCGTCACTTTCAAGCGCATGTCGGTGTAGCGGTTGTTTCTCTGCTTCCACAACTTCACCGTCAGGTCCGTGTCGATTTCTTGCGTCTGGCAACCGACTATGTTCAACGGGTGGGTCCCGCTCACCTGTCTCAGGTTGTGGCTTTTGTATGTCGATGTCGCGTTGTAAGTACCGCAGGTCCATGGATTCTGTAGCGACCCACCCGAAGCAGAGTTCATGTTTATCTCGACACTGCCCATTCCGCCGAGCGGTGGATAGTCGGTAAACGCCATCTCAACCCCACCCTCGGCAGTCTGCATGAGTGTTCCGGACAGTTGGATGTTTCCAAAGCTTGCAGTTAAAAATATTGCGATTCCGACTGCGTCTCCCTGCGGCTCTGTTTGATGGATCGTTCCCTGCATAGGGGTGGGAGAAAGGATCGAGGAGACGGAGACTGTACCGAGCTGGGACGAGCTTTGACAAGAGGCGGCGGCAACTTCGGCAGAGGAACAAGCGCTCACACCGGTCGGTGCCATCCCGAAGCCTGCAGGAAGAGTGATGTACATGTCTTTGGTCAGGGCATCGGTTGCGTTACTGTCGGTTGAGGTCACGAGATTCGATGTCGCTCCCGCGATCGAAGATGTAAGAGAGAGGTTAACTGTAGGGCTGTATGGGATCGCCTGGCAGTCTGTGATCGAGAAGGGTTCCGTATCAGTTCTTACCTGCTCGTCGCCACTGCCAGCGACTCCGTCATCGCCGTAGCTAGTAAAGGTTGTATTAAAGGAGACAGGGTCACAGATTGCGGGGATGGTTATCGCTCCGCTCGTTGTTCCGTTGATAGTTGTCTGAAGCCTATGTATGTGCAGCGGCTGCGGGCTAGGGAACAATGGAGGAACTGCGATCTCTTTCAGCATCCCTGTTGAGACCATATCTATGCCCGAGCCGTCGCCTCTGACATAAGCAGACGAATATGAGACTTGCGTTGGATTGTCGTCGGGGATTGACACTGATCGTGCAGCCTCTCCGGGTTGTGGCTCCTCTGCGTAGCTACTCGAAACGACGGTTACAGGTTGATCGCCGAACGGAGGTGGAAGTGAAACAACCGCGTCTAGTGTCTGCGAGCCTATCTTTTGAGCACCTGGATTGGAGCAGTAATACTCGTTACTGCCGTTAATGGCCAACTCGCAGTACCCGCTGCTGTTTGACATCGGCATCAGACCATCTGGCCATGCCAGCCTCATCGACTCTAGATCCTGCTCATTTGTATCGTTATTTGCCTCTAACACCATGGTGATGTCAGAGTTCGTTCCGGCAACGTAGGACGTTGCAGATATCTGACCGATTCGCCAGGTGAACGGGCCTTGCGCCTTCGACTCATCTACTAATCCAGACAACATCAGTGCAAGTGCCAAAAGGAACACCAGAAATAGAGCGCCCCTATTCTGCGTCGGTGAGGAACGGTTCATTTCACACCTCCTTCAACTGCAACGTTTGGAAGAATCTTGTCAAGCCATTTTGGCATCCACCAGTTTGCCCTCCCGAAAAGCCTCATCGTGGCTGGTAGGAGCACGAGCCTGACCGCGGTCGCGTCCAAGAAGACCGCAACCGTTAGACCAACACCGAACTCACGTAGGCTCATATAGTCGGACAAGCTGAAGGCGATAAATACGCCTATCATGATCGCCGCTGCTCCCGTAACAACGCGGGCGGTGTGGTCGAGCCCGTACGCGATTGCGCCGTCTGTTGTTCCGGTCTTAAGATAGCCCTCGCGCATGCGGGTGATCAGGAATACCTCATAGTCGATCGAAAGTGCGAACACGATCGTCAGAACACCGCTTACTGAGATCGGGTTGAGATAGCCGGGCCCTCCTATCAACGGATCGCTACCCGATGAGACCAGTTGTAGCACTCCGAAGGCAGCACCGACAGTGAGCATGTTTAGAAGGATCGCTTTGAAAGCAAGCAGTGGTGACCTGAAGACGACCGTAAGTATTATGAATGCGACCAGGATGAGTGTCATAAGCAGCGGGAAAAGCTGGTTCTTCATCTTCTTCACAAACTCGTTTAATACGGCTCCACGGCCGCCTACGGCTGTGTCGGCCTTGATGTCTTTAGCGAGCTTCGGCGTCATGTTGTTGAGTCGTGTATTTAACTTGTCGAGGTTGGTCATTACCTGCGGCCCAGCAACTGCGTTATCTTCAGCTGTGTTTCCGGATCCTGGCACGACCATAATCCGGCTGCTCGATCCCCCTTCTTCCCAGTTGAGTGCGAACGATGCGCTCTCCTTTCCTCTGCTGTCACCGCTGTCGATCCCGGCTAGAAGGAAGTAGCCTGAATTTGCCATCTTGCTTTGCTGTTCGGCAGTACCCGAGGACTCGTGACTCGTCTGATACTGTCCTACATCGTCGCTCATGCGTTCAAGTCCGTACTCGAGACCGGCACTTTGGGTGTATCCGTCTCCAAGCTGAGAAGCCAACTGTCCTGCTCCCTCTTTTAACGTACCCGTGCCGCTGCTCGCCTCGCCTGTTCCAACGCGTGTCTTTTCCAGTCCGCTGGTAAGTGAGCCCGATCCGGAGTAGATGTCGTCCATCCCGGAGATCAGCGAGTCGGTTCCCTTGCGCAGATCGATAACTCCGCTGTAAAGATCTGTCGCGCCTGACGCCAGATTGTCTGCCTCCTTCGAAGCAGCGATATTCTGCTCAGTCGCCCTCGCAATTGAACTCTCCATACCGTAGTAGCCGCTCCTCTGTTGCCGACCACTCTTTGGATGCTGACCGGTAAGCGTTCCCAGTGCTGTGGCTGCACGCTGGTAGGCCTCAGCAAACTGTGGATCGGATTTCGTAGCTGCGCTTGTTCGGTCGAGCGCTGCGAGTGCAAGCGTGAGCTCGTTGGTTGCATCGGCGCTTGCCTTTCTTAGGCCTTCGAGGTTATCCCTGCCACCGGCAAGTTCAGCTGAGAAGTCTTTAGATGCGTCCTTGACTTGAGCGGATCCCTTTTCGACTTCCTTAGATGCGCTTGCGATCTTCTTTGCTCCGGCTCTTGCGTCTGCAATCGAGTCCTGCAGTTTTTTTGAGCCGGAGGTGGAGTCGTCGACCGCGCCCTGAAGGCTCTGTGATCCCTCCAGAGACTTGCCAAGTCCTTGCTCCAGGCTCTCTGCGCCTCCACTTGCCTTTGCTAGCCCTTTCCTAAGGCCGCCCATGCCTCTTTGCGCATCTGTAAGGCCCTTTTCGAGGTTACTTATACTCTCGCGCCCTGAAGAGAGATCCTTGGAGGCCTTCTGAAGTTTTCTAGACTGCTTGTTCAGGGCAGCTGGCCCGAGTACCGATCCTACCCCCTCCTCTTTGGCTAGTTTCTTCTGAAACTTGTCAAGTTTCGAGAGCCGCTCCTTTTTTGACATAGGACCGTCCTCTGATACGGCGATCACCGTAAAGAGAGCTGCCCAACCGCTTCCCACTGTATCCCTGATTTCCTCAAAGTCTCTCTTGACAATATTTCCCTCGGGCAGCGCAGTTGCCGCAGGTGCACCGATCTCCAGACCGAGCGCAGGGGATGAAAGAATGAGCAGAGGTATCAGCACAGCGGCCGTCGTAACCACTGGCCTCTTTATCAGGCGTTTAATGACGGTGCTGACTTGGGTCTTCGGTGACTTCCTGCCGATCCGCCACCGTTCAAGATAAGGGGCCAGCACCGATAGAAGTGCGGGAAGTAGCGTTGCAGATCCGACCATCGCGAGAAACGCTGCGCCAAGGACTCCGGCGGTTGCTGACATCATCATGTCGCCCGGTGCAATCCAAAGAGAAGCCAGCATCGCCAGAATGAGGACAAGCCCCGCGAACATCACCGTTCTTCCGGCAGTTGCAGCAGTCTTCTCTAAGGCTTCCTCCATGGAACGCCCTGCGGCAAACTCCTCTCTGAACCTGGAGACGATCAAAAGCGAGTAGTCGATACCTAATGCCAAGCCCATCATCGACATCATCGTCGTCGCCATCGCATCAATCGAGATCACGCGGGACAGAAGCGCGATCATTCCCCCGCCACATGTAATGACTGAAAAGCCAAGTAGCGCCGGAATAAGTGCCGCGATAGGAGATCTAAAAACCAGCAGGAGTATGACTAAAAGAACAGGGATGGCAAGTTTTTCTGAGTCCTTCGCCGCCTTGAAACCTACTTTGTTCATCTCTACGTTAAGTGCTGCGGAGCCGGTCACGTGAGAACTCACTGAGTTCGGGAGAACCTTGTTCATTTTTCTTCGGATGGACGGGATCGTTTTCATGCCAGTGACATCCATGGGTTGTGCCACCTGCAGAACAAGCAGGGCCTGGCTTTCCTTCGGCCTCAGCAGGCCTGGCGCGTTCTGCGACCAAGGGCTAAGTACGCTGACTTCTTTTATCCGGTCAATTTGTTGCACGGTCTTTGGCCCATACTTGTCGAGAGCTTTAGAATCTCCCTTTAGCAGTACGACTAGGCTCTGTGACTCACCGAAGTACTTTTTTTCGAGCTCGACAGCCTTTGCGCTTTTGGTGCCGCTGATGAGAATGTCACTATTTTCTAAAGAGGTTGCACCGTTCTGTCCGGCAAAGAAGAGGTAGACAATGCCAACTAGCCACAGCACCAGTACCGTTTTTGGCCTGGATGAACAGACGTGTGCCAAGCGGCTTAGTATGCCCTTGCCGGTGATTGCTTCCTCCCTATCATCAACTGTCCCTGTAAAAAATGTTACAAGCGGCACTTGTACCGCGTCGTGAGTTTGATCACACTAGTAACAATCCGCTCAAACTATCCCTACGATTAATAAACGCGTAGAACATGCATTCGTTTGTGAAAACGTTCACACTGCACAGTTTTTTCCAAGCCGTGAGACACACCCTACTGAGATAGATAGCTGAGGCACCAAAAGGTTACGGCATGTAGTGTCTTGAGACCATTATGGTCGACAACGAACTGCTGATGCTTGCAAATCCCGCGGCGGGATCAGGACGGTCGCTGAAAGCGATCAAAGAGGCCGGCCGGATATTCGATTCCATGAATATTCTAAACACGGCAAGGCTGTCGGAAAGCCTTCCGCATGCCAAGCTGGAGGCAAGGGAAGCCGCAGCTGAAGGGACTACGGTTATCGCCGTCGGTGGGGACGGATTTCTTGGTGCACTGGCGGCCGAGGTTGCCGAAGCAAACGGGATACTCGGTGCAATCCCCGCAGGCAGAGGAAACGACTTTGCTCGGGTGATGGAGATCCCGACCGACACGGAGCCTGCATGCAGGCTGATAGCAAAGGGCTGCGTTAGAACTATCGACATGGGCGAGGTAAACGGCCATCCTTTTCTCGGCATCGCGAGCACAGGCTTTGATTCATACGCAAACTACTATGCAAACAGGGTGAAGCTGGTTCGCGGTCGTCTCGCGTACGCATACGGTGGTATAAAGGCATTGGTGAAGTGGAAGCCCGCCACGTTCACGATCGAGGCCAGTGGCGAGCGTTGGGAGATGACCGGATACACGGTTGGCTGTGCAAACTCAAAGGCGTACGGTGGCGGGATGTACATAGCGCCAGATGCCGACCTTCAAGACGGGCTGCTGGATCTTGTAACGATCTCGGACGGTCCAAAGTTGAGGTTCATCCGTTACTTGCCGAAAGTCTTCTCAGGAGAACACGTCGATCTGGAAACCGTTGAGGTGAGAAGAGCTGAGACCGTGAGCATCAGTGCCGATCGAGATCTTGCGGTGTACGCGGACGGCGAGGAAGTGGCATCACTGCCTGCAACCGTAACGATACTTCCTGCAGCGCTGAACGTACTCGTACCTGAGTGAAGAATCGATGTACTCACTAAAGGCATTGATAGCAAGAATCGCGGGAACGCTCAGCAGACTACTAGGGCGTGGAGGTGGAACTTCACTGCCCGGAAAAGTCCTCATCTTTCTAGATAAAAAGGCGCTTGCCCGCATGGGGCGACGGCTGAAGCTCGGGTCTGTGATCGTAAGCGCAACGAACGGCAAGACGACTACCTCAAACATGATTGCGAAGGCTATGCAAGAGGTCGGAACCACAACAGTTCACAACAGCGCGGGCGCAAATCTGGAAAGCGGTATCGCAACCTGTCTCCTATATTCATCGACTCTATCTGGTGAACCGAAGGCTGAACTAGGACTTTTTGAGGTCGATGAAGCCGCTATGCCATCAGTCGCGGCGGCGGTGGAGCCAAAAATACTTCTGTTGAGCAACCTTTTCAGAGACCAGCTTGACAGGTACGGTGAGCTTGAGGTGATAGCGGACAGTTGGGCGGAGGAAGTAGCGAGGGAAAGGGACCGTGAGCTTGTTCTCTGTGCCGACGATCCACTAATTGCAGACCTGGGGCGCACCGCGGAAGGAGCGATGGTGAGGCGTGTCACTTACTTTGGGATAGAGGACAAAGAGCATGGCCTTCCAGGGTTGCAGCACGCTTCGGACTCGAAGTTGTGCCGAACCTGCGGCAAGGAGCTTGCATATGAGATCGTGACCATGGGTCACCTGGGCCACTACATGTGTACGAGTTGTGGTAGTGCCAGGCCAAAGCCCACCGTATCCGCGGAAGATATATCGCTAAAGGGAATGAGCGGATCGAGCTTTACCCTTTCATGCGGAGGCGCCTCGACACGTATCGACCTGCTGTTGCCTGGCATGTACAACATCTACAACGCCCTTGCTGCAGCGGCGTGTTGTATACAGCTGGGGGTTAGCCTCTATCGGATAAAGCAGGCGTTGGAGGACTTCTCGGCAGCTTTCGGTCGGGTTGAGGTCGTTGATCTGGACTCACGAAGCGCTGCGATATTCCTTATTAAAAACCCTGCCGGCGCCAATGAGGTTATAAGGACTCTGATCGAGGACGACACTGAGAAGATAGATCTTGTGATAGCGCTCAACGACAATATCGCTGACGGTCGTGATGTTTCGTGGGTTTGGGACGCGGACTTTGAACATTTGGCTGGGCTCATCGGAGCCGTTGTATGCTCGGGAACGCGTGCGGAGGAGATGGCTTTGCGAGTCAAATATTCTGGAGTCGATAAGGACCTAATCTCGATCGAAAAGGACACGTACCTGGCAGTTGAGCAGGCCGGTCGGAGCGACAGCAGCAGACCTCTTTATGTCTTGCCGACCTATACCGCCCTTCTCCACTTATACAAGTCACTTGAAAAAAGTGGCCGGGTCTCTCACTTCTGGGAGAAAAGACAATGAGAAGAGATACAGGCGATCTAGAGCTAAGGGTCTGCGCGCTCTACCCAAAGCACATGAGCATCTACGCCGACCGTGGAAATATGGTCTTCATAGAGCGCCGCTGTGGCTGGCGCGGCATCAGGTTCAAGTACTCGGCCGTTGGACTTGGAGAGACGATCGACCCTAAGGAGCACGATCTTTTCTACATCGGTGGAGGTCAGGACCGTGATCAACGACTGGTGGCAGAAGACATGGTCTCGACCAAGCGTGTGTCGCTTGCGGAGGCGATCGAAGATGACGCGGTGCTGCTTGCAGTCTGCGGTGGATACCAACTCTTGGGTGAAAGCTACCAGCTTGGGGATGAAGAGCTAGCCGGACTTGGGCTGGTGGATATTAGAACTGTGAGATCGAGCGGCGACAGGTTGATCGGGAACGTTGTAATAGATGTCGACCACGAAGGGGAAGGCAGAGTTTTAGCGGGATTTGAAAATCACGGTGGCCGGACGTACCTGGGTTCTGGCGAAAGACCTTTGGGCAGAGTGGTCAAGGGATTCGGAAACAATGGATTAGATGACACTGAGGGTGTACGCAAGGGAAACCTGTTCGGGACGTACCTGCACGGGCCCCTACTTCCAAAAAACTCTTGGTTTGCAGACCTCCTTGTGGAGTTGGCCCTCTCCAGGAGGGCAGGAGAGCGTATCGATCTATCTAGCTTGGACGACAGTCTCGAAGACGCTGCCCATATCGCTGCAGAGAAGGCTGCTTACTGATTAAACCTAGACGCCGGTGGAGCCAAATCCACCGTCACCTCTATGCGTGGAGTTAAGTTCCGTTCGCTCCTCCAGCTGTACTTGTTCCACCGAGACGATCATGAGCTGAGCGATCCTGTCCCCCACTTCGATCGTAAACGGTTCTTCTTTATCTGTGTTTAACATGATGACCCGGACCTCACCTCTGTAGTCAGGGTCGATAAGGCCCGGTGAGTTTGGGATGGTTATCCCCTTTTTCAGCGCGAGGCCGGAGCGCGGCATCACAAGACCGGCGTGTCCCTCCGGTATCGCAACTGCGATGCCCGTGCCGACACTAGTTCGCTCGCCAGAGCGTAGAACCAGTGACTCTGCTGCGCACAAGTCGTACCCAGCGTCTGTGGGGTGTGCCCTCTCAGGGACAGATACATTTTCCTTTACTTTTTTGAACTCAAGCTTCAAGTGTTCTCCTTCTGACTGTCGGCGAGATAGCGTACATATTTCTGTGCAGCACGCGTAGGTATGGTGGCGACTACTCTGACACCCTCGGGGGTATCCTCGCGCTCCAGGTCTCCCGCCAACTCGTGCAGTTCACTCAATGTATCGCCTCGGTTGAACGGTATTAGTAAGTCAACCCTTTTCCAATCGAGACCGCACAGCTCCGCGATATTTTGTCTCAGTGAGTCCATGCCGCTGCCTTCTTGTGCCGAGACAGCCACAGAACCCTGCCGGATCCGTAGCAGTCGTTTCGTATCCACTTCTGATACCAGATCCTTCTTGTTTAATACCAGCAGTTGCGGCGTTGTACCAACGCCTATCTCATCTAGAACCCTCTCTACGATCGATATTCGTTCGACCATCTCGTCTTCTAGAATCGAGCAGTCGACCACGTGAAGAATCAGGTCTGCGACCGCCGTCTCCTCAAGGGTCGCCGCAAACGCTTCGACCAACTGGTGAGGAAGTTTTCTGATGAATCCGACCGTGTCTGTGAGCAGATACTTGCGACGATCGATTTTGAACGAGCGTGTGGTGGGGTCAAGAGTATGGAACAGCCTTTCAGCCACTCCCATATCCGAGCCAGCAAGCGCATTCATCAAGGTTGATTTTCCTGCATTCGTGTATCCGGCCATCGCGATCGTTGGTATGTATGTTGCTTCACGCTCTGAACGACTGAGCCTTCTTCTCGCTTGCTGTTTTTCTAGTCTTCTCTTTAACTTTTTGATCCTGCTTCTCGCAAGTCTTCTATCCGTTTCGATCTGTGTCTCGCCGGGGCCTCGTGTGCCGATTCCTCCACCGAGTCGTTCAAGGTGGGTCCACAACCCTCTCATTCGCGCCATGTTGTACTCGAGCTGTGCAAGCTCCACCTGAAGCTTCCCCTCTGTTGAAGATGCGTGTGATGCGAAGATATCCAGGATGATCTCGGTTCTGTCGAGAACGGGAAGGCCCAGCTCATCCTCCAGATTTCGCTCTTGGCGAGGTGAAAGCTCGTCGTCGCAAGCGATCACGTTTGCGTTGGAGCTCTCGATCATTTCTCGAAGCTCTGCGAGCTTTCCCTTTCCCAGGTAGTGGTTTGGGTCGGGAACCTCTCTCGACTGTACAAGCTCTGCGGCGACCGCAACGCCCGAGGTCCGTAGAAGCTCCTTGAGCTCTGCAAGTGGATCAACTTCACCGATCTGTTTCGATCTGTCCACGATCGCAATACAGACCGCTCGCTGGCGGGCGCGCGGATTTACAATCCCCGCTTTGTCTTGAGGCTCCTCTTCGGACTGTTTTATACGATCTCCCTTAACCCTCTTCACAGGTCAAATACTACGTTTGCACGTACCTGGGTCGGCGGGTTGCAACCTATCGATTGACTATGTTAGAGAGCTGATATGGATTGGGGAAAGTTGAAAAGGAGCCATCGAAAGCTCTCATATCAATGGCGGTGATCGTTGCATTTGCAGTCGGTGTTGGCACCGACGACTCGACAGACAGGCTGTCAGGCGACGAGCGAAGCTATTTTCGCGTTAGCAAGCATATATATGAGAACCACTCATATGGAGGTGGGAGCAAGCCGCTTCGATGGCCGCCCGGCACACCGGTGCTTTTTTCTGCCTCGTACTGGGTGAACGGCAGCGCAGATACCAACGCAGCCCGTACCGCGCAGCTTCTGGTAAGGCTTCTGACCGTAATAGCGGTTTACCTACTGGGCTGGCTTGTGAGCGGCAGCAGGGTCGTTTCATTTGCCTCTGCGCTGATCGCGGGCACATATGTCCCGCTGGTTCGTGCATCAACTCAACTGATAAGCGAGCCACTTGCCGCGTTGATGTTGACAGTCGTAGCTCTATCACTTGCGATGGCGATAACAAGAAAAGGTTGTGGCTGGTACATAGTTGCCGGTGTCCTTTCCGGAACGGCCACGTTGGTACGGGCGGAGTATGTCTTTATGCCGATCCTTGTCGCGATCCTCATTCTTTTTGTCGCCCGGAAGCAGTACGGCACAAGACGCTCACTGATTGTGGCAGGAAGCTACTTCGCTGCGTTCCTGGTCGTCGCCGGATCGTGGTCTATCGCGGCAGCGCCTATAGAGGAAAGGAGGGTCGTTCCTGTCTCCACGGGTGGGTCAACCTCACTATTTGTAGGGACCTATCTGGATGGTGACGGCACTCGCTTCGGCGCAAAGCGGGCGCTCTACGAAGAGGTGGTTGAGCGATACCCGCGATATAAAGAAGTTCCACCCACCTGGATCCCGTCAACAACGGTGATAGATACTGCCGCCAAGCGACATCCAACTATGAGCCGCGACGATGCGTTGTCTCGGGAAGCCCGGATCAACCTCACCCACGGAATGACCGATCATCCAATCGCATACACGTACATGCTTGTAAAGAAGGTCCCTCGTCTGTGGTCAAACCCATTCAGGGGCTCGCAGTATCCAAAATCTTGGCCTGTGCAACTACAGCACCTTTTAATCCTCGTTCTAGCACTTTTTGGGACTGTGCTAATGGTGAGGCGTAGAGAGACGCGTTACCTCGGGGTCTTGTTTGCGTTGATCGCCTTTTATGTAACCATTTCGCACTTGCTATCCGTAGCGATCCCGAGATACAACCTTCCAGCGATGCCGATAATGGCAGTGCCGGCCGCTTTCATAATCGTCGAGGGGTACAAAAGAGTTGTGCGGAGTAAAACGCTTAAAAGCTAAATGCTTAAAGAGAGTTTTTGATCCGATCGACCGCCTCTTCGAGCCGATCGTCCGGCACTGTAAGGGAGATGCGGAAGAATCCTTCTCCACTCTGCCCGAATGCGGATCCGGGTGATACGACGACTGCCGCCTTCTCAAGTACGTGCTCTGCGAATGAAGTCGACGTATAGCCATCGGGAACAGGCGCCCATATGTAGATCGTGCCTTTTGGTGGATCGACCACTATGTCGATCTTTCTAAGCGCGTCGATAACCAGGTCTCGCCTTTTTTGGTAGATCGAACACATCTCATGTACTGAGTCTTGGGATCCCAGCAGCGCCGCGGCACCGGCCTTCTGAATCGCCCCGAACATCCCCGAGTCGATGTTCGACTTCAATCGCCAGTAATGGTTCAAAGCTTCGCTGTTTCCTACCACGGCCGCACAGCGCCATCCGGTCATGTTGTACCCCTTTGAAAGAGAAAAGACCTCTATACCGACGTCTTTCGCGCCCGGCGTCTCCAAGAAGCTGGGCGCAACATAGCCATCGAATGTCGTTTCGGAGTATGCGTTGTCATGCACGACAAGGACTTCATTGGCCTCGGCAAAATCCACGACTTCTGAGAAATAACCTTCGAGAACCACTGCTCCGGTGGGATTGTTTGGATAGTTGATAAACATCAGGCGTGCAGATTTGATCTTTTCCTTCTGGATAGAGCTGAGATCAGGCATAAAGTCGTTTTCGGGTCTCAACGGCATGAGCACTGCCTCGGCACCTGCGAGTAGTGGTCCTCTCGCGTAGACCGGGTAGCCCGGGTCGGAAACCAAAGCGACATCTCCTGGATTTAGGAAGGCAAAGCAGAGGTTGTATATCGACTCCTTAGATCCTAACGACGGCAATATCTCGTCGGCTATATCCAGCTCAACGTTAAAACGCCTGCGGTAGAAATCAGCGAACGCTTGTCTGAACTCGACCAGCCCTCTGTTTGACGGATACTGGTGAGTTGAGGGATCGGCAACCGACGTCCGCAATACCTCTACTATCGCTTCCGGCGTGGGCATATCCGGATCACCGATTCCGAGGCTTATGATGTCGACACCGGCCTGCTTTTTTTCGTCTATCTTGCGCTCAAGTTCGGCAAAGAGATATGGCGGTAACTTCTCCAGTCTCTCGGCCGGTGCTGCGATTCGCTTTGCGGTATCTGGTTTACTCATTATGGAATCTGTTACTCCTTCGAAAGCCTTTCGACAAACTCTTCACTAAAAGTGGCTGAGAATACAGGCTGTGCCCAGCCGGTAAGCCTAACATCGAGTTCTTTGCCGACATCGACCTGTAGATCGCCACCGTCCAGTTGCACAGTTATCGGGCTTTGCGCACCCTTTATTGTGGCTGCCACGGCGGCTCCGCTGGCACCGGTGCCGGACGAAAGGGTCTCCCCCACTCCCCGTTCGAATATGCGCGCAGTTAACTGCGACGGTGAGTCTTGTCTGATGAACGAGACATTCGTTCTATTTGGAAAGATCTGCGCGCTTTCGACGTCTCGACCAACCTGCACGATATCTATGTCCTCAAGTTCGTGACCGACATCGATAACGCACTGCGGGTTTCCTATGTGAACATGCTGAAACTCCCACTTTCGTCCCCCCGCGTTCACTGAACCGATACCGTCCTCAGGGCCGTCTGGGTAGTCGACTGAAGCCAACTTCGCTCGCCCAAGCTCGACTCTGCAGGTTGTCGGTGAGGTTATCTCGGGCTTGATCTCCCCCGCAGCCGTTTCGATTGAGAAAGAATTCTTATCTGTCCAGCCCGATCTCTTGAGGTAGAGAATCGCCTCCCTGGCGCCGTTTCCGGACAGCTCCGCTTCCGACCCGTCTGGATTGAAGATCTTGAGATGTGCCTCAACTCCAGGCTTGTCCGTGCGTTCAAGCAGAAGTACTCCGTCAGCTGAGCATCCAAAGTGCGGCTCACATAACTTCCTAACTCGGTTTTCAGTCAGTGGCCACGGAAGTGCGTCAGCCTCAACGATGATGTAGTCGTTACCGAGCGCCTGCCACTTTTCAAAGTTCATGGGTTTTAGTCTATGCGAGCCACTATGTTGTTCGCTACATCCTTTGGGCTCAGCTCGGTCCTGTCTAACACTGTGACGTTTGGCATCTTGCGCATCCATGTGAGCTGGCGCTTGGCGTAGTTACGGGTTGCTCTCTTCATCTCTGCGGCCACACTCTCATCCGACGAGTCCCTACCGAGGAGATCAAATCCGATCGCCTTGCGCGCTGTTCTAGATACACCTATCTGTCGGGCAGCTTGCACTTCATCGCGCACTTCACCGGCAATCATCTGATCGACCCGCTCGTCTATCTGTTTATAAAGTGCTTCCCTCTCCATCGAAAGACCGAAGAGCAGGGTCGGGAGCCTTGTTTCGGTCGACCACAGCTGTGACTTCTCGGAGCGACCTGTGGGGCGCATATCGAGTTCCGCCAGTGCCGCTCGTAGATAGAGACCTGTCCCGCCGACGACTATCGGTCTGATACCTTCCTCTATAAGTCGATCTATCTCCCTGTGCGCGGCCCTTGAGTAAAGATACGCGTTGAACTCGTCTTCTACCGGCACGAATGAGATGAGCAGGTGTTCAAGTTGCTCGAGCTGTGCCGCGGTGGGTTTGTTGGTTAGTACATCGAGCCCCTTGTACACCTGTAGTGCATCGGCGGAGACTGCAACGGGTTTTTCACCTCTTTCGGCCAGACATTTCGCAAGCTCGATCACTGCATCCGTCTTCCCAACGCCGGTTGGGCCGAAAACGGCAAGAATCTTCATACTCATCTTAGGCAACTAAAACAGGGGATACGATCTCGACCCCGGTCAAGGTTGTAGAGGTTGCTGCCGTTACTTCAACCGGTACAAGATCGCCGGGGGAGGCGCATCCCTCGAAGTTAACGGTTTTATTGTGCCTGGTTCGACCGCGCAGCTTTGTGTCGTCTGTACGACTCGGCCCTTCGACAATGACCTCCATCTCTCTTCCCACAAAACGCTGACTGCGCTCCTTGGCACGTTGTTGAACCAGACCTACCAAGCGCTCCATCCTCTCACGCTTGATCTCGACTGCAACTTGATCGTCAAACTGAGAGGCCTCAGTCCCTCGTCTTGGCGAGTAGATGAACGTATATGCCGAGTCGAAACCGACCTGGTCAATTACCTTCATCGTCTGCTCGAAATCTGCCCCTGTCTCACCCGGAAAGCCAACGATCACATCGGTAGACAGCGCACAGTCAGGAAGGATTTCGCGGATCATGGCAACTCTGTCCATGTATCTACGCTGATTGTAAGTCCTCTTCATCGTCTTTAGGAGGGTGCTCGAGCCCGACTGCAGTGGTAAGTGAATGTGCTCACAGACACTCGGGAGATCCGCAACTGCCCTGACCACTTTCTCGTGCATATCTTTTGGATGCGGGCTGGTGAACCTGATACGTTCTATCCCAACGATTCCGTCGATGATCGACAGCAAATCAGCGAAGTCAGCTCTATTCTCGGAGGGAAGGTCGCGTCCGTATGAGTTGACGTTCTGCCCAAGGAGTGTTATCTGTCGTACGCCGTCCATGGCCAATGACTTAGCTTCCCCCACCACTTCATCAAGGCTTCTGCTCTTTTCTCGACCCCGAGTCGAGGGAACTATGCAGTAGCTGCAGACACAGTTGCATCCCTGGGATATCTGTAACCAAGCTTGAAACTGCGACTCTCTCTTGGCGGGAAGATTGGCGGAGAATCCTTGAAACTGAAAGTACCCGTGGGTCTCGATACTGCCAGTTTTAAGGAAATCCGCAAGACCGTCGATCTGTCCCGGCCCGAAAGCGACATCAACGAATGGAAACTGCTCAAACAGATCGTTCTTCAATGACTGAGACCAACAGCCACCCACGCCTACCATCTTCGCTGGGTCCTCCAGCTTTAGGCGCTTGGCATCGCCTAGGTGCCCAGCCAGCCTGGAGTCAGCCGACTCTCGAACTGAGCATGTGTTGAAGAGGATCAGATCGGCCACATCTCTGCTCGCGGCCTCCTCGTATCCGAGCGACTCGAGCATCCCTTTTATCCGCTCTGAATCGTGTTCGTTCATCTGACAGCCGAATGTGGTTATGTGGTAGCTATTCATCGTAGATTCTTCGGTTATAGGCCCTTCGCTCCGCTCAGGGCGACATCCATGTCGGCTCAGGATGACGTCCGTGTCAATTTGCAATCTCTATTGCTCTGCTCTCTCTTATCACGTTGACCTTGATCTGACCAGGAAACTCAAGCTTTTCCTCGATCTCTTTTGCAACCTCACGTGATATTGCAGCCGCTTCGTCGTCATCGACGTCTTCTGGGCTGACCATTATTCGAACCTCTCGCCCCGCTTGGATCGCAAACACCTTATCCACGCCAACGTGAGCCGACGCGATATCTTCGAGTTCCTTCAACCGCTTAATATACTGCTCAAGTGATTCGCCTCTGGCGCCAGGTCTTGCGCCCGATAGCGCATCTGCAATCTGCACTATCACAGCTTCGACTGTCTGCGGCTCTGACTCATTGTGATGTGATTCCATCGCATGAGCCACGGCATCCGATTCTTTGTATCTGCGTGCAATGTCTGCGCCCACTTTCGCATGCGGTCCTTCAACTTCGTGAGACACGACTTTGCCTATGTCATGTAACAGTGCTGCACGTTTTGCTGTCTTCGGTGAAGCACCCAGCTCTTCGGCTATCAGGGCCGATAGCCTTGAAACCTCTACCGAATGAGCAAGCACGTTCTGGCCGTAGCTTGTTCTGAAGCTCATGCGACCCAGCATCTTGATCAGTTCCGGATGTAGGCCGTGGACATCTACCTCATAGGTGGCCTGTTCACCGGCCTCGATGATTCGTTGCTCGATCTCAGACCTCGACTGATAGTAAGTGTCTTCGATGCTCGCAGGATGTATGCGCCCATCTTTGACAAGCTTTTCAAGCGTAAGCCTTGCGATCTCTCTCCTCACTCCATCGAAACAGGACAGCACGACCGTTGAGGGGGTGTCGTCGATAATGAAATCCACTCCCGTGAGGCTTTGAAGCGCTCGTATATTTCTGCCCTCCTTACCGATGATCCTGCCCTTCATGTCATCCGAGGGTAGCTCTATGACAGATGTTGTCGTCTCTGCGGAGTGACCTGCAGCGACCCTCTGCATGCATGTCGCAAGTATGCTTCGCACTCTTCTGTCGGCTTCCAGCTTCGTTTCGTCCTCTATCTGACGGATCTTCTTGCCAGATTCGTGTCTGAGATCGTCCTCGATCTCCTTCATCAAGATCTGTTTTGCTTGCGCTGCGTTCAGCCCAACGATTCGCTCGAGTTCACGAACATGTTCTCTCTTCTTCTCTTTTAGCTCGTCAGCGATGTTTCCTAGATTGCGTTCCCTATCCTCAAGCGTTTGTATCTTTCGCTCAGCATCGGCAAGCTTCGCTTCAAGCGTCTCTTCCCTCTGTAGTACGCGCTCTTCCAAACGCGCTATCTCCGAACGACGTGTCTTTAGCTCTGAGTCTGCCTCGGCCCTTATGCGGCTGGCATCCTCCTTAGCAAGATCTTCCAGATGTGCTTTCGTGCTTTCGGTCTCTGATAACAGTTGCTCTGCTTTTCTCTTTGCTTCATCGACTCTATCCTTTGCTCTCCGCTCTGCAGTGTCTACTCGGCGTGTAGAGAGCATCCCACGAAGAGCCCATGTTGCAGCAGCTGCTATCAGCGCAGCGATCACCGCAATAAGCGCTTCCATTTCCTCTGCCTCCTAATAAGTTCATCTACCGTTTCACCCGGTAGTTCATGTATTCACTTTCCATTCAAATCGGATTGATAGAGCTGCCGCCCTGTCATCCAACCACATTCTCATTTATCGGCGGTTGCACAGCCGATCTTTAGATCGCTTTCTGCAACTGCCGTTTTAGACCATCTGATTACTAAGGTCCATAGTATTACGCCAGCTTTTCGGCGTCAATTATGCCGCTTTCTTTGCAGCTGCGGTTCGTGCTTTCTGAGACGGCTTTTTTCCGGCTACGTCGCTGGTGATCTCAGCCTTCGATATCTCAGCTATGCTCTCCGCATCTGGCATCGACGGCCTCTGCGAGCGTTCTATGCCTAGCTCATCGATCAGCTTGTTCTCGATCTCGCATGCAACCTCCGGGTTTTCTGCGAGGTATGTCTTGGCATTGTTCCGGCCCTGGCCGAGACGCAGATCTCCGTAGCTGAAAAAGGCTCCAGACTTCTGGATCAACTTACTTTCTATACCTAGGTCCAGCAGACACCCCTCGGTCGAGATTCCCTTGCCGTACTCGATATCGAACTCTGCTTGTTTGAAAGGGCTTGCGACCTTATTCTTGACCACTTTTACCCGCACACGGTTTGCGACTGCCTCTGTGCCTTCCTTCAGTGTTTCAATTCGACGGATGTCAAGCCTCTGGGAACAGTAGAACTTCAAAGCCCTACCGCCCGGTTGAGTCTCCCGTGGGCCGAACATGACGCCGATCTTCTCTCTAATCTGGTTGGTGAATATGCAGACGGTGTTCGTTCGGTTAAGGTTTCCGGCCAGCTTTCTGAGTGCCTGCGACATCAGCCTTGCCTGTAGCCCCACGTGCTGGTCCGTCATCGCTCCCTCGATCTCGGCTCTGGGTACAAGCGCTGCAACGGAATCGATCGCGACCACATCTAACGATCCACTGCGTATCAATATGTCTGCAATGTCAAGGGCCTGCTCTCCGAAGTCCGGCTGAGAGAGGAGTAGATTGTCGACATCGACACCTATCTCTCGTGCATAGGCCGGGTCCATCGCATGCTCAGCGTCTATAAAGGCGCACGTACCACCCATTTTCTGGGCCTCCGCAATTATGTGATAGGTGAGCGAGGTCTTCCCACTCGCCTCAGGACCGAATATCTCCACCACGCGTCCTCGCGGTACTCCCCCAACTCCAAGCGCTATGTCTAGCGAAAGGGCACCGGTCGGGATTGCCGATACCTTGGCCATCGCACCGTCGCCCATGCGCATAAGCGAGCCCTGCCCAAACTTCTGCTCTATCTGTGAAACTGCTGCTTTAAGTGCTTTCTCTTTCTGCATAGCTTGTCTCCTTACCTCTCAAGCTCGAGATGCGCGATACGGTTATAGACGGATCCTTTTGGCCCGCGTTTTGAACTGTAGAGTGAGACCCGGACGGCATTGAACGGCTGCCTCAACCGCTTCGATAAGGGCGGAAAACTGCATTGGTCCTTCGAAGAGCTATGGCGACTGTCCTTCGGGCGCCGGAATCGCGCGACCGTAGAGTGCGGCCAAAACCGTCGATCCTCTCTCTTATAAAAGCCTGCGCTACTCAAGCCTTGCCCAAGCAGTCTGCTCAGCTCCGCAAGTTCCCCTCCACTGTCTTCTATCGACAGGGCGAGGATACGAGGGCCTCTCCTTGGCCGAGCCTCAACCCCGTTGAAGCAGACTTTCAACGATTTACTCCCCTCAAGAGCCGTTCTTGCTGTGCCAAGTATCTTCTCCATGTCCTTTTCGTACTGATGGCCTAGGAATACGAGCGTGGCGTGCAGATTGTCGCGCGGTACCAAGCGAATATAGCTCGCGTCGTGAAGTGATACCTGCCAATCAACGATCGCCCCGATCGCATTCTGCGGAAAATCAAGTGCGAAAAATAGTATCTGCCTCGGGCTTTTCTTTCTTTCCTCTGTCATACAGCAGCCTAGCTGGCCAAGTCATGTGTAAATGCGCCACATTGCAACCTGAAGCAAAAATAATTGATTCAACTTTCCCTATTGAGCAGGATGGCGGTTAGACCTCGCTAAGCGACCTTCGCAAAAGGTGCACGCCGATGATTGTCGCTCTGTTACGCACATCGTTTCGATCCCCGGGTAGTTCAAGGTGTCGGGAGACAGGTGCTTCGTTTATTCTCGCTATCGCAAAAAACACGGTCCCGACCGGCTTTGCAGGAGTTCCACCATCGGGGCCTGCGATTCCGGTGACAGAGATCGCGATATCGGCGCCGAATATGCTCAGAGCGCCCTCTGCCATCGCTTCTGCGACTTGAGCCGAAACGGCTCCGTGATCTTCGATCATCTTGGGATCGATTGACAGGAGGTCGATCTTGGCCTCATTCGAATAGGCCACTACGCCACCTACCAGGTAAGCGGACGCTCCAGCAACATCGGCGACTCGAGCAGAGATCATACCGGCTGTGCAAGATTCAGCGATCGCCAACCTGTGGCCTTTTAAAAGCACTCCGAGTTGATCGTCTACGGTACTGCCGTCCTGGCTGAAAAGCTCTCTCGAGTGTCTTTTCTCGACGCCGGCAATGAAATCTTCCGTGACTTGCTGGTGATCGGGATAACAGTGGATAACTACCTCTAGTTCCGACTGTCTCATACATGTCGTTATCTCCAGATCGCTCAGATCTAACCGCTTTTCCAGTTGGCGCTGGGTCTCTGAGAACTCGGACTCAGTGATGCCAAAAATCCTGAGCATCCGCATCTTTCTTCGCTCGCCGTACTTGACTACCTCCAATACAGATGGAAGTTTCAAGGCGTCCTTCCACATTGTCTTCAGCTCTCGGGGGGGTCCCGGTAGGACCAGGACCGTGCATGAACCCCGTTTGAGTGTAAAGCCCGGTGCCGTACCCGCCGGTGCAACGATCTCGGCTTCATGCGGGATCATCGCCTGCTTGTCCGCAGCACGCTCCAGAGCGTCCAAATCAAGGTTGGCCTTCTTTACGAACGGCCTGACCTTCTCGACGATTCTGTTTTTCAAATCCTCGTCGTAGCGGAGCTCTGTCTCACAAAATTCAGATACAGCCTGTGCAGTTACGTCGTCGGCAGTCGGTCCCAAGCCTCCACTTGTAACCACCAGATCACAGCCGGTGCTTTCTAAAAAGCTCAACGATTCGATGATCGTCTGCTTATCGTCTCTACAAGAAACGATACTTTCGGTACGTATGCCGAGCCTGTCGAGTTGGATGGACAGCCACGGGCCGTTCTCGTCGGTGATCGATCCGTCTACTACTTCAGTTCCAGTTACAAGCACTCCAGCATTCACAGTTAGCCTCGGCACCCTGGTTCTACGCCAATTTTGTCGTACGTAGGGTTAGTCACTCGGTCGCCTACGTACAGTTGGGCATCTCGTCTTTTTCAAGAGGCTTCAAGCCCTTGCTGTCTATCCGGTAACCGATCGGACTCGATTTGGTGTCAACCGGCACTGTTTTACCGTTGAGTTTGAGATCGACGAAGCCGTTTCCAAGGGTGACCTTATAGGCTCTCTCTTTAAAAGGACCGCGGCTCTGGCCTGCCGAAAGTGTCTCTGAGGCTATCAACCGCTTTCCCTTGTTGCTTTCAAGGCAAATCCATACATTTTGCTTGGCGACAACCGTGAGCTTTGCCGTATCTTTTTTAGTCCCATTCCCTGCCGTAGTGTTCTTCTTGCCAGTCGTTGAGGTCTTATCCGTAGTTTTGCTCTTTTTTACAGTCGTATGGGTATCGGTGGGCTTTGTGCTTCGATCGCTCGATACATCCTTACTCGAGTCCGTAAGGCCAAGAACTAAGAAAATCGCGACAATTCCCGCAAGTACGATCGCAACCAGAGTCACTGGAGTTAGGGGCCTTTTTTGCCTAGAACGTTCCCTACCCTTGGGGGGTGAGGCTATCGGCACAAGCCATCGTTCCTCTCGCTTCTCATGCTGGGAGCGGTATCTATCGACTAGCAGATTTGGATCGAGGCCGAGATAGGTCGAGTAGGTTCGAATAAAACTCTTTACGTAAGCTGGACCAGGCAATGAATCGAACTCTTCAGCTTCAAGCGCCCTAAGGTACTTTGCACGGATCTTCGTGGCAGCCTCGACCGCGCTGATGTCGATCTTTCTTCTCATCCTTGCCTCGCGAAGGGTGCTACCTATTTCCGCCATTGTTCAAAACCCCTTAAACTTGCAAGCAGGAAGCCAAGTATAAGTGGATTAATGCACGATCGAAGCGTCAGTACTCGTACTCAGCTGTTACCAGGTCCGGCTCTGGCTCAAGCGACGGTTCCTCAACTACGTCCTTCTCGTCTTCATTTGTAAGCACGCGACCAAGGTCTGCTTCGCTGATAAGTACCTTACGAGGTTTTGATCCTTCATATCCTGAGATCAATCCCCGCCTTTCGAGCATATCGATCAAGCGACCTGCTCGCGTGTACCCAACTCGAAGACGTCTCTGCAGCATGGAAACGGAGGCTGTCTGTGTCTGAGCAACTAGCGAAATAGCCTTTTCAAGTAGCTCGTCTTTGTCTGGAGACAACTCTCGATCGTCATCATCCTCACTGACGGAGGCCGTTTCCAACAGGTTCTCCTGCATATCCGGGTGGTCTTGCTGAGCCCAGAAGGCAGTGAGTTCTTCGATTTCGCTCTCTGTGATGTATGCACCCTGTATGCGTTGGAGCTTGGAGCTTCCTGCCGGTCTGAAAAGCATGTCCCCCTGACCAAGTAGCGTCTCTGCGCCCACCTGATCCAGAATGACCCGCGAGTCGATCTGCGATGACACCGAGAAACCGATTCGCGCCGGTACGTTCACTTTTATCGTCCCGGTGATGATGTCGGTAGACGGTCTCTGTGTGGCAAGTAGGAGATGGATACCGACTGCACGGGATCGCTGCGCCAGCCTTGTGATCGATTCTTCGACCTCTGATGAAGCAACCATCATCAAGTCGGCGAGCTCATCGACTACGCAGATGATATATGGAAGCGTACGCTCTCCTGTGCTCTTCCTGAAGCGATTGAACTCGGGTAGGCTCCTACAGCGCGCCTCGCTGAGTAGGTCGTATCGACCTTGCATCTCCTTTACCAGGTTGCCGAGTACGTTGGCTGCAAGCCTTGGTGATGTGACCAGGGGCGCCAATAGGTGAGGCACCGATTCGTAGTAGTTAAGCTCGACCTGCTTTGGGTCGATCAGCACCATTCGCACTTCATCGGGCGTTGAGCGCAGTAGAATCGACGAGAGCATCGCATTAATACACCCAGATTTTCCTGATCCTGTGGTTCCTGCGACAAGTATGTGAGGCATCTGGGCTAGGTCGGTCCAAACAGCCTTGCCTGCAACATCCTTGCCGAGCCAGACCGCTATTGGAGATGCATCTTTCGGTAGGCCACCGCCCTTTGCCCCTTTTTTGGATGCCTTCATAATGTCGCCTAGGTGCACCATAAGCCGCCTGCGGTTCGGTACTTCAACCCCGACAGCCTTTTTGCCTGGGATAGGCGTGAGGATGCGGATATCAGTCGATGCAAGAGCGTACGCTAGATCGTCCTTCAGTTGAGACACCTTTGCGACCTTTGTCCCTGGGGCCAGCTGCAATTCATATCTGGTTACGTGAGGACCGTTTACAGTTCCTATGATCTGGGACTCAACGTTAAAGCTCTGAAGAACGTCGACAAGTCGAGCGGAGACCTCCTTCTGATTTGATGTGTCAGGGACAGCGTTTGCGCCGGACTTCTTTAAAAACTCGGTGCCGGGTAGCTTATATGCGACGTCGTCGGACTCGGTAACGGGGCCTCTGCGGTTGCCCTGGGGGGTTAGTTCGTTATTACTTTCGCGTGATTTGCCTTTTTCCAGTTCATGGCCACCGTCGCTTGAGCCAGGCAATGCAACTGTCTCTTTGTGCTCAGATGTCTGGGTGTCAGAATGATCGGACTCTTCAGTGAATTCAACAGCTCCCTCTCCCGAGTCGATTGCGACCGTGCCGTGTGATACGCCCAGGTCGGTCTGTGCATGCGTTTGGGTCTCATACGTATCCGTCTGTTTAAGTCGTGCCTCCAACTTAGCAACGAGATCCTGCGAACCTGAACCTGCACGCTTCGCAACACCTGAGATTGCCTCACGAGATCTGTTAAAGACGCCGGACAGGGAGGCCCCAGATAGCAGAAGAATGCCTGTAGCAGCAAGGAACACAGATATAAGCACCGCGCCTGCATGCTGGAAAAGTGCAGAGGTGCCTGCATACAGAAGCTCTCCCATGAGGCCACCGTGACCAGTGAGGTACGGTGCATATAGAACACTTTGTCTGGCAGGATCATCGGAGCCGATTCCGAAGGCTTGTGCCGAAAAGCCAAGAGTTAACGCCAACATAAGACAGGTCGCTCCGATCCTGAACGGAGCAAGTGAGGGGACATACGACCTGAGGATGAGTAACCCTCCCGCGAAAAGGAGCACTAGGGGGGCCATATAAGCCGCAAGTCCTAATAGGTACGTTAACACCCACGCGAGCGAATCGCCGATCTCGCCACCGTCCCAAGACAGATAGAAGACCAGCGAGAAGAACACGGCCATAGCAACCAACCCAAGGCCAACTATGTCGTAGTGACGTTGCTCGAAAACGGACGGCCAAGGCCGCCGCCTGAACTTATGACGACCCTTGGAGCTACTTCTCTTTGAGCGCCCTTTAACGGCTTTTCTTCTAATCAAGATCGATCCCTTGTTTTTTGGGGATTCGACAAAACCTCGAAGTTCCCCTGCAAATTCCCTCGGTTAAGCCATACCATGTAGGTTGATGGCCGATATTGAGAGCGATTCAGAAAAAAACTGGTCAGAGTGCTCGTGTGCTCGTCATTGAGGACGACCGCGAAATTTTGAAAGTCCTCAACCGCACATTGAAGCACGAGGGATACGCGGTAAAGTGCGTTGAAAGCGGCGAAGAGGCATTTGAGCTAGTCGATACGTTCATGCCGGACCTGGTACTCCTAGACCTTGGACTTCCCGGTATGGATGGGGTCGAGGTATCAAAAAAACTGAGAGAGATTGGCGATCTGTCCATTTTGATGCTTACTGCCAGGGATAGTCTCGAGGACCGAGTCGAAGGGCTTGATTCGGGGGCAGACGACTATCTGGTAAAGCCGTTTGAACGCACAGAGCTTCTTGCTCGAATGCGAGCACTGTTCAGGAGGAGGCCACCCAGAGGTAGTGCATCTATCTCAACTGGAGACATCTCCATGAACCAGAGTACTAGAGAGGTCCTGCGCGGGGATCGACAGATAGATCTCACAGTGCGTGAGTTTGAATTGCTTGAATACATGATTCTTAACTCCGGGCTTGTCGTTTCGAGGCAAAAGCTTCTCGATGAGGTATGGGAGTACGATCCGTACGCGATAACAAACACAGTTGATGTTTTCGTCTCTTCTCTGAGAAGAAAACTGGAGGCGGGTGGCGAGCCAAGAGCTCTGTCAACCGTCCGCGGCGTCGGGTACATGCTCAAGGCTGAGTCTTAGTGGAATTTTATATTCTCGCACTACAGTTACCGCTCGTGACTCACCATGCTTCAGTCAGGCGGGACTAGTGTTTCCACGATCACTCCCAGGACGCATTCTATGGCGCATTCCGGTCCGTTGGCGGCTCGCGTCGGTGTCGGCGCTGATGACCTTCATGATTCTGTTCGGTTTCGCATTGCTGGTCGGACAGATGACCTCGAGCAGGTTGCACAGAAACTTCGATACAGATCTAAAGGTAGCTGCAGCGGACCTTCAGGATCAGGTTCGTGTCACACAGGGCAATAGTGGCGGCCTATCGTTCAGCGGACCAGATCTTGACGACTACGCCGGTGCGCAGAATGCAGTTATTCGAGTAGTTACAAGCGATGGCACAGTCCTTGGCGAGACAAAAAACGCACCGAATCTGGGTAAACCGGTTAGCGAGCCGCTGAAGATAGGCGATCTCAGTGTTGTGTCCCGACCGATAGTCACGACGATCGGATTCACATTTGCTTGGGTCCAGTATGCGAGGAGACCGAGCGAAGTCAACAGGACGATCGACCAGATGTGGATCTTGTTAGGGATCGGGGTGATTGGAGGAACTCTGCTGGCGCTTATGGGAGGAATGGGTCTTGCGAGACGAGCTATGGGACCGATATCGGAGCTGACAAGTGCGGCCAGAGAGATCGGCCGCACACGGGATTCCGCAAAGAGCCTGCCACAGCCGGTCGCAAGAGACGAGATCGCTGATCTGGCAAGAACGCTAGATCAAATGTTGCGCTCTTTAGACGAAGCACATTCGGAGACTGAGGCGGTGTTGAAGGCACAGCGGAAGTTCGTAGCAGATGCATCTCACGAACTGAGAACACCGCTTACCAGCGTGCTTGCGAATCTCGAACTACTTCAACAGGAGGCGTCTAAAGACCAGGCTATGGAAGAGACCGTTGAGGCAGCCTTAAGCTCATCGCGACGCATGAAAAAACTGATCGCTGACCTACTGCTACTGGCAAGAACAGATGTCGGAAGGATGAGCGAACGCTCTACGGTCGATATGTGCAGCATCGTCGGCGATGTGATCGAGGAGATCGCACCTCTGGCATTAGATCATTCGCTCGAATATGAGATCCCTAGTGCCGAACTGCCTGTGAGTGGGAACTCCGAGGAGCTCCACCGCCTGATATTGAACCTCGTGGACAACGCTTTGACACATACGCCACCCAATACTGAGGTAAAAGTGTCGCTGTCTGTAGAGGACAAAGACGCCAAGGTTGAGGTATTTGACCGAGGGCCAGGAATTCCTGATGAGCTACGGGACCGTGTCTTCGATCGTTTTGTTACAGGGATTGGAAGTAAGGGAGGAACCGGGTTGGGACTGGCGATCGTACGGGCCGTTGCTGAGTCGCATGGTGGGTCGATATCGATAGTAGACAACCCCGGTGGTGGAAAACGCTTTGTTTTCAGGCTACCTTTGGCAAACGTAGCTGAGCGCTAAATCTCTAGCACTATCGGGATGACCATAGGTCTACGTTTTAAACGCTTGTTTGCAAGCGTAGCGACGTCGTCGTGCAAGAGCTCCTGAAGTAGGCCAATCTCTTTTACCTCTTCTTTTAGCGCTCGCTCAAGAGTTTGCTCAGCCCGATCTGCCAGTTCGTCGGCAAGCCCAGACTCATCCTCAAAGAAAGGGATCCCCCTGAAGATGACACCTGGGGCCTCAACTGCGTTATCGCTATCTACGTGCACGGTCGCTACGACAATGATTAGTCCGTCCGAAGAAAGTGTGTGACGGTCATGAAGCGCCGCTTCGCTCTCGTCGCCTACATCAACACCGTCGACGAATATCATGCCTGACCCAACCGAGTCTTCGAATTCAGCCCTGTCCTCGTTGACAGCAAGCGGCAGTCCGTTCTCACCTATGAATACCCTCTCTCGCTCAACTCCGGTTGCCTCAGCCAAGTCAGCGTGGTGCTTTAAGCGTTTGTAGTCTCCATGAACCGGCATCACAAATCTGGGCTTAGTAAGGTTGAGCATCATCTTCAGCTCCTCCGCACAGCCGTGGCCGGAGGCATGTATAGGCGCATCGGCAGCTGTAATCACATCGCAGCCGATGTGAAAGAGGCGATCGATAGTCTGGTTTACGGCGATTTCATTGCCGGGAACCGGCGTTGCGGAGAAGATAACCGTATCGCTTGAGTCAAGTGATATCTGCTTGTGCTCGCCGTGAGCCATCCTGCGCAGCGCTGAGAGTGGCTCCCCTTGACTCCCAGTACTTATAACAACGAGATCTGACTTATCGAAATCCTCAACCTCTCTTGGCTGGATCAAGATTCCTTCTGGTACTTGCGCAATTCCTAGGTTTTTTGCAACGTTCAGGTACTTTTTCATCGATCGACCGATAACGCAGACTTTGCGGTCAAGTTTTTCTGCACAGTCGATCGCTTGTTGAATGCGGTGGACATTTGATGCAAAAGAGGTAAGAACGATCCTTCCAGAGCAGTGAGCAAAGACGCGCTCCAACTCAGGGCCGACGCTGGTCTCGGACAGGGTGAAGCCCTTTCGGTCGGCGTTTGTCGAGTCTCCGCAAAGAACCAGTAAGCCCTCCTCCCCGATCCGTGCAAGACGGGTCATATCTGTCGGTCTTCCGTCCACGGGTGTCTGGTCAAACTTATAGTCACCGGTAACAAGGACCGATCCCGCTTCGGTGGTAAGAAGAACAGCTGCTGCATCTGGGATCGAGTGAGATACCTGAACGGTCTCTATCTCAAACGGACCTGCCGTAGTCGGCTCGCAAGGGTCGATCTGCTGTAGAGGAGCGTCTTTGAGGCCATGCTCGTCGAGCTTGGAACGCACCATTCCAACGGTCAAGCGCCCTCCGTATATGACCGGAATGTCTATCTCCTTACATAGATACGGAAGTGCGCCAACGTGATCTTCGTGTCCGTGGGTAAGGACAATCGCCTCAATATCGTCGGCTCTTTCACGCAGATAGCTGTAGTCGGGGAGAACCAGATCGACCCCCAGCATGTCCGATGTGGGAAACATCAGACCTGTATCTACGACAACTATGCGGTCGTCGTACTCGACGACATACATGTTCTTTCCTATTTCACCGAGTCCGCCCAGCGGAAGAATGCGTAAGCTTTTATCGGCCACCGGCCTTACACAACCTGTTTTGTTATGCCATGACGGTCAAGCATGCCACGTACGGCTTCGACCTCTTCGTCTGTCGCATTGACTAGAGGCAAGCGTACGTTTCCGGCGTTCAGTCCAAGCTGACTCAAAGCTGCCTTCGACATTATCGCCGCGCTGTTCATGACCATCGTCTTGTAGACATCTTGTAACGACTTGTCTAAGTCGCGTGCCAACTCCATGTCCCCTGCCTCCACAGCATCGGCAACTTTCTTCATCTCCTCCGCCGCAACATGAGCCGAGACTGCGACGATGCCCTTCCCGCCCATAGCCAGAAACTGCAGAAATAGGCTGTCGTCTCCACAGTAGAGGTCGAGGCTTGTGTCGGTGACGATACGTCGTGCCTGCTCAAGATCCGGGTTGGACTGTTTAACAGCAACTATGTTGGGGATCTCGGCAAGCTCAGCCTGCAGATCCGGCTCCATATTTATTCCGCAACGGCCGGGTATGTTGTACATCATGATCGGCTTATCGGTTGACCCTGCAACTGCACGGTAGTGCTCGATAAGACCCTGCCTTGGTGGTTTGTTGTAGTAAGGGACGACGATAAGGTGGCCGTCTATGCCAAGTTCTGCTGCCCGTGACGTCAACTCGACTGCGTGTTCTGTGTCGTTCGAGCCCGTTCCCGCCATAATGTCGACCTTCTCGCCCACCTCAGACACCGCAAGCTCAAAGAGTGCCTGCATCTCGTCGTCTTTCAAGGTTGCGGACTCTCCTGTAGTTCCGGCTACCACGATGCCGTCGCAGCCGTTATCCACAAGATAGTGCATGATCTTGGCAGCCGAGTCCATGTCGACCTTACCGTTGTCATCAAACGGTGAGACCATCGGTACAAGAATGCGGCCAAAATGTGACATCTTCACGAACCTCCAATTAAAGTAGATTCTCCAGGCCGACAACAAGCCCGTCCAGAGTTGAAACCTTTCTTATAGCAAGCAGAACACCTGGCATGAACGATTCTCGGCTCATAGAGTCGTGCCTCACGCTCAGAGTCTGGCCTGGGCTTCCAAACAGTACCTCTTGATGCGCAACCAGCCCCGGTAGCCTGACGCTGTGGATCGGAACATCCTTTCGTCCGCCAGACTCAGATATGAGATCGGCGGTACGCTTTGCCGTGCCAGAAGGTGCATCCACCTTCTGTTCATGGTGTAGCTCAACGATCTCACAGTTTGGCATATGCGGGGCGATCATTTTGGAGGCCTCCATCATCAGCACGGCCCCGATGGCAAAATTCGGCGCGATAAGACAGTTTGCCTCTGAAGATGAAGCAAGTGATGCAAGCTGGTCAATCTGGTCATCACTCATTCCGGTTGTCCCTACGACTGCGTGGACATTACTTTCCAAGCACAACTTTACATTTTCATAGACAGAGTCTGGCAGCGTGAAATCGACCACGATCTCTACGTTTGAAATGATGCTCTCAAGGGTCGTGCCGTCTTTCGGATCAGCGGTTCCTGCAACCTCCATGTCGCTAGCCTCATTAACAGCTCTGCATACTTCGCTGCCCATCCTTCCGGATGCGCCTGAAACTCCAACCTTTAGCATGCCGCTCCTAGTACATCGTCAACCGGCTTGACTGCCTTCCAAAAGGCATCTTCATCGCAACCTACTCCAGTCACTGAGAATCTTGAAGGAGTGTAGAAGGTTTCAGCGATCTCTTTCAAAGATGCTTTATCTACTGCATCTAACAGCTTGATTATCTCGTCCAATGAGTGGAGTTCGACATCGCCAAGTATAGATCTGCCAAGCCTGTTCATTCGCGCTTGCGTCATCTCCATAGACAACACAAAGCGCCCCTTCGCAGACTCCTTAGCCCTTGCAAGCTCATCGTCTGATGCTGGATCGCTCTGTAGGCGTTCAAGCTCAGAAGAGATTATCGATAGAACTTCGGGCATGTTCTCCGGTCTAGTTCCAACATAAACACCCACATCTCCGGTGTCACTGTACTGCTCCGTGAATGAGTAGATTGCGTAGGCTAAACCGCGCTTCTCCCTCACCTCTTGGAAGAGACGTGAGCTGACGGCGCCTCCAAAGATCGTGTCGAGGATCCCAAGCGCGTAACGTCTTTCGTCGGACTTTGATATACCCGGCCCACCCATACACATATGGCACTGGTCGGTCTCTTTCTTGATCTTAAAAAACTCTGTCTTAGGCTCAAGCTCTCGTGACGTGAAACGTTGCCTATCGCTGGCCTTGTCGACAAAGTTAGCTGGTTGTAGCTCGGACGCCATCTCAACCAACCTTTCGTGCTCCACGTTACCGGCGGCCGCCATTACTATATTTTCCGGTCTGTAACGAGTTGAGTGATATTCCGATATTGACTCCTTAGTGACGCTTCGAATCACATTCGCTGATCCGATTACCGGCCGTCCCAAGGGATGGTCTCCGTACACAGCTCTGGAGAAAACATCGTGAACCTTGTCCTGAGGTTCATCTTCGTACATTGCTATCTCCTCGATCACCACCTCACGCTCTACGTCCATCTCTCTATATATCGGATTGAGCAACATTTCGGTCGTAATATCGAAGGCTCGATCCAGATGTTGGTCAAGGAACCGGCAGTGGAGCACTGTGCTCTCCTTCGCAGTGAACGCATTGATCTCTGCGCCAATTGCATCGAATGCCTCTGCGATGTCAGTTGCATCAAACCTTTCCGTCCCCTTGAATAGAAGATGCTCAAGGAAGTGCGATGTACCCGCCTGGTCATCTCTTTCATCCCGTGAGCCGGTTCCTATCCAATACCCGATCGAGATCGAGCGCACGTCAGGAAGCGTCTCACTTATGACTCTCAGGCCGTTGTCAAGCTGCGTGAGGCGATAGTTCTGCATAAGAGACTACTTGCGAAGCATGACTAGCGACGTGATCGACCAGATGGCCCACTCTTTCTGTCACGACCACCACGGCCGTCCCTTGAGCCCGACCCTCTCCTTTGAGAGCCGTTTCCTGTCCCCATCTTTGCGAGCTCACCAGCCGACTTTCCTTCTATCTCTGGATCGTCCGCACGTCTAAGTCCGAATCTACCTCGGCTCGCATCGGCCTCCACGACCCGAACGCCAAGCTCATCACCGACGCTGACGTGTTCCTCTATCTTGTTGACCCTCTCACCTGGGACAAGATTTGAAATATGCAGAAGTCCGTCTGTGCCCCGGACGAGTTCGACGAAAACACCAAAGTCCGCGATCTTGACGATCTTGCCACTGAACTCGTCACCGACCTCGATCTCCTTCGTCATCAGTCTTATCTCCTCAACGCAGGCATCCCCCATCTCGCCATCCGTCGCGTAGACAAGTACATTGCCCTCATCGTCCACATCGATCTGCGCGTCGTATTTTTCGCAGAGGGCTCTGATCGTCTCGCCTCCCTTGCCTATGATCGATCCGATCTTCTCAGGGTCGATACTGATCGAAGTAATCCTTGGGGCATGCTGGCTCAGTTCTGGCTTGGCTGTGCCTATAACCTCAGCCATCTTGTCAAGGATGAAATTACGCCCGTCCTTTGCCTGGCCGAGTGCTGTGGTAAAAATCTCGAAGGTTACTCCGGAGATCTTTATATCCATCTGCAGGGCCGTTATCCCATCTCTGGTGCCTGCGATCTTGAAGTCCATGTCTCCAAGATGATCCTCAACGCCAGCGATGTCTGAAAGGACGACGAAGTCGTCACCTTCTTTGATAAGCCCCATTGCGATACCGGCTACCGGGCTCTTTAACTGCACGCCGGCGTCAAGTAACGAAAGGGTTGAGCCACAGACGCTGGCCATAGACGACGATCCGTTCGACTCCAGGATGTCAGAGACCATCCTGATCGTGTACGGGAACTCTTCAGGCGAAGGGATCATCGGAAGCAACGCTCGCTCTGCGAGCGCTCCGTGCCCTATATCTCGCCTCTTCGGGCCCCTCATGAAGCCCGCCTCTCCGACCGAGAAAGGTGGGAAGTTGTAGTGATGGATGTAGCGCTTCGTCATATCTATACCAAGCGTGTCTATTCTCTGCTCATCTCGTGCAGTCCCAAGCGTGGTAACTGTGAACGCCTGAGTTTCACCTCTTGTAAATACAGCAGAACCATGGGTTCTGGGCGCAACACCGATTTCGCATGTAATAGGCCTGATTTCATCAGAACCGCGTCCATCGGGCCTCTTTTTGTCGACCGCTATCCTGTGTCTGATTATGTCTTTCTTAAGCTTGCTGAACACTAGCTTGACAGCCTTTTTCCGCTCTGGCTCTGTGTCCTCGTCCACGTACTCAGAAGTCAATGCCTCTTCAACTGCGTCTGTGCCTTCTTGGCGTTCAAGCTTGTCCTCGACGCTAGTTGCCTTGTCTATTGCATCACCATGGCTTTTCTTAATCGCCTGGTAAAGCTTTTCGTCCAGCTTTGGCTCTTCTATCTCGATCTTGTCCTTGCCGGCCTTAGACGCGAGCTCGCGCTGAGCTTCACAGATCTTTTTTATCTCGCCGTGCGCTATGTCAAGAGCATCCAAGACTTCTGCCTCAGACACCTCCTTGGCTTCTGCTTCAACCATCAATATCGCATCGTCAGTGCCGGATACGATCAGATCTAGCTTCGATTCAGGTATCTCTGCTTCCTCGGGATTGACTACAAACTTCCCATCCAGAAGTCCGATCCGAACTGCTCCAACGACCGTTGGGAACGGGATATCGGACAAAGCTAGTGCGGCCGATGCACCGTTCATCGCCAATATGTCGTATGGGTTAACATGGTCTACGCACATCGGCGTCGTCACAATTTGTGTATCGCGTGACCAACCACTGGGGAACAGCGGCCTCAGCGGCCTGTCGATCATCCTGGCGGTAAGGGTGCCCTTCTCACTGGGTCGACCCTCACGCTTGAAAAAACCTCCGGGTATCTTTCCTGCGGCGTACATTCTCTCCTCCACGTCAACCGTAAGTGGTAGGAAATCGACATCTCTATCGTTGCCTGCGGTTGCTGTGGCCAGTACCAATGTCTCCCCGGCCGTTACGACTACTGATCCGCCTGCTTGTCTGGCAAGCTTGCCCGTTTCGAACGTAATCTCCGTTCCTGCGATATCGACTGATACCCGGGCAACATTTGCTTCACTCATCATCTGATCCTTCCTTGGCGCCACTTCGGAATGGCACTCTCTCTATCTCTTGCATCTTTTCTAAAGTTATGAAATCGTAGCAGTGCGTTTGGCCGCTAGAAACTGTCTTGACCGTAATGGAGGCGGCTCATGCACACTTGCGAGCTTACTTGCGTAGCCCAAGCTCTTGCACTAGCTTCCTGTACTCGTCCACGTCTTTTTTTTGAAGGTACTTGAGCAGTCGCCTTCGTTGACCGACCATCTTGAGCAGACCGTGGCGTGAATGGTGATCCTTCTTGTGGGTGCTCAGGTGGTCGTTCAGCTCATTGATCTGAGCAGTGAGTATCGCAACTTGCACCTCGGTCGATCCGGTGTCGTTACCGTGGCGAGAGAACTCCTTTATCACTCCGCTTTTTTTGTCGCTATCCAATGACACGTTTAAAAACCTAGCATAGTGTTGGCGATCAGCAACTTTTCACCAGACAAGATATATCAATGAAATCTGGGGATGAGCGTGTACGGAACTAAGCGAATCCCCAAGTTATTTGGCTGATATGCCATTTTGTCACACCGGCTGACGGCATGTACGTCAGCCGGAGATCGGAAACGATAAGTAGAAGTTCTGGGTCGAGCGCTAGCTATCACGTGAGCTTGCGCACGGTGTCGATGTCCAATTTCATCTGCTCTATCAACTCTTCTTTGGAGCCGAATTTGATTTCATCGCGCAGGCGGCGAACGAATTCGAGACACATCCTTTTGCCATAGAGGTCCTCTTCTGTGTCGATCAGATGCGCTTCGACTGTAAGACCCTTTGCAGACTTGAATGTCGGACGCGTGCCGATGCTAACTGCGGCGAGATTGTCACCAGATCTCGCTGCATATATTCCCTCGCACGGGACGATCATGTCTTTTTCGGGAACGATATTGGCCGTCGGCACACCGAGTGCACGCCCACGTCCATCCCCTTTTACAACGGTTCCTTCCAGAACGAAGTTATATCCGAGGCATTCGGCCGCGACACCGACGTCTCCTTCTGCAATGTGGTCGCGAATACGGCTTGAAGACACCACCTCACCTCCAACCGGAACCAGATCTGCGACCTCCACCTCGAATCCGAGTCTCGAACCCTCTAAGCCGAGCAGATCTGCGTTACCGCTCGCGCCCTTTCCAAAGTTGAAGTTCTTGCCAACAACCACAAAACGCGACCCCAATGCTTCGAGCAACATATCCTGGCAGAAATTTTTCTGCGGACCAACTTGCCAGCTCTCGGGTAAAGGGGATAACAACAACTTCGTCGACACCCTGTTCCTCTAAAAGCTCGATCTTGCGCGGGAGCTCCGTCAGGAGTAGGGGCGCACTGTCTGGGTGCACTACTCGCAGAGGATGTGGCTCAAATGTTACAACCGTCGCCGATAGGCCTACCGAAGAAGCGAGCTCCTTCACCCTACCTATTAGAGCTTTGTGGCCTAAATGAACACCGTCAAATGAGCCAACGGCACAAGCGCGCTCAACAGATGGGAGATCCTCAACGTTCCATCGAACTTTCATATCGCTATACGATCCTTATCTCACCCATGCGAACTGTGAACGGTTTCCACGCTTCCAGCGAACCTAGGTCAACTTGGTCTTTGAGCTGATCGACGAGAACAGATTCATCGATCGAAAATTCTCCCACGCGGGTTCTACGCAAACTGCTGCAGTAAGCAGCGTTTCCAACGGCTGAGCCAATGTCTTCAACAAGCTGCCTCATGTACGCGCCTTTCCCGCAGCGTACACGAAGTCTTGCCGACTGCTCACGTTCGTCGAATTCAAGAAGCTCGATGCTTTCAATATGCACTACTCTCGTCGGAGTTTCTACACGCTCACCGCGATGAGCTTTTTTATAGAGGCGCTCTCCCGCCACGCGTACCGCTGATGTCATCGGAACTTTCTGTGATATATCGCCATGGAAGCCTTTTATGGCCTCCCCTACCTCTTCCCTTTGCACCTTCCCGCCAATCACCTCGATCTCTCCGTCGGGATCTCCAGTATCTGAGCGTGCTGCAAATTGCGCTGTGGCCTCATATGTCTTGGATAGATTTGTAATCTCGTTCTGGTATTTCGTCGCCCTTCCAATGATGACCAGTAGTAGGCCGGAGGCAAATGGATCAAGCGTTCCAGTGTGTCCAACTTTCCCCTCCGTGGGCAGCGGCAGCTGTCGGATAATCTCAACCACATCGTGAGAGGTTATACCCGGTTGCTTGTCTATTTGAAGCACTCCCGAGAGCAGTTCTGGGTTCATGCCAACTGCTGTTTTACTTCGGAGCGTAAAAAGGTAATCAGCTTGTCTGTCGCCATGCCAGAGGTGAATCCGGCTGCCTGAGAATGGCCGCCGCCACCGGCATTCCGTGCTATCTCGCTAACGTCGACACCGTCATTTGTGGCTCGAAGGCTCACTTTAAACTTACGATCGTCGCCCTCCAGCTCCTTAATGAGTACGGCTACTTTCGTACCTCGAACTGCCCTCAAGTGGTCGATGATCCCCTCAGAGAACGATGCTTCGGCATCGGCGTAGTCGTAGTCCTCGTGAAAAAGCTGCGCCATGGTAATTACACCGTCGTCATATCGATCAACACGTGACAGCACCCTTGCCAGAAGAGTGATCTTCGCGAACGGCATGTCCTCGTATAGCTCTTTGAAGGTCCTGTACGGATCGACGCCGTACTGGAGAAGTTTGGCAGCCATCAAATGTGCCTTGGGCCCGGTATTCTTGTACATGAACTTACCAGTGTCGGTTACAAGCGCCACGTACAGAGCCTCTGCCATCCCTACCGTGATCTCCGCACCTAACTCTTCAAGAATTTCGTAGACGATCTCAGCAGTACTAGATGCTCCGGCGACGACCAGATTCACGTCGCCAAAACACGTGTTGTCGTGGTGGTGGTCGATGTTGATCGTAAATTCGCCTTCCTGCTCCAAATGATCGTCACGCATTCTCTCGATGTTGCCACAGTCGAGATATACAAACGTTCGATCGCGCCAGTTAGACGGCAGGCTACTGGTCACGAGGTCTAGATCCATGAACTGGTATTCACGAGGTAGCGGGAACTCGTCTTCCGGCATGTACATGACTACGTCCTTGTCCATCTGACGCAAGCCGGCGTTGATCGCCAGCATAGACCCAAGAGCGTCCCCATCGGGGTTCTCATGAGTTGTAACCATGAACTTATCGTGATCTCTAAGCACTTCCAGAAATCTCTGGAGCTGGTTGCAATCATCGTCACATATTTTTTGCTTCATGTCGTGCATAGTTTTTCCCGTTGTACTAACCATCATATGACGATCGCGCGCACTTACTCACTCGGAATTCTTTAGAAGCTCATCGATCCTGAACATGGTATCGACGCTGTCGTCATACGTGAAGCTGATTGTCGGCGTGTTTTTCATCTTAAGTTCTCGAGCAATCTTACTCTGGATCATCCCATGAGATGAGCTTAGCCCAGCAAGTGTGTCCTTCCTTACGGACTCATCTCCCATGATGCTTACAAATACCTTTGCTCTTTTTAGATCAACACTAGTTTCGACTCTCGTCACCGTCACGAATCCAATTCTTGGGTCTTGAAGCTTGTCTACGATCACCTCTCCTATGATCTCCTTCAAGGCTTCGTTGACTCGTTGCATTCTAATCTTCTGCATATTGCGTATGCTGTCCCCAGTTTGAAGAGATATATCGAGGTTACCACTGAATGTCTTCCAGCGAGACGAGGGAGCGTTCAAGCGTTGCGGCCTCTCCATGACGTTCGAAAAGCCATCTCTTCATTGCATCGGAACGCCGTCGAAGTTCGTCGACCGAAGGCCCGGCCAGGACGCAGACAAGATCCGATCTTTGCCATAACTCCTGAAATCCAACTTCCGATACCGCGGCGGCAAATTGTTTGGACAGATCTGCTTTCAAGCTGCTCAGTTCGTTTCGCTTTCCCTTAAGAGAGCCGCTCTCTCTCAGGTATAGATGGACCTTATGGACATATACGTATGCCATTTACTGGCCCTACATCAGCTTTAGGATAGGCGGCGCTCTACCTGCTTGGTCTCGAAAGCTTCTATCAGGTCACCCTGCTTGATGTCTGCAAAGTTCTCAATGACGATGCCGCACTCAAAGCCAGACTCAACCTCGCGCACGTCGTCCTTGAACCGCTTTAGCGAGGCTAGAATTCCTTCGTAGACGATCGTACCGTCTCTTACGACCCTCATCTGCGCGTTCCGTGTGATCTTTCCATCTGTCACATAACAGCCGGCAATCGATCCAAGCCTCGAGGACTGAAAGATCTCGCGCACTTCCGCAACCCCCAGATCTTCCTCGACCTCTTCGGGCTCGAGCAAACCCTCCATCGCGGCCTTGATCTCTTCGACCAGCTTGTAAATCACCTTGTATGTTCTAATCTCGACACCTTCGCGCTCGGCCACCGCTCTTGCGTCCGTTGTAGGCCTGATATTGAAGGCGATAACTATTCCTCCTGACGCTGCAGCAAGCATCACATCTGACTCGTTCACTGCACCCACTGCCTGATGGATGGTGTTCAGCTCAATCTGATCCTGCGGTACCTTCAACAGCTCGTCTTCAAGCGCCTCCAACGAGCCGGCAACATCCGCTTTAAGCACCAAGTTCAGTTTTGTTATGCCTTCTTTTGCTCTCTCAAACAGATCTTCAAGACTTAGTTGTTCGGTCCGTCTGCCGATTCGCTCAGCCTTGATCCGTTGTTCAACTTCCTCTGCTTCTTGACGCGCTTCTTTGTCGCTTTCGACAACCTTGCCGTGATCTCCAGCCGACGGAACGCTGTCGAATCCAAGAATCTCGACCGGCATGCCGGGAACCGCCTGGTCGACCCTTTGACCCGTGAACTCATGCATCGCTCGGACCTTTGCCCAATGCTCGCCGACGATAATCGCATCACCTACATGAAGCGTTCCTCGCTGCACAAGCATCGTCGCGACTGCGCCTCTTCCCGGGTCAAGCCGCGAATCGATAACCGTTCCACTGGCCGGCGCATCTTCATTTGCCTTTAGCTCTAGAACGTCTGTGACCAGAACTATCATTTCCAGAAGCTCGTTAAGTCCCTGCTTGGTCTTTGCAGAGACGTCGCAATAGACCGTGTCCCCTCCCCACTCTTCTGGGTTCAGACCCAAGGAGGCAAGCTCTGTCCTTACCTTGTCAGGAGCTACGTTCTCCTTGTCGATCTTGTTTACCGCAACAAGGATCGGTACATCTGCAGCTTTTGCGTGGTCGATCGCCTCAACTGTTTGAGGCTTTACGCCATCGTCTGCCGCAACGACGACAACGGCCAAGTCCGTTACCTTTGCTCCCCTGGCACGCATCGCGGTGAACGCTTCATGCCCCGGTGTATCCAAGAATGTGACCAGTTTGTCATCGTGGTGCACCTGGTAGGCACCGATGTGCTGAGTAATACCACCGGCCTCTCCGCTGACGACCTCGGTCTCCCGGATAGCGTCGAGCAGCGATGTCTTTCCGTGGTCAACATGTCCCATCACCACAACTACCGGTGGTCTATCGCTTAGTTCATCAGGCGAATCTTCAAAGTCTGCTTCGCTCTCCGCCTCATCGGCCACATGGACAATCTCCACGGTCTTTTCGAATTCATCGGCCAATTTTGCGACCACCTCATCCGATAGTGACTGGGTGATTGAAGCTATCTCTCCCATGTCCATAAGCTTCTTGATCATGTCCCCTGCACTTACATCAAAAATCTCGGAGGCATCTTTTACGGTCGATCCTGAATTTATTCTTACTGTTTCCTTGATCTCTGTCGAAGGCTCCTGCTCTTCAACTTCTTTCTGTTCCTTCTCCTCCGTCGCCTTGGCACGTTTTTTCGATTTCTTGCCCGACCTTTGAGGCGGTCCTCTCAGTTGGTCTCGCTGTCTTCTCGACGCTTGCGCGTCAATCACAACACGACGACGCTTGGCCGGCTCTGGACCGTTGTCTTTGTCCGCAGATTTAAATTTCGGCGCTTCTTTATCCTTTGTCGCCTCGGACTTCAAGTCCGTCTCCTGTACGGTCGCATCGCCTTTGTCCTCGGCCGTAGCTCCATTCCCGCTCAGCCGATTAAGTGCCTCCCTTGCCGCAGACTCCTCAACGGAAGATGCCGCTGCTTTCACTTCTACCCCGGTCGCACGAAGCGCTTCAAGCAGATCGTTGCTTGACACGCCTTCCTTCTTTGCTATCTCGTAGACCCGTTTCTTTCCCATTTTCATTAAAGACTAGTTCCCCGTGACCTACCTTGCGTATATATCAGGAACATTCAGTTCTCAACCCCTTGGTCAGGTACAGGAGCCTCCGTTTCCTTTTCGTCCTCTTTTTCTTCGCTTGGAGGCGATAGTTCGTCATCAAGCTCCACATCTTCCTCTACTTCTTCGGTTGAGTCCAGCTTTTTATCTTCAGACTCTGATGGAGCAGGGGCCTCATCTCCAACTCCACTTTCTTGGTCTTCGGCGTGGGCTGTATCGGTTTCAATTTCTAGCACTTCGTTGGGAGCCTCATCTCCACCGGGCTCTTCATCAGATATATCGGACTCGACTTCGTCCGATATATCGTCGGTCTTGACCTCACCAGGCTCCTCTTTGTTCTCGGCATCGTCATCTTCTTTTTGCTCGAGCTCTCGATGTACCGGCAGACCACAGTATTTGGAGCCAGGTAGCGCAGCATTCGGGCAACGTTTTCCACTTGTGCGAACGGCGTGACAACGCCCGGTCGTGTCCTCCGAATCGTCTTCGACGCCTATCTCTTCGTCTTCGTCGCCGTACTCCGTTTCTGACTTGATGTCGATTTTCCAGCCTGTAAGCCTTGCGGCCAGCCTGGCGTTCAGACCTTCCTTTCCTATCGCAAGAGACAGTTGGTCGTCTGGCACTATGACGGTCGCTCGAAGTTTCTCATCGTCTACAAGCACTTCTCTCACTCGCGCAGGCGAGAGCGCTTTGGCAACGAAGCGGGCGGGCTCATCATTGTGAGGAATGATGTCGATCTTTTCTCCGCGCAGTTCAGAGACGACCATTCTCACTCGCGATCCACGAGGCCCAACGCAAGCACCTACAGGATCTACTCCATCCGTATTGGAGATTACGGATATCTTCGACCGGTAGCCTGCCTCCCTGGCAACATTTGTTATCTCTACCAGGCCGTCCGCTACCTCCGGGACTTCAAGTTCGAACAGTTTACAGACCAGATCTGGACTGCTTCGCGATACAACGATACCCGGACCTTTTGCCTCGTCGGATACCTCGGATATCACGGCTTTTATACGCATGCCGTGCGTGTAGCGCTCGTTTCTAACCTGCTCAGACTTGGGTAAAAGCGCCTCCACTCTCTCTCTAAGCTGGACCAAGGTGTATCGAGAATCCGACTGTTGTATGAGACCGGTGATCAGATCTCCTACGCGATCCTGATACTCCTCGTACATTATGTCCCGTTCGGCTTCCCGAATACGCTGGAATATAACCTGCTTCGCGGTCTGCGCAGCGATCCGGCCGAAATTCTTCGGTGTAACGTCTCTTCTTTCGATCTGATCTGCATGTTCTTCCAGTCTCTTGAGATCGATCTCAACCTCGGTTACCTGCTTCTTGTCTCCGGGGTGTGGGTCTACCTCTTCCTCAGCTTCGCTCACAGCTTCGTCAAAAAGTTTCTCTTCGAGATCGGGTGGGACCATAAGCTCATAAACACGAAAATCACCCGACTGACTGTCAAGCTCAACCTTTGCAAACTTTGCCGCACCTGATGTCTTCTTATAGGCCGACAGAAGCGCGTCTTCCAAAGCCTCCATCAGCTTGGCCGATGAGACACCCTTCTCACTCTCAAGCGTTTTGATCGCATCTACTATCTCCTTGCTCATTGTCGAGTACCTCGATCCCCTTGCAGCAGCTTAGATTTTTTAATAGATCGTTCCGGGATACTTACCTCTATATCTTCACAATCTATTGTGATATCACCGTTTTCAACCCCAACAAGTACGCCTTTGAAGTTCCTACGACCTTCGATTGCATCCTTTGTACGTACGCCTATTCGCTCGCCTATGTGCTCCTTGAAATGCTTTGGCTTGGTCAATGGTCGCTCAGCCCCGGGTGAGGAAACCTCTATGTTGTAGCTCTCTCTCAGGTCGGCTAGCTCTCTGGTCACAAGTTCACACAGCCCGTGATCCACGCCATCAGGATGGTCGATAACTACACGGATCGTTGGATTGTCCCGAGACCCAATCTGTTCAACCAGGATCACCTCGACTTCGGGCTCCTTCTGCCCAAGCCTATTCTCTATGTCAAGTTGATCTACCATCAATTAAAAAGGTGGGCTCACGCCCACCTCCTTTCGCGATTCGGTACTACTCGAATCTAGTTTCCAAAGCACGCAAACGCACTCTGGTATTCAAAACCTTGTCGAGATTATAGCGCTTTAGAAGCACCGCATTGCGTCGTGCTACTGCCTCTCGAGCATCACTGTGACTGGGCCGTCATTAACTAGCTCGACACTCATCTTCGCTCCGAAAATCCCGGTCCTTACCTCAACACCGCTTCGTTTGAGACAATCGACGTAGGACTCATACAGTGTTTCGGCTGCACTTGCGTGTGCCGCTAACGCATAGTTGGGCCTGGATCCCTTGTTCAGCTCCCCTAGTAGTGTGAACTGACTTATGCAGAGTACCTGGCCATCGATATCTTTCACCGATAGGTTCATCCGTCCCTGTTCGTCGTCAAATACTCTCAACTTTGATGTTTTCGTGGCAAGCCAATCAGCGCACGATCGATCGTCGTTTTCCGCAACTCCGACGAGCACTACCAAGCCTTGCTCGATCTGCGATTCGATCTGTCCCGAAATAGAGACTGAAGCTCGTGAGACTCTTTGAACAAGGACGCGCATATGACGGTTTGTGAGATCAGCTCTTGAGTCTAGCCCGGTACCTTTTGTAGTCGTAGCTGTCGGGCTTGATCTGGTTTGCGATACTTATGTGGTGTAGTGCTGATTTCTTCTCTCCCAGTTTCTCCAACGATCTGCCTAAGCAGAACTGTGCATAATGGTTTAAAGGATGTGTCTCGACGACCCTTCTGAATTCGTCTTTGGCCTTCTTGTATCGGCCCGAATGAAAGTAAGCTCTTCCAAGGGCTTCCCTTATCGAAGACTTATCAGGCTCCAGCGATCTTGCTCGTTCCAGCGGCACCACCGCATCATTGTGATGTCCTGCTTCTAGGAAATGCATCCCTTGCCGATATAGCTCGTATGCCCCTTCTGTACTGTGGTCTCCAAGTTTTTCATCCTTTTCGGACATCAATTTGAGTGTACAGCTCTAGTCGCGAGGTTATTAGTGGGCGATCTTCTCACTTGTCTGGTAAGAGCTTTTCCAAGTGGCCGAGTATCCGGCATGCCGTCTCAGCCTTACTCATCTTGCCAAGCTCACTAACGCCGTCGCGATCGATAAGCGATACCTCGTTATCGGGTGAACCGAAACCTATATCGTCGCGAGAGACATCGTTGTATACGATCATGTCAAGACCTTTGGCCTTCAGTTTTTTCTTCGCCCTGCCAAGACCTTCCTCTCCATGTTCTGCGGCAAATCCAACCAGGGTTTGACCTGAGCTGCGTCTTTTTGCAAGGTCTGAGACGATATCGACCGTACCTTTTAGCTTGAGCTCAAAGTCTCCGCGGTCTTTTGAGATCTTTCCCACTTCGGCAGAATCAGGCCTAAAGTCCGCGACCGCGGCCGCCATTAAAACAATATCTGCCTTAGGAAGCTCTTCAACCGCCCTTACGTGCATCTCATCCGCGGTCTTTGTTTTCACGTAGTTGACGCCGCTACACCTTGGAAGACCTACGTTAGCTTCAAGGACCGTTACGCTTGCCCCCCTTTTTTTTGCCTCAGCTGCCAGAGCAAACCCCATCCTTCCGCTTGATCGATTTCCTAGATATCGAACCGCGTCGATCGGCTCTTGCGTCCCACCAGCAGTCACGAGCACGTTCATGCCAGATAATCGACTATCAGATCTATCGTCAGCAGCCTCCTCAACGATCTGAAGCAGCAAGCTGGCATCGGGGAGCCTTCCTACCCCCCACTCTCCTTTGGACGCAAGCTCACCGGTATCCGGTTCTACAATCGTTGCCCCTCTCTGCCTCAGAATCGACAAGTTGTGTTGAGTTGCTTGGTGCTCCCACATCGCTGAGTTCATGGCAGGCGCAAGAACCACGGGAGCCTTGCAGGCGAGGTATGCATCGGTAAGCAGTGAGTCGCTTATTCCGCAGGCGATCTTTGCAATCGTGCTTGCCGTGGCGGGAGAGATAAAAAATACGTCAGCACGCTCGACCAGCTCGATGTGAGAGATCGGTGAGTGAGTGGGCAGTGTGTCACCCGGAAAGCTACCTCGCATCGGATCGTTATCAAACTGCCCAACAAGAACTGGTGCACCGGTTACTGCCTCGAATGAGGCCTTACCAACGAACTTAAGGCTCGATTGAGTCTGCACAACCCTAACCGAGTGCCCCCTTTTGACTGACTGCCGGACAAACTCAAGTGATTTATATGCCGAGACGCTTCCACAGACCCCGAGAAGTATGCGTGCCATTGTCCCCAGATCTTTTCTAGTTGCGCAGGTACTACGCCCGCGAATCTCTAGTCTTTGTACTCGAACTTGATCTTGCCCTCGGCAATCTCCTGAAAAGCTACTGAGACATAGTTTTTTGAATCTACATCGATCATCGGTGGTGGGAACGTGTCGAAGGTGCCCTCACCGATATGGTGGTAGTAGTTGTTTATCTGGCGAGCACGTTTTGCTGCAACGATAACGCTCCCGTACTTAGATCCCACTTTTTCCAATACCACGTTTGGTCGGGTTTCGATCACCGGTTCTCCTTTTTGTCCGTTGTGTCAATTGTAGCGTCGGCCGCAAAACGACACGGATGTCGTCCTGAACTGCGCGAAGCACAGTGAAGGACCTCGTTGAAGCCCGTAGTGCCATTCAGATCCTTCGCCGCGCTCAGGACGACACCGTGTGGCTTCTGTCAACTATCTCTACGAGGTCCTCAACTGCCTGGTCGAGGTCGTCGTTTACAACAACGTCTTCAAACTGGGACTCGGCATGTAACTCATCAACTGCAGTGGCCATCCGAGCATCTATCTGCTCCTCTGAGTCGGTATGTCTATCCTCTAGGCGCGTCCTAAGTTGCTCCAATGAGGGCGGCTTTATGAAGATCTGAACAGCGTCTGGCATAACTTCGCGAATCTGCCGTGCCCCCTGTATCTCGATCTCTAAAACGACGCTCTTATCTCTTTTGAGCCTTTCCTCGATCTCACTCTTCAAAGTCCCGTACCTGTTGCCGATGTACACAGCATGTTCGAGAAAAAGGCCCGAAACGACTTTTGACTGAAACTGATAGTCAGTCAAGAAGATGTAGTCTTGCCCCTCGGCTTCTCCCTGCCTAGCCGGTCTGGTTGTCGCCGACACAGAAACCTCGATCTCTGGCCGAGCAGCCAGCAGTCTCGCTATCAACGTACCCTTTCCCACTCCTGAGGGCCCAGTTATTACGAACACCTTTGCCAATTCATTCTCCCTCGAGGGGCCACTGAAGCTTTCTCTCAGCGCGGACCTAGAAAACCTTGAGATACGAAATCAACTCGGCACGCTGCCTCTCGGACAGCCCGCCAATCGTCTTGCTGGGAGAGATCCGACACTGGGTAAGGATCCTGTTCACCTTGACACGACCGAGTTTCGGCACCGCTTGCAGGAGATCTGACACCTTTGCGGTCTTTGTGTATTCGGGCGGATTCAGCAGCAGCCTGGCTATCTTTTGATCGCCCGTCTTCAGATCGCGCTTCATCTTCGCTCTGCTCGACCTAATCCTGTTAGCCCTGTTCAAGGCTTGCATTCTCTGGCTGTGTGATCTCTCGGGCGTTGTGGAGGACGTCTTTACAGGGCTAGACATTGCCGGCCGATTATATTTGTCTTAGCGGCTCATGCAACAGGCATCTTTTAAAAATATTGGTTGACAAATCGTCCTCTCCCAGCTACGGGCGACCATGTGTTGAATGATACAAATCAGTCCTGTGAACCGGCTCCGATCATTTGGCGGAATTCCGAGACCACTCTTGATGCCGCCAGAGGGTCGCGAAAATTCTCTGTCCCAACAGCGACACAGCAACATCCTGCTTGAAAAAATTCATAGGCTGACAGGCCGTCATCTATTCCGCCCATCCCTATAAGTGGAAGTGCAACTTCATTCGATACAGATCGTACGGTAGATATGGCAACCTCTTTTATCGCTGGCCCCGAGAGGCCGCCGCTCAGCTCCTCTTGCAACGACGATGCGCCTGCGTTTTTGGTGGTTGCTTTAACCGTGTTTATCAAGGATAGGGCGTCTGCACCACCTCGCTCAGCGCCGACGGCAACGGCCGCTACATCCGATGTGTTTGGTGTGAGCTTGACTATCAGAGGTTTGTCGGTCACGCCACGGACTTGCGATAGCAACCGTTCTGTTTCTTCAGGATCCGTCCCGTAAATGCATCCCGATTTCACATTTGGACAGGATATATTGAGCTCCAGAGCGTCTACGTCAGGCTGTTCGGACACGTCTCTGACCAGCGTGTTGAACTCATCGTCGGAAAACCCTGCAACACTGACCATAAGTGGAACCGGCAACTCTGATAGCCGCGGAAGATCCGATGCGATAAAACCCTCCAGCCCTTTGTTGGGAAGTCCGATCGAGTTGATCAGTCCGTTCGGTGCCTCTCTAAGCCTTGGGGGACGGTTTCCAGCTCGTGGTGCAACGGTGATCGTCTTTGAGACGAAGCAAGAGAACGGAAATCTGTCTATCACACTCTCGCCGAAGGCCTCTACGGCTGCAGGAACGTCGAAGGTGCCGGACCCGTTGATCACTGGATGCTCGAGCCTGATTCCACATAGGTCTACTTTCAAGTCTCGCGGTAGGCTGAGCATGCTCAAGGTACACGTTCCAGGTCTTCGGATTTAACTACAGGGCCGTCAACACACAACCGTATGTAGCCTTTGGTCGTCTCGACCACACAACCGTGGCAGGCACCGTACCCACAGGCCATCATGGTCTCAAGAGCCAGTTGAGCACCGATATCACGTTCACCGCATATCCTGCGAACTGCTTCCAGCATTGGCTTCGGACCACACGCGTATACCGAGACCTCATCGCCTGGTCTGTCCAGCTCCAGTTCAAGTAGATCGGTAACCGGCCCTTCCAGGTCCGCTTTATCGCCCCCGTCGTCGAGTGCCAACATCGGGCGATTGACCAAGAGGGAAACCGTCTCAGCCTGCACATCGGTTCGAAATCCAGCCAGGACTCGGTGCTCGATTCCACGCGCGAGCAGCTCTCTTTCAAAAGCGATGATCGGAACGATTCCAACGCCACCTGCGATCAGAAGAGCCTTTTTGCCTGCACCCGTCTCTTTCCTGTGACCGAAGCCTCGGCCAAGAGGTCCGGTCAGGTAGACCCGATCTCCGTCTTCAAGTATTCCCATTCGCTTGCTTCCCGCTCCGAAAATCTCAAACAGAAAACCCAGGGTGTGATCATTTTCTGACCACGCACTCATCGGACGAGGAAGATAGGGTCGGCCACCGGACTGCGTCCCCCATTCATCCTTTGTGGCGATCATGTAAAACTGTCCAGCTTGTGGAGCAGCTCCTTCAATGTCTTCTATTTCAAGAAAGCTGTAAGGGCCGATCGACGCGTTCTTGGTTACCAAGGCCTCACGCCGACCGATCTCAACCCGGGATCGGTTTGGCCCACGTTTTTCAGATGAGGTCGATCTCATTTTGAGTCCTTGGCCTCAGCTTTCTTCTCCCCTCCGAGACCGTCTTTACCTGATCCTCCGAAATTGCTCTCTCGATGTAGCTCTTGGAGACTGGTGACCTTAGCCCGCTCGGTCATTGCGGCCTCTATCGCGCTAACCGCTGCATTTGCGCCAGACATCGTGGTAATACACGGGACTCCATGGGCTACCGCGGAAACCCTTATCTCCCAACCGTCGGATCGTGCACCGCGCCCGGCAGGAGTGTTTATAACGAGGTCCACGCCTCCACCGTTGATTCGATCGACCACGTGTGGCGATCCGTCGCCTATCTTGTTAAGCGCTTCGACCGGTAGGCCCATCCGCTCAAACGAGCTCGCAGTACCACTGGTTGCAACAAGCTTTATACCGAGCCTGTGCAGCCTCTGTGCCACACCGGCTGCAGCCGGTTTGTCAGAGTCTCTAACAGTAATAAATGCGCATCCTTTCAAAGGCAACGATTGACCGGCACCTGCCTGTGCCTTGCTAAAGGCAACCGGGAACGTGTCGGCGACACCCATCACCTCTCCGGTGGATTTCATCTCGGGCCCAAGGACCGTGTCAACGCCTCCAAACCTGTCAAAGGGCAGAACGGCCTCCTTAACGCTGACGTGAGGACCTGCTTTCGCAACAGATACGTGGCCCTTTGAATCGGCCTCTATACTTCTCCCCTCGAGCCCGATATCCGCAAGACGCTCTCCCAGCATCACCCTGCACGCAACTTTTGCCAGAGGTATGCCGACCGATTTGCTTACGAAGGGAACCGTTCTGGATGCACGGGGGTTGGCTTCCAGCACATATGGCACACCGTCCCGAACGGCGTATTGAATATTCATGAGGCCTACGACGCCCAACTCAAGAGCTATGTCACGGGTGTGCAGGCTGAGTTGTTTCATCATTTTGTCACCTATCGAAAGCGTCGGAATAACGCACGCGGAGTCGCCGGAGTGAATTCCTGCTTCCTCTACGTGTTGCATGACACCGCCGATAAATACGTCCTCGCCATCGCAGATTGCGTCTACATCGATCTCGACCGCATTTTCCAAGAACCTATCGAGCAGCAGCGGATGATCCGGATCTGCCCTCACCTCTTTGCTCACATAATCACCAAGCTCGGACTGCGAATAACAGATCTCCATTCCCCTGCCGCCAAGTACATAGCTTGGACGAACCAGCAAAGGGAAACCTATCTCCGGAGCTATCTCAAGCGCCTCATCTGCCGAGTTTGCGGTTCCGTACGGTGGATGCTCTATTCCTAAACTGCGTAACAGGTTTCCGAAACGGCCTCTGTCCTCTGCCAAGTCGATCGCCTCAACGGACGTTCCAAGAAGTTTCTCTCCTGCCGCTTCAAGTTCACGCGCTATTCGCAGAGGCGTCTGTCCTCCAAATTGAACAATCAGCCCAGCCGGGCGTTCGACTTGGCAGACCGCAAGCACATCCTCAACGGTCAATGGCTCGAAGTAGAGACGGGTCGAGGTGTCGTAGTCGGTCGACACGGTTTCCGGATTGCAGTTGATCATCACCGCATCCCGTCCGGATTCCTTCACCTCCATCGCGGCGTGTACGCAACAGTAGTCGAACTCGATTCCCTGACCGATCCTGTTCGGGCCGGAACCCAGTATTACGATCGGAGGATCTGGGCCTCGCTTGCGTGAGAGAGCTTCATTGTCTAAATCCCGTTCAACGCTTATCGCTGTCGAGTAGAAGTAAGGAGTTTCTGCCTCGAACTCTGCTGCACAAGTATCGACAGCTTTGAACGATGTCTTTTTTCCACCACCATCTCCTTCCAGGGCAAGTATTCTCAGTTCACGTAGAAACCATGGATCAGCTCTACCTACGATCGCATCATCGTCTATCTCCGCACCGAGCCTGAACGCATCGATAAGCCGGTCGTAGAAGTCAGCCGCTCCTTCGCTGGGAAGTCTTTCGATCGCTTCTTCAAGTGAATCTGCACGGTGGAACTTTTCGTCAAGCTCTCGGGAGCGCATTGCCTTTGCAAAAGCCTCCCTGAACGTTCTGCCAATGGCCATCACCTCTCCGACGCTTTTCATGTGCGTCGTAAGCTCAGCGTCTGCTCCAGGGAACTTCTCGAAGGCGAAACGCGGGATTTTCACAACCGTGTAGTCGATCGTCGGCTCGAACGATGCAGGCGTACATTTCGTAATATCGTTCGGTATCTCCTCAAGTGCGTAACCGACCGCAAGCCTCGCCGCGATCTTGGCGATCGGGAACCCTGTTGCCTTCGACGCAAGAGCCGACGAGCGCGAGACCCTGGGGTTCATCTCTATAACTACAACCTCATCGGTTTCTGGGTTTACCGCAAACTGGATATTCGATCCACCGGTCTCTACGCCGACCGCTCGAATTACGTCCTTGGCTTGGTCGCGCAGCACTTGGTACTGCCTGTCAGATAGGGTCTGTGCTGGAGCTACCGTGACGCTATCGCCGGTATGAACTCCCATCGGGTCAACGTTCTCGATCGAGCATATTACGACGACGTTGTCGTTTCTATCGCGCATCAACTCGAGCTCGAACTCGGCCCATCCTAGAACCGACTCTTCCAGTAGGACCTGGTTGATAGGGCTCTTGTGCAGCCCTTCTGACACAAATTGATGGAACTCCTCACGAGTCTTTGCCATTCCGCCGCCTTCCCCGCCGAGCGTGAACGCCGGCCTGATGATTAACGGAAGCCCCAGAAGCTCAACTGCGTTTTCTGCCTGTGAGATCGAAGAGACAGCCATCGATTTCGGAACCTTCAAATCAGCTGATTCCATAGTATCCCTGAACAGCTGCCTGTCCTCTGCTTTGCGGATCGATTCGTAGTTTGCGCCAATCAGCTCGACTCCGTACTCATCCAGCACTCTCTCCTCAGCGAGCTGCTTTGCCAAGTTGAGCGCGGTCTGCCCGCCGAGCGTTGGAAGAAGAGCGTCCGGTCTCTCCTTCTTTATCACCTGCTCTAGGGTTTCAATATCAAGTGGTTCGATGTAGGTGGCGGTTGCGAACTCTGGGTCCGTCATGATCGTCGCGGGATTCGAGTTTGCCAGGACCACCTCGAAGCCCTCTTGCATCAAAACCTTGCAGGCCTGTGCGCCTGAGTAGTCAAATTCGGCGGCCTGGCCAATAACAATTGGCCCAGATCCAACGATCAGTATCTTGTCTATGTCATTTCGTCTTGGCATCTATCAACTCGATGAATCGGTCAAACAGGTATGAGAGAGTCATGTGGCCCTGGACCCGCTTCAGGGTGGTACTGGACGGTTGCAGACGAGACGTCAGGAAGCTCCAGTCCCTCAATCGTGCGATCATAGAGGTTCAGATGGGAGAGCTCCGCCGTGCCAAAGTCAGTCTCCCAGCGAACCGGTTTATCTTCATCCAACTTCTGGCTTGCGTCCGGACCGCATACCGCAAATCCGTGATTTTGAGAGGTGATCTCGATACGACCGGTTCTCAAGTCCTTGACAGGATGATTGGCGCCACGGTGACCGAACCTGAGCTTGAAAGTATCGAGCCCGACAGCCCTACAAAGAATCTGATGGCCGAGGCATATGCCGATAACCGGCAGCTTTCCAACAACGTCTCTTGTGGTCGAAACCACATAGTCAAGCGCAGCAGGATCACCCGGTCCGTTTGCGAGAAATAGCGCATCGGCATCCATAGCCATGATCTCGTCCGTACCCGTTGTAGCGGGAAGTAGTGTCAGGCTGCATCCACGCTCTGTCAGATTGTTGATTATCGACTGTTTGATCCCGCAGTCGAGGACGGCAATTTTGGGACCATCTCCGCTTTCTCCAACATCGTTAGCAGAAGCCGGGGTTACCTCCTTGACTAGATCCTGGCCGCTCATCGGGGGTTCTTTCATCAACATGCTGTGGGCGTCTTCTTCCGATACATTCTGGTTGAAGATCCCGCCTCGCATCGCACCTTTGTCACGTACGTGACGGACAAGAGCCCTGGTGTCTACACCAGAGATCGCAGGCACACCAGCCGCATCGAGCCAATCCAGCCATCCACCCTCGCAAGTGGGCGAGTCATCGTAGTTCTTCGCCTCTGTCATGATCACGCCCCGCGCATGGGCTTGACCGGACTCCATAGCCTGGGGGCTTACCCCGTAGTTGCCGATCAACGGATATGTGAATGTGATTATCTGTCCGCGATAGCTTGGGTCGGTGACAGCCTCTTGGTAGCCGGTCATCGACGTGTTGAAGACGACCTCGCCGACCGCTGGGGCCTCCGCCCCAACGCCCACTCCGTCAAAACGCAGGCCGTCTTCTAAAAGTACATAGGCGTTCATCTACTTGACGAGCCTCTGGATCGCTTTGAACTCATCTGTGCCGGCTCGACCGAGTAACTCGAAAAGTGCGGTCTCGACAGTTGTGATAACCGCCCCCGCTTTCTCCATCTTTTTCAACCCCGTCTGCATGTTTACTTCCATCCGCGAGGTGACCGCATCTCTTGCGACATGAACTGTGAAATTACTCATTAGAAGGTCGTTGGCCGTTTGCCAAACACAGACGTGGCTCTCTATACCACAGAGGAGGATCTGTTTACGACCTGTCTCATCTAGAGCGCTCCTGAACTGATCGACCTCGGAGGCGCTGAAGCAGGTCTTCTCGATAGGGGTAACTCCGGAGAGATGTTCAGCTACCTCCCGAACCGTACCGCCAAGACCTTTTGGGTACTGCTCCGTTACCAGAACAGGCAGCTGCAGTACGTTCGCGGCCCGTACCAGCATCGCCGTATTTGCAGCCACACCGTCGAAGTCGATCACGGCCGGGCGAAAGCCTTCCTGCAGGTCGATCACGACCAGTACCGCGTTATCGACACTGAGTTTTATATCAACATGCCCCATCGTTCAGGTGTCAACTCACCGATGCTTCTTTGATTGCAAAGGTACGCTCCCGGTACGCCTCTTGGCCGTCGGCAACGGTCATCAGCACTCTGCCTGTCATCTTTCGGTTCAAAAAGCACGAGTTGGCAGAGCGACTCTCAAATCCTGACTCACCGACGATCCAATCCCTCTCTAGATCTGCAAGGCATATGTTTGCAATGCTCCCAGGTTCGAGGGTCGGCCTCTCTAAGTCAAATAACGGTGCGGCGGCTGTCATCCTTTCGACGAGTATGCTTAGGTCAAGCACACCGGGCAGAACGAGATCTGTATGCAGTACCGAGAATGCAGTCTCAAGCCCAATTACTCCCATAGAAGCCAGCTCGAAAGGAATCTCCTTGTCCTCTGCCGGATGCGGCGCGTGATCTGTTGCCACGCAGTCGATCGCACCCGACCTTAATCCTTCAATCAGCGCTTTACGATCGACATCCGTTCTTAGGGGGGGATTCATCTTGTACCTTGCATCCAACGAACGCACGTCCTCATCGGTCAGTGTCAGGTGGTGAGGTGTAACCTCGGCCGAGATATTTGCGCCACGCTGCTTGGCAGCGGCCACCGCATCTACCGATTTTGCACTTGATAGATGCATCATGTGGCAACGACCACCTTCGTACTCGGCTATCGAGGCATCCCTTTGAACTAAAGTGCTTTCAGAGACCTCGGGGTCCCCTGCAAGGCCCAGTGCTGCGGACACCGATCCCTCGTTCATCACGCCATTTCTTGATAGCGAGGGATCTTCTTCATGGAGGGCCAACACGCCACCGCACAGTCGCTGATATTGGAGCGCAAGCCGTAAGACGTTCGCATCCACGATCGGCGATCCATCGTCGGTAAAGGCGACCGCACCTGCACCCGCAAGCTCGGCCATCTCTGAAAGCTCCTCCCCCCTCTGCCCTTTCGTGACCGAGGCCATGAAACCGACCGGTACACGTGCCTCGATGCTTGCACGGTCGATCAACGATGTAAGCACCGACACGTTGTCAACTACGGGTTTGGTATTAGGAATCGCTAACACCGCGCAGTATCCACCCGCAGCTGCTGCCCTGGTTCCGGTATCGATGTCCTCAGCATCTTCGCGACCAGGTGTCCTAAGGTGGACATGAGGGTCTACGAATCCCGGCATCAGGCACATCCCCTCCGATGCGACTGACTCGACACCGCCACCCGCCTCGATCGACCCGGGCTCACCTAACCGCTTTATCTTTCCTTCGTGTATGAGTAGGTCGCCGACACTGTCAATCCCAGTAGATGGATCTACAAGGTGAACTCGCGAGAAGAGCAAGCTCACCTTGCGATTCTGGCGCATCTTTAGCTTTATCGGATTTGACGCCTTGAGTTCGGTGGCCATCATGCCGTCTGCCCTGGGGTACGCCCGACTCTTCAAAATCCTCTGGGCTGATACTTTTACTATCCCTCGGCAATCCACCGCCTGAAAGAAGTTCGAAGATGATGCCCATTCGAACGACCAAGCCGTTTGCAACCTGTTCCGTTATCAAAGACTGAGGTCCATCGACCACCTCGTCCGAAAGCTCAACGCCACGGTTGACAGGCCCCGGATGCATAAGAAACTGCCTTGGCGACAGTCTGTGCCGATCTATCTGGAAGTGAGATACATATTCGCGCAGCGACGGCAGGAAGGCGCCTCTCATTCGCTCATGCTGGAGACGCAGCGCGTATACGATGTCTGCCTCTGCAAGGCCCTCGAGCGAGAATTCAACCTCACACCCGAGGTCCTCCACATTTCGTGGCATAAGGGTCGGCGGACCGCAGACCGTAACGCTCGCTCCCATCTTTGAAAATGCGTGAATATTCGATCTTGCCACTCTGCTGTGCAGGACATCTCCCACGATCCAAATCTTGACACCGTCCAGCCCTCCCAACCTCTTCTTTACCGTGAAAAGATCAAGTAGCGCTTGCGATGGATGCTCATGCTTGCCATCGCCCGCATTTACAACCGCTGCCTCGGTGCATCCGGCAATAAATTGTGCCGCACCGACATTGGGGGATCTGATAACGACCACCGCTGGGTCGTATGCGTTTAAGGTGGCAATTGTGTCTTTCAATGACTCGCCCTTGTCAACGCTCGAGCCAGAAGCCTTGATATTTACGACATCGGCCGACAGTCGCTTTGCAGCAAGCTCAAACGATGAGCTGGTTCGTGTACTCGACTCGTAGAAGAGATTTACGACAGTACGGCCCTGAAGGGTGGGAACCTTCTTCACGTCCCTGCTGACCACTTCGGCGAAGCCCTCAGCCCTGGCTAGGATGCGATCTATATCAGCGTTGTCCAAGTCTTCGATTGTCAACAGGTCTCTCAACTCTCAACCCCCTTATTCTGGGCATCGCCCAGGGATGCGTTTCCACCGTTTTGGCTTTTTTCGCCCTGGCCCACAACTGTCACCTCGTCAACAGAGTCGTGTTCTGAAACCTTCACATTTACGTGGTCATCTTGTGCCGTTGGGATGTTTTTGCCAACGTAGTCCGGCCTGATCGGCAACTCGTGGTGTCCCCTGTCGATAAGTACCGCGATCTGTACCTTAGAGGGTCTTCCGTAGTCGAAGAGAGCGTCCATAGCCGCACGCGCAGTTCGACCAGTGAAAAGTACGTCATCGACGAGGACGACTGTCATCTCGTCAGGAGAAAAGTCGATGCTTGTGCTGTTGACGACCGGCTCTGGGCCTCTGCGGCTAAGGTCGTCCCTGTAGAAGCTGATGTCCAGGTCACCGAGCATCACTTCCTGCCCTGAGAACTCAGATACAAGCGCTTTCAACCTATTCGCGATATATGCGCCTCGCGTATGGATGCCGACAAGCGCAACTGTTTCCTGCTGGTTTCTCTCGACGATCTCGTGTGCAATACGCACGAGTGCACGCCCGACGGCGTCACTTGAAAGTACGACTGCTTCAGTCAACTCTGCCCTTTCTGGTCTCACCGGACCCGATTAAAGGAAACAAACTACTCTAATAATGTTAATTAAAGACTTTAGCAGCGTTGTCGGCGTTCGTTTTATCGCTGTTTGCGATCTCCTTGGACGAGACAACTTCTGGTCCACCGCGTTCCGGGAACGGGATCACTACCCCGTCGAGGTCATTTGGAACGATCGTTTTTTGGAATACCTTTCGCGCTTCCCTCTTTATCTCACTCCCGAAGTAGCGTGTCGAGAGGTGCGTTAGCGCAAGCAGTTCAACTTCGGTATCTCTTGCAAGCTCCGCTGCCCCTGAAGCGGTTGAATGCCCCGTGTCTTTTGCTCTCTCCTTCTCGTCATCTCCGAAGCTTGCATCGTGGATGAGCAGGCTCGATCCATGAGCTGCGACCTTTGTGGCCTCGCATGGGGTTGTGTCTCCTGAGATGCATATCTTGCGCCCCAACCTTGATTCTCCCAGCACGTCTTCCGGCCTAACCTTGCGGCTTTCTACCTCAACGGTCTCTCCACGTTGCAGTCTGCCGAAGTCGGGGCCCTCTTGAACCCCGAGCTCTTTTGCCTTACCTGTGTCGAAGTAGCCCGGCCTATCACTTTCGTATAGAGCGTAACCCAGGCTGCGAACTGAGTGATCTGTAGGAAACGCTGCAACACTGTATCCGTCTCTTTCGAGCACTTCACTGGGATCTAGCTCGACAAGCTTAAGATCGTATGAGACACGACCGAAGATCCTGCGTAGCGCTCCGAACAGGATTTCGAGTCCCTCCGGCCCGTAGATAGTTATCGGTTTCTCGCGGCCTTGCAGATCGAACGTCTTAAGAAGCCCTGGAAGGCCCAGATAGTGGTCTGCGTGGAAGTGAGTGATAAATACCTCCGAGACCTCTATCAAGCCCGTAGATCTAAGCAGCTGCCTCTGGGTTCCCTCTCCGCAGTCGATGAGAATTCGGTCTCCACCGCGCCTGATTAGAACGCTGGTAGGCGCTCTGTCAGCAGTGGGGACACTTCCTGCTGTGCCTAGAAAAAGTACGGATAGATCCATGGTCGATTACCTTCCAACATTGTTCTGCCAGACGATACTACGTCTGTTTCTTGGTCAATTGCGGTGTTAGACTCGATATCGTCCAACTAGTACGGGTGGAAGCGCGCATAGCTCAGCTGGATAGAGCGCAAGCCTCCGGAGCTTGAGGTCGCAGGTTCGAATCCTGCTGCGCGCGCTAGCTTTGAGAGACACAGTCGTCTCGTGCAGGAAGATTCGAACCGGAGAAGTATGGTCGCCTGAGGGTCTTTTTGAGAGGGCGGTTCATCCTGCCACTACTTACGGTGGCACGCGAGCCATCCTGGCTCGCGCATCCGTGTGAATGCCACCTTGAGCCTCTCAAAAAGACCCTCTGCGCTTCAGTAGATAAAGGGCTTGATCGCGAGCTTAGATTTTGAGGCTTGCCGCCGATAATTGGGTCGTTACGTCAAAGGTAAGGTCTTGCACTTTGCAATACGTTGTTCCAATGCGTTATTGCAAAATCTGACCCCTTAAATTTCGGTCACAAGGTTGAGTCGTGGGCCAAGACCCCGCCACTGTGGGTTAACTGCTGCGGGAGTTCTTACTTAAAAGCGCCCGGTCATACTTGGCGGCTTAAGTTCCTCTGCGGTGAACTTTTGTAGATGTTCAATGAGATCTTCATATGACCAGTCATAGAGCACCTTGTCCAACTGGCTGTCTTTGACCCGAAATGAAATTGCAAGATTCTTTAGATCGGTTTTTGAAGATTCGCGTTTCTTGTGGTCAACCATGAAGGTGACTGCTACGCGCTGTCCATCTTTAGAAATAACAGGTACTCGAAATATTGTGCCGTGTCTTTTTTTGGTGCCCGGTCTTTGGTCAGCCGGCGTAAATGCGCGGTGACCTTTTCGGATTTGTGTGTCCGCTTGGTTGCCAAGATCGTTCCTGAAGGTTGCGCACCGAGATTTGGCCAGTGCCTATTTTTAACTTGCTCAGCGGCTTTATTCAATACCTCTAGCACTTGCTGAAGGCTCCTTCTTGTGGTAATCAATATATTATTTTCTCTGGGGGTCCGTTCCTCACTTGATAAGCCCTCAAGCATATCCCAATAATCTTCAACCGATTCCCCCAGCTTCTGAAGTGCTTCTTCAAAGCTGTCGGCCGAAACAGTAAGACCGAAGTCCAGACTGTTTATATGGTGGAGGCTATCCTCAACCCAGTATTCGACCTCCGTAATAGGAACTCCCAGCAGACCAATCGAGCCTAAAGCCGGCTGTTTCCTAGTAGGTTTTTTAGCGGTCGCAGCCATAGTTCCCTCTATCCAGCTCGTCAATGCACGCATCTTTGCTCGTCACTTCCTGCAACATGACTTAACAATATTGTATACCTAGGTGACAAATTGCGATTAAAGATAGTGACGTAGGATAGTGACAAAGATGGTGACGAGGGGCGATCAAACTATAAAAGTTAGCTCAAATAGTCACCTACAAACGCCACAACCCCTTTATCCATGCGGTTTTGAGCTACTTTTTCCTTCAAATTGGAGACATTCCACCTTTGCGGAACCGGCTGGGGGCAACAGAAAGGGCAACACAAGCCCCCTAAATAAACCGAAACTAACCGAAACGCTGCTCCAAACCCACATAAACACTACGAAACCGAAACGTACCTAAATTACTGAACCACCCCGGTTTTCTTGGAGACCAATCCGTATGAGAGGATTAGGCAATGTCAAGAACAACCAGGTATCCCAAAGAAATACGTGAGCGCGCGATTGCCCTGGTGCTCGAGCACCAGGCCGAGTGCGACCGTGGCTTATCGGTAGGCCCGACCAGTGATGAGATCGCACGAATCAAGGATCTCGAGCGTGAGGTGGTCGAACTACGACGCGTAAACGAGATCCTGAAGGCCGCTTCGGCTTTTTTCGCGCGGGAGCTCGACCCGCGAGCACCAAGGTAATGAGCGAGTTCATCGACCAGCGGCGTGAGGACTTCGGAGTCGAGCCGATCTGCAGGGTGTTGCAGTTTGCTCCGTCGACCTACTACGCGGTTAAGCACCGACAACGGTATCCCTCGGCGCGCGCCCTGCGCGACCGGGAGCTTGTACCGCAGATCCGCCGCGTTTTCGAGGAAAACATGAGCGTCTACGGGGCAAGAAAGACATGGCTGCAGCTGCGTCGTGAAGGCATCTTCGCTCCGCGTTGCCAGATCGAGCGCCTGATGCGCTCAGAGGGGCTGAAAGGCGCTCGTCGTGGCGGTAGGCCGCCTCGCACGACGATTCCCGACCAGGGTGCTACTCGCCCAGCGGACCTGGTCTGCCGCGACTTCTCTTACAAGCGCGCCAAACGAGTTGTGGGTAGCTGATTTCACCTATGTCGCTGCCTGGGAGTCAACCGTCTATGTCGCCTTCGTTGTCGATGTGTTCTCACGCAGGATCGTGGGCTGGCGCGCCGAGTGCTCTATGAAGACCGAACTTGTGCTCGACGCTATCGAGATGGCGATCTGGTCACGCGATCATGAGGATCTTCCCACAACGGAGGGGCTGATCCACCATTCCGACGCCGGCAGCCAGTACACGAGCTTCGCCTTCACGCGTAGGTTGATCGAGGCTGGTATCGATCCTTCGATCGGATCGGTTGGTGATGCCTACGACAATGCTCTAGTCGAAAGCGCGATCGGCCTCTTCAAAGCTGAGATGATCGAGCCCAACAGGCCATGGCGCACCGTCTCAGATGTTGAGCTGGCGACCCTCAACTGGGTCGATTGGTATAACAAGCACAGGCTCCATGGAGCCTGTGGTGACATTCCTCCAGTAGAGTTCGAGGCAGAACACTTAACTGGAGTGGTTTCTCAATGAAAACTGTCTCCAATGAACTCGGGGTGGTTCAGACGTATGGATAGATGCTCTTGGGCCGAAGGTAGTGATCTGATGGTCGAATACCACGACTGCGATTGGGGGGTTCCAAATCACCGCGACCGTGATCTGTTTGAATTTCTCATTTTGGAAGGTGCACAGGCCGGATTGAGTTGGTCGACGATTCTGAAGAAGCGTGATGGTTATCGCGCAGCTTACGATGAGTTTGATCCGGAGAAGGTCGCTAACTATGGCCCAGAGAAGGTCGAGCAACTTGTTGAGAATCCCGAAATCGTTAGAAACAAGTTGAAGATCGAGGCCTCGATTCGAAACGCGACAGCATTCCTCGAAATTCGGGATGAATTTGCTTCTTTCAACGATTACATATGGAAGTTTGTGGGAGGCGCTCCGATCCAAAACAGCTGGAGTCGTCTCGAAGATATTCCTGCTACGACTGCTAAGTCAGATGCTATGAGTAAGGATCTGAAAGATCGTGGTTTTAAGTTTGTGGGCTCGACCATCTGTTACGCGTTTATGCAGGCGACCGGAATGGTCAACGACCACCTCGTAGAGTGCTTCAGGTACGAAGAAGTCCAACGTCGTGGCTAGAAAGACCCACCATAAACACAGCTCCTCTAAAGAGCATCGCAAACTACTCGATGCGATCGAGGCACATCGTCTTGTACACAGTGTTGCGACAGGGAAGGTAAAGCCTCGTATGGGCACCGGCCGACCGGTGTCGATGATCAGCAAAGTCAGAAGGACCAAGTCCGGGCTTTCGATAACTATCAACGTCGCCGGGGCGATTATCGACGCCTACGTGGTCACCTCCCACCCCGAGGAGGTCCAGAAGTTCTTTATAGAAAAAGCCTGGACTAAGTAAATATCCGGTTTAGATGCGCCTTTTGACGCTAATCACGATTCGAAAATTGAGATGTCCGTCTGACCGTGTCTCTACGTTGTGTACGAGATCAGCGAGGCGAAAATGTCGGAGAGACGCTTTGCACGAGATACTGACAGGGAAAGCCCCGATTTGGTGGGTTCGGAGAGACCGCCTCTGTGGCGGTGTCCTCACTGCGACTCACCGTTCGTTCAGCTGATAAAGGCGGAGCGATCAGAGGCCGAATGCATATCTATCGAGCTGATCTGTCCAGAGTGTCTTGCCTGGATGGCGGGTGACTTCGAAGCAGATGAAGTTGCAAAGTTCATGCGCGAAGTCAGGTCCGGAAAGGCCGAACTTAAGAAGGTCTATGAAAACCTTGTGGAGTCGAATATGGCGCAGATGGCCTCAACCTTTACACGCGCGCTTCAGCAAGACCTGATCGGACCTGACGACTTCTCCTAAGCTCTTCCTCGTACCATGCGTAGGTAGCTTCGAGACCGTCGTGCAACTCCCAACGAGGAACCCAACCGAGCTGCTCGCCGGCTCTAGATGAGTCAAGGCACTGGCGGTCAATCTCACCGTCAGGAGTTCCTTCCCCAAGTATCTCCGGCTTTACTTTGGCGCCGGAGATCTCTATCAGCATCTCGACCAAGTCGATTACGCGGATTGGACTGCCGCTTCCGAAGTTGAAGGCACGTCCTGAGATGCCGTTTCGTACTACACCCTCACCGCACGCGATGTACGCAGAGACCGCATCTTCTATGTATAGAAAGTCACGTTCTGGGTTTCCGTCGCTTCTGACGACAGGCGCCCCGCCCGATAGAAGCGACCTCACCGTGTCAGGCACAATACGTGAGAAATTGAAGTCGCCGCCTCCGAAAACATTCGCAAGCCTGGTGACAGCGACCGGCATACGGTAGGTTTCCGCGTACGATCTGGCGATCAGGTCTGCGCACGCTTTGCTGGTGTCGTACGGGAAGGTCGGCGCAAGTGATTGGTCCTCCCTATATGGAAGCGTTTCTGATTCTCCATACGCCTTGTCCGATGAGGCCACGACGATGCTCTCTGCACCGTCTGCCACCCGAAACGCCTCGAGTATGTTGTACGTGCCTCTAACGTTTGTCTCAAATGTCGAAAGTGGCGATCTTTGTGCCGACCCTACGATCGTCTGTGCCGCCAGGTGGAAGCAGCACGATATCTCGTACTCTGCGACGATTCTTAATAGCTCATCCGTGTCTTGTAGGTCAGACCAGACTCTCGTGCACCGGTCTTCGAGGCCTGCGATTGTGAACCGACTCATGACCGGCATGTCCCTAACGGTCGCAACCACATGCGCGCCCCTGTCGATCAGTCTTTCGGCAAGCCACGATCCGATAAAGCCCTGCGCACCGGTTACCAGCACCGACCTGCCTTGCCAGAAATCGTCGGTGTCGATCACGCCATCTCCTTCACGCGCCACGGAATCTCACCACCTTCAACGAACTCATTCAATAGAACTGCGTCTTTATAAGTGTCCATGCACTCCCAGAATCCAGTATGGCGGTATCCACAAAGCTCGCCCGCGTCAGTCAATCTCATCATAGACTCTCGCTCTAGTACGTCTCCTTCGTGGATCGACTCAAGAGCGATCGGTTCCACGCAGAAAAAACCGCCGTTGATCCAGTGATCTAGTACCGGCTTCTCGTCAAACCGCTCGACCTGTGATTTTCCATCAAGTTTCACCACACCCCACGGTGAACGGGGGCGTACCAACGTTACGGACGCGGATCTACCGTGGCCCTTGTGAAAAAGAAGTAGGTCATCGAGGGCGATATCCGCAAGTCCATCCGCATAGGTCAAGAAGAAAGTACTGTCCTCGACATAACTCGCAACTCTCTTTACCCGGCCGCCGGTAGGGGTATCGTCGCCAGTATCAACGTAGGTAGCGCTCCATAGGCCAAACTGGATCTCGGGAAACGCCCTGACGGACGCCTCGATCTGGTCTCCTCTCTCCCCCAGGCACAGTATGAAAGTTCCGTAACCCTGCGTAGCGTAGATCGACATCACGTGCCAAAGGATCGGCATCTCTCCAACCATCGCCAAAGGCTTGGGCTGCAAACTGCCGTTTCCGCCCATGCGAAGTCCTCTTCCTCCGCACAGAATCACTACGGGGATCGATGTCATGGTCTTAATACTAGGTACAGAAAACTAACCACCCGCAACAGCGGGCAGAATCGTTATCTCTTCACCATCGGCGATAGCTGTGTCGAGACCGTCCATAAACCGGATGTCCTCGCCGCCCTTGTAGATGTTTACGAAGCGACGCAGGTCTCCATCTTCGGTTATTCGATCGCGCAAATCCGCATGTTGAGAGTAGAGGCTTTCGAGAACTTTGCCGATCGTTTCACCGTCAGCTAATACTTCGGCCTTCCCGTCGGTGGAGGACCTGAGCTGCGCGGGAATCTTTACAGTAACGCTCATACGGTCACCGCACTTTCCACCGTTCCGTGGAACGACTCGACGTCGGGCTCGACGGTGTATGTCGATACCGCATCCCTGATTGAGCCAAGGGTCTTCAGTCCCTCGCCTGTTATATACAGAACCACACGCTCTGAACTGTCTATCGCACCCTCGCGGGCCAGCTTTGCGAGAACTGCCGTTGTGACACCTCCAGCAGTCTCTGTGAATATCCCAGTCGTCTCGGCCAAGAGCTTGATCCCCTCGATCACCTCATCATCGTTGACCGACTCGACGGATCCACCGGTCTTCTTTGCGAGGTCAAGTGCATACGGGCCGTCAGCCGGGTCTCCAATGGCCAGTGACTTTGCAATCGTATCTGGCTTCTTTGGCTTGCAGAAATCCCTTTCTTCAGACCATGCCTCCGCAACTGGGTTGCAACCCTCCGCCTGTGCGCCATTGAAGGCAGGCAGTTCACCTTCGATAATGCCTAGGTCGATCCACTCCTGGAACCCCTTTCCTATCTTGGTCAGAAGTGAGCCAGATGCGACCGGGCAGACAACTCTGTCCGGTATTCCGAAGCCAAGTTGCTCGGCAACCTCGTATGCCAGCGTCTTCGATCCCTCAGCGTAGTAGGGACGTATATTCACGTTGACGAACGCCCACTCTTTGTGCTCATACGCCAACTCCGTGCAGAGACGGTTCACGTCATCGTAGGTTCCTTCTACCTTCACGACGTTCGTTCCGTATATGCCCGTTGCAAGAATCTTCTCCTCCTCAAGATCTGCCGGTACAAATACGTATGAGTCCAAGCCCGCAGCGGCCGCGTGTGCGGCAACGGCATTTGCAAGGTTTCCAGTCGATGCGCACGCAGCGACTTCAAAGCCAAGTTCCTTGGCCTTGGCCAGCGCAACGCAAACAACTCTATCCTTAAATGAGTGCGTCGGATTGGCCGCATCGTTCTTTACATAGACCTCTCCCAGGCCAAGCCGTTTGGCCAGTCTGTCTGACTTAATCAAAGGTGTAAGCCCTGCGTCCAGTGCCACTTGTGGCCGCTTCTCAAAAGGAAGGAAATCAGAGTATCGCCAGATACTCGGTGGGCCGGCTTGGATCTTCCTCTTCAATTCGTCGGCTTCAGTATCTGAAAAGTCGTAGGTTACGTCCAACGGTCCAAAGCATTTTTCACAGGCAAAATGCGCACCCAACTCGTACGTTGTGCCGCACTCTTTGCATTTTAAGCATTTAACGTGCATGTCCACCTCACTGTTTTTCTATTTGGCCTCTGCTGTGGCAGAGACCGCTTTTGGTGGACTCTCCCACATCTATCAGACTTGTACTTAGCCTGTTGGACTTGGCACCTTTCCAGACTGTGCAAACTGCCTGCCTGAATGGTTGCCGGGGTTTCAATGGGCCAATTCCCTCCACCCCTCTTGATGCAGAGCTATATTGAATCATCGATTATACACCATATGTATCGGACAGATCGGCCGGCGGGTTACAATCAACAATCAACGATAACCCTTGCTAAAAAGGCAGGGAAGAAGAAAATATGCCAAGCCTCCCAAGAACACGCAAGATGAAACGGTCGAAAGGCCTAAGTATTCGTACCGACGAAGCCGAGCAGACCAAGCCGTCCATAACTCAGATCGAAGCTGAGGGTCTGCGTTGGATCAATATAGAAGAGCCCGGCCCGCATGAACACGCATGGTTAAAAGAGCACTTCCAGTTTCACGAACTGGACCACGAGGATGTGGCTTCAAGGAACCAGAGGCCAAAGATAGACGAGTACGCTGACTACCTCTTCATCGTTCTTCACTTCCCTCTATTTGACAAGAAGGTGGGAAGACTGAACGCCGGTGAGCTGGACCTCTTCATGGGCCCTGATTTCGTTATCACGATTCCAAACCAAAAGCTGCCCCCAGTCGAGTATCTCTTCGAACAGTGCAACTCAAAAGACGACCTTAGAAGACAGTTCTTCTCAAAAGGCCCTGGCTACTTGCTCTATAACATCCTTGACCGTGCGATCAACCACTGTTTCCCGATGCTCGCCAAGATAGGCGCCAAGCTGGAGATGTTGGAGGAGGATATGTTCGAAGGTCACACAAGCGAGTTGGTCTTTGACATATCAAATGTGAAGCAGGAGATCATCAACTTCAGGAAGATCATCCGTCCTGAGCGATCCGTTATCAGTGACCTTGAAAAAACGAAACAGCGGTACCTGTCCGAGGAGATGGAGATCTACTTTGATGACATCGTCGACGCGGCTGAGCGAATCTGGGACCTGCTTGAAAACTACAAAGAAGTTGTAGGCGCCCTGGAGTCGACGAATGAGTCGCTTATCGGCCACAGGGTCAACGATATTCTGCGAGTGCTAACGGCGTTCAGCGTCGTCGTTCTTCCCCTTACGCTAATAGCGAGTATATGGGGGATGAACGTTGGCCTGCCGGGAGGAGAGTCGATCGGTGCTTTCTGGGTCATCGTAGTCGCTATGTTTATCCTGTTGGTAGGCATGCTCTCATACTTCCGTCATCGAAAGTGGCTTTAGTAAGTCGCGGCTTTATCTTCATCTAGGATAAGAGACGTGACTGAGAAGAGATTGTGGGCTCCCTGGAGAATGGAGTATGTAAAGCAAGATGACCCTCCCGAAGATGAGTGCATCTTCTGCGCCAAACCGAAAGCAGGGGACGACGAGGGTTCGTACATCGTATGCAGAGGGCAACTAGCCTACGTGATACTCAACGCCTATCCGTACAACAATGGACACCTCATGGTTTCGCCATATGATCACGTAAACAGTTTGGAGGGACTCGATCAGTCGACGATCGCCGAGATGATGCAGCTCGCTTCACGCTCGACTGGAGTACTCGGTCTTACTTACTCACCGGAAGGTTTCAACATAGGCATAAACCAGGGCAAGGTAGCCGGGGCAGGAATGGAACACCATCTCCATCTGCACGTAGTACCTCGCTGGGCGGCAGATACAAACTTCATGCCCGTTCTAGCGGATACTCGTGTTCTACCACAGCATCTTTCAGAGAGCTACCAAGAGATAAAGGCAGGATTTGAGACATATGAAAATTCCTGATGAGGTTTTCAAGGCCTACGATATCCGTGGACGCTACCCAGAACAGATCGACGAAAATGCTGCATATGAAATAGCTAGAGCGTTTGCGCGAGTGTTGGGAGAAGAGTACGGCTCTGACGCCAGTGACAAGTCTCCAGCCGAAAGCTTGCGGGTGGCTCTCGGTCACGACATGCGATTGAGCTCGCCGGCTCTTTCAGGCAGGTTCCGGCAGGGATTGCTCGACGAAGGTTGCGATGTGGTCGAGATAGGAGAGGTAGGTACGGAGATGCTCTACCACACCGTTGGTTCGCTTGGCCTAGACGGCGGTACGGCCGTAACCGCATCGCACAACCCAAAGGCCTACACCGGCATGAAGCTCGTCAGGCGCGGTGCGGTGGCGCTTTCAGGCGACAGCGGCATCGATGAGGTAAAACAGATCTGCCTTGGTGAGAACTTAGCGACCGATCAACCAGGAGGATCTGCAGAGAAGGTCGATATCTATCCAAGCTATAAAGATAAGATCTCGACCTTCTTCGACCCCAGCTTGATCAAGCCGCTTCGCGTGGTGCTGGATGGTGGGCACGGCATGGCAGGTCGGATGATCTCCCCCATCTTTGACTCGCTACCTCTAGTTCAGATCAGGAAATACATGGAGCCAGACGGAAATTTTCCGAATCATGAACCGAATCCGCTGCTCGAGGAAAACAGGCGCGAGATCATGGATGAAGTTCGTTCAGAAAAGGCTGACCTGGGCATAGCATGGGACGGTGATGCCGACCGATGCTTCTTCATTGACGACGGTGGTGAGTTTGTTCCGGGAGATTTCACCACGGCGCTCCTATCGAAACAGGTCTTGAAGAAGGAGCCGGGGGCGGCGATTATCTACGACGTTCGAGCCTCTCGAGCGGTCAAGGATACGATCGAGGGTGCTGGCGGATGCGCTCTAATCAATCGCGTCGGCCACTCCTTTTTCAAAGCACGCATGCGTGAAGCAAACGCAGTATTCGGTGGTGAGGTGTCTGGGCACTACTACTTCCGAGATTTCTGGTGTGCCGACTCAGGGATGATCCCTGCCCTGCTGATGCTGGAACTGCTGTCAGAAGAGGGAGTGTCCCTCTCGCAGCTTCTTTCTGAATATCGCGAAAAGTACTTTATATCTGGCGAGATCAACTCGACCGTAGATGACCAGCAGTCCAAGATGAGCGAACTGGAAGATCGATACAGTGACGGTCGAGTCGAACACCTGGACGGCATCTCTGTCGATTACGACGACTGGCACTTCAACGTGCGCCCATCGAACACAGAGCCTTTGCTCAGGCTAAATCTTGAGGCTGACACTCAGAAAGACATGGAAAATCGAAGAGACGAAGTGCTGTCACTGATCAGAGATGGCAGCTAAGAAAGTAGAAGAGATCCTGGAGTCGGCGGGCATACACGTGCTCAAGATACCGACCCCATTTGCGGTCGGCCGCGTCAACGTCTATCTGCTGGACGATGACCCGTTGACGATTATCGATACTGGCCCCAACTCGGGCAAGTCGCTTGATGAGCTTGAAACACAGCTCGCAAGTCATGGTCGTTCTATTGAAGATATCGAGCTTCTGCTGCTTACCCATCAGCATCTAGACCACATTGGACTGGCCGACATAATCGCCAAGAGATCCGGTGCGAAGGTAGGTGGAACAAAAAAGATGGCAAAGCTGCTTCTCAACTACACAGATGACTCAGAAGCTGACGACAAATACGCCGTCGACCTTATGCTCCGCCATGGAATCCCTGAGGATGTTGTCCGTGCCCTAGCGATGGTGTCACGCTCCTTCCGAGGGTGGGGATCGAATGTTGAGCTTACGAAGCCTCTGGAGGATCGGGAAGAGATCGTCTTAAAAGATCGGACCCTTGAGGTGATCCTGAGACCTGGTCACAGTCCCTCTTGCACTATCTACTGGGACGCGAAAAACAAGGTCATATTCGGGGGTGACCACCTGATCGACCACATCTCGTCAAATCCACTACTACACAGACCGCTCGACTACGATGACGATGATGATCTTCGTGAGGGCAAAAGGCCACAGGCTCTTGTTACCTATCTCGAATCTATAAAGAAGACTGCAGAGCTTCCAGCCGAAGTTGTTTTCTCCGGCCACGGTGACGCGATTACCGATCACCGGGAACTGATAAACAAGAGACTAGATCTTCACACGCGCCGAGCAGAAAAGATCTACAAGTTGATCGTGGACCGGCCCAGTTCCGCTTATGAGGTTGCTCAGGAGCTTTGGGGAAACGTGGCTGTTACTCAAGCATTCTTGACCTTGTCCGAGGTTGTCGGACACGTTGACATTCTCTTGAACGAGAACCGCGTTGCAGAGACCGAAGTTGACGGGGTAACGATCTTCGAAGCAGTTCGTTAACTGGCTCGTGAGTCGCATGTCGGGTAACCATCCTCGACATTCGGTGTAAGAAAGTTATCGAGGGCGTGGTTTTGAAACGCCTATGCATTGCGTCGGGAGAAATCGCTGAGCCATACAGCAGAAATAGTTAAGATCGAGGACGCCGTAGAACAGGGTTCAGCGGCCCCAAATGGTCGAATAAGGTTTGAGCGGAAGTCAAAGCGAATCCTTGTCGTCGTTAATCCCTACGCAACCACGGTATCGGATCGACTCAAATCTTTGGTTCTCTATGCGCTGCGTTCGCGTTACCAAGTGGATTCGGTAGAGACTGAGCATCCTAACCACGCAAAAGAGCTCGCGACTGAGGCTGCAAACGACGGATTTGAAACGGTAGTCGCGTTCGGTGGAGACGGCACAGTGAACGAGATAGCAAACGGCCTCCACGGCTCAGATGTTCCGTTGGCCGTCCTTCCCGGTGGTTCGACGAACGTCTTTTGCAGGGCTCTCGGTATGCCGAACGACATAGTTGCTGCGACCGAGCATCTGCTTAGTCTCGACGGTCGCCAATCGCTTCGTAAGGTAGACCTTGGTTGTGTCAACGGCCGGTATTTCGTGTTCGGCTCTGGCATCGGCATAGATGCAGACGCAGTTGGACGCGTCGACTCACACCCCAACATCAAGGCACGCATCGGAGAGGTCTTCTACAGCTACGAGCTTTTAGTGTCGTTTTTCAGACGGTTTCGCGGGAAGCCCCCAATGATTGAGATTGAGATTGAGGGCGAAGAGCCCCGCCAGGCGGTAACGACAGTGATTCAAAATACCGCTCCCTACACATACTTTGGAGACCACAAGTTGGAAGTATGTGAAGACGTTGGGCTCGATTCTGGGACTCTTTCATACGGCGGATTGAAAAGGGCCTACGTTAGGGACCTGCCATCGATCGCGATCAGGCTGCTTTCAAGTAAATCACCTTTAGGACACAAGCACGCTTTACACGACGAGAATATTCGCAACATGACAGTTCGGTCTATTGTCCATGAATCAGACGGAGGCCTGGTTCCTTTCCCGATGCACGTTGACGGTGACTACATTGGAAGATTCACCGAGGCTAACTACTCGATTCTCCCAAAAGCGCTCACAGTCCTCTCCTAGTCCCCGCTACTTGGAGTTACTCTGTAGGCGTCGAATACGCCTTCGACGTTTCGCAGTCGAGTCACACATGTCTTTAAGGTCGCAGTATCGCCAAGCTCTACAACGAACCAGTTCTTGACCATCGGTACCTCTACCGTGCAGCGTGCCTCGATTATGTTTGCGCCACTCTCATTGATCGTTCCTGAGAGATCCTCGAGCAGATGTGACCTATCCCAGCCGTCCACTCTCAACTCCGCTTTGAACGACGCACGGTTTTCGCCTCCCCATGAGACTTTTGTAAAGCGATCGGCATTCTTTTTTAGTGATTTCACGTTTCCGCAGTCTTCGCGATGGATCGTTATACCTCGGCCTAGGGATACATATCCGACTATCGTGTCCCCGGGCACTGGCCTGCAACACTTTGCCAATCTCACCTCAACACGATCCACCCCGTCAACGTCGATCCCGTAAAGGCTCGAGTCCCTGGTCACCCTTAGTGAATCAGTGCCACCGTCTATCAGTTCCTGACTTGGGGCGTCCTCTGCGACCGCCTGCCCCGCTTTGAGACGTTGCATTATCTTGCCGACGACAACCTTCGAAGATATCTTCGCCTGTCCCATCGCTATATAGAAGTCCTCTGCCTTGCGGAATCCCATCTCCCTTATAACGTCCGCCAATAGAGGCGAGCCTGAGACGTTCCGAGCAGGAATGCTCTTTTTTCGCAACTCCTTGCGAAGCATCTCGCGGCCTAGATTCTCCGAGTCCTCTCGTCTCTCGCGCTTGAACCATGCTCCTATCTTGTTGCGCGCACGAGTCGTTTTTACCATCTCAAGCCAGTCGCGCGACGGCCCGCGCTCCTGTTTTGCTGTTTGGATCTCAACTATGTCTCCAGACCGAAGCTGATAATGAAGCGGGACCAACGTTCCATTTACATTGGCTCCAACGCAACGGTGTCCGACGTCTGTGTGAACCGCGTAGGCAAAGTCAAGCGGGGTTGAGCCAGATGAGAGCGATTTGACCTCTCCCTGTGGTGTGAACACAAATACCTGATCCTCAAACAGATCGACTTTCAGCGTCTCCATGAACTCCTTGGGATCTGTAAGGTCCTGCTGCCACTCAAGCAGGTGCTTGAGCCAGGGAATGCTGTCATCGCCCTTTGAGACCAGCTCCTCTGCATATTTCTTCGGATCCTTGTAGATCCAGTGCGCTGCGACTCCGAACTCGGCAAGCTTGTGCATCTCTTCGGTGCGTATCTGGATCTCAAGAGGACGTCCCTCGGGCCCGATGACGGTGGTGTGAAGTGACTGGTACATATTTGCCTTGGGCATCGCTATGAAGTCCTTGAATCTCCCCGGCAGTGGTTTCCAGAGAGAGTGAACGATTCCAACGGCTGCGTAGCAGTCACTGACAGAGTTGACCAATACTCTCATCGCAGTCAGGTCATAGATCTCGTTGAACTCACGGCCCTTCTTGGTCATCTTCGCGTAGATTGAATAGAAGTGTTTCGCTCTCCCCGAGATCTCTGCCTCGACATCTGTCTCGGAAAGCTCACGTAGCAGGTAATCGCCCGCTTTATTGACGAAACTCTCGCGCTCTTCACGTTGCTGATTGACCAGCGACTTGATCTCCTTGTACTTCCTTGGGTGAAGCGTTGAAAATGCCAGGTCCTCAAGTTCCCACTTGATCGCGTGTATACCCAAACGGTGTGCAAGCGGCGCATAGATCTCCAATGTCTCCTTTGACTTGTCGATCTGCTTCTGACTTGCCAGTGCATCGAGCGTCCGCATGTTGTGTAGACGATCGGCCATCTTGATCAGAATCACTCTGATATCGCTTGCCATCGCCACCATCATCTTGCGAAAGTTTTCTGCTTGATGCTCATCGCGACTCTTGAAGGTCATACCCGCAAGCTTTGTTACTCCGTCCACCAGCTGCGCAATTTCCTGGCTGAACTGTTCTGTCAGCTCCTTTTGGGTTGTGCTCGTATCCTCGACTGTGTCGTGCAGCAAAGCTGCGCAGATTGTCTGTGTATCGAGCCTCATCCCAGCACAGATCTTTGCAACGCCGAGAGGATGGATAATGAAGCGCTCCCCGCTCTTTCGCTTCTGGTCCTTATGCTTTCTGCATGCAAACTCGAACGCTCTGCCGACAGAATCTCTGTCTACCGTTTTAACGGCTTCGTCTTCGTGCTCGGCTATGACTGCACAAAGATCTGCGAGTAGCTTCTTCTCGCTCTCGTCAAGCCTTAGCACCTCTTTTTTGTCTTCTGTTCTCGTGGTTTCCATTGATTTTTCCGAGTCTCACACCTCTACTCCCACTTTGATATTAATGCCACTTTCAAAAAGCGAGAACTTTCTTTATAAAGCGTTCTGAAAATCTTGTAGGTGTTCGATTGCGCTAGCTCTGGCTTTTTCTCTTTTAGATCGGATAAGACAATCCGTGTTCGATGACCGAACGACTCTACTTTCACGACGTCAATCTCTGAGAGAATCTTTAAGCATCTTCCCACAAGACGTGGCGGCCTAGGATGCTCTCCTCTCCCTTCAAGAACATCTCGCAATTCAGTTGCGCTCAGTGACTGAATGGACCGTCCGTCTTCAGCATTTTTCATTTCTCGATACATCGTAGAGAGTGGTGCTCGCAGCCCCAGCTCCTGCTCGACCACTTTCTTCGTAAACTCGACCTCATCCGAGCCCCAAAGTAGATGCAAAAAACTCGCTCCTACTTTCTTGTTATTCACCGTTCTACGAACACGCTCTATTCCGTTTTCTAAAAGTGGGGGGTCGAGCATCACGATGTGATCGAAGCGGCTAAGTAGTTCTCCGTGTAGATCTGCAATCTCATAGTCAAAAAATGTCAGAAGACCCTCTGCCGAGTCTCTCGATTCAACCGCCTCGAACACGTCACTTGAGCACCTCTTTGTCAAAAGCACAGTGTCAGTTGCACCAAAACGCTTTGCGTCGAACTGTTCGGAGATGATCGACCTTCGTCTCGATACGTCGGCGGTCAGCACGGCGACTGGTTCGCCTGTCGATACAAGCTCGCCAATGTTTCCGTACACACCCTTGCCCCTTCCATCGACGATCTCCCTGCACGAGCTTTTCTTCGCACTGTCATGATCGATATCGGGTGTTGACTCGTACCCGTTCTTAACGAGACTCCACCATTCTTCTACGTCTGCTCGGCATTCGCATCTAAGGCATCCAGATACCCCGCCCGATCCTTTGATTGGAGTAAGACCCTTGAGAACCATGCGAGGTTCTACCGAGCCGTTCCATCTATTTATCTCCAACGAGAATGAGACGTCATGTTTTGTATCCTGATCGAGTGGAAGCTTGCCATCGCAACCGAAGGCGACGCCCTCAAAGTGAGTACCGGCCGATTTGACCTTGAACCTCGCATGCTTGCCTTCCCCCATCGGCCTTACGTCTCCAACGTCAGCTGATGGAACCATCAGGTTGATAGCTCTGTTTCCTTCTCCGTGAGGTTCAAGTAACTTGAGTTCCTCGGCAAGATCCATGTCAAGCGAATCACCCGGAATTACTGCATCGATCTGTTGAGTAGGCGTTAGATCGTCGGTGGTTAATCTCTCGCTCGCATACTTGGCAAGAGCATCGCTGAATCCATCCACCTTGTCCGGAGCTATTTCTAGGCCGGCTGCCATCTTATGACCACCGAAGCGTTCGAGGTGCTCTGCGCAAGCGCTGAGCGCTGCGTGCAAGTCAAACGGTCGGATACTTCGTCCTGATCCACTACCCAAGCTCGAGTGCTTCTCGTCCGCGTTGTGCCCGTCATCTGGAAGTGCGATCATGACGCAGGGTCTGTTGTAGCGCCTCGCCATACGTGAGGCAACGATTCCAATAACACCTTGATGCCACCCCTCTCCAGCCAGCACTAAAACCAGCGGGTCCTTTTCGGACTTCATTATCTGCGAACGTCTGACCTCCGCTTCCCGCAGTATCTTCTGCTCGACATCCTGTCTCTTCCGATTGGCAGTCCCAAGTTCTTTGGCGATCTCTTTTGCTCGTGTATCGTCGTCGGTAAGCAAAAGCTCCACGCCAGCATCGGCTCGGTACAGACGGCCCGCCGCGTTCAACCTCGGAGCGATGCGGAAAGCGATGTCAGTCGCACCGACTTCGTCCCGATCTATCCGCGCAGCTTCCATCAGTGCTCTCAACCCAGGGCGGCTCGTATAACCGATCTTCCTCAGGCCACGCTTTGTCAGATCCCTGTTCTCACCGACCAGAGGAACCATGTCGGCTACCGTTGCAAGCGCGACCAGATCAAGTTCGTCTTCCAGGTCTTCCGAATCACTGCCCTTTTTTGAGTAGAGATGCTGCATCAGCTTGTATGTCACTGCAGCAGCACACAGATCGTGAAATGGGTATTCACCTATCCGAGGGTGTACAACTGGGCAGTCCGGCAGATCCTTGTTCCATCTGTGGTGGTCGCAGATAACGACCTGCATACCCAGATCTTTTGCTTTTTTTACTTCCCCCACACTGCTGACACCGCAGTCGACAGCGATCAGCAGTTCTGTCCCCCTTGACGCCAGTTTCTCTATGTTTTCAATCGATATGCCGTATCCATCATCGAACCTGCTTGGAATAAACCAGTTTGCTCGAGCACCCAACCTTCGAAGCGATCCGAGCGCAATTGCGGTTGAGCAGATCCCGTCAGCGTCGTAGTCGCCGTGGACAGTGATCATCTTCCCTCTATCGATCGCATCGCTGATAGCTTTAGAGGCAGCGTCGATATCTCTCATCCGATCGGGGTCGTGTAGGTATCCCTCTTCCAGGAATTCCCTCGCCTTATTTGCACTTGTATAGCCTCGTCGCGCCAGCACAGAGGCAAGTGTCATGCTTATCCCTAGATCTTCAGACAGACGACGCGCATCAGCAAAACTGTACTGCGGAATAATGAGCTTCCTCTTGTATTGAGAGACTGCCATCTGTAATACAAGGTTAGGCTTACACCTCGACAGAAGCGTCGTCTTCATCATGCAATTTCGGCCAAAAAGAGGTGTTTTTAAGCTATTTAGTGGCCGCTACGTCTCTCTACGACTGCCGATCTGGTACGAGATGTACATTCCGATAAGAGCGCCTGGGATGGCCATTACAACGGTCGCCATGTTCGCATCACCGACACCCTGGCCAACCGCAAATTGGAAGATCAGCCCGACGACGAATGAGCCTGTAATGGCCCAGAATAGAGCGCCGACGATTCCGCCGTAGTATCTATCTGGAAACAGGACAGCGAAGTGCCAAACAGCAAGACCCATCGTAAATATCACAAGTAAAGCCATACTCACTGCCTCCCGTGCTTCTTGCGCTGTCGCGTTCTCTTTTTACGCTTCTTTTTTGGTTTGCGGGGTCCGGGCCTAGGCATGCCCTCGATATCGCTAGATATCTCGGGTTGTATCTCCTCGGGTGGTATCTCGGCCTCTTGCTTATCGACAAGCTCCGCGTCCTCGACAGAAGATTCAGTAGAAACTTCAACTACTGGCGCTTTACTTTTGCCTACTGAACGGACTGCACTTACTCCTGCCCCTTCGTACTCAGTTGCAAAGGCGGGTACTTTCCCTCCAAATTGAGCTGCGACCTGCGCTCTGCGACGCACATACAACGGCTCCCTCTCCTTCACCATTCCAAGTACGGGACTGGCGATAAATATCGATGAGTATGTACCAGATGCGATTCCTACAAGCAGCGCAAACGCAAAGTCTTTCAGGGTATCTCCGCCGAACAGCATCAACACGGCCACCGGTACCAGTGTCGAAAACGTCGTATTAAGCGATCTGGTCAGTACTTCGCTCATCGATCGGTTGATTATCTGTGAAAATGCTGCGCCAGGCATCCGCGGAACATTCTCACGGATTCTGTCAAAGACGATCACCGTGTCGTAAAGCGAATAACCCATGATCGTTAGAAGGGCAGCGACTGTCGCGGTTGTTACCGAGCGTCCTGAAAGGGAGTAGACACCGAAGGCGATAAGGAGGTCGTGAATCAGCGCGATCAAAGCCGGAATCGCGAACTTGAACTGGAAGCGCCACGAGAGGTAGCCAACGATGGAAAGTAACGAAAGGATCAGCGCGTATATAGCACTTGTCCTTACCTGTTTTCCAAAAGTTGGACCGACGCTTTCGCTTGAGAATCCGTTCGCAACGACACCGAACTTGTCGTTGAGCGTGTTCTTTATCTCGGCTACATCCTTGGTTTTAACCTCTTGACTCGAAACCTGGAAGACGTACTTGCCGAGCTCTGGGTCTTGAATCTTCTGTATCTTCAGGTCTCCGAGCCCAAGCTTGCTCAACGACTCCCTTATCTGACTCTCATTGGCACTTTTATCCAGGCTTACTACCGCCCTGGTTCCTCCTTTGAAGTCAAGCCCCGCGTTTATCCCCTTGGTGGCAAACGCGATTGCGCCTATTGCAAGGATCAGCCCTGACATCATGAATACCCACTTCGCAGCACCAACGAAGTCGAAGTTCCAATGAATGCGTTGTTTTCCTGCACCCAGAAGGAAGCGATTACTGAGTATTCGAGTACTGCCCAGGAAGCCGAGTATTGCCTGTGTGGCAAACACCGCGGTGAACATAGACAGCATGATCCCGACACCAAGCACGAAGGCGAAGCCCTTCACTCCCGATGTGGCCAGAATAAACAGGATGAAGGCGGTGATGAAGGTGACCATATTGCCGTCCACGATGGTCCTGAAGCCCTTTTTATAGCCCGCCGAGATGCCTGCAAGGGTCGACCGTCCCTGCCTTATCTCCTCCTTGATCCGTTCGAAGATGACTATGTTTGCGTCAGCAGCTATTCCGATCGTCAACACCAGTCCAGCAATGCCAGGAAGTGTGAGCGTTATCGGTATCAGCTTCACCGCCGCAAAGAAGAACGTTGCGTAAAAAAGCAATGCCAGATCGGCAACCACGCCTAGCAGCCTGTAGAACACGACCAGGTACAACATCACGAGAAGAAGACCAATAATCCCGGCAAGCAGCCCTTGGTCCAAGGCCTGCTTGCCCAGGGTCGCAGACACCTGACGCTCGCTTATCAGTTTAAGGTTTATCGGCAACGCACCGATTCTCAGGAACTCGGCCAGATCCTGTGCCGTCTGGATCGTGAAGCCACCCTGTATCTGCGCTCCTGTACGACCGTCTATACCGTCCGGGTTCTGCGTGAAGTCGATGAAAGGCCGTGACACAACCTCACGATCAAGCACAATCGCAAAGTGATCAGCCGCCTGTATTGGATTCTCGCCAGGCAGCTGGTTCTGCTGGCCCCTGATAGCAATTCGCCTGGTTACTTTCTGGAACTTCTTCCGGCCATCTCCGGTGAAGTCAAACTGGACGATTGGCTGGCCCGAGGACCCTTGGTCGAATCCTTGCTGTGGATTTTTTATATCTGTACCGCTCAGCTCCGGGCGGTCTTTTAGTATGTACCAACGGTCGGGTGCCTCGTCGCTGCCATCCGGCTTTTCCTCCCGCACTACTTGCGTTCCCTTCGGCACGGTCAGGATCACGCTGTTTTTGGGTTGCTCCTCGTTGAACTCAGCAAGTAGCTCTTTTTCCGATGTGTCTGGTCCGCCGATCAGCTTCTTGCTCTTCTTGTTGAACAGGTAGTACTGAATCCCCGTCGTTCCGTACTTCTGCGGCTTCTTCTTGCTTGCCTTCTCAACTGCCTTGTACTGCCCTACGATCGGTTTATCGGCGTCACCTACTACATTTCTCTCCCAGTCCAAGAAGTAGAGCTGCGCAGTCTTGCCAACCTGCTTGGTGGCTCGCTCGGCATTTTTCACATCGGGCAGGCTAACCGTGATCTGATCCGACCCAGATCTTGCAATCTCTGGCTCTGCAACTCCAAGCACGTCTACACGCTTACGGATAATCTCTATCGATCTGTCTATAGCTTCCGGTGTTACTTTTGCCTGTGGAGTGGGTTGGCCTTGATAGACGAGCTCAACTCCACCTTTGAGGTCAAGACCCAACCGTGTCGTCTTCGACTTGATGATCAGCCCAGACGCGACCAACAAGGCGAGAACAAGCCCAAGAATGAATAGGTTTCTACGACGAGATGTCATTACAGGCATTGTATGGTGGGTTTACGCGATACGCGATGCTTAACATCATTTGCTGCAAGCCCCCGTGCACTTGACCAACTGTCGTCCACGCTATATGCAGAAAAACGCACTAATCCTGTTTATCCGTTGTAAAGCTTGTCAATCTCGTCCTTGAACAGCTTTTGAATGTTTGCTCTCTTCACCTTTAGAGTCGGCGTTATCTCACCGTTGTCGATAGTGAAGTCGTGATCGAGAATCTTGAACTTCTTCACCTGCTCTACGCGCCCAAAGCTTTTGTTGGCCTCTATCACGTGATGTGAGACCAACCGTTCGACTTCAGCCCTGTCTTCGTCCTTTATCTCGTCCTCGTCCAGAGTGATGAGAGCTACAAGGTAAGGCCTGTTGTCCCCAATGACAACAGCCTGCGATATCAATCTCGACTTCTTGAACTCGTCTTCGATCAGCGTAGGCGTTATGTTTTTTCCTCCTGCGGTGATGATCAGGTCTTTCTTCCTTCCCGTGATCTTCAGATATCCATCTGAGTCGAACTCACCGATGTCGCCTGAATGGAACCAGCCGTTCTCCAAGGCTTCGGCCGTTTTCTCATCGTCCCGGTAGTAACCGGAGAAGATGTTGTCGCCCTTCATCAGAACCTCGCCGTCATCTGCGATCTTCACTTCGTTTACATCGAGGACCTTGCCAACGGTGCCTATCCGGTAGTGAGAGGGCGTGTTGACCGTCGATGCCGGCGCAGTCTCGGTCAACCCGTAGCCTTCCAAGACCGTAACCCCGGCAGCGTTGAAGAAGTGGGCTACGTGGGTAGATAGTGGTGCACCCCCCGATATTGCGTAGGCCACGTTCCCGCCAAGTGCCTCTCTAACCTTCGCGTAGATCAGTTTGTCTGCAAGTAGGTAAGGGACCCGCAGATGCAGCGGCACTCCCTTGTTCTCCTGTTTGGCTTTGCTTACCTGCTCTGAGATTCCGTCGGCGATCGCAAAGACCGCTTTACCGACGGGGCTCCCCGCCGCCTTCGACTGAACTCCGGAATATGCCTTTTCGAACATCCGCGGCACCGATATGAAGAACGTCGGCTTCGCACTCTGCAACTCCGCGCTCAGTTCCTTTATATCCCCGTAGTAGATCTGCATGCCGGAGTCGATACAGACAAACTGGACCATGCGTGCGAACCCGTGCGCTAAAGGCAGAAACAGAAGGTTTGACTCCTCCTCGTTGAACAACCCCGGTATCAACCTCAGAACTGATGAAACGCACGACTCAAAATTCCTGTGTGTGATGACGCAGCCTTTTGGCGGGCCTGTCGTTCCCGACGTGTAGATATAGGTACATACGTCGTCTGGACCAACGTTCTGCACGCGTTTTTTGACTTCGCTTTCCTGGATGTTTGCCCCACGCTTGAGAAAATCTTCCTTTGTCTCTACGCAACCGCCCTGTGCGCCGTCACCGTCGATCTGTACGAACAGCTCAGCCTTGTCAAGCTTCGGCTTCGCATGCTCGAGCTTTTCCAGCTGTTCTTGGTCTTCAAATAATACGAGCCTGGTACCGCTATTTTTGAGTATGTACTCGACTTCCTCCGCGCTGGACGTTTGATATATGGGAACCGTAATAGCAGCCACTGAGAGAAGGGCGTAGTCACAGACAGTCCACTCATACCGTGTGTGTGAAAGAATCGCAACGCGATCTCCTGGCTCTATTCCGTAGCCGATAAGCGCACGTGAAAGCTCGCCAACGTCTGCTGCGAACTGGTTCCAAGATATCGACTTCCAACCGTCTCCGCTGCGTACATGCAGAAAATCCTTCTCACCTCGCTCGGCCGCACGTTTCCACATGATCGATGCAAGACTCTCGTCCCCACTGTCTCTCTTTTCGGACAAATTATTGCCCTGCTCTATTCCGTCAGCGGTCTGCACTTCTGCCACCTGATTCCCCTCCTCAAGACATGAACTGTGTCGCCGTCCATCAACTTTATTCTCAATCTATGTATGCAGTAAACAGATAGTATTGATTTGCGGCTACTTTTGGATCAACTTACCAGGATTCATTATCCCGACCGGATCTAGAGTCTCCTTGGCAGCCCTAATCAGCGCAACACCCTTTTCTCCAATCTCCCCTGTCACCCAGGGCCGATGATCTCGCCCTACTGCGTGATGGTGTGTGATCGTGCCGTTTCCTTCCGATATCGCGTCTGATGCTGCCACTTTGGCTGCTCGCCACTGTTCTATCTCCTTGCCAGGCTCCTGAGGGCTGATGAATGTGAAGTACAGGGACGCGCCTATTGGATAGAGATGAGAGATGTGGCACATAACCAGCGACGAGCTGCCTCTGTCCCCCAGGCTTTTTGAAACAGACTCTTTTACCTTGCCGTAGAGGTCGAGCACATTCGACCACGGAGTAGATGTCTCGAGCGTCTCGACCAATATCGATTTGTCGAGCAGTTCATCGCGGAGATATGGGCCGTCAAAGCGGTGCTTAAGCCACGATTTGCCGGGAGCGGTTCCAAGGTAGAGCGCTCGCGAGGAACGGATGATCTCGGTCGCAGCCTTTCTCTTTAAGTGAACTTGTGCGGGGCTGCCCTCATATCCCAGGATCGCAATGCAGCCGCCTTTATACCTGCGCAAACCTATGTAGCTGTCAGCGATTTTCTTGACTGTCCCGCCACCTGCCATTAGTAGTGTCACCTCCGATTCTGCCTCATCGGAGAGCCTCACTACATCCGGTGCTGCGCCATCTTGAACCAACTTCCTTACAACCTCAGCACCATCAGAAAAGCTTTTAAACATCCACGCCTCATACCGTTTCCTTTCTGGCGCCCTGTGGATACGCATGGTGGTATCAGTTATTACCCCTAGCACTCCCTCCGATCCCACGATCAACTCCCTTAACTGTGGACCGGCGGCAGTTCCTGGAAATACAGGTAGTTCAAGGTCACCCGTTGGAGTTGCAACTCGAGCGCCTACCGCCAATTTTGCGATCGATCCGTAGCCCGTTGATGCTTGACCTGCAGACCTGGTCGCAACCCATCCCCCCAGCGTCGCGTACTCGTATGACTGGGGGAAGTGTCCGAGAGTCATTCCGTACCGTTTCAATGAAGACTCCACCTCTGGACCGATCATCCCCGGGCCAAGCTGCGCAAATAAAGACTTACTGTCCACCCTACCGATGCGATTCATGCGTGACAGATCTAGCGTCAAAGCTGCATTGAACCCTTCCTTGATCGGCTCAACGCCGCCAACGACACTGGTTCCACCTCCGAAGGGAATAACGGCTATCTGTCTATCCGAACATACCTTAAGAAGCTCAACTACCTGATCGTGACCTTGCGGATACGCGACCGCATCGGTCGCATGCTCTATCTCTCCAGATCTCATCCTGATCAGATCGGGGTATCCCTTTCCCGCCGAGTGGAGAATTCTGCATTCGCGATCGGTTACAAGACCTTGATCTCCTACAGCTTTCCTAATCTCTGCTAGATCGTTTTCCTTCAGCTCGGGTTCCGGCAATTTAAAATCGTCGAAGCTTACAAAACTGTTTGGTTTTATCTCACAGTCGAGCATCCCCTGCAAACGACTCAACGCCTGCTCAGGAATTGACGATTTCTTTTCGGGGTTCCCCCAGCCCCACCACTTCATAGTCCTAGCAGATTCCATGACGCAGGCAGCTTAGCTACGTACGCCGTGGCTTACTCCTTGTCTGTCGGTTCTTGGCGCCTTCTGAGGTGGAATGCGCGCCCAGTTCTAACTACAGGGCTTGTTTCACTGGCGTTAGAAAGCACCGAGCTAGTAGCATGGCCAAAACATGAAAGCCCGCCAGATAATCGTCATTGTCAGCGCAATCGCTGTGGTAGCCGTGATCGCCATATGGCGCACCGGTGGGAAGGACGAATCGGACAACGGCAAGGGCACTCCTAAGAACGCCCTGAAGCTGACCTTCGTCTATTCGCCGGAGAAGGAGAAACTGATCAAGCCGCTGATCAAGCGCTTCAATGACCAGGAAGAGAAGGTTGGCGGGCGCCAAGTGCACATCGATGGTCAAATCGTCTCATCCGGTGAGGCGCAGACGAAGATCGCCGCTAAACAACTGAAGCCTGTGATCTGGTCACCCGCATCGTCCCTGTGGGGCCGGCTGCTCAACTTCGATGCCGACGCTGATTGGGCCCCTGAAGACAACCCGTCGATCGTTCGTACGCCGCTTGTAGTCGCTATGTGGGAACCGTTGGCACGTGCTCTTGGATGGCCGAAGAAGCAAGTTGGCTTCAAGCAGATACTTGATCTCGCTACCTCGAAGCGCGGCTGGGAAGGGTATGGGAAGCCCCAGTTCGGTCGCTTCAAGCTGGGTCACACCAATCCCGACTTTTCGACCTCTGGACTATCCGCGGTTGCTGCCGAGTACTTCGCAGCGAGTGGTAAACGTGAGGGACTTATCGTTAAAGACGTAAATCGATCTTCAGTACGACGACAAATCCGCGCCATCGAAAGCTCGATCGTACATTACGGGGACACGACGCTTTTCTTCGCCGAGCAGCTTCAAAAGTACGGGCCCGCGTTCGCTTCCGCGGTAGCGATGGAGGAGGTGACACTCGTAGATTTCAACCGCGGACACAAGGGAACAAAGCTTGTAGGTGTCTATCCCGCCGAGGGAACGTTCTTCTCAGACAATCCGTTCATCGTCCTCAATGCGCCTTGGGTCACGTCAAAGCAGAAGCGTGCCGCGCAACTCTTTCAGAAATTTCTCGAAAAGAAGGTGACAGCCAAGGTCGCCGCTCGAGACGGATTCCGTCCTGGCGAGGCGAAGAAAGTCGGCGACCGACTTCGGGCGAGTCGTGAGCGCATGCTAGATACCGGTGAGAAGAGGGTCGATCCTGCTGCGCTTGCACCTCCTATCGCAGTGCGCCTACAGTCTGTTTTTGAGCAGGAAAGACGGATCCGAAAGGCGATAGAAAAAGCAGGTCTACCGTTTGAGGAGGTCTCTAGGGAAGCTGACGTTTTCGTCAGCGCAGCCGAACGTACTGCCAGTCGTGCAAACTTACTCCACGAGTACCTTGCAGTCGAGAATCGTGAAAAGACTGAGCAACGTTTAGCCGAGCTCAGGAGTGCACCCGACCCAGATCCCAGCAAGCGAGCACTCGAAGAGGCACTTACTACAAAGCTCGCGGCGACTGAGAAGATGGAGAAAAAAACTGGGCGCTTTTCACACCGAGATGGAGAGGGTTTCCGTCGAGCTAGGTAACGTTCACGGACAGCTGCTTTCGGTAAGCGCAACGACAGAGGCGGCAGCCCAAAGGGAGCTTGCCGCTGGAGTGCGTGGGCTGCGTGAGGAGGTCACCGCCGTCGCCGAAGGTATGAGCGAAGCTATCGACGAGGCCGAAGGTCCCATAAAATAACTGTCAGTCGGTCCCGGGAGGTTGCTGAGGGTCGTTGCAGGGCACGGCGTGACAATCGGGCGGTTGTTTAGGTTTATTGGTTCCCTCACCTGGTGGATCCTGCGGCGGTTGTGGTTCTGGTTCTTCCTGTGACGGTGGCTGGGATGGCGGATCCTCAGCGGGAGGGTTCTCTCCCTCACCCGGCTGCTTGGTTCCTGGCTTCTTCTTATTTTTCTTCTTTTTGCCTTTGCCACTACCAGCACGCTTCTTAGAACTTTTGGATTGGCTCTTCTCACCAGAACGTCTTTGGGGTCTACCAACGATCTCGTCCTCTAGTTCATTATCCACTTCGGTCGATACCACAGCTGCACCTGGCCCCGAACTACCTCCTGTGTCTCCGCCTTTATCGCTACTGCTCTTGGTCGAAGCGTGCTCAGAGTACTCATTCCACCCTTCCCTGCGTCCATTGGTGTCGTATTCAATACCGTAGGTGGTCTCGGCCGAGTTGGCAGAAAACGTTACTTTGTCTGGATTTACTACGTCGCGTACCTCCTGATCGACCACGTATCCCCCACCAGCGATGATTCCGCCTGCAGCGACGACGGCAATTCCCTTCTGTGCTATCAGGCCGGTGCCCGCCAGCTTTGCTGCAATACCTGTCGTTCCTGCGCTTGTGGCACTCACGGCTCCGGTAGAACCAGCTGCAACCGTCGCGGCCTCGGCAGTCGAGGCAGATCCGAAAATCTTGGCCAGTGCGGCTAATGCTGCTTCCGGTCCAAGCAACGGCAGACCACCTGCGAACACTGCCCTTCTCTTTTTCATTGACTTTTGGAACTCAGCACAACCGTCGCACGAGTTCAGATGACTTCGCAGATTTCTTCTTCTTCCTGTGCGCCCATCGCCCTGCGAAATCTCGTATCTGACTTCAGCGCACTCCATATTTCTACCTTCGGCTCCTGCGTGTAAAGACCTACGTGCTTCGAATAGGAGTCTCTTCGCCTTTGCTGCATCTACGTCTAGCGCATCTGCGATAGCCAGGTGAGAAAGCCCTGCAGCTTCTCGTAAAAGAAGCGCCTGTCGCTGTTCGTCCGGAAGGTGTGAAACGTCCCGAAGGACCTCCCTGACCTCTTCCTTCATCTCTACTCTGCTGTCAACGCGCTCTTGCTCCTCAATGAGTTCCTGCATCGCTCCATCACGCACAGAACGTCTCTGGATCACGTTTAGGCAGTGATTTCTGGCACAACGGAAGAGCCATGGCTTTATCTCAATATCCTTTTCGGATTCTTTAAGAACTCCGTGGGTACGGATCATGACCTCATGCAGGGCGTCCTCTGCTTCACCGTAGTCCTGCAGCATCGATACGCAGTAAGCAAACAAAGGGCCCTGATACCGCTGATAGATGACGGTAAAGGCCTCGTCAGAACCTGCAGCAACCAGTTTAACGAGCGATTTATCGCTCAACGCCCGTAGCCAAAATGCCGCCCTCGGCACACTGCCTGCATTGATTGTTTCTGCGGCTGCTTCCATGCCTGCCGTTTCTTTTTAACTGTTCCTCTTACAAAATAACAGCTTTAGGGCCGAAAAGTTCTAACTTTTCTTATTAAAAACCTCTTCTATGTTTTTCATAAGAATCTGCTGCTTCAGCTTCGACATCTCTGCGGCCAGGCTTTCCAGCGAATCACGGGCCTTTTTTCTCCTCGATTCATTCTTCGACTTAAGCGCAGGAGCAAGTATCTGCTCCAACAGTGCCGCCTCTTGATCTGCCGATCGCTTCAGGACCCTAAGGTTCTTTCCAGCCACTCCGTAGCGTGCGAGCTCAACCGCAGCAGAGATGATGTCGTGATCCCATTCGTCGTATACACGACTGCTGCCTTCGCTTTTTCTTTTTACGATCCCGTGCTCCTCGAGCTCCCCAACTAACCGGTGTGTTGCGCCGGTCCTCTGCACGATCTGTTCAAGCGAGTAGCTTCCACCGTCGCCTTCATCCGCGCTTGATGAGACGTCGCCATTTGCTGTCTTTTCGATCTTCAACTTTCCGGTCGCAAGCTCGTTCCTTATCACTCGCAACGGTAGGAACATATCCCTCTGCACTCTAAGCACAGTGCGTAGTCTGCTTAGGTCATCTTTTGAGTAGAGCCTGTAGCCTCCGGGCGTTCTGCGCGGAGATACCAATCTTTGATCTTCCAGGTATCGGATCTTTGAAATAGAGACATCGGGAAACTCTGACCTGAGCTGCCTGCAGACGCTTCCGATAGTCAGCCCACCCGCGCTTTCTCCTGATACTTCCTCAGAAGATGCTTCGTCTATCGATTTTTCAGCAGAGCCGCTTGACACCTGTATCACCGCTCAAGATAGGCGAGCCTGAACTTCCCGATCTGCAGCTCGTCCCCGTCTTTCAGCTTGTGGGACTCGACTCGTATCCGGTTCACATATGTACCGTTCAACGACCCAAGGTCGTCGAGAAAGAGTCCATCGCGCCTGCGCACTATCAGTGCATGATTTCTGGAGACAGTGACGTCGTCTAGGAAGACTCCTGCATCCGGGCTGCGACCTATCGACTCCCGTTCACCTTCCAGCATGAAGCTCTCCCCAACTCGTCCTCCTCCTGCGCGAATAACCAGGACGGCGCCCTTCGACTTAATCTCATGCTCAATATCGACCGGTTTTATCTCACCGGCATCGTCGATCTTGTACGTTGCGGTCGTTCGATCCCCGCTTTTTTCCTCAGCTACGAGGTAGTCGCCGCACTTTTGGCAATAATTAGCGCCCTCTGGATTAACGAATCCGCAGTCTGGGCAGTGTACGGCCATCAGCTTCCCATCCCAAGTTATTCATCATCGGACTGCGGCATGCCTTTACCGGACAGGATATCTGTCAGCTTTTGAACATCATCTCCAGTCACTATCTGCTCTCCGCTTTCATGCTTCTTCCGCAGCCTATTAACAAGCTCGGCACGAAGGATGTCGATCTTTCCGTGCAGTATGCGACGCCGATATGAAACCTCCTGCTCCTCCTCCGTGAGTTTTTGGATGAGGTCTTTTAACTCCTTTTCGTCCAGCGACCCTAGATTTGGAAATGAATCTATGTCTCCCATATACTTTTCTCCTCCATGCTTTCTAGAAGCCATTATAGGCTCAGCCGGTAAACCTTCAAGTAATGCTTGAGGCTGATCGGCACATACCTACGACTAGCCAACTCAACCCTGACACCCTTAAAACCTCAAGTCTAGTTTGGTTTTCCCTCATCCAAGCCCCTTTTCCCATCTATCAGATACTTTGTCGTTGCTGCGAGCGATAGAAACGCGCCGGCAACAAAAATTGCATCCGACACATCAGATGCATCGATCATCGCCAAACCAGCACCGATCATGATCATCCAAAGCGAAAGCCGTCCAATCCAGTTCACTTCAATTTTCAATCCTCTTGATATTGCGTATCGAGAAACCAAGATCATGAACACCTCTCTAGTAAGGACAATTGCGATCGCCCATCTCGGTAACAGCTCGAAATGCCAAGTTACGACCATTCCCGAGACAACGAGCAGTCTGTCAACGAGTGGGTCCATCAGAACCCCGAGCCGACTGTACTGCCCTAGGACTCTTGCCAGCAGACCGTCGAAGAAATCTGATATCGCCGCTATACCGAAGATGATTATTGCGTCAGAGCTAACTCCTGACTTTGAACGAAACGCCGTAACCAGAAATATCGGAATAAGTATTAGCCGTGCCAGACTGATAAAGTTTGGAACGGTGAAGGGTCTCAGGGAGTCCGATGCGCTCTGCGGGACTTCTGAATGTTTACTCCTGCGAAGTCCCAAGACCCACATGAGCAGCTCGATGCGATTTCTGTCTACTCTGTCAGTCAATATGCTTCAGGAGCTTCTCCAGATCCTCCGGCACATTGTTGATCGGAAGACTTTCCTCAACCAGACCCTGTCTTATCTGGGCCTCAACAGCACCGGCCTCTAGTGTCCTCTTTCCAACTGTGATCCGCACCGGGCAGCCAATCAGTTCGGCATCTGCAAATTTTTCACCCGCCCTTGCCGTGCGGTCGTCGTACAGCACTTCTAAACCTCGGCCTTCGATCTCTTCGTACAGTCGCTCGGCAAGCTTCCCCTCCTCGGATCCTTCCTCTCCAAGTGCGACTATCTCAACATCGAAGGGCGCGATCGCCTTTGGCCACGAGATGCCCCTTTCGTCTGCTCGCTGCTCAACCGCTGCAGCTGCAACCCTGGCTGGCCCTATCCCGTAGCTACCCATCACGATCAGCTGTTCGTTTCCGGACTCATCGAGATATGTTGCATTGAGTGCCTTCGTGTATCTAGTGCCCAGTTTAAATATGTTCCCGATCTCGATCGATTTTAGGATCTTCAATGGCTTGTCACATTTTGGGCACCCGTCACCCTCTTCTACCGTCCTAATGTCTGCTACCTCAGCCTCGAACTCCCTTCCAAGGCGGACTCCACGCAGGTGATAGTCGTTGCGGTTTGCGCCCACAACCATCTCAGCACCCGAGATCGACGGGTCAGCGACTATCTTTATTTCACTTCCTATGCTCACTGGCCCAATAAAGCCAGGCTCCGCACCAAAGGCTTGTTCAATCTCCTGTGCGGTTGCAGCCCTTGACGGTTCACCGACTGCAGCTCGAAGCTTGATCTCATTGAGACTGTGGTCTCCGCGCACCAATGCGAGCACCATGAGTCCGGAATCACTGAGCTGCGGCAGTGCTTTTATCAGTGCCGAAGGATCTACTCCAAGCTGAGTTGAGACTTCATCGATCGATCTCGCATTTGGTGTCTCGACCTCAGTAGCCACTGCCCCCTTCTCATCAGGCGTAATGTCTCGCGGCGTGCCGCTGGCCACCTCCACGTTAGCCCCATACGAGCAAGGACAGATTGCTATCTCATTTTCTCCCGCATCGCACGGCGCCATGTACTCGTGGGCCCCGAGTCCTCCCATCATCCCAACGTCTGACTCGACTCTGTGCCATTCGATACCACATCGGTCGAAGATCCTGTCGTAGGCTTCTATCTGTAGCTGGTATGAGTGATCGAGGCCCTCATCGTCTCTATCGAAGCTGTATGCGTCCTTCATTGAGAATTCGCGAGTCCTCAATACCCCAGCGCGTGGCCTGGGCTCGTCTCTCTCCTTCGTCTGTATCTGGTAGAGGGTTTTTGGAAGATCGCGATATGAACTGATCTCGTTGGCCATATGGAAAGTAATGTTCTCTTCGTGCGTCATTGCAAGCACAAGTTCACGTCGGTTCCGATCCTCCAACTTGAACAGCTCTGGAATTGTGGCTCGGCCTGTCTTCTGCCAGATATCCACCGGTTGTAGGACAGGCATAAGCATTTCATGCGCACCAACCTCGTCCATCTCCTCGCGAATTATCTGCTCTATCTTCTTTATTACACGCAATCCTGCGGGCAAGTATGTCCACATGCCGGTTCCCAGCTGCCTGACCAGGCCAGCGCGTACCATCAGCTTGTGTGAGACCGCCTCGGCATCGGCTGGCGATTCCTTAACGGTAGGCAGGAAATAAGATGAGAGCCTGGTCATGTCATGTAGAGCCTATCTTGTGACTCGATTTTGAACCCCCGGTTCCCCTTTGTAGACATCCAGCGTGAATCACTGAGCTGAACTTCTCGCTAGGATCGACGGCTCCAGTATCCCCCTTGCGAAACAAAAGCTTGAGTCAAGGGTTACTTGCAACGACCGAAGATTTTTAGTTATAGAGGCGGGTATTTAAGTTGAGCAACTACTTGAAAATGGCAATGATCAGTCACACGCGGCTTGTGCTGGCAGCATTGCTGCCACTTCTGGCGTTGTCTATAGCTTTCGCTCCGTCTGCGCAGAGTAGTTCAAAACAACTAAGCATTCTCAGGGACGATCGCCAGTTCGTGTCTAGTGGAGCTGCCGCTAGAGAGAGGGCCCTAAACGACGCACAGTCACTCGGTGTCGACATCGTGCAGATCATGGTCAACTGGAACCAGTACGCGCCAAACCCAACGTCGAAGAAGAAGCCAAGCTTTAACGACAAGGACTCGACATCGTACGGTTCGTTCATGTGGGGAGAGCTCGACGCAGCGGTTCGCGGCATCGTCGCCCGTGGTATGACACCGATGCTGAACCCGACCGGCTTTGCGCCCAGGTGGGCGAGCACCAATAAAAATAACGGGAAGTTCTACGGTCGGTATCCGAACTTGAAGCTTTTCTCAAACTTCTCAAGGGCGGTAGCGCGCAGATACAACGGGAAATTCAACCCAGGTGACGGAGGCGGTACAGTTCCGAGAGTCACATGGTGGGGTGCTTGGAATGAACCAGATATTGCCGGATGGTTGCAGCCTCAGTGGCGATACAGCAAGACGGTTCGTGCAAGAATTCCCCGCGCACCGCATCTCTATCGAAGTCTCTTCACCCGAACTGAAAAGGAGGTTCGCAAAGCTGGGATCCGTAATGCAACGATGCTCGTAGGCGATACTTCACCCCTAGGAAAGAAGGGCAAGAGAGCGACAAGCTCGTTACACCCAAAACGATGGTGGCGCGAGTTCTTCTGCCTTGACGAACAGAGCAGGACACTGAAGGGCGCACAGAGACGCGCTCGTGGCTGTCCGGCCAAGTTCAAGAAGATAAAGGCAAGCGGGATAGCCCACCACCCGTACACAAGAGGTGGAGCGAGATCGCCATGGAGCAACGGTGACAGCAAGCTTGACGTTACTCTCGCGCAGGTCAACGGTCTTGTGGCTATCCTGAATCGAGCTGGCAGTGCAAGGCGAATTCGCAAGAATGCCCCAATCTACTTCACCGAGTACGGTCTTCAGACAAACCCACCAGACAACTATCTTTCGGTCAGTCTCTCGAAGCAGTCTTCTTACATAAACGCTGCTGAGTACATCGGCTACAGGAACGGTCGCGTACGTGGATACTCACAGTACCCGCTCGTCGACGATCCGCTCGACTTGAGCCAGCCTGCCTCCACCCCAAAGCGCAATGCGGGTTTCCAAAGCGGTATCCGCTTCAACGACTTCAATGCCAAACCGTCATATGATGCATACGCCCTGCCGATCTTTGTAACCAAGAAGTTTAAGAACGGAACATTCAATAACAAAGTAATGGTCTGGGGTGCCGTAAGGCCGAAGATACGCCCGGCCACAGTCGAGATCCAGTCCTCGACAGGAAGTGGCTACAAGACTCGATCGACCATCACCCTCCGCTCATCAAAGAAGTACTTCCGAAAAAACGTGAGACTGACCCGCGCCTCCTCCAAAAGATGGAGAGCTGAGGTGGTCGATCAAAACGGTGCTGAGCACCTAAGCCGGGTATCTAGGGTAAGTAAAAAGAGTTAACTGAGGCATCAGTACCTTTTTGACGACCTCGGTTCGGTCTGCGTGGTACCTTGCCGCTCGATAGCAGCAATTCTTTCAGGGGTAAGCTCACCGGAGCTTTCCGCTTCGATTTTTTCAAGCCACGTCCTCGCCTCGATCGTCTCTTCCGACGAAGATTTGCCGCTTCCACCTTCTATCGAGCTGTCGATCTCTTTGAACAGCTCCTCAACCAGGCTCTCCTGGGGCACTTTGCGAAGTGGTTTGCCGTGTGCAAAGACAAGCCCGGCGCCCTTTCCTCCGGTAATCCCAAAGTCGGCGCCTGCTGCTTCTCCCAGCCCGTTTACGGCACAGCCCAGAACAGCTACAGAAAAGGCCTGCGAATAACCCTCTAGACGCGTCTCTATCTCTGCGACGACGCGATCCATGTCGAATTGGAGTCGGCCGCAGGTTGGACATGCGATCAACTCTGGGCCGCGCCTTCGTAGGCCCAACGACTTTAAAATCTCCCAAGCTACCCTGACTTCTTCCTCCGCATCGAACGTCGCAAGCGAAACACGGATCGTGTCGCCAATACCGTCTGCTAAAAGTGCTCCAAGACCGACCGCCGATTTGATTGATCCCGTCCATTTTGTACCAGCTTCGGTTATTCCAAGATGGATCGGATAGCCGATTCGTTCAGACAGCGCGCGATTCGCAGCTATCGTGTTTTTCACGTCGGTCGACTTGACCGATACCTTGAAATCATAGAAATCAAGTCGCTCCAGTAGTTCGATCGACTCTGTCGCGGCCGAAACCAAGGCTTCAACCGGACTGTCGGCCTCGAGCTTGCGAAGATGCTGGGGTAGGGAGCCGGAATTGACCCCGAGTCTCATCGGTACCTTTGCTCCACGTGCCCTCTCTACGACCTGCGCGACCTTGTCTTGGCCGCCTATGTTCCCGGGATTGATTCTTATGCAGTCAGCTCCTGCATCGACTGCTTTCAATGCAAGCGTGTAGTTGAAATGAATATCTGCAACGATAGGTATCGACGATCGCTCGACGATCGTTTTGAGCGCGTCTACGTCCTTGTCTCGAGGTACTGCGCATCTCGCAACCTCACAACCCGCTTTGTGCATCATCTCTATCTGCTTAAGCGTTGCTTCAACGTCGCTGGTGTCGGTCTTCGTCATCGACTGAACGACGACCGGTGCACCGCCGCCTACGCTGACTTCTCCAAGCCTTACCTGTCTTTTCGATGCCATCTGTCTTCAGATGAGTGTATATAACGATAAGCGGTGGATTACTACCGTACATCAAATCCCTCGCCGGTTAACCTGCCTATGTCGTTTGTCAGGCCTATGACAAACAGGAATATGACCAGCATGAAGCCGATCACCGAGGCTCTCTGCATGGTGTCAAACGAGATCGGTTTTCCGCGGACCTTTTCCGCAAGCGAAAAGAAGATATGCCCACCATCCAAGGGCAAAAATGGAAAGAGGTTTATGATCGCCAACGAGAGACTGATAACCGCAAGAACAAATATCGCATTTACGATATTGAATGAAAAGCTCTCTTGGGTTATCTTGTAGCCTCCAACAAGGCCCGATATCTGTTTGCGCTGTTTCGACTCAAACAGCTTGGCCAGTACGGTGAATGTGCGTTCAGTCACCAGCCATGTAGTGTCAAGCGACTCGGTGAACGCCTTTTGCGGGCCCCACCCCGCACCAACCCGTTTGTATGTAATTCCGATGCGCATTCCGTGTGGTCGTACGCTTGTGTCGTATCGTGGCCTCACCGATACCTCGGTCGTACGGCCATTTCTCTCAATCAACAGATGAACGGGCGTCTTCGCACTGCACCCGGACTTCGTTTTTCCTGCGCACTTATGGGCAAGGATGCGATCCCGAAAGGCTAAAACAGAGCCTCTCTCGCCGTCGACTTCGACTATCTTGTCACCGGGTTTAAGTACTTTCGCCGCTGGACTTTTGGCCATCGTCTCATCTACGACCGAAGTGTTTTTCTTTGCAGCAAAGAGGTTCAAACCCATGAAAAGTATTAGCGCGATAAGTAGATTCATGGTTGGGCCCGCAGCGATAACGACGACCCTCTTCCATACCGGCTGCCCGTAATACGATCTTTCTCTTTCATCGTCGGTTAGCTCTTCCGCCGGATTCATCCCAGTTATCTTCACATAGCCACCAAGCGGTATTGCGCCTACCGCATACTCGGTCTCTCCGCGCTTATGTTTGAGGAGCAGTGGCGGAAAAAAGAGAGAGAAACGCTCGACCTTCATGCCGACCTTCTTGGCTGCGAGGAAGTGCCCAAACTCGTGCATGATGATCAGAAACGCGAAACCGGCAAAGGCTAGAAAGTAACTATAAAATGACGTCAATCCGAAACTCCGTTTTTTACCTTCTGATACCTGTCTGCAAGCCCAGAAGCAGCCGTACGTGCCTCTGCATCTGCTGCATAGAGACTTTCAAAGCTATCGACAGGGCTCGACGGATATATTTCCATCGTCTCAGCTATTACGCGCTCAATCTCCAAGAAGGGCAACCTGTCTTCAAGAAACAGCCCAACGGCTATCTCGTTTGCAGCGTTCATCGTACATGGCAGCGTTCCCCGGTCCCTTGCAGCTCTCTTTGCGAGATCCAAACAGCCAAACGTTTTAGAGTCGGGCTCTTCGAATGTCAGCTCGCCGGTTTTTGAAAGATCGAGCGTCTCTAGTGGTAGATCAGCTCGGCTGGGGTAATGCAACGCGTACGAGATCGGGACTCGCATGTCTGGAGTCCCGAGATGAGCGATACTCGATCCATCTATCAGATGGATCATTCCGTGGACAATAGATTGAGTATGTACAACGACCTCAATTCTGTCGGTTGGAAGGCCGAAAAGGTGTTGAGCCTCGATAAGTTCGAGTCCTTTGTTCATCAGCGTTGCGGAGTCAACCGTTATCTTGCCACCCATCTCCCAGGTCGGGTGACTCAGTGCCTGTGATGGGCTGATGTCATTCAGCTGATCGCGACTAAAGCCTCTGAAGGGGCCTCCCGATGCAGTTAAAACCAGCTTCTTTACTGTGCCGGGGTTGTCGCTCGTCCTCTCCCCCCTGATCAACTGAAATAACGCCGAATGTTCCGAATCGACCGGGATTATCTGCGCGCCTTTGGCTTCCGCGAGCTGTGTTACGAGATCTCCACCGATGACAAGAGATTCCTTGTTTGCAAGCGCCAGATCCTTGCCCTCGGTCAAGGACACAACAGTAGGCATCAACCCAGCGGCGCCAACGATTGAGTTAAGAACAATGTCGGCGTCTGAGCAGCTTATTAGTTTGGACAGTCCATCGGGACCAGAGAGGACATCGCCTTCCGGCCACGATCCGGCAAGCTTAATAGCAGCTTGAGCATCGGTCAGAGCAACTTGATCCACGCTAAATCTCCTTGCCTGCTCTGCAATAAGCTCATAGCTGCTCGACGCAGCCAATCCCACAACCGCGAGCTCTGGGCTTTCTTCTATGACATCCAGTGCCTGCCTGCCGATTGAGCCGGTAGATCCAAGGACTACAATTTTTCTCATAGATTGATTCTAGGCCTTAGAGCCTGGAAGCCTTCACCCCGATTGGAAATATGTGTGGCCGATTCACCATAAACAAGGACCCCAGCACTATAGGAGACAGATTCGGAGTTCTCTTCAATGAGGGACTTGCGAATCGCCTCAACGTTAAGCCTTCTCAGCAGGTTCCGACCGTTTTGCTTAGGGAGGGATCGCGTTGTGGCGAAGGGTTGCGGTGGGGTCTTGTTCCTCACTGGGCTAAAGACGAGAAGGTCGGTAACCGAATGATCAATGCAAGAGCAGAAACATTGCTGGAAAAACCGTCGTTCAGAGACCTTGTTGCTTCTGCGGAAGGACGTTGCCTGATCGTCGCAGACGGATTTTACGAGTGGATGAAAGCCGAGGGTCCAAAACAGAAGAAGACACCTATGCGCTACGGACTCGAGGGAGACAAGCTCTTCTCAATTGCGGGTCTCTGGACAACCTGGACATCCCATCATGGAGAGCGTGTTGATAGTTGTACGATCATCACTACGACGGCAAACGACCTGGTATCGGCCGTTCACGACAGAATGCCCACGATACTCAGCGACAATGAGTCTGAGTCAGCCTGGCTCGATGCAACAGTTGACGGCGATGCAGCCACAAGTTTGCTCGGACCTCTTGACTCGAGTCTTATGTACGCTCGCGTTGCTGAGGATCTGTCAGGCAGATCTAGATAACGAGGGATCCCAGGCAATCTGTAATTGCTTATGCTAGAAAAATTGCGCCGGCTAAGTAGTAACCAACAACAACCGTGAAGACCAAAGCGTCTATGCGGTCGAGCACCCCTCCATGCGCACCGAAGAACCCCCCGCTGTCCTTGATTTCAAAGTCTCTCTTAATCATCGACTCATAGAGGTCTCCTAGCGGAGCAACTGCCGCTACGCCGATACCCATAGCGATCGATTCCCAGCCTGTTATCCAGTCCTGATATAGGCCGACGAACCAGAACATGCCGATACTCGCCAGTGTCCCGGCGAGAAGCCCTTCCCACGTTTTGTTAGGAGATATTCGTGCTGCTAGAGGGCGTCTACCGTAGATTTTTCCAGCAAAGTACGCGGCTGTGTCGCCGATAAAAGTAGAGGCAACAACTCCTATCAGAAGCCCACCGCCATGAGCAAGTTCGCGAAGTAGTACAGCGTGAGACAGAGCCAGTCCTATCCACACTACGCCCAGCAGCGTTACGCCGAGCGAAATGGTCACATATTTGCGGTCCTTCCTGGCAATAGCGAGGATAAAGGCGAAAAGAAAGGTGGCTAATAGAACCATCAGAAGCTGCTTGGGTCCATAGACGCTTGCGGTGAGTGCCATTGCAACTGAGCCCGCAAGCCCGGCGAGCACAAGCGGCCTGTATTCACGCACTAATGAGTAGAACTCATGCAAGGCAAGGATCGCAAAGCATGCAATAGTGATCGCGAATACCCAGCTTCCAAAGGCGATAACGAATACCGTGAACCCGATCCATGGTATGGCGATCAGGACTCTTGAGATCGCGCCTGAGGCAAAGCTGCTCTTGGCGTCGGTGCGTGACCGCTTTTGTCTTGGGTTGCGCTGCTTTTTAGCTGACATCTCTTTGACCAAAGCGGCGTTTTCGTTCGTTGAAGTCGTTGAGCGCTGTCTCCAGGTCTTCTTTGCCGAATTCTGGCCACAGAGTATCGGTGAAATGGAACTCTGAATACGCACACTGCCATAGAAGAAAGTTTGAGATGCGCCTCTCTCCGCTGGTGCGGATGAGAAGCTCAGGGTCGCTCATTTCCGGTGCATATAGGTTCTTGGCAAAAAGAGCCTCTGCATCGCTGATTATCGCCTCACCTTCCGTCTCATTTAGTAGTTTCTGTGCTGCGTCGACTATCTCTCCCCTTCCGCCATAGTTGAACGCTACATACAGAAGCATTTTCGAATTCTTTTTTGTCACAGAGTGCGCCCACTCTATTTTCTCGATTATCTCATCGTCAACGCCCTCTCTTCTGCCGATGAATTGAAGCCTAACCCCCTGCTCGTCGAGCTCCGGCGTCTCTGAGGTGATCAATTCTGCAAACATGTGCATCAATCCATCGACTTCATCTTTCGGTCGTTCCCAATTCTCAGTTGAGAATGCGTAGACAGTCAACTCCTTGATACCTAACTCAACCGACGCACGAACGATCCTCTTCAGAGCTTTTGCTCCTGCTCTGTGTCCCTCGAGCACAGTCTTCCCATGCAAACGCGCCCAGCGCGCATTTCCGTCCATGATTATGGCTACATAAGAGACGTTTTTTTGGTCAGCGCTTACTCGATCACCCGGTTTCACACTTCCAGGATCTCTTCTTCTTTCCCGGCGAGTAGATCGTCTACTGCTGCAATATGCTTGTCGGTCAACTTCTGAAGCTCATTTTCAGCCCTACGCTCGTCGTCCTCACCCACGTCTCCAGACTCCTTTAGCTCCCTGAGATCGTTGAGTATGTCGCGCCGGATGTTTCTCGCAGATATACGGCCTTCCTCAGCGATTCCTCTCACTATCTTCGCAAGCTCCTTGCGCCTCTCTTCACTCAGCTCTGGAATCGAAATACGGATCACGTCACCGTCGTTTGATGGAGTAAGCCCGAGGTCCGCAGTAAGGATCCCCTTCTCTACCTGTTTTATGGATGATTTGTCATACGGTGTAATCGTTAGCATTCTCGATTCAGTCGCAGCGACCGTTGAGAGTTGATTGAGAGGCGTCTTCGCCCCGTAATAGTCAACGACCACGCGGTCTAACAGGTGTGGTGTCGCACGTCCTGTCCTGACGCTTGCGAACTCGTTACGCATCGACTCCACAGTCTTGTCCATTCTCTGTGACGCATCTTTCAATAGTTCGTCTATCACTGTACTCTCACCCCTTCACCTCTCCTTTTTGCTACTGGACGATACGAGCGTTCCTATCTCTTCACCACGTGCGATCCTATCGATGTTGCTTGCATCATCCATATTGAAGACATAGATCGGAAGGTCGTTGTCCTTGCACAGCGAGAAAGCCGTTGAGTCCATTACCTTCAGATCTCGTTCTATCGCCTCTTGATATGTCACACGTGGAAGAAATTTTGCATTTTCATTTTCCCTGGGATCGGAGTCATAGACTCCTTCAACGTTATTCTTTGCCATCATGATCGCGTCCGCATGAATCTCAAGCGCTCTCAAAGCAGCTGCGGTGTCTGTTGTAAAGAAGGGGTTCCCCGGTTCCACCTGCAAAGATGACTACTCTGCCTTTCTTCAGGTGCCTTATCGCCTTCCTTCTTATGTAAGGCTCCGCAACCTCGGCGATTTGAATCGCTGTCTGCACTCTGGTGTCCGCTCCTTCGTTTTCCAGCGCGTCTTGTAGCTCAACCGCGTTGAGTACCGTTGCGAGCATGCCCACGTAGTCTGCAGTCGCTCGGTCCATCCCATGCGAAGCCGCTTGCATCCCTCTAAAGATGTTCCCGCCGCCGACTACGATCGATACCTCTATGCCCAGCTTCGTCAGGCACTTAACCTCTTTTGCGATCGATTTGAGTCTTTCTGGGTCGGTCCCATATTCACGGCCACCATCAGAGACTCACCGGAAAGCTTGAGCATAACCCGCTCGAAAATCGTCTCCGATCCGTTGCCCGAACGCGGCACTACTCACCACCTATCTCAAACCGCGCAAACCTTTTGATAACAACTTTCTCGCCCGTCTTCGCAGATATTTCCTCCCTGAGCTGATCTATCGTCTTTTCTTCATGCTTTTCCTGATTGACATGCTTCTGGCTGAGTAAAACTACCTCCTCCATCCATTTGCGCACCCTACCCTCCACAATCTTCTTTCTTATCTCCTCTGGCTTGTCGGTCGCCTGTTGTTCAAATATCTTGCTTTCGGCATCTTTTGCTTCATCGCTCACATCTTCTTCACTGACAAACTGTGGGTTTGCTGCTGCAATATGTAACGCGACTTCGCGGGCAAACTCTTGAAAATCCTCGTTGTGAGCAACAAAGTCAGTCTCGCAATCTACTTCAACCAATACGCCTATCTTTCCGTTGGTGTGTATGTAGCTGGACACAGCACCTTCTGAGGCTTGGCGGCCCTCTCTCTTGGCTGCAGAGGCCTGACCCTTCACTCTCAAAACCTCGATAGCCTTCTCAACATCGCCTTCAGACTCTGCAAGTGCGTTTTTGCAATCCATCATTCCAGCGCCCGTACGATCTCTTAAAGCCTTCACATCTGTCGCGCTGACTGTCACTCTTTTTCCCCCTTATCGTCCTGATCTTTCTTCGAGGCTTCATCCGACTTGTCTCCACCGTCAGATGTCGCCTTTCCTTTACCCTCAGCCGCTTCCTCTGAGCCCTTATCCTTTGCCTTAGAAGCGCCGCTCGCAGAATCAGCACTGCCCTTTGTTTCACTCTTTGGCTCAGCGGTGTCCCCCCCACTGTCCTTTTTTTCTTCCTTCCTTTCAACTGCTTCCTTTGCTTCTATCTCTGCGGCTCTTTTTGCAAGACGCTGTTCCTCTTTCTTGGCGTCGGCCTCCTTCTTCGCCTTCTGCTCGGCCTCACGTTTAGCTCTCTCCTCAGCCTCGCGCCTGGACTTCTCCTCCGCCTGTATTCTTGCCGCCTCTTCCTCACGGCGAAACTTCGAGCTGCCTCCCCTGACCTCGTCGCCTATCGAGTTGAGGAAGAAGTCACACGACCTGATTGAGTCGTCGTTTCCAGGGATTACATAGGTGATCGGTTCGGGATCACAGTTGCTATCCACCAGTGCAATTATCGGAATTCCTAGACGGTCCGCCTCTCTCACAGCGATCTCCTCAGTGCCAACGTCAACAACCACAACTGCGTCAGGCAGCCGCTGCAAGTCCTTGACACCACCTAGGTTTTTATCCAGCTTCTCTCTCTCCGACTCAAGCACTATCTGCTCCTTCTTTGGAAGCAGCTCTAACCTTCCATCTTCTTTCAACCCATTGAGCTCGTGCAAACGATCGATCCTCTTCTTGAGCGTTTCGAAGTTCGTCATCAGCCCACCCAACCACCGATGATTTACATACGGCATGTCAGCGTTTTCTGCCACCTCTTTAACCTTGTCACAGGCCTGCTTTTTTGTTCCCACGAAGAGAAAGACACCGCCTCTTCCAGAGGTTTCACTTGAAAAGGCCTTTGCCCTATCCATGCAGTCCGCAGCGGACTCCAGGTCAATTATGTGAATCCCGCCCATTTCCGCATATATGTAGCGGCGCATGTTCGGATTCCATCTGCTGGTCTGGTGGCCGAAGTGAAGGCCAGCGTCCAGCATCTCGTTCACGGTTGCTTGCGTCACAGATAACTCCTTCTTTGATGAAAATCCCCAGCCTCGGTGTGTGGACCCGGCAGACGAATACCGGGCAGGACCACAACCTAAGACAGGGGGTCGTTTACATATTTGACCGGCATTCTAACCGCTGAAGGCCGATCGGTGGCATGTACGCCGGCCGGAGAGCGAAATCGATGATATGTAGATATGTGCTGAACGCTTACCGTGATCGCGCTAGCTTCAGCACCCTGTCAAGGTCCTCCGGCAGCTCTGACACGGCTGTGATTTCTTGCATCGTTTTAGGGTGCTTAAAGTGCAGTCGATAGAGCTGTGCAAAAACTGTCTTCCTAGAGAGTGCTTTCTTTTTCCCACCGTACGTAGGGTCGCCTACCAGTGGGTGGCCGATCGCCGCAAAGTGTGCCCTTACTTGATGTGTCCTGCCTGTCTCCAATCGCACTTTTACAAATGTGACATCTTTCATGAACTCGACGACTTCGAAATGAGTGCGAGCCTCGCGGGGCTTTCTTGTATCGATCGACATGGTGCTTCTATCGGTTGAGTCCCGCCCGATCGGAGCGTCGATCGTTCCGCTGCGGGCGTCAAGTGCTCCCTCGACCAGCGCATAGTAGTTTCGAGAGATCTCACGTTTTTGGATCATCCTTTGTAGCAACCTCTGTGTATCAAGATCCCATGCAACGACCAGCAGGCCCGATGTCCCTTTGTCCAGTCGATGTACGAGCAGTGGCTCAACAACATCTATTCCCTTAGCTGACACATCCGCTGATATCGCCTCTACAAGCGTCACACCGCCCTTGTAACTGGGGGCCGGATGAACCACCATGCCCGCAGGCTTGTCGATCACAGCAAGGTACTCGTCCGAGTATGCGACTTTGTAGTGCGTTGACTCGATCTTCTTGTGTTCCTTGTTGACACCTGGAAGCTCCACTTTCAAAAGGCTGCCCTTTGTGAGTCGATCGCTCTTTCGTACCGGTCTCCCATCCAACCTAACCCGATCGTTCGCGATCAATCTCTGTGCAAACGAACGCGAGCCTATCTGCTCAACCCCAGCCAGATATCTGTCCAGGCGCAAGCCTTCCTGCTCGGCTCCAACCTCTATTGCAAGTGTCTGCTGCTCAGCTTTCACCTGCATCTACCGCCTCCGCATCTTTGGACTGCATCGCCTCTATCAGAACACCGAATACGCCGATGACGATCGCCACATCGGCTAGATTGAATGCCGGCCAAAGCACCGGGTCGATGTAATCGGTTACCGCTCCATGTGCAACCCGATCCGCAAGATTGCTTATGGCACCGCCAAGCAGCAGTCCAAATGAGATCCATGCAAGTTTGGAACTGCTGCGCGCTGACGAGGTAGATCGCCAATCCAACCAGCGCCACTAGGCCGATGAAAATGATAACCGTCCCACTGCCAGCAAGAATTCCAAACGCGATACCGCTGTTACGCGTGTAGACAAGTTCCAGCCCGGGCGCAAGATAGATCTGCTCGCCAAGGGTCACTGTGGATCTGACCGACGCTTTTATAAGTTGATCCGCAACAACTACCAGCGATGCTGCCAACAAGCTGTAAACATACGGCTTTACGGACCCTTCGCTCATATCTGACCATCTATCAACTCTGCCGTACGTGCTCGTGACAGGGATACGATGTGCACCGTCTTGTCCCTGCTCTTTTCGCCGCGTACTATCTCAACGCGACTTTTGGGTACGTTCAGAGCCTTGGCTATCAGCGAGCGTACGGACTTGTTTGCCTTTCCCTCCTTGGGCGGCGCTTTTACGTAGATCAACAGTCTTCCGCCTCTAACGCCGCTGATCTTTTCGTGCCGTGCTCCAGCCTTAACCCTCACCCGAACGCCAGCACTGCCGCCTTGCTCGGATATGCAGTCGAGAACATCCTCGATACTCAGAGTTACCCCCCGGCTATCAAGGGTGTTACGAAGGCTCTCAAAATGACTAATACGATGATCGCTATTAACGGGCTCAAATCTAGAGGAATCCTATCCCCAATAGGTGGCAGCATCCGTCGAAATATTCTCAGATATGGCTCTGTGATGTCGTGTATGAACTGCAGAACTGCCTGCAACGTCCTGTTGTACGGAATCCTGGGAATCCACACGATGATGATCCTTATAAAGACCAGGATCATGAAGATCAAGACCAGCTTGTCAAAGTAATCTGCGAGATTTGAGCGAACACTTGCCATAAACAGTTGATTTGTGATGCCCGATATCACGACTATTTACTTTCCTGGCATTTATCAATCGCCGCGGAAACCGCTTCTTTGAAGGAACTATCTACTTTGCGTTCCTCCAGTACTTTCAAACCAACCTCGGTACTTCCACCAGGTGATGCAACCTCGCGCATTACCTTCGCTGCATCGCCACCCCGTCGTTCGAGCATCTCTCCGGTTCCGGCAAGCGCTATGGCCACTATCTTGCGTGAAAGCTCTTGGTCTAAGCCGTGATCGATACCTGCGTCTGCAATCGACTCCGCTGCCTTACAAAAGAAAGCTGGACTGCAGGAGCCCACAGCGGTTATGGCGTCTATCGCTTCCTCCTCTACCTCAAACATATCGCCAAGCACACAGAATTGGTCTATGACCCGGTCCTTCAAATCGTCATCAACCTTCGATGAAGCACAGTACGCGATGAATCCTTTCCTCGACTCGACCGCCATATTCGGCATCAGTCGGATCACATGAACATCGTCTGCTAGCTCATTCTGGAGCTCATCTATCGTCGTTGCACCCAGAATTGATGCGACTGTCAATCCGGCGCCTTTAGATGCCTCGCGTACATCTGAGCAACCGGCAGTTGCGATGGTTTTACGCACAACACAACTAGATCGGCACGCTCTGCTAGCTCAACGTTCGAGTCAACCGATTCGCCACCTATCTCCTCAGCAAGCTTTTTTGCTACATCGCCTCTCTCGTCGGCTAACAAGATCTTCTCCGGGCCATCATCGTGTGCGGCAAGTCCTCGCGCAAACGCGGCTCCCATATTCCCTACACCTATCAGGCCGATGACCATGACGGCAATGTTACTCTGCTCTGTCAGACACTAGGACTGATTGAAGAAGCCCTTTTCTATCAGTCGGGCTTTTTCCTCTGCCGAGACCTCGACGTTTCTGGGAGATAGCAGAAAGACCCGTTCCGCGATTCTTTGCATTCCACCCCCGAGTCCGTACGTCAATCCGCTGGCGAAATCTATTAAACGCTTGGATAGTTCTGAGTCCGCCGTCTGAAGGTTGATTATTACCGGAACCGACTCCTTGATCTTGTCACCTATCTGCTGTGCGTCGTTGAAACTCTTGGGGATTACGAGATGAACTCGCGCTGCGCGGCTCTTCCTGCCGTTCCCAGTCGGTCTCAAGACCCTGGTTTGGGCCTTACTGCCTGGCTCGTCTGAGAAAATATCATCGATATCGTCTCTGCGCCCACGGCTTCCTAGCCTGCGAACGTTCGGTCTGTCCCTGTATCTTCCGGCCAGTTCCTGCTCTGGCTCTTCGTACTCCACATCGTTCTCAACCTCCCTGTCCTCGTACGCATACTCCTCATCCTCGGCCAAGCCGAAGTAAACAAGTGTTCGGTGCCAAAAATCTTTAAAGCCGGCCATTTAATCCACTCCTGCTTGAAAAATTCGTATAAAAGTTAAAAAAACCTGCATTCAGAATACAAATACGTTGGGACATTCTAAGGGATAAGGACCACATGCGCTAGCGCACAAGGTGAGCGTTCAGCACGTATCTACATATCGTCGATTTCGCTCTCCGGCCGGCGTACATGCCACCGGCCGGAATGAGTAGGCGGTTACATGAGCCGAATAACTTGGGGATTCGCTTAGTTCCGTACACGCTCATCCCCGGATTCCATCGATGTTTGGTAGGGGATGAACGATTACCGCACAAGAGTTGACCCCAGCCTTATGATCGTCGCACCTTCCTCTATCGCAACACGATAGTCCTGGGACGTTCCCATCGAAAGTACTTTGAATTCATGCTCCGGCGACCAAGATCTGTCCAGCCTGTGAGCCAGATCCCGTAGCTCTGAAAAGTACCTTCGACTGCTCTCGGGAGACTCGGCAAGTGGGGGCATGGTCATAAGACCCTCGATGTGCAGTCGCTGACACTGCGAGACGCTTTCAATGAAACGGTCCACGTCCTCGATCAATATCCCAGGCTTCGATTCTTCGCCCGCTACGTTCACCGCCAGTAGCACGCGAACTGCGTCGTCCGCCCAGCGCTCGATCTGAGATACGACTGAGTTCGTACATACTGAGTGGACCAACCTCACTTCCGGCAAGATAAGTTTCACTTTTCTACTCTGAAGATTCCCTATGAAGTCCCAGGTGAAGCGCTCCCCCCAACGCTCCTTCCTTTTCAGAAGATCCTGCGCCCTGTTCTCGCCGACCAGCCTCACTCCCGCATCCGACAGAAGGCCCATCTGATCTGTTTCTACGTATTTTGTAGCTGCTAGAAGCTCGATCTCGTTCGGACTTCTATCGCTCTTTGCGCACGCCTGCTCAATATCGGAGTGAACGCGATCGATGTTCTTCCTTACCTTCTCTAGCGATATTTCAGACAATCCAGACCGAGCCTCCCTGTCTACCGGTAATGCCGTCTCTTCTATGTGAGAAGAAAAGCTCCTCATTACAGCTAGTGCAAAGGTCTACCGAGTGAATATTTGTCTGCAAAACCCCGCGCTCCATCAGCTCTCTTCGCACCACCTTAACAAGATCCAACGCACCTCCGCCAAAGACTTCGTCACCGTGTCCAAGTTTGGAGATCGCGGACACAACATCTTCGCCAACCTGGTAGCAGCAGTTACCGATTCCCGGTCCGATAAAAGCGACCACCTCATCCGCGTGTTTCCCGGAGACCTGTGACGACGCTTTCAATCCGGCATTGACGATTCCAGAGCTGATTCCTCGCCAGCCACAGTGAATCATCGCCGCGGACTCGGCAGTGACAAGTGCTACCGGCAGGCAGTCTGCGATAAGCACAACCAGCGTGCACGATTCTCCATCGGTCACCAAACCGTCTGCTTCAGAGCGATCTGACAGATCGGTACCGTTGCCTTCACGAGAGGCATCTCGAGCATCGACAACGCTGTCTCCATGAACCTGTCTTACCGTAGTAAGTTCATAGCTGTCGCGGTCAATAGCGCTTCTGAACCTCACCTGGTTTGCGCGAACCAAGTTGAGATCGTCTTCCGTGCCGTCACCAAGGTTCAGTGATGTGTATCGGCCGCTGCTTACTCCTCCACGGCGGGTCGAGAAAGCACCCTCTGTACCTGCCACACCGAACGAGATCCAGGCAATTTCACCTGACCTACGCCAGGAAAAAGGCGCAACAAGCTCCGGGAGCGCTTTATTCACCGCGGTCTTTCAGGTGACCTTTAGCTCTAGGCCTTCTACCGGATCTCTCTGCGCATATTCAAAGTGGGCTCGCCGTTTGGACTCCAGATGGTCTGTCTTGCGCCACTCTCCTCTGAATCCGCTCCTGTCGAAAAGCTCTAACACCATATCTGCCACCTCGGTGTTGTAGCAGTACGCTTTTTCACCGTCTGGATCGTGGTATGTAACTCCAACCAGATCCTCCGATCGAGTCGAGATGTTGCCCACTAACTTGTGTCTGTGACCCTTGGCCTCGAATTTCCAAAACGTAGGACCGAACTCACTCTTGTTCCTCATTACTCCTACCGGACCTATCAGGTGTAGGTCTCTTCCACCAACTCTTGCGAGAACAGGCGTGTTGGGCCCAAGCTCGCGACCGAACCTGGGAACGAACACGCTTACGCCATCGAAGAACGTGTTCCGAAGTCTCTGTTCTCCGCTTGTGAAGTCGTTGCAGTGTGTCCATGCCCACCTGGTCGCATGTTTTGATCCCCAAAGGTGAGCTTGACCCGCACGCGCCCCTTTCACCTGAACAACCCTGTCATCGATCTCGATCACGCCGTCAACGTCTACGTCCGCATGTGGGAGCTCTACAACTGTATTTGCAATTTTTGTTTTCCTAAGAAAGGGGTGTACGTGCGAAACCGACGGAAGCCTCGGCTGCCACGATAGGTCCCAAGAGTACTTCTTTCCATCATTATCTATGAAACCCGATGCACCAAAGTCGCTGAGAGAGGCGCTTCCTATCTGTAGGCTGAAGGGGTCTTCCGAGGTCTTTAGAGACTCTATCGGAAGTGATCACCTTCTCCCCTACGTTTCGAGTTGGATCGTTCGCATCCATAGCCATGAACCACAGTGAGCAAGTTGCAGAGCCCTTGAGTGGAGCCACCATCGTGTATCTGATCCAGAACCCCAGTCCCGTTTCTGGATCGGTTAGCGTTACATACCAAACCTCGTAATGACCCGGTTGTTTATTCCAAATCATGCAGTTCTCGTTCATCTTCAACTCCGTCCGTTAGCTCACTACTAAGACTCGGATAGCTCTCTTCGAGCAAGTCTAATCGCAGTCTCAAGTTCCTGTTTGCGGTCCTTTACGAATCCGTCGAGCTTCAGGTGAAGAGTTTCGTCAAGCGCTCTTCCCAATGTCGGTGACTGAGGAAGGCCTTCTTTAATTAGGTCATCTCCTCCTATTTCGAGCTCAACGTGCCTGAGCACGCTGAACCATACCTCCAGGTATTGAACAGTAGGTTCTGCACCATCCGACAGAAGCTCAGTGGCAACAAGTGCCTCAACAGGTAGTTCGCTCAGCAAAGAATGGATCTCTGATGGAGCCAACCCTTCTTTTGAGAGCGTGGTAACAAGCTTCGGAGCTATGGTCGCTGTTGACGCCACTGTCTCTTGCTCCTTCTTCCGATATTTCAGTCTGCCGAGAAAGTCCAAGATATCTTCTGCTGTCATCCGCCTCATTAGTAGCGCCAGACGTATCAGATCACGACGCACTTCGTTGCGTCGTCCAGTCCTGTCGAGCAACGGTTCGATGCGATTCACCAGATCTATCGTCCGTTCATCACAGGAGATCTGTGGATGTATGCTTGAATCCACCCCAAGATCGTGCATACGCTCTAGAGTCTCCTGCACATTGTCGTCGCTAAGAATCTCCATCAACTCGTCACGTAAACGCTCTGACTCGAGGTCGCCGAGTAACTGCATCTCCACACAACCGCGTGCCAGAGATAGTGTCCGAGGCTCCATCTTGACGCCCAGCCTGGACTCGTAGGTAAAGGCCCTGAACAATCTCGTCGGGTCCTCTATGAAGCTCAGATTGTGCAAAATACGCAGCTTTGAAGAGTCTAGATCCTTGAGTCCTCCAAAAAAGTCGAACACCGAACCCAGATCCTCTGTCTTCAGTGATGCAGCCATTGAGTTAATGGTGAAATCCCTTCTGGCCAGATCCTTCTCCAGAGTAGAGCGTTGGACCTTTGGCATCGCCCCGGGATGTTCGTAGAACTCCGTTCTCGCAGAGGCAACATCGATCCTGAGGTCCGATCCATCGGCACGCTTGCCCTTGATCACTGCTGTCTGGAACTTTGCGTGCGGATGTGAATGTGCACCAAGATCTTTCGCGAGCTGGCTCGCGAACCCGATCGCATCGCCCTCAACCATAATGTCAAGATCCAGTGACTTCATGCCAAGGAGAACATCACGAACCGCACCGCCCACCAGATAGACGCCCTTTTCGCTAGCGCCTACCGCCTGAACCGCTGGCAGTATCTCTTCAAGTGAGGGAATAAGGTGCATCTTCTCGATAAAGCGCATGCTCGCCTCGGCGTCTGGCTCCGGACCATCCATTCGTGGCTCCTCGTGAAGTGCCCGCAAGATATCGCCTCGAGTAACAATTCCCATCGATTCTTCTTCGGGCAATGAGTAGACGGTGCGACATCTGTTCTCTGACGTATCCGCTATGACTACACGGCTCGCCGCACCAGAGGAAAGAGTCGATCTAATCTCTGATACAGGGGTGTCTATGCCGGCGATAGTAAGATCGGCCGACATCACCGCTTTGACCGGAGCGTGTCCCAGATTGTGACGTAGCGCTCTGTCCAGATCTTCACGCATCACCGATCCCACCAGTGCTTCATCCTCTACGATCTGTGCTCCACTGTGTCCTCTATATTGCAGCTCAATCAGGGTGTCGTTGATCGTCTCATGGCTTCCAATCGACATAACCGGTTTCGACATTATCTCTTTCACGTGCATAGTTGGCTTGACCTTCGCCTCTGCCGACTCGAGCAGCTTCGTCATTACTTCTTCAGCACCCATATCACGCACTATTGCTGAGGCTGCTTGCGCATGGCCACCGCCTCCAACCGCCTTTAAAACCTGGTCTGCGCCGATCGACTCGTTCCTACTTCGACCGACAACAAAGGTGCGCGCCTCCATCTCAACGCAGATTATGAGAGCGTCCCAGTCGGCGATATCGCCGACTCTCGACGCCAATCCCGACACATCCTCCACATAACTGTCTCTTTTTGCCCAAGCAGCAACCACCTTCATTCCTGCAACGTTAACAACCCTCCTGTTGTCGACCAGAGACACGATCAGCTCCCTCTGCTTGCCGGACAGGGGTTTCCTCAAGTACCTGGCAAGCATCTGTTGGTTTGCACCAGCCTTCATGCAAAATGCAAGTGCGGCAACATCGTCTTCGGTTGTCGAGGGAAAAGTAAGCGATCCGGTGTCCTCGTGAATTCCAAGCGCAAAAGCCGTCGCGTGCATAACAGAAATCTCTATCCCGCGCTCGGTTAGCAACTTGAGCATCGTCGTGACAAGACTTCCGTCGGAACCCAAGATTTGGTTTTCTTCTGAGCTTTTCTTTCCACCGGGATGGTGATCGAAGATCACTACCTCGTCGGCATTCTCCTCTACAAGACTCTTTGCAACCCCCAGTCTCGTCGATACACCGATCTCTATCAGGATCGCGCGTTCAAGGGAATCTGGGTCTATGTCAGCAAGATCGATGTGCGGAATCTGCTCCGAATGTAGGTTGAAATACTCCTTTACATTTCGATTGGGACCTGAGTGCAGACAGATATATGTGTCTGGGTACAGCAGCTGCGCAGCCAGCATGCTGGCAAACGCATCGAAGTCCGTATTCGGATGCGACAGGACCAGAGAGGGTATCTTTTTTAAACTTCCCATGTCAATCAATATACGCAAACAAACGATGAGCTTGGCGAAACCTGTCGAACAGTTTTGTGCATATGAAGCATAGTGAGCCCACAATAACGTAGGTTTATGGTTTATGACATGAGATATATGTTCGCTAAAAAAGCACGCAGGCGCAGGCGGGTGATTATCATCGGCCTATTGACCACCGCAGCGTTGGCCGGTGCCGCAGTGGCAGCGTACTTTGTATTTCTCGCACCAGAGTCAGACGTAAATAAGGGCAACAAGGTCGTCTTCAAGACAAGTACAAAGCCAAAGCCAAAGAAGCCACGCGATGAATTCATCTGGCCCTTCTACGGGTACACAAAGGAGAGAACAAGGTACCTGCCGTCGAAACTAGAACCCCCGTTCAAACCGATCTGGCGAAAGACTGGGCAGGTGTTACTGGAGTTTTCACCGGTCCTTGCCAAGGGCGTCCTGTACCTTGCAAGAAACAACGGCGCTGTATGGGCCCTGCGAGCCGGCAATGGAGAGATCCTCTGGAAAAAGAAGATCGGCGAGTTGAACGCATCTTCACCCGCCTACAGTGAGGGTCGTCTTTTCATTGGGATGCTTTCGAGGCAGGTTGTTTCGCTTGACGCACGTAGCGGTCGGACACTCTGGTCCTGGACCGCACCGAGCCGGATTGAGTCGTCGCCCGTAGTTGTCGGAAACACTGTCTTCATGGGCTCAGAGTCAGGTACGTTATACGCCCTCAATGCACGCACAGGGAAAATACGTTGGACGTTTCAGGCCGGCGCAGCTCTCAAAGCGGCTCCTGCATACGCGGATGGAAAGCTCTATATTGGCGCCTATAACGGGTCTATGTATGCGGTGCGCGCAAGTAATGGAAGGCAAGTTTGGTCTACTCACACCGCGGGCAGATCGCTGGGGCGCAGCGGAAACTTCTACTCCTCGCCGGCAGTTGGCTTCGGTCGAGTGTATGCCGGCAACACTGACGGAAAGGTCTACTCATTCTCAACATCGGATGGCCAGATCGCATGGTCCCACGGCACCGGAAGCTATGTCTACGCCAGTCCAGCGGTCGCTGATGTGCCAGGAACGAAGCCGTCGGTCTACATAGGCTCATACGACGGCAATTTCTATGCACTGGACGCACGCACGGGCGGCGTTCGTTGGACTCATGCGGCCGGAGGAAGGATCTCGGGTGCGGCGACCGTTGTCGGTGACGTCGTCTACTACGCAAACTTGCCTGCTCGCAGGACGGTCGGCCTCGATGTACGATCGGGAAAGCGCGTTTTCAAGTTCAAAACCGGTGGTTTCAACCCAGTCATCTCCGACGGCAAAAGGCTCTATATAACAGGTTATTCAAGCCTCTGGGGTCTGGTCCCCCGCACGAGGTAACGGTAGCCGAACCGGTATTCCATCACTATCCATCGTCTCTTTTGCCTCGCGTACGGTGAACTCGCCGTAATGAAATATCGATGCACATAGAACCGCGTCTGCCCTTCCCTCGATGATCGCCTCATTAAGGTGTTCAAGAGTTCCCGCTCCACCTGAAGCAATCAGCGGCACATCGACCTCGTTAGCTACCGATGAGGTCAGGTTAAGCTCGTATCCATCCTTTGTCCCGTCGCGGTCCATGCTTGTCAGAAGGATCTCGCCTGCGCCAAGACGGGCTCCCTCTCTCGCCCAGTCGACCGCTTCCCGGTCGGTCTTTACTCTACCCCCGTTTACGTACACGTCCCAACCGTCGCCTGTATCTCGTCTCTTTGCATCGATCGCAAGTACCACGCACTGAGAGCCAAAGGTGTCAGCAAGCCTTGAGAGCAGCTCCGGGTCGGCCACTGCAGCGGAGTTGACCGCGACCTTGTCTGCACCCGCGTCAAGTACGGCCTGAGCGTCATCTACCGATCTGATGCCACCGCCTATGGTGAAAGGGATAAACACGTTCTCAGCAGTTCGTTTCGCCAGATCAACGATCGTATCCCTGTCTTCGTGAGACGCCGTGATATCCAGAAAGACGACCTCGTCCGCACCTTCAGCATCGTATCTCTCTGCAAGCTCTACCGGGTCGCCAGCATCGCGTATGTTGACGAAGTTGGTTCCCTTTACAACCCTGCCATTGTCAACGTCAAGACAGGGGATTATCCGTTTTAACACCATAGTCGCCTAGTTTAGATCGAAGGCAGCCTTTAGTCGTTCTGGCCCGTTATCAAGAATCGGCACACCGTGGCTCGGAAGAAACTTTTCATAACCCAACTCTGCCAGATTGACGATCGAGCTCAACTGTCCACACAGCCACGGGGATGAGCGTTTTGAAATGGATGCGTCCAATGTGATCGGTTATTTTCTCGTACGATCCGTCGGTCCCCGGCAATCGGCTGAACGCTCCACTCAATGATTTTCGTCCAACGTCGTATGAATCTCTTACAACCTTGCCACCGTCCATGGACAACTTCGTCACAGGCATGGCGCACCGCCTCTCGATACTTAGATCGTCTCGTTGGGCTGAATCGTATATTGTGAGAGACCTAAACCGGAGAGAAGGCAATCATCGCTAGTCGAGATCTGAGAGCAGACCTCAGGAAACAAGCGAAATCACGATTAGGAAAACTGTCGCAATCTGAGCGCGAAGCAGTTCTCATCAAAAACTGGATGTCCCACGATGCGCGCTGGTTTATGGCGGTTGCAGCCGAGTGTGGCTTAGAGAAGGCAAATCAGCTTAACAAGATCGCTGCACGTGAAGTAGGCAAGGTCGAGTCGATGCGCGTTGCACGCTTGCTTGATCTATCGCCCGTTAAAAACGTAGACGACATGATGTTTGCGCAAGAGGCCATCATCTCACTCGTTGGCCCCGACTTAATGGACTATCGGCTTATACAAGTTGATGATTCCTCGTACGAGGTCGACGTGCAACGTTGCTTCGCCTTCGAAAATGTGGAACGCGCGGGTATCGCAGAGACATACGAGTGCGGCATCTTTGCCCGAATCGCAGGCTGGCTTGACACTCTCGCATCTGATTTCGAAATGAACCCATCCCTAGGAAGATGCCTAAAGGCTTGTGGTAAGAACTGCTGTTACACAATCACTATTAAAGAGCCCGCTGATAGCTAGCTGCGCAGAAAGTCCTTCAGCTTCTTTGTGCCGTCACCCAGCATCGCCTCTCCGTGGCTCGGAAATATATTGTCGTAACCTAGCTCTGAAAGCTTTGCGATAGATCGCCTTGCCTCCTCGCGGTCTAGGTCGATGCCGGGCATCGGATCTTGCCGCACGCGGTTTTTGTAGTTCACGAATGCATCTGCGACAATAACCGCTCCGTCTCCTTCGTGTGCAAGCGCGATCTGGCCTGGAGTGTGTCCCGGTATCTCTACTACTCGCAGACATTCGATCTGATCTCCGTCCGACACCTTCCTCGTTACCTGAACCGGAGCTCCAGTCATCATCTTTAACTTGCTAGCGAGACTCAGGAACCCTCTTTGAACCAACCCACTACCTATCTTTCCAGTGCATTCTCTTTGGCTACGAGCACCGGTGAGAAGCACCTGCGCATGTACTCGTTTGTCACCGGCTCGCCACTTGTGGGATTTAAGTAATCATGCGCCAACGGGGACTGATCCCCAAGGACGTCATACCACAGCTCAAGGAAACTGGTTCCGAGGAAGAGGCCGGCGCCATTCTGGGATAAGACAGAACAATAAACGAATACACTCTGAGTTACTGTGGCTATTGAAGGCTCGCACGACAGTGGAGCGACTAAGAGACCAAGGTATATCAGCTCGCCGCACGGTCACACCGAAAAGAGTTCAGAGGCAAGCCGGATAGCATCCGGCAAAATTCGCCGAGTACAGCTTGCTATAGCTAATTGCGAGCAATTGGGCACGTTTTAAGATCGTTCAGGTTCCGGTCATGTCTCTGTTAGACACGACAGGCTTGTAACCCCTTTCAGTTCTGGTGAGATTTCGTACTGGTTAGCAATAACTATTCAGCATCAGCCTCGCACACAGTTCTGCTTCTGAATGCTCTGCTCGCAATGTTTAAGCTCGGCGATTTATCTGGATCGAGCCAGGTTCTCGGCCCGGACGGATCGTTCCAACCCCAGGTGGACCATCTTTAGATCGGCTGAGTTTGTCCACTATTCAGATGGCGCTTACACGGCTGTTAGAAAGTACCTATTTTTAGCCTTGCGCGTAGCTTTTGAATGTTTAGGCTATCTTCTCTCTAACGGCGTACATATGAGGGGATAAGTGGAGTTTCTAGCCTCATCATTGAGTTCAAGGCAGTGGTGCAAGACGCTACTGGTTGAGCGAATTCAAGGGTGTTCTAGGAAGTCCTGGCGGGGTCTCCTTCTAGCTATGGACAAGAGCTCGTGAATCTCGACCAGAATCGCATGCATGGCTCTCACGATATGGTCGGGAGGGATTTTGATCTTGCCGAGATCGAGTCGGCGCTCAACCGGGGTGAGTCTGGGTCGCCGCATATCGTTGAACTGGTAGGGCCTGCTGGGATCGGTAAGACAACGCTTCTCAAGCGAACTCTCTCGGACTCGGCAGTTCGCGGCAGCAGAATCATCTCGGGAAGAGGCACCGAGTTCGAGGTTGACCTGCCGTTTGGATTGGCAGCCGACGCTTTCGGGCAGTTACTGGACAATTTAGACGATAAAACAATCGCCCATGTGGGGCCCGAGCGGCTACAGGTAGTTGCTGCGATTCTTGCGCCAGGAGCCTTGGCAAAAAGTACCTCTGTCGCTGAGCCTACGCGCAGGGTTGGCCGCGTGGAGCGTCTCGATACGTATCGCACAGTGCGCACCGTGATAGAAGCATTGGCTGCCGATCAACCTGTGGTTATCGCTTTTGATGACGTGCATTGGGCCGACCAGGGATCCGTTGAACTATTGTCATATCTGCTGAGTAGGTTGCCATCGGGCCCTGTGGTTTTAGTATTTGCCTACAGACCCACGAGGTTACCGGTAACGCTTGCTGCAGCGCTTGAGACAGTTCGCAGGGAGGACGCGTGCACTCGTATCGATCTTGAACCTCTCACTCCCGGAGCTGCGCGAGAACTTGTTGGTACAGCCATGGATAGCTCGACCCTCGACAGCATCTACTCTGAAAGTGGTGGAAATCCGTTCTATTTCAAGCAACTCGCTAAAACGATCGATTTGCCGCGGCGGGGTCGTTTGAGCGGCAGCGAAGTCCCCCAAGGAGTCGTCATTTCTATTGAAAGAGAACTGGCCTTTCTTAACCAGCGTGCACGCTGGTTGCTGCAGGGCGCCACAATGGTCGGGGAATCATTCGACCTTGGCACGGCGGCGGTCGCAGGGGGGCTGGACCCTGCTGACGACACTCTACAGCTACTTGACGAAATACTCAGCTTGGATCTCGCAATAGCATCAGCCGAAACTCCACGATTCTTATTTCGCCATCCAATAGTTAGACGCGCAGTCTACGAATCGAGCCCGCTAGGGTGGCGCATGGAAGCCCACGCACGCTTGGCGGACTTCTTACGGGAGCGTGGTGCCCCAGTTGCGATAGTTGCTCATCACGTCATGTGCTCTTCCTCGGTCGGCGACGAGGATGCCATCGAATTTCTCACGGATGCCGGTCGATCAACACTTACTCAGGCACCGGCGTCAGCGGGGGAATTCTTTGCTACCGCACTTGATCTGTTGCGGGAGACAACAGATCCCGAGTACGAGCAGCGTAAGCTCGATCTCTTGATATCCAAAGCTATGGCTTTAGGCATGGCCGGAAACTTTGTCGATAGTCGAACTGCACTAAGACGGGTCCTAGAGCTTGTGCCAATCGGTAACGACCCCCTGCGAATTCAAGCATCAGTATTTGCCGCCATGCTTGAAAACTTGTTGGTGAATCACAAAGAGAGTGAGCGCATACTGCTTGATGCCCTTTCCAACCTTCCGAATCGACACTCTAAAGAGAGCGCTGACCTCAGGATTGAGCTGGCCTTCAGTCATCTTTTCCAGGGGAATTTTGATGAGACCACTCGGCAAGGTGAGGAAGTACTCGCAACTGGCCAGTCCGAACCAGTAGTGATCGCGTCCGCGTACTCGGCGCTCGCGGCCTCGGCCTCCTCATTAGGCAAACATAATGAGGCGGAATCATATTTGGATCTGTGCGTTAAGAACTTCAATTTGGCCAGCGATGCACAGTTAGCTGCGCATATGGATGTGTGCTGCTGGCTGGGCAGCACGGAACTCGCTCTCGGACGCCCAGCCGATAGTCTACGCCACGTGGAGCGGGGCTTGGGCATCCTACGTGCAACAGAGAACAGTCGCCTTATCGAATCTCTGCTCTTCTTGAAGGGTCGTGCACTCTATTGGTGCGGCGATGTAGAAGCAGCAAGCGAAGCAGCATATGCCGCTTATGAGGCGTCGGTCGTCTCACCGACGGTGCTAATGCAGCCGTGGGTGATAGGACTCTGTTGCGCAATCGCAATGTCGCGCGGAAACATAGTAGAGGCGGTTAAATGGGGGGAGAGAGGGCTCAGCGTTGATCAAAACGGTCCCATAATGAACGGGTATTCGACTACGTGTCTTGCTGAGGTACTGCTTGCTACCGGGGATCCCGATCGTGCGCTTAAGATTCTTAGGGACCACATTGATCGGGTCGGATTACCCCGTATACCGCTCCACCAGAGTCTGTTTAGGCAGGCATTGTTTGGCGCCTTACTCGCGAGCGGCGCAATCGACGAGGCCATGACAGTAGTAGAGGAAACTGAGCTGGAGTTGCAGCGAAGGGGTCACCGACTCGAAGTGGCGATCGCGAGGCGCATGCGGGCGAGAGCCTTGCTTGAAAAGGACTGCGCGGCAGCTGCAATCGATCCTGCGCGGTCTGCCATCGATGCGGCGAGCACTGTCAACGCCTTGATCGAAGTTGCCGTTTCCCGAACGCTGCTAGGTCAGCTGCTTAGCAGTGTCGGCCAACGTGATTGCGCGATAGAGCAACTCGAACTCGCTGAACGGGATCTCTCCAAAGCAGGAGCAAAGCGTGAACGCAATGAGGCGGCAAGGCTCTTGCGCAGTTTAGGACGACGTGCTCCAACCATAAGCGACAACACGTCACCGGTAGGTGTCGGCTCTTTCAGTGCCAGGGAGCGGGAAGTAGCTGAGTTGGTTGCTGCCGACCGAACGAATCGTCAGATCGGCAAAGCGCTCTTTATCAGTGAAAAAACCGTTGAACGCCACCTATCCCGAATCTTTGAAAAGCTACAAGTAAAATCGCGAGTTTCCGTGGCGCGAGAGATGGAACGATTTAAGCTGCAGCTTGCCGCGCCGGAGACGGCAATTAATCGGGCAGGGTCATCGCGCCCCATGGAGACTCAGTGAGTAGGGATCGGCTTGTTGGCACAAGGCGCAGTAAAGTCCTGTGGATGTGGTTCGGGCCAGCAATGGTGATTCTGGATCTAGCTTAGAAATGGACCGGAGCCGAGCATCAGTCACGGGGTGGATAGCTAATCTTGCATCGACGCGTTTCAGGTTCGTTCTTGTACTTGCGGCGGGCATCTCGGTCTTCGCCCTTTTCGTCGGTGCCCGCACCACAGAACAACTAAAAACAGCAGGCTACGAAACAGGGGAGCACGCCGAGAGTCGTATTACTGGTGAAGTGCTGAGGGAGGCATTTGGCTTTGACGTAGATCCTGGCATGGTTGTGCTCCTTAGTGTGGACGGAGACGTATGGAGTGCCCCTGTTAGGGCTGAGGTTCGTCGACTGCGATCGGTGCTCCGCAGCCGACCTGAAGTTGGTCAGGTCCAGACGTACGTAGATCACGGACCAGGTCGTCAGCTCCTGATATCGGCAGATCGACGCTCCACGGTAATGCTCGTTCACTTCCGGAGCCTTGCGACCAGCCGAGTTGTAGAGTCGGTCGCGGATCTGCAGCCGAGGCTCACCTCGACGATTGCGCAAGTGAGACTTGGCGGTTACGGGCCAGTCTTTGACCAATACACAAGCACGGCACGCGGTGATCTGCTGAAGACTGAAATGATCGCGCTTCCCCTTGTCTTCATTCTCCTTTCTCTGTTGTTAAGAAGCGCACGTTTAGCATTTGTGCCGTTCTGCGTAGGCCTAGTCGCAGTTCTGGGAGCCACGGTCGTCCTCGGGTTACTGGCCACTGTGTTTCGCATCTCTTCCTTTGCGCTGAACGTAACGACTGCGCTTGGTCTTGCTCTCGCAATTGATTACAGCTTACTACTGCTCTTTCGCTTCCGGGAGGAATGGGAGGAGAAAGCTCAACTAAAGGATGCGCTGAACTCAGCCCTGAGAGGTGCCGGGAAACCCATCCTCTTTAGTAGCGCAATTCTTGCCGTCACAATGTCGGCACTGCTTATCTTCCCACAGGCGCTCGTCCGATCAATGGGAATTGCGGGAGTCGTCGTTGCGATGACCACACTAGCCTCAACGTTCTTAGTCGGTCCATCACTGCTTTCAATGTTCGCCCGGAGGGGCGTTTTGAGCAGCCGGTCAGACCGGCGCGCGCGCACTGGTAGTAGGGATACCCGCCTGAGTAACGTTGCTCGGTGGGTAATGCGTAGACCACTTCGAATCGCTTTGTCCTGCACTGTCCTTCTGGTTGTACTTGGCCTCCCCTTCCTGAGGGCGGAGTTCAAGGTTGCAACAGCCGAATCGCTACCCACGACGCAGCAGGCGCGGCAGGTAAGCGACACTCTGGCTTCCGATTTCGCGGAGGGGTTTGACTCACCAATCAATGTGGCAGTGCGCTCAAGAGCAGGTGAAGGTCGAAGCGCTCCCGAGCAGGTATCCAACCGAATCCGCCAACTCAAGGACGTCGCATCTGTTCAAGCTGTAAGGAGCAAGAATCCCGATGTCTCACTCGTGCGCGTCTTTCCCGCGGCAACCGCGGCTGATCGGCAAGCGTCCGCCTTGGTGGATCGCATTCGAGGACTGAGCGATACGCGGATATCGTTGCGGGTTTCCGGACAGACTGCCATATACAAAGACTTCACAGGCAACATCAAGCGTCATATACCGCTGGTCCTCACGATTGTCGTCGTTGCCACACTTATCTTTGTATTCGCGTTGATCAAGTCTGTTGCACTTTCGATAAAGGTACTTGTGGCCAACCTACTAACGATCAGTGCTACTTTTGGAATCCTTGTCCTCGTATTTCAAGATGGCCACCTTGGTGGCGCTGTGGGGATTGATGTCACAACAGCGGTTGTGCTTGTCGCATTGATTTTTGGCTTGTCGACTGACTACGGCGTCTTCCTGTTGTCGCGAGTAAAGGAGTACCACGATGCTGGCTGTGATGACAGGGAATCGGTAGCTCGTGCCATTTCAAGCACTGGACGAGTGATCACTGTTGCTGCCCTGATATTCGCAGGAGCTCTTGCCCCGCTCATGGCTTCATCCATCCACTACATCAATCAGATTGGCCTGGCAGCGAGCACTGCCGTCTTGCTGGATGCCTTTGTGATTCGCTTGCTGCTGGTTCCGGCGCTGATAGAGCTGTTCGGGCCACTGAACTGGTGGACACCTCGCCTGCGATTACGAAAGAGATCGCGATTCCGCTAGGAAGAGGAGTTGCCTCTGACGGTTTTAGGCTTTTGGGCGGTGACTATCCGAGACGGCAAAAAGTGAAGGAAAAAGGGGCGGCTGCGTCTTACATCATCCATGAGAGCGGTACGCATGATCTTTGCGTAAGCGCGCGTATGGAGCATGTCGAGAATTACAGCTTTTCCGTCCGGCCGCAGCACTCTTACGACCTCCCGGATCGCGCGCTCACGCTCCTTCGCATTTGCAATGTTGTGGAATGTCAGGCTTGAGACAATTAAGTCGAAACTCGCGTCGGAAAACGGCAGATCTCGCGCATCACCATCGGCGACTTCGGCTCGCGACGCTAGACCTGCAGCGGAGACGTTGCTTCTAGTCGCGTCAGCGCTGTTGCCAGATTGATCGCGCTCTGACCATATATCGATGCCCGTTGCTTTGCCGGCGGTCAGTCGACGGGCAGCTTCAATCAGCAGCATCCCCCGGCCGCAGCCAATGTCCAGCACCTCTTCGGTCCCGTTCAACCGGGCCAAATCGACCATCTGACGACACTTCGCAGGCTTGATCACCTTGCTGCTCAAGATTATTCCCCCAAGAAGAGCGAGAAGCAATACCGCTGCCGCAAAAGCCACAATGGGAACTATCTTCACGCCTCCCACAGTTGTGCCCACACCCGCCGCGGTCGCAATGATCGCGAGGATCACACTATTGCGAATCCAGCTCGGGGCGTCGACGCCAAAATCTAGCGTATCGTTAGTAGTGGCTTCTGTTCGAATATCCATAAGATTCAGTTTCCGGATTCGGTGCGTATCATATGCCTTTTCGAACCTGCGCAGCAACCGTTTTCTGAATATGAGGGTGTAAGTGGAGGGTTCTCCCCACTTGTCGGAGGTCTGTGCCTAATGCATACTATGAACCATCATGGCATCAACGTCAATTTACCGCAACACGCAGAACCAGCCAGCTAGCATTGTGATCGATGCTGATGTGATTGACGACGACGAGGTATTTGACACAGAGCTAATTCGAAAAGGACTTGAAGATGCCATTCCGTTCAACGTACACAATGGCATCGAAGTTGTGTCCATCGAAGGCAACTGCTGCACCGCGCGTTTACCAGACGAGCCACACCTCAAGAACCACGTTGGGACACAGCACGGTGGGGCATTGTTCGCGGTGGCGGAGACGGCGGCTGGGGGTGCCTTTGTGGCTGTTATAGGCGACCGGATCACCCAGCTCAGGCTCGTCGCTCGGGGTGCTCAGATTCGATATTCCCGATTCGCACGAGGAGCCGTAATCGCTGAGAGCGAGTTCGTAGAGCCGATCGACAAGGTAATAGAGGCCGCGAAGTCCGGTACTGACATAGAAGTACCGGCTGTAATCCGCGACGAGGCCACCGGAGATACGCTCGCACACATGAGCTTCACGTTTCAGATCAAGGAAGTCGCGTGAACATAGACGAGAGACGCCTCACCCACGGGTCCCAAATGTTTGGAGAAAATGCATTGCGGACTCAAGGAGGGACGGCTTGCCTGTAACAGCCCAGAAGATAATTGGTGAGAGAGTGGACCTGCCCAAGGAACGGATCCCCGAGCGATGGTATAACGTCATAGCGGATCTGCCCTCGTTGCCGCATGATTACTTTGACCCCACAAGTGGCGAGCCGGTGACGGACGAGTACATGCACAGGTTCTTCTCACCGGCGCTCGTAGCCCAAGAGAAGACACTAGAGAGATGGATTACCATCCCCGATCAGGTACGAGACGCGTATAAGATGTGGCGGCCGACTCCGCTTTTCAGAGCGCGGGCACTTGAAAAGCACCTGGATACACCGGCTGAGATCTACTTCAAGTATGAGGGCTCTGGACCGGCAGGCAGCCACAAGCTCAACTCGGCACTTCCTCAGGCCTACTACGCCAAGCGGGATGGAGTAGGCCGGCTGGTCACGGACACGGGCGCCGGTCAATGGGGGCAAGCAATCGCCCTTTCTTGCGCTCGGTTTGGGCTTGACCTCCTTGTATACATGATTCGAGCAAGCTACGAGCAAAAGCCATACCGGCGGGTTCTGATGGAAACCTACGGCGCCGAGGTTAAACCAAGCCCAAGTGCCTTCACTGTTTCTGGTCGCCAGCTTCTCGCAGACGACCCAAACCACCCTGGCAGTGAAGGCACGGCAGTTAGTGAATCGATCGAGTCGGTCAGAGAAGATGAAAACTCGCGCCTAGCGGTGGGAGCGTTCTCTAACTATTGCCTGATGCACCAAACAGTTATCGGAATTGAAACCCGTGAACAACTGGAGTTGATTGACCGTGAACCAGACTATCTGATTGCGTCCGTGGGCTGTGGTAGCAACATGGGCGGATTCATAAATCCATGGGTCGAAGATCAGTTGAATGGTCGGGAGATCACTTTTCTCGCCGCAGAACCAGCGGCCTGCCCCACGCTGACGCGGGGCGAATACCGGCTCGACTACGCTGACTCGACCGAGTCCAGCCCTCTGGCGCTGAGTTACACGCTGGGCCACGACTTCGTCCCACCAGTAATACACGCCGGTGGGCTTCGCTATCACGCCTGTGCTCCACTGATTGGACTTCTTCGTCACGAGGGCATTATTGACGCGGTCGCTATTCCGCAAACAGAGATCTTTTCAGCCGGCAAATTGTTCGCACAGCTACACGGCTACCTGCCGTGCCCGGAAGCCGCTCACGCGATTAAAGCCACGATTGACGTAGCACTGCGGTGCAAAGAAGAGGGTCGAAAGGCCACGATTGTCTTCTGCTACAGCGGTCAGGGTTTTCTCGATCTTGGTGCTTACGAACAGTTCAACGCTGGTAAGCTGCAAGATGTTTGCCCCGATCTTTCACACCTTGACGACTAATGCATTCCTACGGCTCGTTCATAGCCGGGCAGGAGCAAGAAGGGGATCGTTGGACATACTGCGTCCGCGCATCCTCGTGGATTGAAGACCCAAGAGTAGCTTTCGATCTAAAGCGCTCGCTTGAACTCGGAAAACAGGAACCAGACGGGGACAGATGCGTCGTTGGTCGCTGTGCCGTGGCAACCGACGTGCAGCTAACCGAAGCAATTGAAGCCGCACACAACGCTAAGGACGAGTGGTCCTGCGTTCCGATAGACGTTAAGCGGCAGATAGCTCTGGACACACACGATGAGCTTCTTGCTAGGGCCGATGATTTAGTAGACATTCTAATCACAGAGGGCCATCCAAGGAAGCTCGCTCAGTGGGAAATTAGTGGTGTTCTGCGCGGGGGAGATCCGCAAACTCTTGAGTGGCTCTTTTCTCGCTTCACGGAGGAAATGGAGCTTGACGGTCGGCGGTTGATCATTAGACGCCGACCGGACGGAGTAGTCTGCGTCAATCCGCCCCAGAATGCCGCGGGATCGAATGCAGCCATGGGTGCGTTGGCTGTCTTTGCGGGAAATACCATTGTGGTCAAGGTTCCAAGGTCGACACCATTGAGTGTCATGTTTTTCTTCCGCGACGTACTGCAACCAGTTTTGGATAGACATGGCGCTCCGGCGGGCGTGGTCAACCTCGTATGTAGCGACAGTCAGCGCATCATCCGTAGCTGGCTGACTAATCCAAAAATTGATGACATCATATATTTCGGGAGCAGCGAGACCGGAATCAAGTTCGGTATCGACTGCGTTGCGCAGGGAAAGAAACCTATTCTCGAACTATCGGGCAACGACGCGGTCGTAGTTTGGAAGGATGCGGATCTTGATGGCGCAGCCGCAGCAATGACTGAGTGTTTTTTCGGCTCCAGTCAGATCTGCATGGTTCCCAAGCGTGGAATCGTGCACCCAGAGGTTGCAGACGAATTTCTGGAGACTCTGCTTGCACGTACTAGGGACCTGAAGCCTGGGTTTCCAGAGGACCCAGACGTAGTACTGAGCCCTGTCCTTAAGGCCGATGGCTACTTTGACTATTTGTCGGAGGCTCGCGAAGCCGGGGCCGAGATTCTCTGCGGCGGTAAACGTATCAATGTTGATGGAGCACCCGCATCGACAGGGCTCTTCCTCGAACCATCGATAGTACGAGTAGACGGTCTGGAGTTCGCTCACAGCTTGAGCTGTGTTCGAGAGGAGACGTTCTTTCCACTGCTTCCGATAGTTATCCCCCAGCAGCGACCAGATGATGAGATGCTGTCTGACGTAACCACTTTCCTTAACGGCAATAAGTACGGGTTGCGAAACTCACTGTGGTCCTCGAGTGATCAAGTGTCCGCACGGTTTGTACAGGATGTCACAAACGGAGGAATGCTCAAGGTAAACGATTCTCATATCGGCTTCGTGTCGTATCTTGCGACCCACGGTGGTACTGGGTTAACCGGCGGTCCATTTGGAGAGATGAATTTCGCAATGTTACGGACCTCGCACTTACAAGGGGTTAGCATGGTGACCGGTGATATCGCGGTGTCGCCACTCGCGCCTGAACTCAGTGGAGCGAGACAGTCTCGATAAGAAACCGCGTTTAGCAGCTAGCGCGTGTCATCAGAGTACCGGATTGACCGTCATGTTTTTCCGCAAGGCTGCGTTGAGAAGTACCACATTTGCGCTCCCGCTCCACTTCGGGACTCAGCGTATGGACTGTCCCCGCTTTCGTGGACACACTGATCTGTACCCCTCCTAGTGGACACGTTAGGACCTCGCGCTCCTCGGTGAGCCTACGATTCTCCCTGCGCAAGCAATGCAGCTGTTCCTTTCGTCTGTGGTGACACCCTCTTCTTTTAGAATCTTCGCGGCAACCGTTTTCTGAATATGAGGGTGTAAGTGGAGGGTTCTCCCCACTTGTCGCAGGGCTGTGGCTAATGCAGACTATGGATCATCATGGCATCAGCGCCAATTTACCGCAACACGCAGAACCAGCCAGCCAGCAAGCATGAGGGCTCTGGACCGGCAGGCAGCCACAAGCTCAACTCCGCACTTCCTCAGGCCTACTACGCCAAGCGGGATGGAGTAGGCCGGCTGGTCACGGACACGGGCGCCGGTCAATGGGGGCAAGCAATCGCCCTTTCTTGCGCTCGGTTTGGGTTTGACCTCCTTGTATACATGATTCGAGCAAGCTACGAGCAAAAGCCATACCGGCGGGTTCTGATGGAAACCTACGGCGCCGAGGTTAAACAGTACCCTCTAGGAGACGGCATAACTGCGATGGGTAGCAGCCACCACCACATATGAAGGCGGCGTATATGACTAATCCGTTGCTAGAAAAACCTCCGAGAGCTTCTATCCAAAATGGCCGGACGAATCGTCATGGCCTCACTCCGGTAGGCTGGGCCCCGGAAGGCGAGATTGGTATGGAAAAATGGACCGATCAGGGCCGGCGCTTCGGACTCATGGCGCGCTGTTCCCAGTGGTGGGTAGGCGACTGGGTGAGGTATGGAGATGAAGCCTACGGTACAAGGTACAACAAGGCCTCAAAGATCTCGGGCTACGACGTTCAAACTTTGATGAATATGGTCTACGTCGCATTACGATTTGAGATCTCCCGACGTCGGGAGAGTCTTTCCTGGAGCCATCATGCTGAACTGGCTCCCATGAACCCCGAGGAACAGTGTCGGTGGCTTGACTGGTGTGAGAAGAATCAGGCGTCAGTGAATGACTTGCGGGTCGAGCTGCGACGGGCGCGGCATATGAGTCAATTGGGGGGCGACAAAGAGTCACCCTCGCACGAAGGCAAGGAACCATCTGTAACGACCGAAAATAGTGATCCTAAGAAATGCCCTCAATGTGGATACGAATACATGTATGACTAATTCGTGACTTGATGAGAGTTACGCACTTGGTCGATGGTCACATCAACTCGGGTTGGCTAAGGACACATTACTACTCTCGGGACCTCGAGAGGGCCTCACTTCGGGAGTGCCTCACATCATTCCTACCGAAGATTTACTGCGCATGACGAAACACGTCCCAAAATGTTGTAAGTTCTACGAACGCTAGACCGTTGAGTACCGCCTCCGAGGTGTCAAAAAAACATCGGGTCGTCGACATCGACTCAAAGAGACATTAGCCGCTCGATCAAGCAGGATTGGTGACGTCGGTTGAGAAAACCGGCCCGACACTGATTATCCATGAAACGCCGCGAGCATCGGACTCCCCGAGACAGTCTCCGCCGAGATATCGTGACCCCAGGCAATCAAAGCAGCACGGCGGTGCTCAGCCCCGGCTTCGACGCCTACCTCCCCTTTTTTTGCACCAGCGGTGAAAGAAACCCTCGGCGCCAACGCCCAGTAGTGTCACAGTGCTGACACCCGTAACCATGACCGGATCATTCAGGTCACTCGTTCTTGCGCGTTCCTACGGGGATGATAATAACCCTTAGGCCTCTGCTTTTGAGTGTCCGGTCGCTGGCTTAGCGTCTCGCATACCGGAAAAGGGGGCTTTTGGGAAGAACGCAGGATGGGCAGGCCGTTCAGCTTATGGGCTTTCAAGCCCGTTTTTCTATGCGGCCGCCCCTGCGACTTGTTCCGGTTGTGACGCAAGAGCACGTATCCGTATCTGTCGTTTTAGCCCACCGCGTCTTTCTGTTTGTTAAAAGGTCAAACAGAAGGAGGTCAGATGAGATTCATCGGCTTGGACGTCCACCGCGACTTTTTCGAGGTGGCGATATGTGAGGACGCAAGAGTGCGATCCGCCGGGCGCTTCAGAACCGACACGCTCGCGATTGAGCTCTTTGCACAGAGCCTCGGCAGAGACGACCAGGTAGCCCTGGAGGTGACCGGCTGTGCAGCCGCGATCGCAAAGATCGTAGCCCCGCACGTGGAACAGGTTGTCATGGCAAACTCGAAGGAGGTCAAGGCGATAGCCTGGGCGAAGGCAAAGACCGACAAGTTAGATGCACAAACGCTTGCCAGGTTGCTTGCGTCTGGCTTTCTGCCCGGTGTGTGGAGACCGGATGACGCAACGCGTGCGCTGCGCAGGCGTATATCGCGTCGTGCGCAGCTTGTGAGAGCGCGTACCCGTGCAAAGAACGAGATCCACGCAGTACTTCTCCGTAACTTAAAGGGCAAGCCACCGGTCAGCGATCTCTTCGGCAAAGGCGGCAGATACTGGCTTGACGGGCAAGACTTGCCGACCGATGAGCACCAGACCGTTGCGGGGTGTATCCGCCAGATCGAGTTTCTAGATGAAGAGATAGATCTGATCGATCGCGAGCTGGCCGCATCGGCGCTTGAGCGCTCAGATATCAAAAGGCTCATGACCATCCCGGGCGTGGGTGTGACCTGTGCTGCGGCTCTGATGGCGTGCATAGGGGATATAGGTCGCTTCCCCTCACCCAAGAACCTGGTCGGCTACTTGGGCCTTGACCCCAGAGTGCGCCAGTCGGGTACCGAACCGGCCAGACACGGACGCATATCGAAGGAGGGCTCTGCTCTGACCAGGCACATGCTGGTCGAGGCCGCATGGATCGCCTCACAGTCCCCCGGCCCATTGAGAGCCTTTGCCGAGCGGATAAGGGCAAGGCGTGGAGCCCAGATCGCAGCGGTTGCGGTGGCACGCAAGCTTGCCCTCATAAGCTGGCACATGCTCGTACGTGGTGAGGACTATGCCTTTGCTCGCCCGTCGCTTACCAGGAAGAAGTTAAGGCTGTTGGAGCTTAGATGCGGTGCAGCTCCTAATCGTGGAAGGCGCAATAAGTCTCCGATATTTGCAACTGCCAGTCAGCGGGCGCATGAGAGAGAGCTTGCTGTCCAGGCGGAGGTTGCCTACAAGCGATCGGTCGCCGACTGGCAGGCACAGCAGAAAAGAAGCGGTGCGGGTGTCTCACCGGGGCGCGCATCATAAAAGCAACGCGGCAGGACTTGCCCCTCGTCACTGCTCTTTTGCTCGAGATCTACCCGCACCACAGGCAACTATTGCAAAGGAGGTGTCGATCGTCTAGGTAAATTGGTACTTGACTTTCATCCGTATGCTGATGTTGTGTCAACACCATTGGTTTTCTTTTTTATTCGAGCGGTAATACTCTTCTTATTGTGATGCCACTCGGCTTGCAAGTAGATTACTGCCATACCGGATTGTGGTAAGTCGAGCCGTAGGGATCGTGGTGTGAGTTGCGAAGGGCCGCTTAGAAGCCCGAATGGGTCATCATAATTCAACAGTAACCCGTCCGTCCATCGGATAAATCCCGAGATCTTTGTCCAGCAGACAGCAACTGTAGTTTTATAACACCAGTTCTCGGCGTTAGTATTGAAACGGAACAATGAGTTTGAGAATGACACGATGGCTATTAAAGCAACTGACATGCACATCAAAACGAGCGGACCGGTTGCCGAACCCATCGAGGGAGTTGGTTACCGACTGGTCCTAGCCGAAGTGAATTCTGTGCCGGCAGCAAAGATCGTCTGTAATACAAGCATTTTTAACGATACTACTAGCACCTTTAGGTGCTCCGATGTTCGCGGCCGGTGAGGTAGTGCCGATAGGCTGCCCAATAGTCCCTGAAGACGCGGAGCACGAAGGACCAAGTGTCAAGCCTGCGCCAGACGCACGGGTATTGATTGTCGATCCGCTTCACAGCAACGCGCTCGAAGTTTTGAGGGAGAGATTTGAAGTACAGGTTCACCTAAGTCCTCCACCTGAAGAATTCCTTCACTTAGTTGCAAACGCCGATGTGCTGGTTATGCGCAGTAGTATTGAACTGGATGCTGAAGCGATCGAACGAGCAAAGCGGTTAAAACTGGTCGCGCGGGCGGGCATCGGGTTTGACAACATAGACCTAGTGGCAGCAAAGAAGTCTGGTATCCAAGTTTTCAACGTTCCTAGCGCATCAACTAATGCGGTGGCTGAATTTACGCTTACCCTTATTCTTGCTATTAGCCGTAAAGTCGTGCTCGCTCATAAGTGTGTACGCGACGGGAGTTGGAACAAGCCGGCGTTTCTAGGGCGAGAGTTGCGAGGAAGCACGCTCGGATTGATTGGACTTGGAAAAATTGGCTCACGTGTCGCGGAACTGGCGGTAGCTTTTGATATGAATGTGAAGGCTGTAGTCGAGAACCCCGACGATCATCGACGCGCTGAACTCTCAGTTAAGGGAGTTGAACTGACTAGCCTCGATGCCCTACTCGCTGAATCGCACATTGTGTGTTTGCTCGTTCCAAGCACCACGCATACTCGCGACCTGATAGCAGCTCGCGAATTTAGGCTGATGCGGCCTGAGGCTGTCCTGATTAACGTCGCGCGCGCTGCTGTGATTGATGAAGACGACCTTTATGATGCACTGCGTAACCGCAGCATCGCTGGCGCTGGGCTTGATTTTGTCAGCAGTTCCAAGCTTCAGGCTAGGCTTCACGAGTTCGATAATGTAGTTGTCACTCCGCATATTGGGGCGATGACAGTCGCTGCCCAAAAGCAGATTGGCCAAATTGTGGCCGAATCAATAGACGCCAGCTTGGACGGGCGTCCAATCAAGAACCGGCTTTGCTAAAGGTTGGGTCAGTGGCTCTGTGAACACTACGTCTCCAAAGCTCGAGCGAATGATGGGACCGAGCATGCTTACAGACGTCCGTAAGCTTGAGTTTCGGCACGAGAAGATTCCAGACGTTGGCCCAGCAGACCTACTTGTTCGTGTCGAGACAACTGGCATTTGCGGCTCCGACCTAGCCGCCTACTGCGGAACTCATCCATACAAAACAGCACCTGCTGTCTTGGGGCATGAGCTCTGTGGCAGAGTCGTGCGAGCCGGATCCGATGTACAAGGTTTCGCTATTGGTGATCGGGTATGCGCGTCCTCATTCTCACCCTGCGAATGCTGCGAGTGGTGCGTGCGCGACAGGGCCAATCTCTGCTTGCGCAAAAAAGTGCTCAGTCACCGTGGGTGGCATGGTTCATTTGCGGAATATGTGGTGCTCAAGAGCAACATGGTATTCAAAGTCGGTGAGCACGTTGATCCCGCAACGGGGGCATTGGTTGAACCACTTTCGATCGCGTTACACGCGGTCAAGCTGGCCGGCCTTCCGTCAGAAAATCGATCGATGGTGATCTTTGGAGCCGGCAATATCGGACTCTGCTGTCTAATCGCGGCAAAAAACATTGGCTTCGATGTGACCTGCGTTGACATCCGGAAGCGAGCAATGACACTAGCCTTCAAACTGGGAGCCCATAGTTATATTGGCCGGACCGCCGGTTCAGGGACGATTGACCATGTGAAAGCGCTCATTGGACGGCAAGCGGCCGTCACGATTGTTGCCAGCGGATATACGGAATCAATAGCCGAGGCATCCTCGTTAACTGCTCCCAGCGGGAAGATTATCGTCGTAAGCTATTTTGACGAGCCAGTCAACATCAATGTGAACCCGATGGTGATGTCGGAGCAGACGATCAAGTTTTCAACGTTGTCAACGGCCGCGGATATCCTCGAAATTATCGATTGGATCCACTCGGGTGAAATAGACCCTCAACCGTTAATCACCGATTGGTTCCCACTCGAAGCTGCGACAACCGCCATGCAGACAATGCAGGATACTACAGGCCGTGGGGGCAAGATCATGTTGAATATCGCAGCCGGACAAGACAGTCAGAGCTCCTTTGCTTGACGTCGCTAACAATTGTAACACTGTTGGCGTGGTTGGCGCCGCCGGCTATTCTGGTGGTGAGCTTTGCCGTATCCTGCTGAACCACCCGAACGTAGGCTCTATTCTCCCAACCTCCCGAGGAGGTCTACCATTTGAACGAGTGCACCGAAATTTAGCTGGGAGCGGACTCCAGTTTCTAGATGTTAAAGTAATGCTCGATCAGGCCGACGACCTCGATGTCGTATTTTTTTGCACACCACCAGGCGAGGCAATGCAGCTCGTACCCCAGCTGATCGACTCCAGTACGAAAATGGTTGACATCAGCGCCGATTTTCGGTTCAAAGATTCGGATATCTACGACCTCGTGTACAACAGACCGCACGCTTGCCCCGAACTTCTTGACTCTGCCGCCTGTGGCATCACGGAGCTAAATCGTCAGAGGGTGCGACACTCTCAGCTAGTGGCTAACTCTGGCTGCTACGTGATCGCAACAATGCTCGCGCTAGCGCCCTTGATAAGAGACAAGATAGTCGACCTCAACGAGATCCTTCATATACATGCGGTCAACGGTACAACTGGCGCTGGAAGCGTGGCTCGCAAGGAGATCATGCACGCAGAAGTCTTCGGTTCAATGCTGCCTTATAGTATGGAAGGCCATCGTCACAGTCCGGAGATGGAAGCACGTATTGGTGAACTGGCCGGACGAGACGTGCGCGTGAGCCTCGGCACCGCCCACGGGAATTTCGCTCGAGGACTCTACGTTCAGATGGGACTCTCCGTAAAGGATAGTTTACGTCGTCAGCTCGACAGGACAGGTTTGCTTGATCTTTACACGAAATTCTATGGCAAGGGCCACGCGAAGGAATATTTCGTACTGGTTAATGATCTTCCTAAGCTCGCCGTTCACAACGAAAAGGAATATGACGTTTACCCGAATGTTGCCTCAGTGATTGGCTCGAACTTCTGCCATATTGGGGTCGACTACGATATGCGCCATGGCGTCATCAAGTTGGTATCTGTAGTAGATAACATCGTCAAGGGAGCAGCTGGGTCGGCGGTCCAAAACATGAATGTGATGCTCGATCTCGATGAGACTGCAGGCCTGCGACACTACGGGTTATGACGGCAACGGTACAGGCTTCGAATATGTACAGTGAATTCGTCGCGCAAGTCGATCTGTTGCGGGAACGATCGATCAAAGCTGGCGAGAACTGGATTTATTCAGCGGGGTTTAACGTCATGCCAGACCTCGCCAATAGAGCTCGGATCGATTACGAACTAGAGGACATTGAGTACATTGCTTCGGCCGGAGGTCGTGTTGCTATTTTATCTCATCAAGGTAACTATTTTGACGGGACAGCGCTCCACCTCAACCATATAGCTGCATACATTGAGCAAGAGTTAGGAAGGCCTGTCGAATACGTAGCTGATGCCGACACCACCGAAGCAGTAAAAGCAGCGCGAGCGCTGCGCGATGGCGAACTCGCCGTGGTTGGTAACACTCGAATGTGCATGGGTGAGCAACACAATGATTTGCGCCTCGCGCGACGTTTTGCGGAATTAGGAAATTATGTCGCGGCTGGGGGATTTTCCAAGGCTCACCGTAGCCATGCTTCTAATGTAGGAGTCCTCGAATTCAGGCCTGGGTTTGCTGCTCGCAGCCTCGAGCGTGAGGTGGCAGCGCTCGCGCCCCTAGCCGGTGCAAACAGCCGTTATTACTCGGTCGCCGCAGTTGGCGGAATGAAACGCGAAAAGATCGAGTTAGGCTTTGAAAGTTTTGCGCGCACATATGATCTGGTGGTTCCAGGTGGAGCAGTACTGAACTTAGTGTTGCGAGAACTCGGCTACGAAATCGGGGGTTCGACCCTTGGCGAATGCGGGCCGCACGTGAAAGTTGTGGCCGATGTATTGGCCCGGCAAAATCGCGCTGAGATCCATGTGCCAAGCCAAGTAGTAGTCGTACCTGAAAACAGGTGTACTGTCGATTCCGCAAGAGTCGTGGGTATTTCCGAAGGCGTGCCTCCCGATCACGCAATCGTTGATTTCATCCTAGAGCCTTGGGTTATAGACAAATTTGCACAGAATGAAGGTGGTCTAGGGAGAATGGTGATCGCTGGTACTCCGAGCCTAGTTCGCAAGGGCTTCAGCCGCGCTGCTGACACGCTGTTAGAGTTGGCAATTACGTCCGGGGTCGAGACCCTGTTACTAGGGGGCGATACTGTTGCCGAATTATCCTGGAATGGAAGAGTATCGACAGGCGGAGGGGCCGCCCTGCATTTTCTCGCGAAGGCATCTTGTCCGTTGTTCGAGTCTCTCGCAAGAAACAAATCCAGGCGGACGAGACTGTGAATTTCGAACACTTCAATCCTACGCGAATCGTGTTCGGTCGTGGGGCACTTGACGGATTGGGCGGGATTGCTTGTGCACATGGCGAGCACGCTCTTCTCATCACCGGTCGTACAGCCATGCGAAAGCACGGGATCCTGGATCGGGTCGTCACAAACCTCGAACGGGCAAACCTTGTAGTGACGGTCCAGGACACAATTTCTCCAGACCCCAAATCCGACGAGGTCGACGCTGCGATTGCAGTCGCGCGCAAGTGCTCGTGTGACGTCGTGGTGGGTCTCGGCGGGGGTAGTGCGCTAGATGCAGCAAAGGCTGTTGGTGTTGGGATCGGTTATGAATCGGTAACTGAGATTATCGGCAACGTACTCGATCCTTCTCCCGCATCTCTACCCATAGTCGCGGTCCCCACCACTGCTGGGAGTGGTGCAGAAGTAACCAAAGGTTCGATCATCACGGACGTTGAGAGGAACCTCAAGTCAGGGATCCGCGGCGAAGATGTTTTTCCAAAAGTAGCTGTAGTCGATCCCACTCTGACATCGAGCTTAACTGAGAAGGTTGCCAAAGAGACTGGATTTGATGCATTAACACACGCCATCGAGAGCTACGTAGCGCGCAAAGCCAACCAGTTCACGTCGGCGCTATCTGAACGAGCACTGGAGGTTTTGGCTGCCAATTTACCACGCGTGGCGAGCGGTGACTTCTCTGCCGAAGTACAAGATGGGATGTGCTTCGCAGCAACACTCGGAGGTATCAATGTTGCAGCTGCCAGCACGTGTCTACCCCATCGATTACAACAAGCGATGGGTACAGTGTCGCGAATCAGCATTGCGCACGGACGGGGTTTGGCCGTCTTATACCCGGCTTGGTTGGAGCTAGCCTACCCTTACGCTGACAAAAAATTCGATCGAGCCGCATCACTGCTAGGTTATGAAAATATCACTCATGCGATTCGTGACCTACTTGAACAACTGGAGATGACTGCCACGCTAGATAGATGGGAATTTGACCAAACTGACATCGATAGGTTCGTATCAGGACTCAGCGGCAATGTTGAGAACGATCCAATCGACAAGATAGATAGTGCTCTGGTACGTTCGCTTTACATCAGATCGTTCAGCAACTGATGTAACCGCCAAGAGGTATCTAGTTGGCGTCAACGCCCTGAGGGTAGGTATGGACTTACTAACGGGTGCGATTTGGAACTGCGTAGCCGTTGGAGCACGCTCGGTCGCGAGTCCCGATGAGAAACCAGTGGAGTGTATAGCCGATCTTTGACGTTACGCTGGTAGACCTCGCACAGCAAGCGCCTGGTTCTTGTAAGAAGGGTCCTGAGTGACCTCGCGACCGAGCCAGGCGGGTGGATTGAAGGCGTCGCACTCGGCCTCGGAAATGAACTCAACTTCGGCGGTGAACAGGCCCTTGAGCGCGTCTGCATAGACATCGACCTCAACCACTAATGTTTTAAGGGGGACGCGATAGCGAGTCTTGCGGAGGTGTCGTGTTCCGGTCAGTGCCCAGAGCACCTCGAAGCGGTGCATCTCGATCTCGATCTCTTCTTCGATCCGGCTGCGTGCACCAGCAGACTTGACCGTCAGAAACGCACGTTGCCCCTTGCGTCGGATACGTACTTCGAGTTCGTCAGTAATCGCGAGGTACCCCTGCTCGATCACGTCAGCAGGGTTGTGCTTGACCCAGGACGGCAGCTGATCTATTAGGAACTTGCGCTCGATTTCGATGTTGGCAAACACCGTCTATGCGAATGGTGGTTGCCGGAGTGTGAGGTAGCTATTCCATGCAGGTTGGTGCGAGTCGTCGTTCCAGACGGCCTTCCAAACCTCGGATGGCACGCCAGGTCGCAGAGAGACATCATAGACGCCAAGCTGTCCAGCGACGGTGACGCGCCGTAGATAGCGACGCGTCGTGCCTTGTGCATGGGCCCATGCGAACCTAAGGGATACGAATCGTCTCGGGACCTGGTTGGTCGTGAACTTATGCTGGGTGTCGCGTAACTCCACGTCCACGCGGTCTCCCTTGCAGCCACGCGTGCCGGACCACAGGAAACGCGCCAGAATCGATTGTGGCCTTCACGCTAGGACGGTCGTGCTCGATCAGCTCGGATGCGAGTATGACATAGTCCCATATTACGGAAGGATTCGTGAGGTCGGCGAATGCCGCGCGAACTTCAGTCAGCGAACATCGGGCACCCTCACGTGCAGCGTTCGCTAGCTGAACCAGCCGTGCCGACCCCGCATTCGTCAAGCGTCTGATCACCTCGGCGGAATCCACACTGTGACTCACCGGGTCTGTTTCCGAGGTACTAGTCTTGAGCAGTTCGCGCGTACGGGTAGCATTGAGGTTCACAGTTAGCTCACGCAGCCACGCAGGCCGCGTGTCAGTCTGGAATAGGATGCCTTGCTCGCGCACGAAATCCACCGGTTCGTCCGGGGTATGCACGAAACCAATCATTCTGTTCTTCATCCCGATGACGGACCGCAGGTGGCTTGGATCGCGTTGTCGTTCATCGGTTTGCCCCTTCAGTCCCCACAGTCGGATCGAAGCAGGTAGGCCAGGGACAGGCTCGTCGTCGCGCAGTACGACGAGCAGCCAGCGCGCCTGTTTCGCAATGAACAGGTGAAGAGCGACCCGATCATCCGTTGCCTTATTCCACTGATAACGCCAGATCGTTGTGCAGCGTGACGGTCCCAGCTCGACGTTACGCCAAGCGATCGGCGTGAGGCCGTGATCGGTCAGAAAGCCGACTACGGCAGGTAGGCAGCCGCGCACGATCGCCTCCGGTTTTAGCATCACGACCGCGAGTTGTTGGATGACCGCATTCGTCTCGTCACCCCATTGCGCCTGGCAGTCTGCCCACGCGTTCCTCACATAGGGTTCCTGCGCGTAGAGTTGAACCTTTTCCGGGCATTTTGTGAGCCTCTCCCAGTCGAGCATCACGCCAGGATCGCTCGTTCGTCAGCTTTATCAATTGGGAGAGACCGTGTCATTTCTTGGTTGGGGTTGCAGATTACTTCGATCAGTTCCGGGCCGTGTCGACTGAGGACGGCCTCGACCTGCATGTCGAGTGCTTCGCTGTTCTCGATCCGGCAGAATGGAAGCTCGAACGCCTTTGCAACGTGCGCGAAGTCAAGCACCGCTTGCGCATCGGTGTAGCGACCGCCGCACATCGCGTTCTGCGATTCACGAATCGAGGCATAACCGCCGTTATTGAGGATGAAGACCTTGATGTCCAGTTCGTACTGCGAGATCGTCCGCAGTTCCTGAATATTTGTTTCTATTGAACCATCACCGGTGATAACCAGGACTTGTAAGTTTGGGTCACTTGCGCTGGCACCAACAGCTAGCGGCAGTGCGACACCCATGCTCGCGAATGTGCCTGAGGTGACTTCCCGCTGTTGGCGGTCGAAGCTCAACGCTTGGCCGGTGACGTAGTAGGAGCCACCAGCGTCGCTGACGAAGACGTGGCGTTTATCGGTGTGCGCTTCCAGCCGTTCCACGAAGTGGAATGAGTTGATCGGGTCGCGGCGTTGCTCCGGCAGCACGACGGGAAACGCGTCTTTGCGGTGACGGCACTCGTGGATCCAATCACCCCAGTCGGGTGTGTCGGAGCCAGGCCAGCGAGCGAGCAGCCCGTCGATCACCTGTGCAACGTCTGCCTGGATTGGTACGTCCACGTGTACACCTGGCTTGGTCAGCTCCGCGAGATCGATGTCCACCATAACGATGGTGGCGTCAGAGTCGAAGCAGTCAAAGTCCTCACCGACGAAAGCATGTGAGAGGCTGCAGCCGAGACTGACTACCAGGTCGCATCGGCGCATTGCTAGCGCAGTATGGCGACGCCCGCGAATACCGCCCTGGCCGAGGTAGCGATCGTAACCATAGGGAAGCAGATCCTGCGCGAGACGGGAAGCGACAACCGGTGCCCCGAGTGTATTGATAAGGCGCCGGAATGCCGGCTCCGCCCCCGCCTGCCGGACGCCTTGGCCGACAATGACGAGCGGTCGCTCAGAAGCACCCAGCAGTGCCGCGACGTTGTCAAGTTGTTGCTCAAGTTCCAGGCTGTGTCCCCCCGAGCTTGGCGCTATCGGACCAACATCTTCGAGGCTATCCAGCGTAATCTCGGCTGCCTGCACGTCGGTGGAGATATCGAGCCATACCGGCCCCGGACGATCAGCCCATGCGTGGGCAATGGCGTGCTCGAGGTGCCTGCGAATCGTGAGTGGGTCGGTGACACGAGCCGCGTACTTAGTGAAGCTGCAAGCCGGTGTGACGATGTCGAAGCCCTGCACGCCAAAGCTGCGGGTGTTTGCAAGGTGACGGGTATCGACCTGGCCTGAGAGGACAAGGATCGGCACGGAGTCGACCCAGGCCTCGACCACTCCCCCTGCTGCGTTCACGCCACCCGGACCGGTTGTCACAACTGCGACACCGAGCCGACCCGACAGTTTCGCGTTTCCCACCGCCATCATCGCTGCCGCCCCTTCGTGGCGCGCACAATAGAACGCGATGTCGGGGTGGCTAGCGAACGCGTCGTCGAGGTAGATCGACCCGGTGCCTGAAAGCATAAAGATCTCCCGCACGCCCTGCGCTTGCACAAAATCGGCTATGTAGTCCGCGGCCCTCATGCGACCATCTCGGTTGCGGCGAAGTGCCTACCGTGGAACTGCTGCATGCGCCCAAGCGCCTCGTCAATTTTCGACAGCGACGTCGCCGAGAATGACAGTCGAACGAACCCGGTACCACCAGGCCCAAAGTGGCTTCCCGGCACCAGGCAAACAGCTTCTTCAGCGAGCAGTTTTTCGGCATATTCCACGTCACTCATTTCGGGGTGGGTTAGCCGCGCGAAAGCATAGAAGCCACCCTTTGGCATGCTGCAGTCGAGACCCGGTAGTGTGCGCAGGCCGGAAACGAGTGCGTCGCGCCGATCGCGCAGCACAGGAGCGATGCGCTCGGTCACGGCTTCACTTTGCTCAAGCGCGACAATACCGCCTCGCTGCGTGAAGGGTGGCAGGCATGAGAGAATCGTCTGCTGCAACAGCCCCATCTTCTCGATCAGCACCTCCGGCCCGATCGCGTAGCCAAGCCGCCAACCAGCCATCGCATGTGACTTCGAGAGGCTACCCAGGAGGATTGTGCGCTCCTCGCATTGGTCGTAGACAGTGGGCGAATGGTGCTCTCCGTTGTAGATGAGTGACGCATACACCTCGTCGCTCAGAAGGAAGCAATCATGCTCGTTCGCGATCTGCGCGATCTCGCGAACGGTCCGGGCGTCGAGGCAGCCGCCAGTCGGGTTACTGGGAGAGTTGATGATGATTAGGCGGGTCAACGGTGAGAGCGCGGCCCGCAGCCGATCCGAGCTGACGCGGAAGCCGGCGCTATCGTCGAGCCGCACTGCACGGCCAACAACGCCATTGTAAGAAAGCACCGCTCGGTATGTAGGGAAGCAGGGGTCAGGGATCACAACTTCCTCGCCCGGATCGGCGACGCACCGGACAGCGAAGTCCACGACCGCGTTCGCCGGACACACCAAGATCTGCGCGAGTGATGGCCGAAAGCCCAGAGCCCGCTCCGTCCGATCAGCGATAGTCTCACGTAATTCATACAGCCCGCGAGAGTCAGCGTATCCAGTCTCACCGGCGTCGAGAGCACCCTTAACTGCTGTGATGGCCGCCGCCGGCGATGCGAAGTCAAGATCGCCGATTTCGAAGTGCAGCACATCCTCGCCACAGCGCTCGAGTTCTTGCGCAACCTCCATCAGCTGGAACATCGGTTGGCCAATTAGACCGCTCGTAACCGCTGCAAGCGCTCTCATCCCATCACCTGCGCGCCACAGACGAACGTCGGCCGCATTCCGGTTGGCTCATATCGATACCATCGATTGGGTTCTTTGCAATTATTGCCGGACGGGTCTCAAAGCACAAATCTACGTCTGACGACGACGCGCAGCCGAGGAGGGTGAGCGCAGGCGCAATACTGGTTACTTGCACGGTCCCTCCGAGTGCACGTTATTGAGCCGTTGCCCGTACGGGTCATAGTAGAACAGCATGCTGGGCCCAGGCAGATCCTCATATGTATCACGCAGGCCAGCAAGGTTGCCGATGCGCGCTTTTTCGGCAAGCCTAATCGCTTGCATCGCGTCGACTGTCCGATCGACCTCCTCATTGACGAGTAGGTAGTCATGCTCGTCCATGAAGCCGAGATCATCCAGGGCCATGCGGCACTTCAGATCGAGCTGCGCACCATTGTCTCCGCGCCGTACGAGTCTCAGGCGTAGCTCTCCGAACGTCGGAGGCACTAAGAAAATGCCTACGACATGCTCACGAAAACGGCGACGCAAGTTTAGGAACAGCTGCGGCGTATAGTCAAAGACTAGGTCGCGCCCCGCCTCGATTGCCTCCTTGAGTGGGGTCAGCGGCGTACCGCTCGCGTAGCCCTTCGCGGCATTCGCCCACTGAGCGAAGAAACCGTCCACAATAAGCTGTCGGAACTCAGCGGTCGAAACGAATTTGAACCAGTCGTCGTCGTTGACGCCGCTCGTAGGGTCAGATGGGCGGCGCGGACGCGTTGTGAAGTTGCGCACGTAGCCGAGGTTGGGGTCTGCCGCCAACCAGCGCCGAATGACGGTACTCTTGCCTGTCCCACCAGGTCCCGAGACGACGAAAAACTGTGGGCTCTCGCGCCCACCGAGGAAACGTTCGTCGCCGTTCATTGCATCCATTGGAGAATACGGTCCGCTAGTCGATTCACGGTCAGGTCAAAATGTTCGTGCAGCCAGTCCGCCGGCCCGATCGGTGCAAACACGCCTGGGACGCCGATCGATAATACTGGCACCGGATATGTGCGTACCACGACTTCGCTGATGGCTCCGCCGAGACCACCAGCTACCGTATGATCCTCGGCCACCACCAAGCGACCGGTTTCCTTAGCGGCAGATGCAACAGCGTCCTCGTCGATGGGTGCAACAGTACCCATATGCAATACCCGGGCCCTGACACCAACTTGCTCCAGCTGCTCAGCCGCAGCGAGCAGGCGCGTGCTCATGAGCCCCGTCCCGATTAGAGTTAAATCTCGACCCTCGCGCAAGACTGCAGCGCAGGCGATGTGGAACTCGTGGTCGGCGGGGAACACCTCGGGCACAGGGGTCTTGCTGATCACCCGGACGAACGCGGGGCCATCGAGGTCCACAAGCGCGCGTACCGCGCCAGCTGTATCATTCGGCGTCGCGGGCGCTAGCACCCGGAGGTTGGCAATTGCACGCATCCACGCTAGATCTTCGATCGAGTGATGCGTGCCGCCGAGCGCACCATAGGCGAGCCCGCTCACAAAGCCACACAGCTTTACGTTCGCGTTCGAGTAAGCGATGTCAGTCTTTATCTGCTCCAATGCCCGGGCCGTGAGAAAACACGCCGCTGAGTGCACGAACGGGATCCGACCCGCGTTCGCCAGTCCGGCTGCTACGCCGACCATGTTCTGCTCGGCGATTCCGACATCGAACATCCGCTCGCCGAAACGTTTTTGGAATGCGGTCGCGTGATGTGTCTCCGTCGAGTCATTGATGACTACGACAATGCGTTCATCCTCCATCGCCAACTCGAGGAGCGTCGCTGACATCGCCTCGGCACAATCACCCAGCTGGTCAGTGGTGGTCATCTACTAACCTCTTCCAGCGCCTGCGAAAGCTGATCATCGGTGAGACGTTTGCTGTGCCACCTGAGGTCGTGCTCCATGAAGGTTATGCCCTTGCCCTTCACCGTCTCGGCGATGAGGCACGATGGTCGATCGGTCTCGAACGGCGTCTCCGAGAATGCGGTAGAGAGCGCTGCGGTATCGTGACCATCCACCATGACAACACCCCAACCGAATGCCCGGAGTTTGTCGTCGAGCGGATCGAGCGCGTTAATCTCCTCTGTGCTTGCCCCCTTCTGTACGCGATTGCGGTCAATCACCAGCGAGAGGTTTTCGAGCCCGTGGGTACCAGCGAGCATGACAGCCTCCCAGTTGCTTCCCTCCTGCAACTCGCCGTCGCCGGTGAGCACCACCACGCGTCGTGGCGAATGGTCGAGTCGTGCCGCGAGGGAAGCACCAACCGCGAACGAAAGTCCGTGTCCGAGCGCACCGGTGCTCAGCTCCACACCTAGCAGTCGATTCGAGACCGCTACACAAAGCCGCGAATGCGGCTGTCCATAGGTCATGAGCTCTTCTCGCATCAAATACCCGCGGGTGCTGAGGACGCTGTACAGCGCCGCCGAAGCGTGCGACTTGCTGCAGATGAAGCGATCACGCTCGGGATCGAGCGGATTGTCGGGGTCAACACTCAGCACATCCCAGTAGAGGACAGTGAGGATGTCGGCTGCGGACATGTCGGCAGCAGCGTGCCCAAGCCCTGTGTGGTGAGTCATCCTCAGCGCAAGCGCCCGAACCTCGCGTGCGCGCTGATCTAGACGGATCGCCGAGACTTCGCGATCATCGTTCGTCATGCGCCACTACTCCTATGGATCCCGAAATCGACGAGTGCGTCGCTCCCGTCCAAGCCGAACAGTGCATCCAAACTCTGGATTACGAAGCCGCCTTCGCAGACGCGGACAGGTCGACCCCGCTGAGCAACCTTATCGAGCGGCAAGGGTCAATCCTTTTCTTCAGCTTATGCCAAGCCGATTAGCTTTTATTGACATGGAAGCAGCATACTTTCTTCGCAAGAGCAGTGCCAACCACTAGTTGGAATAGAGGGCTCGCCCTTCCGAAACATGCTTGAACGTATCGAGCGATTTGCGCGAAATCGAACCCCTTATGGCTGCCGGTGGCACATTGTTCCTTATAGCTGAGAGCAGATTTTGGACGGCACCGTGCTTTCGTCTCGGCACCAGCCTCTCGGGAACGACTCGCAGAAACCAATTGCGACGGAGAGTTCGGCAATCAGGACGACACCAACTAAACATGAGGGACAAGTTCTTCTGCGTCCCAGTTTTTTCAATATCTTTGTCTACCTGTTAGTTTTCGTCTTCATGGTGATATCCCAGACCTGGACATGTCAAACCCCACGACTGTGGTCGTAAATACAACGAGCAACCCCGCCGCCGTCTTGCGCGCGGCACTTGCCTCCGGCAGTACCTTGCTCGTTGGCGGTGTCCATGACGGTCTCTCCGCCCGCATCGCTGAGCGCTGTGGTATGAGCGCACTGTGGGCGAGTGGTCTTGGCATCGCGGCCTCGCACGGCATGCCCGACGCGAATATTCTCACCCTCACCGAAGTCCGCGATGCAGCGGCCATTATCGTTCGCTCCTCCACCCTGCCAGTGATCGCCGATTGCGACACAGGCTTTGGCGAGGTGCGTAACCTACGCCGTCTTGTCCAAGAATTCGAGCTAGCTGGTGTCGCAGCGATTTGCATCGAGGACAAGTTATACCCCAAGCGCAATAGCTTCCTACCGGGACAGGAGCTGATCGACCCGTGCGAGTTCGCGATGAAACTTCGGTTAGCCAAGGTGACCCAGCTAGATCCAAACTTCCTCGTGATCGCGCGCGTTGAGTCGCTGCTCGCCGGCAAGCCGGTCGAGGAAGCGCTTAGGCGCGCTCGGCTCTATGTCGAGGCCGGCGCCGATGCGATCGTCATCCACTCCAAGTCCGATCAGCCCGATGAAGTGCTCGATTTCGCCCGCGTATGGAAAGCCGAGCGGCAGCAGATACCGCTAATTGTGATTCCGACTACCTACACCGGGGTAACGCTCACCGAGCTAGAGAGCGCCGGCATCGCAATGGTAATCTACGCCAACCAGGGGCTCCGAGCTGCAGTGTACGCAATGGAGGCAACGCTTTCAGCGATTGTTGAGTCCGGGTCGAGCGAATCTGTTGAACCGCAACTCGCGCCACTTGCCCACCTCTTCGAGTTGACCGAGGAGGACGAGGTCGACCGATGTGACTCATGGTTTACGGATGCGCTTGAGCGCATCCGTCGTAGCGGAGATGTCGCGACATTGGTGATGGAGTCCGCTAATGGAAGCATCCGGGCGCCACGCCGATGACCTCTGCGCAGCTAGAGTCGAACTCGATTGAGACCGCACACCCACGGTTGCTCGATCCTGCCGCAGTGCATCACGCCAATGCCGGGCAGATCGGCAGTAAGGCTGCTGGTCTGGTCGCGCTCGCCGACGCTGACCTTCCTGTGCCGGCGTTTATCTGCGTTTCGACCGCCGTCTTCGATGATCTCGTGAACTCGATGCCCCTCGAACTTCAGATGACGCTGCAGCATCCACCAAGCGATCATAAAGAGCTGCTCGCAATCAGCGAACAGGCCCGCGCGCACATCCGGCAGACCGGGCTCTCGAGCAGCGACTTGACCGCTCTCACAGAGTTGCTCAGCTCAGCGTTCACTTCCGATGCGTTGTTTGCCGTGCGCTCCTCCTCGGTTGGTGAAGACTCGCCGCGTCATTCGTTCGCGGGTCAGTTCGATTCCTTCCTTTGCACACCCGAAAACAGAGTGTCGAAGCGTGTGCTCGATTGCTTCGCCTCAGCGTTCTCGGCAAACGTACTGACCTACCGGCGCGTTCGATGTATTGAGATGGACGCTACGCGCATGGGCGTGGTCATCCAGCTGATGGTCGATAGCCAGGCCTCCGGGGTAGCGTTCACCGCGGATCCGAACAGCGGACGAACCGACCGTGTCTTGATCAGCGCTGGCCTTGGACTCGGTGAGGGAATCGTCGATGGTCGAGTCGACACCGACACCTACGTCCTTGACTCTCGTTGCACGATCATAGAGCGGACGATCCGGCACAAGTACAAGTCAGTAGTGCGCGATCCCAACCAGCCCGGCGAAACGTTACTCACTAACGTTGCGAACGTCGAGGCGAAAACCCCGTCCTTAAAGGACGGGCTCGTCAGCAAGGTTGCCAAGGTTGCTCGCTCGCTGGCGCTCGCACGTAAGACACCGCAGGATGTAGAATGGGCAATCGACGTTGACGGTCAACTCTACGTGCTACAGGCCCGGCCGATCACAACGATATCTGGCCGTTCACTCGTTTTCGACAACTCCAACATTGTTGAAAGTTACCCAGGGTTGACCTCACCGTTAACGTTCTCGCTGATGCGACGTGCCTACGAGGTGAACTTCCTCGGGCTCGTGCGGGCATTCGGTGCGCCGAGTACGATGGTCGAGCGAAACCGGGACATCTACTCAAACCTCGTCGGATTGCTCGAAGGACGGATGTACTACAACCTGTCCAACTGGTACCGAATGTTCCTACAGTTGCCGGGCATTGAACGCGCACTGCCGGCATTTGAGAACGCGATGGGCTTTGAGCCTAGGCCTATCGAGAGTCAACGACTCAGCCTGCGTGAAAGGCTTCGGTGGATACCGCTACAGGTGTTTTTCATCGTAAGGCTTATTTTCGCTTGGGCCAGGATCTCGGCGAGAGTGCGTTCCTTCCGAGTTGTATTCGACGAGATCAAGCAACAGGTCAACGAGCGTGGCGTTGAAGATATTGAGGCTCACGAGCTAGTAGACCAGCTTGAGCAATATAGCGAGCGCCTCTTCGACAAGATGACCGTCGCGCCGATAAGCGACTTCTTCACCCAGCAGATCTATGGGCTACTTGGTCATCTCATTGATGCATGGGACCTCGGAGATTCCGTCGCACTTCGAAATGAACTTCTCTGCGGAGAGACGGGCATGGAGAGCGTCGAACCAGTGCGGTCACTGGTGAGGATTGCCGAGCGCATTCGCGCTGATACTGCAACGCGTACACTCTTCGACAGCACTACCACGGACGCCGAAGTCTGGAGCATAGTCGAGCAGGAACCCGCGTTCGCGTGGCTTCAACGAGACTTGGCCGCACATCTGACGCGTTATGGTGACCGCACACTGAACGAACTCAAGCTTGAAACGGCGACGCTCATGGATGACCCGAGCGCCGTGATCGTCATGTTGCGGAACTACGTTCGTGGTGGCCAGGATGTTGAGTCGATGGAGGCGCGCGAGCAGCTGATCCGCCGCACCGCCGAGCGATCGGTTCGTAGCAAGCTCAGATGGCGACCCCTACGCCGTACGCTCTTCGCGTGGGCGCTGCGACAGTGTCGCAGCGGCTTGAATACACGTGAAAACATCCGCCTTACACGTGGGCAGATGGCCGGCGTCTTCCGGAGCATCTGTCGCGAGACGGGGCAGCGATTCGTCCAAGAAGGACTGCTTGAGCGTCGCGACGACGTGTTCTTCCTGACCGTCCAAGAGGTTGCAGACACGGTGCGCGGCGCTAGCGTTACACGCGATCTGAACAAGCTCACGTCATTGCGGCGTGGCGAGTATGAGGGTGCCAAGCAACGATCAGCGCCTTCGCGTATCGAGACGCACGGGATCGTACATAGCCTATCGTTCGATGAGTTACGTCCGCCCCGACGCGACCGTGCCCATCAAAGTGCTGCTCTACAAGGGACAGGATGCAGCCCCGGCCATGTACAGGCTCGTGCCATGGTGATCGAGAACCCAGTGGCTGGCATGACGATCGATGGAGAGATCCTCGTAGCATCGACAACTGACCCAGGGTGGGTGTTCCTCATGGTCGCAGCCGGTGGTTTGGTCAGCGAGAAGGGCAACGTGCTCTCGCACACTGCGATCATCGGACGCGAACTTGGAATTCCCACTGTTGTTGGCGTAGCGGACGCGATGCGTGCAGTGCCCGATGGGGCCATGATCGAACTCAACGGGCGCGCTGGCACAGTGACGATCCTCCCCGAAGCGCAGGGAGTTTGATCATGCACGAGCAAAGAGTGCGTGAGGATGTGCGCGACATAATCCTTGAACTGGCACCAATCCAGCCTGCCACCATTAGTACGGAAACACTGATCGTCATCGACCTCGGCTATGACTCTCTGCGACTCGTCGAACTCATCGTTGCGCTTGAGAACCATTTCGATCTGGTGGCTGTTGACGAAGACGTGTTGGACGTAGAAACCGTTGCAGATGTCGAGAAACGAGTCGTTGCTCAGTTGTCCATGGTGAAGATCGGTACAGGCACGTGATGACCGCAAAGACAGCCACGCTCTCTGAGACACTCGCACAACGAGCTGCGACGACTCCAGATATGAGAGCGTTCACATTCTTGGCCGACGGCGAACAGCCTGATTCCACGCTCACGTACGCGGAGTTACACAAACGCTCCCAAGCGCTTGCAGCTCAGCTACGTGAGCGACTGGCACCTGGAGCAAGGGTGCTGCTCTTACTACCACCAGGATTGGATTACCTACAGGGGCTATTTGGTTGCTTCTACGCAAACGTGATCGGCGTCTCAGCCGCTCCACCGCAGCCCAAGCGATTACATAGAACATTACCGCGTTTGCTAGCAATTGCCGCCGATGCGAAGGTCACCGGTGTCCTCAGTACGCCCGAAATTCGCAACGCTGCACAGCCGCTGCTCGCTGAAGGACCGCTTGCTGAGGCAACATGGTTTGTCGCCGAACCGGACAATGAAGAGGAAGTGGTATGGTCGATCCCGTCGGTGCGCGCCGAGGACGTTGCCTTTCTTCAGTACACGTCGGGTTCTACGGCACTACCGCGTGGTGTGATGTTGACCCACGCCAACCTATCTTCGAATCTTGAACTAATCGCCCGTCGGTTTGACGCAGTGGGAGCCTCAGATCGGGGAGCGAAGCTACTAATCTGGCTACCGCCTTACCACGACATGGGGCTCATTGGTGGGCTGATGCAGAGTGTCTACAGCGGGTTTCCTGTCATCCTCATGTCGCCGATCACAGTGATCAAGCGGCCTGAGCGGTGGCTTCAGGCCATCTCGCACCACCGGGCCACCGCTAGCGGTGGCCCGAACTTCGCCTACGACCGATGCGTGAGTCGTATTCCCCCTGAGGTACGCGAACAGCTCGACCTCTCCTGCTGGGACACCGCGTTCAACGGCGCCGAGCCGATCCGCGCTAGCACGATCACGGCGTTTAGCGAAACCTTCAGATCATGCGGGTTCCAGCGCTCAGCATTCCTCGCCTGCTACGGGCTCGCCGAGGCCACGCTACTAGTAACTGGCAACAAGCGCGAGGGTGGCCCGACACTCGCAGGGTTCGATACTCAAGCACTTGAGAACGGTGTTGTCGCCATGTCACAGGAGGGCCGAGCAGTTACGGCACTTGTGGGCTGCGGTGAGCCCGGGGACGACCACGAGGTCGCGATCGTTGATCCGAACACCCTACGGCGTTGTGCGCCTGGTCAGATCGGTGAGATCTGGATCTCAGGGCCGAGTGTCGCGCGCGGCTACTGGGCCGATGAGGAGGTCACTGCCCGTGACTTTCACGCTCAAATCGCAAGCGAGAGCGAGGGCCCGCGTTTCTTACGCAGCGGAGACCTTGGTGTGATCCACGGCAAGGATCTGTTTGTCACCGGGCGCATCAAGGAGCTTATAATCATCAATGGCCGCAACGTACATCCACACGACCTGGAGCAATGCGCCGAGGCCGCTCACGGTGCATTGCGCGAGCACTGCAGTGCTGCGTTCTCGATTGAGAATGGTGAACACACTCGCGTTGCCATGGTGCTTGAGATCGATGTCGCAACCAACGCCGGCTTGGATGACATCGCAGAGGCAGCACGGCGCAAGCTCGCCACGGATCTTGACATGCAAGCACACTGGATTACGCTCGTCGGTGCCGGCAGCGTACCGAAGACGACCAGTGGCAAGATCCAGAGAATCCTCACACGCGAGATGTTGCTCGCTGATGACCTAGAGCCGTTGGCGACATTGCGTACAGGAGTCATGGTCTGAGATGCGCGTGCTCGTAACAGGCGCAGCCGGACTCGTGGGGTTCGAAATGCTTAGCCAACTTCACGATGCCTCAGTCGATGTTGTGGGAACGAGTCGGCCTCGTTCAGCAACCGCGGGCGGGCTCGTTGCGTGGGACATGGCGCACGCTCCGCCACACGAGCTGAGTGGCCCGTGGGACGTAATCGTACATACTGCAGCCGATACGCGCTGGACGCTTAAGGCTTCCGAAGCGGTTCGTGCCAATGTTGCCACCGTGGAGGCCCTTACACCACTTGTTTCTGAACAGACGCACGTCATCCACGTCTCGACCGCATTTGCGACCGGCCTGCGCGACAGTACAGCTTCGACGGCCCTCCCCGACTACCGAAACACTTACGAGTGGTCCAAGGCACACGCCGAGCGGATCGCCCACCTGATATTCCCGCAGCTCACGATCGTGCGACCGCCCCTAATCATGGGTCGCCGCTGCGACGGACGCGCTGCTCGCTTCGCGGGTATGTACACCCTTCTGCGTTGCTTAACCGCGAGCATGGTTCCTGCGATCGTAGCTTCCCCGGAAGCGTATTTCGAGGTCATCCCGGTCGACGATCTCGCAGCCCTGTTGGTCGAGCTTGTTGTCGACAGAGGCCCGTCAGACGAGGTGCTCACTGTCGCGGGCGGTGAGCACGCGCTACGCGTGGGGGAGGCCGTACGTCTCCTCACCGGCTCCCTAAATGATTGGCGAGAAGTTCGTGGGCTTGAGGCGTTTGCGTCACCGCGTCTAGTCTCGGCGGAGAGCTGGGAGCGGTTCTTTCTGCCGTTCGTACGTGACGAGCTGACCCGCCGCCAGCTGCATATACTGGAGCTACTGTCTAGCTTCCATCCCTATCTCGCCGTGAATAAGCGGTTGCAACCGACGCATCCGGTTCGTTGCGTCGAGTCGAGTATCACGGCGTCAGTCCGGTACTGGGCTGATGCACACGAGCGCCAAGCATCTCTACCGCTGCGACCATGGAGGGCGGCAGCTTGACCAGCGGAGCACACAAGTTAAGCGCTAGCGGCGAAACCGCACGACAAGCGGCACTCGAGGAGAAGCTTCAGGAATACCACAGTGTCGACATCGACAGCGTGCTGAAGCTCATCTCTTATTTGCGCGACCCGAGCGATACCGTTCTTGTAGGCGGCTCGCTCGCCTACGGTCTCGGGAACGGGCGCAGTGATCTCGATATCGTGCTCGCCGGTCCTGAGACCAACGAGTCTTCCTCACGGATGCCACTTGAGCATTTCTTGAAAAGCTTGCGTGTCGACGTGTGGAAACTCATGGCATGTGAGATCGACGAACTGTTTGCACGAGCGGAGGACCGCCTCGCCAGCGAGGCGCCTTTCCAGGGCGCTTTCGGTACCGTTTCTGAACAGGCCGATCTTAAGCTTTTGCACCGTCTCGCATATGGAGTTGTGCTCGATGGTCCTGCGCTGCGTCCTGCAACAACGCGGAGCTACCGCGATATAGCAGGCGACATAGTTATGCGGGAGTACGCGGAGCGAATGCGCGAGGCGATCTACATGGCTCAGATCGCGATGAGCACCGATAACCCTCTGCCAGCAGTCGCGAGTGCACGGTTCGCTGTCGAGGATGCACTCCAGATTGCGGTCGCAGGTCTAGCCGTCCCGTTTTGCGATAACAAGTGGCTTCAGACTCGGCTGCTCAACGACCTCCCCGAACTTTGGCCTACCTACTCGCCGTTCCGACGCCTGCCAGCCTCCAGCAAAGATGCTGGCGATTTCGTCCAGGCGGCGCTTGCGACCTGCCAGCGACTTACCGGTCTCGACCTCGACCTCGCGAGCCTCAGCGCATATGCGGAGTGGAACAACGCCGATTTGCAGTATATGGAGGTTGGTGCCGAGCACTTCCTGCTTTTAGCCAAGCAGGGCGCACTCTGGAGCCTGGACGACGACGAGAAACGAGCTTGGGCAGCTCTCGGCGATCAGGACGCATGGCCGTGCCAAGACTGTGACGAGGACCAGCAGAAGCTGTGCATCGCACTGCACCTGCGCGGAATGCTGACTCTGAGCTGGAAGCGCGGGATATCAATTGATTCACTCACACATGATCCAACGGTGAAAGCAGCATGAAGAGAATTGAGATGGATGCGCGCCGATACGCCTGGTGCCGGAGTCAGGCACTGTGGCTTTTGGGCCCTCCGGCAGCGCAGTGGGCAGAGGATCTCGAGGGCGCGGTCGCGGCCGGTCAGGTTGGTCTTGCGCGGCATGTCACGCGCCAGCTCGCTGAAGACTGCGCTGTGATTCTCGCCCTGGCCACCGGCTACCACAGGCCGGTGCCCGTTGCCATTCTGCGGGGCGCATGGGCGCTGAAGCAAATCGAAGGGCATGAGCTTGTGTCTGAGTGCCGGGCGCTCATCGACGGCCTCGAGGACGATATGCCACTCGAAGAGCTAGCCGAGCGCGCCATCCGACTACAACAGCGTGTGCGTGAGATCGTCGGTGATGTTCCCGACCCGCTCACACCGGAGGGCTATTTCCCGGCGCTCGCGCTTACACGTGATTGGATGCAGCTGCTCGACGCGGTCGACGAAGAGGGACCCTTGCCGCGTGAATGGACCGGAGGTAGTTCTGCCTCCTAAAGTCGCAGTCGATCTTGAGATTCATGCACAGGTATCCCGCGTTTGGGAGACAGTGCTCGACGTAGCCAGCTACTCAGACTCGATGACGAGTGTACGTTGGGTCAAGCTCCTGCACGATAGCCCGACGACGCGTCGCACTGGATGGTCGGTAATCCTGAAGGGTTCGATCCTCGAGTGGGAGGAGGAAGAGCACCTCGACCACGACGCGCACGTGATCCGCTTCCACCAACTCAATGGCGATCTAGACCTCTTCGATGGACAGTGGGTAATAGAGGAGCGCGGACCGAAACTCTGCCGCGTACGGTTTGAGGCCATCTTCGAGATCGGTATCCCATTGCTAGCCGAGATGCTCAACCCGGTCGCCAAACGCTCGCTCACCGACAACTGTATCGAGATGCTGCGCGGCATCGAACAGACCGCTGTCGAGGCATGATAAAAGAGCCAAATAGCGCGGATGCAACGTTCGCTGCGCTGGGGTGCCATGTGGCAACGGGCGTGGCCCTCGGTGCCAAGATAATGGGCGCCGGCGCGATCGAGAGCGAAGCGCTAGGGGCGATTGTTCGACTTTCTGACGGTCGCCAGCTGCTCGACTTCGGCTCCTACGCGGTGACACTGCTCGGTCACCGTCATCCCGCAGTGACAGCTGCCGTTGTCTATCAGCTCGAGCGAATGCCTACTACCACTCGGACCCTCGCCAATCCAGTAGTCGCGGAGCTTATCACCACGCTCGTTGAGCGAACGGACCAGCACCTGCAGCGCGTTTGGCTTGGCACCGACGGTGCGGACGCTGTTGAGGTGGCGATCAAGCTCGCGCGCCGCAGCAGTGGTCGGCTGAGGATCCTGGCAGCCAAGCGCGCCTTCCACGGAAAGACGCTCGGCGCACTTGCCATCACCGACAACCCGGCCTTTCACTGCGGATTGGAGCCGCTGCTCGATCACGTCACGATCATCGATCCGACTGATCCAGACGCCGTCATGCGCGAACTCGAACTAGGCGACGTCGCTGCCGTGATCTTCGAGCCGATTCAAGGTGAGGCAGGTGCTCGCGTCCTGGACCTCAGAGTCTTGCGGCGGTGGGCATCCGATGCGCACGGCGCTAACGCATTTGTGATCAGCGACGAAGTCCAGGCTGGGCTCCGGCGATGCGGACCGTTCTCCCCGTCTCTCGACGCAGATCTTGACCCGGATGCTGTGCTGTTCGGTAAGGCTCTCGGCGGAGCAATCCTCCCGCTATCCGCCATGCTGGCAACCGACGAACTATACGCGCCGCTTGCCTCCGATCCGACGTGGCACACCTCTACCTTTGGTGGTCACCCACTTGCATGCGCCGCAGGGCTCGCCACTCTTGACACGATCGAAGAGGCTGCGCCCGCAGCACAATTGATCGCAATACAGCTCGAGCGGGGCCTTCGAGCGCTCGCAATCGAGCATCCTGACACGATCGCCGCTATCCAGGGTGCGGGGTTGCTGTGGGGCGTGAAGTGCGTGAGCCCCGCAGTCGCCGGCGCCCTCCTAATCGAGCTCGCACACCAAGGACTACTTGTCTCGCCGTGTCTGAGCTCAACGGACACCATCCGGTTGCTGCCACCCATGGTGGCTTCGAGCAGCCAGATCGACGAGGCGCTCAGGCTCCTTGCGAACGGCCTTGACACTTCCGCGACATACTTGGATGACCAAGTCAGCGACCCCTCACCTGCTCGATAAGCGGAAAGCCGAGGTGACGAACCTCGCTCAGTTCATCGCGCGACGCCCCCGACTCACAATCGCGAGCGGTCGCAAGACCACTGGCGATGCGCGCGCTCATCGGCGTACCTTCCCTTCTACCGCGATGTTGGGCAGGAGACGATCGAGCCACCTCGGCATCCAAAAGTTAGCGCGTCCGAAGAGCTTCATCGTCGCCGGCAGCAGGATGAGCCGCACGACGGTAGCGTCGAGGAAAACGGCGACGCCTGTGCCGACGCCGAGCGCTCTGACTGTCATGAAGTCAGCTATCCCGAAGGCGAAGAAGACACCGATCATGATCGCCGCCGCGCCGGTTATAACGCGAGCGGTGTGATCGATTCCGTACGCTATCGCGCCCTCAGTCGTGCCGGTCTTGACGTAGCCCTCGCGCATCCGTGTGATCATGAAGACCTCGTAGTCGATTGAGAGCGCGAAGACGATCGTCAAGATGCTAAAGAGAGATATCGCATCTAAAAACCCTGGCCCGCCGATCAGCGGCTCCTCGCCGGTGGTCACCAGCATCAGCACCCCAAGCGCCGCTCCAACAGTTAAAAGATTTAGCGCGACGGCCTTAACCGCTAACAGCGGCGAGCGAAAGACGACCGTCAAAAGCAGGAGTGCAACTGCAACGAGAGTCACCATCAACGGGAGGATCGAGCCGTTGGCCGTCTCGACGAAGTCCGTGAGCACGGAGCCGCGCCCGCCCACCGCCGTCTCGGCATCGAGCTCATCGGCCAGCTTCAGGGTCATCTTCTTTAACCGCGTGCTGAGCTCGCTCAACTTTCTCACATCCGCCGGCCCCGCGTCGGCCTGGCCGGTTTCTGGCTCATCTCCGCCCGGGATGACCATGATCCGCGCCGCCGAGCCCCCCTTGTTCAAATTGAGCGTAAACGCCGTACCTTCTTGCTCGTCGGGGTCTCCCCCTTCAATGCCTGCCAGCAAGAAGTAGCCCGACTTCAAGGTACTCGCCTGCTGCTCGGTCGCGTCGGCGGGTCCGTCGCCTTGGTCGAACCGACCGACCTTCTCTACCATGCCGCTCTCGGTGTCTCCCAGACCCCCGTCCAGCTTCTCCTGGCCCTTATGCTGTGGTGCCAGATCGTCGACCGCCTTCGTCAGCTTCTTCGATTCTGCGTTAAACGCTGCCAGCCCCAACACGTTAGCCACACCCTGCTGACCTGTGAGACGCCTCTGGAATCTATCGAGAGCGGCGAGGCGCTTTCTCTGGGTGATCGGCCCATCCTCCGCGACCGCGATTATCGTGAAAGGAGCCGTCCAGCCGCCGCCTACCTGCTTTTTTATCTCGTTGTACTCCCCTCTCACAGGGTTGTCGTCTGGCAGGGCGTTCGCGGCGGGCGCCCCAAGCTCAAGTCCGAAAGCTGCGCCCGAGAGGGCTAGCAGGGGAACCACGATAGCGATCGTCACTACCGCGGGCCTTCTTATCAAGCGCTTCACGACGCTACCGATCTGAGCCCTAGGCACTCTACTTCCAAGGCGCCAGCGCTCGAGATAGGGGGCCAAGATCGCTAGAAGCGCGGGAAGCAAGGTCGCCGACCCCACGGTCGCGATCGTGGTCGCCCCGATCACTCCCACCGTGGACGACGTCATCATACCGCGGGGCGCGAAAATGAGAGCCGCGAACATCGCGAAGACCAAGATCAAGCCAGCGAAGATCACCGTTCTCCCGGCCGTCGCCGCCGTTCTCTCCAGCGCAGCGTACCTGGAGCGGCCAGCCACAAGTTCCTCCCTGAATCGTGAGACGATCAAAAGTGAGTAGTCGACCCCGAGCGCGAGACCCATCATCGACATCGTTACCGTCGCCAGGGCGTCGACCGCGATGATCCGCGAGAGCAACGCGACAATGCCGCCGCCGCAGATGATCGCCGCGACGCCGAGCAGGCCCGGAATGAGCGCGGCGATTGGAGATCTGAAGACAAGCAGGAGAATCACGATAAGCAGCGGAGCGGCGATCCTCTCGGATGTCCTCGCGGCCTCGAAGCCAACGCGGTTTAACTCTCCGGCGAGCGCGGCGTTCCCAGTGACGTAGGATCTCATTGACCCGGGCAAAACCTTGTGCAGTTCCTCTCGTACGGCCGGGACGGTCTCCGTGCCGGTGACACTATATGGTCGAGCGACCTGGAGGATGAGCAGAGCTTGGCCTCTCTTTGGTCTGAGGATTTCGGGGGCGTTCGGCGACCACGGGCTAAGCACACTCAGCTGCTGGATGTGTTCTAGGCGCCTAACCGCCTTGGGCCCGTGGCGCTCAATCTGGGCTGCGCTTCCCTTAAGCAGCACCGCCAAGCTCTGAGACTCACCGAAGCGGGTCCGCTCGAGCTGGACCGCGTTCGCGCTCGGGGTGCCCTCGATCAAGATGTCGCTTGTCTCAAGCGAGGAAGCGCCGTTCTGTCCCGCGAGAGCTAACAGAGCCGCCGCAACGACCCAAGCGGTGATAACCAGCCTCGGCCTCGACGCGCAGGAGAGCGCGACTCGCGCCAGCAGTCCCCGACGAGAGCTTGCCTTCGCACCTCTGGGCACTGCGTTGTCCTGCACGCCTTTCATTGACGGACCTTCCGTTTTCTCATTGATGCGTGTGGGCCAACGCCATCGGCGAGTCGGTAAGTCTCCTGCTCATAAGATTGCCTATCTTGGCGTTCAAGTACAATCTTCTGTACTGACTGTTCATTTTGTTAGGAGAGGATATACTGTCCTGACTGTGCGTCAAATTAGCAGTCTTCATGAGCCGTAAGGCCAAGAAAATACGGAGCGCTTGGTCTTAGATCTCATGGTAGCGAGACCAGCATGTTGGATTATGCCAAGTACAAATTGGCCGGGCCTAAAAACCGCTTGCGCTGGCGAGGGGCGGCCAAGCCAAGCGAAATACCGGCCACGACGAACGTGCCCACACAGAAACTAGCCGTTGGTGCGGATGGGTCGAACTGACGTCCGGTCCGATGCGAACCTCGGCAAACATGTGAGCCTGAAGAAACGGTACTCGCCATCCATCGACAACGACATCGTGATGCTCGAAGGGGCCAGGGAACTAAACTTTGAAGTCACCCTCAAGGGGTTGGAAGTCATGGTGATCCATTTGTTGGTTCGTTTCGGCTCATTGGAGTGGATCGCTGCGTATTACCTTGTTCGCCCGTTCCCGCGTGGTGAAGAATGAAACTGACCCACTACCCACTCGCCTGATCGCTTAGTTTTTGGCTGCTGTCAATGAACGGGGCCTCGACAGCAGATGCAACGACAGGAACTTTCCATTTTCTTGCAAGTGCAGCTGCACTGCCGGTGTGGTCTAGGTGGCAGTGGGTAATGACGATCGCTTTCGGCGCCCCATCAAAGCCTGCTCCTTTCAACGCCAGCTCGACATCTGAGTTTTTAAATCCGGTGTCAACGAGCAGATATCCGTCGTCTTCACAAGATACAGCCCATACAAATACGGGGTACAGCTTTTTAAATGTTAGGCGCGTAATGTGATCGGTCAGCTTCTCTGCGCTCATATGCCGGGAGCCTAGTCGATAGCCACAAGTGATCAAGCGCCATTTAACGCATCTCGGCCTTGCTCGACCGTGAATCTATCCTCGTAAAGTGCCTTTCCTACTATCACACCGTCTAGATTTTCGATCTCCAGCGCGGCGATGCTCTTTAGATGCTCGACCGATCCGATGCCACCGGCGTATATAAACCTACCCTCGATCTCGTTTGAGACCCTCTCTATCTCAGCAAGGTCCGGTCCTTCCATCGTTCCGTCGTGAGCTATGGAAGTGAAGACAAAGCGCTTCACATCCTTTTCACACATCTCTTTAAAGGCAGCTTGAGTGGTTCGCTCGGCTTGTTCGTTCCACCCATCCACCATCACTACACCGTCCTTGGCATCTATCGATACCGCGACCTTGTCTCCGAGACTCGCTAACGCGCTCTCTAGCACCTCGGTATTTAGTAGGGCCGCACTCCCTAAGAGAAGTCGATCCACACCTGTGTGTGAAACCCAGGCAATGTCTGTTGAAGTCCGCAGACCGCCCCCCACCTGAACAAATACTTCTCTCTCCTGCGCATATTGGGCAACCTGACCGATCTTTACAAGATTCACAGGTCTGCCCTGCTGTGCTCCGTCGAGATCGACCATGTGCAGGTGATCTGCACCCGCGTCGATCCAGCGACGCGCAGCATCGACCGGATCCTCGTCATACACCTTCTCACGACCAAAGTCGCCTTGCTCTAATCGCACAGCCTTACCATCTCTTATATCTACGGCCGGATATAGATCCACTAACCGTCAGCCTCCTCGCAAATTTCAACAAAGTTTTTCAAGACATGTAGTCCATCGTCGGATGATTTTTCAGGATGGAACTGAAAGCCGAAAAGCTGCCCGCTCTCAACCGCACAGACGAACTCACTTCCGTATTCTGCGGTTCCCAGGACATCGTCAGGTTCAGAGGCGATAGGGGCATATGAATGAACAAAGTAGAAAGGGGTTCCATCTCTCAACCCGTCAATTAATCGTGACTGTTTTTTCCACCCTACAGGGCTCCAACCGATCAGCGGCACCTTGAGATCCCCGGCATTCAGCTTCTCAACACTGCCCCTGAGAAAGCCTAGCCCCGATGAACCTTCTCCCTCACTTGAAGATTCGAACAGAAGCTGCATTCCGAGGCATATTCCCATTATCGGCACTCCCGCTGAATGACGCTCGACAAGTAGACCGTCGAGCTCCAGATCGTGCAGATTTTGCATAGCCTTGCGGAACGCCCCGACGCCCGGCAGCACAAGGCCCTGAGCATTACGAATGGCTTCCTGGTCGCTTGTTCTCACAGGGCTGCCACCGACACGTTGAATCGCCTTCTCCACAGAGCGAAGATTTCCCATCCCGTAGTCAACGACCGCTATTTTCGTCATCGCATATCCCTTTTAAAGACTTCTATATATAGCCTTTAGTGCTAGGCACGCCACTTTCGTTAGGGTCGATCGATACTGCCGCGCTTAGCGCCCGAGCGAAACTTTTAAACGTCGCCTCGACCATGTGATGCGCATTTTTGCCCTTTAGAACTTTAACGTGCAAGGTGATCTTTGCGTTGTTTGCAAACGCCCGATAGAACTCCTCCGTCAACTCTGTGCCAAAGCCGGCGATCGATACATCGGGCAGATCTGCCTCGAAGGAGCAGAGTGGACGCCCGCTTATGTCAATCGTCGTGAGTGCAATCGCCTCGTCCATCGGTATCTCTGCACTTCCGTACCTTTTAATGCCAGAACGGTCGTCAAGCGCATCGTTAAAAGCCTGCCCAAGAACAATGCCGATATCCTCAACTGTGTGGTGGGCGCCGGTCTCCAGGTCGCCCTTTGCTTTTATTTCGAGATCGAAACTTCCGTGCTTTGCAAATAGATCAAGCATGTGATCTAGGAAGCCAACGCCTGTGTTGGCGGAACAGCTCCCGCTGCCGTCCAGAGTTACTTCGAGCGATATATCGGTCTCTTTTGTATGGCGCGTTACCTGCGCCTTCCTTTTCTCTACGCTCTTATCTGACATCAATCATCTCTCTCTTGATTCGCCCTATTCAACATCGAATCGGCGTGAAGATCAAACCCTTCGGTTCGTGCCAACTGTACACCCGAATCTACAAGTTCTTCGACCGAACTGTCCGGTATCGCCACAAGGCTCATCGTACGTGTGAAAACAGACGGAGCCAAAGCGCTGGAGAATCTGGCCGCACCCCCAGTTGGAAGCACGTGATTTGATCCAGCCACGTAATCCCCGAATGCAGCTGCACCATTCCTTCCTATAAAAACACAACCGGCCGTGCTGACTAGACGCGAGATCTCCTCACAATCGGCACAGGCCAACTCCAGGTGCTCTGGGGCCAACTCTTCAGAAAGCCTCGCTGCTAACTCGTTCGTTTCGGTTTTTACAACCGCAATTGGCGCTTCTGTTGCCGACTGGCTCGACCTCCGAAGGTTTTTTACTCTGTTAACGACGCTCTCAAGGACTTTGCTATCTGGCCCTGCCAGCACCAAAAGACTTTCGGGGCCGTGTTCAGACTGAGCCAGTAGATCTAGCGCGACATCGTCGATATTGCACTCTTTATCCGCGATAACAAAGAGTTCGCTCGGGCCAGCAATGCTGTCCATTCCAACTTGACCGTAGAGCTGTCTCTTCGCTTCCTGAACATATGCATTACCGGGACCCACGATGACGTCAACCGGCTCAACCGACTCGGTCCCAAGAGCCAGCGCCGTTATCGCATGTGCGCCACCCATACAGTAGGCCCTGTCGACATCGCATATCGCGGCCGCAGCAAGAATTGAGTTCGGAATTCGTCCGCTCTCGTTCGGAGGACTACAGATCGCCATATCTTTTACACCAGCCACCGATGCAGGTACACATGTCATGACGACCGTTGATGGGTACGGCGCTCTCCCACCTGGGATATACGCTGCCGCTTTTCTTACAGCGACAGCTCTCTTTGTAACCATTTGGCCCTGGTCCAGCACCACATCTATGTCACCGTTAAGAATCTCGGCCTCAGCTACCTGACGAACGTTCTTCGCTGCCACTTCCAGAGCTTGTCTTGTCTCGTAATCGAGGTTCTCCAGTGCTGCAACCATCTCATCGCGACCTACCGATATCGATGATGAATCGACCTGAACTCCGTCGTAGCGCTCTATCAACTCGATGAGTGACGAGTCTCCCCCGTCTCTTACAGATTCGACTATCTCTGCCACGCGGCCTACAACCTCAGGCTTTGGCTGCTGTAGCGCTCTTATCTTTCGTGAGATGTCACGAAGATGTGCCTCGTCTGTGGATGTAACCTCAAACTCGACTACGCTCACTGACGACCTCCTCATCACGCAATTCCTTCGCCTGACGCGATACTTCCTCGACCAAATCGCCTTTGAGTTTGTGCGCAACAACGTTCGCTATCAGCCTTGCGCTGCACTGCACGATCTCTTCGCGCACCTCTAAACCGTTTGCCTTCAGCGTGTTTCCCGTAGCCGTCAGATCGACAACTCCTTCGGCAAGTCCTGCTGCGGGCGCTATCTCAACCGATCCCCGCACTTCGATTATCTCGACCTGGCGACCTGCCTGTTCGAAGAATCGCGCCGTTGCTCGTGGGTACTTTGTCGCAATCCGCATCGCTCCGAGAGTTTTCTCCTGCACCTCAAAATCCCCGGACTCTTTTGGCTTTGCGTATACGAGACTGCATTTCCCGTAACCCAGGTCTACAAATTCGTAGAAGTCATGTTCACGTTGCTCAACCAGCACATCTTTGCCGGTGATACCTATATGCGCAGCTCCATATTCAACATAGGTCGGCACGTCGCTTGGACGTATGGTTACTACCTTTACCTCAGCGTCCGTACCCTTGATCGCGCCCATATCGTCGAACATGAGCTTTCGTGAATCCGACGTAAGCTCATCTGTCTTCAGCCCGAGACCACGAAGTAGATCTACCGTATCTTCAAATAGCGCACCCCTTGGAACAGCGATCCTTAGCTCATTTTCTCTATTCATCAGGAACTCCCACGTTTCGCGGTCGCCATCTTCAGTCTCTCCACCGAAATATCGAATCCCACCGCGGGCAGATCTCTACCGAACCGTCCCAGCAGATCGTCGTATCTGCCGCCACCGCCGATCATCAAACCTTGAGATGGATCGTATATCTCAAAAACGATGCCTGTGTAGTAGCCGAGGTCTTTAACAAGACCGAGGTCAAATATCGCTCTATCCCCGTATCCCTGCTTATCGAGAAGCTCATAACATCGTTTTAACGACTTCAGGGCTCGCGCGAACTGCTCACACTTCTGAGCCCCACCCGCGCGCTCCAATACATCTACTCCACCTCTGATCTGTGGCAATGTGACCAGCAGCTCCGTCATCTCGTCATCAAGCCCAAGCGCTCTTATCTCGCGTTCGAGACCAACGAAGTCCCTTGTCTCCAGTTCGTGGAGAATGTTCTCTTCGGGCACATCCAAATCCTTGAGTAGCGACCTGTATAGGCGAGCATCTCCTAGGCCCACTTTGAAGTTTTCCAATCCAGAGCTTTTCAGAGCCTCACATACGACGGACAGGACCTCAACGTCGGCCTCTTCACCGTCCGCGCCGATCAACTCTATGCCCGCTTGCAACGACTCTCGCAACTGGCCACGAAGTGGCCTAACGGATCTGTAGATCCTTCCTATGGTGGAAAACCTGAACGGCGGCTCCACGTTCGCGAATCTGGTGGCAACCATTCTGGCGATCGGAACCGTCATGTCGGGTCGAAGTACTAGTACGTTTCCTTTCTCATCAACGACTCTGTAGCTCATATCCGCGGTGCGCTCGTCTCCGTGGGTAAGGATGTTCTCGTACTCGAGTGTCGGAGTTGATACCTCCTTATAGCTGCATCGCGCAAAAGCCTCTCGCAGCTTGTTTGTTAGCGCTCGAAGCTCTTCCAGCTCGTCAGTTAGAACGTCTCTTGTTCCTGTCGGTATCGGGTATTCGTTCATTTCCTATCTGACCTCACATCGTGTCACCGGTACGATAATCGACCGGCCCGTGCGGCATCTCTCTGAACTACGACTCCTTCTATCAGCAAAGGCTTTAAGCTAGACGGTAACCCGTTCGGCGGCAACTCGCTCGATCCTTGCACCCAGATCACGCAGACGCTCATCGATCCTCTCGTATCCACGGTCGATCTGGACGATATTGCCGATCTCGCTCTTGCCCTGCGCGCATAGAGCCGCAATAAGCATCGCCATCCCTGCTCTAATGTCTGGGCTTTCCATGCGGCCGCCGTGAAGTCGGCTCGGACCGCTGACGATCGCTCTGTGCGGGTCACAAAGCACGATTCGAGCACCCATAGATATCAACTTATCGACAAAAAACAGTCGGTTTTCAAAAAGCTTCTCAAATATCATCACTGTGCCCTCTGCCTGTGTGGCCAGTGCAAGAGCGATGCTTGTGAGGTCGGCTGGAAACTGTGGCCAAGTCCCGTCGTCTATCTTGGGGATTGCTCCACCTATGTCGTCTTTGACGACCAGCCTCTGCTCGGGCGGTATGACAACGTCCTTTCCCTCAATATCCGAACGCATCCCCAAGCGGCCAAATTCCATTCGAATCATCTTCAGATCGTCCGGGTTCGTCTCTTTTATCCGCAACTCACCTCCGGTCACTGCCGCAAGTGCCATAAAGCTCGCGACCTCGATATGGTCGGGCGATATCGTGTGCCTTGTGCCGGAAAGCCTCTCCACACCATTGACTGTCATTACGTTCGAACCGATCCCCTCAACCGTCGCCCCCATCGAGGTGAGCAGACGAGCAAGGCACTGCACGTGAGGCTCACATGCAGCATTGCCGATCGTCGTTTTCCCCGGAGTTAGGGCAGCTGCCATAAGTGCATTCTCAGTTGCCATGACGCTTGCTTCATCCATGAAAATCTCACAGCTCTTCAAGCCCTGAGGTGCATTCAGCTTGTATGTCTTGTCGAATTCGACCTCTACTCCCAGGTCCGAGAACGCGTGCAGGTGAGAATCGAGACGACGCCTTCCAATAACGTCACCCCCAGGCGTCGGTATCTCGATGCTGCCAAATCTGGCGAGCATCGGGCCAGCAACAAGAAACGATGCTCTTATTCGATCTGCCAGACGCTCGTCTATCGCGTCTGGAGTTACATCGTCTGCTTTCAAGATGACCTCGTTTGAGCTGGTCCAGGAAACCTTCACCCCGATCGATTCAAGGAGCTCCAGCATGCTCTCAACATCCCTAATCCTTGGAACGTTGCCGACAATTAGCTCTTCTTCTGTAAGCAGTGACGCAGCAAGAATCGGAAGAGCTGCGTTCTTGTTTCCGACCGGCCTCACCTCTCCGGTCAGTGGATATCCACCTTCTATTATGAATTTTTCCATCACGCCTCAGCATGCCTTGCTTGTTGTCGTCTATTACAGTACCAATCAACTATGTCAAGCAATGTGAAACTAGAGCCTGGGCCGATTACCGCAAGTTCTGGTAGAAGGCGTTGGCTTAAAGTCGTGATAGGGATCGTGGCGCTGCTTGCCGTGCTTCTTGCGACAGCCACGATCGTGCAAGAGCGCGACAGCGATCCAGCCAAGGCAGACATCGGAGAGATAGTTAGTTTGCCCGGAGGCGACCTACAAGTCTGGGAAGATGGCAAAGGTTCTCCGATCGTATTGATCCACGGCTATTCGGCCTCTATGCACTGGTGGAATCGAAACGTGTCGGAGCTTGCACGATCTCACCGAGTCATTCGCGTAGATTTGCTGGGGCACGGAGGATCCGAGAAACCCAGGTCTGGATACTCGATGAAAAACCAGGCCGAGCTGGTTGCTTCTGCGCTCAACGAGAAAGGGGTATCTAACGCTTACGTTGTCGGTCACTCTATGGGCGGGGTTGTGGCGACAGCGCTGGCCGAACAGAATCCAAAGCTTGTCGATCAGATCACGATCATTGCGACTCCGGCGGATGATGACGATGGGAAGCTGCCATTCCTCGGAAGGCTGGTCTTAGTCCCGGTTATAGGGCACGGACTGCGTACGATCGCTACAAAGCCGGTTGTAAAGAGCAGCTTAAAATCGGCCTTCGCGCCGGGTTATGACAAAGTTCCCGACCAGTTCGTTGACGACTATTTTGATCTCAACTACAGCGCCATCAAGGACTCGAAGAGTGAAATCGGTAGTTATCTAGGAAAAACGAACCTGCCGGAGCGACTTAAAAAGACGGGGAAGCCACTTCAGGTCATCTATGGGCGAGAGGATCAGATTGTCGATCCTGCGGCACTAAAAAAGTTCAAGTCGGGTGTTCCGGGCTCAAAGACTCGCTACGTTGACAACACCGGTCATACTCCACAGTACGAAAAGCCGATATTGGTCAATCAGCTGATCATTGATTTTCAATAGATTGGCGATGAGGATCCATGTCAGAACTTAAAATCATCATATTAGAGGGTGACGAAACCGGCCAGGAGCTGCTGGAGCAAGCACTACGCGTTCTCAAACCGGAAGTCACGAAGGTCGATACCGAGTTTGAGCGTCACGATCTTTCACTTGAGAATCGTCGCAGTACCGACAATAAAGTGCTTGGCGAGGCAGCCAAGGCGATGATCGACGCTGGGTTCGCCCTCAAGGCTGCGACCATCACACCGGAGGACCCTGAAGACGTAGGTAGCCCAAATCGAATCTTGCGAGAGATGGTCGACGGCAAGGTGATTCTTCGCACCGGGCGCCGCCTTCCCGGCGTCCGTACTGTGGCAGGTATCCACAATCCAATCGCTGTCGTGCGTATGGCGGTTGACGGTGCATACGGCGCCGATGAGAGGCGCGAGATGAGTGACGGTGACGAGATCGCGTACAGAACCGAGCACATCTCTAGATCCACATGCAGAGCGGTTGCGGAGTTCAGCTTCCAGACTGCGAGAAAGATAAATGGCCGTGTATTCGGCGGGCCCAAGTACACGGTCAGCCCTGTGTACGAGGGCATGCTTAAGGAGGAGCTCGATTCGGCAGCGGATCGCTACAGTGATGTCGCCTATGCGCCGATGCTCATAGACGCAACCTACGCCGGCCTGGTTTCCGGTGTCGACTCACCACTGGTAATACCCTCTCTCAATCGCGACGGCGACTGCCTCTCCGATCTTGTTATGCCTATGTTCGGCTCGATAGCCGGAGCCGAGTCGCTGCTATTTGCCTTCGACGATAACTACAGACCAACCGTCGTGCAGGCTGAGGCGCCCCACGGCACAGCACCGGCACTTGAGGGCAAAGACATTGCAAACCCGATGGCGATGATCCTCGCCGGTGCCGCCCTGCTGAACTACGCGGCAGATAAAGGAGTCGAGGGAGCTGAACTGGCTTCCCGCGCAATCTACGAATCGACACTGGAAGCGACCGCTGCCGGCATTCGCACACCAGACCTGGGAGGCAGTACCACGACCACGGAGTTCACCAACGAAGTGATCGAGCGGGTCGATACGAAGATCGATATCTGGGAGTCCTTGGGACCTACCGTCTAGCTCGGGATCATCGGGAGTGCTGTTGATCTATGTACGAGTACTCTTCGCTTCCGCGACGCTTTGCCAATCTTCCACTAGCAATCGATCTGATCCCAGACAGAAGCAAATAGAGGAGTATGGAACCCGGTATTACATATACGCCTACGTTGTTTCCATCTAGGAGCAGGGCGACACCTACCGCCAGTGGTGTAAGAGATACCAGAAGGATCATGGCTGTAACGAAGGGAATCCTCCTACCGCCCTTTCGGTCAGTGCCAGTGCTCTGCCTACCGTATTCGTCAACTTCTATCTCCACCGATCCCTTCATGTCACCGATGTTGACAGTCTGATCTGTAGCAGATTCCTTCAACGTCACAACCTTTTTTAACTGCCCAGATTCGAGATCGTATTCGTATTTTTTGGACTGTGCTTGAGACTGCTCTTTCCACGTCTGCCGTGCCTTCTTGACTACTCGCGTATAGAAGACCGCGTAGAGGAGCATTATCGCCACAGTTATCACGATCGGGATAACCCATATCCCCGTGTCTATCGGGCTCTCTATGCCTTGATTGGCTGCGTCGCTTATGCACTGTCGCCACTGATCGCTGCCTACTGTGAACTTCTCGTTGCACTCCTCGCCGGTCACCGCAAATCCGACGGCAGGTAGAAGTAGCGACCATGCAGCGGCAACCACTCCCGCTACGTATGCCTTCAACCTTCTAATCGAGCTCATCATATGTACTGACGTTCTATTCACTGCTTTATTACTCAGTCCTTACTAAATAAGCATACGACCAGTAGTCAAAAAGTGCTCAAATATGTACTGACGAACACATTCCAGAGGCTCATACAGTTTTTCCGTCCGGTACAAGATCTAAATTACGAACACATGTTCGCTACACGCATAGACAGAGCAAAAGACGCCTTACTTGGCACCGTCGACCTGGCCGTTGAGTTTGCGACGTTGGGTGAGTACAACTCCGACGAAGATACAGACAGCGACTGCGATCGATCAACGACGGCATGCCGTCAGTCAGAGCCAAAGCAGATGAACGGCGTATCCTGGCCAAGGCGACGTGCTCAATGCAAGGAAGAACGAACTCCATTCACTTGCGGCTCATACTAAGACCTGCCACTTAATTCGACCCGCCTCTCTTCGCGTAGTACACAGCGTGAATCTGGGTGATTCGCGACTCAAATCCAGCGCCGCCTGCTCAAAGCCGTAAGAAATCGTGTGAGAGACAGTCACATTAACGTCAACGTCAAGATGGAGGACGAATGAGTACACCACAGGGACGGTTTCACACGATTTCATTTAAAAGCTTTTCTTTATATCTACTTGGACTGCTTATCACAGCTCTACTAGCCTTTCCCTCTGACTCTTTTGGCAGAAAAGTTGTGTTCGACGATTCTGTCGGCGTTCCCCATGATTCTCGTATTCTTATCGTAGGAAGTGGCGGACATTCAATAGATCCAGTAGTTCAAAACGGAAGGAACCCCGACTGGTCCCCCAACGGCTTACGCATCGTCTATCAGCAAGTTGGGTTCAGATGGATCGTCGACCATGATCAACAAGCAGCAGAACCCGTTGATATGAGAGGAATTTCCACGATCCGAGAAAACGGATCGGGCAAACGCGACATTACAAAGAATCCATCTGACACCGATCCAGCATGGTCACCGGACGGCTCAAAAGTAGCTTTCGCAAGAGGTAACCGGCTTTATCAAATATCCGTTGATGAAGAAACAGGTGACAAAACAGAAGACCTTCCAACTCTCCTGTATGAGCTAGACGATGACTATAGGTTTGCTAACCCCGCGTGGTCACTGGATGGAACTAAAATCGCTTTCGAGAGAAGGCAGGATACGCGCCGCGACGCTGAAGGAATCCATCATGGATACTCGACGATTTCCGTTGTCGCACTGCGGCGTCACCGGGGCAGGCTGCACGTTGATTTAGAGCGCACCGGTATCAGAGTGCAAAGGGAAGACAGACGGATAGGCTTCAACTCAAACCCGGCTTGGTCGCCTGGTGGAGGAAGTATTGTCTTCTCACATGGTATGGAGTCTGAAGAGGAACAAAGACAAGACCTCTACGTCCATAACTTGAATCTGAGGAGCACCGAGCCGTATCTTCGCGACCGAAACACCGTAGATGGATCACCATCTTGGCTAGATGATGGATCTGGAATCGTTTTTTCCAGGAGTCAGATTAATGATGGAGCGGACGCACCCAAGAATCTCTTCTATAGAGAGTATGTGGCAGAACAGCAGCACTGGTTTACTACCCCCTTAACCGAAACTGATCAAACGTTCGATAACCCGAACTGGTGGCCGAAGGCGCCACTTGGTCAGGTTCGTCCCGATCCAGACGGCGATGGCGACGATCCGGACCCTGAGCCACCAGGAGGGGGCGATGGTAACGGTGGCGATGGAGAGAACAGGGACAATCCTTGCGATAGTTTTAGCAGCGCGGAGGCTCGCAGGATCTGCAGAGAGATCTTCGATCGCCAAAACGACGGTGGTGGAGCTAGCAATCCAAATTCGCCACCGGGCTTCTCGAGCCCGCAAAGCCCTGGAACGAGACTTGCTCCAATTGACAAGAACAGTCTGAAGGATTCTGGTCTTCTCCCAAAGACCGATGACTCGTTGAAGTCGAAAGTCCAGATACTCAAGGGCGCTAAGTATCAACGAAAAGGTAAAAAGAGAGACTATGTCAAGGTGCGAGTACGTTGCTATGCACTGCCGGGCAAACGTTGCAAGGGAACGTTGAGACTCTACTCAACCAAGCGTTACAGGGTGGCAAAGGGCAAGAAGAAGCGGCTTTTGGTGGGCTTGAAAAAGTTCTCTATCGCCCCAAAACTCGCTACTAAGGGTAAGAACAAATCTGAATCGGAAACCGAGTACGTAAGCCCAAAGAAGTCCAAGACGAAGACAAAGCACACTTCAGAGAAGGTCGTGAATAAGCCCCAGACGATTACTGTCCGCCTAAGAGCGGCCTCGTCAAAGAAGATAGGCGTTGCAGCGAGGCGTATCACATCAAAGGTGATAAAGACGACGGTGCGTGCCCTTAAAAAGCGAAACAAGTCAAAGCGCCTCAAGGCTACCGCGACGGTTACCACGAAAGATGTCGTTGGTGTCGAGAGCAGCACAAAGGCTAATAAGACTCTGAAGGTTAAACCGCCAAAGAAGAAGAGTCGCAAGAAGAAGTAGAGCGATTTCAAAGACCATTTGACCGTTAAATCGCAGCTCAAAGCTTTACGTCTCGTAGCTTCACGAGTATCTGGTTATTGACCAAGGATGCGCAGATCCGCGAGGTCACGATAATCTACGGGCTACATGAGCGAGATCTGCGACGAAGGGTATATCCATGGCTTATAAGCCTGCTAAGGCCATAAGAAACGTTACGTTAATCGGTCACCGTGGCAGTGGCAAGACTTCCTTGAATGAGGCACTCCTGTTTGAATCAAACACGATCAATCGGTTTGGCAAGATCGGGGACGGCTCAACTGCGTCTGATACGGAAGAGGATGAACAGACGCGCGAGATGTCTATTCAGGCAAGCTTGGCCTCTTTTGATTGGAAAGACACCAAGATCAACCTGATCGATACCCCCGGTGACCCAAGTTTTGTCGCAGACGTCCTGGGATCACTGCAGGTATGCGACGCTGCAATTCTTGTGGTAAACGGTGTGATGGGCGTCGAGGTAAACACTGAACGGCTCTGGCAAAGATGCGAGGAATTGGGCCTGCCGCGGCTGATCTTCATAAACATGCTGGATCGAGAGCGCGCAGATTTCTATAGCGCTTTGGATTCACTCCGAGAGTCGTTCGGCAACGCGGTCGTGCCTACTGAGATCCCGATCGGGTCGGAGCACGAAGTTCGTGGCGTAATCGACCTTATCGACATGAAGGGATTCGAGTACAAGAGTGGAGAAAGAGCAAACGCCACACCCACCGATATACCTGACGACCTCCGTGAAACGGCTGAGAAGTATCGTGAACAGCTGATGGATTCAGTGGCCGAGAACGACGACGATCTGATGGAACGTTATCTCGAGGACGAGGAGATCTCCCACGATGAAATTGTGGAGGCACTTAACAAAGGTGTCACCGATGGCAGCATCTTCCCCGTTGTCTGTGGTGTCGCAACCATGAATTTGGGAAGTGACAGGCTGCTCGATTCGATAGTAGAGGACCTGCCGTCACCCGAGCACAGGGGTGCGACAACCGTCGAAGATGAGAGTGGTGAGCCGATCGAAATATCGCCTGATGCAGACAAAGACCTTGTCGCCTACGTCTTCAAGACACGAGCAGATCCCTTTGCAGGCCGTCTGAATATGTTCCGCATTTACTCCGGCACGATGCACGGTGACTCGTCCGTCACAAACGTAAGCGAGCATGCGAAGGAGCGAGTGGGTCAACTGTTGGTACTACAGGGAAAAGAGATGGAACACGCTACAGAGTTCGGCCCTGGCGACATCGGTGCACTCCCGAGGCTGAAACAGACCAAGGCCGGCGATGTCTTGAGCACCGCCAATCGGGTTCTGAAGTTTCCGAAGGTCGATCTGCCTGCGCCGGTTATGGCCTTTGCGATAGAACCCAAAGCGAAGGGTGACGAGGAGAAGGCGTTCACCGCGCTCAGGCGTTTCACTGAGGAGGATCCAACATTGGACGTGCACCGTGACCCTCAGACCGGCGAACAGATACTCGCAGGACTTTCCCAGATGCATGTCGAGGTAATAGTCGATCGCATGAAGCGACGCTTCGGAGCTGAGGTAATCCTGAAGCCGCCGCGCGTGCCCTACCAGGAGACGATAACCACAGGGTCAAAAGCTCAGGGCCGCTACAAGAAACAGACTGGAGGCCGCGGTCAGTTCGGCGACTGCTTTATCGAGATCGAGCCGTTAGAGGACGGTGAGGACTTCGAGTTCGTCAACGCAATCAAGGGTGGCGTTATCCCGACCAGCTATATCCCCGCCGTGGAGAAGGGGATCATCGAAGCTATGGAGCAAGGCGACGTGGCCGGATACCCGGTTAAAGGTGTTCGAGTTCGGCTCTACGACGGCTCTCATCACGCAGTGGACTCATCAGAGATGGCTTTCAAAATAGCCGGTTCCATGGCTTTCAAGAATGCAATGCGTGAAGCGTCTCCTGTACTGCTGGAGCCGATTATGATCGTCACGGTAGTCGTGCCAGAAGATTCTGTTGGAGACGTAATCGGTGATCTCAGCGGTAGACGTGGCAAGCCACTCGGCATGGAGCCAAAGGGCTCGACATCGGAGATCAAGGCAGAGGTACCGATGTCAGAGTTACTTCAGTACGCGCCAGATCTACGCTCTCTTACCGCAGGCAGAGGTGACTACACGATGGAGTTGGCTCGCTACGAGCCAGTACCTGCCCATCTAGCCGAGAAAATTGCAGCGTCAGCAAGCAAAGACGAAGAGCAAGTGGAGGCATAACAAGCAGAACCTCTCTCAGAGGCATAGCACGGGACGTAAAAAAGAGCCGCTTTTATCAAGCGGCTCTTTTCAATAAAAAACGGCGACGACCTACTCTCCCAGGCAGTCTCCCACCAAGTACCATCGGCGCTGAGGGGCTTAACTTCTCTGTTCGGAATGGAAAGAGGTGTAACACCCTCGCAATTGTCACCGATATATTTGGAGACCGGCTCCCGGGCAGGCCTTCAAAACTACACAGCTGGCACAAAATCGACAATTAAAAAAATCCGTCAAGCCCTCGGCCAATTAGTACCGGTATGCTGAGTACATTGCTGTACTTACACATCCGGCCTATCAACCTGGTGGTCTACCAGGAGCCTTACTCCCTCAAGGGGATGGGAGAACTAATCTTAGGGTGGGCTTCCCGCTTAGATGCTTTCAGCGGTTATCCCTTCCGGACGTAGCTAACCTGCAATGCCCTTGGCAGGACAACAGATACACCATAGGTCCGTTCATCTCGGTCCTCTCGTACTAGAGACGACTCCCTTCAATTCTCCAACGCCCACGGCAGATAGGGACCGACAGTATTGTTACTACATCACAATTCATAAAGTGATGTGGCCAGGTCATTTCTGCCTGACTCTACATGTCGCCATGCAGCTCGGACTATATCTTCAACCCTGAGAACGGACAATTAGTCCCTCTTCAGGAATGTCTGGCGTATAGTCTCTGAGGATTCTAGATTGGATATTCGATCAGCCCATGGCTGCTTTCTGTATCTACCCGCACCGTTCATACTTAGTGCAAGTTTTGCTAGCTCCACAAATCCAGTCACTTGGAGATGTTTTCCATACTCCATTTCATTAACGATCTGCGCAAACACCTTAAACTCACGCTGCTTCGAAGAAAGCAGTTGGTATTGACTGAAAAAAGGCAATACCTTTGATACAAGATCCTTTCTACGTTTTACCACGTATACAAGACTTGAGTCTCGTGGATTACATGCATGGTTTTCTTTGATGTACCCACATGCAAGTGTTTCTCTGATCGTCTCCAGAAAAGCTCCACGCTCACCTGACTGGCTTACGTGAAACTCAGGAACTAACTGAAAACCAACTCTGCATGAGTTGTTCCTTTGCAGTGCTACATGGAAGCTACCTTCTCCATCCACGTAGCCTGCGATATACCAACCTAGCCTTTCCTGCTGATTGTCCGCACTGGTCGCATTTTCACCTTCCACTTCTAGAAGGTAGCGCCAGATTCTTAACTCCTTCGTCATTTTCTGTAACAAATCCGTTACAGGTGACTAGAAGACGGAGTTTCCAGCATATAGCCAGATTTTAAGACAGCAAGGTCATTTACTGTCTCACGACGTTCTGAACCCAGCTCGCGTGCCGCTTTAATGGGCGAACAGCCCAACCCTTGGGACCTTCTTCAGCCCCAGGATGCGACGAGCCGACATCGAGGTGCCAAACCGGGCCGTCGATATGGACTCTTGGGCCCGATAAGCCTGTTATCCCCGGAGTACCTTTTATCCGTTGAGCGACGGCGCTTCCACTTGCAACCGCCGGATCACTAAGCCCTACTTTCGTACCTGCTCGACTTGTCAGTCTCGCAGTCAAGCTCCCTTAATGCCTTTACGCTCTACGCACGATTGCCGACCGTGCTGAGGGAACCTTTGGACGCCTCCGTTACTTTTTGGGAGGCGACCGCCCCAGTCAAACTGCCCACCTGACACTGTTCACGCACCGGGTAACGGTAACGTGTTAGAAGCCAAGAATATCCAGGGTGGTATCTCACGATTGGCTCCGCAGCGGCTAACGCCGCTGCATCAAAGCCTCCCACCTATTCTGAACAGGATATCCCCGACTCCAATATCAAGCTGCAGTAAAGGTTCACGGGGTCTTTCCGTCTAGCCGTAGGTAATCGGCATCTTCACCGATACTACAATTTCACCGAGCCTCTCGTTGAGACAGCGCCCAAGTCGTTACGCCATTCGTGCAGGTCGGAACTTACCCGACAAGGAATTTCGCTACCTTAGGACCGTTATAGTTACGGCCGCCGTTTACCGGGGCTTAGCTTCAGTGCTTTGCTAATAAAAGCTAACACGTCCGCGTAACCTTCCGGCACCGGGCAGGCGTCGGCCCCTATACATCGTCTTTCGACTTAGCAGAGACCTGTGTTTTTGATAAACAGTCGCTTGGGCCAATTCACTGCGGCCCCCTCGGGCTTCACCTGTAAAAGGCTTCACCCTACCGGGGCACCCCTTATCCCGAAGTTACGGGGCAATTTTGCCGAGTTCCTTAACGAGAGTTCGCTCGCTCACCTCGGTATTTTCAACCTGCGTACCTGTGTCGGTTTTGGTACGGGCACGCGTTTCCTTCCTAGAGGTTTTTCTTGGAGGCATGGGATCAGAGACTGGCCGGATAGTTCCAGCTGGCATCGCACCTCGCTTTAAAACGCCATCACGGATTTGCCTGTGACGACTAGCTACATGCTTACCCCAGGTCAACCATCGCCTGGGTTCCCTTACCCTTCCCCGTCGCCCCTTTGGTAATAACGGAAACAACGTGGTACAGGAATATCAACCTGTTATCCATCGGCTACGCCTTTCGGCCTCGCCTTAGGTCCCGACTAACCCTGAGTAGACGAACTTTACTCAGGAATCCTTACGCAATCGGTGGAGAGGATTCTCACCTCTCTTTCGTTACTCATGCCGGCATTCTCACTTCTCAGGCCTCCACAGCTGGCTTCCGCCGCTGCTTCGCTGGCCTAAGAATGCTCTCCTACCGCTTGTACTTAACCGAAGTCATGTACAAGCCCACGGTTTCGGTAACTAACTTGAGCCCCGTTAAATTGTCCGCGCTCAAACACTTGACCAGTGAGCTGTTACGCATTCTTTAAAGGATCGTTGTCTCTTGTTGCAACGACGGTTGATCCAATTTTCGCCCAGCCCTTTCGACGAGGGTCCCGGTCCGGCCACTCGCAGGCGATCGATCTAATGGATACCCGGAACTTCCGCTTAATCGACTACCGAAGAATGTTCATGCAGGGCCAAACTCCCAGCTCCGAAGACCTCGTTGGCAATTGGCGCGGCGTCAACAAAGGAATCGTCGCGTTAGTTGGCTACAAACAGTTCGTCAAAGAGATCACGCCCGTCAATTGTGAGCTCAAAGGCGACAATATCATGGTACACCAGGTTTCCAACGATCTGCTTCGTTGCTGCGGTTGGCAGGCAAAACCGGATCCTGGGTCCTGGGATGGACTGGAACGAAGAGGAAAATTCGCGATTCAAGGTGCTGGCGGCATCGGGGCATTCAAACACGGTGTTGTGTTCAATTATCGCGACGGAGACAACCGCCGCGGTGATCCCATCCGTTTGATCGTTGATCGGGTAGTCAAGATTGATGACAACCATCTACTAGGTCGAGCAGTGGCCAGAATTGGCCCATTCCGCATCCCACTCGCTTACTTCATGCTGGAGCGGATTTAGCAACTCAAACTGAGCAGAATGTCGCGGAGTGCTCGGAATGGTTGCCAATCCGGCTACCCAAGACGACGGCAGCTCGGTCTAAATCAACACAACCGTTAAACGTTTGGGGCCGTGTGCGCCGAGAACCAGGACTGCGCTCCACGTCGGCGGTACGACTGGGTCCGGTAATAAAGGAAATAAAGCTTGGCCAGGTATGCGGGCCATATTTCTCATGGAGCAATTGGTAGCCGTCCACCATGGATCCGAGCATTTGTGCTTTCGTTGCGATCACGACATGGTGGGGTGGCAATACGGAAAGCGCACGACCACCGGAGGATTTCGAAGTCACCAAAACACTAGCGGTTTGTGCAATCAGGGCTTCGCAACCCGAAATACCCACATCGCATGTTTCCAGGTCATGCGGATCAAAAGGCTCGTCTGTTGAAAACAACTCCAAGTCCAGCCCGGACACTACCGATTGCACTAATTCGTGATTGTGAAACGCCACGCGACGCCAATGGTTTTCTTGGGCAAGTTTCGCAATCTGGGCCGCAGCGCTGTCGACAGAATCGACCACCTCAAATTCCGTTTGCAGCCGATCCGAGAGTTCTCGAAACAGGGCCACCCGTTCGTCAAAACGGTTACCGACGGGCGGCAAAAACTCTGACCGCCTGGTAAGAATTTCGTCAGCGTTCTTTAAGACTGGAAGTTCGTGACCGGTCGAGAGGCTTCGGCTCCGAACATGCGAATCGGACTTCTGTCGTAGTGCCTCGCGGACTCGGTTAAGGATCGCCCGTTTTTGATTTGTATCGTCGGTCATGATTTGCAACAGACTTCCCAGTCCCGGTGGGTGGAACGATTCAAGCGATTCGGCCTATCACACGCGGGATGCCCGGAATTGCCGAACTGCCTCTAACTTCGTTGGCTCCAGTATTCTTTGAAACTCTGTTTCGCCGGACCCGGCAACTCTCGCGTTTTGCGCCAGGCGTAAAAAGGATCGACAATGGTTCCGTGAATCGGTTTGGTGATCCAATGCATCCACCTTCCCAATTTACCAGTGATTCGATAAAGCCACGGCCTTCGCATCATGAACGCGAACCCAGCCATCGCCACCCTTTCCAAAATGCCACCCTGTTTTTGAGTCACGGAATTTCTCCGGTTCCGTAACAGGTGGTGATGCAGGTCAATTTTGACGGGACACGTTTCCGAGCAAGCACCGCACAACGACGAAGACTGGGACAAATGCTTCCATGATTTCAATCCACGCAGGTGCGGAGTAATGACCGAACCAATGGGTCCCTGGTAAGTCGTGCCGTACGCATGTCCACCGACATTTTTGAAGACGGGACAAACGTTCAGGCACGCGCCACAACGAATACAACGCAACGCATCCCGTTGTTCCGGGTCGGCCAGTAATTGAGTTCGATGATTATCCAGTAGGATGACGTGCATTTCCTGGGGACCGTCGATTTCGTCTGCCTGCCGGGGTCCACCCAGTTGCGTGTTATAGCAGGTCAGGTGCTGGCCCGTGCCGGCCGTAGCCAAGATTGGCAACAAGATCCCCAGGTCTTCCAGCTTCGGAATGACTTTCTCAATGCCCATCAATGCAATATGAACTTTGGGTAGCGACGTCGTCAGTCGCGCGTTGCCTTCGTTCTCGGTGATCGAGATCATCCCCGTTTCGGCGACCCCAAAATTAGCCCCGCTGATGCCGATATCTGCATCGACATACTTTTGTCGGAGCACGCGACGCGCGATCATGGTCAGCTCTTCCGGGTCATCGGTTTTTGCCGATTTGAGTTTTTCGAAAAACAGTTCGCCGATTTCCTCTCGTTTCAAATGCATCGCGGGAAAGACAAAATGGTACGGTGCCTCGTTCCTTAACTGGACGATGAATTCACCCAGGTCCGATTCGACAACTTCGAAACCCTCGGATTCCAACAGCTCATTCAAATGAATTTCTTCGGTCGTCATGCATTTGCTTTTGACGATTGTTTTGGCGTTGTGTTGCCGACAGATCGATAATATTGCCTGACGGGCCTGCTCGCCGTTGGAACACCAGTGGACTGTCGCTCCCCGTTTTTCCAAATTGTCCGCAAATTGCTCCAGGTAAAGGTCCAGGTGTTCAATCGCGTTCCATTTGATCTCCGCGGCGATCATGCGCGCCGTTTGATAATCATGGAATCGATCTTCCGTACTGTGGCGGACTTTCGAGTAGGCCTGCATTGACGAACGCAGGAACTTGCGGCGATCCTCATTGGCTGCCATCTTTGTCGCGTCAGTTTGAAACTGCTTGGAGGGGACGTTCATTGACTGTCAAGAACCTCCGCCAAATGCAGGCAACGAAAGGGTTGTTTTTGCCGATCGAAATATCCCTGCAACTGCATCAAGCAACTGGGATCGCAGGAAACAACGTAGTCGGCTCCCGTCCGCTGACAACTGTGCAGTTTCACGTCGGCCATCGTTGTCGAGATCTGAGGGAATTTGACACTGAACGTACCGCCAAACCCGCAGCAGGATTCAGCTTCATCCATTTCAATCAATTCCAATCCGTTTACGTTTTGCAACAAAGCACGTGGTGCCGACTTGATCCCGAGCTCCCGCAGTCCATGGCAGCCATCGTGAAATGTCGCTTTGCCTCTCAACGTCGCCCCCACGTCGGTGACTTTCAGTTGATCGACCAACAACTCGCTAAATTCAAAAGTTCGTTCGGCAACCTGACTAGCCTGTTCGAGCTCGGCGCGGTCGGCAAACAACTCGGGATAAAAAACACGCACCATCGTGGTGCAGGACGCTGACGGAACACCGATCAGGTCGGCACCGGAAAACGTTTGCAGGAAATGCCGAGCGACTTGCCGAGCCTGATCCTCGTACCCCATGTTGAATGCCGGCTGGCCACAACACGTCTGACCTTCCGGATAGTCGACCGTGTGACCCAAACGCTCCAGCACATTGACCATCGCCACACCGACGTGCGGCAGGAGCTGGTCGATGAAGCACGGAATAAACAGAGATATTTTCAAGGCTTGGTCAATCGAAACGAAATCTACAAACGGCATTAAAGAATGCTTTGCCGGTAACCACCTTAAATTGTCTTTGAGCAGTTGCAATGCCCGTAAGGCCAAGTCGTCAGATACAATGGCGTCGGCGAACCGCTCCTATTTCGGGTCTCACCCAACATCGCCGTCAGAGGGTGCAGCGATAAACGGCACTTGAAAGTTCTTTTTCCAAAAACCTTGCTTCCTCGCAGCGTCATTCATCAATTGCCGGTACGGTATTTGTCTCGTCCGCCATCCCCGGTGGCAATTCCATAATGCGAATGTTGCGAAAGTGAATTTCCTTACCTTCCGACTCAAGGCAAATGTAACCTTTCTTGAAGGAGGCATCACGGATTCCATTGACGAACTTGCCGTTGATCGAAAGCTTCACGTTTCCATCGACCGCGACGACGACATACTTGTTCCATTCTCCCTGGCCTTTGCACCGATGTTCGACGGATTTGCTGCGCTGTCCGCGTGGATTTTCCGGAGTTGCCGTCATGCCGCCCGCGCCAAACAGTTCGCCTTGCACGTAGGCAATCGGCGGTAGCGAACCGTCAGCGCGTTTGTTTTGGTTCACCCAGTCCAGTTCCAACATCTGAACTTCCATCCCCATCGGCAACCGATTTCGGGCATCGGGGTTGGCATCGCACCAGAGGAAGACTCCGGAATTGCCGCCGGCTTCCATGTGTCGCCACTCGATTTGCAAAATGAAATTTTCATACTGCTTTTCGGTTCGCATCACGCCGATGGGCTGTCCCGAACAAATCAACATGCCATCGCTCACCGACCAGGTCTCTGGCGATGTGTTCACATCCCTCCAGCCAGTCAAGTCTTTGCCGTTGAACAAATCTACAAACTCAAGCTCTTGCCCGGCTGCATCACCCGTCAAGCCGATCAAGACCAACAGTAAACAAAAAAAGCTGCAACCTTTGAATCATTGTTTACTCCAGAAATTAAACCGACCTCGCATACTCGAAGTCACTCTCCCTCCGCCAGTTAATTGTGGGTGTTCGGGAACTCGAAACACCCAAAACCTGTGCTCATGAAGTAGCCGGAGTGGCTACACTTCGAAAGGCCACTTTATCATCCGAATTTTTGCAGGTTCGGCTACCTGATTCATCAGCTTCCCATGGCCACAGCAGCGCGACCGCCCTTCCCCATTTTGCCGGAAGAACAAACAAGTATATCGTTTTTCTTCATGACAGTCGCTCTTGATCAGCTCATAATTAGCTGCCAGAAACAACTCCTTACAAAACTGACGCTTTCAACCGATTTGCAAAGAGCGGTCATCATTTCAGCGACCGGTCCCAGTTGTGCCGATTGATACAGGAAATGCCATGAACATTAGAAACGTAAATGCCTTTGCGGCCCTCTTCCTCCTCAGCGCGACGTTAGCAGCACAACAGGCGACGATCCAAGAACCAGGGTTGGACGCCCAACGCGAGCAGGCACAGGAAACACCGCTTGGTGTTCTGACAGATAATGAGCCCATTATCTGGGATCTCTGGCCAGCCAAGGCACCCGGCGAAATCAAAGAGTTGCCCGCCGAATACGATATGACAACTCCTGCCGATGAACTCATTGCCGGACAGCGCGTGATCCGATTACACAATGTCTCAGTACCCACGTTGACAATCTACAAACCCGATCCTGCGATCGACACCGGGACGTCGATTGTTATCGCACCCGGAGGCGGGCATTGGATCCTGGCCTACGATCTGGAAGGTACCGAAGTCGCAGAATGGTTCAACTCAATCGGCGTTACGGCGATTATCCTCAAGTATCGAGTACCAGGCGCTGCTCGCCATCCCGACAAAAAATGGCTGGCCGCGGCCCAAGATGGACAGCGAGCGATGAGTCTGGTGCGAAGTCGAGCGGGGGAAATTGGAATTGATCCAAACAAGATCGGCATCATTGGTTTTTCGGCAGGCGGCACTCCGGTCAAATACGCCGCTCTGTCCACCAAGCGGCGGTATGATCCTGTGGACGAACATGACTCTGCATCCTTTCGGCCTAACTTTGCCGCACCGATTTACTCAAGCGGACTGCCGGAGGAAGCGGAATTGACCGAAGAATGCCCGCCCATATTCATGGTCATCGCGCACGATGACGAAGACCGTTCGATCGGAGTTGCCGAAATGTACATCGCACTTAAAAAAGCCAACATTTCCGCCGAGCTGCACATCTATGAAAGTGGAGGCCACGGCTACGGCCTGCGTAAAACTGACTTGCCGGTCACCCGCTGGCCGGATCGCATGCAGGAATGGATGCAAAAGCTGAACCTGTTGGACCGCTGAGATGGGGAAACCGAACTCCATCGTCTGCCTGCGACCAAGGCGTATGATTGCTTTGTGAGCCCTGCGGAGTCAATCGGCCGTTCGTAACTTGTTATAATCGTTCAACCAGGTTAGTCAGCCCAAACTTGTCGCGAACCGATTGGGTACTTTCGCCTCGCGCCGCTTCCTTTGGAGGAACAACATGACATTGATTCTCGGTTTTGTTACTGGCATCGTCACGTTTGCGATCGTCAGAGTGCTGATCGGCTGCCTGTACACCGTGCGACCCGATCAACGTGCCGTTGTGACAAGCTTTGGGGCCGTACAAAGGTTACAGGAGAAGGCTGCCCCTCCCCCCTTGAGCAGTGACGAAAAGGAACGCTACGAGTATCCGCAAGTTCGTGTTGTTGGGCCGGGAGGTCCGTATTTCAAATTTCCCTGGCAACGGGTTCACAAAGTCAGCGTCGCCACGCAGGCAGTTGATCTTTCTTGGGATCCGACCAAATCACAGGACACGATTGAGGCGGTTACCAAGGACAACCTGACCACCGGTGTCAACGGGCAAATCCGATACCGCGTTAGCGAAAACAATCTCTACCCCTACCTGTTTGGCGTAGCCAGTCCCCTGGAACATGTGATGGGTTACTTCGTTTCGGTGCTCCGCGAAAGGATCGCAAATTTCGTCGACCCGAAAGGACAAAGCCTGCTGGCGGATGCCGAGATCGATGAAACCGGAAAAGCCACCCTTCAAACCAGCGCCGTCGAGCTTTCGGAAGGTGTCTCGATCAATGACTTGCGAAAAAACCTGCCACTGTTAAATCAATACATGGAAGAACAATGCCGTTCGACAACCGGACGCTACGGGATCGAACTGGACGCAGCGCTAATCACCGAGATCGACCCGCCGCGTGAAGTCGATCGCGCGCTCTCGGCAATTAACAGCACACGCAATCAAGTCGCCGCCGACATCAGCACCGCCCGTGCGGATGCCGAACAGCAGATAACGATGAGTGCTCGCGCGGTGGAAATCGCCACCAACAACGCGCAGGCTGAGGTCGCTCCGCTGCGAGAGCTGGCCAAGACGCTTGCGACGATTAAAACCGAAGGCGGCTCTGCCTGTCTGAAATCTTACCTCCGCAACCTGCGTGTGCCGTTGTACCAGCGAGCCGATCGCATCGTTCCAGGGAGCGACCCCCAACGATCAGAAAGGAGGGACGGCATAATGTTCTTCGTACCTGGATTCGTTGCTGGACTGCTATTTCTGCCAATTCTGTTGGGATTGTCGCGTTTCTTCGGGCTTTATACCTGTGTGAAAGAATGCGAATCCCATGTGTTCACGTTGTTTGGAAAAGTCATCGGTACGATTGATAAACCCGGGCTGCAATTTCCCACTAACTCACTATGGTCTCAAAGCGGTGCTGATTCCGTTTTTTGGTAAGAAATACGTCGTCAACACGGCGTTGCGTCAACATTACCTGCGGAGCCAGATGGTGAACTCGGAAGAAGGAACACCAATGGGCGTGGGGATCTGGTACGAGATGCAGGTCAAGGATCCTGTCTCCTACCTGTTTATCAACGCCAACCCGGATGGATCGTTGCAGGCGAACGTGACCAGTTCCACGATTTCGACGCTCAGCAATCTGGAAATGGAAAAAATGCTGGAAGATCGGCACAGCCTCAGTCGCACCGTGCGCCAGACCGTTTCTCCGTTATCAGAGAAATGGGGCTACCAGCTGGGCAGCGTCTATATCCGAAAGGTCGAGTTCACCGACGTGCACATGGTTCAGAACATCACCGAGAAAGTCGTCAAACGTCTGGTTCAGGTCACCAGCGCGATGAAGCAGGATGGTGAAAACCGCGTGGGATTGATTAAGAGCGAAACGGCATTCAAAGTCTCACAAAAAATGGCCGAGGCCGCGGCGGCTCGACCGAGCATCGTTGGCCAGGCACTCAATGAGATTGCCAAACAGGATCCCGAAATCCTCGATACGGTTCTGGAAGTCATGGAAGTCGACAACTTGCTCGCTTCCGGTGCGACGATTGATATCCTGCCAAATTCCAGCAACGTGCTAATTCAACTGGCTGCAAAAACCAGGCCTGCCAAGGTTGCAGAAGCAGTAACCGCGCTCAGCGTGGAACGCGAGCGATAGTCGCTTGTAGGGTTCATCGACTAAAGGTAAGGCTTTCGACTTAACGCAAGAAGCATGAAATTATTCCTGGTTACGATTGCTTTACTGGCGGTTGCCGCCGTTGGATTTGTGCTCTATCGGACCATGTTTCGAAGATCCGAAACCGTGTTCGGATTTATGGACTACGTTCGCAACCCGACTTTGGCCTTCAGTCTCAAAGACGAATTCGACATGAGAGACGCCGAAGTCGCCGCCCTCGCAAAACGATCTCCGCATCGCCTGGTAGAAATGCTGCTGCAAGATCCCGATCAGTTTGGAACGCCGACGCGAGCGATTTGTGAAGCGGGCCCTCAAGTCGTTCCTGCGTTATTGGCCGCTATTAGCGACCCACGCTTTCGGGAGCCACCGCCAAACGATACGTTCAGGCGTGGGCCGGTTGCCGATCGCCGGGGTGTTGAGCTGTCTCGAGGAATTAGCCCCACCGGAAGCAGTACCCGCGGTGCTACCGCTGGTCACCGATGATAACAAGAACATCCGCAAACAAGTCGCACTGTTGCTCGGCTCGATGGCAACCGACGATGCGGCTGCTCCGCTGTGCCAACTTCTGGATGATGAAGACGACTACGTTCGCAGTTACGGGATGATGGGAATTCTCCGGGCCTTGAAAGCCGATCGCGGGTCCGAGTCGTTTCGGCAGCTCACGTTCGACGCGGTGGCTCCACTGGTCTACCGTCGCGCCGCGTCGGGATACGACCAGGCTCCCGAGTGTCTGTTGAGACTCGACAAAGCCAGGGCCGTTTCCATCTTGACGTCTTCCGAAAGGCTCGGGGCCAACCAGCAAAATCTTCACGAAGTGCTTAGGGCGTTGCGACTGGCCGATGTCAAAGTAGCCGAGCAGGATTTGTTGAAGATCCTGGCAGACTGGGAAGACAATGCGGCCGAGTATCCTGGTTACCGCGTGGTCGGGCAGGCGTTGATGATGCTGGCAACGGTCGATGCAAGCAAGTCAATCCAGGTGATCGATCCATGGCTGACGCATCCTTCGGACCGAATTCGAGAAGACGCAACCGCGGCAAAAGTGCTGGCGATGGGTCTTGAAAATCCGATCGGGTTTGCCTGGGATCGGCTTGAGTCGGTCGGTTGGGAAGGATTGACGGATCCACAAAGGCATGTAGTGGCGGTCAAAATGATGATTGCGGAAGTTGAGAACGGTGGCTTTTTTCAATATTTCGTGAATAGCAGCGGCGACCAGTGGCGCGACGCTGCGGACGGATTGGTCGCCATCGGTGCGACAGGTGACAAGGATTTGTTTGACCAGGCATTGAAGCTGTTTGGCACCGATCCACCCAGCGAAAACAGTGACGAACGGCATGAACAGGTATCCGAGATCGCGAAACTGGAAGAATATCCATTCTCTTTCGTCGAGGGACCGTTCTACGAAGATAAAAATGACCGCGAAGTGCTGTTGCTCAACTACATACTGAACAACGCCGATGATTTCCGCTGATGCTCGGCAATGCGAATCGACAACGTCGCAGCTACGTTAGAAATCCGTTTGCCTGCGCGATAACGGAATTCGCGACCATGCAGCCAACCGGCTGAGCCTATCCAATCGACGGCCATAAGCTCGAAAAACCGGTATTTTGCGGACGATCGAGTCGCTAACCGCTCGTCGCCCTGGAAGCGGATCGACGTTGACCGGTAACGAACTGCCAGCATATTATTCTAGACGAGTTCCAGATCAACAGCTTTAGCACTGACAATCAACAGCAAGCCGCGGTGGCCACGGCACCCAGTGGACAGTACGTGGTGGTGGCAGAGCGAGAATCAAGACGGTGGCGGCTTCAATCATGCGGAACGTTACAACGCCTACGGTCAAGCGTCCGGTAGCGAACTTCAAACTGAATACCACCACCATTAGCAACCAACAACTGCCGGTCGTGGCAATGGATGCCTGGCTGAGTTCGCCTTGCGGTCGCGTGGCAAAGCGACATCCAATAACTAAAGGCGATGGCGCTCTCCACGCGACTGTTCGCTGCCAGATGGAAACAGCTCTGTCCGACGAAACGTTGGTCAAATTCCTATACTCAGGGTGATGACAAAGCCGCCATCGCCATGAGTGATGTTAACTTCGTAATTGCCTGGCAAAGCGGCGGACAAGACGGTGATTCGACCGGCATTTTTGCTCAGCAGTTCGACTCCGGCATTGCCCTGGGCTGAATTCCGAGTCAACACCGTCACGGCAGGTGGCGCAGCAGGATCCGGCCGTGGCCATCGATAGTGACGGTGACTTTATCGTGGTTTGGAGTGGCAAAGACCCAAGTGGTTAGCTGCCATCTTGGCCCAGCGTTACCTGGCTGACGGGACAAAGGTCGGCACCGAGTTCTGGCAAACAGCGTAGTGCTCAATGATCAAAATGTCCCGGATGTGGGTATGGACGCGTCCGGCAATTTCGTCGTCGTTTGGCAGTGTGAATGAAGACGGCAGTGGGACAGCCATCGTTGGTACGCCGGTTTGACAACACGGGCTTTCCACAGGCGCAAGCTTTATCATCAATACCACAACTGTCGGTAATGAGTCTATGCCGCAAGTGGATATGAACGGAAGCGGCGAATTCTTGGTGGTCTGGAACAGACCCACGGCAACGGAGAAGGCGTCTTCGGTCAGCGTTTTAATGGCGCGGGCCAAGCGGTCGGCGGAGAAATTCGTCTCAATTCACAGAAGGCGGGTGATCAGGATGTGCCGGATGTGGCACTCGAGCGATAGCGGCAACGCCGTCGTTGTGTGGACCGGTGGAAACTCGCAGGATGGTGACACCGACGGTATCTTCGGACAGCGTTTGGCCGATTTTGGCGGTCTGAGCTTTACGTCGGGAGACGGGAGCAACGATGCCTCGATGGTCTTCACAGGTACGGTGGAAGATATCAACGATGCTATCTCGGGATTGAAGTTCACGCCGACCACTTCTTTTACGGGAGTCGCGTCAATCAATTTTGTGGTCGACGATCAGGGCAATAGCGGAAGCGGCGGGCCTCAAGTCGCCAGCGAGAGCGTTTATGTCATCGTGGGGGGTGCGGGGGCGGATCGTTGATACGACCAGCGATGTCGTCGATGGCAATACAGGGTCGATTACAAATCTCAACTGCAAGAAAGCGCAGATGGCAAGATCTCACTCCGCGAAGCCATTCTGGCGGCGAATAACACGGCCAATGGTGTCACGCCCGATGTAATTCTATTGAATCTCCCAACCAACGACGCCAACCACGTTGATCATCGCGATGATGGTGTCGCGGATTCCCTCTCGATCGTCGCTACTACGACCTTATCAGACGCCGACATCACGGACTTTGATCCCGATTACGCGTATGCCCCGCACAGCTGGTTCAGGATCAATTTGAATTCCGCTTTGCCAGAATTGACGATCACTGGCACCGCCATCATCAATGGCTATTCTCAGCTCGGTGCGTCGGCAAACACGCTGAACGCGGGACAAAACGCGAATCTCAAAATTGAACTGACAAGTTCTGGCACCGATGGTCATCGCGGTTTGACTTTCCTGACGGCAGCGATGGAAGCGTTCTTCGCGGAATGGCCATCAACGACTTTCTGATTTTGCGGAAGTGATGGTGGAGCCGGGAGCTGACGGTGTCAAGATACAAGGCAACTTCCTGGGTACCGACATCACCGGCAGCCTTGGTCTTGGAGTCGGCGACGCCGGCCTGCAATTGCGATCGAGCAACACTCTGGTCGGTGGTCCCGCGGCAGCTGATCGCAATGTGATCAGTGGCAATGACGGTCGCGGCCTTGTCACCTTTACATTTGGCCCCATCGCCACCGGTAATGTCGTTCAAAACAACTACATCGGCACCGATGCAACAGGACTCAAATCAGTTTTAACACGACAACGGGTATTCAAGTTTACAATCAAGACGGAATGCAGATCCTCGACAATGTCATCTCGGGGCAGCGCGCCATGGAATCTGGCTTTGCGCATCAACGACAGTTGCAAATACAGTCATCCAAGGGAACTTCATCGGCGTGGCTGCGGATGGCGCCAGCCAGCTGGGCAACACGGCGACAGGCATCTGGGCGGAGTAGTAATTGTCAATTCCACGGTCTGCCAACCCTGGCCGGGCAAGCCAATGTCATCGCTTTCAATGCGATGGATGGAATTCGCCTGGACGCCGGCACTGGCACATCCATCCGAGGTAACGCGATCTATGGCAATGGCCAGCTGGGGAATTACGAGGGGTGTGGATGGAGTCGACGTCAACGATGCTGGAGACGGTGATACTGGACCGAGACAACCTGGACAATTTTCCTGTGCTAACAGCAGCTGCTGTCAGCGGCAGCAATCTGACCGTCACCGGATCGTTCCATGGCACGGCTAAT